>NZ_CP094357.1:2495675-3743512 GCF_014779555.2 Lysobacter capsici
CGACCGGCAGCCAATGCCAGACCATCAGCGCGAAGCTGCCGTAGATCATGATCTCGCCCAGATAGTTCGGATGGCGCACGTAGCGGAACATGCCGTCGGTGATCAGGCCGCCACGCAAACGCAAGGTGAAGTATTTCTGCGCGTCGGCGGCGATCATGATCGCGCAGCCGAGCATGCACAGGCTGATGCACAGGCAGAACCAGACCGCGTCCGGCAGCGGATAGTCCGGTTGCGACGCGCCTGAAATCAGCAGCCAGCCGAACACCCAGTACCAGGCCAGCACGCTCGCGAACGCGTTGATCCCGCCGCCGATCGTCACCTTGACCTGCCAGCTCGGATCGGGAAACGCCAGGTCCTTGATGATCCAGATCAGGCCGTAGCTGCCGTGCATCGCGAGGTAAATCCAGGCGGCCGTCGAAGTGTTGTGGTAGTAGCCGATCAACGCGCCGAGAAACACGAAGGTGCCGGCCTTCTGGAAATTGACCACCCAGGCGAGTTTCCACGGACGCGGACCGCCGAGGAAATCCTGCGACAGGTAGGTGGTGAGCCGTCGCATCGCGACGGCCCAGCCCGGGGCGGCGTAAGGCAGAACTGATTCGCTCATGGCGCGGCTCCGGAACAGGCGCGGGTCGATGCGCGTCATCCCATCATGCCGGTCGCGCGCGGCACAGGGCGGATACGGCCAGATGCGAAGGAAAAATCGGACACAAAAAGAACCCCGGGTTTCCCCAGGGTTCTTTGCTGGCGCTGACGCACGCTTGGCTTACAGCGACTCGAACACGCCCGCCGCGCCCATGCCGGTGCCGATGCACATGGTCACCAGGCCGTACTTCTGCTGACGGCGCTTCAAGCCGTGCACGATCGTCGCGGTGCGGATCGCGCCGGTCGCGCCGAGCGGGTGGCCGAGCGCGATGGCGCCGCCGAGCGGGTTGACCTTGGACGGGTCGAGCTCGCTGTCGCGGATCACCGCCAGCGCCTGCGCGGCGAAGGCTTCGTTGAGTTCGATCCAGTCGATCTGGTCCTTGGTCAGACCGGCCTGCTTGAGCGCCTTCGGAATCGCCGCGATCGGGCCGATGCCCATCACTTCCGGACGCACGCCGGCGACCGAGAAGCTGACGAAGCGCGCGAGCGGGGTCAGGCCGTAGTCCTTGACCGCCTGGCCCGAGGCCAGCAGCACCGCGGCGGCGCCGTCGCTCATCTGCGAGCTGGTGCCGGCGGTGACGCTGCCGCCGAACTGGCCGTTGCGGAACACCGGCTTGAGCTTGGCGAGGGCTTCCAGCGACGCGTCCGGACGCGGACCTTCGTCGAGTTCGACCAGGGTCTTGCGCAGCTTGATCAGGTTGCCGGACAGATCGGGCTGGTGCGAGATCACTTCATACGGGCTGATTTCGCTGGCGAATTCGCCGGCCTGCTGCGCGGCGATGGCCTTCTGGTGCGAGGCCAGCGCGAACGCGTCCTGATCCTCGCGCGAGATCTTCCATTCCTCGGCGACCTTCTCGGCGGTGATGCCCATGCCGTAGGCGATGGCGACGTGGTCGTCGTTGAACACCGACGGCGACAGCGCGACCTTGTTGCCCATCATCGGCACCATCGACATCGACTCGGTGCCGCCAGCCAGCATCAGGTCGGAATTGCCCAGGCGAATCTCGTTGGCCGCCAGCGCCACGGCCTGCAGGCCGGACGAGCAGAAGCGGTTGATGGTTTGGGCGGCGATGGTGTTGGGCAGGCCGGCCAGCAGCACGCCGATGCGCGCCACGTTCATGCCTTGCTCGCCCTCGGGCATGGCGCAGCCGATGATCGCGTCGTCGATGCGGTTGACGTCGATGCCCGGCGCCTGCGCGATCACCGACTTGAGCACATGCGCGAGCATGTCGTCGGGACGGGTATTGCGGAACACGCCGCGCGGGGCCTTGCCGACCGGGGTGCGGGTGGCGGCGACGATATAAGCTTCTTGAACTTGCTTGCTCATGGCTTTCTCCGAAAGCCGGGAATCGGGAATCGGGAGTCGGGAATCGTCGAGGCAAAGGCCCGGCGACATTCCGATTCGATTCGTGCTCCCGGTTTTTTCTATATGGGGGCAGGGCAGGGGAAACGGGAGAAGAAGTCGTGCTTCTGCGATTCCCGATTCCCCATTCCCGATTCTCAGTTGCGCAGCGGCTTGCCGGTCTTGAGCATGTGCGCGATGCGCTCCTGGGTCTTGGGCATCTGCGCCAAGGCCACGAAGTGTTCGCGTTCGAGCTTGAGCAGCCATTCCTCGTCGACCAGCGCGTTGCGATCGACTTCGCCGCCGCAGATCACGGTGGCGATGCGGGTCGCGATCTCGTAGTCGTGCGGCGAGATGAAGCGGCCTTCGAGCATGTTGACCAGCATCATCTTGAAGGTCGCGATGCCGACGTCGCCGGCGACCTGGATACGGCGCGCCGGCAGCGGCGGGCGGTAGCCGCTTTCGGCCAACGCGCGCGCCTGGGCCTTGGCCACGTGCAGCAGTTCGAAGGCGTTGAACACGACGCGGTCGCCGTCGCGGGCGAGCTTGAGTTCGCGCGCTTCGAAGGCCGAGGTCGAGACCTTGCCCATCGCCACGCTTTCGAACGCGGTCTTGAGTTCGGCGAACACGTCGCCGCCCGGGCCGGCCGCTTCGGAGGCGCGCACCGCGAATTCCTTCAGACCGCCGCCGGCCGGCAGCAGGCCGACGCCGGCTTCGACCAGGCCGATGTAGCTTTCCAGCGCGAACACGCTGCGGGCCGAATGCATCTGGAATTCGCAGCCGCCGCCCAGCGCCAGACCGCGCACCGCCGCGACCACCGGCACCAGCGAGTATTTGATGCGCTGGCTGGTGGCCTGGAAGTTGGCGACCATCGCCTCGAAGCCCTTCAGATCGCCGGCCTGCAGCAGGCCCAGCGCGCCGGACAGATCCGCGCCGGCCGAGAACGGCTCCTTCGGCTGCCAGATCACCACGCCCTTGAACTTCTTCTCGGCGATGCCGATCGCTTCCTGGATGCCGTTGAGCACATGGTCGTTGACCGTGTGCATCTTGGTCTTGAAGCTGATCACCGCGATGTCGTCGCCGTCGTCGGCCCACAGACGGATGCCGTCGTTCTCGAACACGGTCTGGCCCTGCGAGAACTTCTCGCCGATCAGCGCGTCGGGGAAGCGCTGGCGCGCGTACACCGGGTTGGACGAACGCGGCACCTGGGCGTTGCGGCCCGGGCTGTAGCTGCCGTCCTTGTTATGCACGCCGTCGCGGCCGTCGAACACCCAGTTCGGCAGCGGCGCGTTGGCCATGGCCTTGCCGGCGACGATGTCTTCGGCGATCCAGTCGGCGACCTGCTTCCAGCCCGCGGCCTGCCAGGTTTCGAACGGGCCCAGCGACCAGCCGTAGCCCCAGCGCATGGCGAAATCGACGTCGCGCGCGGTGTCGGCGATCGATTCCAGATGGAAGGCGCTGTAGTGGAAGCTGTCGCGGAACACCGCCCACAGGAACTGCGCCTGCGGATTGGTGCTGGCGCGCAATGCTGCGAACTTCTTGGCCGGGTCCTTTTCTTTCAGCAGCGCGGCGATGTCGGCATCGAGCTCGCCGGCCGAGACGCGGTAATCCTGCGCCTTCAGGTCGAGCACCAGGATGTCCTTGCTCTTCTTGGTGTAGAAACCGGCGCCGGCCTTCTGGCCCAGCGCGCCTTTCTCGACCAGCGCGGTCAGCCACTTGGGCGACTTGAAGTACTGGTGCCACGGATCGTCGGGCAGGGTGTCGCCCATGGTCTTGATGACGTGGGCCATCGTGTCCAGACCGACCACGTCGGCGGTGCGGTAGGTCGCCGACTTCGGGCGGCCGATCGCCGGGCCGGTCAGCGCGTCGACGGTGTCGAAGCCCAGGCCGAACTGTTCGGTGTGGTGCATCGCCGCCAGCATCGAGAACACGCCGACGCGGTTGCCGATGAAGTTCGGGGTGTCCTTGGCGATCACCACGCCCTTGCCGAGCGTCGTGGTCAGGAAGGTTTCCAGGCCTTCGAGCACGGCCGCGTCGGTGGTCTTGGCCGGGATCAGCTCGGCCAGGTGCATGTAGCGCGGCGGGTTGAAGAAATGCACGCCGAGGAAGCGGTGACGCAGTTTTTCCGGCAGCACTTCGGCGAGCTTGTTGATGCCCAGGCCGGAGGTGTTGGAGGCCAGTACGGCGTGGTCGGGCACGTGGTCGGCGATCTTCTTGTACAGGTCCTGCTTCCAGTCCATGCGTTCGGCGATCGCTTCGATCACCAGGTCGCAGTCGCGCAGCAGTTCCAGGCCGGTGTCGTAGTTGGCGGCGGTCAGGCGCTCGGCCAGGGCCTTGCTGGCCAGCGGCGCCGGGCTGAGCTTGGTCAGGTTGGCGATGGCCTTGTCGACGATGCCGTTGGGCGCGCCTTCCTTGGCGGCCAGGTCGAACAGCACCGTGTCGACGCCGGCATTGGTGAGGTGCGCGGCGATCTGGGCGCCCATGACGCCGGCCCCGAGGACCGCGGCGCGACGGACTAGCAATTGGTTGGACATCGTCTACAACTCCTTGAAGGAATTCGAGAATCTTGGGACGTGGCGAGGGGAGGGACGCGCTCGGCGGGGAATCTGCTTTTCGCGAGCGGGCGGGTTTACGGAACCGGTGCACTGGGCACTCCGGCGGCGTCGGTCCCCGCCGGGACCGGCGCCCGCGCCGCTCAGCTCTTGAAGCCGGCGGCGGCGAAACGGATCAGTTCGCGGGCGGCGCGTTCACGATGCGCCGCCTCGGTGACACCGGCGGGACGCTTGATCAGGCCGAAGTCGGCCATGGCGTAGGTCAGCGAGCCGGCCAGGAAATCCAGACGCCAGTACAGCTCTTCCTTGCTCAGGCCCGGCACCGCCACGGCGATGGCCTTGGCGAATTCGCGCAGCACGTGGCCGTAGTGGTCGGACAGGAACTTGCGCAGGCTGTCGTTCTTCTCGGCGTAGGCGCGGGCGATGACCCGCACGAAGGCGCCGCCGCCGTTGCGGTCCTGGGCCAGGGCGAGGGCGGGCTGGACGAACGCGGCCAGGATCGGCTCGAGTTCGCCCGGATGCGCCTCCACCGCGGCCTTGAGCGCGCTCATGCGCTGCTCGGTCATCTCGTCCATGCGCCGGCGGAATACCTCGTTGACGAGGTTTTCCTTGCTGCCGAAGTGGTAGTTGACCGCGGCGATGTTGACGTCGGCGCGGCTGGTGACCTGGCGCAGCGAGGTGCCGGTGAAGCCGAACTGGGCGAACAGCTCTTCGGCGGCGCCGAGGATGCGGTCCTTGGTCGAGAAATGAGCGGTGGTGGTCATGCGGACGGTCGGACTCCGGGAGCGGGGGATGGCCTGGGTACCGGCCTGGACGCCGGTCTTAAAGCGGCGGCATGAATCAAACGCTTGTTTGATGCTAGTCCGCGGGGTGTGGCTGCGTCAATCGGTGGGGGCCGGGAATCGGGAATGGGGAGTCGGGAATCGGAAAAGCGCGGACGCGGCGATCTTTCGTATTCGTCGCCTTCGGCGCCCCAAATTTAGATTCCGGGCTTTTGCGAAATGGGGGCCGCCGGCAATGTCCCGCGGGCGCCAGAATCTCCCCGGCGAGGCCTTCCGATTCCCGATTCCCCATTCCCGATTCCCGCCCTTTACATGTAGAATTACGGGAGCCATATCGGCTAAACCCGCGTCCTGTCGCGGGTTTTCTGTTATTCTCAGGGCCGACCGTAAGCGGCCCGCCTACCCGGAGACTTTCCATGGCGCTGGAGCGCACCCTGTCCATCATCAAGCCCGACGCCGTCGCCAAGAACGTCATCGGCGAGATCTATTCCCGTTTCGAAAAGGCCGGCCTGAAGGTCGTCGCTTCCAAGATGAAGCAGCTGTCGAAGCAGGAAGCCGAAGGTTTCTACGCGGTCCACCGCGAGCGCCCGTTCTTCGCCGCCCTGGTCGAGTTCATGATCAGCGGCCCGGTGATGATCCAGGCGCTGCAGGGCGAGAACGCCGTGCTCAAGCACCGCGACCTGATGGGCGCCACCAATCCGAAGGACGCCGCGCCGGGCACGATCCGCGCCGACTTCGCCGACAGCATCGACGCCAACGCCGTGCACGGTTCGGACAGCCTGGAGAACGCCGCGATCGAGATCGCGTACTTCTTCCCGGCCACCGACGTGTACGCGCGCTAAGCCGCACGCACATCGAGCAATGCAGTGAACGATATCCGCGACAACGCCAACGACCTTCCGCTGCTCGGCGACACGCCCTCGACGGAAGCCGTTGCGCGCGCGCCGATCGCGATCACGCAAGTCGACAGCGTCAACGTCGACGGCTCGAACGTTGAAAGCGCGCAGGCGCCGGCTTCGGCCGGCGTCTTCGTGCCCGACAACGGCAAGACCAATCTGTTCGATCTCGACCGCACCCAACTCGAGGATTTCTTCGAGCAGACCCTGGGCGAGAAGCGCTACCGCGCGCATCAGGTGATGAAGTGGATCCATCACCGCTACGTCACCGATTTCCACGACATGACCGACCTGGGCAAGGTGCTGCGCGCCAAGCTCGAAGAGCACGCGCAAGTGCGCGCGCCGATGGTCATTTTCGACAAGCCCTCGACCGACGGCACCCACAAGTGGCTGCTCGGCATGGACGCCAAGAACGCGATCGAGGCGGTGTTCATTCCCGACAAGGGCCGCGGCACGCTGTGCGTGTCCTCGCAGGTCGGCTGCGCCTTGAACTGCCAGTTCTGTTCGACCGCGACCCAGGGCTTCAACCGCAACCTGTCGACCGCCGAGATCATCGGCCAGGTCTGGGTCGCGGCGCGTCACCTCGGCAACGTCCCGCACCAGCAGCGCAAGCTCACCAACGTGGTGATGATGGGCATGGGCGAGCCGCTGATGAATTTCGACAACGTCGTGCGCGCCATGAGCATCATGCGCGACGACCTGGGCTACGGCCTGGCCAACAAGCGCGTGACCCTGTCGACCGCCGGCATGGTGCCGATGATCGACAAGCTCGGCGAGGTCAGCGACGTGTCGCTGGCGGTGTCGCTGCACGCGGCCAACGACGAGTTGCGCAGCCAGTTGGTGCCGCTCAACAAGAAATACCCGATCGAACAATTGATGGACGCCTGCGTGCGTTACGCGCTGCGCAAGCGCGGCACCTCGGTGACCTTCGAGTACACCCTGATGAAGGGCGTCAACGACCAGCCGACCCACGCGCGCCAGCTGGTGCGGCTGCTGCGCCAGTTCGACAACGCGGTGCAGATGAAGGACGCGGCCAAGGTCAACCTGATTCCGTTCAACCCGTTCCCGGGCACCCGTTTCGAGCGCCCGGACGAAGTCGCGATCCGCGCGTTCCAGAAGCTGCTCAACGACGCCGGCATGATCGCGCCGGTGCGCCGCACCCGCGGCGACGACATCGACGCGGCCTGCGGGCAGCTCAAGGGCCAGGTCATGGACCGCACCCGGCGTCAGGCCGAATTCCGCAAGCAACTGCAGGCCCAGGGCCTGAGCCAGCCCGACGGGAGCGTCGGCGATGCCGCGGCTTGATTCCGTGCGGTCCGCTCTGACCCTGCGCAAGGCCCCGGCCCGCGGACGCGTCCTGCGCCTGCTGGCCCTGCTGACGCTGATCGTGTTCGCCACCGTCGCCTGCAACCGGCTGAGCTTCATCCGCCCGAAGATGGACCGCAAGGGCTTCAAGCAGACCGCGGTCGAATACGACGTCGGCGATCGGCGCAAGGCGCCCGACGGCGCGGCCGCCGCGCAGGGCCGGGTCCAGTCGGCGCAGCGTTATCTGGAAGCCGGCGACCGCGACAAGGCCCGTTCCGAGCTCAAGCAGGCGCTGCAGATCGATTCCAAGTCGGCCGAGGCCTACAGCCTGATGGCGGTCATGGCCGAGATGGACGGCAAGACCGCCGAGGCCGGCGGCTACTACCGCAAGGCCGCCGAGTACGCGCCCGACCGCGGCGCCGCGCTCAACAACTACGGCGTGTGGCTGTGCGACAACAACCGCGCCGCCGAAGCGATGCCTTATTTCGACCGCACTCTGGCCGATCCGCGCTACGGCAGTCCGGCGGTGGCGCTGGCCAACAGCGGCGCCTGCGCCGACAAGCTCGGCCAGAACGATCGCGCCGACCGCGATCTTCGCCTGGCGCTGTCGCTCGATCCCAAATCCACGCTCGCGCTGAGCGCGATGGCCAAGCGCCAGTTGCGCCTGGGCAACGCCTTCGAAGCGCGGGCATTTTCTGAACGGCGACTGGCCATTGAGCCTATTTCAGCTGAAGCGCTGATGACTGCGTCACAAATCGAACAAAAACTCGGCGACACGGCTGCCGCCGCGAGATACGTTCAGCGAATGAGGGCGGAGTTCCCTGACACGCAGGGCTCCGGAATAGGGGATGGCGGTAAGTGATGATGCAGTCGAACGAATTCGCGCCTGAAGGCAGCGGAAGCTGCGGCGCGCGTCTCAAGCAGGCCCGCGAAGCCGCGGGGCTGTCCGTGGAAGACGTGGCCGCGCGGCTGAAAATGCCTGCGCGCGTCGTGTATTCCCTGGAAAACGACGACATCGCCAGCATGGGCGCGCCGGTGTTCGTGCGCGGGCAGTTGCGCAGCTATGCGCGGCTGGTCGGCATCGACCTGGAAAGCCAGCTCAGCGGCACGTCGGTCGCTTCGACCGCGCCGTCCGAACTCGTCAGCCACACCCACACCCCGCGCTATCGCCGCGTGTTCGAACAGACCACGCGCCGCGCCGTCTACATCGTCATGACCGCGGCCATCGCGGTGCCGATCTGGATCGCGACCCGTCATCCGGCCAGCAATTCCACCGTGCAGTCCCTGGACATGGCGGCGGTCGCGCCGGGCACGGCCAACACCGCGTTGCCGGCCGCGCGTCCGTCGTCGGCCACGCCGCCGCAGCGCACCCCGGTCACCGCCTCGATCATGCCGTCCTCGGCCGCCGCCGCGCCGGCCAAGACCCTGGTGCTGAAATTCAGCGGCGACAGCTGGGTGCAGATCGTCGGCGTCGACGGCAGCAAGCTAGAAGAAGGCATCCTCGGCGCAGGCCAGGAGCGCAGCTACGGCCCGGGCGAAGTCGCCAGCGTGCGTCTGGGCAATACCGCCGCGGTGGAAGTCAGCGCCGCCGGCCAACCGCTCGATCTGGCGCCGTTCAGCCGCGCGAACGTCGCGCGCTTTACGCTATCCTCTGACGGTTCCCTCGCGCCAGTCTCCGACTGATCCGCGCTGCGGGTCCGCGAACACCTTCATCGGCCCGACGCTGCATCGACTGCGGCATCGGGCCGGTCCATTACGGCCCATCCTCGCGCGTTGCGCGGCGCTGGGGCGTTCAAGCAGCTTAGCGACGGCGCATCATGGCGATAGACGACCTGCTCGACGAACACGAACAAAGCGAACGCGTGCTGGCGTGGTTGCGCGCCAACGGCGCCGGCCTGATCGGCGGCATCGCGCTGGGCCTGGCCGCGATCGGCGGCTGGAAATGGTGGGGCAACCACCAGCTCGAGGAACACGGCAAGGCCGCCGCGCAGTTCCAGGCCGCCGCCGATGCGGTCGAGGCCAAGGACAAGACCGCCGCGGCCAAGGTCAAGGCGCTGCCGGCCGGGACCTACCAGACCCTGGCCCAGCTCGACCTGGCCAAGTCGCAGGTCGACAGCGACCAGCGCGACGCCGCGATCGCGACCCTGCGCAGCATCAAGACCGAAGACGCCGCGATCGCCGAGATCGTCAACCAGCGTCTGGCGCGTCTGCTGATCGACGCCAAGCAGCCGGCCGAAGCGGTCAAGCTGCTCGGCAAATCGACCTCGCCGCTGGCGATCGAGGTGCGCGGCGACGCGCAGTTCGCGCTCGGCAAGAGCGAGCTGGCCCGCAACGACTACAGCGCCGCGCTCGGCAAGCTCGACGAGGCTTCGCAGCGTCGCCGTCTGCTCGAACTCAAGCTCATTGAAGCCGGCGGCACGCCGGCCAAGCCCGAGGCCAAATCTTGAAGATGAAGCAAGCTCAGAAGACCGGTCGCGACCTGCGTCCGGCCGTTCGCGTCGCCGCGGTGGTGCTGTGCGCGTTCGCGCTGGCCGGCTGCTCCACGGTCAAGGGTTGGTTCGGCGGCAAGAAGAAGGACGACGGCAAGCCCAACGAGCCGGCCGAACTCACCGATTTCACCGCCAGCGTCAAAGTCGACAAGATCTGGTCGGCCAATGCCGGCAAGGGCGAGGACCGCATCGGCGTGCGCCAGGGCCCGGTCGTGGCCGACGGCCGCGTCTACGCCGCGGCGATCAAGGGCGGCGTGCATGCCTACGATCTGCAAACCGGCAAGCAGGTCTGGGAATACATCCCCAAGCGCAAGGACAAGGACAAGAAGGACAAGGACATCCGCCTGTCCGGCGGCCCCGGCGCGGGCGACGGCCTGGTCGTGATCGGCGGCCTGGACGGCGAAGTGATCGCGCTCGATGCCGCCACCGGCGCCGAGAAGTGGACCGCCAAGGTCACCAACGAAGTCATCGCCGCGCCGGCGATCGGCCTGGGCTTGGTGTTCGTGCGTTCCAACGACGGCCGGGTGACCGCGTTCGACGCCGCCAGCGGCGAGCGTCGCTGGTTCTGGACCCATGAAGTGCCGATGCTGTCGCTGCGCGGCAACGGTTCGCCGGCGATCGGCCCGGGCTTCGTGTTCGTCGGCAACGACGACGGCACCCTCAGCGCGCTGGCCGCCAGCGACGGTCGTCCGACCTGGGACCAGCCGGTCGCGCAGCCTGAAGGCCGCAGCGAACTCGACCGCATGGCCGACGTCGACGGCACTCCGGTGCTCGACGGCACCGTGCTGTACGCGAGCAGCTTCAAGAAGCAGACCGTCGCCATCGACGCCCCGAGCGGCCGTCCGATCTGGGTCAGCGAGCACGGCGGCGCGGGCCGCGTCGGCGTGGCCAGCGATCGCCTGATCGTCAGCGACCCGTCCGGCACCGTCTACGGTCTGGACCGCTCCAGCGGCAGCGCGCTGTGGTCGCAGCCCTCGCTGGCGCGCCGCAACCTGACCGGCGCGGCCGTGCAGGGCGATTACGCGGTGGTCGGCGATTTCGACGGCTACATCCACTGGATGAAGCTCGACACCGGCGAGTTCGCCGCGCGCGAGCGCGTCGGCGGCAAGTCGCTGCGGGCCGCTCCGGTGGTCGCCGACGGCGTGCTGATCGTGCAGAACGTGAAGGGCGAGCTGACGGCGTTCAAGTTGCAGTGAAGCCGGGAATGGGGAGTCGGGAATAGGGAATCGGGGTTCGCCGCGGCTTGTCGATGCGCCGCCTCCGGTTCGATTTCCGCTCCTTGTTTCATGATGTTTCGCGGCCCGGGTGGCGATCAGCCGTCCGGGCCGTTTGTTTGAACGGTCTTACGTATTTGCGCGCCTGATCCAGCGTCCTGCCGGACCGCCAACCGCCTCCTTTGTGCGTCGCCAAAGCGCCGCGGCGGCCGGTCTGGCACTATGGCGCCCTATTCGACGGCTTGTTGAAGGCTCGTCCCGAGGCAATCCGAAGGCCGGCGCCGCACCAAGCGGCCGCGTTGCCAGCGATTCCCGACTCCCCATTCTCCATTCCCGGCTCCAAACACATGCTCCCCCTAGTCGCCCTCGTTGGCCGTCCCAACGTCGGAAAATCCACACTGTTCAACGCGCTCACGCGTACCCGCGACGCGCTCGTCCATGACGAGCCCGGCGTCACCCGCGATCGCCACTACGGCGTGTGCCGGCCCGAAGGCCAGCGCCCGTTCGCGATCGTGGACACCGGCGGCATGGCCGGCGTGGACGAAGGCCTGGCCGGCGCGACCGCGCGCCAGGCCCGTTCCGCCGCCGAGGAAGCCGATCTGGTGCTGTTCGTGGTCGACGGCCGCGAAGGCGCGTCCGCGCTCGACGACGAAATCCTCGCCTGGCTGCGCAAGACCGCGCGGCCGACCCTGCTGGTGGTCAACAAGACCGACGGCCTCGACGCGCGTCAGGCGATCAACGATTTCGCCCGTTACGGCATCCGCGACGCGATCGCGGTGTCCTCGGCGCACCGCCAGGGCATCGACGAGCTGCTGGCCGAGGTCTACAGCCGATTGCCGGAAGAAGGCACGACCACCGAGCTCGACAACGATCCCAAGCGCATGCGCGTGGCCTTCATCGGCCGCCCGAACGTGGGCAAGTCGACCCTGGTCAATCGCCTGCTCGGCGAGGAGCGCATGATCGCCTCCGAAGTGCCGGGCACCACCCGCGATTCGGTCGCGATCGACATGGAGCGCGACGGCCGTCTGTACCGCCTGGTCGATACCGCCGGCGTGCGACGCAAGGCGCGGGTCGAGGAGGCGGTCGAGAAGTTCTCGATCATCAAGACCCTGCAAGCGATCGAGAACTGCCAGGTCGCGGTGGTCATGCTCGACGCCGGCGAAGGCGTGACCGATCAGGACGCCAGCGTGCTCGGTTACGCGCTCGACTCCGGCCGCGCCCTGGTGGTGGCGGTCAACAAGTGGGACGGGCAGACCGAATACCAGCGCCAGCAGACCGAAAACCTGCTCAAGCGCAAGCTCGCCTTCGTCGAGTGGGCCGAACCGGTGCGGATCAGCGCCAAGCACGGCTCCGGCCTGCGCGAACTGTTCTCCGCGATCCATCGCGCGCACGCCTCGGCGACCACCGAGATCGGCACCAGCGAAGTCACCAAGGCGATGGAAGTCGCCTACGAAACCAACCCGCCGCCGGTGGTGCGCGGGCACGTGGCCAAGCTGCGCTTCGCCCATCCGGCCGGCTTGAATCCGCCGACCTTCGTCGTCCACGGCACCCGTCTGCGTACGCTCAGCGACAGCTACAAGCGCTATCTGGAAAACTTCTTCCGCAAGCGTTTCAAGCTGGTCGGCACGCCGGTAAAGTTTATTTTCAAGGACAGCAGCAACCCGTACGAAGGCAAGAAGAACGTGCTGACCGAGCGGCAGGTGGCCAAGAAGAAGCGCTTGATCCGGCATGTGAAGCGCGGCAAGTAAGCCGGTTTCGGCGATCGGGCGATTCCTCGAAGTCGCACTGCGTTTCGCGTCGGGCTGGTGTCCGTCCACAAAAAACCTCGCGGCTTGCGAGGTTTTTTTGTTTTTGCGGAGCGATTGCGATTCGCGGGCTGGCGGGCATTCGGCCACCTCAGCCGTTCACAACGCTCAGTCGATGTCAGACGATCAAGACGCCGCGAAGTAGCGAAGTCTCGTGCGAACGGCTTCGCCCCGACCCGAAACCCTGCCGGCGATCTAGGTACGACGCCGGGTCGACCTTTGTTCGCCATCCCCACCACCGCGCCTGCGCGAGCCAACGGGCACAATACGAACCGACTCCCGCAAGCCCCGACCGCATCCCCCATGAGCATCGCCACGTCCGAGCTGACCCTGGGCCTGTTGGCCGGCGGCCGCGCGTCGCGGCTCGGCGGGCTCGACAAGGCCTGGCTGCAGCGCGACGGCGTCGCCCAGGTGCTGCGCCTGTCGCGGCTGTACGCGCCGCAGGTCGCGCAGGTGCTGGTCAGCGCCAATCGCGATCTGCCGCGTTATGCCGCCGCCGGATTGAACGCATTCGCCGACGCGACGCCCGAGCTGGGCCCGCTCGGCGGCCTCGACGCATTGGCGACGGCCTGCGCCACGCCCTGGCTGTTCACCGTGCCGGTGGATGCGGTGACCCTCGACGATCGGCTGTTGCCGGCGCTGATCGCCGCGCAGAACGGGCAGGGCGCCTACGCGATCGACGACGACGGCGTGCAGCCGCTGTTCGCGCTGTGGCCGCTGGCGCCGTTGCGCCGCGCCTTGAGCGAGGCCTTGCCGCAGCGGCGTCTGGCCGTGCGCGCGTTGCAGGCGCGGTTGGGCATGGCCGGGCTGCGCCTGGATGGCCTACGCTTCGGCAATCTCAATACGCCCGACGATCTGGCCGCGGCCGGGTATCAGGCCGATTCCCGGGCCGATCCGGAGCGCTGCGATCCGCCGCCGGATCGGCGCTGAGCGGTCGTTGCTCGCGGCGAGCGCATCTCCCTTAATCCACACGTTTCCGATGAGTCCCCAGCCCATGAGCGATTTCCCCACCGGCCTGCTGTTCGACGACGCCATGGCGATCGTCGCCGAGGTCGCCGCCGCGCATCGGCTCGCTACCGAGTCCCTGTCGCTGCCGCGTTGCCACGGCCGGGTGCTGGCGCGCGATATCGACGCGCCGCTGTCGCTGCCGCCGTTCGACAACAGCGCGATGGACGGGTTCGCCCTGCGTCACGCCGATCTCGACGGCGACGACACCGCGCTGGCCCTGGTCGGCGAACAATTTGCCGGTCTCGCTGCGGGCTTGAGCCTGGGCGCCGGGCAATGCGTGCGCATCACCACCGGCGCGCCGTTGCCGGCCGGCGCCGACACCGTGGCGATCAAGGAAAACGTGCGCATCGACGGCGATCGCGTGTGGGTGCCGGCGACCGCGCTCGGCCAGAACGTGCGTTATGCCGGCGAAGACGTGCGCGAAGGCGAGCGCGTGCTGCGCGCCGGGCAGCTGCTGACGCCCGCGCGGGTGTCGCTGGCGGCGTCGCTGGGCCTGGCTTCGCTGGAGGTGCGGCGCAAACCCACGGTCGCGGTGTTCACCAGTGGCGATGAGCTGGTCGAACCGGGCATGCCGCTGGCGCCGGGGCAGATCTACGACAGCAATCGCGATCTGCTGATGGGCTTGCTGCGCGCCGACGGTCTGGAACCGACCGCATGGCCGCGTTTGCCCGACGATCCCAAGCAAGTCGAAATCGCGCTGCGCGATGCCGCCTGCGCGTTCGATCTGGTGTTCACCTGCGGCGCGGTGTCGGCCGGCGAGAAGGACCACATCCCCGCGGTGCTCGGCGAATTCGGCGCGATCCATTTTTGGAAAGTGAAGATGCGCCCAGGCATGCCGCTGCTGTTCGGCAGCATGGACCAGGCGCGGATGCTGGGTCTGCCGGGCAATCCGGTGTCGGTGATGGCGACTTATCTCAGCTTCGGCCGCGCCCTGATCGACGGGCTGCAAGGCCGCGCCGAACCGCGCCCGGTGTGGCGCGCGCGGCTGGTCGGATCGATCGAGAAGACTCATCCGCGGCGCGAATTCATCCGTGCGCGCCTGCTCAGCGACGACGACGGCGTGTTGCGGGTCGATCCCAATCCGGCCACCGGCTCGCATCGCCTGCGCGCGGCGGCCGATTCCGATGCGCTGATGGTGGTGGCGGAAGGACCGCAGCGGTTAGAAGACGGGACGGTGATGGAGGTTTTGCCATATTCGTTTGGCTGAGTGGGCTGGCGCTTGCCCTCACCCCAACCCTCTCCCGCAAGCGGGAGAGGGAGTTTGCCTGCGCTGGTGTTTTAGCCCTTCTCCCGCTTGCGGGAGAGGGGTTGGGGTGAGGGCCCGGGACGCAACACAGCATCGCGCCCCGCACCCGCCAGCGTCGCCGCAACCGGCGATAATCCACCCATGAACATCGAACAGATTTCCCCCGCGCAAGCGCGTGCGCGGCAGCAGGCCGGCGCGATCCTGATCGACGTGCGCGAGCCGCACGAACGCGCCGCCGGCCAGGCCGAGCATGCGCTGGGCATCGTCAAGGACGCGCTGGAAGCCGATCCGCGCGCGCATCTGCCCGACCGCGACGCCGCCATCGTGCTGATCTGCCAATCCGGCGCGCGTTCGTTGCGCGCCGCGCAGACCCTGCTTGATGCCGGTTACGCCCGGGTCGCCTCGGTCGAGGGCGGCACCGCGCGCTGGATCGCCGAAGGCCTGCCGCTGGCGGTGTTGGAGCAGTCCGACGAACAACGCGACTTCTACGATCGCTATTCGCGCCATCTGCGTCTGCCCGAAGTCGGCGAAGCCGGTCAGCGCAAGCTGCAGGCCGCGCGCGTGGCGATGGTCGGCGCGGGCGGGCTGGGTTCGCCGGCCGCGTTCTACCTGGCCGCGGCCGGGATCGGCACCCTGGTGCTGGCCGACGACGACGTGGTTGATCGCAGCAATCTGCAGCGGCAGATCCTGCACACCGAAGACCGGATCGGCGTGTCCAAGGTCGAATCGGCGCGGATCGCCTTGAACGCGCTCAACCCGCGGGTGCGGGTGGAGACCTTCGCCGAGCGGATCAGCTCCGACAATGTCGAGCGCCTGATCGGCGAGGCCGACGTGGTGTTCGACGGCGCCGACAATTTCCCGGTGCGCTATCTGCTCAACGATGCCTGCGTGAAACTGGCCAAGCCGTTGGTGTACGGCGCGATCCACCGGTTCGAAGGCCAGGTCAGCGTGTTCGATGCCGGCCGTCATCGCGGCCAGTGCCCGTGCTACCGCTGCCTGTTCCCCGAACCGCCGCCGCCGGAAGCCGCGCCCAACTGCGCCGAGGCCGGCGTGCTCGGCGTGTTGCCGGGCGTGGTCGGGCTGATCCAGGCCACCGAAGTGGTCAAGTTGATCCTAGGCCTGGGCGAATCGCTGGCCGGACGCCTGCTGCATTTCGACGCGCTGGCGATGCGCTTCCGCGAAACCCGGCTGCGGCCCGACCCCGATTGCCCCGTATGCGCGGCCGGTCGCGCGTTTCCCGGCTATATCGACTATCAGGCGTTCTGCGCTTCGGGCTAGCAGTGAGTGGAGAGGAGTGAGGAATGAGTAAAAGCGTCGTTAGCCGTGCCTCGGCTCTTACTCACTCCTCACTCCTCTGAACTCATTCCTGACTTCCTCAGTCAGCCGCGATCGCCTCGATCTCCACCATCCAGCCTTCCTCGTACAACTCGGCGATCACCACCGTCAGCGCCGGCGAATGCTCGCCCAGCACTTCATGGCGGATTTCGTAATTGCGCTTGCGCATGCGCCGGTCGGTCAGGAAGGTGGTGACCTTGACCAGGTTGCTGAAATCCATCCCGGCCGCTTCGAGCTGGCGCTCGACGTTGGCCCAGGCGCGGCGGCATTGGCCGTCGAAGTCCTTGGGCAGGATGCAGGCGTCGCATTGCGGCAACTGGCCGCTGATGAACAACAGGCGCTTGAAACCGGTGATCTGGTGCGCCTGCGAGTAAGACACTTGGGTGGGATGGATCACTTGGCGTTCCATGTCGCACCTCGGGTTGATGGATCAGTGGATGAAATCCCTCAGAGCCTGACCGTACTGCGGGTACTGGCCGATGTTGTGATGATCGGCGCCGTTCAACTGGATCACGTCCAATCCTTGCGGACGCGTTTGCAACGAGTGGATCAGACGCTGGGTGTTGGCCGGCGGGATCACGTCGTCGGCGCTCGCGCGCACGACCAGGATCGGGCCGAAATAACCGCGCAGATGCGCGACGGAGTCGTAGCGGTCGCGCACCAGCCAGCGCGTCGGCAGCCAGTTGTAGTGCGCTTGCGCGGTTTCGCTGAGGCTGTCGAACGGGGTCACCAGCGCCAGGCGCTCGACCGGCCGCTGGCCGGCGACATAGCTGGCCACGCCGCTGCCGAGGCTGCGGCCGATCACCGCGATGGGTTGCTTGGGATGCTCGCGCGCGACCTGGTCGAACATCGCCAGCGCGTCGGCGAACAGCTTGGCTTCCTCGGGCTGGCCTTCGCTGGCGCCGAAGCCGCGGTAGGACACCAGGTAGATAGTGCGATCGGGGAACCACTGCGCCAGCGACTCGCGCATGTTCTCGATGCGTTCGGCGTTACCGCCGAAATAGATCAGGGCCTTTTCGCGGCCCGCGTTGAGCCGCCAGCCGCGCAGCACCACATCGCCGCGATCGACCGCGTAATCGGTCATGTCCGAGCCAAGACGGGTGTTCTGCGGGAAATACATCAGCTCGCGCTGCTTGAAGTACAGCCAGCCGCAGATGCTGAGATAACCGGCCGCGGCGACGCCGGCGAGCACGGTGACGGATTGGAGCAGACGGGGGTTGCGAGCCATCGATGCGAGAGCCTTCCTTGCGGGGCGGGGGAGCGCCGACTGCGGTCGCACAAACCGTGTGCCGCAATGCGTTGTTGCGACGATAACCCGCGACGGTGCCGTCTCGCCAGCGCTGGCGCGATCACGCCGTTTGCACGGAAGATGACTAGGCTGGAAACAGGCGGGCTCATTGGGGTCGTGCCGAGAAACCCTGCGGCCGCCCAGCATCGCGGCCGCATCGCCACCCGGAGATCGCCGATGTACCGCTGCGCTTTGTTGGTTTTGCTGAGTCTGTCGGCAACGTTGTGGCCGCTGCGGCCCGCGCTCGCCGCCGACGCCTGTCCCGCATTGCGCGACCAGGGCGCGGCCGCGGATGCGGCCACCCGTATCGCGGCGGCGGCCTGCACCGAGAATCTGCTGTGGTTCCGGCCCTTCATCGACACCCAGGGCCGGCTCGCCAGCGCGGTGGTCAGCGAAGCGGAAACCTCGCGCCTGCAGGACGGCGCCACCGAGACCTGGCGCCGCACCGCCAGTTATTGGCGCGACACCGGCCTGCTTCAGCGCATGAGCGGTTTCGCCGGCGCGGAGCAATGCTTCGATCCTTACGGCAGCGGCTATTCGGCGGTGGCCTGCCGCGCCTTCCTGATCGATAACCCGTGGTCGGCGGCGTTTATTTCCTACGTGATGATGAAAGCGTCGGTGCCCGGGTTCCGGCCGTCGGCCAGCCATTACGACTACGTGCGCGACGCGTATCGCGGCGCCGACCAGAGCCCGTTTCAGTTCCTCGATCCGGCCAGCGCGACCGCGTCGCCCGGCGATCTGCTGTGCGCGGTGCGCTCGAGCAACCGGGTCTACGGTTTTTCGGGCCTGACCGCCGCGCTCGACGCCAACAACGGTTCGCTCAACATGCATTGCGACGTGGTCGTCGCGGTCAATCCCGGCAACGACGGCAAGGCTTATCTGATCGGCGGCAACGTCCAGCAGGGCGCGACCATGCGGCTGATGGCGGTCAACCGCAACGGCCAGTTCTGGCCGCTGCCGCTGCGCAGCGAAACCCAGGTCGAGTGTTCACCCGACACCGCCTCGGCCTGCGACATGAGCAAGCTCGACTGGGCGGTGCTGCTCAAGCTCAAGTCCGAATCGGCTTTGGCCCAGCTCGCGCCGCCGACGCCGCTGTTCGCCCCGCAGGTCGCGCCGGCGTCGTTGCAGCCGTCGGGCTGCTGCGTGCAGTGCGTGGTGGGCTCGGGCGTGCCGCGTTGCCCGAATCCCAATACGCCGGGGATCCGGCCGGAGCAGAACTGAGCCGGCCGGCGGTATCGATAGATCCCTGTAGGAGCGGCGCGAGCCGCGACCGCGACATCGCAATTACGGCGTCAGTTTCGTCGTAGCCGCGATGTCGCGGTCGCGGCTCGCGCCGCTCCTACAGGTAAATACCCACGACGGCTCAGCCGTGCTTTTTCTGCGCCGCCTCGAACGCCGCCAGTTGCTCCGGCGTCGCTTCGCGCTGGAACTGCGCCTTCCACTGCGCGAACGGCATGCCGTAGATCGCTTCGCGCGCCTCGTCCTTGCTCATGTCGATGCCGCGCGCCTGCGCCGCGTCGCGGTACCAGTCGCCCAGGCAGTTGCGGCAGAAGCCGGCCAGGATCATCAGGTCGATGTTCTGCACGTCGCTGCGCTCGTGCATGAGGTGGGCGAGCAGGCGGCGGAACGCGGCGGCCTGGATCGCGATGGTTTCGTGGTCCTGCGGCGTGGGATCGACGGGCGGGACGGGATGGCTCATGGCGGTGTCTCGTTCGGACTTGGAAGGGCGGGATGGCGGTACGGCGGTTGCGAGCGACGCCGGCTGGCGCCGATTCGGCGGCGCGGTGGCGAAAATCGCGCGAAAGAATGGGGGATAATGCGCGGCCCCGACTCTAGCGCAGCGCCGACGACCCCGCATGACGCCTCCTTCGCACCCGGCCCGCATCCTCGACGGCAAGCGCATCGCCGAGGACCTGCTCGACAACCTCAAGGCCCAGGTCGACGCGCGCGTCGCCGCCGGCCAGTCGCGGCCCGGTCTGGCGGTGGTGCTGGTCGGCAACGATCCGGCCTCCAGCGTCTACGTGCGCAACAAGCGCCGCGCCGCGCAGAAGGTCGGCATCCGCGCGATCGACTACGACCTGCCGGCCGATACCGGCGACGAGCAGCTGCTGGCGCTGATCGACCGGCTCAACGCCGACCCCGAGGTCCACGGCATCCTGGTGCAGCTGCCGCTGCCCGACCGCCGCGACGCCACCGCGCTGATCCACCGCATCGACCCGAAGAAGGACGTCGATGGCTTCCATCCCGAGAACGTCGGCCATCTGGTCCTGCGCCAGTTCGGCCTGCGTCCATGCACGCCGCGCGGCATCACCACCTTGCTGGGCTACACCGACCGGCCGGTGCGCGGGCAGAGCGCGACCGTGGTCGGGGTCAGCAACCACGTCGGCCGGCCGATGGCGCTGGAACTGCTGATCGCCGGCTGCACCGTCACCAGCTGCCACAAGTTCACCCCGCCCGAGGTGCTGGAAGCCTCGGTGCGCGGCGCCGACATCCTGGTGGTCGCCGCCGGCCGTCCGGGGCTGATCCCGGGCGAATGGGTCAAGCCCGGCGCGGTGGTGATCGACGTGGGCATCAACCGCCTGGACGACGGCCGCCTGGTCGGCGACATCGGCTTCGACGCCGCCGCCCAGCGCGCCAGCTGGATCACCCCGGTCCCGGGCGGGGTCGGGCCGATGACGGTGGCGACGTTGATGCAGAACACGTTGGAGGCCGCGGAGGCGGGGGATCGGGGTTAAGGGACCTTTGATCCGGCAGGCCTTTGCTTTTGCTCGTCATTCCCACGAAGGCGGGCTCTGCTTTACTTCGGCGAAGCCGAATATCCAGCTACTTTAGCCGCTACTTCCAGGCCCGCCTTCGACCCGACTTGCTGCTTTGCTTTTGCCCGTCATTCGCGCGAAGGCGGGAATCCAGAGACTTCAGCGCCATCTTCCCAGGCCGTCATTCCCGCGAACGCGGGAATCCAGAGACTTTGGCCGCTACTTCCAGGCCCGTCTTCGACCCGACTTACTGTCTTCGCTTTTGCCCGTCATTCCCGCGAAGGCGGGAATCCAGGGCCTTTTGCGCGAGAACCCTCGAAGTCCGGCCTGAACCAGGCCAGGAAAGTACCGGCCAAATTCACTGGATTCCCGCGTTCGCGGGAATGACGAGCAAAACAAGCGCGATCGCGCGGAAGGCCGGCGCCCATGAAGATCACCCAAAGCCCCGCTAAATCCCTCACCAAATCCCGCAAACAGAACGCCCCTTTCCGCCCGCAACCCCAGCGCCGGACCCCCGGTTCGGGTTAGAATGGCGCGCTTCATCCTCCCGGGCCCGCCCATGCTGCGCATCCAGGCTGAAGCGCTTACTTACGACGATGTGTCTCTCGTCCCCGCGCATTCGATCGTCCTGCCTAAGGACGTAAACCTCTCCACCCGCCTGACCCGCGACCTGTCGATCCGTCTGCCGATCCTGTCGGCCGCGATGGACACGGTCAGCGAGGCCCGCCTTGCGATCGCACTGGCCCAGCTCGGCGGCATCAGCATCATCCACAAGAACATGAGCCTGGAAGCCCAGGCCGCGCAGGTCGCCAAGGTCAAGAAGTTCGAGGCCGGGGTGATCCGCGAACCGTTCACCGTGGGGCCGGAAACGACCATCGGCGAGGTGCTCAAGCTGACCCGCGCGCGCAACATCTCCGGCGTGCCGGTGGTCGACGGCGGCCAGCTGGTCGGCATCGTCACCAGCCGCGACATGCGCTTCGAGACCAAGCTCGACGATCCGGTCCGCCACATCATGACCAAGCGCGATCGCCTGATCACCGTGCACGAAGGCGCCAGCGACGACGAAGTCCTGCAGCTGCTGCACAAGCACCGCATCGAGAAGATCCTGGTGGTCAACGACGGCTTCGAGCTGCGCGGCCTGATCACGGTCAAGGACATCCAGAAGAAGAGCGACAACCCCAACGCCGCCAAGGACAGCGCCGAGCGCTTGCTGGTGGGCGCGGCGGTCGGCGTCGGCGGCGACACCGAGGCGCGCGTGGAAGCGCTGGCCGCGGCCGGCGTGGACGTGGTCGTGGTCGATACCGCGCACGGTCATTCGCAGGGCGTGCTTGATCGCGTGCAGTGGGTCAAGAAGCGCTTCCCGCAATTGCAGGTGATCGGCGGCAACATCGTCACCGGCGAGGCGGCCTTGGCGTTGATGGATCACGGCGCGGACGCGGTCAAGGTCGGCGTCGGCCCCGGTTCGATCTGCACCACCCGAGTCGTCGCCGGTGTCGGCGTGCCGCAGGTGACCGCGGTGGCGATGGTCGCCGAGGCCTTGAAGGATCGCATTCCGCTGATCGCCGACGGCGGCATCCGCTACTCGGGGGACATCGGCAAGGCGCTGGTCGCGGGCGCGTCGACGGTGATGGTCGGCGGCCTGTTCGCCGGCACCGAGGAAGCGCCGGGCGAGATCGAGCTGTTCCAGGGCCGCAGCTACAAGAGCTACCGCGGCATGGGCAGCCTGGGCGCGATGGAGCAGGGCTCCAAGGATCGCTATTTCCAGGACGCCTCCGACGCCGACAAGCTCGTGCCCGAAGGCATCGAAGGCCGCGTGCCGTACCGCGGTTCGCTCGGCGGCGTGGTCCACCAACTCGCCGGCGGCCTGCGCGCGACGATGGGCTACGTGGGCTGCGCGACCATCGAGGAAATGCGCAAGAAGCCCAGCTTCGTGCGCATCACCAACGCCGGCGCGCGCGAGAGCCATGTCCACGATGTGCAGATCACCAAGGAACCGCCGAATTATCGCGCGGGCTGATCGATGAACGCATACGACTTCACGCTGCTGGCCATGTTGTTGTTTTTGAGCCTGATCGTGTTCGTCGTCATGCCGGTCTGGGTTCTATGGAAGTTGATCGAAGTCGTACCCATGCGCAGATCGATGCGCCTGACCGTTGCGACCGCAGCGCCGACCCTAGCGGTCGGCGCGTTCGCATTCTGGCTCGTGCCGTTGCTGGCCTCGGATGCCGCGATCGCTCCCGGCCTGGCCGATAGCCTGAAATTCTCTGTTCCTTTCTCCGCCGCCACCGCCATTGCGTCGCTGGGCCTTTGCCTGGCGTTCGAGTGGTTCGACAAGAAGCCCTCATGACCGATATCCATAACGACAAGATCCTGATCCTCGACTTCGGCGCGCAATACACGCAGCTGATCGCGCGACGCATCCGCGAACTGGGCGTGTACTGCGAGATCTGGGCCTGGGACCACGATCCGGCCGAAATCGAAGCGTACGGCGCCAAGGGCATCATCCTGTCGGGCGGCCCCGAGTCGACCACCGAGCACGGGTCGCCGCGCGCGTCGCAGCAGGTGTTCGACGCCGGCCTGCCGATCCTGGGCATCTGCTACGGCATGCAGACCATGGCCAAGCAGCTCGGCGGTGAAACCGAAGCGGCCGATCAGCGCGAGTTCGGTCATGCCGAAGTGTCGCTGGTCGCGCACGATCGCCTGTTCGACGGCTTGAAGGATCATCCCGGTTCGCCGCCGCGCCTGGACGTGTGGATGAGCCACGGCGACCACGTGTCGAAGGCGCCGGACGGTTTCGTCGTCACCGCAAAGACCGACCGCATCCCGGTCGCCGCCTTCGCCGACGACGCGCGCCGCTGGTACGGCGTGCAGTTCCATCCCGAAGTCACCCACACCAAGCAGGGCCAGACCTTGCTGCGCCGCTTCGTGGTCGACATCTGCGGCTGCCAGACCCTGTGGACCGCCGCGCACATCATCGACGACCAGATCGCGCGCGTGCGCGAGCAGGTC
Organism: Lysobacter capsici; assembly: GCF_014779555.2. Taxonomy (NCBI): domain Bacteria; kingdom Pseudomonadati; phylum Pseudomonadota; class Gammaproteobacteria; order Lysobacterales; family Lysobacteraceae; genus Lysobacter; species Lysobacter capsici. The sequence continues at coordinate 2,519,345 of NZ_CP094357.1, forward strand.
GGCCAGGACGAGGTGATCCTCGGCCTGTCCGGCGGCGTCGATTCCTCGGTGGTGGCCGCGCTGCTGCACAAGGCGATCGGCGATCAGCTGACCTGCGTGTTCGTCGACACCGGCCTGCTGCGCTTCAACGAAGGCGACCAGGTGATGGCGATGTTCGCCGAGCACATGGGCGTCAAGGTCGTGCGGGTCAACGCCGCGGACCGTTACTTCGAAAAACTCGCCGGCGTCAGCGACCCGGAAGCCAAGCGCAAGATCATCGGCAATTTGTTCGTCGAGATCTTCGACGAAGAGTCGCAGAAACTCGCCAACGCCAAATGGCTGGCGCAGGGCACGATCTACCCGGACGTGATCGAGTCCGCCGGCAGCAAGACCGGCAAGGCCCACGTCATCAAGAGCCACCACAACGTCGGCGGCCTGCCCGAGCACATGAAGCTCGGCCTGGTCGAACCGCTGCGCGAGCTGTTCAAGGACGAAGTGCGGCGCCTGGGCGTCGAACTCGGTCTGCCGCGCGAGATGGTCTACCGCCACCCGTTCCCGGGCCCGGGTCTGGGCGTGCGCATCCTCGGCGAAGTGAAGCGCGAATACGCCGACCTGCTCGCGCAAGCCGATCACATCTACATCGACGAACTGCGCAAGGCCGGCCTGTACGACAAGACCAGCCAGGCCTTCGCGGTGTTCCTGCCGGTGAAATCGGTCGGCGTGGTCGGCGACGCGCGCGCCTACGAATGGGTGATCGCGCTGCGCGCGGTCGAGACCATCGACTTCATGACCGCGCACTGGGCGCATTTGCCGTACGACTTCCTCGGCACGGTGTCGAACCGCATCATCAACGAACTGCGCGGCGTGTCGCGGGTGGTTTACGACATCAGCGGCAAGCCGCCGGCGACGATCGAGTGGGAGTGAGTTCGCTCCTGTGAGAGGTTCGGCGTATGTCCGGGTCAGGCAAGCGCGAGAGGACGGCGATCGAACAGGTCGCCAGATACGTCGGTGCGACCCGTGAGCAGGGCGGCGCGACGTCGCCCTATGCCTGTCTGACGCTTGACGCAAAACGCATCGCCGTCGAGGTGGCGGTGATGGAGCCCGCGGCCGCGGGACATGGCGACGATGCCGTGCCCCGTCTGCGCCTGGACAAGGTCGCGTTGCGTTTGATTTCGCGTTTGCAGGCCGCGCTTTCGCCACAGGTCGCCGATGGGCAGGTGGTGATGTTCAGCGTCACCGCGCCGATCCGCTTGCCGTCGAAGACCGCGGCCGAACTGGAAGCCGATATCAGCCAATGCCTCCGACGCGGCGCCACGACGGTCGAGATCAGCGACACGATCTGCGGCAATCAGGTCCGGGTCCGGTTCGCGAAAGGCGGCGCGAGGCCGGCATCGAAAGTGGTGGGTTTTGTGCACAATCCCGGCACTGATCCGCAGGTGTTTTTTGACCTGACCGCGGGCTTGCTCAGGCACATCGGCGCGGCGGTCGATAAGCGCCCGCCCGAATCCTTCGACGGTGATCGCTGGCTGGTGATCGCCGATGAACAAGGTGGCGAGCGGATCGGGACGTATCGGCAGGTTTATTCGCAGCTCGGCGTTTCCACGGACTTCAACAAGATGCTCGTCGTGTTTGCCGACGGACAGGTCGAAACGCTGACCGCTTGAAGGCGAGGCGTTTGCGCCGACACCGCGACATATGCGTCGGGCTGTGACAACTGACGCGGTTCGCGCGCGCCGACCCGGCTAGGGTTCGACTCAGTCGTCGCGCCCGCATCGGGCGCCGTCGTCAAGGACGCAGGCATGTCCGCCACGGAATGGATCGGTAGGTTGTCCGGCTGCGATTCGCGTTCGCGCGATGCGGTTGTCGATGGCTGGCGTGACCGTGGCGCGATCGGCGATTGCCCGGACCATCTTGCCTCGGCGCGCCCGGCGCCCGCGGCGTTTTCCATTGCATTCGATCGCGCTCGCGCGCGAACACCTGCGCGCGCGCCGCAGGCGAGGCCGTTCGTATGAGTCCTCGCATTCGACGCTGGTCTGGCGAACCTGCATTGGCCGCGGAAGGAGCCGCGGCAACCCACGCGCGATGGCATTCGCCGTCGGCGTCCCGGGCGACGGGAGCAAGGACTGCCTCGGCCGCCTCGCCACGTTGGAGAGAACGATGATCAGGAAGTCTCGTGCCAAGTTGATGCTTGCGTGCTTCGCGTTCGGGCTGGGTCTGAGCTTCAGCCTCAGCGCGGTCGCGATTCCGTGCTGCAGCAGCTGCAATCCGGACGATCCGGATTCGCGCTGCTGGGCGATCTGTTCGGACAGTTGCTGATTCCGGCCGAGCGGGAGGGGCGGGCGACCGCCTCTTTCCGCGCTCGTGCCGGCCGATTGTCCGGCCGGTGTCGATCACGCTTGTCCGTATGAGCCCGCGTCTTCGACGTCAGCCGGCATCGCGAATCCGCATCGGCCGCGGAAGGAGCCGCGGCAACCCACGCGCGACGGCATTCGCCGTCGGCGTCCCGGGCGACGGGAGCAAGGACTGCCTCGGCCGCCTCGCCACGTTGGAGAGAACGATGATCAGGAAGTCTCGTGCCAAGTTGATGCTTGCGTGCTTCGCGTTCGGACTGGGCCTCAGCGTCAGCCTCAGCGCGGTCGCGCGTCCGTGCTGCAGCAGTTGCGATCCGGACGATCCGGATTCGCGTTGCTGGGCGATCTGTTCGCCCGGCTGCTGACCGCGGCAAAGCGGGAAGGGGCGGGCGACCGCCTCTTTCCGTGCCACGTCGTCCGATCGATGGGTCGGTATCGAGGCCCATACGCGATCCGGTGGCGACCTGATCGCGAGTTGGCCGCAAGCTGGCCGCGATGTGGCGACGCTCGTGGTCTTGCCGTCGCTCGCCGCCTGCGTCGGTGAGTGCGTGTTCGATGCAAAATCCGGCGCCGCGTGGCTGGCGGACCGTGCTTTCCACGCTACCGCGCGACGAACGCGCTAGCCCGGGCCGCGAAATGTGAGGCGCCAAGCCCCACCTCGGGCCCTCGGCCATTAGGACCGTTCTTGTCCGCAAGGCCGCGTAATCTGCGCTCGAACCGGCCGACGGCCGCGACCCCGCCGCGGCGTTCGACGCCGACCATCCCCCAATCGCGATCCGCATGTCGATTCGCGCCCGCCCGGTTCGTCGTTCCAGACAAGGGCGGCCGAATCCGTGTGCCGTGCGCGCGGGGCCTGCGCCGTCCGACTCGCCCAGGAGAACGCCAATGTCGAAAACTCTGCCGATCGCCGCCGCCCTGTTGGCCCTGCCGCACCTGCTGGCGGTCGCGGCGTCGCGCAACGACGCGGCGGTTCATGCCGACGGCGCCTGCTCGGCCCAAGCGCAGCGCAGCGTGGTTCCGTTCGAGCGCTGCCGGTGCGTCGATCCCGTCGGCCGCGACGGTGCGCGCGGCGCCGGTCTGGCGATGCGCTACTACTCGCAGCGTTGAGCGCCTGAGCCGCGCGGGCTCAGCCCGCGGGCCAGGCCCGCAGCGCGGTGCGCAGCACGTCCCTTAACTCGGCTGCGTTCGCGCCGTCGCGGGCCTGGATCGACAGGCCCTGGACCACGGTGGCCAGAAATTTGGCCAATCGCTCGGCGTCGCAATCGGCGGCCACGTCGCCTTCGCGCTGGCCGCGTTCGATGCGGGCGCGAAATCCGCTTTCGATCGACCGACGATGCGCGGCGATTTCCTCGCGCAAGGGCGCCGATGCGCCGACGCCGCCGATCTCGGCCGCGACCAGCATGCAGCCGCTGCGCTGTCCGCAGCCGGCGAAGCCGTCGCCAATGGCGTCGAACAAGCGTTCGAACGCCGCGCGCGCGCTCAGCCCGGGCGCCTGCAGGCTGGCGGCGTGGCGCGCGCGGAACTGCTGCAGGTAGCGTTGCAGCGCTTCGCGGAACAACTGCTCCTTGCTACCGAAGGCCGCGTACAGGCTGGGCGGGGCGATGCCCATGGCCGCGGTCAGATCGCTCAGCGAGGTCGCCTCGAAGCCCTGGCGCCAGAACAAGTGCATCGCGGTTTCCAGGGCCTGCTCGCGATCGAACCCGCGCGGCCGTCCGCGCGGCCGGCGCGGCGGCGTTTCGCTGGCCGCATCGCCCCCGCCGGCTGGTGCCGAATCTGCAACATCTATTTCCATAGCGATCGATACTAAATTCATTGACCGGCCTGGGACAAGCGCTCAGACTCGGCCGCGGCCATCGCCGCCGGCTGCGTTCGCCACGCCGCCGCGGCCCGCACGGCCCTCGCCATCGTCTGTTTCCCCGCCACGCAAACAGGACCTCCCCATGAGCTTCTCGCTCTACGACATCTCGGTGCCGGCCTTCAGCCGCGGCCTCGACACGCTGTCCCATCTGCTCGACAAGGGCGCCGCCTACGCCGACGAGCAGGGCATCGACCACGCGCAACTGATCGGCGGGCGTCTGGCGCCCGACATGTACAGCTTGATCGGCCAGGTGCAGTCGGCCAGCGACGCGGCCAAGTTCGGCGCCGCGCGCCTGGCCGGCATCGCGCCGCCGAGTTTTCCCGACGATGAAACCACCCTGGACGAGTTGCGCGCGCGCATCGCCAAGACCCAGGAGTTCCTGCGCAGCGTCACCCCCGAGAGCATGGACGGCCAGGAAGAACGCGAAATCGTGATCCGCCCGGGCGGCCGCGAACTCAAGTTCGTCGCCCGCGACTACATCCGCGGCTTCGTCCTGCCGAATTTCTATTTCCACCTGAGCACGGCCTACGGGATCCTGCGCCACCAGGGCGTGCCGCTGGGCAAGCTCGACTACCTGCGCGGCGCGGCGTCGCCGGCCTGAGTCGCGCCGATCGCGGTCGGCGACGGCCGCGATCGGTGCAGCCGCAGCGGCCGTCGCGGCCGCCAGTCGAGCGGAATGGCGACCCGGGTTCGGGTTCGCGGCGTCTTCTGATTTAGCATGTCGCCCTTGGCGCGCCGGAACGGGTCCGGCGCCGCCCGGGCGATCTGCACAGAGGACGTGACGTGAAAAGACTGCTGATGCTGGTGCCGCTTCTGCTGGCCGGTCTGGCGTTCTGGTACTTCGAACTGGCGCGCCGCATCGACGAAGCCGCCGTGCGTGACTATTACAACGAACAGATGCAGGCCTACTACCGCTTCGACGGCGACTGGTTCTGCAGCAGCATGACCGACGACTACGAAGTGGTCGAAATCACCTACACCGGCAAGCAGCGCAAGGACGAGCGCTTGAACAAGGCCGAGTCGTGCAAGCGCACGCGCGAGACGGTCGCCGAACTGGTCGAAATCCGCGACGCCAAGATCGGCCTGCCGCTGCCGTCGTGGACGATCGAGGTGAAGAACATCGAAGTGGCCGACGACCGCCACAGCGCGACCGTGCAGGCCGAAGGCCGGATGACGGTCGGCGCGCGCGATCTGGGGGTGACCAAGTGGACCGAGCGCCTGATCCGCCGCAACGGCCGGGTCTTCAGCGAGCGCTCCAACTCGACCGCCTGGGTCGAAGAATGAGCCAGGACGTCGTGAGCGAGCAGGCGTCGATCGACGAGCGCTGGATGCGTCACGCGCTGGCGCTGGCCGATCGCGCCGAGCGCGAGGACGATGAAATCCCGGTCGGCGCGGTGCTGATCGCGGCCGACGGCACGGTGCTCGGCGAAGGCTGGAATCGCAACATCCGCAGCCACGATCCCAGCGCGCACGCCGAGATCGTCGCCTTGCGCGAGGCCGGCAGCCGGATCGGCAATCACCGCCTGATCGGCACGACCTTGTACGTAACGCTGGAGCCATGCGCCATGTGCGCGATGGCGATGGTGCATGCGCGGGTCGCGCGGGTGGTCTTTGGTGCGAGCGACCCCAAGACCGGCGCGGCCGGCAGCGTATTCGATCTGCTGACCGATCCACGCCATAACCACCGCGTCGTGGTGCTCGGCGGAGTGCTGGGCGACGAGGCCGGCACGCGGCTGACTACGTATTTCCGGCGCAAGCGCGGCAAGCCGGTCTGAGCGGGGCGGATTGCGGCGATCGGCAAAGCGGTCCGTCGCAACCGCCCGCGTTCGCTATCGACCCGATCAGCGCATCGCGTCCAGCGCCTTGTGCGCCTCGTCGATGAATTGCCGCGACTCCTGCGGAGAGTTCAGGAACGTCGCCAGGTGCCCCACGACCTGCCGGGGATCGGAGCGGGTTTCGAACGCCTCCTCGCACAGCATCGCGGCGATCGGCCCCAGATAATTCAGCGCCACCTGTTCGATCGTCTGACGCACGCGCTTGTCGACCCGGCCGGGCGCGACGGCCGCGGCCGCCACCGCCGTCGGCGCGGGTTTGGCCGCGACCGGCGCGACGGTTTCGACCCGTCCCGCCAGTTCCTGTTCGAAGCCGCCGAGCAGCCAGTTCAGCGAGGTCGGGCTCAAGGGGATCTTGTTGCCGTACGACGGAATGTCGTTGGGCTGGAAGCGCAACTTCGCGGTCGCGACCATCGACAGGCCCTGCACGGCCTCGTCGTTGCGCAGCATGCGGAAGGTCACGTCCTTCACCTGTCCGCCGTGCAGGCGGATGATGCCCGAGTGCAGTTCCTCGGTGACGAGGAAAACGAAGCCGGTCGCCCCTTGCTGCACCAGCACGTTGAATTCGCGCAGCACTTCGATCAGCGGTCGGAACTCATGGTTCATGACGTCGTCTACCTGGCATCGTGCGGTTGATCCGGAATCGTCGGTCCAGCGCCGCCCGGCTCGGCGGCGCTGAACTCGGCTTCGTTCAATTCGGCCTCACTGAATCAACGTTGCTTGGCGAGCTTCTCCATCGCCACGCGAACGCTGTAGGACAGACGCGAGATCGCGCGCGCGAGCTTGCCGATCTCGTCCTTCAGGTCGGCCTCGGCGATGGTGTGGTTCCATTTGCCGATGCTGAGTTCTTCGGCCACCGCGGTCAGGCGCTGGATCGGACGCAACACGCGGTTCTGGATCAGGCTCCATTGCAGGCCCAGCAGCAATGCGCACACCAGCAGGCCGATGCCGCCGATCCACAGCGACTGCTTCAGGATCAACCGATCGACGTCGCTCTTGGGGTAGGCCGTCACCAGGGTGAAGCCCCAATCCGGGACCTCCTGCTTGGTCACCACCCAGTCCTGCGGCAGATCGGTGACGATGCTTTCGACCTGGCCCTGGCCGAGGGCGGCGCCGGTCTTGGACTTGAAGCGCAGCTTGCCCTTGCCGTCGAACACCGCGATGAACCCCGATTCCAGCACGTGGCTGTCCTCGATCACCGTGGTGAGCGCCTGCAGGTCGGTCTTGTAGCCGACGTACCAGATGCCGATCGCGCGGGTGGTGTCGGCGCCGGCGAAGATCGGGTCGTAGCCGGTGACGTAAGGGTTGCCCAGGATGTCGACCACGCCGTAGAAGCTCTGGCCCTTGCGGATCTGCGCGATCGCCTGGCCCTGCGGATCGAGCACGGTGCCGACCGCGCGATTGCCGTCGTCCTTCTTGACGTTGGTGGCGATGCGCACGAAATCCTCGCCGCTGCGCGAGAAGATCGTCGCGGTGCCCTGGGCGATCGAGGTGACGGTGTCGACCAGCGCGAAGTTGTTGGCCTGCGGCGTGCCGCCGAGCACCAGGCCGTTGACCACGCGGTTGTCGACCTGGACTTGCGGGCCGACGCTCGGGCTGCCGATGCGCGCGGCTTCGTGGCGCAACAGGCGCATCGAGGATTTCACTCGGTCGAGCATGACCGAATGGGTGACCGCGAACAGACTTTGCAGCGCGGCGGTCTGGTCGTCGATCGACTGACCGGCGTCGGCGCGGACCCGGTTGGCCTGGAGCATGGCCAGCGCGATGGTGAGCGCGGCCACCACGATGAGAACCAGGGCCAGGACCGGCAGCAGCAGGCGTACCCGCAACGAGTGACGAAGCATCGCATTCTCCCCGAACGCAATTGATGATGAAGTTGGCCGATGCGTTGCGCATCGACCTGTTTCATCGCGACGCGAGCGTTGCCGGGAATCCGAATCGTGCTCAAACGACTGCGATTTTCGGCCGTAAGATAGCCGATAGATTCGCGTTGTCACAGCTGACGAAACAGCAAAAATCGCTTGATTTTTCGGCGATAAACGACCGATGTGCATGGCGCGGCCATTGCGCCAGCATCCGTTGCGTAACGATGCTGTGCGATGCGTGCCAGATGGAGTGCGCCGGCGTTTTTTATCGTGCGCGTGACGTTGTTGGCGCCGCGGTGCGCGGCGATCTTCGAAGCGAGACGCCGCAGGCGTTGCGTCTAGGGACGGGGCGTAAATTCAGTGGCTTGTTGTCGCCATCGCGGCGAGAAGGCCGCGATCGATCGCGCGGCGATCGCGATACGGTCTCGCTTCCTCCCGCTGCGCGCTTTCCCGTCGCGCGGGCGTCGCGTCGAGGTCGGTCGTTACGCCGGACCCGAAGGTTTGTTCTTGCGCGGGTTGTCGCGGTCGAATTCGCGCTTCACTTCGGCGTCGAGCATGCTCACGCTCATGCGCGCCTCGCGGCCCAGGTTGATCGACGCCGCCAGCACCAGCAGCACGCCGCACATCGCAAGGGCGGTGGGCACGCCGGTGATCCGGTAGTCGGTGAACTGGTCGATGCCGATCGACAGGCTGGTGGCGACGAACGCGGTCATCGCGCCGTACAGCAACTGCAGGCAGGTGAGGATCAGCCGCACCCGGCGGCGGTGCAGGATGATCCGCGCTTCCAGGTAGTCGCGCGCACGTTCGTCGACCGTGTCCTCCAGCGTCGCCAGTTGCTGGCGCATGCGGTCGACCACGCGCGCGAGCCGGTTGTTGGACGAGACCAGCAGCGAGGCGGTCGCGGTCAGGAAGAAGGCCGGCGTGATCATCGCCGAGACCACGGTGTAGTGGGTGCTCAGTTGCAGGGGATCGGCCATGGCGGGGTCCATGTGGCAAACGTTCGGCGCGTTCGGATCGGCATGATGACGCAACTGCGCGGTGGGCGAACGCGGATGGCGAGGGCGATGAGCGAGGATCGCCGGATCAGGGCTGCGGCGGCCGCGCGGCCCAGCGCTTCATCGCGCTGGCGTGGCCGTGATCCATTTCCTCGTTGACCGCCTCGACCGCGAGCGAGGATTCGCGCGCGAGCAGCAGGCTGGCGGCGAACATCGACAGCACGCCGAACGCGGCGAGCACGGTGGGCACCACGCCGAGGCGATAGCCGAGCACCGCGTCGCCGGCGACGGTCAGGCTGGTGCCGACGAAGAAGCTGATCGCGGTGTACAGCAGCTGGCTGCCGCGCAGGATGATCCGGCTGCGCTTCTTCTGGCGCAGGATGTGGCGCTCGATCAGGTCGCGTTCCTCGGCGTCGTCGCTGTCGGCCAGTTCCTTGAGCAGCACCCGGGCGCGGTCGATCACTCGCGCCAGGCGGTTGTTGGCCGACAGCAGCAGCGAGGCGGTCGCGGTCAGGAAGAACGCGGGGGCCAGCATCGCGGTCAGGATCGCGTAGTGGGCGAGGGTGGCGTTCTGGCTCATCGCGGCGGGGTCGTCGGGCGGGGGCGTGGGCTATGATGCCGCGACCTGGGCACGACGGCGAGGCTATGACCGAGAAAAATGGACCCGAGCACCGGCTGATCTGGATCGATCTGGAGATGACCGGGCTGGACACCGACCGCGATTCCATCCTGGAAATCGCCACCGTGGTCACCGATGCGCAGCTCAATGTTCTGGCCCAGGGGCCGGAGCTGGCGATCGCCCATCCGCTCGAACGCCTGCAGGCGATGGACGAGTGGAACCGCAACCAGCACGGCAAGTCCGGCCTGTGGAAGCGGGTGCTCGAAGCCGGCGTGCCGATGCTCGAGGCCGAGACCCGGACCGTGGATTTCCTGGCCCAGTGGGTGTCGCCGAACACCTCGCCGATCTGCGGCAATTCGATCTGCCAGGACCGCCGTTTCCTGCATCGCTGCATGCCGCGACTGGAGCGCTACTTCCACTACCGCAATCTCGACGTCAGCACGATCAAGGAACTCGCGCGCCGCTGGGCGCCGGACGTGCTGGCCGGGCTGAGCAAGGACAGCAAGCACACCGCGCTGAGCGATGTGATGGATTCGATCGCCGAGCTCAGGCATTACCGCGCTGCGATGGGCAAGCTGGGCGGGTTGGGCTAGAGCAAACACGTGAAGACGCTTGAGTTCAAAAAAGGGAACTCTCGCGTCGTCATATTGATTGGACGCTACGCGGTCAAGTTGCCCCGGCGAAAGCCAACGGGAGATCTTTCTGTCCTGAATCAGATCCGTTTGGGACTGCGCTGCAACAAAGCCGAACGTAAAGCATGGAAGGAGCAAAAATTTCCGCAGCTGTGTCCCATTATTTGGTCGGACCCGTTCGGATGGGTCGTTGTCATGGAACGTGCGACGCCTATGTCAAACGCCGAGTTCGATGCTTGGTACGATTCTTCTGATTGGCTCCACGTCGCGTTTGCGGATAGTCCTTTTGAGACCACCGGAAAGGATGCAGGAACCCTTCGAGATGGCCGCAAAGTGATGATCGATTACGGGATGCTTGGTTATTAGACGTGAAGGTCTAGCAGGCCTTCAGGTTTTCGGCTTAGTGACAGGAGTTGGCACATCGCCATCGTCGGCGATCGACTTGGTCAGCAACTCCGCGATCGGCCTTCCATCCGCATCGTGGTGATACACGTGCAGATCGCGCTGCGGATACGGGATGTTGAGGCCCTTGCCGATCAGCTCGTTGCGGATGCCTTCGGTGAGGTCGCTCTTGGTCCGCATCAGGTTCGCGGTCTTGACCCAGGCGCGCAGCTCCAGGTTGACGCTGCTTTCGGCCAACGCGGTGACCAGCACTTCCGGCGCCGGGTCGGGCAGCACGTTCGCGTGCGCATTGGCCAGGGCCAGCAGGGTTTCCTTGGCGGTCTTGAGATCGTCGTCGTAGCCCACGCCGACGGTGAGGTCGATCCGGCGCTTCGGATTGGCGGTGAAATTGACGATGACCGCGGTGGTGATCAGGCTGTTGGGCAGCACGATCACCCGGTTGTCGATGGTGCGCAGGCGGGTCTGGAACACCCGGATCTGCTCGACCGTGCCTTCCACGCCCGCGGCCTGCACGTAGTCGCCGGCGCGGAACGGACGCAGCACGATCAGCATCACGCCCGAGGCGATGTTGGACAGCGAGTCCTTCAGCGCCAGGCCGATCGCCAGGCCCGCGGCGCCGAGCACCGCGAGCACCGAGGTCATCGGCACCCCGACCTGCTGCAGCGCGGCGACCGCGACGATCACCACCATCGCCGCATAGGCGATGTTGCGCAGGAAACCGCGCAGGGTGACTTCCATGTTGGCGCGGGTCATAACCCGCTCCAACGCGCGCGACAGCCACTTGGCCACCCACAGGCCGATCAGCAGGATCGCCAGCGCGCCGAGCAGGGTCAGGCCCTTGGTCTGCGCCCAGGCGGTCAGCTTGTCGATGTCGAAGCCGGCCTCAAGTCCCAGCAGGGACTTGGGCACGACGGCCTGCGCGATCTCCTGTTTTGCCGTGTCGCCCGCCATGCCGCGCTCAGGCCTGCTTGGCCTTGGCCTTGGCCTTCGCCAGGCGCAGCCAGGTGTCGACCACCGTGTCGGGATTCAGCGACACCGACTCGATGCCCTGATCCATCAGCCACTCGGCCAGATCGGGGTGATCGCTCGGGCCCTGGCCGCAGATGCCGACGTACTTGCCCTTGGCGCGCGCGGCCGAGATCGCCATCGCCAGCAGCTTCTTCACTGCTGGATCGCGTTCGTCGAACAGGTGGGCGACGATCGCCGAGTCGCGGTCCAGGCCCAGGCTGAGCTGGGTCAGGTCGTTGGAGCCGATCGAGAAGCCGTCGAAGATGTCGAGGAATTCGTCGGCCAGCAACGCGTTCGACGGCACTTCGCACATCATGATGATCTTCAGGCCGTTCTGGCCCTGCTTGAGGCCGTTCTTCTCCAGCACCTCGACCACGCGGCGGCCCTCGTCGAGGGTGCGCACGAACGGGATCATGACCCAGCAATTGGTCAGGCCCATCTGCTCGCGCACCTTCAGCACCGCCTGGCATTCCAGCGCGAACGCGTCGGTGAAGCTCGGATCGACGTAACGGCTGGCGCCGCGGAAGCCGATCATCGGGTTCTCTTCATGCGGCTCGTAGCGCGAGCCGCCGATCAGGTTGGCGTATTCGTTGGACTTGAAGTCCGACAGGCGCACGATCACCGGATGCGGCGCGAACGCGGCGGTGATGGTGGCGATGCCCTCGGCCAGGCGATCGACGTAGAACTGCACCGGATCGACGTCGTAACCGGCGATCTTCTCGTCGATCTTCTTCTTGGTCGCCGCGTCCTGCGAGGCGTATTCCAGCAACGCCTTGGGATGGATGCCGATGTGGCTGGCGATGATCATCTCCAGACGCGCCAGGCCCACGCCGGCGTGCGGCAGCATCGCGAAGTCGAACGCGCGCTCGGGGTTGGCGACGTTCATCATCACCTTGAGCGGCGCCGGCGGCATTTTTTCCAGGTCGGCGACGTGGCGCTCGAACGGCAGTTCGCCGTTGTAGATGAAACCGGTATCGCCTTCGGCGCAGCTGACGGTGATGACTTCGCCGTCCTTGATCGTGTCCAGCGCATTGCCGGTGCCGACGACCGCGGGCACGCCGAGTTCGCGCGCGATGATCGCCGCGTGGCAGGTGCGGCCGCCGCGGTTGGTGACGATCGCGGCCGAACGCTTCATCACCGGCTCCCAATCGGGATCGGTCATGTCGGCGACCAGCACGTCGCCGGGCTGGACCCGGCTCATGTCGTCGAGGCTGCGCACGATGCGCGCCACGCCCGAACCGATCCGCTGGCCGATCGCGCGGCCTTCGCAGATCACTTCGCCGCGCTTTTCCAGCTGATAACGCTCGATCTGGGTCGCCTTGCCGCGCGACTTCACCGTTTCCGGGCGCGCCTGCACGATGAACAGCTTGCCGCTGACGCCGTCCTTCGCCCACTCGATGTCCATCGGACGGCCGTAGTGCTTTTCGATCACCAAGGCCTGCTTCGCCAGCTCGTGGACGTCGGCGTCGTTGATCGAGAACTTGGAACGCAGCTCCGCCGGCGTGTCTTCGGTGCGCACGCGTTCGCCGGGCGTATCCGAATAGACCATGCGCAACTGCTTGGCGCCGACGCTGCGGCGCAGGATCGCCGGCTTGCCTTGCGCCAGGGTGGGCTTGTAGACGTAGAACTCGTCCGGGTTGACCGCGCCTTGCACGACCATTTCGCCCAGGCCGTAGCTGGAGGTGATGAACACCACGTCGCGGAAGCCCGATTCGGTGTCCAGGGTGAACAGCACGCCGGAGGAGCCGACGTTGGAGCGCACCATCAGCTGCACGCCGGCCGACAGGAACACGTCTTCGTGCTTGAAGCCGTGGTGGACGCGGTAGGCGATGGCGCGGTCGTTGTAGAGGCTGGCGAAGACTTCCTTGACCTTGCGCACCACGTCGTCTTCGCCGGTGACGTTCAGGAAGGTTTCCTGCTGGCCGGCGAACGACGCGTCGGGCAGGTCTTCGGCGGTGGCCGAGGAGCGCACCGCCACGGCCACGTCGCCGCCGCCGTTCTCGGTGCACAGCTGGCGATAGGCGGTGCGGATGTCCTGGTCCAGGTCGGGCTGCAGCGGGGCCTCGATCACCCAGCCGCGGATCTCGCCGCCGGCCTGGGTCAGCGCCGGGACGTCTTCCACGTCCAGCGTGGCCAGCTTGTCGAAGATGCGCTGGTGCAGGTTGTTATGGGCGATGAAGGCCTTGAACGCCTCGGACGTGGTGGCGTAGCCGCCCGGGACCGAGACGCCGAGGTTGGCGAGGTTGCCGATCATCTCGCCGAGCGAGGAGTTCTTGCCGCCTACGCGGGCCAGATCGTTGAGGCGCAGCGCGTGCAGCCAGAGGATGTTCTCGTTCAAGGCACACTATCTCCGAGGGGGGCGAGGACGCGTCCGGCGCGGCCAAGCGGATATGATCGCCCGGGTGTCGGGTGCATACAAGCTTGATCCGGCGAGGTTTTTCGTATTGGTGCAGCTTTCTGACGAGGTTATCGATGGCAGGGACCCGACCGGTTTTCTACGTTTCCGACGGCACCGGCATCACCGCCGAGACGATCGGCCACAGCTTGCTCACCCAGTTCACCGAAACCCGTTTCGTGACCGATCGCATATCGTTCGTCGACAGCGTCGAGCGGGCGCAGGAGGTCGCGGCCAAGATCCGCGAGGCCGCCGTGTCCTACGGTGTACGCCCGGTGGTGATCAATTCGTGCATGGACGGCGACGTCGGCGCGGCCCTGGCCGAGAGCGGGGCGCTGATGCTGGACGTATTCGCGCCGTTCATCGAGCCGCTGGAGCGCGAATTTCAGGAACTGCGCCAGCGCCGGATCGGCCAGGCCCACGGCATCGCCGATTTCGACACGTATCACCGCCGCATCAACGCGATGAACTTCGCCCTGACCCACGACGACGGTCAGAGCGTGGACTACAACGAGGCCGACCTGATCCTGGTCGCGGTGTCGCGCGCCGGCAAGACCCCGACCTGCGTCTACCTGGCCCTGCATTACGGGGTCCGCGCGGCCAACTACCCGCTGACCGAGGAAGACCTCGAGCACGACCGCCTGCCGCCGCGGCTGCGGCCGTACCGCAACAAGCTGTTCGGCCTGACCATCGACCCGGTCCGGCTGCAGCAGATCCGCCAGGAACGCCGCCCCAACTCGCGCTACGCCCAGTTCGACACCTGCAAGCGCGAGGTCGCCGCGGCCGAAATGATGTTCCGCGCCGAACGCATCTCGACCCTGAGCACCACCCACACCTCGATCGAGGAGATCGCCAGCAAGGTGCTGACTACGTTGGGGATTCATCGGGAGATGTTTTGATTTCGGGATTCGGGATTCGGGAATCGGGAATCGGGAATCGGGAATCGGGAAGGGCCGAGGCCGCAGTAACGAAAAACCCGCTTTTCAGCGGGTTTTTTCACGTTTGCGGCGTAGGCTGGCTTGCGACTGTAGGAGCGGCGCGAGCCGCGACCGCGAATCAACACACACCGCGCAAGCGTCGGCTCAGATCGGCACGTTCATCTAACGGTGGGGCGGGGCGCCGCGAATACTGAACGGCGGCTGGCGAAGCAGCGCCCGGAGCGGCTGCTCGGAACATCGCGAAAGAGCCTATAAATTAGGCCTTTTTCGTGATTTCGTCAATCCTGCCGCGATCCGCCGCAGGCGTGTAGGATCGCCTGCATGACTCATACCGCATCGCGTTTCGCACGTCTGCCCAAGCTCAGCCGTTTCGGCTGGCTGATGGGCTTGTACGCGGAGAATCACGGACGTTTTTCGCGCCTGTTCGCGCCGGCCCAACTCTCGCCCGGCACCTACCTGTCCGACATCGGCGACGGCCTGGACCTGCGCCTGGACGTGATCGAGCAACATCGCTACACCACCGAACTGCGCCTGACCTACGCCGTGCTCGATCCGCTCACCGGCGAGCCCGATCCTTCGGCGTACCTGCGCCTGTACCACGACACCGAGCAGGTCGAAGCCACCCATTGCTATGTCGGCCGCCGCTGGCAGGACGTGATCGGCCTGTACCCGCCGCCGGCCGAAGTGATCGGCCACCGCATGCGCATGAATACTTTTTTAGGAAAGTGGCTCGAGTATCTAGCCGAACGTGGTCATGGCATGGCAACATTGCGCCCGGTCGAACAAGGCCCCTCGCAACCGGACCCGGAAGGGTCGAATCCTTCGGGAAGCGGTGACGGGGGAGCGGGAAAAAATCTAGCGATGAATGCTTGACGACATCGCTGAACGCCCGCTAAGATGTTCGTCTTTCCAGCACGTGGGGCCATAGCTCAGCTGGGAGAGCGCTACAATGGCATTGTAGAGGTCGCCGGTTCGATCCCGGCTGGCTCCACCACTCTTCGGAATTGAAAGGGTTTTCGAAAGAGTTAGCTGCAAGAACAAATCGGTTTTGTCCCCATCGTCTAGAGGCCTAGGACATTACCCTTTCACGGTAGCGACCGGGGTTCGAATCCCCGTGGGGACGCCAAACAGAATCAGGGCTCGGGAAACCGGGCCCTGATTTTTTTGCGCTTCTGGTTTGTGCGTCGGCATTTGCGCGTCTGAAATCACTCCGCGCTTCACGAAACGGTTTGGATGCATATCGTTCGTCGGAACGCGATGCTTCATCGCTCATCGCTCGATAGCGATCCGATGCATCGGCTGCATCAGCGCAGCCACGACAAGAATCGAACCGATGCGAACTAATGCGATGCGTTCGCGACGGCGCGCGGTACAGCGCCAGATCCATTTCGCCCGATTCGGCAAACGCGCGTATTCGCCGCGTTGTCGCCTGCGATCGTTGCGACGCAGCGTGTCCGGATCGAACCCGCTTGCTAGCATCGTTTGCGCAGATACCACCACCGCGCGCGAGCAAGGATCGAAACACGATGAATTCAATCGAATGGATGTTTCGCGCCGCGTGCTTGATGGTGGCGATATGGCTCTGTGCAGGCACTGCGTACGCCGCCGAGCCCGAGCCGCACAAGCTCTACGAAACCTTCACCATCGAATCCAAGACGCTCGGCGAGACCCGCCGGATCAACGTCTATGCGCCGCCGGGCTTCGATGCCAAGGCCAAGCGCAAGTACGCGGTGCTGTACATGCTCGACGGTGGCGTGAAGGAGGATTTCCCGCACCTGAGCAACACGGTCGATGAGGCGATCGCCGCCGGACAGATCGAGCCGGTGTTCGTGGTCGGGATCGAGAACACCCGGCGCGGGCGCGACATGACCGGGCCGACGCAGGTCGCCCAGGATCGCAAGATCGTGCCGGAGGTGGGCGGGGCGGCGCAGTTCCGCGCGTTTATCCGCGACGAACTGATCCCGCAGTTCGAACGCAGGTTTCGCGTCAACGGCCGGCGCGGCGTGATCGCCGAATCGCTGGCGGGGTTGTTCGTGGTCGAGACTTTTCTGCTTGAGCCGGATCTGTTCGACACCTGGGTGGCGATCAGCCCCAGCCTGTGGTGGAACGATCGCGCGCTGCTGCATACGGCCGCGGCGCGGCTGGACGCGATGCCCAGCAAGCGCAAGTCGGCGCTGCTGCTGTATTCGGCCAACGAGGACAATATCGCGCCGGAAACCCAACAACTGGCGGATATGCTGAAGGCGCATGCGCCCAAGGGTTTGCGCTGGGATTACCGGCCCCGGCCGGACCTGCGCCACGGCACCATTTATCGCAGCGTCGAGGCCGAGGCGGTGCGTTGGGCGCTGCCGGTGCGCAAGTGAGCGGGCGCGCGGCGCCGCGCTGTCAGCGGTGAACAGCGGCCGAAACGATCGGTTCGATAAGGCGAGCCTTGGCCGCTCGCCCGCATGCGTGCAAGCGCGCCGGCCCACGGGCCGTGCGCGCCTGCGCGATCACTCGCCGGACTTCTGCGTCAGCATGCCGTTGTTGACCACGTCGATCACGCTGCTGAAGTTGCCGGTGAACCACGGCTTGCCCTTGCCTTCGCCGTAGAGGTCCATCGTGCCCTGCACGGTGCGGGTGCCGGCCGTGTCGAAGGAGTGCTGGAACTTGTCGAGCTGGGCGAGGAAGACCTCGGTGGTGAGCGAAGCCGGCGGGCCCTGGTCGGCCAGTAGCTCCTGCAATCCGACGCCGGGTGCGGGCACCACGCATTCGTAGCGGACTTCGGCGATGCGCTGGCCTTCGGCGACGTCGTTAGCGCGTTCGCTGCTCGACAGGCTGCGGCACTTGGCCGAGCCGGTGGCCTGGTTCTGGCGCTTCATCGCCGCGATCAGGCCGGCCTTGGCCTGCTTGGGATCGACCTTGGGCAGCGCCTGCATCAGGCCGGTGGCGATTTCCTCGAGTTGCTTGTCCAGGTTGGCCGGCGCATCGGTCACCGCCTGCACGTCGAGCGCGTCCTCGCCGTTGTAGGCGGGCTTGAGGTACTCGTTGAGGGTCTTGGTGGCGGCGACGTCCTGATTCAGCGCGACGCGGATGTACAGCTCGACCACCTGTTCGGGCGTCAGCGCGGTCGCGGCGGGGGCGGCGAAGGCGGGCGCGGCGCTCAGGCCGATCGCGGCCGAGCACAGCGCGGCCGCGAGGGCGGTGGGGCGGGTCCAGTGTCGAAGCATGGTGCGTTCCTTGGCAGAAGACAGAGTGGGTGGCGTAGGCGCGGCATGGGCCGCCGCCGTGGTCGGGTATTTCGCCCGGTCACCGTGGGCGATGGACGAGGGCAGGTGTTTCAATGCGCGCGAAATCCAATGACGACGCATGAGGCGATCCTTTGCAGAGCGTGGCTGTTGCGGGAAACCATTCGCGGTGCAGTCGATTAGTCCGAGGCGGCGGTTCACGCCGGGCCCACGGTGGCGATAGCACGCGTTCCGGGCATCGCGCCCGCTCCAAGCATCGCCGGAATCCGTTCGAGCACGCCGCCTGCGTAGTCGCGCTGGAACGGCAGATCGCTGCGATGCGCGTAGCCGATGTAACAGTCGCAGCGCGCGTTCGGACAGGCGCGCGCGCGCAGGTGCGCGGCGAAGCTGCCGTCGTAAAGATTGCCCAGCGGCGCGGCGACGAAATGGCAGCGGCGCACGTCGCCGTCGCCGTTGACCGAGATCACGCTCTCGCCGGTGAGGCAAGGCGCGCCGAGGCTCGGGGAGGGCTCGAGGTTGTAGCGGAAATGCGGGTCGATCGCCTGCAGCCGTTCGATCTGGGCGTCGTCGTAATAATCCGCCGGCCGTTGGTCGTAAGCGTTGAGCCACAGCGGCGTGGTGGCGGGCAGTTGCGCGCGCAGGGCCTCGATTTCGTCGAGGTGTTCGTGCATCGCGACCATGCCCACGCTGTGACGCACGCCGCGCCGGTCGAGTTCGCGGCAGCGCGCGACGAACGCGTCGCGGCTGACCTGGCTGGGGTGATAGGTGCACCACAGCGCGAGCTTGTCGCGATCGACCTCGTCGAGCCAGCGCATGCCCACGCACAGATTGGTCTGGATCGCGACCCGGCGCAGATGCGGCAGGTGGCTCAGGCGCGCGATCGCGTCGCGGTAGTGACGGCGCACTAGGCCTTCGCCCCAGGGCGTGAACAGGATCGACAGCGGCATGCTCTGCGCCGCGGTCCAATCGACGAAACGCGCCAGGTCGGCGGCGTCGCGGCGCAAGGCCGCGCGGCTGTCGTAGGTTTTCGCGAACGGGCAATAGCCGCAGTCGTAATTGCAACTGCTCAGCCGGCCGCGATAGAGCACGGACAGATGCATGCTCAGCCCAGCCGGTAGTCGCGCATGCGTTGCGCGATCGCGGCCGAGGTCAGCCACGGGCCGAGGGTGTCGGCGCGCGCGAGGCCTTCGTCGTTGAGCGCCAGCAGCGCGCCGTCGTCGTCGGCCAGGCCGAGTTCGATCAGGTCGCGCAGCTGCGGCAAGTCGTCGAGGCAGTCGGCGCCGAAGCGTTCGCGGTAGCCGGCGTGCTCCAGCCCGGGCCGGATCAGCAGCGACTGGATCACGTAGCGGCGGCGCTGTTCGTCGGCGTCGAGTTCGATGCCGTAATCGGCGCAGGCGAACGAGGCTTCGTCGCGGGCGAGATAGTGATCGAGGATCTCGGCGACGCTGCGCCGGGCCACGCCGTATTCGCTGGAGTAGTGCACCCGGCCGGTGTACGAGCGCGCGCCGCAGCCGATGCCGACCATGCCGTCGCTCTGGCAGCAGTACACCGGCGCGGCCAGGTCGGGCGCGTGCGGCGCGCGGAACATGCGCATCGACACCTGGGTGTAGCCGGCCTGCAGCAGGCGGTCGCGTCCGGCCTGGTACAACGCGAGGCGTTCGTCGAGCGGTTCGGGTTGCAGCACGAAGCCGGTTTTTCCACCGTTCTTGGCCTCGATCCGGCCCAGCCCGGTCAGCGGCCGCACGTACAGCGGATACAGGTACAACTCTTCGGGCGCATGGCTCAGCGCGCTGTCGATCGAAGCCAGGAAACTGGCGACGGTCTGCCCGGCGATGCCGTAGATCAGGTCGAGATTGAGCGTGGGGAAGCCGGCTTCGCGGATAGCGCCGATCGCGCTTTCGACCACCTCGCGTTGCTGCGGCCGCACCAGCGCGCGCACCTCGGCTTCGCTGAAACTCTGGATGCCCATGCTGACCCGGTCGATTCCGGCGTCGCGGCATACGCGCAGTTTTTCGGCATCGACGGTTTCCGGCGACACCTCGATCCCGGCCGGGGTGGCGCGCAGGTCGATGTTGGCGTGGCGTTCGACCATCGCGAACACTTGGCGCAGTTGCTCGGCGTCCAGATACGTCGGGGTGCCGCCGCCCAGGGCGAAGCGCACGAAGCGGTGTTCGCCCAATGCCGCGGCGGTCGCGCGCAATTGATGTTCCATCTGCTGCAGATAGCGTTCGACCTTGGCCGGGTCGGGTCGCGCCAGCGCGAACAGATTGCAGAAGCCGCAGCGGTACGAACAAAACGGCACGTGCAGGTACAGGAACAAGGCGTCGCGGCGTTCGCCGGCCCACAGCTGCGACAGCGGCCGCGGCGGTTCGATCGGCCGGTAGGCGGTCTTGTGCGGGTAGGAATACGAATACGCCTGATACGGCGGCAGGCGCAGCAGGTCGGCCAGTCGCGGCGTGGGATCGCTCGCGTGACTGGCTACGGCGCTCGCGGAGACAGCGGTGTTCATCGGGGCGGCGCTCACGGTGAAATCAGGAAGTGCGCGTACGGCACGGTCATCACGACATCATGCGCCAGGCGGTGGCCGTGGTAGCCGTCCTCGCCGTAGGCGGTGCCGTGGTCGGAGCAGACGATCGCGAAGGCGCGGCCGCGTCCGCGCAAGGCGGCGAACAGCGGCGCGAGCGCGGCGTCGACGTAACGCAATGCGGCGCAATGGCTGTCAAGGCTGTCGTGGTCGGCGCCGGCCAGGTAATGCCGATTGGGCTGGTGCAGGGCCGAGACGTTGATGAAAACGAAACTTCGCCGCTCGCGCAGTTCGGCGCTGCGCAGCCGTTCGCAGGCGAGCGCGACCTGGCGTTGGGTCGAGTCCGCCGCGGTGACGCCGAACTCCGGCTGCCAATGGCTTTCGTCGAACAGATTCGGGAATTGCGAACCCAGCGGGTTGCGCTTGTTGAAGAAGCCGACCCCGCCGATGCAGATGGTGTGATAACCCGCGTCGCGCAGGCCCGAGACGATGTCGGCGCGATCGCGGAACACATAGGTGCCCGGCGCGGTGGTTTCGCTGCCTTCGAAGTCGAGCGCGAACAACCGCGGATGCGGACCCGGTCGCGCCGGCGTGGGCAGGAAACCGGCGAAGAACGCGGCGTGCGCGGCATAGGTGAAGCTGCCCGGCGTATGCCGGCGTTCCCAGCCGCTGGCCGGAAGATACGCGCTCAGCACCGGCAACTCGCCGCGTTCGAAGCAACGCTGGGCGGCATCGAAACGCAGGGTGTCGAGGGTGATCAGCAACAGGTCGTGATCGCCGACGATGCCGCGCATGTCTGGATGATCGTGCTCAGACATGGGCGAACTCCAGCGCGGGTTGCGGACTGGGCCGCGTCTGCAACTGGGCTTGATCCTGGTAAGGCGTGCGGCCTTGCCAGTGCAGGTTGAGCAGCAGATCGCCGAAGGCGTTGGCTTCCAGCACCCAACTGCGGCCGTCGCGCACGATCAGGTCGAAGCCGATCATGCGGCTGCGCGCGAACGCCTGCGCGGCGTGTTCGGTCGCGGTTTCCAGGGTGTGCATGGCCTCGTGGTCGAGCCATTGCTCGGGCGCGAAGCGGCGGTTGCCCAGGTGCAGATTGGTCAAGGGGCTGCGGCTGGCGCGTGCGATGCGCTGGCGCGCTTGGCCGTCGAGCGCGATCACGCGCAGGTCGTAATGACCGCCGGCCGCGTCGGGTGCGCGCGGTTTGGCGATCCAGCGTTCGAGGTAGGCGCCTTGCGCGGCCACCGCGTCGATCAACGCGGCGATCTGCCTGCTGTCGTTGCAGCGGCGCGGACGCAGCGAATTGAATACGCGCAGGCGACCGGCCTGTTCGACCGGTTCGGCCGAGCCGTACAGCGCCTCGCGGCCTTGTCGATTGCGCCGGTAGGCCAGCACGCCCGCGCCCGAGGAGCCGTAACGCGCCTTGATGAAGACCTGGCTGCAGGCGTGTTCGCGCAGACGTTCGCGCAAGTCGTCGTAGCCGTCGATCGCGCCGAACAGCGGTGGGATCGCGACGGAATGAGCCTGAAAGCGCTGCTGGCAGGCGAGTTTGTCGCTCATGCCGGCGATGTCGTCGGGCGGATTGAGGTAGTGCGCATCGGCCGGCAGCCGTTGCAGCAGTTCGGAAAAACCGGCATACCAATAGTGCTGATGGGCCAGCTCGCCGTGTTCGAGTTCATGCGGCCTCGGCCCGGGTTCGCCGAGCCGACGCCAGCCGCGCTCGATCAGCGCGGCGTGCAGGGCCGGGGCTTCGCCCGGCGATTCGATCTTGACCAGCGCTTGCGGTGCGCGCGCGATCGCCTCGAGCGCGCGCGCCGGTTCGTCGAGCAAGCTCGCGTAGTCGACGACCTGCGCGTCGGCCAGGCCACGCGCGCGCAACGCCTGCTGCAGGCCGTCGATCCGGCGGCTGCCGCGCGGACCGATCAGCAGCCAGGGCGTGGCGGGCATGAACTACTCGGAAACCGCCACGTAGCGGTCGCCGTCGTCGTCGGGTTCTTCGGGGTCGTCGAGCACCACCGCGCAGGGCAGGGCCAGCAGCTGCTGCTGCCATGCCGGCGAGATGTAGTGATGGCTCAGATCGATGCGCTCGATCGTGCCCAGGTTCGGGCTTTCGGCCAGCGCCTGCGCGCCGATGTCGCCGATGGTGCCCAGCGACAGGTCGAGCGTGCGCAGGCTTCCCAGCCAGGGTTGTTGGGCCAGCCACACCGCCAGTTCGTCGCTGATTTCCGAGTCGCGCAGACCCAGGTAACGCAGGCGCTCGGGGCCGATCTGCGCGAGCAGACGCTGGTAGGTCTCAAGGCCGCCGTCGAAACCGTAGTTGTCGCTGCCCAGCCACAGTTCCAGATGATTCAGCGCCGGCAGGGTCGAGGCCGCGATGGCCTCGACGATCGTCTTGGGCAGGCCGCCGCATTCGATCGCCAATTCTTCCAGCGCGTCGTGCTGGAACGCCTGCAGCTCCAGGTCGCTCGAGCCGCGGATGCGCAGCGACTGCAGTTGCGGGAACGCGGCCAGCAGCGGGTTGTACGAGGTCTGGATGATCCAGGAGATCTCGCAGTCCTCATAGGTCATGTCGCCGACGAACAGCGCCTTGAGCGCGGGCAGTTTGTCGCGGTATTCGATCAGCGCGTCGAGATAGCCCTGCGGGCTTTGCTCCTGCGCTTCGCTCCACGCGCCGATGATCAGCGCTTCCAGGGTGGACGGATCGACCTGGGCCAGGAAACTGTCGAGCAAGTCGCGCTGGCTTTCGGCGCTGTCGTAATCCTGGGTGAGGCGATACACCACATCGCCGCCGGCGGGCTTGTCGCCCATGCTGAAGTTGACGACGCGTTTGCCGCGGAAGATCTGCGAGTATTCGCCGATGGTCACGTAGGGCTCCTTGCCTGAACTGCCGAAGAAGGCGCCAGCATAACCAAGGTCGGGTGTCGGGCGTAAGCGCGGGCCGATGCGGCCGCGGGATTTTTCTCCGGCAGGCGCAAAGCGCAAAGTTTTTCGTAGGTGGGGCTTGAGCCCCGACGCCGCTCTCTCAGATCGCCGCGGGCTAAGCAGCATCTGATTGAACAGCGTCGGGGCTCAAACCCCAACAGCACAAACCCGGACGGCTACGCGGCAGCCGGTCAGACCAACCCGGTCGCGTAGAACACGCCGATCACCACGAACACCGCCGCGGTCTTGATCAGGGTGATCGCGAACACGTCCTTGTAGGCCTGGCGATGGCTCAGCCCGGTCACCGCCAGCAAGGTGATCACCGCGCCGTTGTGCGGCAGGGTGTCCATGCCGCCCGACGCCATCGCGGCGACGCGGTGCAGCACTTCCATCGGGATGCCGGCGGCGTTGGCGTTGGCGATGAAGGTGTCGGCCATCGCCGCCAGGGCGATGCTCATGCCGCCGGAGGCCGAACCGGTGATGCCGGCCAGCGCGGTCACCGTGACCGCTTCGTTGACCAGCGGGTTGGGAATCGCGCCGAGCGCGTTGGCGACCACCAGGAACCCCGGCAGCGCCGCGATCACCGCGCCGAAACCGTACTCGCTGGCAGTGTTCATCGCCGCCAGCAGCGCGCCGCCGATCGCCGCCTTGCTGCCTTCGGCGAAGCGGGTCATGACCGGTTTCCAGGCGAACACGATCACCGCGGCGATACCGATCAGCAAGGCGCCCTCGACCGCCCAGATCGCGGCTATCTTGGACACGTCCTGCACCACCGGCGCGGCGTCGCCGATCACCGCCGGATCGAAGCTGTGCTGTTTGCCGTAGGCCTGCGGCAGCCACACGCTGAAGCATTTGTTGGCCACGCCGACCAGCACCAGCGGCAGGATCGCCAGCAAGGGATGGGCGAGCTTGCCGCCTTCGAACGGCGCCGGTTCGTTGAGCAGATTCTCGCCGTAGCCTTCGCCGGCCTTGAGCGCCGCGCGCCGCCGCCAGTTCAAGTACGACAGGCCGACGATCAGGATGAACACGCCGCCGATCACGCCCAGCCACGGCGCGGCCCAGGTGTCGGTGCCGAAGAACGAGGTCGGGATGATGTTCTGGATCTGCGGCGTGCCCGGCAGCGCGTCCATGGTGAAGGTGAATGCGCCCAGGGCGATGGTGCCGGGGATCAGGCGCTTGGGGATGTCGCTCTGGCGGAACAGCTCGGCGGCGAACGGATACACCGCGAACACCACCACGAACAGCGACACCCCGCCGTAGGTCAGCAGCGCGCAGACCGCGACGATCGACAGCATCGCGCGTTCGCGGCCGAGCAGGCGGATGGTCGCGGCCACGATCGACTTGGAGAAGCCGGACAGTTCGATCAGCTTGCCGAAGATCGCGCCGAGCAGGAACACCGGGAAATACAGCTTGAGGAAGCCGACCATCTTGTCCATGAACAGGCCGGTGAACATCGGCGCGACCAGGGTCGGGTCGGTCAGCAGCACCGCGCCGAGCGCGGCCACCGGGGCGAACAGGATCACGCTGTGGCCGCGGTAGGCGACGTACATCAGGAAGCACAGAGCGGCCAGCACGATCAAAAACGCCATCGATTCGATTCCCCAGCGGACAGCGCGGGCTGCGGTGCCCGACGCTGCGCGCAGTGTCGGCATGCGCGGCCGGGCGGGGCATTGTCCGAAGGTACAGCTGCCGGTGGCGGCGGCGGGCTCCTAGGCTTTGCCCGGTAACGGGGGAGCTCGCCTCCACCGACGTCGTTGCAGGACCGGCATGGACGCCGCGCACGGATGCGGGCCGCCGATCGCGTGTCAGGCGCGAACACCGCGGCTTGTATCGCAAGGCGATGCACGCGACAACGACGGCGGTGGCGGCGATGCAACCGCTCGCGCGCAGGCTTCAGGCCGCGCTTGGCGCCATTTGGGTTAGGGGAGAGGACATACGTGAGTACATGTAAGGTGAAAGCGCGCAAGCAGATCCAGCGTCAGGGCTTGTGCCTGGCCATCGCCGCGGCCTTGCTGGCGCCGGCCGCTTGGGCGCAGGACGCCGCGCCGGAGCCGGCGCAGGCCAAGACCCTCGGCGGGGTCACGGTGACCGCGCGCAAACGCGAGGAAACCCTGCAGGAAGTGCCGGTCGCGATCACCGCGTTCACGGCCGAGTCGCTGGACCGGATGAACATCGAGGACCTCAGCGATCTCGACGCGCAGGTGCCGAATCTGACGATCTACGCCGCGCGCGGATCGAGCAGCACCATCACCGCCTACATCCGCGGCGTCGGCCAGTCCGATCCGCTGTGGGGCGTGGACCCGGGCGTGGGCATCTACATGGACGATGTCTACATCGCCCGACCGCAGGGCGCATTGCTCGACGTGTTCGACGTGGAGCGCATCGAAGTGCTACGCGGCCCGCAGGGCACCTTGTACGGCAAGAACACCATCGGCGGCGCGATCAAGTACATCTCGCGCGGCCTGCCGACCTCGCTCGACGGCTTCGCCTCGGTCACGGTCGGCAACTACGGTCAGCTGGACGTCAAAGCCGCGGTCGCCGGCCCGATCGGCGGCAGCACCCAGGGCGGCGACGCCACCTTGCGCGGCCGCATCTCGGTCGCCAGCCTCAACCGCGACGGCTTCGGCGAGAACGTGGTCACCAAGCAGGAGGTCAGCGACAAGGAAGTGCTGGCGTTGCGCGGCAACCTCGGCGCCTACGTCAGCGACGCGCTCGACATTCAATTCGCGTTCGACTGGATGGACGACCAGTCCGGCGTGCGCGGCGCCAGGATGCTCGCGCCCAACCGCTTCGCCCCGGGCACCGCGCCGCTGGATTCGCGCTACGACATCCGCAGCGGCATGCCCAACATCAACGACACCACGATCAAGGGCGCCTCGGCGACGGTCAACTGGCGCGCCAGCGAGGACTGGAGCTTCAAGTACGTGCTGGCCAAGCGCGAGTCCGATACCGAGACCAACATCGACTTCGACACCCTGCAGAACAAGATCGCCGACGTGAAGGCGTTCTACAGCGATCAGCAGGTCAGCCACGAACTGCAGGCGAACTTTGATGGCGGCGGCCGCGCCCGCGGCGTGATGGGCATCTACGCCTTCGACGGCGAAGCCGGCGGGCAGGTGCTCAACAACTTCTTCAACCTCAGCTTCGGCGACACCCAGGGCACGGTCTATACCGAATCCATCGCCGCCTACGCCGACTGGACGTTCGATCTGACCGACAAGCTCAAGCTCGACGTCGGCGCGCGCTACACCGACGAGGACAAGCGCGCCAAGGTGCTCAACCGTGGTTATCGCGACGCCAGCTTCACCATTCCCAACGGCGCGGTCGCGGCCAACTTCGACCGCAAGATCAACTTCAAGAACACCTCGCCGAAGGTCTCGCTGGATTACCAGATCGCGCCCGACATCCTGCTGTACGGCCTGGCCACGCGCGGCTTCAAGTCCGGCGGTTACAACATCCGCGCCCAGGCCACGGCGGTGCCGCGTTCGGCCGAGCCGTTCGACGACGAGGTCGTCGACAGCTACGAAGTCGGCAGCAAGATGGCGTTCTTCGACCAGCGCCTGTTCCTGAACCTGTCGTACTTCCACAACAAGTACAAGGACATCCAGCTGTCGGTGTTCACCTCCTACGACAGCAACGGCGACGGCACCAACGACGCGTTCTTCGGCGATTTCACCAACGCCGGTTCCGGCACCGTGCAGGGCCTGGAAGTCGAGTACCAGTGGCTGCCGAACGAGCATTGGCTGATCTCGGGCAACCTCGCCTGGCTCGACGCCAAGTACGACGAGTTCCTGTACGCCGGCGTCAACATCGCCAACGAGCAGGAATTCACCAACGCGCCCGAGTTCTCCGGCGCCTTGAACGTGGAGTACCGCACCGATCTGTCCGACGGCAGCAACCTGTCGGCGCGGGTGGGCTACAGCTACCAGAGCGACGTGATCGCCACCACCGAGATCGTGCGCACCGGCGCCTTGCCGATCACTCAGGACGGTTACGGCCTGATCAATGCCGGCGTGACCTGGAAGAGCAAGGGGCCGTGGAGCCTGTCCTTGCAGGGCAGCAATCTGGCCGACAAGGAGTATCGGACCACGGGGTACAGCTTGAACTCGGCGCTGGGCGTTTACACCGGGTTCTATGGGGCGCCGCGGCAGTATTCCTTGTCCATGAAGTACGACTTCTGATCGGCTGAGGCGGCCGCGGTGTTCGCGGTCGTGGGGTGACGATCATCGGCTTGGGCGAACCTCCGCTTGGAAGAGCGGGGGTTTTGCTTTTTGGGTGGGGTGTTGGTTGCGGGGTGACAGCAAGAGCAAAAGCGACAGCAAAAGCGACAGCAAAAGCGACAGCAAAAGCGACAGCAAAAGCGAATCCCCCCTGGCCCCCCTTTTCCAAAGGGGGGAACCCGGTAGGTGGGTTCGGTGGGGCGTGGTGTTTCGTTGCGATGGCAACAGAAATAACGACAGCAATAACAACGGCAATAGAGATAGAAATAGCAACAGCAACAGCAACAACAGCAGCAACGGCAATAGCAGAAGCAATAGCAGCAGCAATAGCAGCAGCAATAGCGATGCAATAACAACGACAACGGCAACGGCAACGGCAACGGCAACGGCAAGGGCAAGGGCAACGGCAACGGCAACGGCAACGGCAAGGGCAAGGGCAAGGGCAACGACAACGACAACGACAACGACAAGGCCAGGGCAACGCCAACGGCGATTGCAATGCCTGGTGTCCTAGCTCAGCCCGTGCTTTCCCCCCCCTTTGGAAAAGGGGGGCAGGGGGGATTCGCTTTCCGCTCAAGCCACTACGTAATCTCCTCCCGCATCAGCACCCAAACCCAAACCCACAGCACCGACGCAGCACCCAAGGCCACTCCCCGCGCTATCCTCCGCCGATGCGCCTCCGCCCCCCGCCATGCTGAGCCTCACCACCGTCGCCCTGGCCAGCCTGGCCTGGCTGGCGCTGATGTTCGGCACGGCGTTGTTCGCCGAGCGCCGGCCGGCGGTGCTGGCCAAACACTGGCGGCATATCTACGCGCTGTCGCTCGCGGTGCATTGCACCTCGTGGACCTTCTACGGCACCGTCACCCAGGCCGCGCGCTACGGCTGGCCGCTGCCGCCGACCTTCCTCGGCTCGATCCTGTTCTACGCGCTCGCGCTGAGCTTCATGGTCAAGCTGGTCAAGCTGGCGCGCGAGACCAATGCGACCTCGCTCGCCGACCTGATCGCCACGCGCCTGGGCAAGGACGCGTGGCTGGCGGCGATCGTCACCCTGGTCGCCGCGCTCGGTCTGATTCCCTACATCGCGCTGCAATTGAAAGCGGTGGCGATGAGCTTCGCGATGCTCACCACCCAGGCCACCGACGGCGTCGCCTCGCCGGCGTGGCGCGACAGCGCGCTGTACGTGGCGCTGGCGATGGCCTTGTTCGCGATGCTGTTCGGCACCCGCCGGGCCAGCGCGGCCGAGCACAATCGCGGGCTGGTGCTGGCGATGGCGTTCGAGTCGGTGTTCAAGCTCGCCGCGATGCTCGCGCTCGGCGCGTTCGTCTGGTTCGGCCTCGACGATCTGCCCAAGGCCGCGATCCAGGCCGCGCCGACACCACCGGCCGGCGGGTTCGCGCCGCTGGTGCTGCTCGGCGGGCTGGCGATGTTCATCCTGCCGCATCAGTTCCATGTCGCCGTGGTCGAATGCCGCGACGAAGACGACGTGCGCACCGCGCGCTGGCAGTTCCCTCTGTATTTGTTGTTGATCGCTTTGCCGGTGCTGCCGTTGGCCAAGGTCGGCCAGTCGCTGCTCGGCGCGCAGGTGCCGTCGGATCTGTACGTGCTCGCATTGCCGCTGTCGCAAGGGCACGAGGGTCTGGCCTTGTTCGCGTTTCTCGGCGGCCTCAGCGCGGCCACCGGCATGGTCGTGGTCAGCACCCTGACCTTGAGCCTGATGATCGGTAACCACTGGTTCGCGCCGAATCTGCTGCGCGGTTCGTGGGCGCGCAATCGCGACCTGCGCGGACGGGTGCTGGCGCTGCGCCGCGGCGGCATCGTCGCGATCATGCTGCTCGCGTGGGGCTACAGCCGCCTGATCGCCGGCAGCGAAGCGCTGGCCGATGTCGGCGCGGTGTCGTTCTCGGCCTTGGCGACCTTGGCGCCGGCGCTGGCGTTCGCGGTGTGGCGGCCGCAGACGCCGCCGCGCGCGGCGATCGTCGGTATCGCCGCGGGCTTCGCCGCCTGGGCCTGGGTGTTGCTGCTGCCGATGTTGTACGAAGCGCGCGGCTTGTCGCCGGCCTGGTTGTTTGAGGGGCCGCTCGGGTGGTCGTGGCTCGCGCCGGAAAGCCTGTTCGGCCTGACCGGCTGGAGCCGGCTCGGCCGCGCGGTCGGCGCCAGCCTGTTTCTCGGCGCGTTGGCGACCGTGCTCGCGGCGATGTGGCGGCGCGAACTGCCGCGCAGCGCGCGGCGCGGGCTGGATGCGCAGACGCTGCGCGACGCCGGCCTGCGCTTTTTGCCGCGCGAACGCGTCGCCCAGTTGCTGCACGACGCGCCGGCCGGGCATCCGGTCGCCGCGGCGATCGAGGCCGAACTCGAACGCGAACTCGCCGCGGTGCTGGGCTCGTCCTCGGCGCGGGTACTGCTGGACGCGGCGCGTCGCGAGGCCGGGCGCGATCTGGACACGGTCGCGGCGATCGTCGGCGAAGCCTCGGCCGACCTGCGCTTCAACCAGCGCGTGCTGGAAGCGGCGTTGCAGAACATGAGCCAGGGCATCAGCGTGGTCGACGCGCAATTGCGCCTGGTCGCGTGGAATCGCCGCTACGCCGAACTGTTCGGCTATCCGCCCGAGTTGTTGCAGGTGGGCCGACCGATCGCCGATCTCGCGCGCTGGGCGATGCAGCGTCTGCCGCCGGTCGAGGATCTCGAACGCGCCTTGCAGCGGCGTCTGGCGTTCATGCGCGCCGGCACCCCGCATCTGTCCGAGCGCGTGTTCGCCGACGGCAGCATCATCGAAATCCGCGGCAACCCGATGCCCGGCGGCGGTTTCGTCGCGACCTTCACTGATGTCACCGCGTTCCGCCGCGCCGAGGCCGGGTTGATCCAGGCCAACGAAACCCTGGAGCAGCGCGTGGTCGAACGCACCGCCGATCTGCAGGTGGCCACGCGCGAGGCCGAGCGCGCCAACGAGGCCAAGAGCCGCTTTCTCGCCGCGGTCGGTCACGATCTGATGCAGCCGCTGCACGCCGCGCAATTGTTCACCGACGCGCTGGCGCAGCAACTCGATCAGCCGACTCAGCGCGAGACCGCGACCCAGATCGCCGGCGCGCTGGAATCCACCGGCGATCTGCTCAACGGCCTGCTGGACATGTCGCGCCTGCAGGCCGGCGGCCTGGTGCCGCAACCGCGCGAATTTCCGCTGGCCGAAGTGCTGGAACCGCTGGCCTCGGAATTCGGCGCGATCGCCGCCGCGCGCGGGCTGCGCTTTCGCTATGTCGCTTCGCGTGCGTGGACTTGCAGCGACCCGCAGTTGCTGCGCCGCGTATTGCAGAATTTCCTCGCCAACGCGGTGCGTTACACCGCCAGCGGCCGGGTGCTGCTCGGCGTGCGCCGGCGCGAGGGCGGCTTGTCGATCGAAGTGCACGACAGCGGCCCGGGCATCGAACCGGCGATGCAGCGGGTGATGTTCGAAGAGTTCCGCCGCGGCGAAAACGCGCCGGGGCAGGGCCTCGGGCTGGGGCTGTCGATCGCCGACCGCATCGCCGATCTGCTGCATGCGCCGCTGACCCTGCACAGCCGTCTCGGCCACGGCACCGCGTTCGCGGTGCGCTTGCCGCGCACGCCGACGCCGACGCCGATGCATGCGAGCTCGGCCGCGCATGGCGCCGCGCCGGGCGCGCTCGCGTTCGGCCTGCGCGGCATGCAGGTGCTCGCGGTCGATAACGATCCGCAGGCCTTGTCGGCCTTGTCGGAAGTGCTGCGGCGCTGGGGCTGCGAGGTGGTCACCGCGGCCGATGCCGAAGGCGCGCGCCGGGCGATGCGCGAACATGCCGCCGGCTTGTGGCTGTTCGATTTCCATCTCGATCACGACGACACCGGGCTGGCGTTGGCGCAGCGCCTGAGCGCGGAGTTCGGCGCGCGCCCGACCTTGCTGTTGAGCGCCGACGGCGGCGCCGGCGTGCGTCAGGCGGTGCATGCGGCGGGCTTGTCGTTGTTGACCAAGCCGGTCAAGCCGCTGGCGCTGAAGTCGGTGCTGGATCGGTTGCTGGCGGCCGGCGGGATGGAGCGCTGACGGCGACATCGCCCGCGTCGTCGGCGCGATGGATGCGGCCCGCGCCGGCGCGTGTGTCCGGTTCGGCCGCGAACCAGCGTTGATGCGCCCGGACCGGCGCCGGGGCGGCAGCGTCCGACCGTTCATCGTGTTGTGGAAGTCAGGCGATGGGCGTGGTCATTTTTTAGCCAACCCTCTTGCAATGCTTGTGCAGCAACGTATTCCGGGGCCGCACCGGGTTCTGTCCGCAGGTTTGTCCACAGGCTGTGTGGACAACCTCGGCCGGGATGGCCCCGTCGCGGTACTTGACGGATGGCGCGCTGATTGGCAGGCGAGGGCGCCGGCCGCGGTCAGTCCTCGATCCGCCGCGCCGGGTCCGACAGTTCCAGTTCGCGCAGCACCACTCCGGCCTGGGTGCGGTTGCGCACGCCGAGCCGGTCGAAGATCGCCGACAGATGCGCCTTGACCGTGCGTTCCTGGACGTCCAGGCGATCGGCGATCTGCTTGTTGAGCAGGCCTTGCGCGACCAGGCTCAGCACCCGGAACTGCTGCGGCGACAGGCTGGCCAGGCGTGAGGCCAGATCGGCGTCGCCGCGGTCGCTCTGGGTGCGCGCGACCGCCGCGCGCAACGCCGCCGGCAGCCATTGCTCGCAGGCCAGCACCGCGCGGATCGCGTCGCGCAGTTCGTCCAGGCCCGAGCTCTTGGGCAGATAACCGGCCGCGCCGTGATCGAGCGCGCGCCGCACCACCCGCGGATCGTCGTTGGCCGACACCACCGCGACCGCGGTGCCCGGGTACTGGGCGCGGATCGCGGCCAGCCCGGCCAGGCCGTGGTTGCCGGGCATGTGCAGATCCAGCAGGACCAGATCGATGCCGGGTTCGGCCTCCAGCGCGGCCAGCGCATCGTCGAGCGTGCCGGCCTCGCGCACCACGGTATCGGGCACCGCGTCGGCGGCGGCCTGGCGCAGCGCGGCGCGGAACAGCGGATGGTCGTCGGCGATCAGCAGGGTCGGCATCGCGGCTAGCCTAACAGGCGCTGTCGCGAATCCGCTGTCCGTTCGGCTGGGGCGGCATCGGCGCACGCGCTGTACCAAAGTACGATGAGGACGCCGCCGCGAGTTGCTAGGCTGCGCCGATGAGCGCCTCTATCCTACGTACCGCCGCGGCCAGCGCCGCCCTGATGCTGTTGGCTTGCGCGATCGCGCCGGTCGCGCCGGCGATGGCCGCGGGCAAATCGCGCGCGGCCGCTGCGAAAACCGCCAAGGACTCCGCCCCGATGTTCAGCAGTCAACGCCAGACCGAGCACCGCGGCGAACACGACGATCTGCTGACCGCCGGACTCGGCCTCGACGGCCTGCGCGCGATGGTGCCGCCGGCGTTCGCCGACGCGGCGCATCCCACCCCGGCCGAATTGCGTCGACGCGCGCTGTGGGCGAACTGGCGTGGCATCGCCGATCTCGCGCCGGGCGGCGGTTACGGCGAGTTGTACGGCAGCACCGCGCCGGTTCCCGGCCGCGAATTCAGCGCGTTCGCGACCGTGCCGGGCGCCAATCAGCCGCACCGCGTGCTGGTGCAAGTGCCCGATGGATTCGATACCAAGAAACGTTGCGTGGTGGTCAGCGCCTCCTCGGGATCGCGCGGCATCTACGGCTCGATCGCGGTCGCCGGCGCCTGGGGCCTGCCCAAGGGCTGCGCGGTGGCTTACACCGACAAGGGCGCGGGCACCGATTACTTCGATCTCGATGCCGGCCAGGGCGTGCGCGCCGACGGCACGGTCGGGCCGGCCTCGGAAGGCGGGCTCGCGTTTACGCCCAAGGCGAGCCAGCGCGAAGGCGGCAAGGGCATCGCGTTCAAGCACGCGCATTCGCAGGACAACCCCGAGGCCGACTGGGGCCGGCATGTACATCAGGCCGCGCAGTTCGCGTTGGCCTCGTTGAACCAGGCGTTTCCCGAGCAGGCGCCGTTCACCGACGCGAACACCCGGGTGATCGCGGTCGGCATCTCCAACGGCGGCGGCGCGGTATTGCGCGCGGCCGAATTGAACGACACGCCGTGGCTGGACGCGGTGGTCGCAGGCGAGCCGAACATCTACGTCGCCGGCGCGCGGCCGTTGTACGACTACACCACCGAAGCGGCCTTGCTGATGCCGTGCGCGCTGTTGCACAAGCCGCTCGCGGCCGCGCCGGTGACGCCGATCACCGGCGACAGCGCCGAATCGTTCTGCACCTACGTCGCAGGACTCGGCCTGCTCGGCGATGAAGCCAGGCAGGCGAGCACCGAAGTGCGCGCGCAAGCCGCCTACGAACGCATGCACGCCAGCGGCTGGAGCGACGATGCATTGCGCGCTGGCGCGCTGTCGGTGAATTTCGATCTGTGGCGCGCGGTCGCGGCGACTTACGCCTCCGCTTACGGTCGTTACGCGCCGGCCGGACAGGCGCGCACGAAGGATCCGGATCAGCCCTGGGTGCGTTATGCCTATGCCGCCGCGACCCCGGCCAGCGCCAGCGCGCCGGCCGCCGAACGCGCGGCCAGCGAGAGCGAACGCGCGGCGTGGTGGTCCGATGCCAGCGGCATTCCGCCGGGCGCGGGCGTGCAGTTGTTCGGTCCGAGCGGCGGCGAACGCCTTGCGCCGTTGGCGGCGCTGCGCGAGTTGTGGAGCGGCGAGATCCTCGGCGGCGAAGCGGCGTATCCCGAATACGGCGCCGCGCTCAAGCGCGCGCACGAACGCGTGCGCGCCGGCATCGAACAGACCCGCGCCTCCGCGCCGCGCAAGGACCTGCCGATCGTGGTCGTGCATGGGCTCGACGACGGTTTGATCCCGCCGGCGTTCAGCAGCGCGCCGTATGTCGCGATGGCGCGCAAGGCCGGCGCGCAGGTGCGCTATTGGCAAGTTCGCAACGTCCAGCATTTCGACGCCTTCCTTGGCTTGCCGGCGATGGGCGCGCGTTATCTGCCGCTACTGCCATATGTGTATGCCGCGCTCGATCGCGTCGAGGCGCATCTGGATCAGGGCACGCCGCTGCCTGCCGATGCGGTAGTGGCGAATTCGCCGCGCGCGGGCAAGGGCTTGACGGCCGAGAACCTGGCGGTGCCGAAGTAATCCGATCGGGTTGGGTTGGATAAAAGCTTCAATCGTCGCGTTCGAGTTCGCGGCGAAGACGATCAGGGCTGCAACTCGCTGAACTTGACGATCGCGCCGACGCTGGCGCGGTCAAACCCGTATTCCGACGACCGAGGTCTCGATCGCCGCCGCCGCGGCGCGTCGGGTAAATCGCCGAAAACCCCGGCGCAGCCTGGATTTGCCCGGCGCGCATCGCCTGAGTGCGACTTCGGCCTCTTGCGGCCTGCACACTGGCTTTGGCAGGCTGGGCGCACATCCTGAACGGCGAACGCGCCGTTCGCCCTGGAGCCAAGCCGCATGCCGCGCCATTTTTCGATGCTTCGCGAATTCCACCTCGCGGATTGGTTCACCCTCGCCAACGCCTTCTGCGGCACCGGCGCGATCTTCGCCGCGATGCGTTTCCTGCAGGAAGGCGGGGTGCGCGATCTGATGATCGGCATGGCGCTGATCCCGCTGGCTTTCATCTTCGATGCGCTCGACGGCCGGGTCGCGCGTTGGCGCAAGTCGTCCTCTACCCTGGGGCGCGAACTCGATTCGCTGGCCGACGTGATCTCCTTCGGCGTCGCGCCCGCCGCGCTGGCCTACGCCTGCGGCCTGCAGGGCGGCTGGGACTGGGTGATCCTGAGCTACTTCGTCGGCTGCGGCGTCAGCCGACTGGCGCGCTACAACGTCACCGCCGAGGCGATGTCGGGCGAGGAAGGCAAGGTCAAATATTTCGAAGGCACGCCGATTCCGACCAGCCTGCTGCTGGTGATCGTGCTCGCGGTCGCGGCCTGGCAGGGCGCGATCGGCGCGGACCTGTGGTTCGGTGGCTACCGGCTCGGCCCGTGGCTGTTCCATCCGCTGGTGCTGATGTTCGCGCTGTCGGGCTCGTTGATGATCAGCAAGACGCTGCATATTCCCAAGCCCTGAGCGTCGGCGGGTTTTCGTCGCGGCGTTCGCGCCTTGTTCGCGGCACGATCATCGCGCCGCCATGAACCGCCCCGAATGCGTTCCCCCCCCCTTATGTAG
Source organism: Lysobacter capsici (assembly GCF_014779555.2). Taxonomy (NCBI): domain Bacteria; kingdom Pseudomonadati; phylum Pseudomonadota; class Gammaproteobacteria; order Lysobacterales; family Lysobacteraceae; genus Lysobacter; species Lysobacter capsici. The sequence continues at coordinate 2,555,271 of NZ_CP094357.1, forward strand.
GGGGATTCGCTTTTTGACCCGAGCAAAGGCAAAAGCTCAAATCCCCCGCGTCTGCTGCGCAGACGCCGCCCCCTTTTCTAAAGTGGGCAAAAGCGGTTTGCGTCCTGATTTAAGTTTCATCCTTCGCATCGTGCTCAGCCGCCCCGAATGCGTTCCCCCCTTTGTAAAAGGGGGGCTAGGGGGGATTTGCTTTTAGTCCCGAGCAAAAGCAAAAGCTCAAATCCCCCGCGTCTGCTGCGCAGACGCCGCCCCCTTTTTCTAAAGTGGGCAAAAGCCGCGCTGCTTTTGATTTGAGGATTCGTCGCATCGTGATGGGCCGCGACGAATGCGTTCCCCTTTGCAAAGGGCCGAGTGGGATTTACCGTCGGCCTCAAGAGGCAAACGCCCCGCACAGCACACATTTTCCGCAAGCCCGCGGCCGCATTCACGAACCGCCCGTGTCCGTCCACGCGCGCGGCAACACGCCATTGCTATGATCGGCGCAAACCACGGAGGCGGTGATGGCGAATTTCGGTTTCGGTTCGAACAATCCCGGCGATTTCTTCGGCGCGGGCGCCGACATGAATCAGCCCGGTTTCGAAAAACTCGCGCGACAGTACTGGGGCGCATGGGGCGAGATGATGCGCGGCGCGGCGCCGCAATCGGCGCAGCAGCCGTCGATGCCGGGCTGGAACGAGGCGGTGAGCTGGTGGTCGCAGTTGGCCAAGGGCGGGCAACCGCAGGTCGACGACACCCTGGACCGTTTCAACAGTCAGGCGCGCGGCTGGTTCGGCGAAATCCAGAAACTGGCCTCGCAGTTCGCCGGCAGCGACGCCTCGGCCGGCGACATCGCCGGCGCCTGGAAGCAGGCGCTGGGCGGGCAGGGCGCCAATCCCTTCGCCGATGTGTTGAGCGCGATGCGCGGGCCGGGCCAGCAGGATTTCGGCCGCTGGGCCGAGCAGATGGGGCCGTTCCTGGAACGCCTGCAGAGTCAGGGCCAGTCCTTGCTGGGTCTGCCCGCGTTCGGTTTCTCGCGCGAGCATCAAGAGCGCGTGCAGCAGTTGCTGCAGGCGCAGTCCGATTACCAGAAGCAGAGCCAGGCCTATAACGCGCTGATGGCCGAAGCCGGCCAGGACGCGTTCTCGCGCTTCGAAGACAAACTGGCCGAGCGCAGCGAACCCGGCCGCCAGATCGGCAGCGCGCGCGCCTTGTTCGATCTGTGGATCGACGCGGCCGAAGAAGCCTATGCCGATATCGCGCTGTCGCCGCGGTTCCGCGACGCCTACGCCGCGCTGGTGAATTCGCAGATGCGTCTGCGCGCCGGCGTGCAGAAGGAGATCGAACAGGCCAGCGGCAGCTTCGGCATGCCGACCCGCACCGAGATCGACGCCGCGCATCGCAAGATCGTCCAGCTCGAACGCGAACTGCGCCGTCTGCGCGATGAAGTGCAGAACACGCGCGAGCCGGCGCCGGCGCCGCGCGAAGCGCGTCCGGTCGCGGCCAAGCCCGCGGCGACACGTTCGGCAAAGCCGGCGGCGCCACAGCCGGCGGCGAAGAAAGCCGCGGCCAAGTCCTCGCGACCGGCTGCGGCCGCGGCGGCCAAGCCGGCGCTGAAGCAGCCCAAGCCCGCGCCCGCCAAGGCGGCGAAGAAAACCGCGATCGCGCGTCCGCAGCCGCCGGCCACGCCGCGCGCCGCGAGCGCGGTGAAGCCGGCCAAGGCCGCGCAAACCGGCAAGGCCGCCAAGCAGGGAGCGCGCTGAGATGACCGCACCGATCAATTTCAGCGCCGAATCGCTGGCCAACGAGGCGATGGCCGCGCAGAACAAGCTGCGCGCGGGTCTGGACACCCTGCGCGAGGTGGGCGATATCCAATACGGCGCGACCCAGCGCGAGGAAGTGTGGCGCGACGGCAAGGTGGCGCTGTACCGCTTCCGCGGCGACAAGGCGCCGACCGCGAAAGTGCCGCTGCTGATCGCCTACGCGCTGGTCAATCGTCCGTACATGGTCGACCTGCAGGCGGATAAGTCGATCGTGCGCGGCCTGCTCGAACGCGGCGAGGACGTGTACATCCTCGACTGGGGCTATCCGGACCGTTCCGATCGTTATCTGGAACTGGAGGACTACATCCAGCGTTTTCTCGGCGGCGCGGTCGATCATCTGCGTCGCGAATACCGGCTGGACGCGATCAACCTGCTCGGCATCTGCCAGGGCGGCGCGTTCTCGCTGTGCTATTCGGCCCTGAATCCGGACAAGGTGCGCAACCTGATCACCATGGTCACGCCGGTGGATTTCCACACCGGCGACAACATGCTGTCGAACTGGACGCGCGGGCTCGACATCGATCAGTTCGTCGACACCTTGGGCAACGTCCCGGCCGACGTCATGAACTGGTGCTACCTGACCTTGAAGCCGTGGCGGCTGTTCGTGCAGAAGTACGTCGGTCTGATCGACATTCTCGACGACAAGCGCGCGCTGGAGGATTTCCTGCGCATGGAGAAGTGGATCTTCGATTCGCCGGATCAGGCGGGCGAGGCGTTCCGCCAGTTCATCAAGCAGTTCTATCAGGGCAACGGCTTCGTCAACGGCGGCATCGACATCGGCGGCCGCGCGGTCGATCTGGGCTATGTCGACATGCCGGTGCTGAACATCTACGCCGAGCAGGATCATCTGGTGCCGCCGGCAGCGTCGAAGGCGCTGGCCGATCTGGTCGGCACCGCCGATTACAGCGAGCTGTCGTTCAAGGGCGGCCACATCGGCATTTACGTGTCCGGTCGCGCCCAGCGCGAAGTGCCGAGCGCGATTCACGACTGGCTGGCGCAGCGGTCGCGTTGAGGTTTGCGTCTCGCGCAAGCGAAGATCTCAGCAGGTTCAACTCGTCGGCGTTTGGGCACTACCTTCTCCCGCTCGCGGGAGAAGGTGGTCCGAAGGACCGGATGAGGGCAGGGCGAGGCGGGACGTATTTGATCGGCGACGCAACAAGCCCTCACCCCAACCCCTCTCAGCTCTGCACTCCCTTCGGTCGCCGCGCGGGAGAGGGGCTTGCATTCACCGTCGCGGCGGTTGTTCGCGATGGCGGTTCGATCAATGTCGATCCATTTACATCGCCCGGGTTAGTCTTGACCCCGCCCGATACCGGAACACTCGCATGCATCGAATCCTGAGCTTATTGCTGATCGCCACGTTGACCGCATGCGCGGCCGCGCCGAATCGCCAGACCGCCGTCGCATCCACCGATTCCGCCACGACCACCCCGGCCGCAGCGGCACCCGAAGGCGCCGCGCCGCGCGATTCGCGCGAATGGGAACCGACCGTGCAGGCCTGGGAAGCCGAAGACGCGCGCGTGCGCCGCATGCCCGGCGCGGTGGTGTTCGTCGGCAGTTCCTCGATCCGCTACTGGACCACGCTGGCCGAGGATTTCCCTGGCGTGGTGTCGATCAACCGCGGCTACGGCAGTTCGCGCGCCTACGACTCGGTGTACTACGCCGATCGCATCGTCAACGCCTACCAGCCGCGCGCGGTGGTGTTCTATGCCGGCGAAAACGACCTCAACGAAGGCCGCAGCCCGCAGCAGGTGCGCGACGATTTCGCCGCGTTCGTGCAACGCGTGCAGGCCGGTACGCCGAAGGCGCGGATCGGTTTCGTGTCGATCAAGCCCAGTCCCTCGCGCAGGGCGATACTGCCGCAGGTCGTCCAGGCCAATGCGCTTATCCGCGACTACATCAAGACCGTGCAGGGCGTGGACTATCTCGACGTGTTCACGCCGATGCTCGACGCCAGCGGGGAGCCGCGCGAAGAATTGTTCCTGGCCGACCGCCTGCATATGAATCGCACCGGCTACGCGATCTGGATCAAGGTGGTCGGCCCCTGGCTGGCCAAGCCCTGACGCCGCGCGGCGCGCAGCGCGCTTCGACATCTCGCGGACATGGCCGCTGCCATGCTCCGCGCCACCGGTCCATCGAATCTTGACGTGCGCCCCATGACGCGGGGCGCATGCAACGCACCAGCGAGAACCGCTTCATGAACCACCGCGCCGCCGCTTTTCGCCCCCGCAGTCTCGCCGTGTTCGCCGCGGCCTTGCTCGGCGCCGCGTCCGTCGCCGTCCAGGCCGCGCCGTCGCCCCAGGCCGAGCGCGAAACCGAGCAACTCATCCAGGCGCTGGGCAGCTCAAGTTGCCAGTTCGAACGCAACGGCAGTTGGTACGACTCGGCCGAGGCGCAGGCGCATCTGCGCAAGAAACTGGCCTATCTGCGCAAGCGCGATATGGCCGATACCGCCGAGCTGTTCATCGAGCGCGCCGGCAGCGAAAGCAGCCTCAGCGGCAAGCCGTACCGGGTGCGCTGCGGCAACGCCGCGCCGGTCGCCTCGGCGGCCTGGCTGAAAGCCAAACTGGTTCAGCTGCGCGCCGCCAAGCCGGCGACGACGCCATCGCCCTGACGCGCTAGACTGGCCGCGAACCTGCAGTGAGCTTCGGAGACGGCGAGGAATGAACAGCGCCACGCCCCGGTTCTGCCGCTCCCGGCACGACCGCATGATCGCCGGCGTGGCTGGCGGCCTCGCCCTGCGCCTGCGCTGGAATCCGGTGATCGTGCGCGGCGCCTTCGTGGTGCTGGCCCTGGCCACCTTCGTGCTGCCGGTCGCCCTGCTGTATCTGATCCTGTGGCTGTTCATGCCCGAAGAGGGCTGCTGACTGGGCGCGTTGCTGCGAATCGCCGGGGCCGTGCTCGGCATGCTCTGGACCTCGCCGGTGACGGCGCTGGGCTTGATCGCCGGCGTGTTCGCCATCCCGTTTGGCGCGCGGCCGCATCTGCGTCGCGACGACCTGGCGCTGGTGTTCCAGCATTGGCCGTGGGGGCCGGGCGGCGCGATCACCCTGGGCAACGTCGTGCTGCACACCGGCGAGGATCTGGATTCGCCCTGTTACACCTACGCCCACGACGCCGGCCATCGCACCGAGCCGCCGATCAAGCTCGCCGATCACGAACGCGCCCACGTCTATCAGTACATGGTGCTGGGGCCGCTGTTCCTGCCGTTGTATCTGCTGTGCGGCGGAATCAGCGTGCGCAACCGCTTCGAGCGCGCCGCCGATCGCTATGCGCAGACCGGTCGCGGCTGGTGGCCGTGGTCGAAGTGAACCTGGTCGAGTGAACGTGCGCGCGGCGCGCGGATTCATCTTGGTCGACGGCAACTACACGAAATCTTGATCGGCCGCTAACGACGCCGGCGGTATCTTGCGCGCGTCGGAGAAAAACCAACGGACGCAAGTCCGATGCAATCGCTCCGACACGGAAGGCCCGGCCACCCGAGAAACATCTCGAGGACTGGGCCTTCTCATTTTCAGCGGGTTTGTAGCGGGCAATCGCGCCCGTCGTACGAGCGTGTGAATCGACCAGGCCATGCCGACTCGTTTGTTTAGCGGGTCTGCGCACCTGCTCGCGCAGGGTGCGCGCTTCGCTCATTGCAGTGCGTGTGACACGGCCCCGCATTGCACGAACTGATTGCCGACGTGCCGATACCCATCGGCGATCAGGCGTGCTTGCTGCTTTCCCGGCTTGTGTTCATCGCATCGCCACCGTGATCTGGGCGGCTTCGCTGCGTGCCGCCGAGACCGCGCCGGGAATGCGAGGGCGATCACAAATCGGTCGATCCACTCCATCGGCATGAGCCGATCCGCCGCGATACCGCGAGTCCTGGTACGGCGCTGGACGCGCGGTGCCGGTTCGTTAATCCCCGCCGGATCGGACATCGCGCGTCGCGCCGGTTGCGCCTCGGCGCTCGGGTCCGCTGGGTTCATCGCTTGCGCTCGCGCGTAACGCCGCGGCGAATCCGCACGGACCATCGATCGACGCGACCATGCGTCGATCGGTAGGTGCGGGAGTCGTGTGAGCGGGGTTCGCCCCGCGCCGGCCAGGCGCCCGCGGATCAGCCGATCTTCGGGCGCAGCGGCAAGGTCGCCGCGGTGTCCCCGGCCGGCACGCCGCCGGGCCCGTAACGGCGTTCGACGAACGCGATCTCGTTCTCGCCGATCAGCACGATGCTGCTACAGCGCGTACCGTAGCGCTCGCCGAGCACGAACGGCGGCGACAGCATGCGTTCGAGTTCCAGGCCCACGCCGGTATCGGGCAGCGCGTCGTCGGGCGCGACGGTGGTGTCGGCCATCGCCGCGAGCAGCATCGCCAAGCCCGCATCGTTGCTTCGCGGCGGCAAGGGCGCGCTGGCTTGCTGCGAGGCCGGCGATTCCAGCCAGGCCGACAAGGCGCGCGTGGCCAGCCCGCTCTTGGGCCAGGGCGCATCGAAATCGCCGTTGGACATGGCATGCACGCCTCGCGTCACCGCGTCCATGCGGAACCGCGGATGGTTGCTGCCGAACATCAGCGCATCGCCGTCCCACAGCAACAGATTGAAGCGGCCGAACTGCGGCGCGTCGGCGCTCAGGCCGTGTAGATAATCCGCGGCGCTCATCGTGCCGCGCACGAATTCGCGCACCAGCGCGCCGCGCGATCGCGGCGCGGTTTCGGGATTGAGGCCCGCGCGCACGTTGGTGACCGCGGCCAGACGGCCTTGGCTGGATACCTGCAGCCAACTGCCGCCTTGCAGCAGGTCGCGGCCGCCGAAGACATGCGGGTCGTCGGGATCGGCGCCGGCCGCGGCGGTGGGGCGCGAGTGGGCTTCGTCGCGATTGGCGATCAAGGCCAGGCGATAGCGCGGATGGTGTTGCCAGGCGAGGGCGATCAGGCACATGCCGGCATTCTAGTCGCGCGCGGTCGCGTCCATGTGCAGCCGGCACACGGTCCACAGCCGGCGCCCGCGCGCAACCGGCAGGCGTCGCACGGCCGCCACGACGAATGGCAGGTGCGGGGCTGGCGGGCTGGCCATAATCTGGCCACCGTCTCAACAGATGAGATCGCTCCACGTTCTGCTAGCCGGCGCAGACGGGGAGACGTGTTCGATGAATCGTGGTGCCAGGATGTTGCTGCAGTTGTTCGCGCCGGCCTTGATCGTGGCCGTGAGCGGTCCGATCGCCGGCACGGTGTTGTTGCAGATGGGCGATACGCCCGCCGCCGCCGGGTTCGCGCCGATCGCGCACGGGCTGCGGCTGGGCGGCGCGGGCGCCGGCCTGGCCATGGCGATGTATTCGCTATGGCGCCTGTGGCGCTGGGAACGCGGCTTGGAGCCGCAATGCCCTTGTGGCGGCCTGCTGTCGCGGCCGTCGACCGGCCGTCGTGGCCGCTCCGACCGGACCCGCCACTGCCTGGGGTGTCGGCGACCGCAACCGGATCGGCAACCGGACCACTGATACGGCTCCCTCACCAAGGACCCCGATCCCATGCTCGCCACCGCCGCCGCCATTCGCTGCATCGTCGCCGCTCCGCCGGCCGCGGCACGGGCCGCGCCGGCGCCGCGCGGCGCCTGGGAGGAGGCCGCGTCCGAGCGCGGCGAAGCGGGCTATCGGGCCGGCTCGCCCGCGGGCAGCGAGGCGGACGGGGCGGGCGAGCCGCATTGAAGTTCGCGGCATGCAGACTCCGGCCGTTTCGATAGGTATACTGCGCACCCGCTGCCGGAGTGGCGGAATCGGTAGACGCAGCGGACTCAAAATCCGCCGCCCTTAAAAGCGTGTGGGTTCGAGTCCCACCTCCGGCACCACGTAAATCCGAGAAGAACCCAACCGCCCGGCCAACGATCCAACGGCCGGCAGCTTCCCGGAACAGAAGAAAGGCTCAGTCTCGCGACTGGGCCTTTTTGTTTTCCCGTGTATGGTTCGGATGCCGCAGGTTCGCTCGGCGCATCCCCGACGCGCCTCAATCCAGTCGCGGCGAATACGCGAACCGCTTGCGCGGCCGCTCCCTGAGCCGACCGCGCAGCCGCTTGAAGGCGAACAACGCGACCTGCCGGTCGGCCGAGCCGCACAGTCGCGGCAGCGCGTCGAACGCCGCCGGGTCGCCGATATCCGCCAGCGCCCAGGTGCAGCGTCTGCGGATCGCGATGCCGCCGTCGTAGTGATACGGGTAATTCCGCAGCGACGCGCGATGGAGCGCATCGACCCGTTCCGGCGCGCGCAGCCATTGCAGGTGCTGGCCGAGTTCCTCATGGCTTTCGTGCCAGTCGGCATCGAGCAAGGCGATGCCGAGTTCCAGCACGCGAGGGTCGCTGCCGTGCTTGTCGAACAGGTGCAGCACGCAGGCGTCGTCGACGATGTCCGGCGCGCGACGCTTGAGCGCGTCGTTGGCGATCCACAACTGTGTATCGAGGTCGAGCATGCGGGTTTCGATCGCGAGGTCAGGGCGCGGCGGTATTCATGAAATCGCCGCGTCGACATGATCGCCAGGCGGATCGGACGCCAAGCGGCCTCGTCGTAAACCGGCGCGCGCTCAGCGTTGAAACCGCATCATCCGCCCGCTCAGCACCGGACGATCCTCGATGCTGAAACGCCGTTCGCTGGAAGTGAATCCATCGGCCCGCATCGCGGTGTTCATCGCGCCGCAGTTGCCGCGGCCCGGATCGGCGATCAGCACTTCGGCGTGCGCATGCGCGTACTGCTTGACGACGTTCGCAAGCAAGGCGATATGGTCGCGTTCGTACAACACGTCGCTGCCGATGATCAGGTCGAAACCGCCGAGCGAGCGGTCGCGCTGCGCATCCCATTCCAGATGTTTGTACGGCACGTCGCTCAAGCCGTTCAATGTGGAATTTTGCGAGAGGAAATCCTCGGCGAGCGGATGCCGATCGCTGGCGGTGATGTCGGCCTGGCGCTTGTGCGCGATCAGACTCGACAGCGCCAGTCCGCAGCCGATTTCGAGAATGCGCTTGCCGGCGATATCGCGCACGGCGATTTCGTTCGCGAGCTGCAGACCGGTCGGCCACAGTTGCCCGAACAGACTCCACATCGACGGGGAGATGCCCAGTTTTTCGGCGGCCTGGTCGGGATCGTGAAACTGCTGCAGATCCTTCAGCGCGCGAATGCGATACTCATGCTCACCGACCCGCAAGTCGATGACGCGGGTTTGATATCGCAAGAAACCTCTGGATGACGTGGAACGAACGTCGTTGAGGCAGGCGGCGCTTCAGCGCCTGTAAATCGCGAAATCGCCGGGATCGCTTCCCGACCATACGCCGATTATCTCGCAATAGCGAGGAAAATCGCTGATTTTCATTCTTCACCCCCGCGCCGGGAGGTGGGGCGCATACTCGCGGGTCTACGTGTCGGAGCAACGATGGACAATCATGTCGAGTGGTTCCAGTTCACCTTGTCCAATGGACAGACCATCGGGCCCGCTCCGTTGCGTTTGATCTGGATGGAGGCATCGGGCACCACCAATGTCACGGTATTGCGCAGTCAACGCCTGTTGCTGGGCAAGCGCACCGCCGTGTATTCGCTGCGCGCCTCGCCCAGGCTCGCCAATATCCGTGTGATCGAGGCGCGCTTGCGCAGCCTGTTGGAGAACGCGCGCCTGCACAGCGTTCTCACCGCGGTTTCCCATTGAGGCCCTTATGAATACGTTCGACATCGCGGTGGGCAAGTGCGAAGCGATCGACAAGAGCACGGTCACCATCCGGCTCGACAGCGCGATCGTCAGCCGTCTGGTTCCCGGCCATCCGTGGCGCACCTCGGGCACCAGCGTGCTGCGCCTGGACATCCGTCTGTGCAGCGAAAGCCGGCCGCCGGAAATCGGCCGCGAGTTGTTCCTGCAACGCGAAGCCTTGCTGCGCAATCCGCGCGCCAGCCTGGACCTGCTCGGCGACGGTCAGTTCGCGCCGATCCGTTTGCGCGCGATCGGAGACAACACCGATCCGGAAGTGATGCAGCCGGCGGCGAAAGCCGGCCGCGGCGATCGCTCGCGGGTGCGCTGGGGCAAGGAAGGCTGAAAGCCGTCGCGGTTTCGCTCGCATGTTCGCGTGCGAGTCGAGACGGCATGTGTCGTGACGTGTGTCGTTGCGAGTCGGAGTGAATGCGCCTGCGTGCGTGGCGCGATTCGACTATCGCGCCGACGGAATCCGCTTGTTCAAATCGGCTTGATCGAATGCGTCTGATCAAAACTGCCCGATCCCAATCGGCTTGATCACCGCCGACTGAATCGTAGTTTGCGTGATCAGACCTGGCTCGATCAAAACCCGCCGTACCGCGCCATCGCCGCGGCGCAGATCAGGATCACCGCGATCAGGATCAACTCGAAACGGATCAGTACGCGCACGATCCGCACCTGCGGCGCCGGCGGCAGGAACGCCGGGTCGTGCTTGAGCGCCTTGCGCCAGCGCAGGAAGCGCACGGTCGGCAGGATCGACAACAACGCGATCGCCACGAATGCGCCGAACTTGGCATGAAACCAGGGATTGTGCTGATAGAAGTCGAGGCCCTTGACGCCGTAGAACAGGCGCGCGATGCCGACCGCCAACAGCAGCATCGCGCTCATGCCGTAGCCGGCATCCAGTCCGGCCAGGCGCTTGAGCGCGGCGGCATCGATCGGCCCGCGCAACAGCACCGATTCGGCGACCAGCATCGAAATCATGGCGAACACCAGCAGATGGTGGAACGCGGCGAGCAGCAGGTCGGTCAGCATGGTCGGGACTCCGTGCGATGGCTGGGAGAGGTGGTCGCGCGTGGCGCGCGGCGCCGCGGCGCCTGGGCGACATGCAACGCCCAACCCATGGCGTTGCCGCCAGCGAAGATCGCGCCGGCGCGGGGCGTTTACCAGTGGCGTTTGTAATGTCCCGCGGCGGCGGCCGGGCCGGGTTGTGGACAGTCGGCCGCGCGCGCGGCACGGGCTTGGCGGCGAAGGCGGGTTACATCGTTTCGCGGTCGTAAGCTATGCGATCCGACTGTAGGAGCGGCGTGAGCCGCGAACGCGACATCGCGCTTACGACGCATGTATGCAGCGCGGTCGCGGCTCACGCCGCTCCTACAGGGGCGCGCATCGCATCTGGTTGGTCGTGGTGGACGGTGCAGGCGGATCGGGCCACGTTGCTGTCGTCATTCACGTGATCCGACTGTAGAGCGGCGCAAGCCGCGACCGCGACATCGCGCTTGCCGGCGCATCTGTGTGGCGCGGTCGCGGCTCACGCCGCTCCTACAGGGGGCGCGCATCGCATCTGGGGACGTGGTGGACGGTGCGCGCGGATCGGGCCACGTTGCCGTCGTCATTCACGCGATCCGAGTGTAGGAGCGGCGCAAGCCGCGACCGCGACATCGCGCTTGCGACGCATCTGTGTGGCGCGGTCGCGGCTTGCGCCGCTCCTACAGGGGGGCGCCGCGGCGACGCGGTGAAGGCTTCGCGGCGTTACGCCGATCAGGCGGCTTCGTCGGTCTTCAGGGTCTTGTCGACGCGCTGGAACCACTCGCCGTCGCGCGGCTCGAACATCGAGCAGCATTCCATCGGCGCCTTGTAGATGTGCAGCGACACCGCGACCGAGTCGTTGCTGGCGTTGCGGATGGTGTGGTACTCGTGCGGCGGAATCAGGCTGCCGGCGCTGCCGGGGCCGGCGTGCATGCCGCCGGCGGCGCGGAAGCGGAAGTTCTCGCCTTCGCGTTCGAGCAATTCGAACTGGGTGATCTCCAACTCGCCGTCCCAGACGCCTTCCACGCACCACAGGCCGCTGTGATCGTGCATCGGCGTGCCCTGGCCGGGGCCCCAGGTCATCGCGACCACGCTGTAGCCCAGTTCGGGGCTGCGGTAGAGCTCGCGGCGCGCGTAGTGGTCCTGGATCGGGTCGAACACGCAGTCGGGCAGGTTGACGTCGCGGTCGCGGATCATCTTGCACAAGGTGTTACGCAAGGCCGCGGTGACGGCGTGTTCGTCGCCGGCGTTGACCGCCGCGTCGATCGCGGCGACCAGCTTGTCGTGGCCGGGGAAGTCGAGGTCGGGCAGGGCGTCGGTGGCGTTCATGGCGTGGATTCTACGCCCCTGCCTGCGCCTTGGCAGCTTCGGACCGCTCGCGAGCGGTGCCGATTCAGCCAGTTCGCCCAGTCGGTTCGCTCAGCCGGTTCGCAGTTCGTCCAGGAACCCGGCCACCGCCGGGCCGAAGCGGGCGATGTCGACCAGGAACGCGTCGTGGCCCTGCGGCGACTCCAGCGGCACGAAGCGGGCGTCGGCGCCGCCGGCGCGCAGGCCGTCGGCGATTTCCTGCTGTTGCTGCAGCGGAAACAGGATGTCGGTGTGGACGCCGATGGCCAGCGCCTTTTCCACCCGGATCGCGGCCAGGCCGCGGCGGACCTGTTCCTCGTTGTCCAGGCCGTCGCCGCCGCCGCAGTAATCGCCCAGGTCGAACCAGTCCATCGAGCGGCTCAGGTACAGGTAGCAGTTCGGATCGAAGCGGCGCACGAACCGGCGGGCGTGGCCTTCCAGGTAGCTTTCGACCTCGAATTCCAGGCCGAACGGCTCCTCGTCGGCGCGGTCGGAGTCCAGCCGCACCCGGCCGAAGCGTCCGTCCCACTCCAGGGCCGAGCGATACGTGATCACGCCGAGCTTGCGCGCCATGCGCATGCCCGATTCGGGGTAGTGGGTTTCGTCGTAGCCGCCCTGGTTCCACTGCGGGTCCAGGCGGATCGCTTCGCGTTGCAGCGAGCGGATCGCGATCGAGAACGGCAGCGCGCGCGCCGCGCCGGAAATGTTGATGTGGTTGCGCGCCAGACCCGGATGACGGATCAGCAGCGCGAGCGCGGTCATGCCGCCCATCGAATTGCCGATCACGCAGGCCAGTCGCTCGATGCCGAGCGCATGCACGACGTGCGCGGCGGCGTCGGCGCCGTCTTCGATCGATAGTTCGGGAAATTCCAGCCGGTACAGCTTGCCGGTGTCGGCGTTGATCGAGGCCGGCCCGGTCGAACCCTTGCAACTGCCCAGCGAGTTCACGCAGATCACGAACCAGTGGTCGCTGTCGATCGGCTTGCCGGGGCCGAGCATGGCTTCCCACCAGCCCGGCTCGGGATTGCCGGCGTTGGCCGCGGCGTGCGCGTCGGGCGACAGGCCGGTGACGATCAGGATGGCGTTGTCGCGCTTGGCGTTGAGTTCGCCCCAGGTTTCATAGGCGATGCGCGCGCCGTGCAGGGCGCCGCCGCGTTTCATCGGGAACGGCGAGGGCAGGTCGATGTGGCGGGTGCCGGGCGGGATGAATTCGGTCATGCCTTGCTCGTGTGGCCGGTGCTTGCGGTGAAGAGATTCGGAGTCGACGCCCGCGCGAGAGCGGCGGTCGCGATGCAAAGCCTAAACCATCGCCCTGAGCGGCGGCCGCGACTGCAACTGCAATTGCGTTATCGGCACATGCCGGTAGCGGGCGATCGAGCGTGGGGCGATCGCCGGTTCAGTCGACCGCGCGATCGATGACGACGACCGTCGCCTCCTTGGCGTCCACGCGCACCGTCACCGGCTGCGAGGTCAGATCGCCGGATTGCGGGATGGCGTTGCCGGAGGCCGATACGCGGGCGAGCACCTGCACCTGTTCGAGCTGCGACAGCTTCATGGTCGGCATCGGGCTGTCGCCGTCGTCGAGGCTGACTTCGAGCGGGAATTTCGCGGCCGGGTGCTTTTCCACCGCGACCGGCATCGGCGGGCCGCCGACCTGGCGCGCGATCACGAACACGCTGGCGTTGGCGGGCAATTTCGCCGCCAATTGCGGCGACAGTTCGACCCGGATCTTGAGGCCGGGGCCGCTGGCCACGGCGTTGCCGGCGACGGCCGGCGCGGGCGCCTGCATCGCCGGCATGCCGGCTTCCTGGCGCGCGCCGTTGATCTGATCGAGCAGGCTCGCGGCGGTGGCCGGGTCGACCACGGTCAGCAGCGGTTCCCAGGTCTTGGCCGCTTCGGCCGGTTGTTCGGCCTGGCGCTGGGCGATGCCGAGGAACCAGCGCGCGCGCTGATGCATGGGCTGCTGTTCCAGCGCGTGCTTGAGCATCGCCACCGCTTCGTTGTCGAAGCGACGCTCGCGGGTGGCCAGGGCGCGCGCTTCGGCGGCTTCGGCGAGCAGGTCGGGGTTGTCCGGCGCCAGCGTGACCGCGCGCGCATACGCATCGCGCGCCTTCATGCCCAGGCCCTGCGCGGTGTAGGCGCTGGCGAGCAGGCGCCAGCCTTCGATCTGGTTCGGATCGCGCTCGAGTTCGGCTTCCAGCTGGGTCACCGCTTCGTCCAGCGATTGCGGCGCCTTGCGTTGCTCGGGTTGCAGCCCGGCCGGCGTGCCGATCGCGAAATACAGCGCGACGGTGGCCGCCGCGAGCGCCACGCCCAGGCCGGCGCCGAGCGCCGGTCGCGTCCGCCACAGCGGATGCAGCGCGTAGCCCAGTACGAACACGACCAGTGCCGCGCCGCATGCCACGAACACGCCCATCGGGGCCGATCCCATCGTCACCGCCATCACCACTCTTGTTCCTCGTCAATGCGGGTGTCGGCCGGTCGTGCCGTCGCCGAGCGCGCATGCACGATACGCGCGACCGCGAAACCTCCGGCCAACAGCAGCAGCGCCGGGCCGAACCACAGCAGCCAGGTCTTGGATTCGACCTGCGGCCGATACAGCACGAATTCGCCGTAGCGCGCGACCAGGAAATCCTTGATCTCGCCGTCGCTCTTGCCCTGGCGCATCAGCGCGAGCACTTCGCGGCGCAGGTCGTGGGCGATCTGGGCATTGGAATCGGCCAGCGACTGGTTCTGGCACATCACGCAGCGCAGTTCGGCGACCAGGGCGTGGAAGCGGCGTTCTTCGCCGCTGTCGGTGAAGCTCAGCGGGGCGGGGTCGTTGGCGGGTTGGGCTTGGGCGGGTGGGGCCAGGGTGAGGGCCAGCGACAGACTCAGCAAGGTGGCGGCGATGAAGGTGCGCAGGGGCTGGGAAGCAAAAGCAAATCCCCCCTGGCCCCCCTTTTTCAAAGGGGGGAACCCATCGGGTTGCAACGAAGCGATCCGTATTTGCGTAAATTCACTCGCTGCAACGCCAGTGCGGTTTTGCTTATCGAAACCCGTGCTGTTCCCCCCTTTGTAAAAGGGGGGGAGGGGGGATTCGCTTTTACCCGCCAGCCTCATCGCGCCTTCTCGATCTTGCTCAACTCAGGCAGCAACTCATTCGCGATCACCTTGTCGGTCAACGGCCCCACGAATTTCCAGCGCACGATCCCGCGACCATCGACCAGAAAGGTTTCCGGCGCGCCGTAGATGCCCCAGTCGATCGCCGATTTGCCGTCGTAGTCGGCGACCACCACCACATACGGATTGCCGTACTGCTCCAGCCAACGCAGCGCATCGGCGTGCTCGTCCTTCCAGTTGAAACCGATCACGCGCAGGCGCTTGGTTTCGGCGAAGCGGGTCAGCACCGGATGTTCGTCGCGGCAGGCCGGGCACCAGCTGCCCCAGACGTTGAGCAGGTACGGCGCGCCGCGCAGTTCCTGCGAGGTCAGCAGGCGGCCGGCTTCGTGCAGCACCGGCAGCGAGAACGCGGGCGCGGGCTTGCCGATCAGCGGCGACGGCAGTTTTTCGCGATCGGGATTGCGGCTGAGCCACACGCCGGCGGCGAGCAGCACCGCGAGCGCGGCAAACACAGCCAGCGGCAGCCAGCGACTCTTGTTCATGCGTCGTCTCCATCGGGTTTGCCGGCAAAGACGTCATCGTCGTTGCCGCGATACCGTTTTTCAGCGGCGAACGCTTCCGGCCCGTCGGCCAGCGCGAATTCGAGCGGGTCGGGCTCGGCGCGTTTGGGTTCGGGCGCGAGCTTCGGCCGGAAGCGTCGATCGGTCGCCGCCACCAGACCACCGAGCATCATCAGCAGCGCGCCCAGCCAGACCCAGCGCACGAACGGCTTGATGTGGACGCGCACCGCCCAGGCGCCGCCGCCGAGCGGTTCGCCGAGCGCGACGTACAGATCGCGGGTGAGGCCCGGGGCCAGCGCGGCTTCGGTCAGGACCTGGCCGCCGCTGGCGTAGGCGCGTTTTTCCGGATGCATCACGGTCAGCAGTTCGCCGCCGTCGAACACGGTCACGGTGCCGTAGTCGGCTTCGTAATTCGGTCCGACGCTGTGCTTGACGCTGTCGAAGCGGAACGAATAGCGGCCCAGGTCCAGGCTCTTGCCCGGCGCGAGCGCGACTTCGCGCTGCACGCTCAGGCCTTCGACCAGCAAGGCGCCGATCAGGAACACCGCCACGCCCAGATGGGCCAGGGTCATGCCGAGCATTTCCGCGGTGAAGGCATTGCCCTTGCCGCGCACGCGCGTCCACACGAAGCGCAGCGTGCCGGCCGCGACCCAGACCGCGCCGCCGACGCCCGCGGCGACCTTGAGCGGGCTCTGCGGCGCCAGGAAATACGCGGCGATGGCGGCGCCGAGCGCGAGCCCGGCCCACGGAATCAGCATCGCCAGCGGGCGCGAGGCCTGTTCGCGCTGCCAGCGGAACAGCGGGCCGAACGGCAGCAGCAACACCAGCGGCGTCATCAGCAGCACGAACATCAGCGCGAAGTAGGGCGGGCCGACCGAGATCTTGCCCAGGTCCAGCGCATCGGCGAGCAAGGGATACAAGGTGCCCAGCAGCACCATCGCGCACGCGGTCGCCAGCAACAGGTTGTTGCCGAGCAGCAAGGTCTCGCGCGACATCAGTTCGAACGGCTTGCCGGCGTTTTCCTCGCCCGACGGCGCGCGCAGCGCGTACAGCAGCAGCGAGCCGCCGATCACGATGCCGAGGAAGATCAGCACGAACAAGCCGCGCGAGGGATCGGCGGCGAAGGCATGCACGCTGGTCAACACGCCCGAACGGACCAGGAAGGTGCCCAGCAGCGACAGCGAGAACGCGGCGATCGCGAGCAACAAGGTCCAGCCGCGGAAGCTGCCGCGTTTTTCCGTGACCGCCTGCGAATGAATCAGCGCCGCGCCGGCCAGCCACGGCATGAAGCTGGCGTTCTCGACCGGGTCCCAGAACCACCAGCCGCCCCAGCCCAGTTCGTAATACGCCCACCACGAGCCCAGGGCGATGCCGAGGGTCAAGAACGCCCAGGCGACATTGGTCCACGGCCGGGTCCAGCGCAGCCAGCGCGCGTCGACCTTGCCGTCGAGCAGCGCGGCGATCGCGAACGCGAACGGCACGCTGAAACCGACGTAGCCGATGTAGAGCATCGGCGGATGGATGATCAGGCCCGGGTCCTGCAGCAGCGGATTGAGATCGCGGCCTTCGGCCACCGCCGGCAGCAGCCGCGCGAACGGGTTGCTGGTGAAGATCAGGAAGGCGAGGAAGCCGACGCTGATCACGCCCATCACCCCGAGCACGCGCGCGATCACCTGCGACGGCAGCGACTTGGAGAACCAGGCCACCGCGGCGGTCCACAGCGCGAGCACCAGCGCCCACATCAGCAGCGAACCTTCGTGCGCGCCCCACACCGCGGAATAGCGGTACAGCACCGGCAGCAGGGTGTTGCTGTTCTCGGCGACATAGCGCAGCGAGAAATCCTGATTGACGAAGGCGTGGGTCAGCAGCACGAACGCGAAGCCGACCAGCAGCAACTGCGAATACGCGGCCGGCCGCGCGATCGCCATCCACGGCTCGATGCCGCGGTGCGCGCCGAGCAGCGGCAGCGCGGTCTGCAGGACCGAGATCAGCAGGGCGAGGATCAGGGCGATCTGGCCGAGTTCAGGCAGCATGGGCGATCGCCTTGGGGTGGTTCATGGTGCGGGATGATTTATCCGCGGAGACAGCAACAGCAACAGCAACAGCAATAGCAATAGCAATAGCAATAGCAACAGCAATAGCAACAGCAACAGCAACAGCGAATCCCCCTCGGTCCCCCTTTTGCAAAGGAGGAAGACAAGCGGGCTTCGATGCAAAAAACTGCGATCGGATCGCTATGCGGTAGTCCGACTCAAGCGCGAAACCCACACCAACCCGTGCTGTTCCCCCCTTTGTAAAAGGGGGGCAGGGGGGATTCGCTTTTGCTCCACGCGCGAAATACCTCAACGCGCGGGCTCCACGCCACCCGGCGCCGCGACATCATGCTTCTTGTGCGCCTGCCCCATCTTGTCGGCGACTTCCTTGGGCATATAGGTTTCGTCGTGCTTGGCCAGGATTTCCTCGGCGACGAAGGTGCCGCCCTGCATGCGTCCGGTCGCGACCACCGCCTGCTTCTCCCGGAACAGATCGGGCAGGATGCCGGTGTAGACCACCGGCATCAGCGCATCGCCGTCGGTGACGCTGAAATGCGCGTCCATCGAACCCGATGCGCGCTTGAACGAACCCTCCGCGACCATCCCGCCGAGGCGGAAGCGCGCGCGCTCGCTGGCATCGCCGCGCAGGATCTCGCTGGGCGTGTACAGATACGCGACGTTGCGCTGCAACGCGGTTGCGACCAGGGCGGTGGCGACGCCGGCGGCGGCGACCAGGCCCAGCACCCACAACAGGCGACGGCGACGGGTGGGATTCATCGGCTCAACTCACTGGGGGTGCTGCGTGCCGCGTCGCGCGCCGCGCGCTTGCGCGCCTGGCGCAATTCGCGGCGGACCTGCCACTGGCCGGCGAAGAAATCCCAGCCCAGCACGATGAAGAACACTGCGTAGGCAGCGATGAGGTAATTGCGGTATTCCATCAGCGCCGCTCCCGCGGATTGACCACGCCGGCCAGTTGCGCGACCCAGGCCTTGCCCTGTTCGCGGCGCAGGTTGTCGGCGCGCGCGCGCACCAGCAGCGCGCCGACGAACCACAGCTTGGTGCCGACGATCATCCAGATCAGCGGCGCCATCATGCTCGGGTCCATGCTCGACTTGCCGAACAGGCTGATGGTCTGACCCTGGTGCAGCGAGTTCCACCACACCACCGAATAGCGGATCACCGGCAGCAGGGCGACGCCGACGATCGCCAGCAGGCCGGCCGCGCGCGCGGCGGCGCGGCGGTCGTCGATCGCCTGGTACAGGCCGATCACGCCCAGATAGAGGAACAGCAGAATCAATTCGGTGGTCAGGCGCGGGTCCCAGTCCCACCAAGTGCCCCACATCGGCTTGCCCCAGATCGAACCGGTCGCCAGGGTGATCACGGTGAAACCCGCGCCGATCGGCGCGCAGGCCATGGCCAGGATCTCGCACAGCTTGATCCGCCAGATCAGCGCGATCGCGGCGTACAACGCCATCAGCCCGAACACCGCCAGGCTCATCCAGGCGCTGGGCACATGGATGTACAGAATGCGGAAGCTGTCCTTCTGCTGGTAATCGGCCGGCACCTGGAACAGGGCGCCGTACAGGCCCCAGGCCATCACCAGCGCGCCCAGGCCATAGGCCCACGGCGCCCAACGCGCGGCGAAGCGGTCGAAGCTGGGCGGCGAACCGAGTTGGTGGAACCAGCGGACGAGTGGATTCATTCAGTGGTTCGAAGGTCTCGAGGTCTGGGTCGCGGAGCGGCCTGGACGGTTGAGCGCGGCAGCCGGGCTGTCGCGCGCGGGTTCGGTCTGCTACTGGGTCCTGCTTACGAGTCCTGCCTGGTGCGTGGCAATGCGAGCCGCCGGCGCCGTCAGTTCAGCGCGATGCGGATCGCGGCGGCGGCGGCCAGCGGCGCCAGCAGCAGCGCCACCACCAGTCCGGCGGCCAGCAACAGCAACGCGCCTACCGGGTCCAGTCCCTGGGCCGAGCGGGCCACGCTGCCCGCGCCGAAGACCAGCACCGGAACGTACAAGGGCAGTGCCAGCAAGGCCACAAGGATACCAGAGCGCCGCATCCCGACCGTCAGCGCGGCGACCACCGCACCGAGCAGACTCAGCAAAGGCGTGCCCAGCGCGAGCGAGGCCAGCAGCACCGGCAATTGCTCGCGCGGCAGGTACAGCAGTTCGGCCAGGAACGGGGTGGCGATCAGCAGCGGCAGGGAAGTGGTGGCCCAGTGGGTGAAGGTGCGCACAGCGACCAGCCAGCCCAGCGGCACCGGCGCCAGCATCCATTGCTCCAGCGAGCCGTCCTCGGCGTCGCCGCGGAACAAGGTGTCGAGCGCGAGCAGCCCGGCCAGCAGCGAGGCCAGCCACAGCACCGCGGCGGCGGCTTTCGACAGCGCCTGCTTTTCGCCGCCCAGGGCCAGCGCGAACAGCACCACCACCAGCAGGGCGAACAGCGCCGGTTGCAGCGCATCGCCGCGGCGCCGCCACAGCAGGCGCAGGTCGCGCGCGAGCAAGGCGCGCGCCGAACCGATCAGGCCGGGCGTCGCCGCGCCGGCGCCGGGATTGCGTTGCCGCACGCTCATGCGCTGGGCTCCATCGCGACCGCGCGTCGCAGCACCAGCATGCGCGTGCGCACCGGAGGCGCGGCGTAGGCGCCGTGGGTCGTCACCAGTGCGGCGCCGCCCTCGCGCAGATGCGCCTGGACCATGCGGTTGACCAGTTCGATCCCTTCCAGGTCGAGATTCGCGTACGGCTCGTCGAGCAGCCACAACGGCGCCGGCGACATCCACAGCCGCGCCAGCGACAGGCGCTTCTTCTGTCCGGCCGACAACTGCCGCGCCAGCGTGTCGTCGTAACCGGCCAGGCCGACGATGGCCAGGGCGTTCTCGGGCAGCTGGCTGCGCCGGCGCCCCTGCAGGCCGCACAGGAAATTCAGATTCTCCAGTGCGCTCAGGTCGGCCTTCAGGCCCGGCAGATGGCCGAGATAGGCGATCGCGCGCGCCCGGCGCGAGGCGTCCGAGGGTTGCCCGTCGATGTCGATCCGACCGTCGTCGGCGCGCAGCAGGCCGGCCAGCACGCGCAACAGCGTGGTCTTGCCGGCGCCGTTGTCGCCTTGCACGAGCAAGGCTTCGCCGGCATCGACGGCGAAGTCGAGCGGTCCGAACACGGGTTCGTCGTTGCGCGCGAAGCGCAGGCCGCGGGCTTCGAGCAGGGGCGGGGCGGTACGTTCGAGTGGAGTCATCGGTCGCAAGCGGGCGGCGGGTCGGGCCGCGAAGCGGGCAGTCTATGCGACTGCGCGGGTCGCTCCGCATTCTCGCCGCGTATTGCGTCCTCGCCGCCTGACTCGGTCAGGCGCCGATCCAGTCGGTGTGCGCGGCCGGTCCGGCATGGCGCGGACGAGCGATCAGCATGCGCAGCCTCACCGGTTCGCCGCGCCGCCAGGCCAGCACGCCGGCCTGGCCGAATTCGCGCGCGAGCGCGTTGGCCACGGCGTCGTCGAGATCGGCCAGCAACCAGCCCGGTTCGCGCCACTGTCCGGCGACGTCCTCGGCCCATGCGGCATGACGTTGCACGCCGATCGCGTCCAGCCGCGCGACCAGGCGTTCGTCGGCGGCATGGTTGGCGCTGTCGGAGTGCGGCTCGGACGCGGGGTTCCATGCGGTCATGAACAGGTAGCTCGCGGCGGGCCAGTACGCCTCCAGGTCGGCGGCCGGCCGGCCCACGCGCAAGGGCAGGGCGTCGCCGTCCAGCGCCACCGCGTAGTCGGCGGCGGCGTAGGCGATGGCCAGTTCGGCGGCGTCGAGCACCTGCAGTTCGCGCATGCGCGCAGTTTCGCGGGGCCGCGCGGGCAGCGCAAATCCGGCCGACGGGCGGGATGTCGTCGGTCGTGTGCGCTGTCTTGCCGTCGTCATATAGATATGTCGCCGCGTCATTGCCGCCGACCGTCACGGTCTAACGACCTGCAACACGGATTTCGTACACTCCCCGGTCCGATCGCGATCACGTACCCGGCCCCATGACCCTGACCACCAAGCTGCCGAAAGTCGGCACCACCATCTTCACCGTGATGTCGCAGCTCGCCGCCGAACACCAGGCGGTCAACCTCGGTCAGGGCTTTCCGGATTTCGACGTGCCCGCGCGTCTGGTCGATGCGCTCGGCCGCGCCATGCGCGAAGGCAAGAACCAATACGCGCCGATGACCGGCATCCCGGCGCTGCGTCAGGCCATCGCCGCCAAGACCGAGCGTTGCTACGGCTACCGGCCCGACGCCGATGCCGAGATCACCGTGGTCTCCGGCGCCAGCGAGGCGATCTTCGATGCGGTCCAGGCGGTGGTGCGTCCGGGCGAGGAAGTGATCGTGCTGGACCCGTGCTACGACAGCTACGAGCCGGCGATCGACCTGGCCGGCGGCCGCGCCGTGCATGTGCCGCTGGACCCGCGGACCTTCGCCGTCGACTGGGATCGGGTGCGCGCGGCGGTCACGCCGAACACCCGCCTGCTGATGATCAACTCGCCGCACAACCCGTCCGGCGCGATGTTCGATGCCGACGACATCGCCCGGCTGAGCGAGCTGCTCGCCGACACCGGCATCTGGCTGCTGTCGGACGAAGTCTACGAACACATCGTGTTCGACGGCCGCCGCCACGAGTCGGTGCTGCGCTATCCGCAGCTGCGCGAGCGTGCCTTCGTGGTGTCGAGCTTCGGCAAGACCTACCACTGCACCGGCTGGAAAATCGGGTACTGCATCGCACCGGCGGCCTTGTCGGCCGAGCTGCGCAAAGTCCATCAGTACAATAGCTTTTGCAGTTTCGCCCCGGCTCAATGGGCGTTCGCCGAGATGATCGAGGCCGAACCGGAGCATTACGAGGGGCTGGGGGCTTTCTACCAGGCCAAGCGCGATCGCTTCCGTGATCAATTATTGACCACCGCGCTCAAGCCGCTGCCGGTGCCGGGCGGCTATTTTCAGCTGGTCGATTACTCCGGCGTCAGCGATCTCGACGATGCCGCGTTCTGTCGCTGGCTCACCACCGACAAGGGCGTCGCCGCGATCCCGCTGTCGCCGTTCTACGAGTCGGCGCCGGCTGGGCAACGTCTGGCGCGCCTGTGTTTCGCCAAGAACGAAGCGACCTTGGACGCGGCGATCGAGCGTTTGTTACGGCTGTAACCCGCAACTCGATTTTGCACTTTTTTTGCACAACTACTTGCCGAATGCTTTGACTTCGGTCTAATCTTCGTCTACGAGTGTCGTCAGACGCTCGTTCAACGGTATAACCGTGGCTGTAGGGGGAGTTCATGGACAGAACGATCAGCGCGTGCCGCACTTCCGGCATGGCAAAAAAGTCGCGACCCGGCGCTAAAAGGGATGACGTGTTGCGCGTCTCTTTTGCAAAGGTGTCCGACGTCTCATTTCGACCGATGTCTGTCCGGTCACCTCAACTCCAACAATGACCGCGACGAGGTCCGTCGCAGCGTGCTGGCCGAGCCAGTCGCAGCCGACGACCGCTTCGGGTCCTATCGTGCGTCAGTACATTACTTAGCCGGGGAACGCGTGAGACAACTAACTGCAACCAGCCCTCGTTTGTGGATCGCGATCCTGCTGGCCGTTGCGCTGGCCGGGTGCGCCACAAGGCCCGCGCCGGATTTCGGCGGCCGCTGGAAGCCGGTCAACCGGTATTCCGAAGCGCCCAACGAAATTCCGCTTCATCAGTCCTACGTCTTCTATCCCTCGCCGATGGACGGCACCTTGAAGGCGATGCTGACGCGCTGGACCCAGGATTCGAACATGAAGCTGGATTACCAGCACTATTCGGATTTCACCCTGCATCAGGCGGTGTCGCAGATCCACACCACCAGCCTGCCGGACGCGATTTCGCAGCTCAATTCGGCCTATGCCGGACATGGCGTGGTGATCGCGCGCGAAGGCGAGCAGATCGTGGTGCGCTCGGCCGTGTCGGCGCCGCCGGCGGCCGGCAACGATACGCCCGCGGTCGACGCGGCATCCAAGTCCGCGCACGCGCCCAAGAGCGAGCCGTCGCAACCGCATTCGCCGTCCGCCAGCGCAGCCGATCCGGCCGCGCTGCCGTCCGCGACCCTGGCGCAAGCCTCCGGTCCGTCGCGTTGATCCTCGAACGGCGCAAGCCGGCCCGCACAGGCGACGAGTCCCGGCATGCGCAGGCATGCCGCGTCGCCGGCAACGATTCCATCGTCATGGATGCAGCATAGATGTTCGGAAAAAAGCCCGTAACTCCGGCGGTCGAGAACGCCGTCGCCAAGGCGGTGAACTACGAGGTCACCGTCGCCGACATGGCCAAGCGCAGCGAGAAGCGCGCGTGGCTCGTCGCACTCGGCTCGTTGATCATGTCGCTGATCCTGGCCGGCGGTTATTTCTACTTCCTGCCGCTCAAGGAGAAGGTGCCGTACCTGGTCATGGCCGACGCCTACACCGGTACCGCGACGGTCGCGCGCCTGCGCGACGACTTCGCCAACCCCAGCGTCTCCACCAGCGAAGCGCTCAACAAGAGCAACATCTCGCACTTCATCATGGCGCGTGAGTCCTACGACTACTCGCAGATCGGTGAGCGCGACTGGGCGACGGTGTTCGCGATGGGCAACGCCCAGGTCGCCACCGCTTACCAACAATTGTTCGGCTCGACCAACCCGGCCAATCCGATCACCACCTACGGCAAGACCAAGACCATCCGGGTCAAGCTGTTGAGCATCCAGCTCGCCGCCGATGCGATGAACACCGGCCCCGGTCCCAAGGTGGCGACGGTGCGCTTCCAGCGCAGCCTGTACAACAAGGAAAACGGCGACAACACGCCGCTGGACAGCAAGATCGCCACGATCGAGTTCACCTACAAGTCGAACCTGAAGATGGACGAGGTTAACCGCGTCCTCAATCCGCTGGGCTTCCAGGTCAGCGGCTATCGCGTCGACAACGACTACGCCGCCGCGCCGGCCCTGCCGCCCAACGCGACGCCCACGCAGACGCCCGCGCCGGCCGCGGCCTACCCGCAGCAGCCTGGCGCGGTCTCGCCCGATGCCGCCAATCCGGCCGCTTATCCGCCGGGTACCGCGCCGCCGCCGGCCGCGTACCCGCCCGGCACGGCGCCTCCGGCTGGCGCGCCGCCCGCGGCCTATCCGCCGGGCACCGCGCCGGCGCCGGGCGCGCCGCTTCCCACCAACCCCGCCCAGCAGCCGCAACAGCCGGCTGCGGCACCTGCACCGACTGGCAATGCGAATGGAGTCAGCAACCGATGAACTGCCTGCGTAAACATCGCCTGGCCGCCCTGTTGTTCCTGGCGGTTTCCGGCCTCGCACTACCTGCCTCGGCCCAGGTGATCCAAGAGTACGAATACGAAGCCAACCGCATCTATCCGGTGCGCACGGGCCTCGGCATCACCACTCAGATCGAATTGAGCCCGAGCGAGAACATCCTCGACTACAGCACCGGTTTCAGCTCCGGCTGGGACATGAGCCGTCGCGACAACGTCTTCTACATCAAGCCGAAGAACGTCGACGTCGACACCAACATGATGATCCGCACGAGCACCCACTCCTACATCCTGGAGTTGAAGGTCGTGGCGACCGACTGGCGCGTGCTCGAGCAGGCCAAGCAGGCCGGCGTGCAGTACAAGATCAAGTTCGTGTATCCCAACGGCACCGAATTCTCCGGCGCGAAGGAAACCAAGGCCGAACCGGTTCCCGAGTTGAACACCACCCTCGACAAGGGCCGCGTCTACAACTTCGATTACCAGTTTTCGAGCCGCAAGAAGCAGTCGTGGCTGGTGCCGACCAACGTCTACGACGACGGTCAGTTCACCTACATCAAGATCAACGGCGTGAAGGATCTGCCGACCGGCAACTTTCCGGCCGTGTTCGGCCGCGAACGTGAAGGCAGCGAAGACTTCGTGGTCAACACCACGGTGGAAGGCAACACGCTCGTGGTTCATGGCACCTATCCCTACTTGATCATCCGTCACGGCAACAACGTCGTCGGTCTGCGCAGGAAGAAGCAGAAATGAGCCAGAACCTACCTCCCAATCAGCCGGGTAACCCGGACGAGTCCGGCGGCACTGCGGAAAACAACAGCAGCTACGGCTACGCCGGCGCGAATCCTTATTACGGCCAGCAGGCCACCGGCCCGGCGCCGGACCTGGATGCCAACGCGCCCACGCTGAAGTCCTCCGACGTGCAACGCCTCAATCGCAAGGCGCTGCTGTTCCTCGGCGGCATCGTGCTGCTGCTGATCGTGGCCGCGCTGTGGATGTTCAACGCGGCGACGTCCGGCGAAGACAAGAAGCCGAAGGTCGAAGAGGAAGTGGTCAATATTCCCGACCTGCCCAAGACCGTGGCCGATCCGCCGCCGTTGCCGGTCGATCCGCTGGCCGGCATGCCGCCGTTGCCGGTGGTCGATCAGGCCCCGCCGCCGATGCCGATGCCGCCGCCGGAGCAGATGGAGCCGGTCAAGCGTGGTCCGAGCCTGCTCGAACGCCGCATCTCGGGCGAGGGCGGTGGTGGTGGCGAGGGCGGTGGCAGCGGTGGCGGCAGCTTGCCGCCCGGCGTGATGTCGCCCGAAGCCTACGCCCAAGCCATGATGGCCGCCAACGGCCAGGGCCCGGCGCGTCCGCAGCAGGAACAGGAAAAGGCCACCAGCGCGCAGCCGATCTACAACCCGGACACCTTGCTGGTGCGCGGAACGTACATCCGTTGCGTCATGGAAACCCGCATCGTCACCGACCTGCCGGGCTTCACCTCGTGCGTGGTCACCGAGCCGACCTATTCGATCAACGGCCGCCGTCTGCTGTTGCCGAAGGGTTCGAAGGTCTCCGGCCGCTACCAGAGCGACAACATCAACGGCCCGCGCGTGTCGGTGATCTGGGATCGCATCACCACCCCGAACGGTATCGACGTCAACATGGCCAGCCCGGGTATCGACAACCTCGGCGGCGCCGGTCATCCGGGCGACTACAACGCACACTGGGGCAGCCGCATCGCCTCGGCGCTGCTGATCAGCCTGATCAGCGACGCGTTCAAGTACGCCGCGGCCAAGAACGGTCCGGAGTCGAGCACGGTAACCAACAGCGGCAACGTGGTGCAGCAGCCTTACGAGAGCAACACCGCCGAGGCGATGGAGCGTCTGGCCAACCAGGCGTTGGACAAGAGCATCAACCGTCCGCCGACCGTGACCATCAACCAGGGCACCGTCGTGAACATCTATGTCGCCAAGGATGTCGACTTCTCGTCGGTCCTGAGGTGATGTCGATTGCAGCAGCGGTAGCTTGAGATGGACGCCGATAATTCACCGATCGCGCAAGTTTCCAACGCCTTCCTGGAGTACCAGTACCAGGTGTTGGGCATCCTGGAGTACATGAGCTCCCCGGATGTCACGGAAATCTGCATCAACCGGCCGGGCGAGCTCTATTTGGAGACTCGCTCCGGCTGGAACCGCCTGGAAGTGCCGAGCCTGACGTTCGAACGGGCACGGCAGTTCTGTACCGCGGTCGTCAACGAGAGCAACACCGGGCAGCGCATCACCGATGCCGACCCGGTGGTCTCCCTGACCTTTCCGACCGGACAGCGCGCGCAGTTCGTGATTCCGCCTGCCTGCGATCCGGGCAAGGTCTCGATCACGATCCGTCTGCCGTCCAAGCACAGCAAGACCCTGCAGCAATATCAGGAAGACGGGTTCTTCAACGAGATCCTGGAGCAGACCCACGTCCTGAGCGAGCACGACCGCGAGCTGCTGGAGCTGCGCGCGCAGCGCAATTACGCCGAATTCTTCAAGAAGGCGGTCCAGTACAAGAAGAACGTGGTCGTGTCCGGCGCCACCGGCAGCGGCAAGACCACCTTCATGAAGTCGCTGGTCAACCACATTCCGGAAGAAGAGCGGCTGGTGACGATCGAGGACGCGCGCGAGTTGTTCATCACGCAGCCCAATGTCGTGCACTTGCTCTATTCGAAAGGCGGACAAAGTACCAGCAACATCACGGCCAAGAGCTGCATGGAAGCCTGTCTTCGCATGAAGCCCGACCGGATCATCCTGGCCGAGTTGCGCGGCGACGAATCGTTCTACTTCATTCGTAACTGCGCCTCGGGCCATCCGGGATCGATCACCAGTTGCCACGCCGGCAGTACCGCGCAGACGTGGGATCAGCTGGCGTTGATGGTGAAGGCATCGAACGAGGGGTCGGGGCTGGAGTTCGGGGTCATCAAGCGCTTGTTGATGATGACCATCGATATCCTGGTGCACATCAAGGCGCATGCGGGCAGGCGCTACATCACCGGCATCGACTTCAATCCTGAGCGGTCACACAGTGAATGAGCTCAGGTGCCGGAAAACGCTACGAACTGTGACGTAAGTGTGCACAGCCATTGACATTGCTTGCTGCTAGATGAATCATTGCTGCGTCGATCCGACTGATTGCAACCCCTTCTTTCTGCGGATGTTCACAGGGGATCGGCGCAACGGTCGGCACGGGGGGATCACGGAATGTTGCCCGGAATAGAGTTGATGAACTGCCCGGGCTTGGCAGTTCCAAATGAAGTCATGCACCACGTCGTGCGCGTGGAGTCCTCGTTCAATCCGTTCGCGATTGGCGTCGTGGGCGGTCGCCTGGTGCGCCAGCCGCAGAATCTCGCCGAAGCCGTCTCCACCGTGCGCATGCTTGAGCGCCGCGGCTATAACTTTTCCCTCGGCGTCGCTCAGGTGAATCGTTACAACCTCGGCAAGTACGGCCTGGACACTTACGAAAAGGCATTCGAAGTCTGCCCAAATCTACAGGCGGGCTCAAAAATTCTGGCCGAATGTTATGGCCGCTCCAGCGGGGATTGGGGTAAATCCTTCAGCTGTTACTACTCTGGGAACTTCGTCACGGGTTTCCGGCATGGTTATGTGCAAAAGATTTATGCGTCGATCAACAGGGGAGCGACGCCATATTCCGATGCTCAGGCCATCGCGGTAATCGGCAAGTCATCTCGCAAGGATACAAAGGCGCCTTCGGCGCTGGCGTCGGTCAGCCCGGCCAATCCGGTCGGTCCGGCCACCTATGCGCCGGGCCGGCAGTCGGGCCCGCAGCGCCTGGCCTCGGTCAGCGCCTCCCAGCCGATGGCCGCGGCGATGCCTCAGATGACGTTACCCGCTACAACGATGCCCGCGGCCCAGCCGCTCGCGGCCGCGCCGATGATGCCCGGCCCGATGCCGGCAGGAATGGGTGCCCCGGGCGTGGCGTCTCAGGCTCAGAGCTCGCAGCCGGTTAGAGTCATGCCGATGAATGCGTCGGCGGCGCTCCCGCAGCAGCCCGCGCCCGTCGCTCCGGCGGCGGCCGTGGCGGCGCAGGGGCAGGGCGATCAGGCCTTCGTTTTCTGAGCGCCGGCCGGCCGATTCGTCTTGTTCGACCCGATTTTGTTCGAATTTGATCCGACCTTGATCCACCTGGTTTCGATTCGCCCAATTTGCTTCATGTGATTTTGCCGCACCGATTTGATCGACCTGATTCGCAACGATTCACTCGATCAGGCCGTTTTGATGAACCCGCTTTGATCCACCCGTTTTGATCCATCCGCTTTCGATCGACCAGTTTCCCCTCCACCGACGAACCATCCGAAACACACCGCTGCACCTCGACCATTTTGTCCACTAGCGAATAGAAGGGACCTCTTCAATGAACAACAATATCCAGATCAAGAACTTCCTCTCGGCCTTCGCGATGGCGGCTCTGTTCGTCGGCGCGCTGGCGGCGCCGGAACTGGCTTTCGCCCAGACCGCTGACGGCGCCAAGAACACCGTCAAGGGCTTCTTCGACAACCTCAACAGCCTGCTCAACATCGCCTCGATCGCGATCGTGACCATCGCGGTGATCTTCGCCGGCTACCAGATCGCGTTCGCGCACAAGCGCATCTCCGACGTGATGCCGGTCCTGCTCGGCGGCTTCCTGATCGGCGCGGCCGCTCAGCTGGCCAAGATGGTCATCCCGAACGACGTCGGCGCCGGCGGCGGCTCGGGCGGCATGGCGATCCTGGTGAGCACCTTCCAGAACCTGTATGCATAAGAACGCGATGTTCCGCGGCTGCACACGGCCTCCCATGTTCCTGGGAGTGCCGTACGTGCCCTTCACGTTCGCGGCCGGGGCATGTTTGCTTTCGACGTTCTACTTCAATATGTGGTTCATCCTGTCCCTGCCGGTAGTGATTTTCGTCATGCGGCAGATGACGCGGCGCGACGAGATGATCTTCCGCCTGCTGGGGCTGCGCATGCAGTTCCGCATGCGCATGAGGAACATCGTTCACCACGGCACCATGTGGGTGTTCTCGCCGAACCACTATCGCAATCCAGGCGACAAGAAAGCTCGATGATGTACGCAGGCGCCATCGCGGTGTACCGCATGGCGCCTGCGGTTCTTGGCCGTCCGCGGCGCCCCTGACCGGGGCTGCGTCGGATGCTTGATCGCGTCGCGGGCCCCAGGCCCGGCGACGCTCTTCCAAAACCACGGGATACGCAGTACCCATCATGCTCACACCCGATACTCCGATCAGCGAATTCATCCCGCTGTCCACGCATGTCTCCCCCACCGTGATCAAGACCACGGGCGGCGATTACATGATGGTCTGGCACCTGGGCGGCTTGCCCTTCGTCGGTCGCGAAGAGTGGGAATTGGAGCATCGCCACAACACCTTCAATCGGATGCTGCAGACCCTGCGCGCGCCCGATTTCACCAACGTCGCGTTCTGGGTCCACGACGTGCGCCGCCGGCGCCGGATCCGCACCGACAGCAAGTTCAACGAGCGATTCAACCAGGACCTGTCCGACGGCTATTTCGCCGCGCTGTCCTCGCAGAAGCTCATGCAGAACGAGCTGTATCTGACGATGATGTACCGCCCGATCGTGTCGGGTAAGCGTTTCTCCGAGAAGTCCACCGACATCGGCCGCCTGCAGGAAGAGCAGGACCAGTGCGTGGCCAAGATCCTCGAGCTGGCCGGCAACGTTGAAGCCGTGCTCAAGGACTACGCGCCGTACCGCCTGGGCATGTACGAAGCCAAGAACGGCATTGTTTTCTCCGAGGCGCTGGAATTCTTCGGCTATCTGCTCAATCGCATCGACGAGCCGGTGCCGGTGCTCAGCGCGCCGGTCTACAACTATCTGCCGGTCAGCCGGCTGATGTTCGCCGCCAAGAGCGGCGACTTCGTGGTCAACACGCCGACCAACGCCAATCATTTCGGCGCCATCCTCAATATCAAGGAATACCCGGATTCGACCTATCCGGGCATTCTCAACGGCCTGAAGTACCTCGACTTCGAATACGTGATCACGCATTCGTTCAGTCCGATCGGTCGCCAGGACGCGCTCAAGGTGCTTGACCGCACCAAGGGCATGATGATTTCCTCGGGCGACAAGGCGGTCAGCCAGATCTCCGAGCTCGACTACGCGATGGATCAGCTCGCCTCGGGCAACTTCGTGCTCGGCGAGTACCACTACACCTTCGCGATCTATGCCGACAGCCAGGAGAAGCTCGCCGCGCAGGTCGCGCAGGCGCGCGCCGAACTGTCCAACGCCGGTTTCGTTTCGGCCAAGGAAGACCTGGCCGTCACCGCGTCGTTCTATTCGCAGTTCCCGGGCAACTGGAAGTACCGCACCCGCCTGGCCAACGTCAGCTCGCTGAACTTCCTGGGCCTGTCGCCGCTGCACAACTTCGCGACCGGCAAGAAAGAAAACAACCCGTGGGGCGACTGCGTTACCACGCTGCAGACCACCAACGGCCAGCCGTACTACTTCAATTTCCACGCCACCCATCCGGCCGAGAACTCGCTCGGCGAGAAGGCGATCGCCAACACCATGGTGATCGGCAAGTCCGGTACCGGTAAGACCGCGCTGATCAACTTCCTGCTCAGCCAGGTGCAGAAGCTCAAGCCGACGCCGACGATCTTCTTCTTCGACAAGGACCGCGGCGCCGAGATCTTCGTGCGCGCCTGCGGCGGCAACTACCTCGCGCTCGACAACGGCCAGCCGACCGGCTTCAACCCGTTCCAGTGCGAGCGCAACGAAACCAACGTGCAGTTCCTGGCCGACCTGATCAAGGTCCTGGCCGCGAAGGGCACCTATTCGGCGCGCGAGGAGGAGGACATCTTCCGCGCGGTCGAGAACATGCTCGACACGCCGATGCACCTGCGCAGCATGACCAACCTGCAGAAGAGCCTGCCCAACATGGGCGACGACGGTCTGTATGCGCGCCTGCGCAAGTGGACCGCCGGCAATTCGCTGGGCTGGGTGTTCGACAATCCGGTCGACACGATCAAGCTCGACAAGGCCAACATCATCGGCTTCGACTACACCGATGTGATCGACAATCCCGAAGTGCGCGTGCCGGTGATCAACTACCTGCTGCACCGCCTGGAAGAATTGATCGACGGCCGCCCGCTGATCTACGTCATGGACGAATTCTGGAAGATCCTCGACGGCGGCGGCGCGCTCAAGGAGTTCGCCAAGAACAAGCAGAAGACCATCCGTAAGCAGAACGGCCTGGGCATCTTCGCCACCCAGAGCCCGGAGGACGCGCTGGCCAGCGATATTTCCGCCTCGCTGATCGAGCAGACCGCGACCCTGATCCTGCTGCCGAACCCGAATGCCAGCCGCGAGGACTACATCGAGGGCCTCAAGCTCACCGATGCCGAGTTCCAGGTGGTCAAGAGCCTGGACGAGCGTTCGCGCTGCTTCCTGGTCAAGCAGGGCCATGCGGCCACGGTGTGCCAGCTCAACCTGCGCGGCATGGACGACGCCCTGGCGGTGATTTCGGCCTCGACCGACAACATCGACATCATGCATCAGGTGGTCGAGAAGGCCTCCCACCGGACCGGGATCGCGGTGGACGAGCTGACCCCGGACGCCTGGCTGCAGGACTTCTACGACAACCGCAAGGGCTCGGGCAAGGGCAAGCAGGCCTCGTCCGACCCCCGCGAGCGCGCCCACGCATAACCTGGAATATGCCGCCCGTCGCCTGCCCACTGGCCTGGACGATCACATTCCTTGAGTATTTGTTCCACTGGAAAAGACTGTAATTGACGTCCTTTGCGAGAATGCCCGTTTTGGGCCTGGCAGGAACCGGCGGCCGACGGCCGTCCGGTACGGGATCTGGCCGGAGTAGCAACGGAAACACGCGTCGAATGCCTGAATAGGGTGGCTTTAGTCACACTTTCGGGTTTCAATGGAAAGTGAACGCATGACGTCCTGTGCCTGCCTGGGCTGCGGACGTATCAAGGAGAGGAAACGCCGATGAGCCTGACCAAGTTCGTTCGAATCAAGCCGATGTTCATGTCGATGGCCCTGGTGCTGGTCGGCTTCGGCAGCATGATGACGCCGCGCCCGGCGCAGGCGTTCGTGTGCTTCTGGTGCGCCACCGAAATCACCCAGTACCTGAATTTCGGCCAGTTGACCGGTCAGTACGCCAAGCAGCTCGAGCAGCTGCGCCAGCAGGTCCAGCAGTACGAGCAGCAGGTCCGGCAGTACCAGCAGATGGGACTGGGCAGCCTGAAGTTCCAGGGCAACAAGGGCTTCCGGGTCAATATCGCCCAGCAGTTCCCCGAGCGCGACATCAACGAGGGGCTGACCGAAGGCTGCGGCACCGGCGCCAAGAACAACCCGGTCGGCCAGCAGCAGTACAACTACTGCGTCGCCATCGTCCAGACCCAGAACCGTCGCTACAACGCGATGGTGAAGATGCTCAAGGACGTCGAGATGCGCGACAAGCAGCTCGAGCAGGCCTACACCGACCGCGGCACCCTGTCGGGCGACACCGACCAGGGCAAGCTGCAGACCAACACCAACTACATCGAACAGGTCCAGGCGCAGATGCAGAACGATCTGCAGAACGGCCAGTACACGATCGATGCGTATACCGCGCTGCTGACCTCGTTGAACGAGAACATGGTGCGCGCGGCCAATACCGCGCTGAAGAACAAGAACAAGCCCTCGATCATCGATACCGCGATCCAGGGCGCCGCGTTGAAGGTCGCGCTGCAGGGCGCGCGGATTCGCGAGCGGTAAGAAGGATCTCAATCGAATCGGCAGGCCGCGGATGACCGCGACCTGTCCGTTGGAACAATTGCCACGGATCGCCGCAAACACGATCCTTGGCCTGGTTCAGGAGCTGACCGCAATGAACGTCAATCATTCCTCCAAGATGCTGCCGGTGGTGCTGGCCGTTGTCGTCGCCGGCGTCGCCGCGCTGACGCCGCGTCCCGCGCAAGCGGTGTTCGCCTCCGAGTTCACCCAGATCGCCAACAACATCCAGCTCGGCCTGAAGTACGCCCAGCAGGTGAAGCAGTACGAAGAGCAGGTCAAGCAGTTGCAGGAACAGGTCAAGGCCTACGAGCAGATGGCGCTGGGCCAGCTCAAGTTCCAGGGCACGGCCGGTTACCGCGAGGACATCTCCAAGCAGTTCCCCGAGCGCGACATCAACGAAGGCGTCGACAAGGCTTGCGGCAAGGAGAAGAACAATCCGGTCGCGAAAGACCAGCACAAGTACTGCATCGCGATCGTGCAGACCGAGAACCGTCGCTACAATGCGATGGTGAAGATGCTCCAGGACGTCTCCAAGCGCGACAAGGAGCTTGAAGAGGCCTACAAGGACCGCGCCAAGCTGACGGCCGACAAGGACCAGGGCAAGCTGCAGACCAACACCAACTACATCGCGGCGTTGCAGACGCAGATGGCCAACGACGTGCAGAACGGCAAGTACATGCTCGACGCGTACACCGCCATGCTGCGCAGCTTGAACGAGAACATGGTTCGCAGCGCCAACATGGCGTTGAAGAACAAGAACAGCCCTTCGATCCTCGACACGGCCATCCAGGGCGGGGCCCTGAAGCTGGCGTTGCAGGGCGCGCGCTCGCGCGAACGGTAATGCGGTCGATGTAAGTCGTTCGCCCGACGGGATCGGGCGGACGATCGGGGGCGGGGATCGGAAATCGTGGGGCCGGCAATGCAAGACCGGCCCAAGCATACGGATGGCTTATGGATATCAGTGCACTGGGGACGGCGGGATCGTTGTTGGACTTGCTGCATTTCAAAGCAGCGGGCCTGCCGAACATGGTCTTCTTCTCGGAGATCAACGACTTCCTCGACGATGAAATCGCCGAGTTCGCGGGCAACCTGCTCAAGCGGGTGGCCTCGTTCATCGGTTTCATTTCAGCCACGGTGGTGACGCTGTGGATCATGTACCACGGCTTCCGGATCGTGACCGGGCAGTCGCGCGAGCCGATGATGGGCCTGGTGGTCAACTCGCTGCGCGCGGTGCTGATCGTGGGCATCGCGGCGGGCATGGCGGCCAGCGTGGGCTCCAGCTACCGCACCTTGACCGACGGCACCAATCGCGTCGTGCGCGAGTTGATGACCGGCAAGGACGATGAAGGCAGCTACGCCGATATCGACAAGGCGCTGGCGATCATGCAGGTGGCCGTGGAGGTGATCGACTCGGTCGACACCGGCGACGATCTGATCACCAACCAGGACAAGGAGCGCGCGCTGCAGTTCACCGGCGTGGGCCTGGGCCTGCCGGCGATCATGGCGGCCACCGCCTTGCTGATCAACAAGATCGCCATGGCCCTGATCCTGGGCCTGGGACCGTTCTTCATATTGTGTCTGCTGTTCGATCAGACCAAGCAGCTATTCACCAAATGGCTCTTCTATGGTCTGGCGACCATGGCCTCGATGGCGTTTTTGTCGGTCATGGTCACACTTGCGATGGACATGATCATCGCCGTTGGGCTGGCGTTCTGGACAGCCGGCTGGCTGACAGGCGGTAGTCAGGAAAGCCTCACTAGCATGGCCATGCAACAAGGTGGTCTGGGTCTGGTGTTGAGCGCACTGATCGTGACCGCGCCGCCGATGGCGGGCATGTTCTTCAACGGCATCATGGGTCAGTTCAGTCCGTTCAGTGCCTTCGGTAGTGGCGGTGGTCAAGCCGGCGCGCCTCCGACTCACGGTGGTGATGCGGTGAATCGTTGGATGGGTGGCGGTGACAACGCGAACCGCGCCGAGAGCGCGGGAAATCGTTCCAACGATTCACGGCCGGCCGACATGCAGATGAATCGCACGACGTCGGGTAGCTCAACCATGGCGCACTCGGATGTAACCAAGACTTCGAATCAAGTTCAGCATAATGCGGGTCAAGCGGTTGGCAACAATGTCAATGTAGCCAAGGCCGATCAAGTCAAGAATTCCGGTAAGAATCCACCGGGACCTCAATAAGATGTAGAAAAGGAGGGGTAAACCATGAAGTTCAGGTGCATAGCCGTAATAGCTCTGGTGTTCTCGGGAGCTGCCTACGCCGAACAAGGTTGCCCCGACGGTCTTTATCCAGGTGGTGCCGGTCCGGGGCAGTTGTGCGTGCCGATGCCCGGTTACGGAGTTTCCGGCGGCAGCTCGGGCAGTCAAGCGGCGCCAGAGCCCAACTGGGCCTCGCGCTGGGGCGCCATCGCCATCGACGATGGCAGCAACGGCGGCAGCAAGTTGGGAAGGGCGGAGTCGCTCAGCAGCAAGGGCAAGGCCGAAAAAGCGGCGCTTGCCGACTGCCGCTCCAGGGGTGGGCACAAATGTACCTTGGAGCGCTCGTATCGCGACCAGTGCGTCGCGGTAGTCTGGGGTGACACGTTAGTGTCATCCGCGAGCGCGGTGAACAGCGAAAGAGCTTCGCAACTTGCGATGGACAATTGCAGTTCGTCGACGACGAATTGCGGAGTTTATTACACCGGTTGCAGCTATCCCGAACTGGTTCAATAAGCGCAGTTGCGATGATTCAACTTGAGCCGCGGCCTGGTGCCGCGGCTTTTGTTTGGGCGTGACCAAGATAGCCGGACAGATGCGCAGCCTCGGAGATGTTGACGGTGCTGGAATCGCCACGGCGAGTGCCGAGGTGGTCAAGACTGCCAATCCGAATAAGATTGGGCCTCAATAACGATACAGGGCAGAAAAAGCCATGAAACTGAGGTATCTGTGTGTATTGGCTGTGCTTTTCTCTGGAGCCGTTCAGGCCGAGCAAGGCTGCCCGGATGGGCTTTATCCGGGCGGTGCCGGCCCTGGGCAAATCTGCATACCGATGCCGGGTTATGGCATCAGTGGATCGAGTGGCGGCACTCAAGCGGCCGAGCCGAAATGGGCGACACGCTGGGGCGCCATTGCCACCGACGACGGAAGCACCGGCGGCGGCATTCTGGGGCAGTCCGAATCGTTGAGCAGCAAACGCAAGGCCGAGAAGGCAGCGCTTTCGGATTGCCGGGCCAAAGGTGGCAATAACTGCGCACTGGTTCAGGCATACCACGATCAATGCATTGCAGTGGCTTGGGGACGTTCACGGCCGTATACCGTGAGCGCTGAGAACAGCAAGGCAGCCTCTGAGTTTGCTATTGCGAAGTGCGGTGAGTCGGACGCCAACTGCGGTATCTATTACACCGGTTGCAGCTATCCCGAACGCGTTCAGTAGTGTTCGGAACAAGTCCAAAACAAAGAGCCGTGGCCTTAGCAGCCACGGCTTTTTTATGGGCGGTTTCTAGCAGTTGGTTACTGAAACTAGATGCCATTCCTGCAGATAAAATATGAAGTTAATTTGTAAGCGATAGCAGGTCGAAGCCAGTGCGCTACTCGCCGCAATAGGGCGGGGTAAACTGATCCGAAATGAAGGATCTAAGAGATGGCCTTGAAACGCAGCTGCTTATTTCTATGTCTCCTGCTCCCTTAGGAGTCGCACAGGCCGAACAGGGCTGTACGGACGGTCTTTATCCAGGCGGTGCTGGTCCAGGACAGATCTGCATTCCAATGCTTGGCTACGGCGTTGGTGGGAACATTCCTGTCGCCGCTGCTTCAGAAGCTGCCTGGAAGCTGACCTAGGGTGCTGTCGCTTTATCGTCGACTGGCGAAATCGGCGCGATTACCGGGCAACCGTCGAAGAGCAAAGCCAAGCGCGAGGCGCTGGCTCGTTGCGCGGGTATGGCGGCAAGGATTGCAAGTTGAACCTTGCCTATAAGAACCAATGCGTGGTCGTTGTATGGCCGTCCGTGCCTGGGGCGTCTGCCTTCTCTCAGTCCGCGGCTTCGATTGAAGAGGCATCTGATATGGCATTGCCGGCTTGCGCCGCAGAGAGCGGTGCGCAGTGCAAGATCGCTTACTCTGCTTGTACGGAGCCCGTGCTTGTTGGTAATTGACACTTAAGGCCGATGGTCATGCTCATGAAATCAAGAAATATCTTCGCTTGCTTGCTCTTTTTCTCAACGACCGTGCAAGCCGAACAAGGCTGCCCGGATGGCTTGTATCCCGGAGGCGCGGCCCCCGCGCAGATATGTATCCCGATGCCTGGTTACGGTATCAACGGGAACAGCGGTAGTGCATCGCAAGCTGTTGAGGTTCGTTGGGCGACCCGCTGGGGAGCGCTCGCCTTGGATGCCACCAGTGCTGGCGGCAGTACGCTAGGCAGAGTAGAGGGCTTACACAGTAAACGAAAAGCCGAGACGGCTGCGATCGCCGACTGTCGAGCAAGGGGCGGGCAAAACTGTGTGGTCGCCCATGCCTACTATGACCAGTGCGTGGCGGTTGCGTGGGGAGATGCCAGGCCGGCGATCGTGAGTGCCGTGAACAGCGAGGTGGCGTCTCGGATGGCGTTGGAAAAATGCAATGGATCGGATGCGAATTGCGATATGTATTACACCGGTTGCAGCTATCCGGAGCGCGCTCAGTGATGCCTAGAATGATTTCGTTCCTCATCCTATTGGGATTAAGCCAGCTTGCTCACGCCGAACAAGGCTGTCCGGATGGACTCTATCCGGGTGGCGCTGCACCGGGGCAGATTTGTATCCCGATGCCAGGCTATGGGATCAACGCAAACGGTGGTGGTGAGGTACAAGCCGTCGAGCCACGCTGGGCAACCCGCTGGGGTGCCGTCGCCATTGGTGAAGACGAGGCAGCGGAATAATGGGGAAGGCGGAATCGTTTCCCAGCAAACGCAAGGCCGAAAAGGCCGCTCTGGCCGATTGCAACGCCAAAGATGGTCATGACTGTTCGATCACGCATGCTTATTACGACCAATGTGTCGCGGTGGCATGGGGCGACACGCTGGTGTCGACCGCGAGTGCGGAGAATTCTGAAAGGGCTTCTCAATTGGCCGTTGAGAAATGCGGCAACTCAAGTACGAATTGTGGAATTTATTACAGGGGTTGCAGCTACCCCGAGCGGGTTCGATAAGCCCCTCAATCGCTCGCGAGTAAAAGCCGCGGCCTCGTGCCATGGCTTTGCTTTGTGCGAGGAAGATGCATGAATCCGTAGCCGTTAGCGGCCCGAAGCGCTTTGATGCTTCAATGAAAATCCCGCGACTGCGTACTCAAACTGCCGAGCAGCGCGGTCAGGTCTTCCATGCGCGAGGCGATGATGTGCTGGACGCCGTCGACGCGTTCGAGGCGGCCGTCGATCGCCATCAGGCGCGATTCGACCAGGACACGGCGCTGGCGTTGGGCGAGGTCGCGCCAGACCACGGCGTTGACCATGCCGTCTTCGTCTTCCAGGCTCAGGAAGGTCACGCCGCTGGAGGTTTCGGGTTGCTGGCGCACGGTCACCAGGCCGGCGAAGCGCACCCGGCTGCCATGCGCGGTCTTGTGCAGTTGCGAGGAGCGCCGGCACTGCCGCGCATGCAGGGCGCTGCGCAACAGCGACAGTGGATGCCGGCCGAGGGTGGTGCCGAGCAGGGCGTAGTCGGCCTGCACGTCTTCGCCGGCGGTCGGTAGCGGCAGCGCCACCTTGGCTTCGTCGCGAGCGACGCCGGCGAACAGCGGCAACTGCGTGTCGACGCCGGCTACGGCCCAGCGCGCGCGATGGCGATGGCCGGCGAGCGCGCGCAGGGCGCCCGCGTCGGCGAGCAGGGCGCGCACGCGCGGGTCGAGCGCCGCGCGCAGGCACAGGTCCTCGACATCGCGCCAGGGCGCGCGCGCACGCGCGTCGCTGATGCGATCGGCCGAGGCTTCGTCGAAGCCGCCGATCAGGCGCAGGCCCATGCGGATCGCATGCGGCCGCTTGTTGCCGCTACCGCCCGGAATGCTTTCCAAGGTGCAGTCCCAGTCGCTGTAGCGCACGTCGACCGGCAGCACGGTGACGCCGTTGCGGCGCGCGTCCTGCAGGATCTGGCCGTGGGTGTAGAAACCCATCGGCATTGAGTTGATGATGCCGCAGGCGAAGGCGGCGGGATGGTAGTACTTGAGCCAGCAGCTGACGTAGGCGATCAGGGCGAAGCTGGCGGCGTGCGATTCGGGGAAGCCGTAGCTGCCGAAGCCCTTGATCTGTTCGAAGATGCGGTGGGCGAAGTCTTCGGTGTAGTTGTTTTTTATCATTCCCTTGAAGAGTTTTTCGCGATGCGGTTCCAAGCCGCCATGGCGCTTCCAGGCCGCCATGCAGCGACGCAACTGATCGGCTTCGCCGGGTGTGTAGTCGGCCGCGACGATGGCGATCTGCATGACCTGTTCCTGGAACAAAGGCACGCCGAACGTCCGCGACAGGACTTTTTCCAATTCCTTCGATGGATATTCGATCGGCTCCAATCCCTTGCGGCGACGCAGATACGGATTAACCATATCACCCTGGATCGGCCCAGGCCGCACGATCGCGATCTCGATCACCAGGTCGTAGAAATTCCGCGGCCTCAGGCGCGGCAGCATCGACATCTGCGCGCGCGATTCGATCTGGAACACGCCGACGGTGTCGGCCTTGCAGATCATGTCGTAGACCTTCTTATCGTCGTCGTGTTGCATGATCGTCGGCATGTCCAGGCCGCGAATGCCCTGGGTTTCCAGCGAGGCGAGAGTCTTGCGTACCGCCGTCAGCATGCCCAGGGCGAGGCAATCGACCTTGAGCAGCCCCATCGCGTCGAGATCGTCCTTGTCCCATTGCACGATAGTGCGATCGTCCATCGCCGCGTTCTCGACCGGCACCAGGGTGTGCAGCGGCCGCTCGGAGATCACGAAGCCGCCCGGATGCTGCGACAGATGCCGCGGAAAACCGTTTTCGACCAGGATCGCGGTCAGCCCCAGCACGTTGCGCAGCAACGGCGACTCCGGGTCGAGGCCGCGTTCGCGCAGTTGCTCGGGCAGCGGCACGCCTTCGCTCCAGCGGTCGAGCGTGCGCGCGAGTTCGCTGATCTGGTCCTGCGGCATCCCTAAGGCCGCGGCGACGTTGCGGATCGCGCTGCGGCCGCGGTAGCTGATCGCCACCGCGGTCAGCGCCGCGCGTTCGCGGCCGTAACGGGTGAAGACGTATTGCAGGACTTCTTCGCGCCGTTCGTGTTCGAAGTCCACGTCGATGTCGGGCGGCTCGTTGCGCTCGACCGACATGAAGCGTTCGAACAGCATGCCCATGCGGGTCGGGTCGATCTCGGTGATGCCCAGCGCATAGCACACGACCGAGTTCGCGGCCGAGCCGCGGCCCTGGCACAGGATCTTCTCGGATCGCGCGTACTCGACGATGTCGTAAACGGTCAGGAAGTACGACTCGTAGTTCAACTTTCCGATGATCCCCAACTCATGTTCGATCTGCTGGCTGGACTCGGCAGGAACGCCGGTGGGCCAGCGTCTGGCCGCGCCGATCGCGACCAGTTTGGGCAGCCAGCTTTTCGCGGTTTCGCCGGCCGGAACCAGTTCGTTCGGATAGCGGTAATCGATGCCGCGCTTGAGGTCGAAACCGATGCAGCGCTCGGCGATGCGCACGGTCTGCGCGAGCATCGCTGCGGGATAGATCGCCTTGAGCGCCTTGCGGATGCGCAGATGCCGCTCGCCGTTGGGAAACAGGCGTTCGCCGGCTTCGGCGACGGTGGTGTGATGGCGGATCGCGGTCAATACGTCCTGCAGCGGACGGCGCGCGCGTTCGTGCATATGCACGTCGCCGGTAGCGACCGTGGGCAGGTCGTGACGCGCGGCCAGTTGCGTCAGCGCGGCCAGGCGCGCGTCGTCGTCGTGGCCGCGATGCAACTCGACCGCGACCCAGGCGCGATCGGCGAAATGGGTTCGCAACCATCGCGCATGCCGGTCGTCGTCGCTGCCGCCGTCGGGCACCCACAGCGCCAGCAGGTTCGCGCTGTGCGCCTCGACGTCCTCGATCAGGCAGCGGTATTCGCCTTTTTTCGCGCGTCGGCGGGCGATGGTGATCAGGCGGCACAGGTCGGTGTAGGCGGGCGAGCCGGTGACTAGGAGCACCAGCTTCGGTCCGTTCTCGATGCGGAACTCGCTGCCGACGATCAATTTCAAGCCGGTGCGTTTCGACGCTTGCCAGGCGCGCACGATCCCGGCCAGCGTGCATTCGTCGGTGATCGCCAGCGAGTGATAGCCCAAGGCCTGGGCGCGATCGAACAGCTCGTCGGCGAGCGAGGCGCCGCGCTGGAAACTGAAGGCCGACAGGCAATGCAGTTCGGCGTAATCGGGCAAGGCGGATGAGGCCATCGGCCGCGCGGCGTTCATGCGAACCAGCCGTGCAAGGTCAGCGCGCCGTCGCCGCCGGCATCGCGATAGGCCCAGGCGCGTTGGCCTTTGGCGGTCTCGACCAGGTAGTAGTCGCGGCGCACATCGTCCTGATCCCACCAACCCGATTCGATCCGCTCGGGCCCGGCGAGAATGCGCGCGAGCGGTTCGCGCAGCGGCTCGGGTTCGATCAACAGCCAACCCGGGCGGGTCGTATTCGTCGGCGTCGAAACGGTTTTGTTCGAACGCGTCGGCGCATCGCCCGAGACGTTGCGCCAGGCGCGTTCGGGCCGGTGATCGGGATGCACGGCCAAGCCCTGCACGCCGTCGTCGCCGAGCCGCGCGCGCAGGCGCTCGCGCAATTGCGCCCAGGGCAGCGCCTGCTGCGGGCGCGGATCGAACAGGTCGCGGCTGGCCGGCACGAACGGCGGCAGTTGTTCGGCGAGCAGGCGCAGGCCGACCACAGGCGCTGGAATTCGCGCCTGTTGCAGACGCCCGCGCGCGAGTTCGAACAGCATCGCCGCGTCGCGTTCGGGCGCGAGCAGGCCGACCGCGACTTCGCTGTGCGGCAACTGCGGACGATGCGGATGGCGTTCGTGTTCGAGGATCAGGGTGAAGCGTTCGACACCGCCGTCGCGGCCGGACAGATAGGCTGCGAGATCGGCGGTAAGCCGGCGCAGCGGGAACAGCAGCGCCTGGCTGGATTCGACTTCATGGCCGAGTTCGATGCGTGCATCGAAAGCGTCGGGCGGTTGGAAATACGTCAGCAGCGGCGTCGCCGCGCCGTGCAGCGCATCCAGATGGGTCAGCACGTGTTGGCCGAAGCGCCGCGCCAGCGGCGCGCGCGGCAACGCCTGCACCGCGCCGAGTTTGCGCAAGCCCATGCGTTGCAGCGCCTGCACCGTGTCGGCATCGAAGCCGCAGCGTTCCAGCGGCATTTTCGCCAGCGCCGGGATCAGGTTGTCGTCGTCGAAGCACAGGCCGTCGCGGATATTGGTCAATGCGCGCGCGGCCTGCGGATTGGGCGCGGCGGCCATGCGATGGCGGAAGCCGAGTTCGCGCAGTTCCGCGGCCAGGCGCTGGCGCAATTCCGGCCAGGCGCCGAACAGGCTGCGACTGCGGCCGATCTCGAACACCAGCGCATGCGCGAACTGGGTGCTGACCTGTGAGCTGTAGCCGTAGGCCCAGGCGGCGAGCAGGCCGCGCGCGTGTTCGACCGCGGCGGGGTCGTGTTCGACGGTCTGGAAACCGTCGACGATCGCCTGCGCCGCGATCAGCGGCATGTTCGGCTTGAGCCCCAGCGCGCGCGCGGCTTCGTTGACCGCGTACAGGCGGCGGCGCGCATGCGGCCCGTCGACCAGCACCAAGGCGCGCTCGGGATGCGGGTGATTGCGAAGGACCACGTCCATCGCCAATTGCGGCAGCAGCAGGCAGGCCCAGCGCATGAGGTCGTGCTCAGCGCGGGTGCAGCAAGGTCAGCGCGGGCGCGGGACGCGCTGCCTGCGGCGGGTCGCGCGGCGCGAGCGGCGTTTGGTCGACGGGCTCTCGATCGGCTGCGTTGCGCTCGATCCGCAGCGTCGCGACCGGCGTGGCGGCGATGCGCTGGCGATCGTTGCGAAGCGGTGTGATCGCGGCGACGCCGCCGCGTTCGACCGGCGCGGCTTCGATGCGTATCGCTTCGCTTCGCAGCGGCGCGGCCTGCGCGTGGCTCGCATGCGCGAACGCGATCGGCTTGCTCGGCGCATTGCCGCCGCGGCACTTGAGCACGCGCAGTTGCCGCGGCGAGCTGTCGATCGCGATGCGCAACGCCGCCGGCGAGGGATTGCGCGCGGCGGCCATGTCGCGCAGGGCGAAGCCGAGGCATTGGCCGGTTTCGGCGGCGACCTGCAGACGGCGCAGCACGCGGTCGTCGGCGCGCTGCGGCCAGCACAGCACCGCGGCGCAGGCGCCCGAGCGCAGGCATTGTTCGGCCGCCCATAACGCATCGCGATGGCGCGCGCGGATGATCTGCAGTCGCGGCAGGGCCACGCCGGCGTCGCGCCACGCGGCCGGGTAGGGCAGGTACGGCGGATCGACCAGCACGATCATGCCGCCGTCTTGCGCCTGCGATAAACGCGCCAGGGTCGGCCACAGCAGTTCGAGTTCGCCGACCCCGGCGTTGGGCAGCAGCAGCTCGGTCAACGCGGCCTCGGGCCAGCCGCCGATCGGCAGCGCGGCATCGAGCGCGGCGTGTCCGGTGGGTTGCGCCGACGGCGCGAGGTTCGGCGATTGCCCGCGCCAGACCCGGCGCGAACTGATCAGGCTGTCGAGGGCGATGAGCTTG
This sequence comes from Lysobacter capsici, assembly GCF_014779555.2. Classification (NCBI taxonomy): domain Bacteria; kingdom Pseudomonadati; phylum Pseudomonadota; class Gammaproteobacteria; order Lysobacterales; family Lysobacteraceae; genus Lysobacter; species Lysobacter capsici. The sequence continues at coordinate 2,599,622 of NZ_CP094357.1, forward strand.
CCCATTCGATCAGCCCCGGCGCACCAGGCCGCAGTAGATGCCTTCGATCGCGAAGTCGGCGTCGGCCGAGATCAGGATCGGCGCGTAGTCGGGATTGCGCGGCAGCAGGGCGATGCCGTCGGCATCGATGCGCAGGCGCTTGATGGTGATTTCGTCGGCGATGCGCGCGACCACGGTCTGGCCGTTGCGCGCGTCGCGGGTGCGATGCACGGCGACCAGGTCGCCATCGAAGATACCGTCCTCGCGCATCGAGTCGCCCTTGACCCGCAGCAGGTAGTCCGGCCGCGGCGAGAACAGCAGGCGATCGATCAGCACATGGGTTTCGGCTTCAGCATCGGCGCCGATCGGCGGGCCGGCGGCGACCCGGCCGAGGATCGGCAGCTCAAGACGCGCGTCGTCGCGGGTGGCGGAGCGGGTTGGCTCGACGTCGATCAGGCGGATGCCGCGCGCGCGGCCCGGCAGCAGTTCGATCAGCCCCTGCGCCTGCAAGGCCTGCAGGTGGTAGCCGGCCGAGCGGTTCTGGCGGAAACCGAAGTGGGCCGCGATCTCCTGTTGCGACGGCGGCATGCCGTCGGCGGCGATGCGTTCGCGCAGGTAGGCGAGGAGGGCGCGGCGGAGGTCGGTCAGGCTCATGTACTAATATTAGTAATAAAAAGATGTGCCGGTAAGACTTGCCGGATGCAGCCGACGGATGGTGGGGCGAGGGGACGCGGTGGGGGTTCGGTGGAGATTGCGTGGCTGGGGTCTCGCGGGGTGAGATCGGTGCGGGCGTGGGAATAACCCTTATGGATCATGGGGATGAGTCTGATGCGCGCTGGGCGCCGGTGGGCGTGGTGGCGCGGTCGCGGCTTGCGCCGCTCCTACAGGGGGCGGCCGTGGAGACGTTTCCGACGAACGGGGCTGCGACGTATTGACTCGTTCCGGTTACTTCTTTAATTTCTGTCTAAACAGAAATAAGAGAAGTCCATGTCGCTCAGCCCGCTCCAAGAACGTTTCATCCTGCACTGGGGCGAGATGGGCAGCCGTTGGGGCGTCAACCGCACCGTGGCCCAGATCCATGCGCTGCTGTTCCTCAGCGAGCGGGCGATCACCGCCGACGAGATCTGCGAGACCCTCAACCTGGCCCGTTCCAACGTCAGCACCAGCCTCAAGGAGTTGCAGAGCTGGAACCTGGCCCGGGTCACCCACGTGCTCGGCGACCGCCGCGATCATTTCGAGACCTACAAGGACGTGTGGGACATCTTCCGCGCGGTGGTGCAGGAGCGTCGCCGTCGCGAGATCGAGCCGACCCTGAGCATGCTGCGCACCGCCGTGCTCGACGGCGCCAACGCCGAAGTCGCGCCCGACCAGAACGATCCGCGCGACCAGCGCACCCTGGTGCGCATGCGCGAGGTGCTGGAGTTCATGGAGACCGGCACCAGCTGGATCGACGAAATGAACCGGCTCGATCCCAAGACCCTGATCAAGCTGCTGAAGATGGGCGCGCGCATCCAGCAGTACGTGCGCGGCCCGGTCAAGCCGTTGCCGGCGCCGCAGGCCGCGGCGGGCCACGGCGTGCTGTTCGAGGACGAGCTCGAGCCCGACGCGCACGACGACACCCGGACCGATACGCCCGGCGATCGCCCGTCCTAGCGGCGCGCCGGCGTTTTTTTGCCTATCAATTTCTGTAATTACCGAAATAACAGTAGAGGCCGATCATGAAGAACAACCTGATCCCCGAACCGAGCATCGCCCCCGTCGTCGCCCTGTACGACCGCGCCTGCCCCTTGTGCCGCACCGAGATGCACCGGCTCAAGGCGCGCGACCGCCACGGCCGCCTGCAACTGGTCGACATCGCCGCGCCGGACTTCGATGCGGCGCAGTGGGGCTTCCCGCTGGAGGCGATGCGCAACGCCCTGCATGTGCGCACCGCCGAAGGCGAATGGCGCATCGGCGTGCCCGGCATCGCCGAGGCCTACCGCGCGGTCGGCCTGGGCTGGCTGACCTGGCCGCTGCGCGTGCCCGGCGCCGGACGCATGGCCGCGCGCGCCTATCGCTGGATCGCGCCGAACCGCCACCGCGTGTCGCGCTGGCTCGGTTTCCGCGAAGCCGGCCACGAGCCCGGCCCGCGCTGCGACGACGGCCACTGCCCGACCCACTATTGAGCGAGGCGCGTCATGGAACGCTTGTTCATCGCCTTATTGCTGTTGCAGATCGTGTTGGGCGCGATCGACACCATCGCCCATCACGAGTTGATGGAAAAACTCGCCAACCGCCGCAGCGCCGCGTTGGAGTTGAAACTGCATTCGGCGCGCGGCTTCGTCTACGGGTTCTTGTTCCTGGTGTTCGCCTGGGTGCAGCCGCAGGGACTGTGGCTGGCGGCGGTGTGGGCGCTGGTGCTGGTCGAGGTCGGCATTACCTTGTGGGACTTCGTGGTCGAAGACGCCACCCGCCTGCTGCCCAGCACCGAGCGCGTGCTGCACACCATCCTCGCGGTCAACGGCGGCGCGATGTTCGCGGTGTATGCGCTGGCGACGATGGACGACTGGAGCGCGCCGAGCGCGTTGCTGGCGCATTCCTACGGTTGGCAGTCGTGGGCGCTGACCGCGGCCGCGCTCGGCATCGGTCTGTCGGCGGTGCGCGATGGTCTGGCCGCGCGCGCCAATGCCGCCGAACCGGCGCCGCGCGCGCTGCTGGCCGAGCATCCGCAGACCGGTTTCCTGATCAGCGGCGGCACCGGTTTCATCGGCAGTGCGTTGGTCGAAGGCCTGCTGGCCGGCGGGCATCGGGTGACGATCCTGAGCCGCGATCCGCGCCGCGCCGCCCTGCAGTTCGGCGGACGCGCGCGCTGCATCGCCGACACCGCGCAGTTGCGCGACGACGAAGCGATCGACGTGGTGGTCAATCTGGCCGGCGCGCCGGTGGTCGGGCCGCGCTGGTCGCCGGCGCGCAAACGCGCGCTGTACTCCAGTCGCATCGACACGACCCATGCGCTGCGCGCCTGGTGCGAGCGTTCACGCAACAAGCCGGCGCTGTGGCTGCAGGCCAGTGCGATCGGTTTGTACGGCGCGCATGCGCGCAGCGGTCCGGAACTGCGCGATCCAGCGCCAATACGCGGCGATTTCCCCAGCGAACTGTGCAGCGCCTGGGAGCGCGCCGCCGCTCCAGTGTCGGAACAAGGCGTGCGTCTGGTGACGATGCGCCTGGGCCTGGTCCTGCACCGCAGCGGCGGGGTGTTGCCGATGCTGTCGCTGGCCGCATCGCTCGGCGCCGGCGCGACCTTGGGCACGGGCAAGCAATGGTTCGCCTGGGTCCATCTGGACGATGTGCTGGGCTTCGTCGAACAGGCGGTCGAACACGTCGGCTTGCGCGGGCCTTACAACCTGGTCGCGCCGACCGGCTGCAGCCAGGGCGAATTCACCCGCGAACTCGCACGCAGCCAGCATCGCCGCGCGTGGTTGCGCATGCCGGCCTGGCCGATGCGCCTGGCCCTGGGCGAGATGGCGACGATGCTGCTGGACGGACCGGTGGTCGAACCGCGACGCCTGCTCGATCAACGCTATCGCTTCGTGCATGCCGACCTCGCCAGCGCGCTGCGCGCCGGTCGTACCCCCACTTTGCGTTCTTCTTATTCGGGTGACGGACACCCAAGGGACCAACATGGAACTGTTGCATCCAATTGATCTGTCGGCCGCTCGCGCCGACGGCGCTGTCGTCGACAACGTTGCCGGTTCTCGCGACAAAACGCGTTGCGACCCGGCCGTGCACGATCTGTCCGCGCTGCTGCGCGCCGCGCTGGGCGAACGCTGGGACCTGCTGCATCCGCATATCCAGGCGCGTTTCGCCCTGGGCGCGGGCGAAGCCCAGGCCGAATACGTCGGCAACATGCATCAGGTGCGCTGCACTTGGCTGGGCAGCGTGTTCGCGCGCCTGATCCGTTATGCGCGGGTGCTGCCGCATCACAACGCCGACAATGTGCCGTTCCGCTTCGACGTGCAGCCCTTGCGTCGCGGTCTGGGCTGGATCAAGACCCGCACCTATCACTTCGTCGACGAGGTTTTCAGTTTCCGCTCGCGCATGACCCTGGGCGAGGGCGGCGAATTGCTCGAACACTTCGGCGGCGGCCTGGGCATGCGGGTGCGGTTGGAAGTGCTGCCTAACCGGTTGGTGTTCGTCGACAACGGCTATTTCCTGCACTGGCGCGGCCTGCGCCTGCCGCTGCCGAAGCCGTGCTGGCCGGGCCGCTTCGTGCTGGTGCATCGCGACCTGGATGCGGAGCATTTCGAAGTCAGCATCGATGTCGTGCATCCGTGGCTGGGGCCGCTGTTTCACCAGGATGGGAGTTTCGAGCGGATGCAGGCGACGCGGGATTGATGCGAATGAGGACGGTGTTGTGTGGGTGGGGTGATTCGTTATGGAGCGGTTGTTGGTGCAAGGAGGCGAGAGGGAGCGGTTGGCGCAGGGATGCGACAGGAATGGTCGGTGCAGGGACGCGAAAGCAGTGGTCAGCGCGGGAGTGCGTCAGGATGACGATAGGGCCATGGATGGCCGGGTAGGGCGCGAACATGGGAAAGGTTCATGCCTTGCGCAATTTCGAGGTCGGGATTTATACGAAGGTGGGCCTGGTCTGCTTTGCTTTGACTAAGGCAAACATCCAGAGACTTCAGCGCCATCTCACCAGAACGTCATTCCCGATCTCATCAGAACGTCATTCCCGCGAAAGCGGAGCCCGCTTTCGCGGGAATGACGGTAGGTAAGAGCGATGCGGCTGGGAGTGGTGTGGCTTCGGGGGGGGCGTTCGGACTAGATGACTTGTGAATATGGGTGATTTGCGGAACCAGCAGAGACAGCGCGCTAGCCTCTATCCGATTCCCGATTCCCGATTCCCGATTCCCCGCCTCAAGACGCCCGAAACACCACGTTGTACTGAAACTTCCTCCCCGTCGTAGCCCGCAGCTTCTTCGCATCGCGATGCTCGGGATTGATCAGTGCGTTGTATTCCTCCGGCACGATCACCGACGGCACCAGCGCGATCGCCGAGGCCAGGCTGGTCAGCCATTGCGAACCGATGCGCACGCTGGCCATGCCCGCGGGCACCGCGTCCCAGCCGCCGGGCAGATCCTGCGGGGTGAACTGGATGCGCGCCTTCCACACCGCGGCCGGCACTTCGATCGACACTACGTGCCGGTTCAACGGTAGGCCGTGCGCATCGACATAAGCCGCCGTCTCCAGCGCCGCCAAGGCCAACGACGTGGCGGTGTAGAGCACGCGCTGGCCGTCGTCGTTCCAGCGTCCCGGATACTTGGCCGCGCCCGCGCCGCTCATGTCGTCGGCGCGGTAGGCGCGGGTTTCGCCGGCGATTCGCCAAAGTTTCATCGTTATGGCCTCGTCCTTGCGGCGTTGGCGCCGGTCATTGATAGGCGCCGCTTTGCAGCGAACCCAACAGGCGCGCGACCACGCTGTACCCGGTCGGCGTGTCGAGCAGATCGGCCGGACGCTGCCCGCCCAGCGCCGCCTGCGGCTGCTCGATCCAGCGGCCCAGCCACTTGGCCGAATCGAAATCCTGGATGGCGGTGTCGGTGCTTTCCTTGACGATGTCCTTGACGATCGCGAGCAGGCACAACACCCCCAGCGCGGCTTGACCGCTGGCGCCGGCGATCCGCGCCTGCTGCGCGGCCTTGCTTTCGGCGGTGGCCTTGGCGACGCCGAGGATGTTGAACATGCGCACCGCCGGGACGTCCATGCTGGTGGCCATGTGCTTGACCACCTGCGCCGGCACGCCTTCGCGCTCGGCCGCGACCCGCTGCAACGGCGTCGCGGTGCGCAGATAGGCGATGTAGCCGTTCAAGGTGGCCGGCGCTTCGTGCAGCTCGAGCGGGGCGTTCTTCACCGACGCGCCACGCCCGCGCTTGGACGATGGCGGATGCACGCGCGGCTCGCGCACGTCCAGTCGGCTTTCACGCGCGGAGGTCTTGCCGGGGCCGGACGGCTTGGCGGCGGCGCGGCCGGCGGCCTTGGCCGGGGCGGGCGTCTTGGCGGCTTTGCTCATGGCGAAGTCCTGTCTTGATCTGGACGGATCATAGCGCAGAAATATACGGTCGGGTCGCGGCCGCTGCGATGACGCCGGTCCACAATGGATCCGTGGCCCGCCGCGATCCGTATCTGTCGGGCGCGGACGACGCGACCGACACGCTGATCGCCATTTGCGGTTGCTATGCTTCGCCCCCGCCCCACGTCCCGCGTTGACCAGCGGCACCGAATACGTCTAATGCAAGGAGTCATCATGAGTCGCAGATCGCAGATGTCCGGATCGAGCCTGAGCCTGACCAGCCTGGCCCTGATGCTCGCCATGGCCCCTGTGGCCCACGCGCAGAAGGACCGTCAGGTGTACGACGCTGCGATGGCGCGCTCGGCCGAAGCCTGCCCAGACCATTCCACCGAGCGCACTCGCCCCGGAGTCACCGCGGTAGCGGCCGCGTCGCTGAAGGCGCTGGAAGAACGCAAATTCGTCCTGTGCCCCGACCGCCGCCTGGACATCACCACGCCGGTGGTCTGGTACGGCCGCGAAGGCGTATTCGCCTGGAATCCCTCGGCCGGCGGCGCGGCCAAGCTGCTGGCGGGCAAGGTCACCGCCCAGGTGCGCAGCGGCGATTTCCCGTCGCAGACGGTGGTGTGGAAGTCCAACGGCAAGCTGGCCGAAGGCGCGCTGGTGCCGGCGTTCCGCCGCAAGTAAGGCGAGCGTCGCGAGGGCGTGGCGCTTATCGGCGCCCACGCCGGGCAGGGCGAGGCCGGATCGATCCGCGATCCGGCGAGCAGGCGTACAGGCCCCTTGCCGACAAGGATGATCGAGTGACGCGATGCCGCTGAGCCGGCGTCGCGAGCTTCCAGTGCAAGCCGCGCGCAAGTCGCGCTTGCATTGTTTCGGCTTGAGTCGGAGTCGGCATCGCATGCCGCACACGATCGAGCCTCGTGCCGATGGCTCGATTACACCGACACAGGTTCGTCCGCTGTCGACGAATAGTGAACGAACCCCCCATGGCGCATGCGAAACGAGGGTTCGCCAACGGAATTTTTATTCTCTGCCGGGCGCCTTGCTCTGTATCGTCACGTTCGCCGATCGATGCAGGTCTCGCGGACGATCGCGGCTCGTCAGTTGCGCGGCAACGATGTTTAAGACCGTCGAGGTCGCGCCGAACGCCCGAATGAACGGATGCGACCGATGATGCCGCGCGCGCGGTCATCGTCATGTCCGTGTCGGGCCGCGCAAGTCCCGTGGTGTGCGTGTGCGGAGCATCAACCGATAGAAAACCTGCCGGCCTGCGATGCGTTTCGGGTCGCGGCGGGCACGGCGTAGCCGCGTTCGCAACGACGCACCCAAGCATCCATCAGATCCGCCCACGGCGAAGGACGAATGAAGAAGGCAGCGCTTCCGCAGGACTTCTTCATCCATGTCGCCGCCGCGCTGATCGCCATCGCGTTCTGCCTGCTCAGCGGCTGGCTGTTGTTCCGGATGCCCGAACTGCCGTCGACCGCGCCGCCGCTGGAAGTGATCTATATCGAGCGTGTCGTCGCCGATACGCAGCCGTCGCCGTCGCCGCAACGAGCGTCGATCGTGCCGTCGACGCAGACAACGCAGCCAACGCGAAGCCTTGCCCCCGAGGCGGCGACCTCGCCGAGTTCCGCTGCGCCTCGCAGCGAGCGGCTGCCCGATGTGCCGATACGCCCGGCGACGAATCCAACGACACCGCCGAACACCAGCCGGTTGTACGCGGCCGACGGACAGATCGTGCTGCCCGCGGGCGTCGCCGTGGACCCGATGCGCAAGCCCGACGGCGACCCGCCGGGCGGCGCCAACGATCGCGGCGTGAAACAGATGCAGGCGCTGCTGGAACGTCGCAATCCGATCGCGCCCGAGGAAGCCAGCCGTTTCGGCGGCGAGTGGGAGAGCGACGGCACTTTGGGCGAAGTGGCGAACAAGAAACTGAAGACGGGCCTGAAACGGGTGATCGCCAAACTGCCGCATCGCAAACAGGTGCAGGAAGTCCGCGCGCGGCCGCCGCCGGCGATCCGTTTCAATCCGGCCTTGCACGAACGTCCGTCCGACCTGGGCAGCGAAGCCACCGGTGATGCCTACAAGGCCGCGCCGATCGCGTTCGAGAAAGCGCCCGGCTTGGACGGCGAAGCGAGCCGGCGCGTGCGCAAGTGGGTCGGCGAACTCGAGGCGCGCGCCGCGGGCTGCGACCGGCAACGCTTGAAGGCATTGGTGGCGCCGGTGCTGACGCACTTGGCCGATCTGCAACGCGCCGAATACGCCGCGGCGCGCGGCGGCGATCCGATTCAGATCGAGCAACTGCTGCCGCGCACGGCCGATATGGCGTACGACCAGGCGCGTCGCGCGGTGTGGTATGCGGATAAGAAGCTTTCGGATTGTGCGAAGTAGGAAGCACTTTTTCGAAGTTTCATCTGCATACCAGCATTGACGATCTGCAAGAACGTCATTCCCGCGAACGCGGGAACGACGCTCTGGAAGGATGACGCTGAAGTCTCTGGATGTTCGGCTACGCCGAAGTAAAGCGAAGCCCGCTTTGGCGGGAATGACGTTCTAGAAGACGACGCTGAAGTCACGTCGACTCGTCGTTACGGCAATCCCATCAGCTGCACAGCGCGAAGGCACCTCGTCCCCACATACGCCCCCGCAGCTTGTCCGCGCCGTACCCCGGCACTACACTGCGCACGCCACAGGTGTCCTGCCGCCAAGCCATACCGGCGCGCAGGGTGAAACGGGAAGCCGGTGCGGACGGGATCGTCCAAGGCCGGCGCTGCCCCCGCAACGGTATGCGAGAAAACCCGACGTTTCACCACTGCGTTCGCGCGGGAAGGTGTCGGGGTGATGCAACGGCATCGCTCGCAAGCCCGGAGACCGGCCCGTGGCGGGCATCGCATGCGATGTCCTCCTCGGATGTTGCGGCGGGCAACCGGACGAGCTGATGCAGTCGGCCTGCGTTCGCCGTTGCCTCGTCTTGTCTTGTCTTGCGTCTCCGCGACATCCGCTTATCCGCGGGTGTGCGTTACGGAGAACGAGCATGAACGAAATGCATCGCGTTGCGACCGAGGTCGCGACGGTCAAGCTTCTGATCGACGGCGAATTCGTCGAATCCACCACTACTCAATGGCGCGACGTCGTCAACCCGGCCACCCAGGTCGTGCTGGCGCGCGTGCCGATGGCCACGCGCGAGGAAGTCGACGCCGCCGTCGCCTCGGCCACGCACGCGTTCAAGAGCTGGCGCAAGACCGCGATCGGCACGCGCGCGCGCATCTTCCTCAAATACCAGCAGCTGATCCGCGAGCACATGAGCGAGCTCGCCGCGATCCTGACCGCCGAACAAGGCAAGACCTTGCCCGACGCCGAAGGCGATGTGTTCCGCGGCCTGGAAGTGATCGAACACGCCGCCGCGATCGGCAACCTGCAACTGGGCGAACTGGCCAACAACGTCGCCGGCGGCGTCGACACCTACACCTTGCTGCAACCGCTCGGCGTGTGCGCCGGCATCACCCCGTTCAATTTCCCGGCGATGATTCCGCTGTGGATGTTCCCGATGGCGATCGCCACCGGCAACACCTTCGTGCTCAAGCCGTCCGAGCAGGATCCGCTGGTGACGATGCGTCTGGTCGAACTGGCGCTGCAGGCCGGTATTCCGAAGGGCGTGCTCAACGTCGTCCACGGCGGCGAAGACGTGGTCAACGCGATCTGCGATCACGCCGACATCCGCGCGGTGTCGTTCGTCGGTTCGACCAAGGTCGGCACGCATGTCTATCAGCGTTCGTCGCTGGCCGGCAAGCGCGTGCAGTGCATGATGGGCGCGAAGAATCACGCCGTGGTGCTGGCCGACGCGAACAAGGAGCAGACCCTCAACGCCATGGCCGGCGCCGCGTTCGGCGCGGCCGGCCAACGCTGCATGGCCGCGTCGACCGCGGTGCTGGTGGGCGAGGCGCGGCACTGGATCGGCGATCTGGTCGCCAAGGCCAAGACCCTCAAGGTCAACGCCGGCACCGAGCCGGGCACCGATGTGGGTCCGGTGATTTCCTGCGCCGCGCGCGAACGCGTCGAAGCCTTGATCGCCTCGGGCGTGGAGCAGGGCGCGAAGCTGGAACTCGACGGACGCAAGCCGTCGGTGCCGGGTTACGAACAAGGCAATTTCATCGGCCCGACCGTGTTCTCCGGGGTCAAGCCGGGCATGCGCATCTACGACGAGGAAATCTTCGGCCCGGTGCTGGTGATCCTCGAAGCCGACACGCTCGACGACGCGATCGCGCTGGTCAACGCCAATCCCAACGGCAACGGCACCGCGATCTTCACCCAGTCCGGCGCGGCGGCGCGCAGGTTCCAGGAAGAGATCGACGTCGGCCAAGTCGGCATCAACCTGCCGATTCCGGTGCCGGTGCCGCTGTTCTCGTTCACCGGTTCGCGCGCGTCCAAGCTCGGCGACCTGGGTCCGTACGGCAAGCAGGCGGTGATGTTCTACACCCAGACCAAGACCGTCACCGCGCGCTGGTTCGACGAGGAGACCCCGAGCCACGGCGTCAACACCACGATCAGTCTCAAGTGATGGCCGCGGTCATGAACTGGCAGGCCACCGCGGCCGCGCCGACCGGACTGAGCGAAGAACAGGCCGCCTACCGCGACGCGGCGCGCGATTTCGCGCTCGCGCAACTGGGCCCGCACGCCGCGCACTGGGATGCGCAATGCGTGTTCCCGCGCGAAGCGATCGCGCTGGCCGGCGAACTGGGCTTCTGCGGCCTGTACGTGGACGAAGCCGCCGGCGGTTCGGGCCTGACCCGGCTGGACGCGGCGATCGTGTTCGAGGAACTCGCCGCGATCGATCCGTCGACCGCGGCGTTCATCAGCATCCACAACATGGCGACGTGGATGTTGACCGCGCACGCCAACGACGCGGTGCGCAGCGAGTGGGGCGCATCGCTGGCCAGCGGTCAGCGTCTGGCCTCGTACTGCCTGACCGAACCGGGCGCGGGATCGGACGCGGCCTCGCTGAAGACGCGCGCGGTGCGCGATGGCGATCACTACGTGCTCAACGGCGCGAAGGCCTTCATTTCCGGCGCCGGATCGACCGACGTACTGGTGGTGATGGCGCGCACCGGCGGCGAGGGCGCGCGCGGCATCAGCGCGTTCGCGGTCGCCGCCGACAGCGCCGGCATCGCGTACGGGCGCAAGGAAGAAAAGATGGGCTGGAACAGCCAGCCCACCCGCGGCATCAGCTTCGTCGACGTGCGGGTGCCGGCGCGCAATCTGCTCGGCCGCGAAGGCGACGGCTTCAAGATCGCGATGAAGGGCCTGGACGGCGGACGTCTGAACATCGCCAGCTGTTCGCTCGGCGCGGCCCAGGGCGCGCTCGACGCGGCGCGGCGCTACATGGGCGAGCGTCGTCAGTTCGGCAAGAAGCTCTCCGAGTTCCAGGCGCTGCAGTTCAAGCTCGCCGACATGGCCACGCAGTTGATCGCCTCGCGGCAGATGGTGCATACCGCCGCCCGCAAGGTCGACGCGGGCAGCCACGACGCCACCGTGTGGTGCGCGATGGCCAAGCGCTTCGCCACCGATGCCGGGTTTGCGATCTGCAACGAAGCGCTGCAGATCCACGGCGGCTACGGCTACATCCGCGAGTACCCGATCGAACGTCTGCTGCGCGACTGCCGGGTCCATCAGATCCTGGAAGGCACCAACGAAATCATGCGCGTGATCATCGCGCGCCATCTGCTGAACACCGACGAGGAATTGCGATGAGTCTTGCCGAGAAGTCCTACACCGGGTTGAAGCTGGAGATCGACGGCCACACCGCCATCGTGACCCTGAGCAATCCGCCGGCCAACACCTGGACGCGCGACAGCCTCGCCGCCTTGCGCGACCTGGTCCGCGATCTGGACGCGAAGCGCGAGGTGTACGCGTTGGTGATCACCGGCGAAGGCGAGAAGTTCTTTTCCGCCGGCGCCGATCTCAAGCAGTTCGCCAGCGGCGACAAGGCGCTGGCGCGCGACGCGGCGCGCCGCTTCGGCGAAGCCTTCGAAACCCTCAGCGCGTTTCGCGGCGTGTCGATCGCGGCGATCAACGGCTATGCGATGGGCGGCGGCCTGGAATGCGCGCTGGCCTGCGATCTGCGCATCGTCGAGGAACAGGCGCAACTGGCCTTGCCGGAAGCGACCGTCGGCCTGCTGCCGTGCGCGGGCGGCACCCAGAACCTGGCGCGGCTGGTCGGCGAAGGCTGGGCCAAGCGGATGATGCTGCTCGGCGAGCGCGTCGATGCGGCCACCGCGCTGCGCATCGGTCTGGTCGAGGACGTGGTCGGCAAGGGCGAATCGAAGGCGCGCGCGCTGGCCTGGGCCAAGGCGGCCGAGAAGCAGAGCCCGACCAGCGTGGCCGCGTGCAAGGCGCTGGTGCAGGCCACGCGTTCGCAATCGCACGCGACCGCGCTGGTCAGCGAGCGCGAGGCCTTCGTCGATCTGTTCGACAGCGCCGATCAGGTCGAAGGCGTGGCCGCGTTCCTGGAAAAGCGCGCGCCGCAATGGAAGAACGCATGAACGCCTCGGTCCTGGAAGCTCCGGCGCAGGCGCCGGTGCTGTTCGAACAACGCGATGCAGTCGGCGGCAAACAGATCGGCATTGCCACGCTCAACGCGCCGGCCACGCTTAACGGCCTGTCGCTGGAGATGGCGCAGTTGCTCGATGCGCAGCTGGCGGTATGGGCGCGCGACGATGCGATCGCGCTTGTGGTGTTGCAGGGCGCTGGCGAAAAGGCCTTCTGCGCGGGCGGCGATCTGCACGGTCTGTACCGCGGCATGCGCGAGCATCAGGCCAAGGGTGGCGGCGACATCCGCGACAACACCCAGGCCACGGCGTTCTTCGCGACCGAATACCGCCTCGACTATCGCATCCACACCTATCCCAAGCCGGTGCTGTGCTGGGGCCACGGCATCGTCATGGGCGGCGGCATCGGCCTGATGGCCGGCGCCAGCCATCGCGTCGTCAGCGAACGCTCGCGATTGGCATTTCCGGAAATCACTGTCGGCCTGTATCCGGATGTCGGCGGCAGCTGGTTGCTGCAGCGCGCGCCAGCGCGCAGCGGCTTGTTCCTGGCCCTGACCGGCGCGCCGTTGAATGCCGGCGATGCGATTCACGTGGGGCTGGCCGATCACTTCGTGTCGCAGCAGCGCTACGACGCGGTGTTCGCAGCCTTGGCAGCGACGAAGTGGAGCGGCGACGGCGACGGCGATCGCGAGCTGCTGACTGAACTGCTGCAGGAACAGGCGCAATCCGCGCCGGCCGGGCCGCTGCAACAGCATGCGGCGCTGATCGCGCAGCTGTGCGACGCCGAAGACCTGGACACGATCGTCGCGCGCATCGAATCGATCGATCACGATGATCAGTGGCTGCAGACCGCGCGCAAGACCTTGGCCGCGGGCGCGCCGGGATCGGCGCGCTTGGGCTACGAACTGCAACGGCGCGCGGCGACGCTGTCGTTGGCCGATACGTTCCGGCTCGAATACCTGGTGTCGCTGCATTGCGCCGCGCACGGCGATTTCGCCGAAGGCATCCGCGCCTTGCTGATCGACAAGGACCGCAATCCGAAGTGGAACCCGGCCACGCTGGCCGAGGCCTCGGCGGCCTGGGTCGCGCCGTTCTTCGTCGCGCCGTGGCCGCGGGATGCGCATGCGCTGGCCGACCTCGAACGCAGTGTGGAGAACCCGGCATGACCCGTATCGCTTTCATCGGTCTTGGCAACATGGGCGGCCCGATGGCCGCGAACCTGCTCAAGGCCGGCCACGAAGTGCAGGTGTTCGACCTGAGCGTCGCCGCGGTCGGCAGTGCGGTGGCCGCGGGCGCGCATGCGGCCGCCAGCGCGACGGCGGCGGTGGCCGGCGCGCAGATCGTGATCTCGATGCTGCCGGCGAGCCGGCATGTCGAGGGCTTGTACCTCGGCGACGCCGGCATTCTCGCGGCGATCGAGCCCGGCGCCTTGGTCATCGATTGCAGCACCATCGCGCCGGCATCGGCGCAGAAGGTCGCGGCCGCCGCGGCGGAGCGGGGCGTGACGATGATCGACGCGCCGGTCTCCGGCGGCACCGCCGGCGCGGCGGCCGGCAGCCTGACCTTCATCGTCGGCGGCGACGCCGATGCGCTGGAACGCGCGCGTCCGATCCTGCAGGCGATGGGCAAGAACATCTTCCACGTCGGCGCGAACGGCGCCGGCCAGGTCGCCAAGCTGTGCAATAACATGGCGCTGGGCGTGATCATGGCGGTGACCGGCGAGGCGTTGGCGCTGGGCGTCGCGCACGGCCTCGACCCGAAAGTGTTGTCGCAGATGATGGCGGTCAGCACCAGCCGCAGCTGGGCGACCGAAGTGTGCAACCCGTGGCCGGGCGTGCTCGACAACGCGCCGGCGTCGCGCGGCTACAGCGGCGGTTTCGGCAACGACCTCATGCTCAAGGATCTCGGTTTGGCCGCCGAAGCCGCCATGGGCGTCGGCGCCTCGATTCCGCTGGGCGAACTGGCGCGCAATCTGTATGCGATGAACAGCCGCGCCGGCCACGGCGGCCTGGATTTCTCCAGCGTGGTCAAGCTGGTCGCGCGGGGCGCATGAGCGGCGAGCGCAAGCGCCTGAGCCTGCCGGGCGAGGGCGGCAAACTGTTGCTGCATTCGTGCTGCGCGCCGTGTTCGGGCGAGTTGATGGAGGCCTTCGTCGAGTCGCAGATCGACTACACGGTGTTCTTCTACAACCCGAACATCCACCCGGTGAAGGAATACGAGCTGCGCAAGGAGGAAAACATCCGCTTCGCGCAGAAACACGGCGTGCCCTTCGTCGATGCCGACTACGACACCGATAACTGGTTCGCCCGCGCCAAGGGCATGGAGAACGAACCCGAGCGCGGCATCCGCTGCACCATGTGCTTCGACATGCGCTTCGAACGCAGCGCGCTGTATGCGCACGAGCACAGGTTTCCGGTGATGACCACCTCGCTGGGTATTTCGCGCTGGAAGAACATGCAGCAGATCAACGACGCCGGCCGTCGCGCGGTCGCGCCGTATCCGCGGTTGAGCTACTGGGACTACAACTGGCGCAAGGACGGCGGCAGCCAGCGCATGATCGAGATCAGCAAGCGCGAACAGTTCTATCAGCAGGAATACTGCGGATGCGTGTATTCGCTGCGCGACACCAACCGTCATCGCAAGGCGCAGGGCCGCGAACGGATCAAGCTCGGGGTGATGTTCTACGGCGAAGACGGCGGCCGCGAACCCGAGGCAAAGTGACGGGTTCGCCGCGCGCTACAGCGTTTCCAGATAGGCCACGATCGCATCGAGCTCGGCGCGATGCAGGTCCAGCGGTTTGAGCAGCGGGTCGGGCTGCGGAAACAAGGGGTCGCCGACCTGCGCCGCGGTCGGCCGCGGCCGGGGCATGCCGACGTTGTACAGATTCATCACCCCGCGCAGATTGGCGAAGCGGCCGTTGTGCATCCACGGCCCGGTCCTGGCCACGTTGCGCAGCGACGGCGTCTTGAACTTGCCGGCGTCGGCGGCCAGGCCGGTGACCTCGTAACGGCCCAGGTCCTGCAGTTTGCGGCCGTAGAAATGCAGTCCGAGGTTATGGAACGACTGATCGCTCAGGCTCGCGCCGCTGTGGCAGTTCATGCAGCCGGCGCGGGTGCGGAACAGGTGCAGACCCCACAGCTGGCGATCGTCGAGCAGATCGCGGCGGCCTTCCAGAAACCGGTCGAAGCGATTGGCGCGCGGCAGCAGACTGCGCTGAAAGGTGGCCAGCGCCTTGCTCACCTGATTCATGTCGATGCGCGATGAGCCGAACGCGGCGGCGAACGCTTTCGGGTAATCGGCGTCGCGGCGCAATCGCTTCAAAATCAGCGTCGGTTTCGCGGCCATTTCGCGCGGATCGGTGATCGGATGCAGGGCCTGCGCTTCCAGGGTCTGCGCACGGCCGTCCCAGAACAGCGGCTGCGACAGGCCGCTCATCGCGAGCGAGATCGCATTGCGGCGGCCGCTGCGGCGATCGTGGCCGAACGGCACGCTGCGGCCGTCGCCCCAGCCCAGTTCGCGATCGTGGCAGCTCGCGCAGGCGATCTGGCCGGAACCCGACAAGCGCGGATCCTCGAACAGCCGGCGCCCGAGCGCGAGTTTCTCCGCGCTCGGTGGATTGTCGGCCGGATACGGCGCGGCCTTTGGCAGCGGCGCGAACTCCGACCACACCGCGCCGGGCTCGAGCTGCGGCCGCGGCCATTGTTCGATCGGCAGGCTGTAGATGCGGCGAAGGCAGTCGCGATCGATCTGCGCGCTGCTGACCGCGATGCGCTCGCGGCATTGCGTCAGGCTGGGCGATTGCGCGCCGCGCAGGGCGCCGACGTCCTGCGCGGAACTCGCTGGCGCCCACGACACCGCGCTTATTACGCCCGCGCCAAGCAGCCACGGCGCGGCCACGGAGGCGAGGCGCAAACGCAGACGCGCAGCCAACGAGCGCGGCGAATACGCGCTCGGCAACAGCAGCGAGCGCATCAACGCTCGCACGGCCGATTTCCTTGTGCGATCGCGATCATGCTCAGAACCGATACCCCAGTTCCAGCCAGTACGAGCGGCCGGGTTCGTAATACGTGGCGGTCGCGCTGGTGCTGCTGATCAGGTTGGCGCGGTTGGTCAGGTTCTGCACTTCGATGCGCGCATAGGTTTCCTGCCGATGCGGCAGGTCCAGGCTCCATTCGACGCTGGTGTCCCAGGTCCAGCTTTTCGGATAGGCGATTTCCTCGATCACCGCGATCGATTCGCCGTTGTAGATCTCGCGGCCCAGCTCGCGCAGCCCGCGGTAACCGCCGCGATAACGCAGGAAGTTGCTCCACAATAGGCCGGCCTCGGGCAGCCGGGTCTGCGTGGCCAGACGCGCGGTCCACGGCCGATTGAACTCGCGCGCCGGGATGTCCCAGCGCCGCATGATCTTGCCGTCGTAGCGCACGTTGTCGTCGAAGGCGTCGCTGTAGGCGCTCTCGTAGTCGTTGTAGTTGCGGCGCACGTCGGTGTAGTCGAACGCCAGTTGCGCATTGGTGACGCTGCCGGCCCAGCGCAGCGGCGTCGCCGGGCCGACGCTGAGCGTGTAAGTCTGGCTGCGGCTTTGGCCGCGATTGGTGTAACGGCTGATCCGGGTCGCGTACTGGCCGCTGGTGTCCAGGCTCGGGATCGATTCGCGCAGCACTTCGTCGCGGTTCTCGCGGCGCACGTATTTCAGGTTGAGGTCCAGCCCGGCCCAGCGCTGATTGACGCCCGCCGATACCTCGTCGCTGTAGGGAATGCGCAGCCGGTCGAAGCGATAATTGGTCGGGTACTGACGCACGTCGGTCCAGATCAGATTGCCGCTGCGGCGTTGTTCCAGCTGCAGACTTTCGCGGCCTTCGCGCAGTTTGTAGCTGAAGAAACTGCGGCCGTAATAGCGGTTGAGGCCGGCGGTGAACAAGGTGTCGCGGTCGCCGAACGCATCCCAGGACATCGCCAGTCGCGGCGCGAGCGTGGTCTTGCCCATCAGGCTATCGCCGTCGACGCGCACGCCGGGGCGCAGGCTCCAGCGGCCCAGGCGCACGTCGTCCTGGGCGAACACGCTCCATTCGCGGTTGCTCGCGCCGAAGTAGCCTTTGCGATAGATGGCGCGGCGGCTGAAGTACTGGCCGCGTCCCTTGACCACGCCGTTGCCGGTCGCCAGCACCGGCGACAGCGAGCAGCCGTCGGTGTCGATCACACCGAGGCGATCGGTGCAGGTGTTGGTCGCGACCGGATCGAGCCAACTGTAGTGATCGTTGAGGCGGTGGTACTCGGCCTTGCGGTCGCGGTATTCCAGGCCGTACTGCAGACGATGTTCGCTGCGGCCCAAGCGCAGCGCCTCGCGTTCCAGGCTCAGCTTGTAGCCGATGCTGCGGTCGCTCTGATCGATATTGCCCCAGCTGCCTTCGCCGCTGAGCGTGGTCACGCCCCAATCCATCTGGCTGGAACGCGCCCAGGATTTCCAGTAATCGACCTCGCTGCGGCGCGAGCTGTCGAGCTGGCTGTAGCTGAGCGAATTGCGCCAGGTCCAGGCGCCGTGTTGCCAGTTGATGCGGAAACTGGTGACCGGGCCGCCTTGCTTGAGGTCGTAGAAGCCGTTCTTGGCGTTGATGATGAAATAGCGCTCGTCGGTCGGCGCGTAGGTCACGCTGGCGCCGAGTTCCAGACCTTCGCCGTTGCTCCAGTCCGCGCGCAGGCTGGCGCTGGTGTTTTCGCGCACCTGCTCCTTGAGGTTGTCATCGCCGGGGCTGCTGCGCCCGGCGGTGTAGCCGCGCAGCGGAATCACCGAGCGCGTGCGCACGATGTTGCCGATCAGGCCCAGGCCGTTTTGGCTGCGGCCTTCGAGCGTCGCGCGCAGTTCGTACTTGTCGTAGTTCGGCTGCTGCGCTTCGGTCGCCGACTGCTGGAAATCGCCGAGCGCCGGTTCGGCGATATGCGCCTGGTTCCAGACCGAACGCGCCATGCGCAGCGCGACGCTGCCGGAAAACGCATCGCGCGCCTTGCGGCTTTCGGCCTCGACCACGCCGCCGTTGAAGCCGCCGTACGCTGCCGGCACGTTGCTGTCGTAGACGGTGAGGCTGCCGATCAGGCTGGTGTCGAGCGCGATGCCCTGGGTATGGCTCGGCACGTCCTGAATATTCGCCGGCGACGACGGGCCGACCGGATCGAGGTCGTTGTTGAAGCTGGCGCCGTCGAGCAGGAACGAGTTCTGGTAGTACAGGCCGCCGTTGATGCTGATGTCGGCCGGGCGGATCTCGCCCATGTTGCGCGAGGTGCGCGAGGTCTCGTCGAACTGCACGTTCGGATTGATCCGCAGCAGGCTGCCGATGTCGCCGTTGCCGCGGATCTGTTCGTCGATGTAGGCGCGGTCCAGCACCAGGCCTTCCTGATACGGGAACAGGCGTTGGCCGATCACCTTGACCGGATCGTAGGTGTAGACGGAAGCAGAGGGCGCCGGGACGGTTTGCGTAGCGGCCGGCGCGTCGTTCGCGCACAGCGGGCCAGCCGACAGCGCCAGGCCGATGGCCAGGGTCAGACGATTCATAAGTTCTCACGAAGGATGATTCGGCTTTCGGTCGAAGGCCGATTCGCTGGCGTGAGAACTCTGACGGACCCCTGATGCTCGCTGTGATTATCGTCTCAATTGGAGCTGAACGAGTCAACCGGGCGAAGACCGGCGAGCGCCGATCGCGATCGAGTGCGCGTTGCGTCCATCGTGTTCGCCGCATGGCCCGCGCGAAAACGCGAGGACCCGCATCAAGGTGTGGCGATGACAATCGACGATCGCGGCTGCGGCCGACACGAATAAAACAGTCGCTCGAACCGATGCCGCCGCCGCGTCGAACCAGACCCCGGGCGAGCCGGGGTCTGGGCAGGACTTACTGCGTTTGCGTTTTCATTGCGCTGCCTTGGCCAGCGTGGACGGCGAAACCGAGCAATGACCCGGACCGGTGCTGCCCTCGTTGTATGCAGCGAGAATGCCGGCCAGATTGATCGCGGTGTCGCGCGCGGGTCCCTTCGGCGCCGCGCTGCTGCGTCCGGTGAACCACGCGGTCGCCTGCGCGATCGCGCTGCTCACCTGCGACGGAGCACTCGCGCCCGCTTCCACATTCAACCGCGCCGCCATGTATTGGTGGGCGAGGATGTAGTAAGCGTTGCCGCCCTTCGGCGGAGTCCAGAACACCGCGTACCACGTCTGTCCGGAGCTGAAGAACAGCGTGTTTTCGCCGATCTTCGCCCAGGTCGCGTCGTAGGGCGCGGGGCCGTACTTGGAGTGGGTCTTCCAGTAGCCCTGGGTGTAGGTGCAGCCCGCGCTCGCGCACAGTTGCGGCACGCGCACGCTCAGCACCGCCTCGTCGCTCTTGCTCGCGCCGTTGTCGGTCGCCAGCGTGAGCAGGTTGGGCACCATGAACTCACAGGTGTTGCCCGCGCCGATCTGGCTCGCAGGCAGCCACGAAGCGAGCACGTCCACGCTGCGGACGATGCCCGGATCGGGGTCGACGTCGCCGGTCACGAACTGGGCGAAGCTGCCGCACAACAGCGGCTGCACGGTCCAGCCGAAGCCGGTGCCGAGGTTGAGCCCGGCGGTGCCGTTGAACAGATCGGTCAGCAGCACGCAACGGTCGGTCTCCACGTTGGGCTCGCCGTAGGACAACGCGGCCTGATTGGAGGTGTAGGCCTGCAGTCCGCAATCGCTGGCGTTGCCGTTGGCGTCGTAGCACTGCTTCACGCGCTGGATGATCGCTTCGTTGTAGCCGTCCAGCTTGCCGCTCAACGCGGCCTGGTAGCTGCAATGCAGCGAGGTGGCGCCTTGCGCGTCGCAGGTCGGCGCGACAGACTGGGTCGTTCCGCCGGCGAAGTGCAGGGTGTCGCTGGGCGCGGACGGACTGAACAACGGCGTCACGTCGGCCGGCCATCCGATCTGGATGTCGCCGGACACGGCGAAGCCGCTCTCCGATTCGATGCCGCGGGTCGCGGCGAGCCGGTACACGGTCTCGTAACTGCCGCCGGTGTTGAGCATGACGTCGACGTCGTCGCACAGGTAATTGCCCGCGTAGTCGCCGCTGACGATCGGATCGGGCAGGCAGCCCTGCATCGCGGTGACCTTGGCGTCGGCCGGCGACACCACGATGTGCTTGTCCGGCGTCCAGCCGTAGTCGCGCTCGTAGCGGGTCTGCGCGGTCTTGGAGATCGAGACCGTGCGGCAGGCCACGTTGACGTTGGCCGAATCGCTGGCGCTGGCGTTGCTGTTCGCGCCGGTGCTCCAGGTGCCGGTGGCGGTGTTGCCGTGCGAGCCCTGATCGGCGCCGCACACGAACGGCTGCGCGCGCGGATAGGTCCACACGTACGGACCGTCGCCGAGATTGAAGCTGTGGTCGACCGCGTTGGGCAGCATGGAGTCGTCGATCGCGAAGCTGTCGCCGTAGCTCTGCGCCGGGTTGGCCGGGATCGAGAAGTTGGCGGTGGCCGCGAAGGTGTAGCTCTGCGCGCCGCCCTGCAGTTGCGCGGTGATGCCCGCGGCGTTGACGCCGCCGCTCGCGCTCGACAGGAACGGATAGCTCAGGCTGCTCAGATCGAACGCGTAACTGCAGTTGAGGATGATCTTCTGCGCGTTAGGCGCCGGCTTGGCGCAATCCAGGGTGTCGGTGTCGCCGCCCTGCGAGGTCCACTGCGCGATGAACTGATTCGGCGCGTTGCCGAACTGCATGGTGTCGACCACCGCGGTGGCTTTCCAGCCGAAGTCGAACGGGTCCTTGACCGTGATCGTGCCGGCGATGCGGTACAGCCCGCGGGTGAGCGGGGTGGCGGTCACGGTGTATTCGACCTGGTGGCTGTCGCCGTCGAACATGGTGATCTGCTCGGGCACTACGCGCTTGTCGATGCTCCAGTCGCTGTAGCGCTGCCAGCTGGCGTCGGCGGTCTTCTCGCCGGTGGGCTTGGGCACGAAGCAGAAGGTGACGTGGCTGACGCCGGCGGGTTGGCCGCTGCCGTTGTCGGGCGAATACAGGTTGATGTCGCTCGACATGCCCGGAACGTAGTGGAACACGTTGTAGGCGTTGCCGCCTTTGACCACGATGTAGTCCATCGGCATGGTCGCGTTGAAGCCGATGTACTGGTTCTGCGAGGACGGCGTGTAGTTGAAGGTGATGGTCTGGCCGGCGACGCCCAGGTTGTAGCTCTGGCCGTTGATCGGCGCGCTGCCGGTGCTGTAGCCCAGACCGCCCCAGGTGGCGACACCGGGCAGGTCGTCGCAGCTGGTGAAGTTGCCCGGATAGGTGGTCGGTTGCACCGAGGCCGCCCAGGCCGCGGAGGATGCGAGCAATAGCGCCGCTGTCAGCAGCGGTCGCCAACGTCGTTGAGTGGACATGTCAGAACTCCATGAGCGGGGCGTGGTCGCCCGTTCGATGCGCTCGGTAGCTCGGCCGTGCCGGCGTGGGACCGGTACCCGGAGGCTTTGCGACGCCGGCTCTCGCCGGGTGTGCCTTTTTCGAGTCCTGGGTGATGCGGCGTGGTGTTTAGTTTCCCCAAATGCACGTCGTCTGCGGAGCCGCCTGGTCCATGCGGTAGTGAACACGGCATCCGATGCGGGCGAATATACGCTCGGCATCGGGCTTGTCGATGTTTCAATAACGAAACAGTCGTGGCGGCGCGCGGGCCTGGGGATCAGCCGGTTCGCTGCGGTGCGGGTCCCGCGGCGAAAGCGTGAAATGTGAACGTATTCACGCGTTTGACCCGCTATTAATGCAATTCAGCAAATGCCGCACCGCAGCATGTTTGTGACGGATTTGGCAAATAGAGTCGTGCGGCGACCACACCCGGTCGCCAGCCAATACCTCAAGGTACCAGCCAATGAAGTCATCGTTCCGTATCGCTTTGCTGTGTGGCGCGGTCGTGTCCGCGCTTGGCGTTTCGTCCACCGCTTTCGCCGGCGGCCGTCCCGATCTGGTGCTGGCTGGTCTCAAGGCCGGGCGCGCGCATCAGGCCGACGAACTGCTGGTGAAGTACCGCGACGGCACCAGCGCCGTGCAGCAATCCTCGGCGCGCCAGGCCTTCGGCCTGCAGAAAATCGAAACCCTGCGCGGCGGCAACGGCAAGCGCGGCGAACTGGCGCTGATGCGGGTGCCGGCCGGTCGCGATCTGGCGGCGACCGTGTACGAACTGAACAAGGATCCCAGCGTCGAATACGCCGAGCCGAACTGGCAGTACCAGCATCAGACCGCGTCCAACGACACCTACTACACCAACGGTTCGCTGTGGGGCATGTACGGCTCGGGTTCGAGCCCGGCCAACCCGTACGGCTCGCAGGCCGCGCTCGCCTGGGCCGGCGGCCACACCGATTGCAGCAACGTCGTGGTCGGCATCATCGACGAAGGCTACATGTACTCGCATCCGGATCTGGCCGCGAACGCGTGGACCAATCCCTACGATCCGGTCGACGGCGTCGACAACGACGGCAACGGCTACATCGACGACGTGCACGGCTGGGATTTCGAAGGCAACGACAATCAGGTCTTCGACGGCGCCGGCGACGATCACGGCACCCATGTCGCGGGCACCATCGCCGGCGCCGGCGGCAACGGCCAGGGCGTGGCCGGCGTGTGCTGGAGCGGCGTCAAGCTGATCAGCGGCAAGTTCCTCGGCCGCCGCAGCGGCAGCACCGCCGACGCGATCAAGGCCATCGATTATTTCAACGACCTCAAGTCGCGCCACGGCCTCAACATCGTCGCCACCAACAACTCCTGGGGCGGCGGCGGTTTTTCGCAGGCGCTGCAGGACGCGATCGGCCGCGCCAACACCGCAGGCATCCTGTTCGTGGTCGCCGCCGGCAATGCCGGCGTGAACTGCGAGACGTCCGACTGCTATCCGGCCGAGTATCCGAACCCGAACGTGCTTTCGGTCACCGCGCTGCGCTCGGACGGTTCGCAGATCTACAGCTACGGCTCGACCACCATCGACATCGGCGCGCCGGGCTACGGCATCTGGTCGACGGTGCCGGTGTCTTCGAAGGGCCAGGTCGTGCCGAGCTACGCCAGCTACAACGGCACCTCGATGGCGACGCCGCACGTCACCGGCGCGGTCGCGTTGTACGCGTCCTCGCATCCGGGCGCGACCGCGGCCGACATCAAGAGCGCGATCATGAGCTCGGCGATCGCGACCCCCTCGCTGAGCGGCAAGACCGTCAGCGGCGGCCGGCTCAACGCCTCCGGCTTCTAAGCGCGCGCAACCAACTCTTGTTGAATTTCGAGGGGAACACGATGAAAAAATTCGTTTTGATGCCGACGATCGCGGGCGGCATGGTGCTGGCCGGCGCGATCGCCTCGGTCACCGCGGCGCCGCCGGCCGATCGCGTCAGCCCGCTGCGCGTGGGCCTGATGGCGGTGGCCGATCCGGCCGGCGGTTTCCAGGGCCAGGTCGAAGTCACGGTGACCAACACCAGCCGCCACACCGCGCGCGTGCCCAAGTGGCAGCTGCCGTCGAATCTGGTCGAATCCAAGCTGTTCCAGATCAGTCGCGACGGCGCGACGGTGGCCTATCAAGGTCCGATGATCAAACGCGGCCTGCCGCAGGCCGAGGACTTCGTGATCCTGCGCGCCGGCGAAACCTTGCGCAGCGTCGTCGACCTGTCGAAGGCCTACGATTTCAGCCGCGGCGGCCAGTACGTCATCGCACTGGATTCGGCCCTGCAGTTCGCCTCCTTGTCCGACGGCAGCGCGTTGAAGCAGAGCAACGGCTTGCCGCAGATCGCCAGGAGCGCGCCCTTGAGTCTGTGGGTCGCGGGCAAGGGTGCCAACGTCGGCGTCCAGGGCAAGCCCAGCGGCGGTGGCGGCAGTTCGGTCGTGGGCGGAGTGTCGTACAAGAGCTGCAGCGCGACCCAGATCGACAGCATCGGCGGCGCGGTCAACGCCGCGCGCGGCTATGCCGAAAACGCCAAGGGCTATCTCAACGCCGGCACGGTCGGCCCGCGTTACACGACGTGGTTCGGCGGCTACACCTCCTCGCGCTACGCCACCGCCAGCCAGCACTTCGTCGCCATCGACGCGGCGCTGGACCAGAGCAACGGCGAGATCACGGTCAACTGCGGCTGCAACCAGAAGTATTACGCCTACGTCTATCCGAACCAGCCGTACGAGATCTACGTCTGCCGTGCGTTCTGGACCGCGCCGTTGACCGGCACCGACTCCAAGGCCGGCACCTTGATCCACGAGACCAGCCACTTCACCGCGGTGGCCGGTACCGACGATCACGTCTACGGCCAGTCCGGCGCCAAGAGCCTGGCCATCAGCGATCCGGCCAGCGCCCTGGACAACGCCGACAGTCACGAGTATTTCGCCGAAAACAAGCCTTCGCAGAACTGAGCGGGGTGTCGGGAAGGCCCCGGGTGACCGGGGCCTTTTTGTTTGCGGGCGGTGGCGATGCGGCGCAGCGCGTTGCGCGGAATTCAAGCGCTCGTGGTTTGTACCGGCGCGGACGCGTGGCCGGCGCCTTGAGGAAGAACCCGCATTGGCTGGCTCTTCCTGGTGTGCTTCAAGTCCGGCTTACGGCGCTTGGCAACCGTTCGCGACCAGGCAGTCGCTCCAATCCTGGAAGCAGTGCTGGTATTCGGCATCGGTCATCTCGCCATCGGCACGCGCGTCGGTGATGCAGGCCTTGTAATTGCTGCCGCAGCGCGCGCTCTGGCAGGCAGCGAACACGGTGGCCGAGAAACCGAACAGGGCGATGGCTGTGAGCAACACAGTGCGACGGGCGAAGGTGCTTTTCATAAGTGCTTTCCTTGTCGATGAGTGGGAACTGCCGCGGAACAACGCCAGCGCGATGGCGCAGGCTTGACCGCGTTGGCGCAGGATCGGTTCGAGCCTTCGATCCTGATCGCCGCATGCATTCTGGCCGCATGAGCGTCGCACGTCGTGCGCGTGAGGCACTGCCGACCAGTCTTGCCAGGTCCAAAGCGTGATCGCGATTGCAAGCCGGGCAAAACCTCTGCTCCGGTGGGGCTGACAGTGCTCCAAAGGCATTGGATAGCAAGTCAGACCCCATCGAAAATGATGAAGTTGTCGCCATCGAACACCTTCACTTTTCCCGGCCACTCAGGCCGCGCCTTGAAGGTGGTGTTGGCTTTTGATGCGGCCCATCTAGGCTGGCGACAGGGCCTGTAAAAAGCCATGTTCGGTGGCGTTCGGAAGATGGACGAGTTCTTCGGCGCCGCGAACCGCTGCAGCGAGGGCGCAACATCGGCTGGCATCGAGCAACGCATGCACGGCGCTCGATCAGAACCTCACCAGCGCAGACAGTTCGAACAGGCACAAAAAAGGCCGAAGTCCTGATTGGGAACTTCGGCCTGATCTGTTGAGATGGTGGAGGTGGGGGGAATCGAACCCCCGTCCGAAGGCACTCCATCCCCGGTACTACATGCTTAGCGCTCCGTTAGATCTCGTTCCCGAACAGCACGGTGCGCGAAGCGCATCCAGGAACCAGCCTGTTAGAGGTTAACCGGGCGCTGACAGGCAGCCGCTCCCGACGATTCCGTGATAATGACTCTACGCTGCGAGCACGGACACAAGCAGTTTCGAGGCTTACGCCTTAAGCGGCGAGAGCGTAGTTGTCGTCGTTGGCAACTAGAGTTTTGCAGCTGGATTAACGAGGAAAGCTACCCCCTCGGCATGCACCAGGCGATTTCGCGACCCCCGTCGAAGCCAGTGCACCCCCGGGGACAGCTGTTTCGCTGACAGGTTCAGTATAGGGCCTGACGCCGCGTTCTCAAGCCTTGCGTGTGTTCGACGCGGCGACCGATTCAGTTGGCGCGCGTGGCGCGCGGGCGTTCGCCGCGCGCGTGGCGCGCGGGCGTTCGCCGCGCGCGTGGCGCGCGGGCGTTCGCCGCGCGCGGTTGGCCGCGTGTCGCGCTTGCGTCCGAGCGCATGAGCGCGCGCGGCGCGCGCTCGCCCGAGGCGTCGCCGGTTCCGGCACGACGCGCATGAAAACCCGAAAACCTCAGTTGCCGTCGAGCAGTTCGATCAGCGCGCGACGCTTCTTGCGCGACAGCTTGCGCATCAGGCCCATCAGCCGCAGCTCGTCGGGATCGCTGTATTTGGCCGCGTTTTCGCGCACCGACAGCGATTTGCCTTCGATCGTGCCGCGGCCGGTGGCGAGCCATTCGAAGCTCACGTGCTGCTGCACCGCGATCTGCAGCATGCGTTCGAGCTCCGGCAGCGCCAGGCCGACCAGCCATTTGCGAGCGGTCTCGCGGCTGACGTCGTAGTAGGCGGAGAGGGCACCGGTGCGGGCTCGGCCTTTGGCGAATCCGGAGAAGTCGAGCGCCTGGTGCAGCCGATTGGCGAATTCTTGATGGGGAGCGTTGGTCATAGGTCTCGCCGGAGCATCCTGCAGGGCTGAAACGTGGGCGGCCGCTCGTCCCCGACCGTCTGCCGGGGCGAGGATAGCGCAACTCATTGTTGCGTACCCCCTTGCAAAAAGATCACTCTTTTTGCTGGTTGAAAAGAGCAATTTCGAATGGTATTTTTTTCTGGCATGGATGCCCGATGGAGAGGTTATGGATCGACCGAATCGATTGATAGGCAATACCCGGCCGGATGGTCGGGCGAATGTGGGACCGGGTTCGCGTCCTGCAACATCGGCCGCAATCCGCGCCGCCGCCGAGACGGATTCGCCGAATGGCGGTGGTGGATCGGATCGCTCCGGCCGCTCGGGGACCTCGCCGCCGGGCGCCGCGCCGCACCCCGATCCGCTGCCGCCGCGCCGGCCCAATCCGGTCGAACGCTATATCGCCTGTTTCCCGACCGCGCGCGCGGCGGCCGAGGCGGCCGGCATCTCGACCGCGATGCTGCGGCGCATGCGCAGCCGCGGTTATGTGTCTACGCGCCAGCGCGCCTTGCTGATGGCCCAGGCCTGCCGCTTCAAGGTCAAGGCGGCCGAGTTGCTGGCATTGACCCGCGGAGGCTGGTGATGGTCGGGCTGATCGCGGCGCTGGCGAATCTGTGGCCGGATGCCGGCTCGCCGTGGCCGTACCTGCTGCTGGCCGGCCTGGTGCTGGCGCTGGCGGTGCTGCTGGCATGGCTGTTGCACTGGCTGCGGTCGCGCTCGAGCCGCGAAGCGATGGCGCGGCGCGCCGATCGCAACGGCATGGCATTGCTGGCGCTGGCCGACGAGATGGAGTGCTATCTGTACGAGCTGGCCCTGCGCGGCTATCCGGTCCGGCAGCAACGGCATTGGCCGCGTCTGTGCCGGCGTCTGGCGATGGACCATCTGGAGTGCATCAACTGGCTGATGCTGGACGAGCGCGTGCGCGAGCCCGCGCCGCGCGATCCACCCGCGTAGCCGCCTCCGCGGCAGCGGGGCGGCATTGTCGACGTGCCCCGCACGACGCGCCTTGTATGCTGCGCCCATGACGACGAACGATCCGGCCGCACGCGCCGCGCCGCCGCACGACCCGGCCGCCTATTCCGACTTATCGGGCCTGACCCCGCGACGCGGCTATCTGCTCGCCTTCATCGTATTCATCGTCGCCCTGGTGCTGGTGCTGACCGCGTGGCGGATCGCGCGCGATCGCGAGCAGCGTTCGGCCCAGGCCGAATTCGTCGCCCAGACCGTGCAGGTCACCGAGTTGATCCAGCAGCGTCTGGTCAACTACGAACTGGTCGCGCGCGGCGGCGTGTCGTTGTTCGCCTCGGTGCAGCGGCCGACCGCGGCGCAGTGGAAGGCCTATGTCGAGGGCATGAACCTGCAGCGCCGGTTTCCGGCGACGCTCGGGCTGGGATTCACCGGCTACGTGCCGCAGCGCCTGCTGGTGCAGTTGCAGAACGAATGGCGCGACGCCGGGTACGGCCTGCTGACGGTGCGGCCGTTCGGCCAGCGCGAGATCTACGGGCCGGTCCTGTACCTGGAGCCCAAGACGCCGGCCAATGTCGAAACGATCGGTTACGACATGTTCTCCGAGGCCACCCGGCACGCGGCGATGGAGGCGGCGCTGGAATCGGGCCAGGCGCGGCTGTCGGGCAAGATCCAGTTGCTGCAGGACAAGCGCGAGGGCGTGACCAGCACCGGCATGATCCTGGTGCTGCCGGTCTACCTCGGCGGCGGCCGGCCGCTCAATCCGAGCCTGCGCCGCGCCGAGATGCAAGGCTGGGTGTACGTGCCGTTCCGGATGGAGAAATTCGTCGAGATGTCGCTCGGCAAGAGCCATCGCGAGATGCGCTTTCGCATCTACGACGACAGCGCCGGCGGCGACACCTTGCTGTTCCGCACCGCGGGGCCGGCGCCGACCCAGCCGGCGGCGTTCGTGCACAAGGCGACGTTCGACGTGTACGGGCGCACCTGGCGCATCGAATACGAATCGCCGCCGATCGAGGAAGCCGCGCCGCGCATGCAGGGCCTGCGCAATCTGTTCGCGCTGGGCATTTTCACGTCCTTGCTGTTGTACGGCATCGCCCTGGTGCTGGCGCATACCGAATCGCGCGCGCGCCAGATCGCCTCGCGCATGACCGAGGATTTCCGCCGCAGCGAAACCCGCTTCCGCAGCGCCATGCAGTATTCGGCGATCGGCAAGGCGCTGCTCGACAGCGAGGGCCGCATCGTCGACGCCAATCCGGCGTTGGCGGCGATCGTCGGCATGGAGTTGCCGCGCCTGCTCGACCAGCGTTTCGACACCTTGCTGGAGGACGAGGACGGCGAGTCGCCGGCGCATGGCCGCGGCAGCAGCGACGAGGACGGGGTGCTGCGCGCGACCCGCCGCCTGCGTCGCCAGCACGGCGTCGCGCGACAGGTCCAGCTGACTTATTCGCCGGTGCCGGGCAAGGTCGGGCAGGACATCACCGGCCTGGTCCAGGTCGAGGACGTGACCGAGCGGCTGCGCGCGGAAGCGCGCGTGCACGCGCTCAACCGCACCCTGGAGGCGCGCGTCGCGCTGCGCACGCGCGAGCTCAGTCAGGCCAATCAGGAGCTGGAGGCGTTCGCCTACAGCGTCTCGCACGACCTGCGCGCGCCGCTGCGCGCGATCGACGGCTTCAGCCGCATCCTCGGCGAGAAGTACGCCGACCGTCTCGACGAATCCGGCAGCGGCTATCTGGCGCGGGTGCGCAAGGCCGCCGCGCGCATGGGCGACTTGATCGACGCGTTGCTGAAGATGTCGCGGGTGACCCGCAGCGAACTCAAGCACGAGAGCGTCGACCTGAGCCGCGTCGCCAACGAATTGATCGAGGAGTTGCGCATGGGCGATGCGCAGCGCGAGGTCGAGGCGCGGATCGAACCGGGCCTGGAGGTGGTCGGCGATGCGTCGTTGCTGCGCAACCTATTGGGCAATCTGCTCGGCAACGCGTGGAAGTTCACCCGCGATCGCACCCCGGGGCTGATCGAATTCGGCACGGCCGACGCGCCCGGCGGCGGCCGCGAATTCTTCGTGCGCGACAACGGCACGGGGTTTCCGCAGGCCTATGTCGACAAACTGTTCCGGCCGTTCCAGCGCCTGCACAGCGTCGAGGATTACGCCGGCCACGGCATCGGCCTGGCCTCGGTCAAGCGCATCGTCGAACGTCATGGCGGGACGATCCGCGCCGAGGGGCGCGAAGGCGAGGGCGCTACGTTCTATTTCACGCTGCCGCGTGAAGGTGGGCATGCTTGAGTAAGCTGAGGGGGCGTGCTCGAGGGCGCGCGCTTGAGGGGGCGTGCTTGTGACGGGGCATGCGCGAGTGGAGCGGCGTGAGGCTCGTCGATGAGGCGAGCTGAGGTGAGGCCACCTTGCTCGTCATCCCCGCGAAGGCGGGGATCCAGAGACTTCAGCGCGATCCATCAAGGTCGTCATTCCCGCGAAGGCGGCAATTCAGAGACTTCAGCGTCATCCTTCCAGATCGTCATTCCCGCGAATGCGGGAATCCATAGACTTCAGCGCCATTCTTCCAGATCGTCATTCCCGCGAAGGCGGGAATCCAGTGCCTTTCGTGCGAGAACGCCTGAAGTCACTGGATTCCCGCCTTCGCGGGAATGACGGTAGGAGGTGGCCAGGCGGCTCGAGCGTGGCGTTGCTTCGAGTGCCTTGCAAATAGGCATCCGTGAAAGTGGATGGCTTGAGCGTTAGCAGAGCTGGAGCAGTAGCCAGGCTTGCGCTGTGGCACAGCCAGATCACTACGCTCTGATCGATTCCCGATTCCCGATTCCCGATTCCCGATTCCCGATTCCCGAATCCCGATTCCCGAATCCCGATTCCCGAATCCCGATTCCCGAATCCCGAATCCCGAATCCCGAATCCCGAATCCCGAATCAAGCGTTGCGGTTATGCCGCCGCATCACCTGCTGCTTCTGACGCGCCCAGTCGCGATCCTTGCTGGCTTCGCGCTTGTCGTGGTCCTGCTTGCCCTTCGCCAGCGCGATCTCGACCTTGACCTTATTGCCTTTCCAGTACAGCGCGGTCGGCACGAGGGTGTAGCCGTCGCGCTGCACCCGGCCGATCAGGTTGTCGATCTCGCGCTTGTGCAGCAGCAGCTTGCGGCTGCGGCGTTCCTCGGCGACGACGTGGGTCGAGGCCGAGATCAGCGGGGTCATCTGCGAGCCGATCAGGAAGATTTCGCCACGCAGGACGACCGCGTAGCTTTCGGTGATGTTCGCGCGTCCGGCGCGGATGGACTTGAGCTCCCAGCCCTGCAGGGCCAGGCCGGCCTCGAAGCGTTCCTCGAGGTGGTACTCGTGGCGGGCGCGCTTGTGCAGCGCGATGGTGCCGCCGGCGGCGCCCTTTCCTTTATCCTTGCCGGCCTTGTTGTTTGTATTTTTAGCCATGAGTGATTGTCCACGATCCGAAGGCGGTTTGAGTAGCCACCCGCGACTATTGCTGCAATGCGATGCCCGATCCGAAGCTGAAACGCGAAAAACCCCAGGTTCGGACCTGCCGGAACTCCCGCGCGACACGCCGCGACCCTTGGCTTGAATTCCCCACCGCGGCCCCAATTGCGATAGCCACATGCCTACGATCCGCCGTTCCGCCCTGGTCGAACACTCCGCCGCGCGCATGTTCGCGCTGGTCAACGATGTCGCCGCCTATCCGCGCCGCTTCGACTGGTGCGAGCAGGCGCAGGTGCTGGAGGCCGACGAGCGCCACATGGTCGCGCGCCTGGACCTGGGCCTGGGCGCGCTGCGGACCTGGTTCACCACCCACAACACCTTGACGCCGCCGCACCACATCGAGCTGAAACTGGTCGACGGGCCGTTTCGCAAGCTCGGCGGGCGTTGGGAATTCCATGCGCTCGACGAGTCGGCCTGCAAGGTCACCCTGACCCTGGAATTCGAACCGGCGATCAAGCTGCTCGGGCCGGCGATGGCGGTCGGCTTCCAGAGCCTGGCCGACCGCATGGTCGACGACTTCGTCCGCGTCGCCGATCGCGGCGCGGAACCGGCGGTGCCGACCGCGACGCCGGCCGACGGCGCGGCGTCGGCGTGAAGGTCGAGGTCGTCCGCGCCTGGCCGCAACGGTTCCAAGCGCTGACGCTGGAACTGGCCGACGGCGCGGTGCTGGGCGACGCGGTCGCCGCGGCCGGCTGGCAGGACGACGCGCAGATCAGCGGTTACGCGGTTTTTGGCGTCAAGGCGCTCGCCGACACGCCGTTGCGCGATGGTGACCGGGTCGAATTGCTGCGGCCGTTGCAGGTCGATCCCAAGGACGCGCGCAGGCGCCGCGCGGCCGATCGGCCGCTGAAGAAATAGACGGGCAGGGCGATCAGCGCGAAGCGGTTCGAACCTGATCGTTCGAGCAGGGCCGCTTAAGCGCTGAGCGAGTCGCCGAGATGTCGGGTCAGGGCGCGACGGATCGCCGCGCCGCCAGGATCAGCGCCGGCGGCGCTTGTCCTTTTCCTTGTCGCGGGCCAGGTTGCGGCCGAACTGCTTGACCGAGGCCTTGGCGATCTGTTCGTCCTGCTCGGGGAAGTAGTCGCCTTCCCACTTGGTCAGGGCGTCGTTTTCGAACCACAGGGTCAGGTTCTTGCGCTGGGTGGTGCCGAGGCGGTCGACGCGCTGGGTCGAGGTGTAGTCCCAGCGGTTCTGATGGAACGGGTCTTCGATCGACGGCGTGCCGATCAGCACCTGCACCTGCTGCTTGCTCATGCCGGTCTGGAGCTGGTCGACGGCGGTCTTCTCGAGCAGATTGCCCTGGTAGATCGGCTGCTTGTAGATGATGCCGCAGCCAGCGGTGAGCAGGGAGATCGAGAGAACGAGCAGGAGCTTACGCATCGTATGAGGGTCTGCGGCAGTCGAAGGCAACGGGGCCGATGATACACTGAAGCCAGACCTCACCAAGGGCGGATCGCAGCGTCGGCAACCCCCGCGCGTTCATCCGCCATTCCGGCCCGCCCGCTCCGTCCGCCCAGTGCGCAGCCCTCGCGGCGACGGCCAGCCGGTCAACACCTCCGGTCCGGCCCGTGCCGGGCCGCACAGCTCAAGGGAAGTACCCATGGAATCGCAGGACCTGCGCAACGTCGGCCTCAAGGTCACCCACCCGCGCATGCGGATTCTGGAACTGCTCGAGCAGGCCAAGCCGCGGCACATGACCGCCGAAGACATCTACCGGATGCTGCTGGAAAAAGGCGAGGACATCGGCCTGGCCACGGTGTACCGCGTGCTGACCCAGTTCGAGTCGGCGGGGCTGGTGCTCAAGCACAACTTCGAGGCCGGCCAGTCGGTGTACGAGCTCGATCGCGGCCATCACCACGATCACATGGTCGATATCGAAAGCGGCAAGATCATCGAGTTCGAAAGCCCGGAGATCGAGGAATTGCAGCGCAAGGTCGCGGCCAAGCACGGCTACGAGATCGAGGAGCATTCGTTGGTGTTGTATGTGCGCAAGAAGCGGTGAGATTTGGGATTTGAAAGCCGGGATTTGAAAGCTGGGATTTGAGATTCGGGATTCGGGATTTGGGATTTGGGATTGGTTGAGCCCGGGAGTCGCGATTCGGGATTTTGGGATTGGTTGAGGCCAAGAGTCGCGCTTCGGGATTGGTGAGAAGCCAGGATGGATCGCGGTTGCTGGTGGTTTGAAGTTGCCGGTGATTTGAATCGAAATGCACGAAGGCCCGCCAATGGCGGGCCTTTGCTTTTTTGTGGGGTGTGAAGAGCCTTTAGCGCCATCCCTCCAGGCCGTCATTCCCGCGAAGGCGGGGATCCAGAGGCTTCAGCGTCATCCCACCAGACCGTCATTCCCGCGAACATGGGAATCCAGTGACTTCAGCGTCGTCCCACTAGGACGTCATCCCCGCGAGGGCGAGGATCCAGAAGCTTCAGCGTCATCCCACCAGGACGTCATTCCCGCGAAAGCGGGCTCTGCTTTACTTCGGCGAAGCCGAACATCCAGAGACTTCAGCGTCGTCCCACCAGACCGTCATTCCCGCGAACGCGGGAATCCAGTGACTTCAAACGTTCTCGCACGAAAGGCCCTGGATGTTCGGCTTCGCCGAAGTAAAGCAGAGCCCGCCTTCGCGGGAATGACGGTAGGAAGGAGCGAGGCGGCTGGTGGGGCGCTGCTTCGGCTGCCTTGTGAAATATGCGTCTGTGGAAATGCATGGCCTGCGACGTAGGACAGCTAGCGGAGGGCCTTGCGCAGCGATGGAGCAGCGGAGTGCAGGGCTTGCGCAGCAGCGGAGCGGCAGGTCTTGCATAGCGGCAGAGCAAGAGCAGTAGCAGAGCTAGGCCGCTACGCTCTGACCGATTCCCGAATCCCGGCTCTCAACCCACATCCGCCAGCAACCGCTTGGCCGCCGCGCGCACTTCCTTGGTCAGTTCGACGCCGCCGAGCATGCGCGCCAGTTCCTCTTCGCGCTGCTTGGCCGCGAGCACCTGCACGGCGCTCTGGGTGACGCCTTCGCTGGCGGCCTTGCTGACCCGGTAGTGGGCGTGGCCCTGGGCGGCGACCTGGGCCAGGTGGGTCACGCACAGCACCTGGCGGCTGGCGCCGAGCGCGCGCAGTTTCTGGCCGACGATCTCGGCCACCGCGCCGCCGATGCCGGAGTCGACTTCGTCGAACACCATGGTCGGCACCGCGTCCATGCCGAACGCGGCCACTTCGATCGCCAGCGAGATGCGCGACAACTCGCCGCCGGAGGCGACCTTGCGCAGCGCGCGCGCGGGCTGACCGGGGTTGGCCGCGACCAAAAATTCGATGCGTTCGCCGCCGTTCGGATCGGGCCGGTCTTCGTCGAGCGGTTCGATCGCGACGTCGAAACGGCCGCCGCCCATGCCCAGTTCGCCGATCAGTTCGGTGGTCTTGGACGACAGTGATTTGGCCGCGTCGCGGCGGGCCTTGCCGAGCACGTCGGCGGCCTTGCGCCAGCCCTTGCGCGCGGTTTCGATTTCCAGGTCCAGCGTTTCCAGGCGCACGCCGGCGCCGCGCAGCATCTCCAGCTCGGCGGCGATGCCGTCGCGGGTCGCGGCCAGTTGTTCGGGGGCGATGCGGTGCTTGCGCGCCAGTTCGTGCAGGCGGCCGATCCGGCTTTCGATCTGTTCGAACGCGGACGGGTCCAGGTCGAGGTCGTCGCGGACCCGGTCTAGCAGGACCAGGGCTTCGTCGATCTGGATCGCGGCGTTGTCGAGCATGGCGTCGACCTCGCCCAGGCGCGGTTCGTGCTCGGTCACGCGCTGCAGTTCGCCGCGCACCTGCTGCAGGGTGCGGGTCAGCGAGGGGCCTTCGTCGCCGCCGATGCGCGCGAACGCGGCTTCGCAGGCGGCGATCAGGCCGGCGGCGTGGGCGTGGCGGCGATGGTCGGCGGTGAGCTTGGCCAGCGCCTCGGGGTCGAGCGCTTCGCGTTCGAGTTCGCGGTGCTGGTGTTCGAGCCAGCCGATCCGGTCGGACACGTCGCCTTGCGCCATCAGCGTGTCGCGCTCGCGCAGCAGCGCGCTCCAGGCGCGCGCGGCGGCCTCGACCGCGCCGCGCGCGGCGTCGGTGCGTCCGTAGGCGTCGAGCAGGGTCAGCTGGCTGGCCTTGGCCATCAGCGCCTGGTGTTCGTGCTGGCCGTGGATTTCGACCAGACGCCCGGCCAGTTCGCCGAGCTGGCCCAGGGTGACGGGACGGCCGTTGACCCAGGCGCGCGAACCGCCGTCGGCGCGGATCACCCGGCGGATCTGGCAGACCGGCGTATCGCCGTCGCCGGTTTCGTCGAGTTCGTTGTCGCGCAGCCAGTCGGCGGCTTGCGGGGCGTCGTCGAGGGTGAAGTCGGCGACCAGTTCGGCGCGGTCGGCGCCGTGGCGGACCACGCCGCTGTCGGCGCGCAGGCCCGACAACAGGCCAAGGGCGTCGACCAGCAGCGACTTGCCGGCGCCGGTTTCGCCGGAGATCACGGTGAGGCCGGGTCCGAAACTGAGTTCGGCGGCGCTGACGACGGCGAATTGCTTGAGCGAGAGGTGGGCGAGCATGCGGCGGCGATTGTGCCTTGAGCGAGCGGGGCTGGGAATGGGAGCGGCGGCGGGGGCGAGCGTAGGAGTGGGGTGGATCATGGGGTGAGACTGGGGCTGAGGGTGGGCTGGCTTGGGTTTGCGGGTCGGTCCTCGTTGGTTTTGTCAGTCAGGGCCTTGTTGGTTTTTGCTGGACGGGCCGCGTTGCTTTTGCTCGTCACTTCCGCGAATGACGAGCAAAAGCAAAAGGCGGGCCTCGTCAGATTGCAGACCGATCGCGTCATGCTCTTTACGATTCCCGATTCCCGATTCCCGATTCCCGATTCCCGAAGCTTTCCCCCAATCCCGAATCCCGAATCCCCAATCCCGGCTTCCAACCAACCCTTGCACCTTCCCCCACCGGCGCTTATATCCACACTCATGAACCGCCGCCCCGATCCCAGCCTTGACCCGCGCGCGCGCCAATTGCTGCGCACGCTGATCGGCCGCTACATCCACAGCGGCGAGCCGGTCGGGTCGCAGACTCTGGCCAAGCACGCCGGGCTGGACGTCAGCGCGGCGACCATCCGCAACATCCTTGGCGATCTGGAAGACGCCGGCCTGCTCAGCGCGCCGCATGCCTCGGCCGGGCGCATCCCGACCTCGCAGGGCTATCGCCTGTTCGTCGACTCGCTGCTGCAGGTGCGGCCGCTGCCGGAAGGCGATCTCGCGCGCCTGCGCAGCGAGCTGCCGTCGGGCACCGGCACCCAGGCCCTGCTCGGCAGCGCCTCGGAACTGCTGTCGGCGATGACCCACTTCGTCGGCGTGGTCAGCGTGCCCAAGCGCGAGCAGTTCGCGTTCCGGCGCATCGATTTCGTGCCGCTGGACGCGCAGCGGGTGCTGGCGATCCTGGTCTTCGCCGATCAGGACGTGCAGAACCGCATCATCCAGACCCGCCGTCCGTACGAGGCCGGCGAGCTGGAGCGGGTCGGCAACTACCTCAACGCACATTTCGCCGGCCGGCCGGTCTCGGAGATCCGCGACGTGCTGCTGCTGGAACTGCGCAACGCCCAGTCCGAAATGCAGACGCTGCTGGCGCAGTCGGTCGAACTGGCCGAGCAGGTGCTGATTCCGGACAACGACGACATGGTCCTGGCCGGGCAGACCCGGCTGATGGGCGTGCAGGAGCTGGCCGATCTGGACCGGCTGCGCGAGCTGTTCGAAGCCTTCGCGCGCAAGCGCGAGATACTGCAACTGCTCGAGCGCACCGTGCGCGCGCCGGGCGTGCGCATCTTCATCGGCGAGGAAACCGGGCTGGCGCCGCTGGAAGGGGTGTCGCTGGTGACCGCGCCGTACACCTCGGGCGGTCGCGTGCTCGGCGTGCTCGGGGTGATCGGGCCGACCCGGATGGCCTACGACCGGGTGATCCCGGTGGTGCAGGCGGCGGCCGACGCGCTGGGCAATGCGTTCGGGGCGCCCGACGCCGAATAAGGCCGGGCCTTCGCGTCTGTGGGGCGGGCCCGTGTAGGAGCGGCGCGAGCCGCGACCGCGAATCCCGTCTTCCCGCGCAGGATTGGTTACGTCGGGTAACCCTCACGGCATGCCCAGGCTGGCGCCGGGTTTGTCGTGGCGCGGTCGCGGCTCGCGCCGCTCCTACAGGGGGCGGCCCCACGATCGACGCAGCGGCTGGCATCGCCTTGGGCGCACCGCGATTGTCCCGAAACGCCCCCGCTCGCCGCAACTGAGCGCCGATCCCGCACGATCGCCGCAGATCCCGGCACTTGAATGGTCCGGCCGCGGCCCCATAGCTGGCCTGTCGCGGAAAAACCGCCAGGACCCAGCATGAGCCAAAACGACCCCAATCCCGAACTGAACCTCGACGACCAAGCCGCCCCGGCGAGCGCCGAGCCGACCGAGGTCGAGAGCCTGCGCGCCGAGTTGACCCGGCTGCGCGAAGACTCGCTGCGCGAACGCGCCGAACTCGACAACCAGCGCAAGCGCGTGGCCCGCGATATCGACATGGCCCGCAAGTTCGCCAACGAGCGCCTGCTCGGCGACCTGCTGCCGGTGATCGACAGCCTCGAAGCCGGGCTGAACCTGGCCGGCGGCGAGCCCAACGCGCTGCGCGAAGGCATGGAACTGACCCTGCGCCAGCTGCTCAAGGTCGCCGGCGACAACGGCCTGGTCGCGGTCGACCCGGTCGGCCAGCCGTTCAACCCCGAGCACCATCAGGCGATGAGCCTGGTGCCCGCGCCGGGCGTCGCGCCGAACCACGTGGTCCAGGTCTACCAGAAGGGCTGGCTGCTCAACGAGCGCCTGCTGCGTCCGGCCCTGGTCGTGGTCAGCCAGGACTGAGCGGAACCCCGTAATCGCAAGCGGCGGGACGGCCATCGGCCTGGCCCGCGAAGTTCACCAGACGTTAAAGGGCAGGGCACGGGCGCTTGAACTGCCCGGCACCGAGCCCCAGATATCGCACATCGGCGGCCTGCAGCAATCGCGCCGCCCCCAACATTGAAGCATTGAGAGAGGGAGCAACATCCATGGGCAAGATCATCGGCATCGACCTGGGCACGACCAATTCCTGCGTTTCGATCATGGAAGGCGGCAAGGCCAAGGTCATCGAAAACTCCGAAGGCGACCGCACCACCCCGTCGATCGTCGCGTTCACCAAGGACGGCGAAGTCCTGGTCGGCGCGTCGGCCAAGCGCCAGGCGGTCACCAACCCGAAGAACACCTTCTACGCGGTCAAGCGCCTGATCGGCCGCAAGATGACCGACGCCGAAGTGCAGAAGGACCTCGGCCTGGTGCCGTACGCGATCGTCCCGCACGACAACGGCGACGCCTGGGTCGCGACCCAGGACGGCAAGAAGATGGCGCCGCAGCAGATCTCGGCCGAAGTGCTCGGCAAGATGAAGAAGACCGCCGAAGCCTACCTGGGCGAGCCGGTCACCGAAGCGGTCATTACTGTGCCGGCCTACTTCAACGACAGCCAGCGCCAGGCGACCAAGGACGCGGGCAAGATCGCCGGCCTCGAGGTCAAGCGCATCATCAACGAACCCACCGCGGCCGCGCTGGCCTACGGCATGGACAAGAAGGGCGGCGACCGCAAGGTCGCGGTCTATGACCTCGGCGGCGGCACCTTCGACGTGTCGATCATCGAGATCGCTTCGGTCGACGGCGAAATGCAGGTCGAAGTGTTGTCGACCAACGGCGACACCTTCCTCGGCGGCGAAGACTTCGACAAGCGCGTCATCGACTACTTGGTCGAAGAGTTCCAGAAGGACCAGGGCATCGACCTGCGCAAGGATCCGCTGGCCCTGCAGCGCCTGAAGGACGCGGCCGAGCGCGCCAAGATCGAGCTGTCGTCCTCGCAGCAGACCGAAGTCAACCTGCCGTACGTCACCGCCGACGCGTCGGGCCCGAAGCACCTCAACATCAAGCTGACCCGCGCCAAGCTGGAGTCGCTGGTCGAGGATCTGGTCAAGAAGACGATCGAGCCGTGCCGCATCGCGCTCAACGACGCGGGCCTGCGCGCCAGCGACGTGGCCGAGGTGATCCTGGTCGGCGGTCAGACCCGCATGCCCAAGGTCAGCCAGGCCGTGGCCGAGTTCTTCGGCAAGGAACCGCGCAAGGACGTCAACCCGGATGAAGCCGTCGCCGTCGGCGCCGCGATCCAGGGCGGCGTGCTGGCCGGCGACGTCAAGGACGTGCTGCTGCTCGACGTGACCCCGCTGAGCCTGGGCATCGAAACCCTGGGCGGCGTATTCACCAAGATCATCGAGAAGAACACCACGGTGCCGACCAAGGCCTCGCAGACCTTCTCGACCGCCGAGGACAACCAGTCCGCGGTGACCGTGCACGTGCTGCAGGGCGAGCGCGATCAGGCCCGCTTCAACAAGTCGCTGGCCCGCTTCGATCTGTCCGGCATCGAGCCCTCGCCGCGCGGCATGCCGCAGGTCGAGGTGTCGTTCGACATTGACGCCAACGGCATCATCCACGTCAGCGCCAAGGACAAGAAGACCAACAAGGAACAGAAGGTCGAGATCAAGGGCGGCTCGGGCCTGTCCGAGGAAGAGATCGCCAAGATGGTCGCCGACGCGGAGGCCAATCGCGAGGAAGACCAGAAGTTCCAGGAACTGGTGCAGGCGCGCAACCACGCCGACGGCCTGATCCACATGACCCGCAGCACGATCAAGGAGCACGGCGAGAAGTTGCCGGGCGACCAGATCGGCCGCGCTGAAGCCGCCATCTCGGAGCTGGAAACGGCGATGAAGGGCGACGACAAGGGCCAGATCGAAGCCAAGTCGAAGGCGCTGGAAGAGGCCGCGCAGTCGCTGTTCGCGGCGGCCAACGCCGGTCAGCCGGGCGAAGGCGCCCCGGCTGGCGACAGCGGCGCATCGGCGAAGGCCGACGACGTGGTCGATGCGGAGTTCACTGAAGTGAAGGACGAGAAGAAGTAAGCCGAGAATCGGGAATGGGGAATCGGGAATGGCGGCGCGATCTGACGTGTGGTTCGCCCAGTACCCGGTTCCCCGTTCTTGTATCCGTAGCGGGCGACAGCCGTCCTGACGCGTCGCCCGTTTTTGATTTGACGATTCCCGACTCCCAATTCCCGATTCCCGAACCCAGCCCATGAGCAAACGCGACTACTACGAAGTGCTGGGCGTTGCGCGCAACGCCAGCGACGACGACCTCAAGAAGGCCTATCGCCGCTGCGCGATGAAACATCACCCGGACCGCAATCCGGGCGACGCGGCCGCCGAGGCCGCGTTCAAGGAGTGCAAGGAGGCCTACGAGATCCTGGCCGACGCCAACAAGCGCCGCGCCTACGATCAGCACGGCCATGCCGCGTTCGAGCACGGCAACGGCGGCGGCGCCGGCGGTCCGGGGTTCTCGGACATGGGCGACATTTTCGGCGACATCTTCGGCAATATCTTCGGAGGTGGCGGCGGCGGTGCGCGCGGTCCGCGTCGCGGCGCCGACATCGGCTACGTGATGGAGCTGTCGCTGGAGGAAGCGGTCGGCGGGGTCGAGAAGCAGATCGAAATCCCGACCCTCGACGCCTGCGACACCTGCAACGGCACAGGTTCGGCCGACGGCAAGGTCGAAACCTGCGGCACCTGCAAGGGCCACGGCCAGGTGCGCATCCAGCGCGGCATCTTCTCGATGCAGCAAAGCTGCCCGCACTGCAACGGCAGCGGCAAGACCATCGCCAACCCTTGCGCCGATTGCCACGGCCAGGGCCGGGTCGAACGCACCAAGACCTTGCAGGTCAAGATTCCGGCCGGCGTCGACAACGGCGACCGCATCCGCCTGACCGGCGAAGGCGAGGCCGGCCCGACCGGTTCGCCGCCGGGCGACCTGTACGTGGAAGTGCGCGTGCGCGAGCACGAGATCTTCCAGCGCGACGGCGACGACCTGCATTGCGACGTGCCGATCCGCATCTCGCAGGCCGCGCTCGGCGACACCATCCGGGTGCCGACCCTCGGCGGCGAAGTCGAGTTGCGCATTCCCTTCGAAACCCAGAGCGGCAAGCTGTTCCGCCTGCGCGACAAGGGCGTCAAGTCGGTGCGCAGCCGCAAGACCGGCGACCTGTACTGCCGCGTCGTGGTCGAGACGCCGGTCAATCTCACAACGGAACAACGCGAGCTTCTGGAGAAATTCGAAGCGACGTTCGTGGGTGAGGGGGCGCGAAAGCACTCGCCACGGTCCTCCACCTTTCTGGACGGGGTCAAGGGATTCTGGGATCGGATGACCTCCTGATCGCGGCGGCGCGCATCGCGCCCGACGCGTCGCGCGAGAGGCGCGACGCGTGTTCGGACAAGGGGGCTTCGGCCCCCTTTTTCGTGGGCGGCGCCTACGTTTTTTCGCGTCCGTCGACACCGCGCGTCGGCCGCCCGGTTCGCGGCCGCGCACCCGCGATCGGCGCGCCGCGACGCCCGGGTTTGCGCTCGCCGTGATCGCCAACTCCGGCACGCCGGGGATGTGGTAGAACGTTTGCGCGCCGACGCTCGGCGCGACGGCGCCGGTCCGCGATCGCGCGGCCGTCCACCACGCAGGGCTGTCCAACAGGAATGGGGGAAGAAAGGATGCGCATCGCGATGCAGCGGCTGTCGGCCGCGGTTTGTCTTGCACTCATCGGCGGCGCGGCGTTCGCGCAGAGCGCGCCGCCCGATCGCGCCGCCGCCGCGCCGGCGGCCAGCGCCACGCCCGCCGCGGCCGCCGTCTCGGACGACCCGATCCGCCGGGAGCGTTCGTATCTGAGCTACACCGTGCAGGCCGACGGCAGCTACGTCGAGCAGCACGAAACCGCGTTCAAGGTGCTCGATGAACGCGCGATCGAATACGCCAAGCACGAATCGATCGGCTACAGCGCCAGCATCCAGACCCTCGACGTGATCGAGGCCTACACCCGCAAGGCCGACGGCCGCCGCATCGACGTGCCCAAGTCGAACTTCCAGGTCGAGACCAACGACGGTCGCGAAGGCGGCGGACCGGCATTTTCGGATGTGGCCACCACCAGCCTCGTGTTCCCCGACGTCGCGGTCGGCGACACGGTGGTGCTGAATTACCGGCTGGTCGGCAAGAAGGCGATGTTCGACGGGCATTTTTCCG
The DNA here is from genome assembly GCF_014779555.2 of Lysobacter capsici. Taxonomy (NCBI): domain Bacteria; kingdom Pseudomonadati; phylum Pseudomonadota; class Gammaproteobacteria; order Lysobacterales; family Lysobacteraceae; genus Lysobacter; species Lysobacter capsici. The sequence goes on from NZ_CP094357.1 coordinate 2,642,159, forward strand.
ACATCACCAGTTTCTCCGACAACGCCTACATGGGCGATCTGCGGATCAAGATCGACCTGCCCGCCGGGCTGTGGACCCAGCAGCAGACCTTCGGCAAGCTCAAGCAGGTGCGCGACGAAACCGTCGGCGGCCGTCACATCGTCGAGTGGACCTACCAGAACCTGAGCCCGGTCAAGCGCGAATCCGACCCGGCCACGATCTTCGATCTCGAACGCTACAACGGCTACGCCCTGTCGACCTTCCGCAGCTACGGCGACATCGCCAAGGCCTACGGCGAACGCGCGCTGCCCAAGGCGGTGCCGACCGCGCGGGTGCGCAAGCTCGCCGACGAAATCGCCGCCGGCAAGACCGACCAGCGCGCGGTCGCGCAGGCGCTGTACGAATGGGTGTCGACCAACATCAACTATGCCGGCAACTGCATCGGCCTGGGCGCGGTGGTGCCGCGCGATCAGGAGTTCGTGCTCGACAATCGCATCGGCGACTGCAAGGACCACGCGACCTTGCTGCAGGCGCTGTTCGCGGCCAAGGGCATCGAGGCGACCCAGGCGCTGATCAACGCCGGCAACGTCTACACCCTGCCCAAGGTGCCGGTGGCGTCGAGCGTCAACCACGTGCTCAATTACCTGCCGGGTCTGGACCTGTACGTCGATGCGACCGCCAAGGGCATTCCGTTCGGCGAACTGCCGGCGCAGATCGCCGGCAAGCCGGTGCTGCGCGTGGACCGGCCCGAACTCAAGGCGTCCACGCCGGGCTTCGTCAAACTGCACAACCGCCAGCGCATGGAAACCCGCCTGACCGTGCTCGAGGACGGCTCGATGAAGGGCACGGTCGAGGTCGAACTCAGCGGCATGCCGGCCATCTCGATGCGCGCGAGCCTGCGCGAGCTCAGCGCCGACGACGCCAAGGACATGGTCAAGAACGTGTTCAAGCGCGGCGGCCTGCAGGCCGAAGGCAGCTTCACCCAGGACGATCCCAAGCCGCTGCGCGGCGAGCATCGTTACCGCGCGCAGTTCGAGGTCAAGCAGGCCTTGCCGGTGCCCGGCGCGTTCGCGCTCGGGCCGAGTTTCTTCAGCCCGATGCCGGTCAGCGCGCTGGTCGGCAGCGGCACCGCGGAAATCGACAAGGACGAAGGCGACGGCACCTGCGGCGGCGGACGTTCGGAGGAAACCTATCGGATCGAATTCCCGGCGACGATGAAGGTGATCGCGGTGCCGCCGAACCTGAGCCTGGAGTCCGGCGGTTCGCGCTACACCGCGACCTATACGCTCAAGGGCAACGTGCTCGAAGCCAGCCGGGTGATCGAGGACGCGACCCTGGGGCCGGTCTGCACCGCCGATTACAACCGCGCCTATCAGGCGTTCGCGAAGAAAGTGCTGCCCAATCTCAAGGCGCAGTTGGTGTATCAGTAAGCCATGGCGCGCAGTTACGAATCCTTGCGGCCGTTGCTGCAGCCCTGGGGCGAACTGCGCTCGCAGCCGGCGTCGCAGTGGCAGGGCGACATCGCCCTGCCGCCGACGCTGGAGGCGTTCTACCGCGAACTCGGCCCGTGGGGCGAAACCCTTCACGAGTCGGTCGGGCCGATCGGGCTGAGCCTCGACGCCGGCGGCAACCCGGTCGACATCCCGCCGCTGCACAAGCTGTGGTCGTTGCAGGCGGGGTATCGCTGGCATGGCCTGAGCGGTGAACGCTTGCCCGCGTGGAAGGACGAATGGCTGACGGTCGCGATGGAAGGCGGCAATCCCTTCATTCTCGACATGCGCAGCGGCCAGGTGCTGTTCGACCTCGTCGGCGGCCCGTGGTCGCCGCGACCGATCGCCGACGACCTGGCCACCGCGTTCGGCGCGATCGCCACGGTGGCCAATGCCTATACCGCGCTCGGGGACGAGGCATTGGACGAAGACGACGACCTGCGTCCGCAGGCGAGGGCGCGGGTGCGCGATGCGCTCGCCGATTTTCTCGATGGCCACCGGCGAGGTGCCGACGCCTTGCTCGCGGCCTGGCGCTGGTACGAATAAGGACGTTTCGATGCGCTGTGCGATGCCGTTGATAGCGCTCGTCGCCGCCGGCCTGCTGGCTGGCGCCGGCGATGCGCGCGCCGCCTGCCTGGGCGATACGCCGGTCGCGACGGCCGGCGCGTTTTACCGCGATCACTACACCTTCTGGAACGACCCGCTGCCGAGCTTGGAGCGGATCGTCTCGGCGCGATTGCTGCGCCTGCTGAAGCAAGACCGCGCCTGCGGCGACGGCGGCGAAGTCTGCGCGATCAATGCCGATCCCTGGCTGGACGCGCAGGACGGCGAGGCGCTCGATCCCCGGTTCGTCGCGCAGGGCCAGAACGTGGTGCAGGTGCGCTATCGGTTCGTGCTCGGGGACGCACAGCCGTCGCAGCCGCAAGTGGCGCGCCTGCGGCTCGCGCGCGAAGGCGGTTGCTGGCGGGTCGACGATCTGGTCGGTCCGAACGGCGGCTCGCTGCGCGACGCGCTTGCGCGTTTTCACGACGGCACGGGTAGCCACTAAGCGCGGCCGCGGCGAGCTTATCGGCATCGTCGATGCGCGAATCGCGCGCCATGCGCGCGCGGATATGTGAGCCGGGCGAAGTCCGAGCTTGTCGCCGCCGGATTGCGCCGCTAGCCTGATCGCATGAGCGAAATCACCCGACTGTTGATACACGGCGCCTCCGGCCGCATGGGCCAGGCCTTGCTGCGGCTCGCCGCCGAACGCCAGGACCTGCGCGTGGTCGCCGCCTATTCGCGTTCGCAGCCCGCGCAGCGGGTGATCGACGGCGTGCCGCACTTCGCCGTCTCCGAATTGAACGGCGCGCCCGAGTTCGACGTGGCGATCGATTTCAGCCTGCCCGACGGCTTCGACCCGGTGCTCGCGCTGTGCGCGCAGCGCGGCAAGGCCCTGGTCTCGGGCACCACCGGCCTGAGTTCGGCGCAGAACACCGCGATCAACGACGCCGCCGCGCGCATCGCGGTGGTGTGGGCGGCCAATTACAGCCTCGGCGTGGTGGTATTGACCGAACTGGTGCGCCGCGCCGCGGCCGCCTTACCGGGCTGGGACTGCGACGTGATCGAGGCCCACCACACCCGCAAGCTCGACGCGCCGTCGGGCACCGCGCTGCACCTGGGCGCGGCCGCCGCGATCGGTCGCGGCGACGAGCCGCATTACGCCAGCCTGCGCGCCGGCGACATCGTCGGCGAACACACCGTCCAGTTCGCCGCGGCCGGCGAGCGGCTGGAACTGATCCACCGCGCCAGCAACCGCGACATCTTCGCGCGCGGCGCGCTCGAGGCGGCGCTGCGCGTCGCCCATCAGGCGCCGGGGCGTTACGGGCTGGCGGAGCTGATGTTTCCGAATCTCTGAACGGGGCCGCGGGCGGTAGCGCGGCGGCAGAGCAAATCCCCTCGATCCCCCTCTACAAAAGGGGGAAGAACAGCAGGGCTGTCGCTAATTGGGGCTTGTTCGCCCACTGAAACGGCCCCGTTACCGCTCTGCTTAGAGCCACAACGCCCTGGCCGAAGCGATATTCCGGCCCATTTACCGAACCCCAAGACGCCTCCTCCCGTTGAAAAATGGGGGCAGGGAGGATTTGCTTCCAAGCCACCCCGACCTGAACACCCCCACCAAACCACCGCCCAAACCTGAAGCGCCGCCACGCCCCAACACCCGAATTGCCGCCTGCGGCCACATTGAGGCTGGCGCCCGAGGCCCATCGCCGCTAGAATTCCGGCTCGCCTGAATCCCGCACGCCGGACCGGTCCCGCACCGCGTCCGTGTTTTGCTGCAAGTCGGTTTTGCCGATGTCGCGCACGGGATCAGATCCTTTGGCAGCCAAGGCGATCCCCCCGTGACCCAACCCGCAATCCTCGCACTCGAAGACGGCACCGTGTTCGAGGGCGTTTCCGTAGGCGCGCCCGGCCTCAGCGTCGGCGAAGTCGTATTCAACACCGCGATCACCGGCTACCAGGAAATCCTCACCGATCCTTCCTACGCCCGTCAGCTGGTCACGCTGACCTACCCGCACGTCGGCAACACCGGCATCACCGCGCAGGACGACGAAGCGCATCAGGTCTGGGCCTCGGGCCTGATCGTGCGCGACGTGCCGCGCCGCCCCAGCAACTGGCGCAGCACGATCGCGCTGCCGCAGTGGCTGGCCGATCGCGGCGTGGTCGCGATCTCCGACATCGACACCCGCAAGCTGACCCGATTGCTGCGCGACACCGGCGCCCAGAACGGCGCGCTGATGGCCGGCGAGATCGACGTCGCCAAGGCGATCGAAGCCGCGCGCAAGTTTCCGGGCCTCAAGGGCATGGACCTGGCCAAGGAAGTCTGCACGCGCGAACGTTACGAGTGGACCGAAGGTCAGCTCGACCTCGACCGCAACGCGTTCGTGAATGCGCAATCGCGTTTTCATGTGGTTGCGTACGACTTCGGCGTCAAGCTCAACATCCTGCGCATGCTCGCCGAGCGCGGCTGCCGGGTGACCGTGGTGCCGGCGCAGACCTCGGCCGCCGAGGTGCTGGCGCTCAAGCCCGACGGCGTGTTCCTGTCCAACGGCCCCGGCGATCCGGAGCCTTGCGACTACGCGATCGCGGCGATCAAGGAATTCCTCGCGCAAAAGATCCCGACCTTCGGCATCTGCCTGGGCCATCAGCTGCTCGGCCTGGCCTCCGGGGCCAAGACTCTGAAGATGAAGTTCGGCCACCACGGCGCGAACCATCCGGTCCAGGACCTCGACAGCGGCCGGGTGATGATCACCTCGCAGAACCACGGCTTCGCGGTCGATGAAGCCAGCCTGCCGGCCAACGTGCGCGTGACCCACCGCTCGCTGTTCGACGGCAGCAACCAGGGCATCGCCCTGACCGACGCGCCGGCTTTCAGTTTCCAGGGCCACCCAGAAGCGAGCCCGGGCCCGCACGATGTGTCGCCGTTGTTCGACCAGTTCGTGGTGTCGATGGAACAGGCCAAGGCCGCCTGATGAGCGCGGCGCCGGCCACGCCGACGCGTCGACGCCGCTGGCGTTCGCGTGCATTGGCGTTGCTGGCGTTGCTCGGCGCGTATCCCGCCTTCGTGATGATCGCGGTCTACACGCAATGGTTCGCCGCCGATCTTCCCGGCGGACGCAACGGCCCGGCCGATGCTTACCGGCATAGCCTGGCCAGCGCGATCGTGGCCTACACCTTGTCGCCGCGGTGCGTCGACTGGGTGACCGCGGTGATGGAGCGGGGTGGACAAGGCAATGCGAGCCGGGCGATGGACGCCCACAACAACCGCATCGGCGCGCGCCTGGGCGCCGCCGCTGAAAACTGGACCGCGATGCAGCGCGAGGTTCGCGCCGCGGTCGACCACGGCGCGATCGATGCGCGATCGCCCGAGCAAATCACCTGGCGCGCGCCTTCATCCTGGCAGGACCGGCTGTACTGACATGACATCCCTACGATTGCCGCAACGTCGGATCGGAGCCATGCGGTGGGCCGGTCTGCTGATCGGCGCGCTGGCGATGAGCCAGGCTGCGGCCGCCGAGCCGTCGGCGGCGTCCGAGGCCGCCCGTAGCGATCGACTGGCCGACCTGATCGTCAGGATGATTCCGCTCGGCCCGCAGTTCGATGCCGCGGCCGCGGCCGATCCGCGTTGGCCCTTGCAATCGATCGCGGCCGAGGATCTCGAGCCGCAGTGGTTGAGCTGCGCTCGCGAGAAATTGTCGACGCGCGGCTACCGCGAATTCAGGCGCGCGGAAATGGCCGATTACGCGAAAACGTATCCGCAGTTGGTCGATGCCGACCTGGCGGTATTGTCGGCCGGCGCCGCCGATGTCTTCGCGAAGCTGTCCGATCTCGCGATCGAGGCAGGCAAGAAACATCCGGGTGCATCCGATTCGAAAGCGCTGTTGCAACAAGTGATCGCGACAACCGATCCGCGGCAACACGAGGCGGTCACCGCGTTCGTCTCGCGCGATGAACATCAGCTGCTGCGCCGTTTGACCGGCATCGAATCGGTCTACGGCAACTTCCCCAACGCGAAAGAACTGTTCGGCGATGGAATCGTGCAGGGCGTCATGCGCGAGGCGGTCGAAAGCTGCCAGATACCGAAATACTTATTTTCACGGCCCGCGAGCGGATGAGCGATGTGGCGCGCGCATGAAAGATGCCGCGACGAATGATTCTCCCGAGCGGTCGCTCCAACCAAATAGCCATTACGAGTAACTACCGATGCCCAAGCGTACCGACATCAAAACCGTCCTGATCATCGGCGCGGGTCCGATCGTGATCGGCCAGGCCTGCGAGTTCGACTACTCCGGCGCGCAAGCCTGCAAGGCGCTGCGCGACGAGGGCTACCGCGTGGTCCTGGTCAATTCGAATCCGGCCACGATCATGACCGACCCGAACATGGCCGACGCGGTCTACATCGAGCCGATCAACTGGCAGACGGTCGAGAAGATCATCGCCAAGGAAAAGCCCGACGCGCTGCTGCCGACCATGGGCGGGCAGACCGCGCTGAACTGCGCGCTGGACCTGGCCGATAACGGCGTGCTGGAGAAGTACAACGTCGAGCTGATCGGCGCCAAGCGCGAAGCGATCCGCATGGCCGAGGACCGCGAGCTGTTCCGCGTGGCGATGAAGGAGATCGGCCTGGAATGCCCGAAGGCCGAGGTCGCGCGCACCTTGGAAGAAGCGATCGACATCCAGACCCGCGTCGGCTACCCGACCATCATCCGCCCCAGCTTCACCCTGGGCGGCAGCGGCGGCGGCATCGCCTACAACCGCGAAGAGCTGATCGATATCGTCACTCGTGGTTTGGAGCTTTCGCCGACCACCGAAGTGCTGGTCGAGGAATCGGTGCTGGGCTGGAAGGAATTCGAGATGGAAGTGGTCCGCGACACCGCGGACAATTGCATCATCGTGTGCTCGATCGAAAACTTCGACGCGATGGGCGTGCACACCGGCGACTCGATCACCGTCGCTCCGGCGCAGACCCTCACCGACAAGGAATATCAGCGCCTGCGCGATGCCTCGATCGCGGTGCTGCGCAAGATCGGCGTCGACACCGGCGGCTCCAACGTGCAGTTCGGCATCAACGCCCAGAACGGCCGGGTGGTGGTGATCGAAATGAACCCGCGCGTGTCGCGTTCTTCGGCGCTGGCGTCGAAGGCCACCGGCTTCCCGATCGCCAAGATCGCGGCCAAGCTGGCGGTCGGCTACACCCTTGATGAGCTGCGCAACGAAATCACCGGTGGCGCGACCCCGGCCTCGTTCGAGCCGAGCATCGACTACGTCGTCACCAAGATCCCGCGCTTCGCGTTCGAGAAATTCCCGCAGGCCGACGCGCGCCTGACCACGCAGATGAAGTCGGTCGGCGAAGTCATGGCGATGGGCCGCACCTTCCAGGAATCGCTGCAGAAGGCGCTGCGCGGTCTGGAAACCGGCAAGGTCGGCCTCGACCCGACCGGCCTGGACCTGGGCAACGAACTCGACCTGGTCAAGCTGCGCCGCGAACTCAAGGAACCCGGTCCGGAGCGCATGTTCCACATCGGCGATGCGTTCCGCGCCGGCATGAGCGTCGAGGACGTGCATGCGCTGTCGTTCGTCGATCCGTGGTTCCTGGACCAGATCGAGGAATTGATCGCGACCGAGGGCGAGATCGCCGAGGCCGGCCTGGGCGCGCTCGACAAGCCGCGCATGCGCGCGCTCAAGCGCATGGGCTTTTCCGATGCGCGCATCGCCCAGCTCACCGGCACCGACGAAACCGCCGTGCGCACCCTGCGCCGCGCGTTCGGCGTGCGTCCGGTGTACAAGCGCGTGGACTCCTGCGCCGCCGAGTTCGCCACCACCACCGCCTACATGTACTCGACCTACGAGGACGAGTGCGAAGCCAACCCGAGCAACCGTGACAAGATCATCGTGCTCGGCGGCGGCCCCAACCGCATCGGCCAGGGCATCGAGTTCGACTACTGCTGCGTGCATGCCGCGCTCGCCCTGCGCGAGGACGGCTATGAAACCATCATGGTCAACTGCAATCCGGAAACCGTGTCGACCGACTACGACACCTCCGATCGCCTGTACTTCGAACCGCTGACGCTCGAGGACGTGCTGGAAATCGCCGACCTCGAAAAGCCCAAGGGCGTGATCGTGCAGTACGGCGGCCAGACCCCGCTCAAGCTGGCGCGCGCGCTGGAAGCCAACGGCGTGCCGATCATCGGCACCTCGCCCGACAGCATCGACCTGGCCGAAGACCGCGAGCGTTTCCAGAAGCTGGTGCAGGACCTGGGCCTGGCCCAGCCGATCAACCGCACCGCGCGCAATCCCGATGAAGCGCTGATGCTGGCCAACCAGATCGGTTATCCGATGGTGGTGCGTCCGAGCTACGTGCTCGGCGGCCGGGCGATGGAAATCGTCTATTCCGACGCCGACCTGACCCGTTACATCCGCGACGCGGTCAAGGTGTCGAACGATTCGCCGGTGCTGCTCGACCGCTTCCTCGACAACGCGGTCGAGGTCGACGTCGACATCATCGCCGACCGCGAAGGCCGGGTGCTGATCGGCGGCGTGATGGAGCACATCGAAGAGGCCGGCGTGCACTCGGGCGACTCCTCGTGCTCGCTGCCGCCGTATTCGCTCAGCGCCGGCACCCAGGAAAAACTGCGCGAGCAGGTCGTGGCGCTGGCCAAGGCGCTCAAGGTGGTCGGGCTGATGAACACCCAGTTCGCGATCCAGACCGATGCGCAGGGCAACGACACGATCTTCCTGATCGAAGTGAACCCGCGCGCCTCGCGCACGGTGCCGTTCGTGTCCAAGGCCACCGGCATGGCGCTGGCGAAGATCGCCGCGCGCTGCATGGTCGGCCAGACCCTGGCTTCGCAGGGCGCGCTGGAAGAAATCGTGCCGGACTACTATTCGGTCAAGGAAGCGATCTTCCCGTTCGCCAAGTTCCAGGGCGTCGACCCGATCCTCGGGCCGGAGATGCGCTCCACCGGCGAAGTGATGGGCGTGGGCAAGAACTTCGGCGCGGCGATGGCGCGCGCGCAGGAAGCCGGCGGCATCAAGGCGCCGCCGGTCGGCAAGGTGTTCATCTCGGTCCGCGACCCGGACAAGCTGCGGGTGCTGCCGGTGGCGCAGGAACTGCTGCGCCGCGGCTACAGCCTGGTCGCGACCAGCGGCACCCAGGCCTTCTTCGCCGAACACGGCGTGAGCTGCGAATCGGTCAACAAGGTCACCGAAGGCCGCCCGCACATCGTCGACCTGATCAAGAACGGCGAGATCGTCTACATCATCAACACCACCGAAGGCCGTCAGGCGATCTCGGACTCGTTCTCGATCCGCCGCGAGGCCCTGCAGCAGCGGGTGACGTACTCGACCACGGTGTCGGGCGCGCGCGCGCTGGTGGGCTCGCTGGACTATCGCGGCAAGGGCCCGGTGTGGTCGTTGCAGGAGCTGCATGCGCAGATTGGCGCGGCGTAAGGGGCCACGCGCGCGCTCAGACCGTCATTTGCGCGTTCGCGCGAATGACGGACTTGGGATGTCGCGCTGAAGTCTCTGGGTCCCCGCCTTCGCGGGGATGACGGTCTTGCTTCGCGAGGATGACCGCTTTAGATGGACGTGGTTATGGCATCCCATAACCGTTTCCACCGCGGCATGGACCGGCTCTGCAATTTAACTTGCCGCGTCGCCCCCAGACCGTCATTCCCGCGAAGGCGGGAATCCAGAGACTTCAGCGAGTTCTCTCCAGAACGTCATTCCCGCGAAGGCGGGAATCCAGTGCCTTTCGTGCGAGAACGCTCGAAGTCACTGGATTCCCGCCTTCGCGGGAATGACGGTCTGAAAGAGTGGGTTAGGTTTCAGCGATGCCTTGACATCCGCCCGAATCCCAGCGCCCGACCCAGCCCCATCCCTCCCGGGATGCCTTCCGCCCAGGTTCCCGGCACAATGGGGCCAACCCAGCATTCAACATGCCGGCGTCCGGCCGAAAAGGACGCGTTACCGAGGAAGCAAGGAATGAGACCACCCATCACGGCCCAGGGCGCGCAGCGTTTGCGCGCGGAGCTGGAAGAACTCAAGTCGGTCAAGCGGCCGGCGGTGATCAACGCGATCGCCGAAGCGCGCGCCCACGGCGATCTCAAGGAGAACGCCGAGTACCACGCCGCGCGCGAGCAGCAGGGCTTCATCGAAGGCCGGATCAAGCAGCTCGAAGCCGAGCTGTCGCACGCCCAGGTCATCGACATCAGCACGCTCAACGCCGGCTCCAAGGTCGTGTTCGGCGCCACCGTCGAGCTGATCGACGTGGACACCGAGGAAGAGCGCAAGTACCAGATCGTCGGCGACCTGGAAGCCGACATCAAACTCGGCCTGATCGCGATCTCCTCGCCGGTCGCGCGCGCGCTGATCGGCAAGAACGAGGGCGACAGCGTCGTCATCGACGCGCCGGGCGGCACCCACGAGTACGAAATCGTCGGCGTCAGCTACAGCGCCGGATGATCAGCCGGCGTTCGCGCATGAGCCGTCAGCCATGAACAGCGTCACCGTGCTGTTGCCCGAGCGCGCGCGCTTCGGCGGCCAGCGTCTGGGCGAAACCTTCGGGCTGCGGCTCGGCCGCGCCGACCGCAGCGTCGAGGCGGCCGATCAGGCTGCTCGCGTGTTCGACATCCTGCCGCGCGGCTGGCCGATCGCGGCGGTGTCGCGGCAGCGCGATGTCGGCGATGCCGCCTACGGCGCGTGGCTGCGCGCCGACCCGGCCTATGTGCGGCCCGACATCAACGGCGCGCGCCTGCTCGCCTACGGTCAGGCGCTGTCGTTGAGCGAGCGCGACAGCGCGGCGTTGCTGCCGGCATTGCGGCCTTTGTTCGGCGACGCCGGTTTTCCGATCGACGCGCCGCACCCGAGCCGCTGGTACCTCGCGTTGCCGCGCGAAAGCCGCTTGCCGAAATTCGCCTCGCCCGAACAGGCGCTGGGCGAGGACATGTTCCAGCACCTGCCGGGCATGGACAACGAAGGCAGCGAAGGCCGCCGCTGGCGTTCGCTGCTCAGCGAGGCGCAGATCGTCCTGCACAACCATCCGCACAACGCCCAGCGCATCGCCGCCGGGCTGGCGCCGATCAATTCGCTGTGGTTCTGGGGCGGCGGCGTGCTGCCCGATCACGTGCGCACGAATTACCAGCAGGTCTACAGCGACGACGAAGGCCTGACCGCGTTCGGCGCGCAGGCCGGCATCGCCGCCACCGCGCTGCCGCCGCAATGGCCGGCGGGCGAGGGCGAACGCCTGTTCGACCTGCGCGCCGCGCGCGACCTGACCGTGGTGCAGCGCGATTGGCTCGAGCCGATCGCGCGCGCGCTCGATGCGGGAACGCTGGAGCGCGCGGTGCTGGCGTTCGCCGACGGCGAGCGTTTCGAACTGGCGCGTTCGCAGCGCTGGCGTTTCTGGCGCAAGTCGCTGCGCTCGCTGCAAGCTTGAGCAAGCCATGACGTTGTTGCGCATCTATCCATCGGCTCCGCATTGGCCGAACGCGGGCCGTTTGCGTTCGGGCGGACGCCGATGAAACCGGTCGCGCGCCTGCGCCGCCGCGAAGTCGCCGATGCCGGGTTGTGGCCGGATTCGATCCCGCCGCTGCTGCGCCGGGTCTACGCCGCGCGCGGCGCGAATTGCGTCGAGCAGGCGCAGCCGCGGCTGGCGCAGTTGCTGCCGCCCGACGGCATGCTCGGGCTCGACGCCGCGACTGAATTGCTCGCCGATGCGATCGCCGCCGATCGCCACATCCTGGTGGTCGGCGATTTCGACTGCGACGGCGCCACCGCCTGCGCGGTCGGCGTGCGCGGCCTGCGTCTGCTCGGCGCCAGGCGGGTGTCGCATGCGGTGCCTAACCGGATCGTGCACGGCTACGGTCTGTCGCCGGCGTTGGTGGAGGAGTTGGCGAAGCTCGAACCGGATCTGTTGGTCACCGTCGATCACGGCATCGCCTGCCATGCCGGCATCGCCGCGGCGCGCGCGCGCGGCTGGAAAGTGCTGGTCACCGATCACCATCTGCCCGGCGAACACTTGCCGCCGGCCGATGCGATCGTCGATCCAAATCAGCCCGGCGATGGGTTTCCGAGCAAGATGCTCGCCGGCGTCGGGGTCATGTTCTACGTGCTGTTGGCCTTGCGCCGGCGGCTGCGCGAAGCCGGCGCGTTCGGCGCCGACAGCGTGCCGGATCTGAGCGTGCTGCTCGATCTGGTCGCGGTCGGCACCGTCGCCGATCTGGTGCCGCTGGACGCGAACAACCGCGCGCTGGTCGCCGCCGGCCTGCGCCGTCTGCGCGCGGGCCAGGGCGGCGCCGGATTGCGCGCCTTGATCGAAGTCTCGCAACGCGATTACCGGCGCTTGACCGCGGCCGATATCGGCTACGCGGTCGCGCCGCGCCTCAACGCCGCCGGGCGGTTGGAGGACATGGCGCTCGGCATCGAATGCCTGTTGACCGAAAACGCCGCGCAGGCGCGCGATATCGCCTCCACCCTCAACGAGATCAACGCCGAACGCCGCGCCGTGCAGCAGCAGATGACCGACGAAGCGCAGGCCGCGTTCGCGCGGGTGTCGATCGACACGCAGGCCGCGCCGATGGCGCTGTGTCTGTTCGACAACGACTGGCATCCCGGCGTGGTCGGTCTGGTCGCGTCGAAGATGAAGGAACGCCTGCACCGGCCGGTGATCGCGTTCGCCCCGGCCGAACCCGGTAGCCGGCAATTGCGCGGCTCGGCGCGTTCGATTCCCGGTTTTCATATCCGCGATGCGCTGGCCGACGTCGCCGCGCGTCATCCCGATCTGATCGAACGCTTCGGCGGCCACGCGATGGCCGCCGGTCTGTCGCTGCGCCTGGACGCGTTCGACGCCTTCCGCGATGCGTTCGAACACTGCGCGCGATTGGCGCTGACCCCGGAACTGCTGCAGGCCGACGTGCTCAGCGACGGCGAACTGCACGCGGCCGAGTTCGATCGCGCGCACGCCGAATCGCTGCGCGACGGCGGGCCGTGGGGCCAGGGCTTCGCCGAACCGCAGTTCGACGGCGAATTCGAAGTGCTGTCCTGGCGCGTGGTCGGCGAGCGCCATCTCAAGCTGGAACTGGGCCGCGACGGCCTGCGCCTCAACGCGATCGAGTTCGGCGGCTGGGACGGCAACACGCCGCCGCCGTGGGTGCGCATCGCCTATCGCCTGGAGCCCGACGACTATCGCGGCGGCACGGCGGTGCAACTGGTGGTCACGCATCGCGAAGCGTTGTAGGCGAGTTTCGGCGAGGGCGCCTGGATGCGCGCTGATCGGTACGCACGCGCGGATATCGCTGCGCGATTGAATGCACGGATTTGCGACCTGGGTCGGTTTTAACCGGCGCCATGGCCTCCGGCGTGGCCGAGGACGCGCGCTTTATGCGTTGGTTTGGGCGATTTCGTCGTGCCGCGCAGCGTGGCACGTCCTCAACCCAAGGAGCACGGGACGATGTCCGATCCGAATCCCAAAGTACCCAAGACCTCGATCTTCGACAGCATCGGCGGTGCCTTCAATCGATGGACCACGCGGTTCGAAGCGAGCGCGCGCGATCCCGATTCGATGCTCAGTTCGTTCACCCGTCACCATCGCGACGACGGCAATCAGTTCGAACCCGCGCACGGTGTCGAACGCAACAACGCCGCGCCGCTGGCGACGCCGTCCACCGCGCCGGGCGCCGTGGCGCCGCGCGCGGCGATGCCCTCGGCCGCGCCGCACACCATGCCGCCGATCGGGCCTCGCATGTATGCGCGAGTGGGCAATCCCTTCGACGAATCGTTTACCGCGCCCGAACACGATGCGCCCATCGCCACGTCGTCGACGACGCGCGATGCCGTACCCGATACGCGCGCGGCGTCGACCGCGTCGAGGGGATTCGCCATGGACGGCGTGAACGCGGTGTTTCCGCGCCACGACCTCGCGCCGCCCGGCGCGTCGTCCTCTTCGCCCGCGCCGCCGCGCGCGGCGAGCCTGGACCCCACCGTCGCCGCGGCGATCATGCGCGACGGATATGCCGACCGCAGCGAGGCCGATCTGAGCGGCTGGAAGCGCGTCGGCGACGCCGAACTGCTGGCGCATGGCCTGAATCCGAAAGATTTCCACGATACCGCCAGTGGCCTGCGCGCCGATCTGTACCGCAAGGACGATCAGTTCGTGCTGAATTTTCGCGGCACCGACAAGGGCAGCGACTGGATCACCAACGTCGGCCAGGGCGGCGGTTTCGGCAGCGCGCAGTACGACGGCGCCGTGCAGTTGACCCAGCAGGTGCAGAAGGCATTGCCCGATGGCCTGCACGCGGTGGTCGGCCATTCCAAGGGCGGTGGTCAGGCCTATCTGGCCGCGCAGGTGTGCAACGTCGAATGCGTGGTCGCCAATCCGGCATGGCCGAACCGCGCCACCTTGCTCAAGCACAGCCTCGCCGCCGACAAACTCGAGCAAGGTCCGGCGACCACCGAACTGGTGGTGAAGGGCGAGCCGCTGCACGGTCTGCAATCGCTGGGCTTCGTGCCGCTGTTGCGGCCGCACGGCGTCAAGATCGAACTGGACGGCCCTCCGTTCGCGCCCGGACCGCATCCGGTCCTGAGCCGGCACGTGCGCGGGTTGGAGCAGGATTTCGATCAGGCCGAGTTGATGCTCAAGGCCATGGATTTCGGCGGCCACCAACTGACTCAGCACGGCATGAAGTCGGTCGTCGACGCGACGCTCGATCGCCGAGCCGGCGAGTTGGCGGAACTGGCGCGGTCGAAAGGCCTCAAGCAGGTCGATCACATCGTCAAGGCCGAGGGCCCGGACGGCGGCGGTTTCCTGGTGCAGGGCGAATTGAAAAATCCGGCGTCGTTGCAGGTGAAGTTCAGTGGTTCGGTGCCGAGCGCGAGCGAAGTGAACGAGATGATGAGCCGGGTCAATCGTGAGATCGCGCCGGCGCCGGCGCAGGGCGCGCATGAAGCGGAGCAGGCGGTGAGGGTCGGGCGGCCGCCGGGGCTGTAGCGCATCCCGTCGGGACCGGCGGTCATCGGCGGTGCGTACCGGTTCGTGCACTCGCGCGCGTTTCATGGCCTGTGCCGGATCGGTTTCGCGCCGCGCGCGCTTGCGTACGCCGCACGCCGCCGCTAGCGTGTGGCCGGTCCGCGCTGCGCGCGCCAAGCACCGAAGACCGCCATGACCTCACGCCGCCGTTTCCTGCAAAGCTCTGTGCTGGCGGCGTCCGCCGCGGCCCTGCCATCGTTGGCCGCGTCCGCGCGTGACACGACACCGGGTGCGGTCAAGGGCGCGGACACCGCGCCCGAGTCGATCAAAAGCGCGAATACCGCGCCCGGTGCGATCAAAGGCGCGCGCGTGGTTTCGACCTGGGACTTCGGCGTCGGCGCCAACCAGGCCGCCTGGCCGGTGCTCGCGGCCGGCGGTTCCGCGCTCGACGCGGTCGAAGCCGGCGCGCGCTGGGCCGAGGCCGATCTGTGCAACAGCACGGTCGGGCGCTGCGGCAACCCCGATCGCGACGGTGTGCTGACTCTGGACGCGAGCATCATGGACGGCGACGGCCGCTGCGGCGCGGTCGCCGCGCTGGAGGACATCGCCCATCCGATCAGCGTCGCGCGCCGGGTCATGGAATGCACTCCGCACGTGTTGCTGGTCGGCGCGGGCGCGCAGCAGTTCGCGATCGAGCAGGGATTCCCCAAGCAGCCGCTGCTGACCGACAAGGCGCGCGCGGCCTGGAACGAATGGCGCAAGACCTCCAAGTACCAGCCGCAGATCAACGCCGAACGCCTCGATAACGCCAGGCCCGGCGACAAATCCAATCACGACACCTTGGGCATGCTCGCCATCGACGCCAGCGGCAAACTCGCCGGCGCCTGCACCACCAGCGGCATGGCCTGGAAAATGCACGGCCGGGTCGGCGACAGCCCGATCATCGGCGCCGGCCTGTACGTCGACAACGAAGTCGGCGCCGCCACCGCGTCGGGCGTCGGCGAAGAAATGCTGCGCAATGCCGCGAGCTTCCTGGTGGTCGAACTGATGCGCCAGGGCCGCAGTCCCGATGAAGCCTGCCGCGAAGCGATCGATCGCGTCGTGCGCAAGCGCCCGCAGGCCAGCAAGACCTTGCAGGTATGTTTCCTCGCGATCAACAAGCACGGCGAAGTCGGCGCGCACGCGCTGCATCGCGGCTTCGTCTACGCGGTGTGCGATGCGGGCCAGCGCGACGCGCTGCTCGACTCGCGTTCGGTCTACACGACCCAGCAGACGTGAGCGCGGCGATGAGCGCGCGCGTGCTGGAAATCTCGGCCAATTCCCTGGGTTCGGCGCTGGCCGCGCAGGCCGGCGGCGCGGATCGGGTCGAACTGTGCGAAAACCTCGGCGAGGGCGGCACCACGCCGTCCTACGGCAGCATCGCGGTCGCGCGCGATCGTTTGCGCATAGCGCTGTATGTGCTGATCCGGCCGCGCGCCGGCGATTTTCTGTTTGACGAATCCGAATGCGCAGTGATGCGCGCCGACATCGAAAACTGCGTGCGCCTGGGCTGCGACGGGGTCGTGATCGGCGCCCTTGATGCGCGCGGCGATATCGATACCGCGCTGTGCCGCGAACTGATCGCCGCGGCCGGGCCGCTCGGCGTGACCTTTCATCGCGCCTTCGATGCGGCGCGCGATCAGTCGACCGCGCTGGAAGCGGCGATCGGCCTGGGCTGCGAGCGCATCCTGACCTCCGGCGGCGCGAACGACGCCTGGAGCGGCGCCGACCGCATCGCCGCCCTGAGCGAACAGGCCGGTGGCCGCATCGCCTTGATGGCCGGCGCCGGCGTGACCGCGCACAACATCGTCGCGCTCGCGCAGCGCGCGAAAGTGCATGAGCTGCATGCCTCGGCGAAAGCGCCCCGACGCTCGGCGATGGCGTATCGCAACGAGGCCCTGGCCGGCCTGTCGCCCGACTGGGTGCAAAGCGACGCGCAACGGGTGGCCGAGCTGGTGGCCGCCTTACGCGGCTGATCGCGGTCGATTCGCGCAAGACGAGCGAGACGATGGGCTACGAATACGACGCGATCCCGAACGATGTCGATGACTATCGGCGGCGGCGCGACACGCTGCCGCTCGAATTCGAATCGTTGCCGACATTCAATCGTAGCGTCGGCGCCCATGAAGTCTGGCTCAGCGATCCGCAGCGGCCCGAGGGCGGCTGGGAGGAAGTGCAACTGGTGTTCGGCCAGGACGGCGTGCGCCTGACCTGCATGACCGCGTTGAGCGCGTCGGTACGCCAGGATTTGCGCGTCGTGCTGGCGTCGATCGGCGGCGCGGGCGGGGCGCGTTATGTCGACGACGACGGCGAGCCGGCTGCGTTCTGATTCGGGGTATCGGCGTTTGCGCCGTGTCCTGGCTTGGTCGATGGCGAGAGGTTGGGGCGGAGGTGGGGAAGGGCGCGGATCGTCCGCTCGAACCGCCAGGGCTGAAACCCCGCCAATTTGCGATCGATCCCCGCGCGATCGAGGCGCATCGCCAGCGGCGCCCGGCCGCGCCAGTCATCGCCCGCGCCATGCTGCGCCGCACTCACGGACCGGCCATGCATCACGAATCGGCGCGGGGCGGTCCCGATCGCGGACGCCGCGCGATCGGGACAGATCCCGGCCCGGGCCCTACGCCAGATTCGGCAAAACAATCACTTAGCGATTCTTCTCGCGCCTCGGGCGCTTTCGGGCCGGCTCGGGCCTGCCGCATAGCACAGGATCATTGCTGCGCCGCGTCATGCATCGGCCACCCCTCTGTGGTTAATTTAGATCGATCCAATTTGGGGATTGGATGTGCCAGGGCCGCTCATGATCGCGGTCCGGGCGTCACAACTTAGATCGAGTTAAAAGCTATTCGGGGCCAGGGACAGGTCGCTCGCAGTCAATTTTTAAAAGGGGAGCACCGCCAAGATGAGCCATTCCACTGTGCGACGCAGCGCGCTGACCTGCGCCTTGCTGTCGGTCCTGTTCGCGCCGCATGCGCGGGCCGCCGATGCGCAGCCCGATCCGTCCGCCGATCGATCCCTCGCCGAGCAATCCCAGGCTGAGCCGGCGCCGTCGTCCGATCAGGCCGGCAATGCGCGCAAGCCGACCGAGATCGACAAAGTCACCGTCACCGGTTCGCGGATCAAGCGCGCCGAAATCGAAGGCCCGGCGCCGGTATTCACCATCACCGCCGCGCAGATCGAGAAAGAAGGCTTCAACACCGTCTACGACGCGCTGACCACGCTGACCGAAGCGATGGGCACGGTCGAATCCGATATCGCCTGGGGCCAACACACGGTCAACGCCAGCCCGCTCAACCTGCGCAACATGGGCCCGGGCCGCAGCCTGCTGCTGATCAACGGCCGCCGCGTGGTCGATTACCCGCTGCCGTACCAGGGCAAGAGCAACTTCGCGAACTTCAACAACATCCCGACCGCGATCGTCGAGCGGATCGAAGTGCTGGCCAGCGGCGCTTCGGCGATCTACGGCTCCGACGCGGTCGCCGGTGTGATCAACGTCATTCTCAAGAAGGAATTCCAGGGCGATCAGGTCAAGATCCGCGGCGGCACCTCGACCCGCGGCGGCCGCGACGCGATGGACCTGTCTTGGGCCGGCGGCCGCAGCGGCGACAACTGGTCGGTGACTTACGCGCTGCAGTATTTCAAGCGCGAAGCGTTGCCGGCGGGCGAGCGTCCGTTCATGGATTCGGATTTCGATGCGCCGCCGCGTTCGCTCAATCCGCAGGACCGCACCACCGGCATCCTGCCGTCGACCGGCATCCGCATGCTCAACACCGACACCGGCATGCGCCTGGCGCCGCCGCCGGGCGCCTGCGACCAGTTCGGCGGCGAGTTCTTCCTGCAGAACCGCCGCACCTACAACCGCAACAGCAACACCATCAACAACACCGGCTGGCAGTGCGGGCAGAGCGCGGTGTTCCAGCACTGGACCTTGCGCAACGGCAGCGAGGACCGTTCCGGCTATCTGTACGCCAATTACGATTTCGAAAACGGCATGCAGGGCTGGGCGACCCTGGGCGTGTGGAGCTCGCGCGGCACCAACATGACCTTCATGCCGGCCTGGAGTTCCAGCGGCAGCTATTTCGATCGGGGCGTCGGCGCCAATCTGGACCTGGTGCGTTACTTCACGCCGCAGGAAATCGGCGGCGCCGAAAACGGCTACACCCATTCCGATGAGTTGTCCTGGGACGCGTCGGCCGGCCTGCGCGGCAAGTTCGGCGATCGCTTCGACTGGGATTTCAGCATCGGCCGCGCCGAATACCGCGTCGACGAAAAATTCCCGGCGGTGCTGACCGCCGAGGCCGACCGGTTCTTCCTCGGCGCCAATCGCGACCGGGTCGACCAGGGCCGCTTGTGGAACCCGATCTCGCCGCAGGATTACGCCTCGATCACCACCCGTGGCAAGAACCGCGCCGAATCGTGGCTGACCTCGGCCAACTTCATCGTCAGCGGCGATCTGTTCGAAGGCTGGGCCGGTCCGATCGGTTTCGCCGGCCAGCTCGAAGCGGCCAAGCAGGGCTATCGCCTCGCGCCGGACGCGAACACGCTCGGCGACGATCGCCGGTACGAGCAGACCGCCAACATCGATCTGGGCTCGGGCTCGCGTAATCACTACGCGGCCGGCGTCGAGTTCAAGATTCCGTTGTTGAAGTCGTTGACCGCTTCGGTGGCCGGTCGTTACGACAAGTACGACGCGGTTTCCGGGGATGCGGCCAGCACCTACAACGCCGGCCTGGAATGGCGGCCTTTCAGCAATCTGCTGGTGCGCGGCACCTACGCGACCAGTTTCCGCGCGCCGGACATGCATTTCGTCTACGCCACGCCGAGCACCTCGGTGTCGGACCAGACCGATTACCTCAACTGCCTGCGCGCCGGCCAACAGGGCAATTGCACCTGGGATTCGGGCTTCAAGGTCGAGGACGCGGAGATTTCGCGTCAGGGCACGCCGAACCTGAAGTACGAAACCGGCAATTCGTGGACCGCCGGTTTCGTCTGGGACATCGCCGAGGGTCTGTCGGTGTCGACCGACTACTGGCGGATCGAACTGGAAGACGAGATCGACGACATCGGCGCCGACGACGTGCTGCTCGACGAGGCCTACTGCCTGACCGGCAAGACGCCGACCGGCGAACGCCGGGTCAGCCCGCCCAGCTCGGATCGCTGCAAGCTGCAGCTCAGCCGCGTCACCCGCGGCGCCGATCCCGATGGCGCCGGTCCCTTGCTCGGCCCGGTCACCGAGATCCGCACCGGTCCGATCAATCGCGCCGCGCGCAACGTCGAGGGCATCGATGCCTCGCTCAAATACCGTTTCAGCACCGCGCGCTGGGGCGATTTCAGCGTCGGCCTGAACTACACCAACCTGCTCAAGCTGGAAACCCAGAGCGACGGCAGCGCCGAGATGGAAGACAAGCGCACCGACGAACCGCGCAGCAAGTTCCGCGGCAGCGTCAACTGGCAGCGCGACAAGTGGAATGCGACCGTCTACGCCGACCGCGTCGGCAGCGTGCCGAGCGTGCGTTTCGGCGGCTGCCGCGAATTCGCCGACGGCTACGTGCCCAGCTCGGACGATTGCGTGGACAACGACGCCGCCAGCCCGACCTTCGGCCAGAAGACCGGTAAGTACTACGGCCGCGTGGGACCTGCGATCACCTGGAACCTGAGCGCGGGCTATCAGATCACCGACAAGGCCAAGGTCAACGTCTACGTCAGCAACGTGTTCGACGAAGTCAACGAAGACAAGGACCCGTACAAGAAGGACTTCGCCTTCATCGCCGACCGCATCTTCAGCCCGGTCGGCCGCGAAGTCGCGATCGAGTACGTGCTCGACTTCAATTGATCGATCCGCCCGCTGCGATGCTTGCCATCGCAGCGGGCTTTCTCCTCTCACTGGCAGGGCAAAGGCAACGATGACTCGCAATCCGGCACGGCGCAGGCATGACTTGGTTTCGGTGATGGGCGCGCGCGCGCGGCCGCTCGGCGCGGCGTTGACGTTCGCGCTCACCGTGGCCCTGGCCGCGGCGAGCGCGCAGGCCGTCACGCCCGCGCGCGATCCGGTGCGCGAGGTCAACACCTTCATCGGCAGCAAGGACGACGGCAACACCTTTCCCGGCGCATCGGCGCCGTTCGGCCTGATCCAGGTCAGCCCGATCGGCGATCACTACACCGGCTGGCGCTACGACGATCCGAAGATCCGCGGCTTCGGCCATTCCTTCCTGTCCGGCGCCGGTTGCTGGGAGCAGGGCGGCCAGTTGTCGGTGTTGCCGACCACCGGCGAAATCGGGCCGGGCAAGCGTTTCGACACGAAGGAGTTCAAGTCCTTCGACCAGAAAAACTATGCATCGAGCTACAGCCACGACGGCGAAGTCGGCGAGGCGGGCTATTACAAGGTGCGTCTGACCGGCGAAGCCGGCGGCGACATCGAGGCCGAAGCGACCGCGCTGACGCGCGCGGCGGCCGAGCGCTACACGTTCCCCGCCGGAGCGAAGCAGGGCACGATCCTGGTCAACACCGGCCAGGCCAACGAGCGGCATATGGTGATCGGCAGCACGGTCCAGGTGATCGGCGATCGCGCGGTCGAAGGCAGCATCACCACCAAGAGTTTCTGCGGAGGCCAGCAGTACACGACCTGGTACCGCATGGAATTCGACCGGCCGTTCGCGAGCCACGGTACCTGGGACGAAACCGGCGGCCATCCCGGCGGCAGCAACAGCATGCAGGGCGACACGCGGCCGCACGGCGCGTGGTTCACTTTCGATACCGCCAAGGGGCGCGCGGTCACGGCGATCAGCGCGATCTCGCACGTCGACGCCGAAGGCGCGCGGCGTAATCTGCGCGACGAGGCGATGAAGAACGGCAAGGCGCTGAGCTTCGATGCGATGCGCAAGCAGGCGCAGGCGGTTTGGCGCAAGGAACTCGATTCGGTGCGCGTCACCGGCGGCAGCGGCGACGACCGCACCGTGTTCTACACCGCGCTGTACCACTCGCTGCTGCAGCCGTTGACCGGCAGCGACAGCGACGGCCGTTATCGCGGCTACGACACCCAGATCCACAAAGCCGAGGGCTGGACCTATTACGAGTATTTCTCGCTGTGGGACACCTACCGTTCGCAGAACCAGTTGCTGGCGATGCTGCGTCCGCAGCGCGCGCGCGACATCGCGAACTCGGTGCTGAAGATCCACGAGCAGAACGGTTGGCTGCCGCGCTGGGGCTATGCGAATTTCGACAGCAACGTGATGACCGGCGACCCGGTCACGCCGTTCCTGGTCGATCTGTGGCGTTTCGGCGCGCTCGAAGGCCGCGAGCAGTCGGCGTATGCGGCCTTGCGCGAGAATGCGTACGGCACGCCGCCGGCCTTGGTGCGCAGCCAGGGCCGCGCCGGCAATCCGAGTTATCTGAAGAACGGTTTCGTCCAGTACGACCGCGCGTTCCCGGCCAAGAGCATGGACGTGGACCCGCATCACGGCGGCTCGTCGACGCTCGAATACGCGCTGGCCGATTGCTCGCTGTCGCAGATGGCGCAGGCGCTGGGCCACAAGGACGACGCGGCGACCTTGCGCGCGCGCGGCGGCAACTGGCGCAAGGTCTGGGACAGCGACGCCGTCGACGCCGAGCTGGGTTTCAAGGGCTTTCCGCGTCCGCGCCTGGACGACGGCGGCTTCTATTCGGAAACCGACGGCCGCTACAGCCCGCGTTCGCATCACGGCTTCCACGAAGGCACGGCCTGGCAATACCAGTGGCTGACCCAACAGGACGTGCCCGGCGTGGTCGCGGCGATGGGCGGCGCGGAACAGACCGGCAAGCGCCTGGATGCGTTCTTCGCTTACGACGCGCTGGTCGCCGATCCGCTCAACGCGGCGCGCAAGCAGTGGGTGGTCGGGCCGTACAGCTATTACAACCAGTACCGCTACAACCCCAATAACGAACCCGATCTGCACAGCCCGTGGATGTACACGCTGATCGGCCAGCCGTGGAAGACCGCGACCGTGCTGCGTTCGGCCCAGGCCTTGTTCACCAACGCGCCCAACGGCGTGACCGGCAACGACGATCTGGGCACGATGTCGGCCTGGTATCTGTTCAGTGCGATCGGCCTGTACCCGGCGGTGCCGGGCAGCGGCGAATTGCTGCTGCACACGCCGCGGTTCGAGAAGGTCGAATTGGACCTGGGGCAGGGCAAGACCTTGATCATCGAAGCGCCGGGCGCGGATGGGCGCGCGCTGCAGTACGTGCAGGGCGTGAGTTTCGACGGCAAGGCGCAGGACAAGGTCTGGCTGGATTGGTCGGCCTTGCGCGATGGCGGGCGTTTGCATTTCGCGCTGGACAAGAAGCCGGCGGTGGGTGGGTGGGGTACGCAGGCGGCGAGTCTGCCGGTGTCGGCGTGTGCGTCGGTGCAGTGAGGCGATGACCATGACGGCGACCACAACCGCAACCACTAGCGTAACTATCTTGCCGATAGCGTCGAATCTCCCAGGTCGTCATTCCCGCGAACGCGGGAATCCAGCGACTTTCGTGCAGATCGCGTCAAAGACACTGGATGCTCGGCTGACGCCGAGTAAAAGCGGAGCCCGCGTTCGCGGGAATGACGGCAGGAAGTGGCGCGGCTTTCCGAGCGCGAACGCTTCGGACAACCGATGAAAATCACTCTGGCGAAGCTGCGACTTTCGAAGCTGCGACTGGCCGTAACCGGCCTGGTCGGCGCGGCGATCGGTTTCGCGCCGCTGGCTCATGCCGCTGGCGACGTCGCCGGTGCGCAAGCCTCCACCGGTGCAACGCAAGCAGCGAGCACGCCCGAGCTGGTGCCACGCCCCGCCCAAGTCCACCGCGCCGACGGCGAATTCGTTCTCGACGCCAGCACCACGCTCTACGCCAACAACGCCGAGGCGCGCGCGGTCGCCGCGCTGTTCCGCGATGAACTCGCCCGCGTCCAGGGCCTGGAACTGAACCTGCGCAGCGGCGCGCCGCGCGCGCGTAAGCATCAGGTCGATCCCAGCGGCTACGTGCAATTCGTCGCCGAGCCGGTCGCGGCCGGCGCCAATGCGAAGGCGAACGAACGCTACACGCTGGATGTCACCGCCAACGGCATTCGCCTCGCCGGATCGCCGGCGGGCCTGTTCTACGGTTACCAGACCTTGCGCCAGCTGCTGCCGGCGACATCCGGCGAACGCGCGTTGCGGGTGCCGGCGCTCAGCATCGACGACCAGCCACGCTTCGTCTATCGCGGCATGCACCTGGATGTCGGCCGTCATCTGTACCCGGTCGATTTCATCAAGCGCTATCTCGACCTGATGGCGCGCTACAAGCTCAACACCTTCCATTGGCACCTGACCGAGGACCAGGGCTGGCGCATCGAGATCAAGCGCTATCCCAAGCTCACCAGCGTCGGTTCCAAGCGCAAGGAAACCGTGCTCGGCCGCAACATCGATCCCTACGTCGGCGACGGCAAGCCCTACGGCGGCTTCTACACCCAGGACCAAGTACGCGACGTGGTCGCGTATGCGCGCGCCCGCCACATCATGGTGATCCCGGAAATCGAGATGCCGGGGCATTCGCTCGCCGCCTTGTCCGCGTATCCCGAACTGGCCTGCACGCCCGGGCCGTTCGAGGTCGGCACCAATTGGGGCGTGTACGACGACATCTATTGCCCGTCGGAGGCAACCTTCAAGTTCCTGGAGAACGTGCTCGACGAAGTGGTCGCGCTGTTCCCCGCGCCCTACCTGCACGTCGGCGGCGACGAAGCGCCGAAGACGCGCTGGAAGAGCAGCGAGGTCGCGCAGGCGGTGATGCGCCGCGAGGGGCTGAAGGACGAGCACGAGCTGCAGAGCTATTTCATCCAGCGCATGGAGAAGTTCTTGCATTCGCGCGGCAAACGCATCATCGGCTGGGACGAAATCCTCGAAGGCGGCCTCGCCGCCGATGCGACGGTGATGTCCTGGCGCGGCGAAGCCGGCGGGATCGCGGCCGCGCAGCAGGGCCACGACGTGATCATGACCCCGACCCAGTGCTGCTATTTCGATTACGGCCAGGGCCCGGCCGAGCACGAGCAGTGGAACCTCGGCGGCGAACTGAGCCTGGACAAGGTCTACGCCTACGACCCGGTGCCCCAGGTGCTCGATGCGGCGCAGGCGCGGCATGTGCTGGGCGTGCAGGGCAATGTCTGGAGCGAATACCTCAAGACCCCAGCGATGGTCGAGTACATGGTGGTTCCGCGCATGCTCGCGCTGGCCGAGGTCGCGTGGACGCCGCAGGCCGATCGCGACTACGCCGATTTCCAGCATCGCCTGCGCGCGCAGTTGCCGCATCTGGATCGCGAACAGGTCGGTTATCGGATTTCCAAGCCGCTCGGTCTGGACGATGTCGTGCAGGTGCAGGAAAACGGCGAGCCCGCGCATTACACCCATCGCTACATACTGACGGCCTCCGCACCCGGCGCGAGCATCCACTACACCGTCGACGGCAGCGAGCCCGACGAGCGCTCGCCGGTCTACCAAGGCCCGATCGAACTCGAGGTGCCGCTCGACGGCAGCCGCAGCCTGCGCACGATCACCGTGCTCGAAAACGGTCGCCGTAGTGGGGTGCACAGCGCCAGCGTGCGTTATCGCAGCTATCGGCCGGCGACCGCGAAACCGAAACGCGCGAGCATGGGACTGAGTTATCGCCTGTACGACGGCCTGTATTCGAGCCTGGACGAATTCGAACGGGCGGCCACGCCGCAGCAACGCGGCGCGGCCACCGACTTCGCGGTCGACCGCTTCGGCCGCAGCCGCCGCTTCGGCCTGCAGTACGAGGGCTATGTCGAAGTCCCGGCCGACGGCGTGTATCGCTTCGCGATCCAGGGCGACGACCGTTCGGCGCTGTACCTCGACGGCGAGCCGTTGATCCGCAACGACAGTTACGACCAGACCATGCAGGCCTCGGTGCCGCTGCGGCGCGGTTGGCATCGTCTGCGGGTGGCTTGGTATCAGCGCGAAGGCGGATTGAACCTGCGCGTGCAATCGGCGGCGCCAGGGCAGGCGCTGCGGGAACTCGATCTGCGCGGGGCGGTGCATTGAACGCGCTCGCGCGCGAGCGCAAATCGGAAGGAGTGGGCGGTATTTTTTTTATGTCGTAGTTTAGATCGATCCAAATCAATAACCACAAAAGCAACCTTGGCCGAGGGTTCGGCCGCGATCGGGAGGGGTCACAGGTGAACCAACAACACACGCATTCCAGCCGCCGGCAACGGGTCCGGCGCGACGCATTGACCGCGGCGATGCTCGCCGCCTTGTATCTGCCGTTCGCCGCGCAAGCGCAGGACGCGGCGCCCGCCGCGAGCGGCGAGGTCAAGGCGATCGACAAGATCACCGTCACCGGTTCGCGCATCAAGCGCGCCGAAATCGAAGGCCCCGCGCCGGTCACGGTGATCACCACCGAGCAGATCAAGCGCGAAGGCTTCGCCAACGTGTACGAGGCGCTGAGCT
Organism: Lysobacter capsici; assembly: GCF_014779555.2. Taxonomy (NCBI): domain Bacteria; kingdom Pseudomonadati; phylum Pseudomonadota; class Gammaproteobacteria; order Lysobacterales; family Lysobacteraceae; genus Lysobacter; species Lysobacter capsici. The sequence continues at coordinate 2,668,618 of NZ_CP094357.1, forward strand.
CGCTGACCGAAGTCACGGGCTCCGTCCAGGCCGACGTCAACAAGGGCCCCACGCCCAACGCCAGCCCGCTGAACCTGCGCAACCTCGGCCCCGGCCGCACCTTGCTGCTGATCGACGGCCGCCGCGTCGCCGACTACCCCTTGCCGTACGAGGGCCGCGGCAACTTCGCCAACTTCAACAACATCCCGATGTCGGCGGTGGAGCGGATCGAAGTGCTGGCCAGCGGCGGCTCGGCGATCTACGGCTCCGACGCGATGGCCGGCGTGATCAACATCATCATGAAGAAGAACTTCAACGGCGACGAAGTTCGGATCAAGGGCGGCACCACCACCCGCGGCGGCGGCGACTCCTACGACCTGTCGTGGACCGGCGGCCGCACCGGCGAGAAGTGGAGCGCGACTTACGGCGTGCAGTTGAGCGGTCGCGAAACCATCTTCGCCGGCCAGCGCGGCTTCCTCGCCTCCGATCTGGAGCCGGCCGCCACGGTCAAACCGCTGGTCAACGATCCCTGGCCGTGGGTGTGGGGCGTTGAGCTGATCGACACCGCCGCCAAGCGCCGAGTCACCCCGCCGGCCGGCGCCTGCGACCGCTTCCAGGATCTGCCGCTGCACAACTTCCTCGGCAACGACGGCAACGCGCCCGAGTTCCCCGGCTACAGCTGCTCGCAGTCGCGCGGCAATTCGCTGTGGAGCCTGCGCAACGGTTCGGACAATCGCTCGGGCTTCGGCAATTTCACTTACGACTTCGACAACGGCATGCAGGCCTGGGTCAGCGCGTCGCTGTGGGACAGCGACGGCGAGTCGCGCCAGGACGAAGCGCTGCGCTTCGAACTCAACCGCGGCGGTGCGTTCTACGATCAGAACACCGGCCGCAGCTATCAGGCGCGTCGCGCCTTCACCGTGCCCGAAGCCGGCAGCCGCGATCCGTTCCTGTTCAACACCAGCGAACGTTCCTGGGATCTCGCCGCGGGCCTGCGCGGCCGCTTCGGCGAACGCTTCAACTGGGACGCGACGGTCGGACGCACCGAGTACAAGGTCGACTTCAGCTTCCCGGGCATGCTGCAGGGCGCGGTCGACAACTATTTCCTCGGGCCGCAACTGGGCACCAATAACGGTTTGCCGGTGTACGCGCTGGATCAGAACAAGTTCTGGTCGCCGATGTCGCCGGACACCTTCCGTCAGCTCACCACGCGCGGCAAGAGCAGCGCCGAGTCGTGGATGAACCAGGCTCAGTTCGCGGTCACCGGCGATCTGTTCGAACTGCCGGCCGGCGCGGTCGGTTTCGCCGGCGTGATCGAAGCCGGTTCGCAGGGCTATCGCCTCAACCCCGATCCGCTGACCTTCGGTGCGAACAAGCTCTACGACCAGCCCGGCGGCACCAACCAGGGCGGCGGCGAACGCAAGCGCTACGCGGTGGGCGTCGAGTTCAAGCTGCCGGTGTTCAAGACCCTGGACCTGACCACGGCCGGCCGCTTCGACCGTTACGACGACGACGCGCGCGAGGAAAGCAATTTCACCTGGAACGCCGGCATCGAGTGGCGTCCGATCGAAAGCCTGCTGCTGCGCGGCGCGTACAACACCACCTTCCGCGCGCCGGACATGCATTACCTGTTCGCCACCAGCGGCACCGGCACCCAGGAAGACACCGACGTGAGCACCTGCGTCAACCGCGGGCTCGGCCCGGATTGCGGTTCGCAGGCCTTGTACTACCGCCACAACATCGCCCGCACCGGCAACCTCAAGCTCGACAGCGAAACCGGCAAGTCGTGGAGCGCCGGTCTGGTGTGGGACGCGAGCGACAACCTGTCGTTTAGCGCCGACTACTGGCGCATGACCATCGACAACCAGGTCCGCGATTTCGACATCGCCGACATCCTCGATCTGGAAAGCCAGTGCCGCAACGGCCGCACGCGCCGCGCCAGCGACCGCATGCAGGTCACTCCGGGTTCGTCGACCTGCGCCGATATCGTTTCGCGCGTTACCCGCAGCGCGCCGGGCACCAATTCCTTCGGCGTGGCCGATCCGAATTATCCGTTGGGGCAGGTGGTGTCGGTGTTCAGCGGCCCGATCAACATCGCCTACCGCGAAGTGGCCGGCGTCGATCTGACCGCGCGCTACAAGATTCCGGCGACCCGCTTCGGCGATTTCAGCTTCCAGTTCAACTACACCAACCAGCTCAAGAACAACGAACAGCGCGATCCGGGTTCGCCGATGCAGGAGAACCGCGACAAGGAAGTGCGCACCTTCGCCCGCGCCAGCGCCAGCTGGAGCCGCGGCCCGTGGAACGCGACCTTGTTCGCCAACCGCATCGGCCACGTCAACGGCGACAGCTACAACGAGTGCGCGCCGATCCTGCCGGGCCAGACCGACACCACCTGCCACAGGGTCGGCAAGCTCAAGGCGCCGGTGTATTTCAACCTGAGCGCGGGTTACCAGCTGACCGAACAGGCCCGGGTCAACCTGTACATCGACAACCTGTTCGACGAGGCCGATTACAAGGACCCGTACAAGAAGTTCTTCGCCTACGCCAACGAGCGGGTGTTCTCGCGAGTGGGGCGTGAAATCTCGGCGGAGTTCGTCTACAAGTTCGATTGAGCAATGGTTTGATTGAGGCAATGGTTCGATTGGGCCCGATGGTTCGATCGCGCCGTGTGGTTCGATCGGCCTGGGTGGATCGAACAGGTTGGATCGAACCGCCGCGATCGATCGGATGGGATCGATCGCGGCGACTTCTTCGTATCGAGCGAGCGGGCCGCCCGGGCCCGTTTGATCGGCGGCAAGCCCCGGGCCGCGGTCGTCGCATGCGCTCCCTCCACGCGCATGCGGCGGTCGCGGCGCGGACCTCCCGGGCAAGGCGGTGTTACCCCCGCGAGCGCGTTGCAATGCGCTTGCGGGGTTTTCCGAATCTCGGAGAGGGGGCGCGGGGATCGCGCTCCCGCTTTTTTGGTTTGCTCAGGTAGCGCGCGGTTGGGCGCCGGTTCTTGAGTACTTCGTGTTGTTGGTTTCCTAGTTTGTCGAAATTTTCGTCGTTGTCGTTATGGCGTTGTCGCGGCTTGCGCCGCTCCTACAGGTAGGCCATGTAGGAGCGGCGCAAGCCGCGACAACGAATCGTCAACGACCGTGCAACCCGTAATCACCGCGCAACCCGCAACATCCACTCTCACGGTACCCGCATGCCCATCGCCCGATCCTCATCCGATTCCGTCTCGCGCCTGCGCAGCCTGGCCGCGATCGCGTTGATGCTGATCGCCGCGCTGGCGGCCTACGGGGCGCAGGCCGCGCCGCTGCATTCGCAGCTCTTGCATCAAAACTGGCAATTCCGGCTGGTGCCGGGCGATCCGCAGGCAGCAAAGCAAAAGCCGGCGACCGACTGGCATCCGGCCCAGGTGCCCGGTCATGTCCACACCGATCTGCTGGCGGCGAAGCTGATCGAGGATCCTTACGTCGGCGCGCGCGAAGCGCAGCTGCAATGGATCGGCCTGTCGCAATGGGAATACCGCAGCCGCTTCGACGTGGACCGCGAGACCCTGGCGCGCAAGCACGTCGAGCTGGTGTTCGACGGCCTGGACACCTTCGCCAGCGTGCAGCTCAACGGCGTCGACCTGCTCAAGGCCGACAACAGTTTCCGCACCTGGCGCGTGCCGGTCGACGGCAAGCTGCGCGAGCGCGGCAACGAATTGCGGGTGGTGTTCGACTCGCCGATCCGGCGCCTGCTGCCGCAGGTGCAGGCGATGCGCAATAAGATCGCCGGCAACTATCCGTCGCCCTACGGCGACGAGCCGCGCGATGCGATGACCGCCAATTTCGTGCGCAAACCCGGTTATCACTACGGTTGGGACTGGGGCCCGCGCTATGTCACCGCCGGCATCTGGCGCGGCGTGCGGCTGGAGAGTTGGGATCGCCTGCGCGTGGCCGATCTGCATGTGCAGCCCAAGACGATCAGCCAGCAACGCGCCGATACGGCGGTCGAACTGGAGATCCACAGCGCCAGCGCCGCGGCGGCGACGGTCGAGATCGAATACGCCGGTCCCGACGGTCGCGCCGAAACGCTGAGTCAGCCGGCCCAGCTCAAGCGCGGTCGCAATCTGGTGTCGATCCCGTTGAGCATCGAACGCCCGCATCTGTGGTATCCGGTCGGCTACGGCGAGCAGGCGCTGTACTCGTTCAAGGCCACGGTGCGCGACGGCGACGGCGTACAGGCCGTCGCCCAGCGCCGCACCGGCCTGCGCAGCATCCAGCTGCGCCGCGACAAGGACGCGAACGGGCAGGGCTTCGCCTTCGTGGTCAACGGCATCGAGGTGTTCGCCAAGGGCGCCAATGCGATTCCGTTCGATGCGTTTCCGGCGCGGGTCACCCGCGAGCGGCTGCGCCGCGACCTGCAATCGGCGCGCGACGCCAACATGAACATGATCCGTAATTGGGGCGGCGGTTATTACGAATCCGACGATTTCTTCGAACTGACCGACGAGCTGGGCCTGATGGTCTGGCAGGACTTCATGTTCGGCGGCGGCATGCCGCCGGGGTACGACGCGACGTTCCGCGCCAACGTGGTCGAAGAGGCGCGCGATAACGTGCGCCGCCTGCGCAACCATCCCAGCATCGTGCTGTGGTGCGGCAACAACGAAGAAGAAACCGCGTGGAAGGATTGGGGCCACGGCAAGAAACTGATCGAGGCCGATCCCAAGTTCGCGCAGACGGTGTGGGACGGCTATGTCGCGCTGTTCGGCAAGGACCTGCGCGCGGTCGTGGCCGAACACGGCGCGGGCGTGCCGTACTGGTCGAGTTCGCCGAGCAACGATCTGGCCGAAAAGGCCAACGATTCCAACAACGGCGACAAGCATTACTGGGACGTGTGGGGCGGCCCGGCGCTGCCGGCGACCGCGTATCTCGACGAAACCCCGCGTTTCATGTCCGAGTACGGCCTGCAGGGTTGGCCGTCGCTGCGCACCATCGCCGCGTTCGCCAAGCCTCAGGAGCAGGGCATCGATGCGCCGGTGATCCGCGCGCATCAGAAATTCCTCGCCGGCGACGGCAATACGCGGTTGCTCAAATACATCCGCGGCGAGTACGGCGAGCCGCGCGACTTCGCCGATTTCGTCTACCTCAGCCAGCAGGTGCAGGCCGAAGGCATCGAACTGGCGGCGCTGCATCATCGCGCCTCGCGGCCGCGCACCATGGGCTCGCTGTATTGGCAATTGAACGATGTCTGGCCGGGCGCGTCGTGGTCCAGCCTGGATTACTTCGGCCGCTGGAAGCCACTGCATTTCCACGCCAAGCGCTTCTTCGCGCCGTTGACGATCGCGCCGCTGCGCAGGCCGGGTCGCGATGGCGGCCGCACCGAGTTGAGCCTGTTGAACGACAAGACCACCGCGGTGCAGGGCGAATGGCGCCTGCGGGTGATCGATTTCGACGGCCGCGTGCATCGCGACGAACGCAAGCCGGCGAGTCTGGCCGCGCTGGCTTCGACCCGGATCGGCGAATGGACCGACGCGCAACTGCTCGGCGACGCCGACCCGCGTCGCACCGCGGCGGTGTTCGATCTGATCGTCGACGGCCGTCCGGTGGCGCGGCGCGCGGTGTATTTCGGGGAGGCGCGGACCCTGGCGTGGCAGGATCCGAAGCTGCGTACCGAGCTGCGTCGCGAGGGCGATGGTTATCGTCTGAGCGTGCATGCCGATGCGCTGGCGCGCGCGGTGTGGGTCGATTTCGGCGATCAGGATGTGAGCCTGGACGACAATGCCTTGACCTTGCTGCCGGGAGAGACGGTGGAGATCGCGGTGCGATCGAAGGCGGATCTGGCCAGTCTGCGGCGGGCGTTGAATGTGCGGTCGTTGTATCGGCCGTGAGGCGAGCGCTTGGGGTTTCTTGAGGCGCAGTCTGGTGGCTGCGTCTTGCTTTGATCGATGGCGGCGCGATCGGGCTGCTTGAAGATGATGTGGCGTTGCGGGCGAGAGCAAATCCCCCGCGCTGGATAGTTCTGCCTTGACCTCGATGTTGCGTCGGGCGCTGGCCCCCTTTTTTAAAGGGGGCGAATTGGCGCGCTTGTTCTGAGGGAACGAGGGGACGCGCTTCGTTGCGGTGCTTGGGAGCCCGCGTCCCCACCGGTCCAATTCCCCCACAACGAAGTTCCCCCCCCCCCCTTTAAAAAAGGGGGGGCAGGGGGATTTGCTCTTACGCCCCGAGCCCACAACCCAAGCCCAAGCTTGCAAGCCCCAGGCCACTCCACCAATCTGCCCACTGCGGCATCCGCCCCCGCAAGGAAGCCCGCTCAACCCTTTTCGCGCCCCGGCGCGTTGAGAGTCTCAGCCCGCACTCACAAGGAAGAGGTCCCCGGTGAAATCACCGTTCTCGCTCGCCGCATTCGCCGGTGTGCTGCTCAGTCTGCCGCTGGGTCTGGTCGCGCTCGCGCAGGCCCAGGTCCATGGCCCGATCACCGCGCCGCGGCTGCCGCCGCTGCTGATCGTGCGCGACGCGGCAAAGCCGATCGAACTCGAGTCGGCCCGGGTCGACGGCGAAGTCGCCGGCGGACTGGCGCGCACCTCGATCGAACTGGTGTTCCGCAACCCCAACGCGCGCGTGCTCGAAGGCGAGCTGCAATTCCCGCTGCGCGACGGCCAGCAGGTCGCCGGATTCGCGCTCGACATCGACGGCGCGTTGCGCCCGGCGGTGCCGGTGCCCAAGGCCAAGGGCCGGCAGGTGTTCGAGACCATCGAACGCCGCGGCGTCGATCCGGCGCTGCTGGAACAGACCGCCGGCAATCAGTTCAAGCTGCGGATCTATCCGATTCCCGCCCAGGGCACGCGCCGGGTGCGGCTGGAACTGAGCGAGTCGCTGAGCCGTCACGACGGCGAATGGAAGTACGAATTGCCGCTGGCGTTCGCGGCGCAGGCGCGGCATTTCGATCTGGCGATCCGCGCCGCGCAGAAACCCAAGGTCGAGGGCTTGGCCAGCGGCGTGCAGATCAGTTCGCGCGGTGGCCGTTACACCGTCAGCTTGAACCAGCCGCCGGTCGGCAACGCCCTGAGCCTGAGCATCCCGGCCTCGGCCACGGCGCGCGCCTACACCCAGGATGTCGCGGGCGAGCGCTATTTCCTCGCCGAAGTGCCGGTGGAAGGCGCCCGTCAGGCGCGCGCGTTGCCGAAGTCGATCGGCCTGCTGTGGGACAGCTCGGCCTCGGGCCGCAAGCGCGACAACGCCAGCGAACTGGCCTTGCTTGATCGTTACTTCCGCGCCTCAGGCACGGTGCAGGTCAGCCTGATCCGTTTGCGCGATCGCGCCGAACCGGCGCGCAATTTCGCGGTCAGCGGCGGCGACTGGTCGGCGTTGCGGCGCGAATTGCAAAGCACGGTGTACGACGGCGCCACCGATCCGGGCGGTTGGGAAGCGCAGGCCGGGATCGAGGAGTACCTCGTGGTCAGCGATGGGCTGTTCAATTACGGCAAGCGGAGTTTCCCGAAACTGCTGCCGCGGCAGCGTCTGTATGCGCTGAACTCGGCCGGCGCCAGCGGCGATGGCGCGCGACTGAGCGCTCTGGCGCAGGCCAATGGCGGCCGCCTGATCAGCTGGCAGCGCGCCGGCGAACTCGATCGCGCCGCCGACGCCTTGCTCAACGAGGGGCCGCAGTTGCTCGGCGTGAGCGCGCTGGGCGCGAGCGAGGTGGTCGCCGATTCGCCGTTCGCCGATGGCGGACTGCTGCGGATCGCCGGCCGGCTGAGCGACGCGAAGGCGCAGCTGACCCTGCGTCTGCGCGATGGCCGCGGCGAGCGCGAACAGACCGTGGCGATCGATGCCGGCAGCGATGCGAGCGGCTTTCCGGCCGGGCTGTGGGCGCGTTATTCGATCGCCGCGCTGCAGGCCGATCCCGACCTCAACCGCGCCGCGATCGCGCGCCTGGGCCAGCGCTTCGGCATCGTCACCGCCGAGACCTCGCTGATCGTGCTCGACGATATCGCCGACTACGTGCGCTACGACATCGCTCCGCCGGACCGGCTCGACGAATTCAATCGTCTCAAGACCCGGCAGGCCGCCGAACTCGATGGCGCGCGCAAGGCCAACCTGGACCGGGTGGCCGAGATGTACCAGCAGCGCCTGGATTGGTGGCAGCGCGACTGGCCCAAGAACGCGCCGCCCAAGCCGGCCGAGGATCTCAAGCTCAGTCTCGCCCGGCGATCGCGCGAGGAACTTTCGCAGCGTGCGTCCGCCCCGGCGATGACGATGGCGCCGCCTCCGCCGCCCGCGCCGATGGCCGCCGAGGCCGCGCCGATCGCGGCGGATGCGGCCGCGGGAGCGCTGGAGCTCATCACCGTCACCGGCTCGCGGGTCAGCGATGAAGACCTCGCCAAAGTCGAGGCTGACGGTGGCGCAAGCTCCAGCACTCGCGCCAGCATCAACCTGCAACCGTGGCAGCCCGATTCGCCGTACGCGCGCCGCCTGCGCCAGGCCAGCGCCGACCAGGTCTATGCCATCTACCTGGACGAGCGCGATTCCAATGCCGGCAGTACCGCGTTCTATCTAGACGTCGCCGATGTGCTCAGCGAAAAGGGCGAGCGCGATCTGGCCTTGCGGGTGCTGTCGAATCTGGCCGAGATGGATCTGGAGAACCGCCACATCCTGCGCGTGCTCGGCTATCGGCTGATGCAGGCCGGCCAGCCCGCGCTGGCGGTGCCGGTGTTGCAGCAGGTGCTGCGCCTGGCCGAGGAAGAGCCGCAGAGCTTCCGCGACCTGGGCCTGGCCTATGCCGCGAACGGGCAGTACCAGCAGGCGGTCGACAGCCTGTACGAAGTGGCCTTGCGCGACTGGGACCAGCGCTTCCCGGGGATCGAGGAAATCGCCCTGGCCGAGCTCAATGCCATCGCCGCCGCGCACCCGGGCCAGGTCGACACGCGCCGCATCGATCCGCGCCTGAGCCGCAACCTGCCGTTGGACCTGCGCGTGGTGCTGAGCTGGGACAGCGACAATTCCGACATGGACCTGTGGGTGACCGACCCGAACGGCGAAAAGTGCTTCTACAGCCACAAGCTGACCTACCAGGGCGGGCGCATCACCAACGATTTCACCGGCGGCTACGGCCCGGAGGAGTTCTCGCTGCGCAAGGCCAAGCCCGGCAAGTACAAGGTCGAGGCCAATTTCTACGGCGACCGCCAGCAACTGGTGACCGGCGCGACCACGCTGAGCCTGTGGCTGAGCACCGGCTTCGGCGGTCAGCGCCAGAACGACCAGCGGGTGACCCTGCGGCTCAAGGACCAGAAGGAAGTGGTGCTGGTGGGCGAGTTCGAGGTCAAGTAACGACCGCCCCCGGTAGGAGCGGCGCGAGCCGCGACCGCGCCACGGCAGACCCCGGCACCGGCTTGGGCTTGCCGTGGCGGTCGATCGCCATGGCAAGCCTGCGCGGGCCCGCGGGGTTCGCGGTCGCGGCTTGCGCCGCTCCTACAGGTAGGCCATGGGGGTAGGGCGGCTACGCGAGCCGGTCGCGGCTGCTAGAATTAGCGGTTCTTCCGCATAGCAAGCACCGGACATGATCGAACTCAATCCCGTCCGCCAGCGCATCGCCGACCTCAAGGGCCGGCTGGATTCGCTCAGGGGGTATCTTTGACTACGACGCCAAGGTCGAACGTCTCGAAGAAGTAAACCGCGAGCTGGAAAGCCCGGATGTGTGGAACGACTCCGAGCGCGCCCAGGGCCTGGGCCGCGAGCGCGCCGCGCTGGAAAAGGTCGTCAACGGCATCCGTACCCTCACCGAGGGCCTGCTGGGCGGTCTGGAACTGCTCGAACTGGCCGAGATGGAGGACGACGAGTCCACCGCGCTGGCCGTGGTCGAGGACGTCGAACGCTACGCCAAGGAAGTCGAGAAACTCGAATTCCGCCGGATGTTCTCCGGGCAGATGGACTCGGCTTCGGCCTTCGTCGACATCCAGGCCGGCGCCGGCGGCACCGAGGCCCAGGACTGGGCGGAAATCCTGCTGCGCATGTACCTGCGCTGGGCCGAATCGCGCGGCTGGAAGGCCGAGCTGATGGAAGTCAGCGGCGGCGACGTCGCGGGCATCAAATCGGCCACGTTCCGGGTCGAGGGCGATTTCGCTTACGGCTGGCTCAAGACCGAGACCGGCGTGCATCGCCTGGTGCGCAAGTCGCCGTTCGACTCCGACAACCGCCGCCACACCAGTTTCACCTCGGTGTTCGTGTCGCCGGAAGTCGACGACAAGATCGTCATCGACATCAACCCGGCCGACCTGAAGACCGACGTCTACCGCTCCTCGGGCGCCGGCGGCCAGCACGTCAACAAGACCGAGTCGGCGGTGCGCATCACCCACGTGCCCAGCGGGATCGTGGTGGCCTGCCAGACCGAGCGCAGCCAGCACGCCAACCGCGACCGCGCGATGAAGATGCTCGCGGCGAAGTTGTACGAGCTGGAAATCCAGAAGCGCAACGCCGAGCGCGACGCGGTCGAGGCGACCAAGTCCGACATCGGCTGGGGCAGCCAGATCCGCAACTACGTGCTCGACCAGAGCCGGATCAAGGATCTGCGCACCGGCATCGAACGCAGCGACACCCAGAAGGTGCTCGACGGCGACCTGGACGAATTCGTCGAGGCCAGCCTCAAATCGGGCCTGGAAGCGGGTTCGAAACGCAACGACGCGGTGTAAGCCGCGTCGGTTCGGGTGGTGGGGCGGTCGCGGCGTCTTCGGCGCCGTGTCCGCGGCGGGGTGATTCCCACCGGCTCTGATCGGGCTCGCGGTGCATCGGCTTCGCGGCTCATCGGGTTCACAGCACATGGGTTCACAGCACGCCGGGCTCGCAGCAGGAACCGGTATGGGCATTGAGCGATTCGCCGCATCGCTCGCGGCACGAACGGTTCGGGCCACGAGTTCTGCACCCACCGGTTCGCCGCGCCCTCTCAAGTCGTCATCCCCGCGAAGGCGGGGATCCAGAGACTTCAGAGTCTTGCCGCGGTGAAGCCCTGGATCCCCGCCTTCGCAGGGATCACGGGCAGGCAGGGCGCGCGATGTGTTCGAAAGGCCGATCAGCACGACAACCCGCCCAGCAGCACCGCGGCGGTCAGCAGGAGAAAGCGCCAGCCAGCAGGACCGCGCCGCCCAGCGGCTCTCATCGCGCTGCAGTGGCATGAACCGGCTTGGCTGGCGAAGCCCCGAACAACCCGCGCGGCCTGAGCGAACCCATCACCGCAATCGCCCGACCGCTTGACCACCGCATCCGTCCCAGTTTCCGCACCACCGCCACCCGCCCGCGCAAGCGCGCACCGTGCGACTTCAGTAATCTTCCTTCCTCACGCTTTCTCAAGCCCCGGCCAGACCCCAAGACCATGACCGACGACAACCTTCCGCCCATCGACGAGAACCATCTGATCGCGGAGCGTCGCGCCAAACTCAAGGCCTTGCGCGGGGAGGGCATCGCGTTCCCGAACGACTTCCGCCGCGGCGACTACACCGGCGACCTGCAGGCGCAGTATGCCGACGCCGAGCACTGGAACCAGGAATCGCTGGACGCCGAGGCCCGACGCGCCGTTGTCGCCGGCCGGATCGTTGCCAAGCGGGTGATGGGCAAGGCCAGCTTCGTGCAGATCCAGGACGAATCCGGCCGCATCCAGTTATTCCTGCAAGCCAATGTGCTTGGCGCGGCTTACGACGCATTCAAGGGCTGGGATCTGGGCGATATTGTTGGCGCCGAGGGCCCGCTGACCCGAACCAAGACCGGCGAACTGTCGATCAAGGCCGATTCGCTGCGCCTGCTGACCAAGTCGCTGCGTCCGCTTCCTAGCAGTTGGTTCGGCCTGACCGACGTCGAACAGCGCTACCGCCAGCGCTATGTCGACCTGATCGTCTCGCCCGACGCGCGCGACGTGTTCGTCAAGCGCTCCAAGATCATCCGCGCGATGCGCGCCTGGCTCGACACCCGGCGCTTCCTGGAAGTGGAAACGCCGATGATGCATTACATCCCCGGCGGCGCCGCGGCCAAGCCCTTCGTCACCCACCACAACGCGCTCGACTTGGAGTTGTACCTGCGCGTCGCGCCGGAGCTGTACCTCAAGCGCCTGGTGGTCGGCGGCCTGGAGCGCGTCTACGAGATCAACCGCAACTTCCGCAACGAGGGCGTGTCGACCCGGCACAACCCCGAATTCACCATGCTCGAGCTGTACGAGGCCTACGCCACCTACACCGAGATCATGGACCTGACCGAATCGGTGATCCGCCACGCCGCGCAGGAAGTGCTCGGCAAGACCCAGGTCGAGTGGGACGGCAACGCGATCGACCTGGGGCCGGGCTTCCGCCGCTGGTCGATGACCGAGGCCGTGCTCGAGCACAACCCGGAGATCAAGCGTGAGGACCTGCGCAACCTGGACGCCATGCGCGCCCACGGCGCGCGCCTGAAGGTCGCGGTCAAGCCGTCCTACGGCTGGGGCAAGCTGCTGCTGGAAATCTTCGAAAAGACCGTCGAACACACCCTGATCCAGCCGACCTTCATCACCGACCATCCGGTCGAGGTGAGCCCGCTGGCGCGCGCCAACGACAACGATCCGGAGCTGACCGACCGCTTCGAGCTGTTCGTCGGCGGCAAGGAACTGGCCAACGGCTTCTCCGAGCTCAACGATCCCGAAGACCAGGCCGCGCGGTTCCTGGCCCAGGTCGAGCAGAAGGACGGCGGCGACGACGAGGCGATGCATTTCGACGCCGATTACATCCGCGCGCTCGAGGTCGGCTTGCCGCCCACCGGCGGCCTGGGCATCGGCATCGACCGGCTGGTGATGCTGCTGACCGGCTCGTCCTCGATCCGCGACGTGCTGCTGTTCCCGTACATGCGCCCGGAAGCCTGAGTGCAACGCCCGCGCCAGACGACGCGGCCCGATCGCCTGGGCCGCGCGGACGCCAGAGCGGCGCGCATCAACGTGGGTTAACCTGTACGCCGGCCAGCTCGCGCTGGCCGTTTTCGTTATATGTTTACGTGTAAACCGTGACGAGCTGCGCGCAATTGCGCGTCTGGCTCATACGCATCCCGACTCAGGCATGACCGGTCGGGACTTTCGGCGGCTGTCACAGGCATTGCGGCGGAGTATGCTCGCAGGCCGGTCGCCATAGGGGGTGGCCTCACTACGGGTATCGGTGTGAACGTCGTTATCGTCGATGACCAGACATCCGCGCGGACGATGCTGCGCCACATCATCGAGGACATCGCGTCCGAGCTGTCGGTGCACGATTTCGGCGAGCCCGAAGCCGCGCTGGCCTGGTGCGAAAGCCATCAGCCCGATCTGCTGCTGCTCGATTACCGCATGCCCGGCATCGACGGCCTGGAGTTCGCGCGGCGTTTCCGCCGCCTGCCGATGCACCGCGACATCCCGATCATCCTGGTCACCGTGGTCGGCGACGAACCCGTGCGCCAGGCCGCGCTCGAAGCCGGGGTGATCGATTTCCTGGTCAAGCCGGTGCGCCCGCGCGAACTGCGCGCGCGTTGCCGCAACCTGCTGCAGCTGCGCCAGCAGTCCGAGAACGTCAAGCAACGCGCGCTGTCGCTGGAGCAGCGGCTGCTGTCGAGCATGCACGAGGTCGAGGAGCGCGAACGCGAGACCCTCTCAAGGCTGGCGCGCGCGATCGAGTTCCGCGACGCCGGCACCAGCGCCTACCTGGAGCGCATGGCCCACATCGCCGGGCTGATCGCCGAGCAGCTGGGCATGTTCGAGGACGAGATCCGGGTCATCGAGATGGCCGCGCCGCTGCACGACATCGGCAAGATCGCCATCCCCGACGCGGTGCTGATGAAGCCCGGCCCGCTGACCGAGGAGGAGACGGCGATCATGCGCCGCCATCCCAAGATCGGCTACGAACTGCTCAGCGGCAGCCAGAACCGTTTCATCCAGGCCGGCGCCCTGATCGCTTTGCGCCACCACGAGCGCTACGACGGCAGCGGCTACCCGGACGGGCTGGTCGGGGACGAAATTCCGCTGGAAGCGCGGATCGTGGCGGTCGCGGACGTGTTCGACGCGCTTATTTCGCCGCGTCCGTACAAGAAAGCCTGGGACGTGGACGCCGCCCTGGGGTACATGTACGCCCAACGCGGGCGCTTGTTCGACCCGCGATGCGTGGACGCGCTGATTCGCAGCCGCGCCCGACTCGACGAAATCTGCCAACGCTATTCGACGAGTTCGACCCGCCCCGGCTTGGAGTAGCCGATGGATGCCGTCTGACGCTTGTTCAAGCAGCGCCTTTCGAATCGCCCGGACAGCGAGCACGGGCGGGCATCGATGCGGAAGCGGACTCGATCGGCACGTGGGCAGGGATGGACATGGCGGGCTCCTGGAAGGTTGAGTGCGGGCGGTGGACCTACGTCGCGATGCCGCGCCTGATCTGAAGAACGTCCAGACCAGGTTTTGCGCTTGAATCGAGGCGATCGTCGACGCACGAAAAAGGCCCTTTCGGGGCCTTTTCGCCAACGCTGGCTTACGCTCGATTATTGCGACGCGATTACTTGGGCGCGTCGCGCAGTTCGCGGCGCAGGATCTTGCCGACGTTGGTCTTGGGCAGTTCCTTGCGGAACTCCACGTACTTGGGATGCTTGTAGCCGGTCAGGTTGAGGCGCGCATGCGCCTTGACCTCTTCGGCGGTCAGGGCCTGGTCCTTCTTGACGATCACCACCTTGACCGCTTCGCCGGACTTGTCGTCGGGCACGCCGACCGCGGCGACTTCGAGCACGCCGGGCATCATCGCGATCACGTCCTCGATCTCGTTGGGGTACACGTTGAAGCCCGAGACCAGGATCATGTCCTTCTTGCGGTCGACGATATAGAAGTAGCCCTTCTCGTCCATCCGCGCCATGTCGCCGGTGTGCAGCCAGCCGTCCTTGTCGATGACGTCGTCGGTTTCCTTCGGCCGCTGCCAATAGCCCTTCATTACCTGGGGGCCCTTGATGCACAGCTCGCCGACTTCGCCCACGCCGAGGATGTTGAAGTTCTCGTCCTGCACGCAGGCGTCGGTCGAGGAAATCGGCAGGCCGATCGCGCCGTTGTAGGCCGGCAGGTCCATCGGGTTGATGCAGGCCGCGGGCGAGGTCTCGGTCAGGCCGTAGGCCTCGATCAGGGTCACGCCGGTGACTTCCTTCCAGCGGTCGGCGACCGAGCGCTGCACGGCCATGCCGCCGCCGAGGGTCAGGTGCAGCTTGGAGAAATCGACTTCGGCGAAACCGGGCGTGTTGAGCAGGCCGTTGAACAGGGTGTTGACGCCGGTGATCGCGGTGAACGGGGTGTTCTTGAGTTCCTTCACGAACGCCGGCATGTCGCGCGGGTTGGTGATCATGTGGTTGAGGCCGCCGAACTTCATGAACACCAAGCCGTTCGCCGTCAACGCGAAGATGTGGTACAGCGGCAGCGCGGTGATGATGATTTCTTGGCCGAGCTTGGCGTTGGCGCCGACCCAGGCCGAGGCCTGCTGCATGTTCGCGACCAGGTTGCGGTGCGTGAGCATCGCCCCCTTGGCGACACCCGTGGTACCGCCGGTGTATTGCAAAAACGCGATGTCGTCAGGCGAAATCTCCACCTGCGGCAGCTTGTGCATCTGCCCGAGGGTCAGCGTGTCGCGAAACCGCACCGCGCCCGGAATGTCGTACTCGGGCACCATCTTTTTCACGTACTTGAGCACGAAGTTCATGATCGGGCCCTTGAGCCCGCCGATCATGTCGCCCAGTCCGGTGGTGATGACCTGCTTGATCGGCGTATCGGCGACCACGCTCTGCACGGTGTCGCCGAAGTTGTCGAGCACGAAGATCACCGACGCGCCCGAGTCCACCAACTGGTGCTTGAGCTCGCGCGCGGTGTACATCGGATTGGTGTTGACCACGGTCAGCCCGGCGCGCAGCACGCCGAAGGTCGCGATCGGGTACTGCAGGCAGTTGGGCATCATGATCGCGACGCGATCGCCCTTCTTGAGCTTGAGCTCGCCGAGCAGGTAAGCGGCGAATTGCGCGCTGAGCCGGTCGATGTCGCCGTAGGTCAGGACCTTGCCGAAATTGGAGAAAGCGGGGCGGTCGCGGTATTTTTCGATCGCGTTTTCCAGCACCGACACCACCGACGGAAATTCCTCCACGTCGATCTGCGCGGGCACGCCTTGCGGATATTGGGCAAGCCACGGACGTTCCAAACTCATCGCGATCCCCTCTTTAAATCGCTTCGCCGATACTGGCCGCCGGCTTGCTGTGTGCGCCGCCGTACGGTGTTCGCTCGATTGGAGCATAGGCTCTACTGGCTGGCAAGGCGGTGGCGCGCGCGCGGCCGGGGATGCTGTCCGCGGCACCGCGAACCTGTCACGATGAGCGCCGATGCGGCGACCCGAACGGTCGTGCGAAGACAGGACGTCGGCCCGCTGGGGCCGGTACGCAGAGGGTTCCGATGGGGTATGCACAGACAATCGCCCGATTTTTCGCGCCGGCCGGCCCGCGAGGGACGTGGATGGGCGCGACCGGTCGATCGGCCGCTCGCCGGCCCGCGCCGCGCGCGCTGTGGCTGCTGGGCCTGCTCGCGCTGCTGCTGAGCGCCTGCGGCGAACAGGCGCCGCCCGAACAACGCCTGCGCGCGACCGTGCAGCAGATGCACGAGACCATCCAGCAACGTGATCCGAGCGCGCTCGAGGATTTGCTGGCCAAGGATTTCGTCGGCACCAACGGCCTCGACCGGCTGGGTGCGCGGCGCATGGCGATGGCGCTGTTCCTGCGTTATCGCAACGTCGGGGTCAAGCTGGGGCCGTTGAAGGTGCAGATGAAACCCGGCCACGCCACGGTGAGTTTCACCGCCGCGTTGACCGGCGCGGCCGGGACGATTCCCGATGCGGCGCAGATTTACGACGTGCAGACCGGCTGGCGCGAAGAGGGCGGTGAGTGGCGGCTGACCTCGGCGCGGTGGACGCCGGTGCTGTAATTGCAGGGCCGCGCAGCCGTTGCCGATGCGGCGCGACGCGGCCGCATCGTGCGGGCCTTATGCGACCGCACCGTGCGGTCCTTCTCCCGCGAGCGTGAGAAGGTGCCCGAAGGGCGGATGAGGGGCGCAGTTACCGGCTCCGCGCCGGACCAACGTCCCGATGGAGATGTCCCGTGATCGCCAGCCATCTCGACCGCTCCCTGTAGGAGCGGCGCGAGCCGCGACCGTCATGTCGGAGTTCGCGCCGTAAATACTTGAGCCCATCTCGATCCGATCGAAAGCAATCTGCCCGGTCCGTCGTTGCGACGATCGCTTCCTGTAGGAGCGGCGCAAGCCGCGACCGCGGGGCCGCCGATGGCTTCGTTGCTGGCCGAAGGCTGTCTTGACCGCCTGTTGGCGGTTTGCGCTGTTGTTGCGGATTCGCGGTCGCGGCTTGCGCCGCTCCTACAGTGCAATACGTATCGCGCGTCCCGGATTGCCGGGCTCGCGGCCCTCACCCCAACCCCTCTCCCGCAAGCGGGAGAGGGGCTTTAGAGCCGATCAGGCGGTCTTTTTCGCAGCCAACTGGCGCAGCACGTAATGCAGGATGCCGCCGTGGTGGCTGAGGCCAAGCGCTTGCGAACCGTCAGGTTCGCGCTTGGCCGAAGGCCGGCGGCGAGAGCCGCCGGCGGGGCTTCCGCTCGACACGCAGCCGATCAGGTCGCTTTCTTCGCAGCCAACTGGCGCAGCACGTAATGCAGGATGCCGCCGTGGTGGCTGAGGCCAAGCGCTTGCGAACCGTCAGGTTCGCGCTTGGCCGAAGGCCGGCGGCGAGAGCCGCCGGCGGGGCTTCCGCTCGACACGCAGCCGATCAGGTCGCTTTCTTCGCAGCCAACTGGCGCAGCACGTAATGCAGGATGCCGCCGTGGCGGAAGTACTCCACTTCCTTAGGCGTCAGCAGCAACACCTTCACTTCGAACGTCTGCTCGCTGCCGTCGGCCTTCCGGGCCACCACGGTCGCGGTCTTGGACTTGCCGTCGTCCAGACCGATCACGTCGATCGTTTCCGAACCGTCCAGACCATGGGTCTGCGCGTTCTCGCCGTCCTTGAACTGCAGCGGCAGCACGCCCATGCCGACCAGGTTGGAGCGGTGGATGCGCTCGAAGCTTTCGGCGATCACCGCCTTGACGCCCAGCAGGTTGGTGCCCTTGGCCGCCCAGTCGCGCGAGGAACCGGTGCCGTATTCCTTGCCGGCGAACACCACCAGCGGCACGCCGTCGGCCTTGTACTTCATCGCCGCATCAAAGATCGCCAGCTTCTCGCCCTGGCCGCCGTTCTTGCCGAAGTACAGCGTGTTGCCGCCTTCCTCGCCACCGAACATCAGGTTCTTGATGCGGATGTTGGCGAAGGTGCCGCGCACCATCACGTCGTCGTTGCCGCGGCGCGAACCGTAGCTGTTGAAGTCCGCCGGCTGCACGCCGCGCTCCTGCAGGAAGCGGCCCGCCGGCGAATCCTTCTTGATGTTGCCGGCCGGCGAGATGTGGTCGGTGGTGATCGAATCGCCGAACACGCCCATCACCCGCGCGCCGTGCACGTCGTCGATGCTGCCGACGTCCATGGTCATGCCGTCGAAGTAGGGCGGGTTCTTGATGTAGGTCGAGGCCGCGTCCCACTGGAACGACTCGCCGTCGGGCGAGGCGATCTGGTTCCAGCGGGTGTCGCCCTTGAACACGTCGGCGTAGTTCTGCGCGAACAGTTCCGGGCCGACGGTCGCGGCGATCATGTCGCCGATCTCCTTGTTGGTCGGCCAGATGTCGCGCAGGTACACGTCCTTGCCGTCGCTGCTCTTGCCGATGGGTTCCTTGGTCAAATCGATATTGACCGTGCCGGCGATCGCGTAGGCGACCACCAGCGGCGGCGAGGCGAGGTAGTTGGCTTTGACTTCCGGATGCACGCGGCCTTCGAAGTTGCGGTTGCCCGACAACACCGAGGCCACCACCAGTTCGTTCTCGGCGATGCCCTTGGACACTTCGTCCGGTAGCGGGCCGGAGTTGCCGATGCAGGTGGTGCAGCCGTAGCCGACCACGTAGAAACCCAGCGTTTCCAGGTCGGCGAGCACGCCGGCCTTGCGCAGGTAATCGGTGACCACCAGCGAGCCCGGGCCGAGCGAGGTCTTCACCCACGGCTTGGACTTCAGGCCCAAACGCGCCGCGTTGCGCGCAAGCAAACCGGCGCCGAGCATCACCGCCGGATTCGAGGTGTTGGTGCACGAGGTGATCGCGGCGATCACCACCGAGCCGTCGCACAGTTCGGCGTCCTGGTCCTTGATCCGGATCTTCGACACCGGCTTGGCGGCCAGATGATCGGCCTGCGGCTGGGCGCCGCCTTCGGCCTTCAGTTCCTCGATCGCGCAGCCGACCTTGGACTTGCGGTTGGCGATCAGCGGGCCGAGGTTGTCGGCGAAGTTGGTGTGCACGTTTTCGAGCAGCACGCGGTCCTGCGGGCGCTTGGGACCGGCCATCGACGGGCGCACGTCGCCCAGGTCGAGTTCCAGCGTCGCCGAGTAGGTCGCGTGCGGCTGGCCGGGTTCGTGCCACAGGCCCTGAGCCTTGGCGTAGGACTCGACCAGTGCGATCTGTTCCTCGCTGCGGCCGGACAGGCGCAGGTAGGTCACTGCTTCGGCGTCGATCGGGAAGATGCCGCAGGTCGCGCCGTACTCGGGCGCCATGTTGGCGATGGTCGCGCGGTCGGCCAGCGGCAGGTGCTGCAGGCCGTCGCCGAAGAACTCGACGAACTTGCCGACCACGCCGTGCTTGCGCAGCATCTGGGTCACGGTCAGGACCAGGTCGGTCGCGGTCGCGCCCTCGGGCAACTGGCCGGTCAGCTTGAAGCCGACCACTTGCGGGATCAGCATCGACGAGGGCTGGCCCAGCATCGCCGCCTCGGCCTCGATGCCGCCCACGCCCCAGCCGAGCACGCCGATGCCGTTGATCATGGTGGTGTGGCTGTCGGTGCCGAACACGGTGTCCGGGAACGCCTGCAATACGCCGTCGACCTCACGGCCCATGACCACGCGCGCCAGGTTTTCCAGATTGACCTGATGGACGATGCCGGTATTGGGCGGCACCACCTTGAAGTTCTCGAACGATTTCTGGCCCCAGCGCAGGAAGCTGTAGCGCTCCATGTTGCGTTCGAACTCGATCTTGCCGTTGAGGTCCAGCGCCTGCGGGCTGCCGAACACGTCGACCTGGACCGAGTGGTCGATCACCAGTTCCGACGGGATCAACGGGTTGATCTGCGAGGGCTTGCCACCGAGCTTGCTGACCGCGTCGCGCATCGCCGCCAGGTCGACCACGCAGGGCACGCCGGTGAAGTCCTGCAGCACCACGCGCGCCGGCATGAAGGCGATTTCCTGGTCGGGTTCCTTCGAAGCGTCCCATTGCGCGACCGCTTCGATGTGGTCCTTGCCGACCGTCATGCCGCCGTCTTCGTGACGCAGCAGGTTTTCCAGCAGGATCTTCATCGAATAGGGCAGGCGGCTGATGTCGTAGCGCTCACCCAGGGCCGGCAGGCTGAAATAGGTGTAGTCGCGGCCGTTGACGGACAACTGGCGGCGGGTGGAAAACGAGTCGCTCATGCGGTGAACTCCTGTGGAGATGCTGGCTCGCGCCTCGCGCCGGGCGAGGATCTGCTTGCGGTGGAGCGGACGGCGCAATGCGTGGCGGGGCGGTGAGCCCGATTATCCACCACTTGTCGCTGCAACTTTGTGCACGGCGTGTCGACGAATGCGCGCGCGGACGCTCGGCCTCGCCGCGCCGAGGTCATTTCGCCACGCCCTGCCAGGTGGTTTTAAGCATTTGCAGAAACTCTTCCGCCGCCGCGGACAACACAGCGTTGCGCCGGCGGACGATGCCGATGGTGCGCGAGACCACCGGGTGCTCGAGCGGGCGGGTGACCAGGATGGGGTGCTCCTGCTGCGGCGTCGCCATCCGCGGCAGCACCGAGATGCCGACGCCGGCCTCGACCATGCCCAGCGAGGTCGACAGATGGGTCACTTCGTAGAACCAGCTGAGTTTCAGGTTCTCGCGGGCGAGGGCGCCGTCGAGCAGGATGCGGTTGCCGCTGGTGCGGTGCACCGTGATCAGGCGATGGCTGGCCAGGTCGTTCCAGCTCACCTTGCGCTTGCGCGCCAGCGGGTGGTCGCGCCGGCAGGCCAGCACGAACGGGTCTTCGACCAGCACGTCGAAGTTCAGTTCCGGGTCGGAGGCGCCCATGAAGTTGATGCCGAACTCGACTTCGCCGCGTTCCACCGCCTGCAGGCCGTCGGTGGCGGGCAGGTCGAGGATGCGGAACCGCACCTTGGGATGCTCCTCGTGGAAGCGCGCGATCACGCTGGGCAGGAAATAGAACGCCGCGGTCGGCAGGCAGGCGATGGTGACCTGGCTGCCGCGTCCGTCGTCGATGCCGCGCGCGGCGAACAGCGAGCCGTCGAACTCTTCGAGCATGCGCCGCACCAACGGCAGCAGGTTTTGCCCGACCGCGGTCAGCGACACGCTGCGCGTGGTGCGTTCCAGCAGCGGCGCGCCGACCGCTTCCTCCAGTTTCTGGATGCGCCGGCTCAAGGCCGGCTGCGAGATGTGCAGCGCTTCGGCGGCGCGATGGAAGCTGCGGGTCTCGCTGACGGTGAGGAAAGCGCGCAGGTCGAGGATTTCGCAATTGATGCTCATAGTGGATCAATCCTTCGAAAAATAGCATTTCTCAGATAAATCACGGCGTGCCAGCATCGCATCACTGGATCGCATTGATCCGATACAGGTATCAATCCGTGGGGCCTATGTCCAGCGACCTGCTAAGCGTGCCTTGCGTCCTGATGCGGGGCGGAACCTCCAAGGGGCCGTTTTTCCTGGCCGACGACCTGCCGGCCGACCCGGCCTTGCGGGATGCCTTTCTGCTCGATGTGATGGGATCGGGCCATCCGTTGCAGATCGACGGCATCGGCGGCGGCAATCCGCTGTCGAGCAAGGTCGCGATCGTCGGTCGCGCTTCGCGCATCGACGCCGACGTGGACTATCTGTTCGCGCAGGTGCGGGTCGACCAACGCGTCGTCGACACCACGCCCAACTGCGGCAACATGCTCGCCGCGGTGGCGCCGTTCGCGATCGAGGCCGGATTGGTCCAGGCGCGGCATCCGCAGACGCAGGTGCGCATCCACAACGTCAATACCGGCAAGGTCGTGGTCGCGACCGTGCAGACGCCGGGCGGCCGGGTGAAGTACCGAGGCGATACCGTCATCGCCGGCGCGCCGGGCGCGGGAAGCCCGATCTCGCTGGCCTTCCTCGATGCGGCCGGAGCCCGCACCGGCCGCCTGCTGCCCACCGGCCACGCCAGCGAACGCATCGACGGCGTCGACGCGAGTTGCGTCGACTGCGCCATGCCGATGGTGCTGGTGCCGGCCCAGGCGCTGGGCTTGCGCGGCGACGAAGCGCCGGCGCGTCTGGATGCCGATGCGGCGCTGCTGCGGCGCCTGGAGAAGATAAGGATCGAAGCCGGCCACCGCATGGGCATCGCCGACGCCGCCGAGCGGGTCATTCCCAAACCGGTGCTGCTGTCGCCGCCGATGCATGGCGGCACGTTGCAAGTGCGTTATTTCATGCCGCAACGGTGCCACAGCGCATTGGCGATCACCGGCGCGGTCGGCATCGCCACGGCTTGCGCCACCGAAGGAACCGTGGCGCAGGCGATGTTGCGCGAGCGCGATCTGGCCAAGCCGATCACGCTCGAGCATCCCAGCGGCACCTTGGAAGTGCGGCTTGAACGCACGGCCGCGGGCGATGCCATCGCCAGCGTGGTGCGCACGGCGCGGCGCCTGTTGGAGGGCCGCGTGTTCACCTCGCTGGTACCCGAGTGCGGGGCCGCGAGTATGTAGATATCGACGGCCCGAACCACGACAGTGAGGGGGCCTGCGGATCGGTTTTCATGAGGCACACGACATCCTGGGAGGGATCGATGTTCAGCAAGAAATTCATAGCCGCCGCCGCTGCCGCCTTGGTAGCGGCCGCCGCGGCGCTCTCCGGCTGCGGCCAGGGCGACATCGTCGGCGGCGAACGCAGGCCGGTGCGCATCAGCGTGGGGTCCTACAACCTCAACAACCTGCCGTTCTTCGTCGCCGACGCCAAGGGCTATTTCGCCGAGGCCGGCGTGCACGTGCGCACCGAGAACTTCGCCCAGGGCGGCTCGAAAGTGTTGCAGGCGCTGGTGGCCGGTTCCACCGACGTGGCGGTGGGGTTCTACGACCACACCATCCAGATGCAGGCCAAGCGCAAGGATGTTTCCGCGTTCGTGCTGTTGTCGCGCAATTCCGGCCTGGTGCTGGCCGGGCGCAACGACACGCGCTTCGATCCGAAGCAGCCGCAGACCATCCGCGGCCTCAAGATCGGCATCACCGCGCCGGGTTCGTCGTCGGATTTCTTCGTGCGCCATTTCCTCTCGCGCCACCGCATCGACGAAAACGCGGTGTCGATCATCGGCGTCGGCTCGGGCGCGGCCGCGGTGGCGGCGTTGCAGCAGGGCAAGGTCGATCTGCTGGTGAATTACGATCCGGCCGCGACCTTGATCGAGGCGCGCGGCATCGGCCGCATCCTGATCGACGCGCGCAGCGACGAGGGCGCGCGCGAGGTCTACGGCGGCCTGTATCCGACCTCGGTGCTGTACGCGCAGAGCGCGTTCCTGCAAAAGCATCCGCAGGTCGCCGAGCGCATCGCCCGCGCCCAGCTCAAGGCGCTGCGCTTCATCGAGGACACGCCGCCCGAGCAGATCGTGGCCGCGCTGCCGGACCGTTATGTCTCCGGCGATCGCGCCGCCTACGCCAAGGCGGTGGCGCGCGCCAAGGCGATCTTCTCGCGCGACGGCCGGTTCGTGCCGGCGGATCTGCAAACGCCGCTGGCGGTCCTGCGCGAATTCGATCGCAGCGTCGCCGCTGCCCAGATCGATCTGAGCAAGACCTACACCAACCGTTTCGTCGACGACGCGCACGCCGCGTCGTCGCGCTGACCGATGGGAGGGCACGTCATGGCCACCACCGCCACGGTGCGACAACTGCACCAAGACCCGGCCGGCGCGAACGCCGCCACCCTGGTCGCGATCGAAGGCATCACCATGTCGTTCGGCGACTTCACCGCGGTGCGCGACGTCGATATCGGCGTCGGCGACGGTGAATTCCTCGCCATCGTCGGCCCGACCGGCTGCGGCAAGAGCACCATCCTCAATGCCGTCGCCGGGCTGCTGACGCCGGCCCGGGGCCGCATCGCGATCGACGGCAAGCCGGTCAAGGGCGTGCAGGAAAGCGTGGGCTACCTGTTCCAGCAGGACGCGTTGCTACCGTGGAAGACCGCCTTGCAGAACGTCGAGCTCGGCCTGCGCTTTCGCGGCGTGGCGGCGGCCGAACGCGAGGCGAGGGCGCGCGCCTGGCTGGCGAAGGTGGGACTCACCGGGTTCGAGGCGCGCTATCCGCATCAACTCTCCGGCGGCCAGCGCAAACGCGTGCAGATGGCGCAAGCCCTGATCGTGGAGCCCAAGGTGATCCTGATGGACGAGCCGTTCTCGGCCCTGGACATCCACACCCGGCACCTGATGCAGAACGAACTGCTGCGCTTGTGGCAGGAACAGCGCCGCTCGGTGATCTTGATCACCCACGACCTGGAAGAGGCGATCGCCCTGGGCGACCGGGTGGTGGTGCTGTCGGCCGGTCCGTCCAGCCGCGTGGTCGAGAGTTTCCACGTTCCGCTCGATCGGCCGCGCGACGTCGCGGAAATCAAGCTCGACCCGTGTTTCATCGACCTGTACCGCGACATCTGGGCCTGCCTGCGCGGCGAAGTGGAGAAGACCTATGCGCAACAACGTGACTGACCGCATCGTGCAACTGCTGCTGGTCGTGGTGCTGTTCGGCGGCTGGCAGGCCGGCGTATCGGCGCAGATGATCGACCCGTTCTTCTTCCCCGCGCCGATGGCGATCGCGTGGCAGGCCTGGGAGTGGCTGTCCGACCCGGGGTTCTACCAGCACGTCGGGATCACCCTGGCCGAGACCGGGCTGGGCTATGTGATCGGCACGACCCTGGGCGTCGCCGGCGGCGTCTGGCTGGGCTTGAGCCGGCGTTCGGCGCGGATTCTCGATCCCTTCATCAAGGGCTTCAACGCGATTCCGCGCGTGGTGCTGGCGCCGATCTTCGTGCTGTGGCTGGGCCTGGGGCTGTGGTCGAAAGTGGCGCTGGCGGTGACGCTGGTGTTCTTCACCACCTTCTTCAATGCGATGCAGGGCGTGCGCGAGGTCAATCCGACGGTGCTGGCCAACGCGCGCATTCTCGGCGCCGGCCGTAGCGATCTGCTGCGCCACGTGTATTTCCCGGCCGCGGCGAGCTGGATCCTGTCCTCGCTGCGCACCTCGGTCGGCTTCGCCGTGGTCGGCGCGATCATCGGCGAATACCTCGGCGCGTCGGCGGGACTGGGCTATCTGATCGCCCAGGCCGAGGGCAACTTCAACGCCGTCGGCGTGTTCGCCGGTATCGCGATCCTGGCCGTGTTCGTGCTGATCATCGACGCCTTCCTGGATATCGCCGAGAACCGGCTGATCGCGTGGCGTCCGAACGCGGCGCGCGAAAGCGCCTGAGCCCGGCCCGCGCGCCGGCCCCGCCGCGGCAGCGCGCCGCGGCGGACATCCACCTCCCTTAGCCGCGGATCTGTCTTGCGACACGAATCCTGGCGCGCAGCGCCAGCGGCGCCTTGTTGCCTGGAGAAAGCTCGTGACGAATCGTTTTGGCTTGCATCCGATCGCATTGGCGATGCTCGTCGCCGCCGCGAGCGGCAGCGGCGAAGTCGCCGCCCAGACCCGCGGGCAGACGCCCGACGCCGCCGAACTGCTGCAACTGGTGCAGGCGCAGGCGGCCCGGATCGAACGGCTGGAGCGGCGTCTGGCCGCGGTCGAAGGCGTGGCTTCCACGACCGATGCGCCGGCGCCCGCGTCGGCGCCCGAAGCCGCCGGCTTGGCCGCGCGCCTGGACAAGCTCGAACAGGCCCATGGCAAGCAGCCTAGCGTGAGCTGGAGCAAGGGCGCGCCGCAATTCACCAGCGCCGACGGCCGCGCCGTGTTCCGGCCGCGCGGCCGCGTGTTTCTGGATGCCTCCAGCACCGGCGGCTCCGATTTCGCCGGCCGCAACCTCAGCGGCACCGAAGTGCGTTCGCTGCGCCTGGGCGCCGAGGGCGCGTACGGCGGCATCGGCTGGGTCCTGGAAGGCGACTTCGCCGACAACGGCGTGAGCTGGAAGTCCGCCTACGTCAACTTCGCCCACACGCTGTTCGGCCAGAAGTCGGAATTGACCGTCGGCAATCGGCTCAACGATCGCGGCATCGACGGTTCCAGCAGCACCTCCAACACGCCGTTCCAGGAGCGCAACGTGGTCGGGACGCTGGTGCTGCCGCAGCGTGGGCTGTTCGGCGTCGGGCTGACCGAACGCGTCTTCGGCCGCGGCTGGCACGCCAGCGTGTCGGTGGCGGGCAACGATCTGGACAACGCCGGCGACGGCAACGACAGCCTGACCTGGGCGGCGCGCGCGCACTGGAATCCGCTCAAGCGCGAGCGCGCGGTCGTGCACCTGGGGGCTTGGGCGTTTCACGAGGACATCGCCGCGGGATCGGCCGGCGTGGTACGCGCCGCGGCGATCGGCGGCCACTTCAACGACGAGGTCAAGATCGCGCCGGGCAGCGTGACGGGCGCCGAACGCGGACGCGGCCACGGCCTGGAGCTGGCGACGGTGGCCGGCCCGTTCTGGAGTTCGGGCGAATGGGGCCGGCGCCGGATCGAAGGCCTGGACCGCCGCGGCAACTACGCCGCCGACTACGACGCCTATGCCGTCTCCGCCGGCTGGTTTGTGAGCGGCGCCGCGCCGGCCTACGTGGCCGACACCGGCACCTGGGGCCGGGTCAAGGTCGAACGCCCGGTCACCGCCGGCGGACACGGCGCCTGGGAGCTCAAGGCCCGTTACGAAAACGCGGACTTCCGCGATCTGCCCGGCGGCGGCGCCGGCCATGCCTGGACGGTCGGCGCCAACTGGTACCTGAACGACTACAGCCGGCTGATGCTGGATCTGGTGCGCTGGCAGACCGACAACCGCAGCGGCAAGTACCTCGTCGCCGATGAGGGATACACGCTAAATACCCGTCTGCAATTGGTTTTTTGACCGCCGCGGCCGGCGTTCGCAAGCCCGCGGAACCGCTGGTGTCGCCGCCGGTATGCCGGCTCAGGTATGTATAATGCGTACATACCTGCTGGAGCCTGCCCATGGAAGCGACCGTCGCCGAACGAGGCCAGATCACCCTTCCCAAATCGGTGCGCGATGCCCTCGGCCTGACCAAGGGCACGCTGCTGAAGGTCGAGCTGGACGGCAGCCGCATCATCCTGCGCAAGAGCGTGGACGACGCGATCTCCAAGGCGCGCGGCAAGTTCGCCCTGGACGGCTTCGACTCGGCCGCGGACGCCGAGCGCGCGATGCGCGACGAGGAATGAGCCGGTGATCGCGGTCGACTCGCCGGTCCTGATCGAACTGCTGAGCGACGGCCCGCAGGCCGACGCGGTCGAGGCCTGCCTGCGCCAGAGCCTGGTCGGCGGTCGGGTCGTGGTCTGCGACGTCAGCCTGGCCGAGATGTGCGCGGCGCTGCGCGGCGGCGCGCAGGTGCAGGAGGCGCTGGAAGAAATGGGCATCCATTTCAGCGCGCTGGAAGCCAAGTCGGCGTTGCGCGCGGGCGAGATGCACCGGCGCCACCGCCAGCGCGGCAACGGGCCGCGCGGCTTCGGCGGCTTTCTGGTCGGCGCCCACGCCTTGCTCCAGTGCGACGGCCTGATCACCTGGAACGACACGTTTTACCGCGACTACTTCAAGGGCCTGAAGCTGATCGTGCCGCAAGCCTGAGCCACGTGACACCCGGTCGCTTCGATCGTTTCGCCCTGACCGAGCCGATTACCCAATCCGTTTACGCAGTTCGTTTCAGCCAGCCGGTTTTTACCCAGCCAATCTTTACCCAGATTTTTTCCACCCAGATTTACGCGGAGAATTGTTCATGTTGGAAGCCTATCGCCACCACATCGCCGAGCGCGCCGCGCTGGGCATTCCGCCGCTGCCGCTGACCGCTCAGCAGACCGCCGAGGTTATCGAGCTGCTGAAGAACCCGCCGGCGGGGGAGGGCGAGTTCCTGCTCGACCTGATCACGCACCGCGTTCCGGCCGGCGTCGACGACGCCGCCAAGGTCAAGGCCTCCTACCTGGCCGCGGTCGCCTTCGGCACCGAGCACAACGCGCTGATCAGCCGCGCGCGCGCGACCGAACTGCTCGGCACCATGCTCGGCGGCTACAACATCCACCCGCTGATCGAACTGCTCGACGACGCCGAAGTCGGCGCGGTCGCGGCGCAGGCGCTCAAGCACACCCTGCTGATGTTCGACGCGTTCCACGACGTGCAGGAAAAGGCCGAGAAGGGCAACGCCAACGCCAAGAGCGTGCTGCAGAGCTGGGCCGACGCCGAATGGTTCACCAGCAAGCCCGAAGTGCCCGAAAGCCTGACCGTCACCGTGTTCAAGGTGACCGGCGAGACCAATACCGACGACCTGTCGCCGGCGCCCGACGCGACCACCCGTCCGGACATCCCGCTGCACGCGCTGGCGATGCTCAAGAACAAGCGCGACGGCATCGAGCCGGAAGAAGACGGCAAGCGCGGTCCGGTCGCCTTCATCGAATCGCTCAAGGACAAGGGCCACCTCGTCGCCTATGTCGGCGACGTGGTCGGCACCGGTTCCAGCCGCAAGTCGGCGACCAACTCGGTGCTGTGGTTCACCGGCGAAGACATCCCCTTCATTCCGAACAAGCGCTTCGGCGGCGTGTGCCTGGGTTCGAAGATCGCGCCGATCTTCTACAACACCATGGAAGACGCAGGCGCCTTGCCGATCGAACTCGACGTGTCGCAGATGAACATGGGCGACGTGATCGAACTGCGTCCCTACGACGGCAAGGCGCTCAAGAACGGCGAAGTGATCGCGCAGTTCGCGCTGAAGTCCGATGTGTTGCTGGACGAAGTCCGCGCCGGCGGCCGCATCCCGCTGATCGTCGGCCGCGGCCTCACCGCCAAGGCGCGCGAAGCGCTCGGCCTGCCGACCTCGACCCTGTTCCGCCTGCCGACCAACCCGGCCGACACCGGCAAGGGTTACTCGCTGGCGCAGAAGATGGTCGGCCGCGCCTGCGGCGTGCCGGAAGTCGATGGCAAGCAGCCGGGCATTCGTCCGGGCACCTACTGCGAGCCGAAGATGACCTCGGTGGGTTCGCAGGACACCACCGGTCCGATGACCCGCGACGAATTGAAGGACCTGGCCTGCCTGGGCTTCTCGGCCGACCTCGTCATGCAGTCGTTCTGCCACACCGCCGCTTACCCGAAGCCGGTCGACGTCAAGACCCATCATGATCTGCCGGCCTTCATCAGCAACCGCGGCGGCATCGCCCTGCGTCCGGGCGACGGCGTGATCCACTCGTGGCTCAACCGCATGCTGATGCCCGACACCGTCGGCACCGGCGGCGACTCGCACACCCGTTTCCCGGTCGGCATCTCGTTCCCGGCCGGCTCCGGCCTGGTCGCGTTCGCCGCGGCCACCGGCGTCATGCCGCTGGATATGCCCGAGTCGGTGCTGGTGCGTTTCTCCGGCGAAATGCAGCCCGGCGTGACCCTGCGCGATCTGGTCAACGCGATCCCGCTGGCCGCGATCAACAGCGGTCTGCTGACCGTCGCCAAGCAGGGCAAGAAGAACATCTTCTCCGGCCGCATCCTGGAAATCGAAGGCCTGCCGCAGCTCAAGGTCGAGCAGGCGTTCGAACTGTCCGACGCCTCGGCAGAGCGCTCCGCCGCCGGTTGCACGGTGAAGCTGGATAAGGAACCGATCATCGAGTACCTGACCAGCAACATCACCCTGCTCAAGTGGATGATGGCCGAAGGCTACGCCGACCCGCGTTCGCTGCAGCGCCGGATCAAGGCGATGGAAGGCTGGCTGGCCAACCCGCAGTTGCTGGAAGGCGACGCGGATGCCGAGTACGCCGCGGTCATCGACATCGACCTCAACCAGATCGTCGAGCCGATCGTGGCCTGCCCGAACGACCCCGACGACGTGAAGACCCTGTCGGCGGTGTCCGGCGCGGTCATCGACGAAGTCTTCATCGGCTCGTGCATGACCAACATCGGCCACTTCCGCGCGGCGGCGAAGCTGCTGGAAGGCAAGCGCGATATCCCGACCCGTCTGTGGGTCGCGCCGCCGACCAAGATGGACGCGTCCGAGCTGACGAAGGAAGGCCACTACGGCACCTTCGGCACCGCCGGCGCGCGCATGGAAATGCCGGGCTGCTCGCTGTGCATGGGCAACCAGGCGCAGGCGCGCGAGGGCGCGACCGTGTTCTCCACCAGCACCCGCAACTTCCCGAACCGTCTGGGCCGCAACACCAACGTGTACCTGGGTTCGGCCGAACTGGCCGCGATCTGCTCGCGTCTGGGTCGCATCCCGACCCGCGAGGAGTACATGGCGGACGTCGGCGTGCTCAAGGCCGACGGCGACAAGATCTACCGCTACATGAACTTCGATCAGATCGAAGACTACAAGTCGGTCGCCGACACCGTCGCCGCGGCCTGAGTCGGCGCGACGGCAAGCACGTACAAAACCCCGGCTGCGGCCGGGGTTTTTGTTTGCCGGTGCGGTTGCGCCGATGGCTTTGGCGTTGCTTGAATGCAGGGCGTTGCGGCTTCGCTCGTCACACCCGCGAAAGCGGGCTCGGCGTTACTTCGGCGAAGCCGAATATCCCCGGCTTCATCCGGTCATGACGCCGAAGTCTCTGGGCATGTAGACCTGGATCGCGTCGATCAAGGCGAGCGAGTGGGGGATTACGCCCCATCCGTTCGTCATCAACCCACTCCGATAAGGATTTCGCTAATGAACCGATGCTCGCGCCGTCTCGTATCCGCCGCCGTGTTGGCGACGCTCCTGGCCCTGCCGCTGGCGGCGGCCGCCGATGACGAAAATTACCGCGACGCGGCGGAAGTACAGGCCGAACTGGTCAAGGTGCTGACCTGCCAGGCCGATCGCGCCGAATACGAACGACTGGGCAGCGCGCTGACCCCGATCTATTACGAAAAGCCGGCGCAACCGGCGCTGGCGGGATGGAGCCTGGTCAAGGACGAAAATTCCTTCGTCGCCGTGATGAACCTGCCCAAGCCGGTGACCGTCTACGGCCATGCGACCACCCAGGTGATGATGGCGGGCCAGGGCCTGCTGGCGGTGCTGGACGGCGACCACGTCGATGCCTTGTCGGCCGAACTCAAACTCGCCCCGAGCACCGAACCGCTGGCCAAGCACATCCGCACGCGCACCGTGCGGGTGCAGCCGATCGGCGACGGCATCGAAGCCACGATCGTGCAGACCGTCAGCACGATCACCACCCACCCGGGCAAGACCATGGTGGGTTGCGAATACCGGATGAATTACTGAGGCGGGCAGGGCGGGCGAGCCTCGCCTGCGGGCGCTGCGTTTATTTCGGTCATGAATTGCGGCCGCGAATCACGCCATCGGGCGTCGGCTGTATGGAGTTCGTTGCGGTCGCGAATTGAGATCACGCAGCCAAGACGAACTTGCGCAATCGGCGGAGTGTCGCGGTCGCGGCTCGCGCCGCTCCTACAGTCGCTCCACCCGAATCGCGATGCGGCTGGATAGCCCCCCTGTAGGAGCTGCGTAAGCTGCGACCGCGAATCACGCCATCCGGCGTCAGCTACATGGAGTTCGCTGCGGTCGCAAATTGAGATCGCGCAGCCAAGACGAAGTTGCGCAATCGGCGAAGCGCCGCGGTCGTGGCTCACGCCGCTCCTACAGTCGATTCATCCAATTACGATGCGGCCCGACAGCCCCCTGTAGGAGCGGCGCAAGCCGCGACCGCGAATCACGCCATCCGGCGTCAGCTACATGGAGTTCGTTGCGGCCACGAATTGAGCTCACGCAGCCAAGACGAACTTACGCAATCGGCGAAGTGCCGCGGTCGCGGCTCACGCCGCTCCTACAGTCGATTCATCCAGTTACGATGCGGCCCGACAGCCCCTTTGTAGGAGCGGCGCAAGCCGCGACCGCGAATTACGCCGCACGGCGTCAGCTCGGGCACCTGCCGCCGAGCCCTCAGCCCAGCCGTTCCTCGATCGAATCCACTATCGCACGCCGCCGCAGCAAAATGTCCCAATAGCTGCCGCCCAGCTGCCGCCACAGCACCGCCGAGCGCACCGACGCCAGCAGCACCGCGCGCACTTCGGCGACTACGCCGGGCTGGCCGAGGTAATGCGGGTTGCCCTGCACCAGCACGCGCGGGCGCAGGTGGCTCAGGGTGTCGGCGTAGAGCCCGCCCAAGGCCGCGATCACGTCCGGATGGCTGCTGCCGAGGCGATGCGCGGCGGTGGCCTGGTCGTGGATGCTGCGCAGGACCTTGTCGGTCATCGCCTGATCGCGCACGAAGCGCCGCTCCAGTTGCAGCACCGCCATCGCCAGGCGCGGCAGGTGTTCGTCGCTGATCCGGTTGACCAGATAGTCCTGCAGCAAGCTCAGGCCCGGGCGCAGGTTGGCGGCGCCGCCGTAGACCGCGGCGGTCGAGGACGCGTCGATACGGAACACCGAGTCCAGGCAGGTGCCGAGCACGGCCGCGTTGGCTTGGCCGGTATCGGCGATGCGCCGCACCTGGGCCAGCGCCTGGGCGAGGCCGGCGAGGGCGAGAACGCGTTCGGAAAGATCGGCCATTACGAGCTCGCGGTAAGAATAGAGGGGGAGGAAAGCGGCCGGTCGCAGGCCGGCGCGTCGGTCGTGGCGATCACCGCGCCGCCGAGGCAGACCTCGCCGTCGTACAGCACCAGCGACTGGCCCGGGGTGACCGCGCGCTGCGGTTCGCGGAACACGACATCGAGGGTGCCGTCGTCGAGCACCGTGACCTCGCAGTCCTGATCGGCCTGGCGATAGCGGGTCTGCGCGGTGCAGGCGAAACGTGCCGCGGGCGGGGCGCCGGCGATCCAGTGCGCGCTCTCCGAACGCAGCCGCTGCGAATGCAGCCACGGGCTGTCGCTGCCCTGGTCGACATACAGCACATTGCTGGCCACATCCTTGCCGATCACGTACCACGGCGCCGGCTCGAACCCGCGCACGCCGCCGATGTTGAGACCTTCGCGCTGGCCGAGAGTGAAGTAAAACACCCCGGCATGAGTACCGACCACGCGCCCGTCCGGGGTGCGGATCTCGCCTTGTTTCGCCGGCAGATAGCGCGACAGGAACTCGCGGAAATCGCGTTCGCCGATGAAGCAGATGCCGGTGGAATCCTTCTTCGCCGCGGTCGGCAGCGCGGCCATGCGCGCCATCTCGCGCACATCGCGCTTGAGCAGTTCGCCGAGCGGAAACTTGGTCGCCGACAGCTGCGCCTGACCCAGCTGGTGCAGGAAGTAGCTCTGATCCTTGCCGCGGTCGAGCGCGCGCAGCAGGCGGAAGCGGCCGTCGGCGGCCTGATCGACCCGCGCGTAATGGCCGGTCGCGATGTAGCGCGCGCCCAGTTGCTGCGCGGCGTCGAGGAAATGCTTGAACTTGATTTCGCGGTTGCACAGCACGTCCGGGTTCGGCGTGCGCCCGGCGGCGTATTCGGCGACAAAATGCTCGAACACCCCGGCCCAGTACTCGCCGGAGAAATCGCGGAAGTGGATCGGCAGGCCCAGCCGGCCGGACACCGCGACCGCATCGCGGCGGTCGTCCTCCGCGCGGCAATCGCCGCTGCCATCATCGGCCCAGTTCTGCATGAACAAACCCGACAGGGCTTCGCCGCTGTCGCGCAGCAACAGCGCGGCGACCGAGGAATCGACCCCGCCCGACATGCCCACGATGGTGTCCGCCGACCCTGCCATGACGGTCACAGCGGTTCGGGCGAGACCATGTGCTGCACCAGGTCCAGCGAATGGCGGCGTCCGCCCAGGTAATCGGCGACGACCTGCCAGACCAGCGGGCCGCGGTGCTGCGGCGCGCGCGCCTGCAGTTCGGCCGGGGTCATCCACAGCGCCTGCACGATGCCTTCGTCCAGCGCCCGCTCGGCGTGGTGCCGGACCGGTTCGGCGGCGAAGGCGAAGCGCAGGTAATGGCGGCCGCCGGAGCCGTCGGGCTGCAACGGTGCTTTCCACTGATAGGCGCCGATGAAGGCGGTCAGGCGCACGTCCCAGCCGGTTTCTTCCAGGGTCTCGCGCAGCGCGGCGTCGAGCAGGCTTTCGTCGGGCTCCAGGTGCCCGGCGGGCTGATTGATCACCAATTGCCCGCCGACTGTCTCTTCGACCATCAGCAGGCGGCCGCCCTCGACCACGATCGTGGCGACGGTGACGTCGGGTTGCCAGAAACGTCCTTCGCGGTAGCTCACGTCAGAACTCGTCCTTGCCGGGCGTGAGCAGGGCTTCCATCTGGTCGGCGGCGCGGACCACGTAGTCGATCGCGTCGTCCAGATCGTCCTGGGCCGCGCCGGCATCGAGCTTGACCACGAACACCGCGACCCCGTCCTGCTTGACCCAGCCGCCCATCTTGCTCAGATGGCTGTCCTCGAGCAGGCGGTTGGCGACATCGGCCGGAAAGTCCTGGTCGGCGGCGCGGTAGCCCGGCGACCAGACCTCGCGCACCTGCAGCTTGCCGTAGCTCTGGGTGCTCGACAGCACGTAGGCCATCTGGCTGCGGTCGCCGTCCAGGCCGAAAGTCAGGACGAAATCGCCGTCCTCGTCGACCTGGTACTTGTAGCCCAGCGCGTCGAGCTGCTGGCGGATGCGCGCATCGCCGGCCTTGGAGGCGTTGGCGTCGGCTTCGACCCGGGCCGCGTCGCCGCG
Organism: Lysobacter capsici; assembly: GCF_014779555.2. Classification (NCBI taxonomy): domain Bacteria; kingdom Pseudomonadati; phylum Pseudomonadota; class Gammaproteobacteria; order Lysobacterales; family Lysobacteraceae; genus Lysobacter; species Lysobacter capsici. The sequence goes on from NZ_CP094357.1 coordinate 2,703,447, forward strand.
GTCGGCCTTGGCCTCGACCTGGCTGGCTTGCACCTGCTTGGCCTGCGTTTGCTTGGGCGCCGTGCTGGCGGCCGGTTCGGCGGCGGCGAAAGCGGCCACCGGCGACAGCGCGAGCAGGGCGACGGGCAGCAGACAGCGGGGCAGGCGCATGTGGGTCCTTGAATTCAACGGCGGCGGCGCAACTAAGTCCGACGGCTCCGACACAGATGGCGGCGCTGCGGCATTTTGCAATGCGGCCGTGCGGTGCGTCCATGTCGTCACGCGGCCGCCACGCGCCCGCGCCATTCCCACCCCACGCCCGGATCGGGGCAGCGGTCTATAATCGTCCGATGGCAAAACAGACCGAACACGAACACAGTCACGGCGTGCTGGTGGAAACCGGCAAGCCCGAAGTCGCCCGTCCGCCGCTGTATTCCGTACTGCTGCTTAACGACGATTACACCCCGATGGACTTCGTTGTCGAGGTCCTGACCCGCTTTTTCCCGATGAATGTCGAAAAAGCGACCCAGATCATGCTCCATGTGCATACCCGCGGCCGCGGCGTATGCGGGGTTTTCACCCGCGAAGTGGCCGAGTCCAAGGTCGCCCAGGTGAACGAATTTTCAAGACTGCATCAACACCCCTTGCTGTGCACGATGGAAAGGGCCTAAAAGGGAGCTGTCGCACCCGTTGGGGCGGGGCATGGAAAAGCCGGCGAGCGCCCCCACGTAGCGTGCATACGTTCTGGAGGCTACGCCCCATGTTCAGCAAGGATCTCGAATACAGCATCGGCCAGTGCTACAAGCGCGCCCGCGAGGCGCGCCATGAGTACATGACGGTCGAACATCTGCTGCTCGCACTACTCGACAACCCCTCGGCCGAAGCCGTGCTCAAGGCGACCGGCGCCGACTTCCTGCGCCTGCGCAGCGACCTGGAGCAGGCCATCGCGACCTCGGTCCAGGTCCTGCCAGACGATGTCGACCGCGACACCCAGCCCACCCTCGGGTTCCAGCGGGTGCTGCAGCGCGCGGTCTACCACGTCCAGTCCTCGGGCAAGAAGGAGGTCACCGGCGCCAACGTGCTGGTGGCGATTTTCGGCGAGAAGGACTCGCACGCGGTCTACTTCCTCAACCAGCAGGACGTGGCCCGGCTCGACGTGGTCAATTACCTGTCGCACGGCATCGTCAAGCACAGCGCCGAGGACGGGCAGGGCCACCACGAGGAAGAGGCCAAGCCGCCGGAAGGCCCGGACAGCGAAGGCAAGTCCGACGCCCTGGCCGAGTTCGCCAGCAACCTCAACCAGCTCGCCCGCGAGGGCAAGATCGACCCGCTGGTCGGGCGCGGCGACGAAGTCGAGCGCACCATCCAGGTGCTGTGCCGCCGGCGCAAGAACAATCCGCTCTATGTCGGCGAGGCCGGCGTGGGCAAGACCGCGATCGCCGAGGGCCTGGCCAAGCGCATCGTCGACGGCGAAGTGCCCGAGGTGCTGCGCAACGCGACCATCTTCGCCCTCGACCTGGGCGCGCTGGTGGCCGGCACCAAGTACCGCGGCGATTTCGAAAAGCGCCTCAAGGCCGTGCTCGCGCAGCTCAAGAAGCAGCCCGAGGCGATCTTGTTCGTCGATGAGATCCACACCATCATCGGCGCCGGTTCCGCCAGCGGCGGCACCATGGACGCGAGCAACCTGATCAAGCCGGCGCTGTCCTCGGGCGAGCTGCGCTGCATCGGTTCGACTACGTTCCAGGAATACCGCGGCATCTTCGAGAAGGATCGCGCGCTGGCGCGGCGCTTCCAGAAGATCGACATCGTCGAGCCGACCGTGGGCGAAACCTACGAAATCCTGCAGGGCCTCAAGCCCAAGTACGAATCGCACCACGGCGTGACCTACGCCGACGAGGCGTTGCAGGCCGCGGTCGACCTGTCGGTCAAGCACATCGGCGACCGGCTGCTGCCGGACAAGGCGATCGACGTGATCGACGAGGCCGGCGCGCGTCAGCGTCTGCTGCCCGAGTCGGCGCGCAAGGCGGTGATCGACATCGAGGAAGTCGAGATGATCGTGGCCAAGATGGCGCGCATCCCGACCAAGCAGGTCTCGGCCAACGACAAGGACGTGCTGCGCAATCTCGAGCGCAACCTCAAGATGGTGATCTTCGGTCAGGACCCGGCGATCGAGACGCTCGCCTCGGCGATCAAGCTCGCGCGCTCGGGCCTGGGCAATCCGGACAAGCCGATCGGCAACTTCCTGTTCTCCGGCCCGACCGGCGTGGGCAAGACCGAGGTGACCAAGCAGCTCGCGCTGCAACTGGGCATCGAACTGGTCCGCTTCGACATGTCCGAGTACATGGAGCCGCATTCGGTCAGCCGTCTGATCGGCGCGCCTCCGGGCTATGTCGGTTTCGACCAGGGCGGCCTGTTGACCGAGAAGATCGTCAAGACCCCGCACTGCGTGCTGTTGCTCGACGAGGTCGAGAAGGCGCATCCGGACATCTTCAACATCCTGTTGCAGGTCATGGACCGCGGCACCTTGACCGATACCAACGGTCGCGAAGCCAACTTCAAGAACGTGATCGTGGTGATGACGACCAATGCCGGCGCGGCGCAGGCCTCGCGGCGTTCGATCGGCTTCACCAAGCAAGATCACTCCACCGACGCGATGGAGTCGATCCGTAAGGCCTTCACCCCGGAATTCCGCAACCGCCTCGACGCGGTGGTGCAGTTCCAGGCGCTGGGCTTCGAGCACATCCTGCGGGTGGTGGACAAGTTCCTGATCGAGCTGGAAAGCCAGTTGCACGAGAAGAACGTGACCCTGACCGCCACGCCGACCGCGCGCGACTGGCTGGCCCAGCACGGCTTCGATCCGCTCATGGGCGCGCGTCCGATGGCGCGCGTGATCCAGGACAAGATCAAGCGTCCGTTGGCCGACGAACTGCTGTTCGGCAAACTGATCGACGGCGGCCGGGTCACCATCGACGTCGCCAACGACGAGTTGGTGGTCGAGGCGCATGCCGAGCCGGAGAAGCTGTTGCCGGCGACGGTGTGATCAAAGTGCCGCCGCTTGCGGCGGCGTGAGAGAGGCGGCCTTCGGGCCGCTTTTTTCGTTTCTGAAGAGGTGTCGCGCGGTATGGGTCGCTATCGTCGCGGGGTTCGCAACGAAGGTGATCTGACGGTTGCGATGCCTTTCGTTACTACGCGATGTTCGATCTTGATGGCCCGTCTGACGGCATCGAGCCGGGATGGCCGCGTGCTGCAGCGCGCAACATCGCGCTGCGGTCGAACGCACGAAACGCGTTGTGCGTCGCAACTGCCGTATCTGTCCGCGCATGCGACCTGTCGGTTCTGCCAGGGCTTGCCAGTGCAAGGCGAGGCCGGTGCTAGCGTCCAGTCGCCCGCGGAGTGCGGGCGGCGGCCCGGTTGGCCGCTTTCACTGGAAACAGGAGTCCGATTCGATGAAGAAACGCTCTCTAGCGGCCTTGGCCGCGTTCGTGTTCGGCTGCGCCGTGGTCACCACCGCGATGGCCGCCGATGCCTGCGACACCTGCTGGGTGCGCTACAACAAGTGCCTCACCACCGACGTGCAGAACTGCGAGTACCAACTCTCGCAGTGCCTGAGCCGGTACGGCTGCCCGAATCCGCCGTGGTGAGCCGCGCGTTCGACGCGGCGCGCCGTACCTATCGTCCAGGATGCATGGATAAGGAGGTTGCATGAAGTCCCGCAAGACCCTGTTCGCGGCGTTGGCCGCGTTCGCGTTCTCCGCCTCGGTGGTCGCGGCGGTTCCGCCGCCGTTGAACCCGTGCAAGCAATGCCGCGCGCAATATCAGAACTGCATGAACAACGGCGGCCTCGACGGCAGCCGCGATTGCGAAACACCTTTCAGCCAATGCCTGATCTCGGCGGGCTGCCCGCTGGAGTGAGGTCCGCGCGCGGGTCCGGCACGGGCCCGCGCGTTTCGCGCCCTGTAGGGCCGATCGCGCTCGCGTTCGCACGGGTACGAAAAAGGCGGCCTTGCGGCCGCCTTTTTACTTCATACACTCGCCGCGCTTGTCAGGCGGCGAGCGCGACGGCGCGGGCTCAGCGCTGACGACGGTAACGGTCGTAGGCGGCCTCGTCGATCTTGTCGACCTTGCCCACGTCGCAGGTGGCGCGCGCGGTCTTGACCACGCTGCCGTTCGGGCACAGGCGGTTGGCCTGCTGCTCGCTGGAGATTTCCATCTTGTTGGTGGTGGTCAGGTCCGAACAGGTCTGACGGAAGCCGACGCGATAGAACTCGCTGTCGTGCTTGACCACGATGAACTGCGCGCCGGCGCGCGAGATCTGCGAGCTGTCGCCCAGATCGACGCAGGAATCGAGCGTGGCCGCGGACGCTGCGGTCGCGGACAGGCTCAGCAGACAGGTAAGGGTGACGGTACGTAGCAGCGACATTGGGGGCGTCCTCGATGGGGCTGGCTCGGATTGAGCTTGCCGCGAAATCTAGACGCATCGCACGCGGATGGAATCTGGAAGAAGTCGCTATGACCTTCGTCACTGTATGCGATCGGCTGTAAACCATCGGCCCGTTGCCTGCATCGTGCATTGTTGCGGGCCAGATGCGAGTGGCCGGATTTTCGCATCGGTGAATGCGCGATGTTTGCCGAAACGGTCGAGTCGCGCGCTGTTCGCGTGGATGGCGCCGTCGTCGCGGCCGCATGGATGCGACGGCGGGCGAAAGCGCTTCGTGACCGGTTCGGCGGTTCGATACGCGCGCTCGGTTTTTTTCGTCGTTGGCCGGGCGTCGTTGCGATCGTGCGGCGCATCGGCATGCCGCAGTGCAGCTCGATTCGCCCGCCTTGCCGGTGCTAGCGTGCGACCGGCCCGCAAAGCGCGGGCGGCCGTCCTGAGCGACGGTTCGAACGATCCGGAGACGATCATCATGAAACTGTCCAGACCCGCGTTGGCGGCGCTCGCCGCCTTCGTGTTCGGTTGCAGTGCGTTTACCACCGCGAGTTCCGCGGTCAGTCCGTGTCAGGTCTGTTACGACCTGTACAACCGATGCATACAGCTTGGCCAACTCGATTGCGACTACCAGCGCGACGACTGCCTGCGCCGCAGGAACTGCCCCCTGCAGTAACCGTCCCGTTCGCTCGCACGCATCGGGATTCGCCACTGCGACCGCGTTCGCGGCGCAGCCACTCAGGCCGGGGCCGCGGTCCCGCGCCGATCCATGGAAAAGGAGCACCACATGAACTTGCGCAAGCTCACCCTGACCGCCGTCGCCGCCTTCGTCTTCGCCGGCTCGGCCGTCGCCGCCCATCCGCCGCTCAATCCCTGCCGCGAATGCCGCATCGCCTACAACGTGTGCATGAGCGAAAGCGGCGGACCGGAAGACGACATGGTGTGCGAAGGCGACTTCAGCACCTGCCTGATCTCGGCCGGCTGTCCGCTGGAGTAAGCGTCGACGGCGCTCTATCCGCCGCTGTCCCATGGCAGGGATCGTCCGCGCTCCGCGGGATGTGAACGCAGTGGGCGCCGGGTCACGAGCCCGGTGGGTGATCGGGCTCAGGCTCGCCGGTCCGCGACCGATCGTTGCGGACCGGTGGGCGCGCTTGCCGCGTCATTCAAGGAACAGGGTGGTTCACCATGACCTTGAAGCATCTGTCGCTGAGCGCATTGGCCGGGTTCGTGTTCGCCGGCTCGCGGATCGCCAGCGCGGACGCCGCGCCGCTCAATGCCTGCACGGCCTGCTGGCGGGCCAGCCTGCGACCGCTGCACCCTGACCACCGCGGCGACTGCGAGACCAGGCTGCTCGCCTGCCGGCGCCGTAACAACCGCCCGTTGCCAGGGGCGCCGGCGCGCCCGGCCGAGGTCGGGAGGCAGGCATGAAAAAGGCGGCCAATGGCCGCCTTTTTCGATAGTTACCGCGATTACTTCATGCGGTAGGTGATGCGGCCCTTGGTGAGGTCGTAGGGCGTCATCTCCACCTTGACCTTGTCGCCGGTCAGGATGCGGATGTAGTTCTTGCGCATGCGACCCGAGATGTGGGCGATGATTTCGTGCCCGTTTTCGAGACGCACACGGAACATGGTGTTCGGAAGAGTTTCCGCCACCGTGCCCTCGAATTCGATCACGTCGTCTTTTGCCATGTGGTTCTCAAGGAGGAGTCGCGATGTCGCGAGGATGGGCGTCGCGCGCCCGCGAAGCCGCACATTCTGCCACGGCAGTGGCCCAGGCGCAAAAAACCGTTAACCGGCCCCGAGCGCCGCCGATCGCCGACGGCGTGGCCGGGCGCAATGGCAGGCTGCGCGGTGCTCAGGCGCCTGCGCGCGGCTCGTCGTCGACCGCCGGCTCGGCCAGCGCGCGGGCGGGGTAGTCGCCGAAATGCGCGGTCCACGGCGCCGGCGCGAACCCCGGCAGCGCGGTCAGGCGCTCGACCTCGGCCAGGAATTGCGTCCGCGGCATCGACACCGCGCCCAGGCTCAGCAGGTGCGGATTCTCGACCTGGCCGTCGAGCAGCGGCCAGCCCCAGGCATGCAGATGCCGGGCCAGTGCCGCGATCGCCACCTTGGAGCCGCCCGGGCGCGCGCTGTACATACTCTCGCCGAAGAACATCCGGCCGATCGCGATGCCGTACAGGCCGCCGACCAGCGTCGTGCCGTCGTAGACCTCGATCGAATGCGCATGCCCGAGCCGGTGCATGCCGACATAGGCCTCGCGCAGCTCGGCGTTGATCCAGGTGCCGTCCTGGCCCGGCCGCGGCGCCTGCGCGCAGGCGGCGATGACCTGTTCGAACGCGGTATCGGCGCGCACCACCCAGTCGCTGCGGCGCAGCCCGCGGCGGAACTTCGACGCCAGCCGCACCGCGTCGGTGCGGAACACCGTGCGCGGGTCGGGGCACCACCACAGCAGCGGGTAGCCGTCCGACGGCCACGGGAAGATGCCGTGGCGGTAGGCGTTGAGCAGGCGTTCGGGGCGGAAATCGCCGCCGACCGCGAGCAATCCGTCCGGCTCGCGCAGCGCCTGTTCGCCCGGCGGGAACGGCGCGGCGGGGTCGGGGGGCAGCAGGAAGGGGAGGCGGCGCATGGGGGCGGAGATTCGGGATTTGGGATTCGGGATTGGTAAAAGCGCGATCGGCGAGGAAGAGGCAGGCGTAGCAGAAGGTAGTGCGTTTCTCGCCGAATCCCCAATCTCGAATCCCTAATCCCCTCGCTTGAACGGCGAATGCGCCCCCAACGTCTGCGCATAGCGCCGGACCGAGGCCGCCTCGTCGCGGCACCACGGTCGCAGGGCGTCGCGGAAGCCGGGGTGGGCGATCCAGTGGCGGCTGTGCACGAAGCTCGGCAGGAAGCCGCGGGCGAGTTTGTGTTCGCCCTGGGCGCCGGGTTCGAAGCGGGCGAGGCCTTCGCGCAGGCAGTAGTCGATGCCCTGGTAATAGCAGGTTTCGAAGTGCAGCCCGGGCAGGGTGACTTCGCTGCCCCAGTAGCGGCCATACAAGGTGTCGCCGCCGCGCAGGCACAGGGCACCGGCGATCGCTTCGCCGTCGCGTTCGGCCAGGAAGATCACCAGCGACCGCGGCATCTCGCGGGCGAGGTGCTGGAGGAACTCCAAGGTCAGCGCGGCGTGGTTGCCGTACTCGGCGAAGGTGGTCAGGTAGAAGCGGTGCATCGTCGCCAGGTCGTCGGCGCTCGCATCGCCGCCCTCGACGACGCGGAACGTCACCCCGGCGCGCGCGACCTTGGCGCGTTCCTGGCGGATGTTCTTGCGGTGCTTGTGATCGAACGCGGCCAGGAACTGCTCGAAGTTTTCCCAGCGCTTGCCGTCGGCATCGGGCAGGTTGCGCCAGTGGTACTGCACGTCGATGCGCGGCAGCCAATCGCCGTCGGCCTGGCCGCCGTCGAACAACGAATCCTCGTCGTGGGTATGGAAGTTCACATGCGCCGACGACAGCTTCTGCCGCGCGCACAACTGCGCCATCGCCGCGATCAGCACCCGCCGGTGGTCGTCGTCGCGCGCGAGCAGGCGCGGGCCGGTGACCGGCGAGTAGGGCGCCGCCGCGAGCCATTTGGGGAAATAGTCCAGACCGTGCTGTGCGTAGGCGTGGGCCCAGGCATGGTCGAACACGAATTCGCCGTGCGAGTTCTGCTTCAGATACGCCGGCATCGCCGCGATCAGCGCATCGCCGTCCCACACGGTCAGGTGATGCGGCGCCCAGCCCCAGTCCTCGCGCAGGCAGCCGTGAATCTCCATGCCATGCAGGAAAGCGTGGGCGATGAAGGGATTGGTGCCGTCGTGCAGGGCATCCCACCGCGCCGCGTCGATGTCGCCCAGCGAGCCGAGCAGTCGTATCGATAGCGCGTCGTCGCGCGTGCTCACGGCGACGGGTCGGATTGCGCGGGGTCGGTTGGCGCGAGTTTGCGTCGGTAGACCTCGGGATCGTGCCGCTGCATATGCTGATCGGGCTGGCTCAATGCAGTGAAGCCGAGCCCGGCATACAAACCTTGCATGTCGCGGGTGACCAGATGCCAGCGGCGCAATCCTTGCAGGCGCGGATCGGCCATCAGCGCGGCGACCATCGCGCGAGCGTGGCCGTGGCCGCGGTGCGCCGGCAACACGAACACGTCGGCCAGATAGGCGAAGGTGGCCTGGTCGGTGACCGCGCGCGCGAACGCGACCATCTGTCCGTGCAGATGGCCGCTGTAGCAAATCGAATGATCCAGCGCGCGCCGCAGGGTCGGCGCCGGGATGCCCGCGGCCCAGTAGGACTCGCGGGCGAGGAAGTCGTGGATCACGGCGAAATCGAGATCGCCGGGCTCGCCGCTGATGCGCAGCGATTCACGACCGTCGGCCATCAGGCGTCCTTGTCGAGAAACTTCTCGGCGTCCAGCGCGGCCATGCAGCCGAATCCGGCCGAAGTGATGGCCTGGCGGTAGACCTGGTCGGCGACGTCGCCGGCGGCGAACACGCCTTCGACCGAGGTGCGGGTGGCGTTGCCGTCCAGGCCGGTCTCGATGGTCAGGTAGCCGTTCTTCATCGCCAGCTGGCCTTCGAACAGGCTGGTGTTCGGGGTGTGGCCGATGGCGACGAACAGGCCGTGCACGGCGAGGTCGCGGACCGAGCCGTCCTGCACCGACTTGACCCGCACACCGGTCACGCCAGCGTCGTTGCCGAGCACTTCGTCGACGGTGTGATGCCATACCGGTTCGATCTTGCCGGCCTGGATCTTGGCCTGCAGCTTGTCCTGCATGATCTTCTCCGCGCGCAGGGTGTCGCGGCGATGAATCAGATAGACCTTGCGGGCGATGTTGGACAGGTACAGCGCTTCCTCGACCGCGGTGTTGCCGCCGCCGATCACCGCCACGTCCTGGTCCTTGTAGAAGAAGCCGTCGCAGGTCGCGCAGGCGGACACGCCGCGGCCCTTGAATTCGTCTTCCGACGGCAAGCCGAGGTACTTGGCGGTGGCGCCGGTGGCGATGATCAGCGCATCGGCGGTGTAGTCGCCGCTGTCGCCCTTGAGCCGGAACGGACGCTTGGACAGATCGGCGGTGTGGATGTGGTCGAACACGACTTCGGTATCGAAGCGTTCAGCATGCGCCTGCATGCGGGTCATCAGATCCGGACCCATCAGGCCGTGCGCGTCGCCGGGCCAGTTGTCGACTTCGGTCGTGGTCATCAGCTGGCCGCCTTGCTGCAGGCCCGTGATCACCAGCGGCTTGAGGTTGGCGCGGGCGGCGTAGACGGCGGCAGTCCAGCCGGCCGGGCCGGAACCGAGGATGACGACACGGGAGTGCTTCGAAGGGGTCATGTATATAATCGCGGGCAGTTGGGAATGCGCTGAGCGCAGAAAGAATCCTCAGCTTCGGCCATACGCCGGCGTGTAGAAGATTCCGGAACAGGGCATAGCTTGGAGGCGCGGTCCCGGCAACACAAGGCGTATCGCGAGGATGCAACGGTGCGTGCCACGGCACGAGGTCGGCGCTGCGAGCGAACCGCCAAAGCGCACGCTGGCGTATTGCCGGGCGATGGTCGTACAAAGGCCGCCGGATCGGCCTGCGCTAGGAGGCACCGATTCGACAAAAGGCGTTCGTTGCAACGACTCGCCGGCCACACGCTTTCGACGCGACTCCCATCAGACACAGCGGCCAAGCTCAGCGATTCCAAGTCAGATCCCAAGTCAGACGCGACACTTCCCCCACACGACACTCAAGACAACATGGCCAGGGGCGCCGCGCATGCGGCGTTTTTCCAGGCCGCACCGGAGATTGCAATGCGTATCGGCGTACCGAAGGAAACCAAGACTCTCGAAGGGCGCGTCGCGCTCGTTCCGGCCGCGGCCGGCGACCTGGTCAATCGTGGCCACGAGGTCTGGCTGGAGCAGGACGCGGGCATCAAGAGCGGCTTCAAGGACGCCGAATACACCCGCCTGGGCGTGAAGATCGCGCCCGACGCGGCGGCGCTGTACGAAAAGGGCGAGCTGATCGTCAAGGTCAAGGAGCCGATCGCCGGCGATCTGCAGCACCTGCGCAAGGATCACCTGCTGTTCTGCTACCTGCATCTGGCGGCCGAGCCGACCCTGACCAGGCAGTTGCTCGACATCGGCCTGACCGGCGTCGCCTTCGAGACCGTCGAGCTGCCCAACGGCGACCTGCCGCTGCTGGCGCCGATGTCGATCATCGCCGGCAAGATCGGCGTGCAGGTCGGCACCCACCTGCTGCACCAGCCCATGAGCGGCAAGGGCAAGCTGCTCGGCGGCCTGCCGTCGACCGAGCGCGGCAAGGTCGTGGTGTTCGGCGCCGGCCAGGCCGGCGGCGCGTCGGCGGCGCTGGCCGCGGCCGGCGGCTCCAACGTGACTGTGTTCGAAATGCGCCAGGACCGCATGGAACAGATGATGCGCCTGGGCAACAACGTCACCACCTTGTTCCCGTACGTCGACGTGGTCGCGCGCGAAGTGGCTTCGGCCGACCTGGTGATCGGCGCGGTGCTCGTCACCGGCGCGCGCGCGCCGCACGTGCTGACCCGCGAAATGCTCAAGGGCATGGAAGACGGCAGCGTGGTGGTCGACATCTCGATCGACCAGGGCGGCTGCTTCGAGACCTCGCGTCCGACCACCTGGAAGGAACCGACCTACGTCGAAGAGGGCGTGACCCACTTCTGCGTGACCAACATGCCCGGCGCGGTGCCGCAGACCTCTTCGCAGGCGATCTGCGCGGCGATCCTGCCGTGGGTCAACAAGCTGGCGGCCGGCAACGAATGGCGCAACAACCCGGCGCTGGTGCGCGGCATCAATGTCGAAGGCGGCAAGCTGATCCATCCGGCGCTGCAGGGCATGAAGCTTTAACAGCCGGGATTAGGGATTCGGGATTCGGTCAAAGCCGGTCTCGATCTGACGCAGGGCGGCGGTGGGCGGGGCTTGATGCTACCGTTCGCTGGCCGCCCTTCGTTTTTGTGCCGGGGCGAGTTGGATAAGGCTGCGGGGCGGGCGGGGACCGGGTCGCCGGACGGCGCCTGGCGCCGACACGCCGATTGCAGCCCTTTCCTGTATATTCAACGACTAACGAAACCATCCTAAGGCAGCACATCACGGTGGCGTCCGCTCCCACAGCCAGTCGCAAGAAGGCCAAGCCACCCGAAGCGGTGAAAAACGCGCCGTCCCCGAAGCGCCAGCGCCTCATGCGCGACATCGCGCTGATCGTGATCGCGCCGCTGCTGCTGTACCTGCTGGCCAGCCTGGTCACCTTCTCGCCGAGCGACCCGGGCTGGTCGCATTCGGGCTCGATCACCGCGCCGCTGCACAACCTCGGCGGCCGGGTCGGCGCCTGGATCGCCGACGTGCTGCTGTACCTGTGCGGCTATGTCGCGTTTCTGCTGCCGGTCATGCTCGGCGCGATCGCCTGGATCGCCCTGTTCGGCATGGACACCGACGGCGATGGCGAGGCCGATCTCGGCCCTGCGCTGCGCCTGATCGGCATCGTCGGTTTCCTGGTCTCGGCGACCGGTCTGCTGCAACTGCGCTTCGGCCCGGCCGAGGATTTTTCCGCCGGCAGCGGCGGTATCCTCGGCCAGTTGGTCGGGCGTTCGCTGTACTCGGGCTTCGGCCCGGTCGGCGGCAATCTGTTCCTGCTCGCGCTGCTGCTGATCTCGGTGACCCTGGCCACGGGCATCTCGTGGTTCGCGGTGATGGACAAGCTGGGGCAGTGGACCCTGGCGCTCGGTCCGGTGCTGAGCAAGCTGTTCCGCCGCGGCAGCCAGCAGGCGACCGAATGGCGCCAGACCCAGGTCATGCGCGAGGAACGCGAGGAAGCGCGCAAGGTCGACACCGAACTGCGCTCCAAGCGCGAGAAGGTCAAGATCGAACCGCCGCCGGCGCCGGTGGTGGAAAAGAGCGAACGCGCCAAGCGCGAGACCCAGATCCCGCTGTTCAACACCGGCGACGGCAGCGGCCTGCCGCCGCTGGCGCTACTCGACGATCCCAAGCCGCAGCCAAAGGGTTACAGCGAAGAAACCCTGGAAACCCTGTCGCGGCAGATCGAATTCAAGCTCAAGGATTTCCGCATCGACGCGCAGGTGATGGGCGCCTATCCGGGCCCGGTCATCACCCGTTTCGAAGTGCAGCCCGCGCCGGGCGTGAAGGTCAGCCAGATCAGCTCGCTCGACAAGGACATCGCGCGCGGCCTGTCGGTCAAGTCGGTGCGCGTGGTCGACGTGATTCCGGGCAAGTCGGTGATCGGCCTGGAAACGCCGAACACCACCCGCGAAATGATCTTCCTGTCCGAGCTGCTGCGCTCGAAGGAATACGACAAGTCCGGCAGCCCGCTGACCCTGGCGCTGGGCAAGGACATCGCCGGGCGGCCGACCGTCGCCGATCTGGCGCGCATGCCGCATCTGCTCGTCGCCGGCACCACCGGTTCGGGCAAGTCGGTCGCGGTCAACGCGATGGTGCTGAGCCTGCTGTACAAGGCCTCGGCGAAAGAACTGCGGATGCTGATGATCGATCCGAAGATGCTGGAACTTTCGGTCTACGAAGGCATCCCGCACCTGCTCGCGCCGGTCGTCACCGACATGAAGGAAGCCGCCAACGGCCTGCGCTGGTGCGTGGCCGAGATGGAACGCCGCTACAAGCTGATGTCGATGGTCGGCGTGCGCAACCTGGCCGGTTTCAACAAGAAGGTCCGCGACGCCGAGGAAGCGGGCCAGCCGATGATGGACCCGCTGTTCAAGCCCAATCCGGACCTGGACGAAGCGCCGCGCCAGCTCGAGACCTTGCCGTTCATCGTCATCTTCATCGACGAATTCGCCGACATGATGATGATCGTCGGCAAGAAGGTCGAAGAACTCATCGCCCGCCTGGCGCAGAAGGCGCGCGCGGCCGGCATCCATTTGATCCTGGCCACCCAGCGCCCGTCGGTCGACGTGATCACCGGCCTGATCAAGGCCAACATCCCGACCCGCATCGCGTTCCAGGTGTCGAGCAAGATTGACTCGCGCACGATCCTCGATCAGTCCGGCGCCGAGACCCTCCTGGGTCACGGCGACATGCTGTACCTGCCGCCGGGCACGGCGATGCCCGAACGCGTGCACGGCGCGTTCGTGTCGGACGAGGAAGTGCATCGCGTGGTGGAACACCTCAAGGCGATCGGCGGCCGCCCGGATTACATCGAAGGCGTGCTCGACGAAGTGCAGACCATGGGCGACGGCACCGTGGTCGGCGCGACCGGTCTGCCGGAAACCGCGAGCAGCGGCGGCGACGAATCCGACCCGCTGTACGACGAAGCGGTGCGCATCGTCACCGAGACCCGCCGCGCTTCGATCTCCGGCGTGCAGCGCCGCCTGAAGATCGGTTACAACCGCGCCGCGCGCCTGATCGAGGCGATGGAAGCGGCCGGCATCGTGACCCCGCCCGAGCACAACGGCGACCGCAGCGTGCTGGCGCCGCCGCCGCCGAAGTAGTCGGGCCTCCTGTAGGAGCGGCGTAAGCCGCGACTGCGCATCCAGGAGTCGCCGCGAACACCCCGCGGCAGCCACGAAACACCGGCTGCGCCGTGTCAAAGCCGGCCCAGGCAGAGGTGCAGCGGCCGGCCTGGGCGAAACGCACGCTCAGCCGCGCTTAAGCGCGTCGATACCGCGTTCAGGCTCGCCTGTTCACACTGCCGCCATCGTCATTGAGGAGCTTCCCGTGAACCGTCTCGTCCGCCATGCCGCCATCGCGCTCTCGCTGTCCACGGCCTTGTTCGCCGGTGCCGCCACGGCCGGCGCGCGCGAGGACCTGGGCAGCTTCACCCGCGGCCTCAAGGGGCTCGACGGCCAGTTCGCCCAGCAGGTGTTCGACACCAACGGCAAGCTCAAGGAATCCTCGAGCGGCCAGGTCGCGCTGTCGGCGCCGCGCCTGTTCCGTTGGGAATACACCAAGCCGTACCCGCAGCTGATCGTCGCCGACGGCAAGAAGGTCTGGGTCTACGAGCCCGACCTGCAGCAGGTCAGCGTGCGCCCGCAGGGCGTGGAGGAACAGAACAGCCCGCTCGCCGCATTGATTGACCCGAGCAAGCTCGACGCGATGTTCGTGGTCAAGGACAGCGGCAGCCGCGGCGGTTTGAACTGGCTGGCGCTGGAGCCCAAGACCCCGGGCGATGCCAGCTTCCGCAACGCCAAGCTCGGCTTCAACGCCGGCGGCCTGGCCAAGATGGAAATCGTCGACGCGCTGGGCCAGAAGACCGAGATCAGCTTCAGCGGCTGGAAGCGCAATCCCAGCTTCCCGGCGACCACCTTCAAGTACGCGCCGGCCAAGGGCGTGGATGTGATCGGCGAGGGCTGAGGCGCGGGACATCGCGCAGCGAATAAAAAACGCGGGCTTCGGCCCGCGTTTTTTTTGCCTGAAGTTCGCGTTGGATAGCGCGCGAAACAAACGTCCGCGCGCGCATGCCTCAAGGCGTCAACGATTTCTCGTAACGGATCGTGGTCAGGCCGCTGTTCCATTCTTCATCGGGATAGCGCGCCACCTCGACGTAGCCCAGCGCGAGGTACAGCCCCTGGCTGGCTTCGTTGAAGGTGTCGGTCTCCAACGCCGCCAGCGCGATGCCGTCGGCGCGCATCCGCGCTTCCAGCCGGGCCATCAGGGCGCGCGCGACTCCGCGTCGGCGGCCGGCCGCGGCCACGTGCAGCGAATCGACGAAGCCGGCCTCGCGGTTGCCGAAACCGATCACCGTGCCGTCGAGTTCGGCGACCAGAAACCCGGGCAGGGCCGCATCGACGAAGGTCTCGGCCACGCGCCGTCGATGGTAGTCGTCGATCGCCGCGGCGGTCAGTTGCGGGCGCCAGGTGTCGGCGAAGGTTTCGGCGAGTATCGCCAGCACAGCGGCGCGGTCTTCGGGGCGGGCGGGGCGGATCGTGACAGGCGCAGAGGACATGGTCGGGTTCGGTCGGGTGCCGTTGCTTGGCTGGCGCAACTGGATGCGATTGTAGGCGCGATGCATTGCGCGCGCGTCGATGGGCGGCGCGCGCAAGTCACCGCCTCATCGCGGCGGCTCATGCGCCGCGGCAGGGACGGTCGTTATCCTGAGGTTCCAGACCCGGCAATCGACAGGGACGGCCAGTGCGATGAACCGCGCCGCATTTTTTTGGAAGATCCGCGAACGCTCCGAGGCATGGTTGACCGCGATGCATTGGACACGCGACGAATTGCTGGTGATCACGGTGGAATTCGAGGACTGGGACCAGGGCTTTCTTCGGCGCCGGGTCGAATTGCATTGCCACTCGCCGACGCAGGCGCATTGCCAACTCGGCGGGGTCCGCGAGATCGCGTGCGATTCCAGTCATCCCTTGTTGCTCAGTCACCAGGGACCGCAGTCGCAGTTGTTCTTTTTCAGTGTGGCCGCTTCGGTCGGTGAGGTCTATCTGGCCGCGCATGCGGCGATCGCGTCGGCATCGCAAGGCTGGCGCGATCCGGGCAGCGTGCTGTGCTATCCGGCGGAGCGTTTCGAGCGCCTGCTGGCCAGCTGCAACGGCATGCTCGCGCGAGGGCCGGACGCGGTGATCCAGGCGCTGGCGCAGGCGTTGAGCGGCTTGTTGCGGGTCAATGTGGTGCCGGCGGATCCGTTGGCGGGAAACGAGCAGAAGGTGGTGTTGACTCTGGACAAGCGCTGGGTCGTCTGCGATTCGGTGGAAGCGATCGAGCTGGACGACTGAAGCAGGTTCAGACGCGCGCGCCGCGTCGCTTGCCGGCGCTGGCACGCTTGCGCACCGATGATGCGGCCGGCTCGAGTTCGGCGCGCAAGCGCGGCGCCCGCTCGCGGATGTAATCCCACAACCGATTCGCCACTGGCCCCTGCGGTCGATCGCTGCGGCGCGCCGCGACCAGTTCCTCGGTGCCGCCGGGCAGATGACGGCCGGCGATGGAATGCAGGCGGCCGTCGTGGAGTTCGCGCTCGATCAGGAACCGCGGCAGGTGGCCCCAGCCCATGCCGTGCAGGATCACTTCCTTCTTCATCGATTGATCGGCGACCACGCACTGGTGCGCGCCCTCGATCATGAAGTAGTTGATGTCGGGCGAATGGCGCGCGGTGTCGCGCATGACGCATTGGGTGAAGTCGCGCATCTGCGCCGGGGTGATCGCGCGGGTGATCGGAAACGGCAGCAGGCCCGGTGCGACCACCGGCAGCAGCGGGACGTTGCACAGGTCGATCCACTCCAGGCGCGGGTCGGTCTTGTCGATGCGGTGCACGATCAGGTCGGCGTCGCCGTCGAACAAACGCTCCCACGGGCCGGTGACCGCTTCGAAATGCAGGTGCAGGCGGGTGCCGGGGCATTGGCTGAAGAAGCCGCTGAGCAGGGCGAGCAGCTGCGGGCGCGGGCACAGGTCGCCGATCACCACCCGCAGCTCGCTTTCCTCGCCCATGGCCAGTTGCGCGGCGTGGGAGCGCAGTTGTTCGGCTTCGCGCAGCAGCGCCTGGGCGCGGCGATGCAGCGAGCGGCCGGCGTCGGTCGGCTGCACGCGGTAGCCGCTGCGGTCGAGCAGGCTCAGGCCGAGCTGGCTTTCCAGCCTGGCGACCGCGGCGAACACCGCCGGGTGCGAGCGATGCAGCACGCTGGCGGCGGCCTGGAAGCCGCCGGCGCGAATCACCGCATCGAAGCATTGCAGGTCGTGCAGGGTGAAGGCGCTCATATCCGGTTTTCTTACAAGGTATGTGCGATCTTTGTAATATCAGTTCGGGTCGGCCGCAATCACTCTATGGCCACGGCAACCGCCGTTGCAGAGGCGACCCGACCGGCGAGATCCGGCGCGGCGCTTCCAAGCCCCGTATCGAGAAGCGCCGATCATGAACGAATTGCCCTTTGTTACCGCCGGCGACGGCACCCGTATCGCCTACCGCATCGACGGCGCCAGCGACCGGCCGGTACTGATGCTGTCGAATTCGATCGGCACCGACTTGCGCATGTGGGATGGGCAGATCGAGGCGCTGTCGCGGCACTATCGCGTGCTGCGTTACGACACCCGCGGCCACGGCGGTTCCGGCGTTCCGCTCGGAGCGTATTCGCTGGACCGGCTGGGTCGCGATGCGATCGAACTGCTCGACGCCTTGAACATCGACCGCCTGCATTTCCTGGGCCTGTCGCTGGGCGGCTTCATCGGCCAGTGGCTCGCGGTGCATGCGCCGGAGCGGATCGATCGGTTGATTCTCAGCAACACCTCGTCCTATCTCGGCCCGGCCGGCCAGTGGGACGAACGCATCGCCTCGGTGCTGAGCGCGACGGATATGGGCGAGACCGCGCAGATGTTCCTCGGCAATTGGTTTCCGAAGAGCATGCTCGACGCCGGATCGCCGATCGTCGAAACCTTCCGCGCGATGCTGCTGGCGACCGACCGCCAGGGGCTGGCCGGTTCCTACGCCGCGGTGCGCGACGCCGACCTGCGCCGCACGATCGCCCTGATCGAGCGTCCGACCTTGGTGATCGCGGGTCAGTACGACACCGTGACCGCGGCCAGTCACAGCGATGCGATCGCGGCGACGGTGCCGGGCGCGAAACTGTTGGTGCTGCCGGCGGTGCATCTGAGCAATGTCGAGTTCCCGCGGGAATTCGTGGCCGCGGTGCTGGAGTTTCTTGCGGCTTGAGCACGACATGCATGGCGGGCTGCGTCGTCGGCTGCGATGCGCGCGCCGATGTCGCACGGCTGGATCGGGCGGATTCGCGATTCGGTAAATAGTCAGCCGCTGGCCGATCCGCAGCCGGCCGGAACAAGATCAAACCGCGGTCACGTCGTCGTCCGGCTTCCGCTCACCGCATCGAAAATCGATGTCGCGGCCTTTTGTCCACCGCCGCCGTTAACCGGCCCCGGCGTTGCAGCCGCGCTGCCCGGCGCCTGCGGCGGAAACCACAGCGCCCGGCTGAGCCAGCCGCTGAGGAAGCGGCGTAGCGCCGGATGCGCGCCGGCGAGGTTGCGGTAATAGTCGACCCGGCCCTGGCGATAGCGCGCGTACAGCGCGGCCTGGTCGGTGCGTTGCAGCGCGCCGAGGGTCTGCGCACCGAAGCGGCCGTCGGCGCTCAGCGGCGGGCCGAGCAACTGTTGCAGCAGCGCGATCGCGTGGAAGCCGGCGTTGACGTAGAAGTCGAACACGATTTCGGCCAGGAACTGCAGTTCGATCGCGTCGGCGTCGATCGGGTCCCAATAGATCTTGCGGTAGATCGCCCCGGCCTGCGCGGCATCGAGCGCGCGCAGGTTGGCCAGGGTCGGCTCCAGGCCGAGCAGGGGATGCGCGTAGTGCTGGAAGGTGCTCAGGGTGATGCCCAGGTTGGTCGCGCCGCCGGGGTCGGCGGGGTCGTCGACCCAGCCGCCTTCGAACTTGAGCAACTGCGGGAGGTACAGGTCGAAATTCGCCATCCGTCGGGCTCCGCTCGGCATAGGAAGGGGTGACCGCGGCGGGCGGTGCGGCTTCGCCGCCGCCGGTGCGTGGCACGCATACGGCTATCAACGCGGCTGCCGCGGAGGTGTGAGTGCGAATGTCGGCTCTGAGCGAGCGGCGCACGTCGGCCAAGAGGACGGTCATGCCGATGCCCGGCGGCCGATCCGGCCCAGCGCAGGGCACCGCTATGGCTCCGGACCGCGATCGCCGACCACGGCGAATTACGCCCCGTGCCGGCCCGGACCGCGACCGCGAGAGCGCCCCCGGCCGCATCCGGCAAACCCCGTTCGCATCCGGCCGCGGCCGATCTTGTTATCGTGTCCGACCCCGCGAACGCGTAACTGGACCCATTCCCGCAGTGGCCCGCCGTACCACCCCGACCGCCGCCGACGCCCCCGACCTGCTCAGTGTCGATCGCGACGGCCTGCGTCCGCTGGCCGAGCGCATGCGCCCGCGCAGCCTGGACGAAATGGTCGGCCAACGCCGGCTGCTCGCGCCGGGCTCGGCCCTGCGCCGCGCGGTCGAATCCGGGCGCGTGCATTCGATGATCCTGTGGGGCCCGCCGGGCTGCGGCAAGACCACCCTGGCGCTGCTGCTGGCTCATTACGCCGATGCCGAGTTCAAGGCGATCTCGGCGGTGCTGTCGGGCCTGCCGGAGGTGCGCCAGGTGCTGGCCGAGGCCGCGCACCGCTTCGCCGACGGCCGCCGCACGGTGCTGTTCGTCGACGAGGTCCACCGCTTCAACAAGACCCAGCAGGACGCGTTCCTGCCGCATATCGAACGCGGCACGATCATTTTCGTCGGCGCGACCACCGAAAACCCTTCGTTCGAACTCAATTCGGCGCTGCTGTCGCGTTGCCGCGTGCACGTGATGGAGGCGGTGTCGCCCGACGACATCGCCCAGACCTTGCGGCGCGCGTTGCAGGACCAGACGCGCGGCCTGGGCGAGCAGACGATCCGGGTCGAGGACGAACTGCTGATGCAGATCGCCACCGCCGCCGACGGCGACGTGCGGCGCGCGCTGACCCTGCTGGAAATCGCCGCCGAACTGGCCGCCGACGAAGACGGCGCGATCACCGCCGGCACCCTGGCGCAGGTGCTGGCCGACCGCACCCGCCGCTTCGACAAGGGCGGCGAGCAGTTCTACGACCAGATCTCGGCGCTGCACAAGTCGGTGCGCAGTTCCAATCCGGATGCGGCGCTGTACTGGTTCGCGCGCATGCTCGACGGCGGCTGCGACCCGCATTATCTGGCGCGGCGGCTGACCCGGATGGCGGTCGAGGACATCGGCCTGGCCGATCCGCGCGCCCTGCAGATGTCGGTGGACGCCTGGGACACCTACGACCGGCTCGGCAGCCCCGAGGGCGATCTGGCCCTGGCCCAGGTGGTGATCTATCTGGCGAGCACGGCCAAATCCAACGCCGCCTATGCCGCCTTCAACGCGGCCAAGCGCGACGTGGTCGAGCACGGCACCCAGGACGTCCCGCTGCACCTGCGCAATGCGCCGACCAAGCTGATGAAGCAGTTGGGGTATGCGAAGGGCTATCAGTACGACCACGACGCCGACGGCGGCATCGCCCTGGACCAGACCGGTTTTCCCGATGCGATGGGCGAGCGGGTGTATTACCAGCCGGTCGAGCGCGGGCTGGAGATCAAGCTGCGCGAGAAGCTGACCCGCTTGCGCGCGCAGCGCGAGCAGGCGCGTGGCGAGGGCGGCGAGCGCGAGTGAATCCGCGATCGCGCCGCGGCGACGAAGTCTGCGGAAGGGACTGAAGTCGCTGCCAGAAAAAACTTTGGACTTGCGGCGCGGTTCGCATCGACGCTGCATCATCGATACCCGCACCGGCGCCATTCGAACCAATCAGGGGAGCCATCCGATGACCCGCACCGCCTTGTTGCAATTGCTCGCCGTCGGCCTGGGCGGCGCGTTCGGCGCGATGCTGCGCCACGGCGCCAATGGGCTGTTGCCGCGCGCGTCCGCGCCTTGGCCGGCGTTGTCGACCCTGTGCGTCAACGTGATCGGTTGCCTGTGCGCGGGGTTGCTGCTGGTCTGGCTGGGGCAGCGCGACGACGCGGATTTCTGGCGCGCGCTGCTGCTGACCGGCGTGCTCGGCGGTCTGACCACGTTCTCGGCGTTCGGCGTGGATCTGCTCGCGCTGCTGCGCGCGGCGCGTTACGACTGGCTGGCGTTGACGATCGCGGCGCACGTCGGCCTGGGCCTGCTGGCGATCGTGATCGGCTGGCGGGTCGGGCAATCGCTGTGGCCGAAGGTCTGAGCTCGGGAGTCGGCGTTCGGAAACCATGCATCGGTTCCCGGCCGTGTCATCCGCATGCGCCGTTGTGAGCCTGGCTCACTCCAGCGTCGGATTCGGCCGCAGCCGGGTCATCCGCAGCACTTCGTCGCTGGGCGCCTGCGACTTGTTGGCCAGCACCTGCTGCAGCGATTCGACCTCGGCCCAGACCATATGCTGCAAGGCCTGCAACAAGGTGGTGCCGGCGTCCGACAGCGACAGCCGTCCGTCCTGGCTCAAGGCCAGGCCGTCCTCGATCAACGCATGTTTCATATGGCTGGTCTCCGGCTGCACCCCGCGTTGCAAGCCCACCAGCACGCTCAACAGAGCATGTTCCCGCAATGACACCTTGAACAAAGCCGCTTCCCCTCTCGCCTAAGGCGCACAGGTCTTTTGTGTGCCGATAATCACGATATGGGAGCCGATGTGATGACACCTTTGACAGGCATCGATGCACGCTGAAGTGGTGTTTTGTGAGGGCTGACGGCATGCTGGGCAGGCCGTGCGGCGTCCGGCCCGATGCCGCCAGGTCGAGGCCAGTGCCTTTCTGGCGTTGTAACTGTCACCTCGATCGCGCATCTTCGCCGCACCCGCCCCGATCGCGGAACCTCGCCCCGGCCTAGCCACCAGGAACTGGAACACCATGCTGATCTACGACCGCGTCGTACCGTTGAACCGCCACACCCATCGCCGTCTGCGCCTGCGCACGGCCGCGCACAATGCCCGTTTCGCCGCCCAGCTCAATTCGGTGCCGCTGACCACGGTCGAGTTCCCGCACGCCGCCTCCGAATACACGATCGTGTTCGCGCGCCTGGAGAACGGCGACTTCCTGCCGGCGGTGGTGGTCGGCCTGCGCAACCAGCACAACCTCTACGTCGACGAGAATTCGCGCTGGAAGCGCGGCTACGTGCCGGCGTTCCTGCGCCAATACCCGTTCATGCTGGCCGAGGACCGCGACAGCGGCACCCTGACGGTCTGCGTCGACATGGCTTACGACGGCCTGTCGGAAGAGGACGGCGACCTGCTGTTCAAGGAAGACGGCGAAGACAGCGAGAACCTGGCGCGGGCGATGGGCTTCCTGTCCGACTTCCACAACGAATTCAAGCGCACCGCGGCGTTCACCGCGCGGCTGAAGGAGCTGGATCTGCTGGAACAGCGGGTGATCCGTTTCGGCGGCGAAGGCGAGCAGCGCGAACTCGGCGGCGTGTATGTGGTGTCCGAAGAGCGCCTGCTCAAGCTGGGCGATGCGGTGATCCCGGACCTGCTGCGCTCCGGCGCGCTCGGCTTGATCTATACGCACCTGGTGTCGATGCAGAACCTCGAGCGTTTGTCGGTGCTGGAGCAGGAAGACACGGCGAAGGCCGCGGCCGCGACGAGCGCTGCGAGCGCAAACGGCTCCGCGAATTGAACGAACCCGCGAGTTAACCTCGGTCGCTTTTGCCGTTGCATTTCCCCCCTTTGGAAAAGGGGGGCAGGGGGATTCGCTTTTGCTCCCAAGCGGCGCAGCCCCAAGATCAAGATCAAAAGCAAATCCCCCGCATCCGCTGCGCGGATGCCGCCCCCTTTGATAAAGGGGGGCAACTGCCTGCTTCGCGGGTCTGCAGAGCGCGAACGGCACCGCGAGTTAACCGCGACCGCTTTTGCTGTTGCATTCCCCCCCTTTGGAAAAGGGGGGCAGGGGGGATTCGCTTTTGCTTCCAAGCGGTGCAGGCCCAAGATCAAGATCAAAAGCAAATCCCCCGCATCCGCTGCGCGGATGCCGCCCCCTTTGATAAAGGGGGCAACTGCCTGCTTCGCGAGTCTGGAGAGCGCGAACGACCCCGCGAGTTAACCGCGACTGCTTTTGCCGTTGCATTTCCCCCCCTTTGGAAAAGGGGGGCAGGGGGGATTCGCTTTTGCTCCAAGACGGCGCGAGCCTCAAGATCAAGATCAAGATCAAGATCAAAAGCAAATCCCCCGCATCCGCTGCGCGGACGCCGCCCCCTTTGACAAAGGGGGCAGAGGGGATTCGCTTTTTGCTTCCAAGCGGCGCCAGCCGCAGGGCTGCTCGAACACGACGCCAAGCACCGCCCCGCGCACATGTCACTGCCACAAATCGGTAATGCCGAATTCGCTGTGCGCATCGACGCTGTTGCAAGTTGCGCGCCGCCACAGCAGCAGTCGATCGATGCAATCGTCGTGCACAGTCGCGTTGCGGATCGTCCGTCGCGAAGTTCAGCCTCGCATGCTGTCGCGAGCGATCGGCACAGACGAATTATCCGAATCGAATCGATCGATGATGTTGCATATTCGCAACGTCACCCTGATCTGGCCAGTCGCGCATACGCAATCGTTCCGCGCATAAACACAAGAAAGAACCCGCGCAAACCAACGCTTCGACCGTTTGCGCACGCGTCTTAAAACCCTGTATCCAACCCGCAACTACAACTCGCAACATTTCTCACCTGTGTGATACCGCTCATCTCGCAATGAGATGACAAGTGATCCAGTGCGTAATTGATGCGTCATCGCAACAACTTGTGACGTTCGCTGACCGCGATTGACAAGCACATGACCAAGTTTATGTGCCTTGTCATGTAGCAGTTCCAACACCGTCACATAGCGAACCTACCTTTGCGCGGTCTGCCGACCGGTACTCGGGACGGCGCAACAGGGATGGTTTCGGCTCGATGTCTCTACGCCTCATCGCAGCCGTCGGACTGAGCTTGCTCGGACCGGCGCGCTTACACGCGCAGGAAACCTCGACGACGGCGCCCGCCGCCGCGCCGATCGCTCGCTTCGACGTGATGGCTTATCAGGTGCTCGGCAACAGCCAGCTGAGCAATCTCGATATCGAAAAGGCGGTGTACCCGCATCTGGGGCCGCAGCGCAGCGAACAGGACGTCGAGGCCGCGCGCGCCGCGCTGCAGGCCTTGTACGACCACAAAGGCTTTCCGACCGTAAGCGTCGTGATCCCGGAGCAGGATGCATCGACCGGTCTGGTCACGCTGCAAGTCAACGAGCAGAAAGTCGGCCGGCTGCGGGTCAATGGCGCGGATTATTTTTCGCCCGACGACATCGAGCGCGCCGCGCCGTCGCTGGCGCAGGGCCAGGTGCCGAATTTCAAGGACGTGCAGCGCGATATCGTCGCCCTGAACCAATGGCCCGATCGCCGCGTCACCCCGGAGATCAAGGCCGGCGCCACGCCGAACACGGTCGACGTCGACCTCAACGTCGAAGACAGCCTGCCGCTGCACGGCTCGCTGGAACTCAACAACCGCAACAGCGCCAACACCACCGAGCAACGCCTCGCCGCGAGCCTGCGCTACGACAATCTGTGGCAGCGCGGCCACAGCGTCAGCCTGTCGGCGCAGCTCGCGCCGCAGCGGCGCGAAGACGCCGAAGTGTTCTCGGTCTCGTACCTGGCGCGGTTCGGTGCCTCGCCTTATTCCTTGCTCGGTTACGCGGTGCGCAGCAAGAGCGATATCGCCGTGGTCGGCGATCTCAACGTGATCGGTAATGGCACCCTGGCCGGCCTGCGGCTGATGCGCTCGTTCGCCGCGCGCGAAGGTTTCTTCCACTCGCTGAGCCTGGGCCTGGACTACAAGGACTTCAACGAGAACCTGGTGCAGGGCGCGGACCGCGGTTCGGTGCCGATCGAATACCTGCCGATCAGCGTCAACTACAACGCCGACTGGGTGAAAGAACGCTCGGTCAGCGATCTGGCGCTGTCGGCGGTGTTCAACCTACGCGGGGTCGGCGACGGCCGAGCCGCGTTCGACGCCAAGCGTTATCAGGCGCAGCCGAATTTCTTCTACCTGCGCGCCTCGGGCTCGCACACCTGGAAATACAGCAACGACGCGCAATTGATGCTGCGCCTGCAAAGCCAGTTCGCCGGCGAGCCCTTGATCAGCAACGAGCAATTCAGCATCGGCGGCCTCGACAGCGTGCGCGGCTATTACGAATCCGAATCGCTCGGCGATCTGGGCGCGGCGGCGACGCTGGAAGCACGCACGCCGTCGTTCTCCGATTCGCTCGGCGATGCCTTCCAGGAATTGCGCCTGCGCGCGTTCGTCGATGCCGGTTATGCGCGCATCAACGATCCGCTGCCCGATCAACTGCGCAGCGAGACCCTGGTCAGCGCCGGCTTCGGCGCATCGCTGAAAGCCTTCGGTCATTTCAACGGCTCGGTCGATGTCGCCAAGCCGCTGTCCAGCCCCAACGGCCGCGACCGCAAGCCCGATGGGGTCGAAGTCGGCGTGCGCCTGTGGGGCGAGTTCTGATCTTGCAACACCGGTGCGTCGCCCTCGCGGGCGTCGCGACCTGTCGTTTTGCCGGCCGCATGCAGGGCCGAACTACACTTACTGGGGATGTGTCGTGAACCGATTGCGCGTGATGCTGGCCACTGTGTTGTTGTTGCTCTCGCTGCCGGCGATGGCGGCCTCGTGGTGGGACGGTAAATGGAACTACCGGGCCAAGGTCGATCTCAACACCACCTCGGCCGGCGCCGGCGTGAGCGAGCCCGGCGGCCGCACCCAGGTGCTGGTGCGCCTGCATTCGGGCAACTTCAATTTCGCCGACGCCAAGGAAGACGGCAGCGACGTGCGCTTCATCGCCGCCGACGACCGCACGCCGCTGAAGTACCACTTCGAGAAATACGACGGCCTGGTCGATCAGGTCGCGCTGGCCTGGGTCGATCTGCCGGACCTGCAGGCCAACGCGGCGGCGTCGATCTTTGTTTACTTCGGCAACCCCGAAGCGACCCCGGGCGGCGACGCCAAGGGCAGCTACGACGCCGACAGCGTCGCGGTGTATCACTTCGCCGATCAAGGCACCGCCGGTAACGATCAGACCGCCTACGCCAACAACGCGCAGCCGCCGTTGACCCTGGCGCAGGCGGCGTTGATCGGTTCGGGCCTGCAGATGAACGGCCAGGCGCCGTTGAACGTGCCGGCCTCGTCGTCGTTGAACATCACCGCCGCGCAGGCGCTGACCGTGTCGGCGTGGATTAAACCGGCCGCGGCGAATGCGAGCGGTGTGATCGTGTCGTTGCCTGGCGCGCTGAGCTTGCTGCTCGATGCGGGCGTGCTGTACGCCGAAGTGCCGAGCGCCGCTGGCGTGCTGCGCAGTTCGGCCGGAGCACCGCTGAAGGGTGATGGCTGGGCGCACGTCGCGGTACGCGCCGGCGACAACAAGGTGACCGTGTACCTCAACGGCGCGCCGGTCGGCGAAGTCGCCGCGGCCTTGCCGGCGGCGAATGCGGGCCTGACGATCGGCGGCGAGAAAGCCGCCGACGGCGGCGCCGCGCGCGCCAATTTCATCGGCCTGATCGATGAAGTGCAGGTGTCGAAAGTCGCCCGTCCAGTCGGCCTGATCCAGGCCGCCGCGCACAGCCAGGGCCTCGACGCGCGCCTGCTTACGTTCCAGCCGGTCGAACAACGCTCCGGCGACGGCGGCCACAACTACTTCGGCATCCTGTTCAGCGCGCTCACCGTCGACGCCTGGATCGTGATCGTGATCCTCGGCTTCATGGCGGTGATCTCGTGGTGGGTGATGATCGGCAAGGGCGTGTTCGTCAACACCACCGCCAAGGCCAACGAACGTTTCCTGCAGGCGTTCCGCAAATACGCCGGCGAGTACCCGCTGCACGACATCGCCTGGGTCAAGGGCGCGCAGGATCACGGCCCGCTCAACGGCGAGAAATCCAATCTCGCGCGCTTGCTCGAGGTCGGTCTGGAGGAACTGCGCAACCGCGTCGCCGCCGGCGGCGGACGGTCGGTGGTGCGCACCCAGTCGATCGCCGCGATCCGTTCCGCGCTCGACGCCGCCGCGGTGCGCGAAGGCCAGCGCTTGAACAAGATGATGGTGCTGCTGACCATCGCGATTTCCGGCGGCCCCTTCCTCGGCCTGCTCGGCACCGTGGTCGGCGTGATGATCACCTTCGCCGCGGTCGCCGCGGCCGGCGACGTCAACATCAACGCGATCGCGCCCGGCATCGCCGCGGCGCTGCTGGCGACCGTCGCCGGCCTGGCCGTCGCGATCCCGGCCTTGTTCGGCTACAACTACCTGCTCAGCCGCACCGAAGCGATCGGCGCGGACATGCAGGTGTTCGTCGACGAACTGGAAAAACGCATCGCCGAAGACTATGCCGGCGACGCGCCGCTGCCGTCGCAGCTGACCCGCAGCGTGTCGACGGAGACGCTGCCGTGAAGGTCCAGGGCAAGAAACCCTACGACGACATCAACATCACGCCGATGCTGGATCTGGCATACGTGCTGCTGGTGATCTTCATCATCATGACCACCGCGGCGGTGCAGGGGATCAAGGTCGACCTGCCCAAGGCCAGCGCGAGCCAGCCGCTGTCGGTGCCCAAGACCAAGGTGATCGCGATCGACAACGCCGGCCAGCTCAGCATCGACGCGGTGCCGGTCAGCATGAGCGAGCTCGAACAGCAACTGCGCAACGCGCTGGCCAACGACGCCGAACTGCCGGTGATCCTGCGCGGCGATCGCGCGGTGCAGTACGACAAGGTCATGGCGGTGCTGGACCTGTGCAGCAAGCTCGGTATTTCCTCGATCGGTCTGGCGTCGCAGCGCCAGGCCGCCGGTTGAGCGGGCGG
The DNA here is from genome assembly GCF_014779555.2 of Lysobacter capsici. NCBI lineage: Bacteria > Pseudomonadati > Pseudomonadota > Gammaproteobacteria > Lysobacterales > Lysobacteraceae > Lysobacter > Lysobacter capsici. The sequence continues at coordinate 2,731,176 of NZ_CP094357.1, forward strand.
GGATCGTGAGCCGTTCCTACGGACAACCTTCGCGCTGGTCGCGCGCGCTCACCGTGGTCGGCGCGCTCGGCGTGTTCGCGGTGCTCGCGTGGCTGGTGTGGTCGCTGATGCAGGACGCCGGTCCGACCCAGAAGCGCATGCCGCCGCGCATTACTCAAGTGATCCTGCCGCCGCCTCCACCGCCGCCGCCTCCGCCGCAACCCGACAAGGTGCCGGAGGAAGAAAAACTGGTCGAGAACACGCCGTTCGAATCGATCGATCCGCCCAAGGACGACTCGGCCGATCCGCCCGGTGATCCGCTTACCGCCGACGCCGGACCGGGTTCGAACGAATTCGGCCTGACCCCGGGCAGCGGTGGCGGCGGCACCCGCATCGGCGGCAAGGGCGGTGGCGGCAATCCGTATGCCGGTTATGCCGCGATGGTCCAGCGCAACGTCCAGCAATACCTGCAGCGCGACGAGAAAACCCGCAAGGGTCGTTATTCGGCGACGGTCGCGATGTGGCTCAACGCCGACGGCACGATCCAGCGTTCGCAGGTGCTCACCTCCACCGGCAAGCCCGAACTCGATCGCGCCATCGTCGCCGCCTTGCAGGGCCGCGCGCTGCCGCGGCCGCCGCCGGACCAGATGCCGCAACCGATCAACCTGCGCATCGGCGCGATTTCACCGGGCTAGCGCTGTGAGCGCGCCCGAATGTTTGTCTTCGTCTCATCGGGAACCACCATGACCGTACTGTCCAATCCGCATCGCCGCTTCACGCTGAGCGCATTGACGCTGGCGCTGGCCGCGCTGTGCATGACGCCCGCCCTGGCCGCGCCGCCGGTCGACGCGTCCAAGATCAGCCCCGAAGTCACCCTCAAGCTCATCGACTTGCTGGTCGCCAAGGGCGTGATGACGCGCGAGCAGGCCGACGATCTGATCGCCGAGGCGAGCGCCAGCGCCGCGTCCAAGCCGGCGACGGCGGTCGCCGCGCAGCCCGCGTACCAGACCGCGCCCGGCGCGGTGGTCGTGCCGTATATCCCCGAAGTCGTGCGCCAGCAGATCAAGGACGAACTGCGCGCCGAAGTCACCCAGCAGGCCAAGAGCGAAGGCTGGGCGGCGCCGAACGCCTTGCCCGAATGGACCCAGCGCATCAGCGTCTACGGCGACCTGCGCGCGCGCGCCGAGGACGTGCTCAACGACGGCGAGAACTACAACGACTTCCCGAATTTCGGCCTGCTCAACGCCGGCAGCGGTTACGACGTCAACGATCCGCTGTCCAACCCGCTGCCGACCGTCAACACCACCAAGAACCGCGGCCGCATGCGCATGCGCGCGCGCCTGGGCGTGCATGCGCAGATCGCCGACTGGGTCGAGGCCGATCTGCGCATGGCCACCGGCAGCGACCGCAGCCCGGTGTCGACCAACCAGACCCTCGGCGCCGGCGGCAATCTGTCCAAGTACTCGCTGTGGCTCGATCGCGCCTACCTGCGGCTCAAGCCGACCGATTGGCTGAGCGCCGACATCGGCCGCGCTCCCAATCCGTTCTGGACCAGCGAGCTGTTGTTCGACACCGACCTGGGCTTCGACGGCGTGGCGGTCAAGACCGAGTTCGATCTGGGCCCGGATTTCCATCCCTACGTCAACGTCGGCGCGTTCCCGATCTTCAATACCGATTTCGATTTCGGTTCGACCCAGCGCGCCGACAAGGCCAGCAGCCGCGACAAATGGCTATACGGCGTGCAGGCCGGCGCGGACTGGAAATTCAGTGATGAGGTGAAGTTGAAATTCGGCCTGGGTTATTTCCTGTTCGATCACATCAACGGCGAGCGCTCGTCGCCGTGCATCGCGCCGACCTCCAAGGACGTGTGCGACACCGATCTGTCGCGGCCGCAGTTCCAGCAGTTCGGCAACACCATGTTCGCGATCCGCGACATCGTGCCGGCCTCGGGCGCGCCCGACGGCCCGCAGTTGCAGTATTTCGGTTATGCCAGCGAATTCGGCGTGGCCAACCTGCACGCGGCGCTGGAAATCGCCAGCTTCGATCCGGTCAAGATCGTGATCGAGGCTGATGTGGTCAAGAACCTCAAGTACGACGCCAAACGCATCCAGGCGCTGGGTCCGCTCAACAACTTCAAGCCCAACATCGAACCGTTGCAGCACGACGGCGGCGACAGCGGCTACTACGTCAACCTGCTGGTCGGTCAGCCCAAGATCGCCAAGGCCTGGGACTGGAACGCGAGCATCGGCTACAAGCGTCTGGAATCGGACGCGGTGCCCGATGCCTTCACCGATTCGGATTTCCACCTGGGCGGCACCAACGCGCGCGGCTTCATCGTCGGCGGTTCCCTGGGCCTGGCTCGCAACACCTGGCTGGGACTGCGCTGGCTCAGCGCGAACGAGGTGACCGGTGCGCCGTATTCGGTGGACGTGGTCCAGCTCGATCTGAGCACTGAATTCTGAGCACGGGAGCGATGAAGATGCGTCTGCGTCCTGAGCGTTTGTGTGGGTCTGGTTCGATCGGGTTCGATGCGGTCGTGTCGACGGCTGCCGGCACGGCGGCAATTGTTCATGCTGCGGCCGGTCCGACCGCGGGCATGGCGCGCATGCCTGTCGCGGGCCGATTGCTTCGCCGCGCGATCGCGCACGGTCTGTCGTTGACGCTGCTGCTGTGTTTAGCCGTCCCGGGAGCCCAGGCGCAGACCGCCAACGAAACGCGCCTGCGCGATGCGCTGCGCGACACCGGCGCGCGCCTGCGCACCGCCGAGGCGGCCCTGGCTGCGCAGCAGGCGGCGACCGCCTCGGCCGAGCGCGAGCGCGATGCGCTCAAGGCCCAGGCCGCGAAGCCCGCGGCGCGCGACGACGGCGCACGGCTGGCGGCGTTGCAGCGGCAGATCGAGCAGAACGCGGCCGCGTCCGAACAAGCGCGCGCGAGCGCCGGCAAATGGCAGGCGGCGCAGCAGCAGGCCGCGCAGCTGGTGCAACACAAGGAGGCCGAGCGCATTGCGCTGGCCAAGCAACTCGACGCCGCGCTGGCGCAGTCGGCGCGTTGCGCGACCGGCACCCAGGCGCTGTACGACACCGGGCGCGAACTGGCGGGGCTGTATCGCGATCCGGCCTTCATCGCGTTCGTGCGTTCGCGCGGTTTTGGCCCGCTCGGGTTCAATCGCGTCGAGAAAGAGAATCAGGTGCGCGCGCTCGAGGACAAGCTCGATCGTCAGCGCGATGAGCTGGCGCAGTGCGCGGGCGATGCGGGTGCGCGCGGGGCTGGTACGAACGCCAATGCGTCCGTGGGTGTGGACGCCGGTGCGGCGGTGGAGCGCGACGGCATGGCTGGCGACAGGATCAGCGATACGGGCAAGTCGGGCGGCGGATGAGCTTTCGACGCGCCCTCGTCGCAGTCGTGATGCTGGCCGCCGGGTCGGCCGGCGCGCAGCAGCGCCTGCTGCCGGCCTCCAAGCCGGCCACCGCGCCGTGCGTGCAGGTGCGTATCGGCAACGACGAAGCGGGGCGCTGGTCGTGTCTGAATCAGGCGCTCAAGGCCGAGGTCGACAAGGTCGCGCCGGTGATCGCCGACGAGCCGCCCGGCGACCGCATCGCTCCGATTGGCCTGGGTCTGGCGACACCGGCCGCGACCCGACAGCGGCTCGGCGACCAGTACGGCCGCTCGGTGCTACCGCAGCGTCCCGCGCGCCACTTCGCGCCGCCCGCGTTGAAGCCGGTGCGTTGATCGTCATGACCACGTCCACCTCACCCGCCAGCGATCCACTTTTCCCCCCTTTGCAAAAGGGGGGCTGGGGGGGATTCGCTTTTGCTTTGAGCGGCGGGGCGGAAGGTTCGCAACAACAAGAGCAACAGCAAAAGCAAAAGCAAAAGCAAATCCCCCGCGTCCGCTGCGCGGCCGCCGCCCCCTTTTTCAAAGGGGGCAACAGCGAGTTACCGCAGGTACAACAGCCGCCGCAGCTGCACATGATGACTGCGTCAGCTGCACATGATGGCTGCGCTCACATCACCTGCCAGCGATCTGCTTTTCCCCCCTTTGCAAAAGGGGGGCTGGGGGGGATTCGCTTTTGCTTTGAACGGCAGGACGAAAGGTCCGTAACAACAAAAGCAAAAGCAAAAGCAAAAGCAAAAGCAAAAGCGAATCCCCCGCGTCCGCTGCGCGGCCGCCGCCCCCTTTTTCAAAGGGGGCAAAAGCTGCGCGCGCCGGGCTTGGGATGGCGGCCGCTCATGAGCAAGCGTAACGACCACTCGGGTTGCTCTTTCGCCCAAGTTGAAATGCGCTCGCAGCAGCAGCAGCAGCAGCCGCAGCCGCAGCCGCAGCCGCAGCCGCAGCCGCAACTGCAACTGCAACTGCAACTGCAACCGTCATCACCGTCTTCAGCCACACCACAAACCCCACCACCCGATCCCCACCGCCGCGAAACCTCCGCCGCGCCGTCACGCCGTATGCAAAGGAAGCCGTCATGACCCGCAAGCCCGTTCGTGGTTTCCGTACCAGTCCGCTGCGCGTGCTCGCGCTAAGCGCGGCGATCTCGATGGCCTTGATCGGCGGCACGGCGCAGGCCGATCCCAATCCGTTCGCGCGGCGCGGGCTGGATCCGTCGGCGCAGGCGGCGCGCGCGGCGCAGCAGCAAGGGCTGCAATCGGTGCGCGCGCAGCAGGCGGCGCAGAAATCGCTGGCCGCGTTCGGCCGCGCCGCGCAGGTGCGCAGCGCGCTCGACGCGGCGCAGGTCGCCGCGCGCGCCGCGGCGGCGGCTTCGCAGATCGGCAACAACGTGCCCAACGGGCTGGGCGAGGGCGGCCTGAAGATCGCCGCGGGCGTGCGCATCGAACCCGGCGCGATCCTCGCCAACGACCCGCGCCTGGGCGGATCCAAGCTCTGGCTCGGCGCGAAGACTCCGACTCAACGCGTCGACGGCGCCGACACCACGGTCACCATCGAACAGACCCAGAAGAAAGCCATCCTGAGCTGGGAAAGCTTCAACGTCGGCAAGCAGACCACGGTCTATTTCGATCAGCGCGGCGGCAACCAGAGCGGCGGCAACGACTGGATCGCGCTCAATCGCGTCGACGATCCCAGCGGCCGACCCAGCCAGATCCTCGGCCGGATCAAGGCCGAGGGCAGCGTGTACCTGCTCAATCGCAACGGCGTGGTGTTCGGCGGCGGCAGCCAGGTCAATACGCGCTCGCTGGTGGCCTCGTCCTTGAACCTGTTCGACAACGACGTCGCCAAAAGCAACCGCATCTTCATCAACGAAGGCATCCAGCGCGCCAGGCAGGACACCCAGGACGCGTTCGTGCTGACCTCCGAACGCGTCGACTACAGCGGCAGCGGCGCGTTGCCGGGCCAGCCGGGCGACATCAGGATCGAAGCCGGCGCGCAGATCAAGACCGCGGCCGGCGGCTATGCGCTGATCGCCGCGCCGAACATCAGCAACGCCGGCAGCGTGCAGGGCGAGGACGGGCAGGTGCAGATGGCCGCGGTGATCGGCGCGCGCGCCGGTCAGCCCAGCGGCGGCAACGACCTGCGCCTGCGCTACGGCGACATCGGCACGGTCGCCGGCACCGACCCGGCCGCGCTGGGTTACGGCCGCTTCGACAACACCGGCATCATCGCGAGCAAGCGCGGCGAGGTGACCCTGACCGGTCACGATATCCGCCAGGACGGCTATGTCGGCACCACCACCGGCGTCAGCCGGCCCGGCAAGATTTCGATCGTCGCGGCCAACCACACCCGCGCCAGCGACGCCAACACCGCCGCCGAACTCGCCGACCGCATCGGCGGTTCGCTGAGTTTCGGCCGCGATTCGGCGACCGTGATCCTGCCCGAACGCGACGGCGAAAACACCACCTCCGCGCCGAGCGCCGACAAGGCGTTCCAGCCGCCGAGCGCGACCTTGGCCGGCGCGCAGATCCGCTTCCAGGAAAATTCGTTGGTGCTGATGCCCGGCGCCAAGCTCGATCTGGTCGGCATGGACGTGCTGCGTCAAGCCGGAGTCAAGCCGCCGCCGGGACGCATCCTGCTCGAACACGGCGCGACCCTCAACGTCGCCGGCCTGACCGATGTGCAGCGGCCGATGTCGGACAACTACGTCACCATCGAACGCATCGGCGAAAACGAACTCGCCGATTCGCCGCTGCTGCGCGGCGGCGGCCTGTTCCGGCAGAAAGTGCAGCTCGACATTCGCGAACACGGCGTCACCGACGACGGCCGCGCCTGGGTCGGCAGCCCCTTGCTCAACGCCGCCGGTTACGCCGATCAGGTGCCGCGCAAGATCGACCAGATGCTGGTCGACGGCGGCTCGATCAACGTCATCGGCCGCGAGTTCGTCGCGCGCTCGGGCTCGACCATGGAGCTCGGCGCCGGTTACGTGCATTACCTCGGCGGGATGGTCGAATCGCGCCGTCTGCTCGGCGCCGACGGCCGCCGCTACAGTCTCGCCGATGCCGATCCCAGCCAGAATTATCTTGGTTTCGCCGACGCCTACACCCTGGACCATCAGCGTTGGGACGTGCAGGAAGTGTTCGGCTCGCCGCTGGGCGGACGCGAACGCCGCTACGAGTCGGATTATCTGGAAGGCGGCGATGCCGGCAGCTTGAGCATCCGCTTGAAGCAGGATGCCAGCGGCGGCGCCAACGGCGTCGAAAGCGGGCTGCTGCTCGCCGGCGACATCCATGCCGAGGCCGAATCCGGCCGTCATCAGATCGAGCGCGGCGAACTCGCGCGCGGCGGCGTGTTCAAGCTGTCGGTCGACAACGGCCCGTTCACCGATTGGCGCCTGCAATCGGCGCGCAGCGAGGACGCGCCGGCCGGGTTCGGCATGAACACGGCGTTGCCGCAGACCTTCGCCAGCGACGGTTCGCGCGTCACCACCTTGTCGACGCAGCTGCTCAACGCGGCCGGCTTCGGCACGGTCGAACTCAACGATCCGCGCGCCCACATCGACGTCGCCGCCGACGCGCAGTTGCAGGTGCAGGCCGGCGGACGCATCGCCCTGAGCGGTTCGCGCATCAACGTCGACGGCGGCCTGCAGGCCGAATCGGGCGATATCGTGCTGTCGGCCGCGGCCGAATTCGACAACCAGCTCAAGGCCGGCGAACGCCGCGGCATCACCGTGGGTTCGGGCGCGCGCCTGTCCACGCGCGGGCAATGGGTCAACGACGGCGACCGCATCGCCGAACAACGCAGCGGCGGCGCCAACATCGACGGCGGCAGCATCCGCCTGAGCACGACCTCGCGTTTGCAGAACAGCGGCGGCGAATTGCGCGACGCCAGCGGCGCGATCGTGCTCGAACGCGGCGCGGAGCTCGACGTGTCCGGCGGCGGCCGCATCCTGCCCGACGGCAGCCTGGCGCAGAAGGACGGCGTGCCGCTCGGCCGCGGCGGCGACATCGCGCTGCTGACTTACCAGCCGGCCGCGGGCGACGAGAATTCGCTCAACGGCAATCTGCCGGCGTCGTTCCATGCCGCCGACGGCGAAGCGGGGCAGTTGCGCTTCCAGGACGCGACCGTGCGTGCCGGTGGCCTCGCCGGAGGCGGGCGTTTGAGCCTGCAGGCGCGCGATGTCCAGATCGGCGGCGCGGCGGCCGACGATGCGCGCACCCTGCAGCTCGACGCAGGCTTCTTCGAACAAGGCGATTTCGGCAGCTACGACCTGATCGCCCAGCACGATGCGACCATCGCCGCGGACACCACCGTGCGGGTCTCGCAACGCAACTTCGTGCCTGACCGCGAAGCGCTGCGCTTGTTGCCGACCGGCGGCGATCTGTATGCGGGCCTCAACCTCGACGGCCGCGGCGCCAACGGCGCCTTCGGCCTGATCGACACCTACCATCGCCCCGCCGCGGATTTCGCCCTGGAAGCCGGCGCCGCGACCGGCCGCACTTTGCCCAACCACCCGCAACTGGGACAGCTGCGCGACACCTTGCTGCTCGACGAAGGCGCGCAGCTGCAGCTCGACGCCGGCGGCGATGCGCGCCTGGGCTCGCGCGGCCAGCTCACTGTGCTGGGCGGCGTAACCGCGCACGGCGGCAGCATCGCCTTGTCCGGCGACACCTCGGTGCAGGGCTTGTCGCCGTCGCACAGCCCGGCGCCGATCGATTACTGGCGCGGCTCCAAGTCGGTGTGGGTCGGCCAGAACGCGGTGCTGGACGTGTCCGGCGTGGCCTTGCTCGATCCGTTCAAGACGCCGTTGCCGCAGGGAGGCGCGGTGCCGCGCGACGGCAGGCTGCTCGACGGCGGTCGCATCACATTGAGCAGCGACAGCGGTTACGTGGTGGTCGAGCAGGGCGCGCAACTGGATTTGTCCGGCGCGCGCGCGGTGTTCGATCTGCCGGCCAATAGCAATGGACTCGGTGATGCGCCGTTGGCGCCACGTACGGTATGGAGCGATGGCGGCGATCTGGTGCTGTCGTCCGCGGCGGGTCTGTATTTCGATGGCGATATCCATGCCGCCGGCGGCGATGCGCAGGCGCGCGGCGGCAGCGTGCAGTTGCTGGCCGCGCAGAGCACGCGTCCGCTCGACAACAGCGGCGGCCGCGCGCCGCTGGCGACCAGCGCGATCGTGTTCCATCAGGACGGCAGCCGCTTGAACACGGCGGCCAAGCCCGGCGAAGCGATCGAACCGGGCGCGGCCACGCCGTCGGGCAAGATGTATTTCGCCGCCGATCGTCTCGATGGTTCCGGCGTCGACACCTTGCGGGTCGGCATCGGCGAGGACGGCTTGCCGCAAGGCCCGTTGGTGGCCCCGGTGGTGTTCGACGGCGCGGTCGACCTGTCGTTGTCGCGCGCCTTGATGATGAACGCACGCGCGTTCGTCGCCGGCGACGCCAGCGGCGAAGCGAAGTTGTCGGCGGCGTACGTGTCGCTGCAAGGCCTGTTGCCCGGCAGCGAGCGCAGTCGCGCGCTGGCCGAACCGGGCCATCCGGGCGATGCGCGCCTGTCGGTCGAGGCCGGTTTCATCGATATCGGCGGCCGCGTGACCTTGCAGAACTTCGGCGAAGCGCGATTCGCCAGCCGCGGCGATCTGCGCCTGCACACGCCGACCGAATACCAGAGCGTCGCGGTGGCCGGCGAAACCCGCCAAGTTCCCGGCGAACTGCTGACCTCGGGCGATCTGACCTTGTCCGCCGCGCAGGTATATCCGGCCAGCGGCGAGACCTTCATCGTGCGCGCGCTTGGCGCGCGCAACGGCGCCGGCGCCACTGCGCCGCGCGACGAAACCACGATTCGCATCGTAGGCAACGGTAATGCCGCGGCGCTGCCGCTGTCGGCCGGCGGACGGCTGTTGTTCGACGCCAGCCATATCGAACAGGCCGGCGTGGTGCGCGCACCGGGCGGACGCATCGTGCTCGGCGCAGGCGCGGCCACCGATCCGGACACGCTCGCCTTGTTCGGCGGTCTCGCGTTGACGCCGACCCAGAGCGTGAAACTCGGCGCCGGCAGTCTCACCTCGGTGTCGCTCGACGGCCGCGTGCTGCCTTATGGCAAGACCGTCGACGGCCTGCAATGGAACGCCAGCGATATCGAAGTCAACCTCAACGCGCCGTCGGCGCGGCAGGTGCGCATCGACGGCGCCGATCTGGCCCTGGACGAGGGCGCGCGCGTTGATCTGTCCGGCGGCGGCGATCTGCAGGCGTTCGAATGGATCGCCGGCACCGGCGGCAGCCGCGATGTGCTGTCGGCGGTCGGCACCAGTTACGCCGACGGCGGCAGCGGCAGCGCGACCTATCTGTATCCCGATCAGCGCGGCGTGTATGCGGTCGTGCCCGGCGTGCAGTCGCCGCTGGCGGCGAGCGATCCGCTGCTGAGCCAGGGCCAGGTCGGCGGCGAAGTCGGCAAGTCGGTTTATCTCAGCGGCGTGCAGGGTCTCGCCGACGGCGTCTACACCTTGCTGCCGGGCCGTTACGCGACCTTGCCCGGCGCGTTCCGCGTGGTTCAGCGCAGCGGCGGTCAGGACAGTTTGAGCAGCCGCAACCTGACCGCGCCCGACGGCACCCAGGTGGTCGCCGGTTATTACGTCGATTCGCTCAGCGGCGCGCGCGATGCGCGCAGCAACCGTTTCGAAGTGCAGTCGCGCGAGGTCTGGGGCCGCTATTCGCAGTACCAGCTCAGCAGCGCGAACACGTTCTTCGCCGCGCGCGCGGCCAAGGCCGGGTCGATCGCGCCGAACCTGCCGCGCGATGGCGGCCAGCTGGTGCTCAGTGCGCAGCGCGCGCTGGAACTCGGCGCGCGCCTCGACGTGGCCGCGGCGGCTGGCGGCGCGGCGGCGCAGGTCGACATCGTCGCCGACGCGATCCAGATTCGTGGCGATGCGCAGGCCGCACGCGACGGTTATGTGCAGCTCGACGCCAATCAACTCAGCGCGCTCGGCGCCGGCAGCCTGTTGATCGGCGGCGTGCGCAGCCAGACCGGCGAGGGCACGCGCCTCGACGCGCGCACCCGTGATCTGATCGTGTCCAACGATGCCTCCGCGCCGCTGCAAGGCGCCGAGATCGTGCTGGTCGCGCGCGCCAGCGACGGTACGCAGGGCGTGCAGATCGAAGACGGCAGCGTGATCCAGGCGCGCGGCCAGCTGGCCGGCGCCAGCGATCGCCCGCTGCTGATCGGCGCGGTCGCCGACAGCGCCAGCAACACCGCCGCGGTCAGCGGCGACGGCGCATTGCTGCGCGTGTCCAACGCCGGCGCGGTCGACGTGCAACGCCGCAACGTGCCGGCGTTCGAACAGTCGCGCGGCCTGCTGCGGGTCGGCGAACGCGCGAAGCTCGACGGCGGCGCGTCGCTGACCCTCGACAGCACCGGCCAGGCCGTGGTCGACGCCAGCGCCTCGCTCGGCGGCCGCGACATCCAGGCCAACAGCGGCCGCATCGCCTTCACCCAGAACGACGGCGACTACGACGGTTTCGTGATCGGCCGCAACACCTTGAACCAATTCGCCGCGGCCGAGCGGGTGAGCCTGCGCAGCTACGGCGACATGGCGTTCTTCGGCGACATCTCGGTCGATACCGATCGTCAGCTCAGTCTCAGCGCCGGCCGCTTCGTCGGCGACGGCGGCACGGTGACCCTGCGCGCGGACCGCCTGAGCCTGAGCAATGATCTGGGCGCGGCCAGCACCGCCAATGCCGACGCATCCGGCAGCGGCGTGTTGCAACTGCGCGGCGGCGAGGTGGTGTTCGGCGGCGGCGACAAACGCTTGCTCGGCTTCGGCGCGGTCAGCGTCGATGCGAACCGTTCGATCGCGGTCCAGCAACGCGGCAGCTTCGATTTCGGCGCGGCCTCGTTGGGCCTGCGCTCGCCGCTGATCCAGGCCGATGCGGGCGCCGACAACACCCTGCGAACGACCGGCGCGATCGCGCTCGCGCGCAGCGCCGGCGATGCCGGCAGCGCGCGTCCGCAGGGCGGCGCGATCGGGCTCGACGGCGCCAGCATCAGCGGCAATGCCTTGATCCGCGCGAATTCCGGCAAGGTCGGCCTGCATGCGCGCACGGGCGATCTGCGCCTGGACGACGGCACGGCGATCGACACCTCGGCGGTGCCGAAGGCGATCTTCGACCAGACCGTGTACTCGCCAGGCGGCCGCATCGAACTGCAGGCCGATCATGGCGCGATCCATTTGGCGAGCAACGCCAGCCTCGACGTATCGGCCGACGCCGGCGGCGGCGATGCCGGCGAACTGCGCATCGTCGCGCCCGAACGCGAGGCCGAACTGCTCGGCGCGCTCAAAGGTTCCGCGCCGAAGGGCCGCGGCGGCCGCATCGACATCGATGTGGGCGCCGCGCTCGACCTGGACGGCCTGTCGCAGCGCTTGAACGACGGCGGCATCAATCAGCGCGTCGCGGTGCGCACCCGCAGCGGCGATCTGGCGCTGTCGGCCGGGCATACGCTGAAGGCGCGCGAGATCAGCCTGACCGCCGACGGCGGCGCGGATGCGACGACGCGCGATGCGGACAACGGAAACGTCCGCATCGCCGGCACGCTGGATGCCTCGGGCACGTCCGGCGGCAAGATCGAACTGTGGGGCCGCCACGGCGTCGAAATCGACGGCCGCTTGCTGGCCAACGGCAGCGCCGCCAACAAGCGCGGCGGCGAGGTCAAGATCGGCACCGGCGGCGTCAGCGACGGCACGCTCAACGCCGATTACGGTTATCAGAACGTGCGCGGCGAAGACGCCGGCATCATCCGGATCGGCCGCGACGCGCTGATCGATGTGCGCGGCGGCAGCGCCGGCGGTCTGTCCGGCGGCCGCGTCGATCTGCGCGCGCCGCTGCTGCAGGGCGGCGATGTCAACGTGGTGATCGAAGACGGGCAGGGCATCGTCGGCGCGCGCGAAGTCGGGCTGGAAGCGTATGCGGTCTGGAGCACCACCGACGCCCACGACGACAGCACCGCCGGCAAGCATTTCGACGGCATCGTCGATCCGGCCGGCTGGTACGACGCGCAGGGGCAACTGCTGCCGGGCACCTGGACCGACGCCAGCGGCGCCGTGCTGGCGCCGCCGACCACGCCCGAACAACTCAAGCAGTACCTCAACCGCCACTTCTTCGCGCCCGATCAGGCCAACCGCGCGCATCAGACCTTCTACGGTTACGTCGATGGCGACACCGAGGCGCATCAGTCCGGCACCTTGATGGGCTTCGTGCGCAATCCGGGCTTCGCCTTCGGCGATCGTTTCGCCGGCGTCGCCAACTTCCGCGCGCGGCCGGGCGTGGAACTGCGCAATCCCGATCCGGCCATCAACGGCGGCGCGATCCGGGTATTGACAAACTGGAACCTCAACTCCGGCGAACTGGGCAACCTCGACTTCCGCTACAACGGCGCCGCGCCGGTGCTGACCTTGCGCGCGGACGGCGATGTCGAAGTCGCCGCGACTATTTCCGACGGCTTCTACAACTACAACGCTAGCGGCGGCGGCGCGGTCGGTTCGTATCCGGTCTCGCATCAGCGTTACACCGACGCGCTCAGCGTGATCGATCCGATCGCCTACGACTACCTGCCCGAACCGGTGCAGTACGACGGCGATTCCGAAGAAATCGGCCAGTACTACGGCCAATACGACGAACTGCTGAAAATGCTGACCGATCCGGTGCCGGAACTCGACGACGTGTTCGGCCCGGGCACCAGCTTTCTCAAGGCGATCGAACAGTTCCTGCTCAGCGGCCCGGTCGATCCCGATCCGCCGATCCTGGGCCCGGCGCCGCCGACTTCGCCGTCGGGTTACGGCGATTACGTCAGCGGTTATCGCGATTACCTGTTGCGTCTGACCCAGCAGGTGTTCGACCCGGGCATCATTCCGACCGTCAACGAACGCCCGGTGTTGCCGGTGCTCGGACCGGTGCCGGCCGCGGCCGACCGCACCCCGAGCCTGCAGGCCTCGGCGCTCAAGCCGATGCCGTTCGCCGACAAGATCCTCGCCGGCGGCGACAGCAGCAGCTACCGCTTCATCGCCGGCGCGGATTTCTCCAGCGTCGCGCCCGGCGTAGTGCGCGGCGACCAGAACGCCGACCTGAAGTTCGACGGCCACACCACCTTGCTGCAGAACGGCAAGCGCGAACTGCTGATGCCGAACATGGTCCGCACCGGCACCGGCGCGATCGATCTGGCCGCGTCGCGCGACATCCGTTTCGCCGATCGCGACGCGCCGGCCAGCGTCTACACCGCTGGCCGACCGGGCGAGGGCACCAGCGCCGATCGTTCGCGGCCGACCGTGGACTCCAACCAGTCCGCCTCCAACACCGCGCTCGACGTGATCGTCACCGGCCCGGTCAATCCCGAAGCGGCCGGCGATATCGGCCTGCGCGCGGGCCGCGACATCGTCGGCAACCGGCAGATCTACGACGACGCGGCCGGCAGCCGCAGCGGCAACGCCGGCAGTTATCTGGGCCAGTACTGGTGGCCGTGGATGCAGACCGGCAACGTGCTCGCCGACGATCAGCGCACGCTGCTGTCGACCTCGATCAACTTCGGCGGCTTCGCCCAGGGCTTGCTCAGCGTCGGCGGCGACATCGACATCAGCGCCGGCCGCGACATTCGCGAAGTGTCGGCTTCGGCGCCGACCACGTGGATCAAGGACGGCAACGCGCTGCGTGTGTTCGGCGGCGGCGACATCCGCGTCGACGCCGGCCGCGATCTGCTCGGCGGCGATTTCTTCGTCGCCAAGGGCGAGGGCGAAATCTACGCCGGCGGCCGCATCGGTTCGGCCTTCGATCTGGACGCGCTGGTGTTCATCGACAACATCTCCGCCGTTGCCAGCCGCATGCGCAGCGCGGTCGCGCCGATTCTGGCGATGCAGGACGCGAATTGGCGGGTCACCGGCGCGCAGGACGTGGAAATCGGCCGGGTGCTCAATCCGTCGTATGCGCGCCTGCCCGAGAACATCGCCGATTCGCAGTCCTATGGCAGCGACACCCAGCTCAGCGTGACCTCGGTGGCCGGCGATCTGTCGTTCGATACGCTCAGCCTCGGCGATGTGCTGTTCGCTTACGGTAACCGCAGCACCTCGCGCGCGCAGGCGCCGTACGAGATCCACGACAACCCGATCTTCGCCCAGGTGCTGCCGTCACGGCTGTCGCTGAGCGCGGCCGCGGGTAACCTGAGCCTGCACAACGGCGGCCAGCTGTTCCCGTCGGCGAACAGCCAGCTCAGCTTGCTGGCCGGCGGCGACCTGCATCTGCTATCGGATCAGTTCCCGCTGGTCGACACCTTGCGCATGCTCGATATCGATCCGGACTGGATGCCGTCGCCGTTCCGGCAATTGGCCAGCCTGCCGGGCGAGACCGCGTTCGATTACGCCTTGATCGATCGTTTCGAACCCGATCGCAACCAACGCGCCAACCTGCATCAGGGCGACGCCGAGTTGGTGAGGATCTACGCGCTCGGCGACATCCTCGGTGGTATCCAGAGCGAACGCTCCAGCCTCAACACGCTGCGCATCGATCTGCCCAAGCCGGCCACGGTGCGCGCCGGCCGCGATATCGTCGACCTGGATTTCCGCGGCCAGAACTACCGCGCGTCCGACGCCACCCGCATCCTCGCCGGCCGCGATCTGTATTACCGGCCGCTGGCGCGCGGCAATGGCGCGTTCAAGACCTCGCAGTCGTGGTTGCAGATCGGCGGGCCGGGTACCTTCGAAGTGCAGACCGGTCGCGACCTGGGGCCGTTGACTTCGGCCAACGAGGCCTACGCCAACAACCAGCTCAAGCCCGACGGCGGCGGCATCCGCAGCATCGGCAACCGCGACAACGCCGGCTTGCCGTTCCAGGGGGCGGACCTGGTGGTGCGCTTCGGCGTCGCGCCGGGCGTGAAAACGCGCGCGTTCGCGCAGCGTTATCTCGATCCGTCCAGCGCCGATGCTGCGTCGTACTCGGCGTTGTTGATCGCTTACATGCAGCAACTTCGCCAAGACGAACTAGCCCGCAACGGCGCGGCCGGCGACGCGCCCGCGCTCAACGCCGATCAGGCCTGGCAGGCGTTCGCGCAGCAACCCGAGGCGGTGCAGCAGCGCCTGGTCGACAAGGTCTTCCTCGACGTGCTCAAGCGCGCCGGCCGCGACAACAAGGACCCGGCCAGCGCCGAGTTCGGCAAGTACGCCGCCGGTTATCGCGCGATCAACACCTTGTTCCCGGCGGCGTTGGGCTACACCGCCAACCAGCTCGAAGGCGGGCAGAACGGCGCCGAGAAACCGGTCTCGACCGGCCAGCTCGACATGCGCGGTTCGACCTTGCAGACCCAGCAGGGCGGCGACATCCGCATCCTCGGCCCGGGCGGCGACATCCAGATCGGCAGCGTGGCCGCGCCGCCGATGGTGGTGAACAACCAGGGCGCGGTGGTGATCGGTCCGAACCAGCAGGGGATCCTGACCCTGGACATCGGCGATATCGGCCTGTTCGCCGATCGCAGCGTGTTGCTCGCGCAGAGCCGCATCTTCACCCAACGCGGCGGCGACCTGCTGATCTGGAGTTCCAACGGCGACATCAACGCCGGCAAGGGCGCCAAGACTTCCTCGGACAAACCCCCGGTGCGTTACGTGTGCGACATCGACCACAACTGCCGGATCGACGCCAAGGGCCTGGTCAGCGGCGCCGGCATCGCGACCTTGCAGACCGTGCCCGGCGCCAAGGCCGGCGACGCGGTGCTGGTCGCGCCGCGCGGCACCATCGACGCGGGCGACGCCGGCATCCGCATCAGCGGCAACCTGATCGTCGCCGCGCAGACCGTGGCCAATGCCGACAACATCCAGGTCGACGGCGATTCGATCGGCATCCCGGTCGCGCGCGGCGTCGACACCGGCGCCTTGTCGGCCGCGTCGTCGGCGAGCTCCGGCGTCAACGCGGTCGCCCAGGACATGGCGGGTCAGCGACCGGCGCTGGCGACCCGCGACATCCCGGCGTTGATTTCGGTGCAGGTGATCGGCTTCGGCACCTGCGGGGCGGACGATCCGCGCTGCGCGAATTCGCCGTAGCTATCCGGGTTACGCGGCCGCGGGCGGCTCGCTTGCGGTGAAGCGGTCGAATGATCGAAAGGGGCGGCCATAGGGCCGCCCCTTTTATTTACGCGAACGACAAACAACGCGAAAGCCGCGATGCCTGCCTGTAGGAGCGGCGCGAGCCGCGACCGCGGGATCACATCTGCACCGGAGATATCGCCGCAGTTGCGTTGCCGCGGTCGCGGCTCGCGCCGCTCCTACAGGGGGATTGCATGCGCGGTCTTCGCGAAGATTTTATATTCATCGATAAGCGACGTTAGCCATGACGGCGATAACGAAGTTGTGGCACTACAACTGCTACGAAATTCTCATTGCAAACGTGATGCGGGATGGAAACGCACGCCGTCGCGAAACATAAAGAAAGCTTCGAAGTGTCCGTGTAGGAGCGGCGTAAGCCGCGACCGCGAAATCGCGCATATGACGAAAATAACGCCATAGTTGCGTTGTCGCGGTCGCGGCTTACGCCGCTCCTACAGGGATGCATTGCGACGTCCGTATCGGTCTGGCCGCAATGCACGCATCGATTGCGCCGGCGCCAATTGATAAAAAAAGCTCGCTCAACGTTGCATCCGCGCATCATCGCGCCCCTGAATAAAACCAAAAACCAAGACGCAAACACTGCTGCCCAATGCCGATGACATCGAATGCAATCGCGCACGCCGTCATCTCAACGAATCAAGACATGACAGTCGCATCCAACGCAGCGATACGCGCGATCGCAATGTGATGCGTTGCGCATCGCGCTTGTCATCTGGGCAAGCAACGACATTCGCATCGACACAAATGCTTAGCACTTGCGAATCCGAAACGAATTCGCGCGGCTAACTCCGCGTCGCGCATGCCTTTTGGCGATGTCACAAATTCTTACTTGCGCGGTCGTCGCCATGGCACACGCCGCGCGCATCGTGTGCCTGCGTCAAACAGCTCGTGATCGACGCACCGCATCGATTGGATTGATTCGCGGGCCCATGCCCGTAAACCCAACAAGGAGAAGTCTCGTGCATCGCAACAAGCTTCATATCAGCCTGCTGGCTGTCAGCGTTCTCATGGCCGCCGCCGGTTCGGCGACCGCGGCCGACCTGTATGCCGGTGGCGCCACCTTCCCGGCGCCGGCGTATGTCGGCGACCTGTACAACTCGCTGAGCCCGAAGGCGCGCCTGTCGCGCGACGCCGCGATCACCGCGCCGGCCGTCGGCTTCAGCGTTGCCGGTCTGGGCAACTCGACCGGCAGCAAAGTTCCGGTGTTCGCCAAGTACCGCACGCTGTTTCCCAGCGACGCGGTCTCCTACTGCCAGACCGGCAGCGGCACCGGCAAGAAGGTGTTGAACAACGACACCGTGTTCGCCAACGGCAACTGCGGCGACGCCTCCAGCGCCGCGGCCACCGGCTTCACCGCGCTGAGCACCACCCCGGACTTCATCGGCACCGACTCGCCGATCAGCACCGCGGACTACAACACCTTCAACACCAACATGGCCTCGACCCGCACCGCGATCGTGCAGATCCCGACCATCGCCGGCGCCATCGCCCTGCCGTTCAAGGACAACGCCGCCACCGGTCTGACCTCGGTCGCGCTGACCACCCAGCAGGTCTGCCAGATCTATTCGGCGCAGATCACCGATTGGGCCGACTCGCGCCTGGGCCTGACCCTGAGCGGTTCGCCGCACCCGATCACGATCGTCTACCGCAGCGAAGGCAGCGGCACCTCGTTCGCGTTCACCAGCTACCTGGCCGCTCAGTGCAACGGCAAGTTCGGCGTCGCCGCCGGTTACTTCAAGCCCGACCAGAGCTTCGCCGCCGCCGTCACCCAGGCCGGCAGCCTGCCGGCCTATGCCGCCGTCTCGCCGCAGAGCGGCAACAGCGGCGTGGTGTCGAAGGTCAAGACCACCACCGACGCGCTCGGCTACGCCGACATCGCCGAAGTGCTGTCGCAGGGCGTGATGTACGCCAGCGTCAACGGCTTCGACCCGGCCGCGCTGCCGGCCTCGATCAGCATCACCCCGGCCAACCTGCTGTCGGGTCAGGTGCTCAACGGCGCCACCACCGCCGCCGTTCCGGGCTCGGCTCCGGCCGCCGCCAAGAACTGCCTGCGTCTGGTCAGCCCGGCCGCGCCGATCTCCAGCGCCTACCCGATCGTCGCGATCACCTACGTCGCCGGTTACTACGCGGGCAACCCGGCCGCCAACGTCACCCCGATCAAGAACCTGTTCAAGCTGTTCTACGACACCACCAACCGTCCGGCCCTGCCGACCGGTTATGCCTACGTCGACGGCAACGCGCTGTTCCGCAGCTCGGTCGTTTCCTCGGTCAACAGCTGCATCAACTGATCGCGGGCGCGGCGGCGGAAGGATCCGCCGCCGCGCATGGGCGGTCAGGCAATAAAAAAAGCTCCCCGGTCGCATCGGGGAGCTTTTTCTTTGTTCGGACGTTGGCTTGCCGCGTGCTTCGGTGTTGCGTTGAAGCGATCAGCGCATCAGGTACCGCAGAAGCAGGTCGCGCTGGCGCCCGCGCGGGTGCCGGCCGGGGTGTCGATGAACAGCGAGCACTGCGAGGTATCGCTGCTGCCCTGGGTCGGCGTGCTCTGCGCGCTGGCGTTGCAGGTGCTGACGGTGCCCTTGCGGCCGCTGCTCACGGTCGCGGTCTGGCAGTTGGCCGAAATCTCGTCGCCGGTGCTCAGCAGCGCGCTGTTGTCGACCGCGACCACCGACTCGGGCGAGGACGCTAGGCCGGCGCCGAACACTTCGACCTTGCGCGAGCTCTTGGGGCAGGCGAACGAGGTGGTGCAGAACTTCGATTCCGACACGCCGGCATTGGCGTTGACGCTGCCGTACACCTGCACGACGCCGGGGAAGAAGCTGACCGTGTTGCAGCTGGCTTCGGCGCGGGCCTGCGGCGCGGCGAACACGCTCGCCGCGAGCATCGCGGCGGTCAACAGCAGTTTCGCGCCGATCGCGCGGTTGAGGTAATCCATTTGAGTCTCTCCATGAAAGCGTGAAAGGTGGGATGAATCCGGCACGGATGTGCGACATCCGCGGGGCGGGGAGACGCCGTGTACAGCCGGGCGCGAATGCGGCGGCTGGAGATCGAATGCAGATGGACGGCCAAGGCGCGCGTCGTGCCGGACGGCAGCCAGCAATGCTGAAAGTGTCGCGGGCGTTCCTTTCCCCAGCGATAGGAGAACAGCTTCACGTGTCGATGCTGTTGCATGCGCGTGAACCCGGTGCCGGCGCAAGGATTTATTTGCGGGTTTCGGGGTAGGGCGGCCCGGATCGTTAAGCCCCCTCGCCACGAAACCGCGCCATACCCCTGTAGGAGCGGCGTGAGCCGCGACCGCGGGATTTCGGCTACGTCGCGGGTTTCGTCGCAGCTACGGCGCCGCGGTCGCGGCTCACGCCGCTCCTACAAGGCGAGCACGAACCCACGCAATCTCCCTGTAGGAGCGGCGCAAGCCGCGACCGCGGGATTTCGGCAACGTCGAAGGTTTCGTCGCAGTTGCGGCGTCGCGGTCGCGGCTCGCGCCGCTCCTACAGGGCGAGCACGAACCCACGTAATCTCCCTGTAGGAGCGGCGCAAGCCGCGACCGCGGGATTTCGGTGACGTCGAAGGTTTCGTCGTAGTTGCGGCGTCGCAGTCGCGGCTCACGCCGGTCCTACAGTGCGAGCACGAAGCCGCGCAATCCCCTGTAGGAGCGGCGTGAGCCGCGACCGCGGGATTTCGGTAACGTCGAAGGTTTCGTCGCAGTTGCGGTGTCGCGGTCGCGGCTCGCGTCGCTCCTACAGGGCAAGCACGAAGCCGCGCAATCCACCTGTAGGAGCGGCGCAAGCCGCGACCGCGGGATTTCGGTGACGTCGAAGGTTTCGTCGCAGTTGCGGTGTCGCGGTCGCGGCTTACGCCGCTCCTACAGGGCCAGCCCGAGGCTAGCCGTTCAATCGCGCAACCGCGCCAAACTCCGCTCGCGCCGATGCATCAGCACGCCGGCCAGGCTGACGCCGATCGCCACCAGCACCACGATGATCGTGGTCAGCGCGTTGATCTCCGGGGTCACGCCGATCTTGACCTTCGAATACACCAGCATCGGCAGGGTGGTCGAACCCGGGCCGGAGGTGAAGCTGGCGATCACCAGGTCGTCCAGCGACAAGGTGAAGGCGAGCAGCCAACCGGCCAGCAAGGCCGGCGCGATCAACGGCAGGGTGATCACGAAGAACACCCGCCACGGCTTCGCGCCCAGGTCCATCGCCGCCTCTTCCAGGCTGGCGTCCATCGAGGTCATGCGCGAACGCACCACCACGGTGACGTAGCACGCGGTCAAGGTGATGTGGGCGAGGGTGATCGTGGTCATGCCGCGCTCGGGCCAGCCGAAGATCTGCTGCAGGCCGACGAACAGCAGCAGCGAAGACAGGCCGAGCATCACGTCCGGCATCACCATCGGCGCCGAATTCATCAGGCTCAGCAATCCGCGCCCGGGAAACCGGCCGAACCGCGACAAGGCCAGACCGCTCGCGGTGCCCAGCGCGACCGCGGCGGTGGCCGAGATCGCGGCGATCGTGAGGCTGCGCTGCGCGGCTTCGAGAATCTGCTCGTTGCGCAGCAGCGCGCCGTACCACTGCAGCGAGAACCCGCCCCAGGTGGTGGCGCGGTCCGAGCCGCTGAACGAGTACACGATCACCGACACGATCGGCAGGTACAAGAACGCGTAGCCCAGCACCATCAGCGTGTACAGCGCGAACGGCCGCCGGCTCACGACTGCGCCTCGCGCGCGACGCGCCGGTTCTCGACGTACTCGAACAACAAGGTCGGCAGCACGATCAACAGCAGCATCGCAACCGCGATCGCCGCGGTCAGCGGCCAGTCGCGGTTGGTGAAGAACTCGGTCCACAGCACTCGGCCGATGGTCAGCGCGTCGGGGCCGCCGAGCACATCGGGAATCACGAATTCGCCGACCGCCGGGATGAACACCAGCAAGGTGCCGGCGAGAATGCCCGGAAACGACAGCGGCAAGGTCACCCGCACGAACGCCTGCCAGGGTTTCGCGCCGAGGTCGGCGGCGGCTTCGAGCAAGGTGAAATCCAGGCGGATCAGGGTCGCCGCGAGCGGCAGGATCATGAAGGGCATGTAGTTGTAGGCGATGCCGATGTACACCGCCAAGTCCGTATGCAGTACCGCCTGGCCCGGCTCGATGATGCCGACCGCGGCCAGCGCCTGACTGATCACACCGTTGGCGCGCAGCAGGCCGATCAGCGCGTAGGTGCGCAGCAGCGAACTGGTCCAGAACGGCAGGATCACCAGCACCAGCAACAACAGACGCAGGCTGCGCGGCGCGCGCGCGATGCCGTAGGCGATCGGATAACCCAGCAACAGACAGCACAGGGTCGAAACCGAAGCGAACAACAGCGACTTCAGATAGGCCGCGATGTACAGCGGATCGGCCAGCAGCGCAGCGTAGTTGGACGCGTGCAGGCGCAGCGAGGTCGCGCCGTCGGCGCTGGTTTCCAATAGCGGCGTATACGGCGGCACCTGCCCGAACACCGCCTGGGCGAAGCTGATCTTCAGCACGATCAGGAACGGCACGCAGAAGAACAGCGCCAGCCACAGCATCGGGATCGCGGTGACGACGAAGCGCCCGCGCCGGGTGCGGAACTCGTCGCCTACGGCGCGGAACCACCCGAAAAGGTTGTAAACGACATCCGCCCAGAACCCCCAGGCCCCCGAGTCGCGCTTCTGCTCGCGCCCGCTCACGATGTCAGCACCACCGCGCTGGCCGCATCCCACGACAGCCACAAGGTATCGTCCCAATCGTAATGCGGCTGCGAGCTGCGCGCGACATGGGTTTCCTGCACCCGCACGATCGCGCCGGCTTGCGTCTGCACGTGGTAGATCGACACATCGCCCAGGTAGGCGATATCGCGGACCTTGCCGACCACCACGTTGTCCATGCCCTCGGGCCGGGTCTCGTGGACGTCGATTTTTTCCGGCCGCACCGCGATGCCGACCGCGGTGCCTTCCGGCAGCGGATCGGGATGGCGCGCGAGCAGTTCGCCGCCGACCTCGTCGCACTGGATGCGCAGGTTGTTTTCGTCGTGACCCAGCACGCGGCCGTCGAGCAGATTGATGCCGCCGATGAACTCGGCGACGAACCGCGTCGACGGGTATTCGTACAGCACCGCCGGGGTCGAGACCTGGACGATGCGGCCGGCGTCCATGACCGCGATGCGCGAGGACATGGTCATCGCTTCTTCCTGGTCGTGGGTGACCATGATGAAGGTGGTGCCGACGCGTTCCTGGATGCTGACCAGTTCGAACTGGGTGTGCTCGCGCAGCTTTTTATCCAATGCGCCCAGCGGCTCATCGAGCAGCAGCAACTTGGGTTGCTTGGCCAGCGCGCGCGCCAAGGCCACGCGCTGACGCTGCCCGCCCGACAACTGATCGGGCCGGCGATTGCCGAGCTGCGGCATGCGCACCAGTTCCAGCATCGCCTGCACCCGATCGCGGATCTCGCCCGCGCCGAGCCGATCCGCGCCGCTGGAATGCTTGAGCCCGAAGGCGATGTTCTGAGCCACGCTCATGTGCGGGAACAGCGCATAGCTTTGGAACATCATATTGACCGGTCGCTGGTACGGCGGCAGGTCGGTCACGTCGACGCCGTCGATCAGCACCCGCCCGCGATCGGGCGATTCGAACCCGGCCAGCACCCGCAGCAGCGTGCTCTTGCCCGAGCCCGAACCGCCGAGCAGGGCGAAGAACTCGCCGCGGTAAACGTCCAGGGAAATATCGTCGCAGGCGTAGACCTTGCCGAAGGTCTTGGTCACGCCCTCGATGCGCACGAACGGCTGCGCGGCCGGGTCGCGCCAGGGTTCGATCGCGGCGGGCGTCGCGGCGGAGCGGGGCGTGGGGACGCTCACGCGCTCAGTGCCCGCTCTTGATGCTGGTCCAGGCGCGCACGCGCTGGCGTTGCACGTCTTCGGGCAGGCTCTTGGGATCGATCAGCTTGGCGCGCACGTTTTCCGGCGGATACACGCCGACGTCCTGGGCGATCGCCGGATCGACCAGCGCGGTCGCGTCCTTGTTGGCGCTGGCATAGGCGACATGGTTGCTGATCGCCGCGGCGACCTTGGGGTCGAGCAAGTAGTCGATGAAGGCGTGAGCGTTGCCGAGGTGCTTGCTGTCCTTCGGGATCGCGATCACATCGACCCAGCGGATCGCGCCTTCCTTCGGAATCACGAAGCGCAGGTTCGGCGCCGGCTGTCCGGCTTTCTTGGCCGCATCGAAGGCATCGGTGCTGGCCTGGGCGATGTCGCCCGAGTAGCCCATCACCAGGCAGGCGTCGCCGTTGGCGAAGGCGTCCTTGTACTCGGCGTTGTTGAAGGTGCGCACGTACGGGCGGATCGCGCCGTAGACCTTGCGCACCGCGTCGATCTCGTCGGCGGCGCCGGCATTGGGATCGCGGCCGAGCCAGATCAGCGCCGCGCCGAAGGTTTCCTGATCGTCGTCGAGCACGGTGATGCCGCACTTGTGCAACTTGGCGGCATTGGCCGGATCGAACAGCAGCGACCACGAATCCAGCGGCGCATCGGCGCCGAGCGCGGCCTTGATCTTGTCGATGTTGATGCCCAGCCCGGTGGTGCCCCACATGTACGGCACCAGGTGGGCGTTGCCCGGATCGATCGCGGCGAGGTTGAGCAGCAGTTGCGGGTCCAGGTGATTCCAGTTCTTGAGCTTGCTCTTGTCCAGCGCGGCGTACATCCCGGCCTTGACCTGGCGCTGCGCGAACGGCCGCGCCGACGGGAACACCACGTCGTAGCCTGATGCACCGGCGCTGAGCTTGCTTTCAAGGGTTTCGTTGGCGTCGTAGACGTCGTAGTTGACCTTGATGCCGTTGGCCGTCTCGAAATTCTTGACCGTGTCGTCGGCGACGTAATCCGACCAGTTGTAGACGTTGAGCACCTTCTCCTCCGCGCCGGCCGGCGTGGCGGCCGTCGGGGCATCGGACGGCTTGCCGCCGCCGCAGGCGGTCAGCAGCAGGGCGCAGGCGAGCGGGGCGAGGCGCAGGATCACGGCGAACTCCGGAGAAACGAGGCGTTGCGGGGATGTTCGGAGCGGGGGCGCACGGTGTCAATGCGGGTATTGCTAGCTGTTTGCGACGACGCCCGGATTTGAAGCCCCTCTCCCGCCTGCGGGAGAGGGGTTGGGGTGAGGGTGTCGCGCCGCCGCGAAACGCCGCGCCCCCCCACACCCCGACCGCGCACCACCATGCACGCCGGCGCCTGCGTTATCGTCTGCCTCGACACCTGTCCAAGCCCACCACCACCGTTCGGGGAGAACTGTGATGCCGATTCGCCCACCCAACCGTTCCCCGCTCGCCACCGCGGCGCGGGCCGTCGCGCTCGCCTCGCTGCTGCTGCCGTTGCCGGCATTGGCCCAGGACGATCCGCCCGCCGCTCCCGCGAGCGCCGACGCCCCATGGTCGGTGCGCGGCAGCGTCAGCGCGATGAGCGACTACGTCTGGCGCGGCGTATCCCAGACCCAGGAAGATCCCGCCGTGCAGGCCGAGATCAACCTCGAGCACAGCAGCGGCTTCTATGTCGGCCTGTGGGCGTCGAGCATCGACTTCACCGGCGCGGGCGAAGAGGACGACGGCATCGATTACGAACTCGACGGCTACCTCGGCTGGGCCGGCGAACTGCGTCCCGGCCTGGAACTCGACCTCGTGCTGACCCGCGCCGCGTATCCGGGCGCGCGCAAAGGTTTCGACTACGACTACACCGAGCTGGAAGGCACCTTGAGTTTCGCCGAGTACTACCACGTGGGCCTGGCCTATTCGCCGGACATCTTCGGCCTGGGCGGCAAGGGCTATTACTGGAACGCGGGCGGCGAGTGGCCGCTGGGCGACAGCGGTTTCGGATTGAAGGCGCAGTTCGGCCACTACGATCTGCAGGATGCGGCCGGGGACAGTTACAACGACTATCTGCTGGGCGTGACGCGCGAGTTCGGGCCGGTCAAGGCGGAGCTTCAGTACACCGATACGTCCAGCTATGGGCCGAAATTATCGGAGGCGTTGGACGATGCGACGTTGGCCGATGGCAAGGTGACGTTGTTGGTTGGTTGGGAGTTTTAAGGGGGGATGGTGTGCCGACGTCGTGGTCTTCCGCTTTGTGTTGCTTTGCGGCTATGACGTAGGTTGCGAGATCGCTGTGATGACGCGGTCGCGGCTTGCGCCGCTCCTACAGGTAGGCCATGTGGCTTTTGCTTGGGCTTGAAGTCGCGCAGTTCATCCAGCGCTGCGAGGTCACTGGCTTGCGAGAACAAGAGGACACCCGTAGGGCGGCGCACATGGATGTGCGCCGTGCGCCACCGAGACAGGATGTCTCGTGTGGCGCATGCCCGCGAATGCTCCGCGCTTGCGGGCCCTTGATTCAAAGAAAAGCATTTTTCTTTGGTTACCTTTCTTTTGTTGCTTTAGACAAAAGAAAGTGACCCGCCGCTTTAGCGGCGGAACGCTTTTGATCCTGTTTGCAGCTTTAAAGGCTTCAAAGCTTTGAAGCTCTACAGCTTTTAAAGCTAAAGGCAAGATCAACAGCTTTCGTCCGCAAGCGGCCGAGTTACTTTCTTTTGTCAAAAGCGACAAAAGAAAGGTAACCAAAGAAAAACGCTTTTTTGTGAATCAAGGGCCCGCGCGTGAGGTGCCGACGCGGGCATGCGCCACACGAGACATCCTGTCTCGGTGGCGCACGGCGCACATCCCTGTGCGCCGCCCTACGGGTGTACCCTTGTTCTCGCAAGTCAGTGGCCTCGCAGCGCTGGATGAACTGCGCGGCTTCAAGCCCAAGCAAAAGCCGCATGGCCTACCTGTAGGAGCGGCGCGAGCCGCGACCGCGCCATTACGGCTACGACGAACGTTTCGCCGTTGCCGTAATGGCGCGGTCGCGGCTTGTAACCGACGGAAATCCAGTAGGACGCCGCTCCTGCCGGGGCCGGCGAAGCTCGCTATGCCTACGCGCTGAATGCAATTTATGGTGTTCAATGCAATGAACCGCAATCCAAACACGCGGCGCGAAAAGAACCACCCATCACCCAAACAACCCCCGCTCACACACCCCGCCCACCACCTCCCGCAACCACCGATTGGCCGGATCGAACTCGCTGTTCGCATGCCAATATAGATGCAGTTGCGCCGCCGGCAACGCGAACGGCACCGCCACCCGCAACAAACGCGAACGGCCGATGATCCGTCCCGCCAACCCCGCGGGCATCGTCAACAAGGCATCGGACTGCGCCACCACCTCGCAGGCCGAGTGATAGTTCTGGCAACGCAGCGCGATCGGTCGCTGCAGCCCGAGATTGAGCAGCGCGATGTCCTCGATCACCTGACCGCTCGCGCGCGTGGACACCGCGACATGCCGCGCCTGCAGGTACTGCTTCAAGCTCAGCCGCTTGGCCAACGCATGGCCGGCGCGCATCACCACGCAGAAGCCATCCTGAAACAAGGGCTGATGCCGCACCGGTTCGCTGATCGGCAAGGCCACGTCGATGGCCAGGTCGACCTGGCCGGCGGCGAGTTCGCGGCCCAGTTCGCGCCGCGCCACCGCCACGCTGGCCAGGGTCGCGCCCGGCGCCTGCGCGTGCAGTGCTTGCGCCAGGGCCGGCAGCAGGGCGGTCTCGGTCGCGTCAGGCATGCCGATGCGGAAGCCCTGGCGGGCCTGGGCGGGATCGAAACGATCCCATTGCTGCAGCAGTTCGCGCAGGCGGCTGAGCGCGTCGGTCAGCAGCGGCGCGATGCGCTGGCAGGCCGGGGTCGGGCTCATGCGCCGGCCGTCGCGCACGAACAGCGGATCGCCGAATTGTTGGCGCAGGCGCGCCAGGGCATGGCTCACCGCCGACGGCGTGAGGTACAGCGACTGCGCCGCGCGGCTGAGGTTCTGCTCGCGGTACACGGCCTCGAACACCTTGAGCAGGTTGAGGTCGAGCTGGTCGGTCCGGTTATGAATCTGGTTCATGATGCGAAGTTAGCAAAGATCACTTCATTCATGCCGGCCGGGCGCCTAGGATGCAGACGGGCCGGGCTTTCGCCGGCATCGGGAATTCGTGATGGACTTCGCACCCAGCGCGCGCAGCGCCGAGTATTTGCAACGCCTGCAAGGCTTCATCGCCGAACACATCGCGCCGTTCGAGGACACCTATCGGCGCGAGAACGCGCAGACCAACGCCGGCGCCGACTGGCGCCAGTGGCGGCTGCATCCGCGTATCGGCGAACTCAAGCGAAAGGCGCGCGAGGCTGGGCTGTGGAATCTGTTCCTGCCCGATGCGCAGCTCGGCGCGGGCCTGTCGGTGCTCGATTACGCGCCGCTGGCCGAGGCCATGGGCCATTACGAATTCGCCGCGGAAATCTTCAACTGCAACGCGCCCGACACCGGCAACATGGAAGTGCTGCATCACTTCGGCAGCGATGCGCAGAAACAGCAGTGGCTGCGGCCGCTGCTGGACGGCGAGATCCGCTCGGTGTTCTGCATGACCGAGCCCGATGTGGCTTCGTCGGATGCGACCAATATGCAGGCGACCGTGCGCGTGGACGGCGATCACTTGGTGTTGGACGGCCGCAAGTGGTGGTCGACCGGCATCGGCCATCCCGAGGCGAAACTCGCGATCTTCATGGGCCTGTCCGACCCGGACGCCGAACCGCACAAGCGTCACAGCATGGTGCTGGTGCCGCTGGATGCGCCGGGCGTGCGGATCGAACGCATGCTGCCGACCTTCGGCGAGTTCGATCCGCCGTACGGCCACGGCGAGGTCGTGTTCGACAACGTGCGCGTGCACAAGGACCAGTTGATCCTCGGCCTGGGTCAGGGTTTCGCGATCGCGCAAGGACGGCTCGGCCCGGGCCGCATCCACCATTGCATGCGCGCGATCGGCGCGGCCGAGCGCGCGCTGGAACTGACCATCCGCCGCGGCGCCTCGCGCCAGGCGTTCGGCCAGCCGATCCTGCGCCTGGGCGGCAATCTCGAACGCATCGCGCAGGCGCGCATGGCGATCGATCAGGCGCGTCTGCTGACCTTGTACGCGGCCTGGAAAATCGAGAGCTTCGGGGTCAAGGCGGCGATGACCGAAATCTCGGCGATCAAGGTGGTCGCGCCGAACATGCTGCAGGACATCGTCGACCAGGCGATCCAGATGCACGGCGGCGCCGGGGTGTCGAACGATCTGCCGTTGACCGGATTGTTCATGATCGCGCGCGCCTTGCGCATTGCCGACGGCCCCGACGAAGTGCATCGTGCGATGGTCGCGCGCATGGAACTGGCCAAGTATGGTCTGTCTTCCAATCGCAGCCGCGGCGCCAACAAGGAATCCGCATGACCAGCGCAACCCGCGTCTTCATCACCGGCGGCGCATCCGGGCTCGGCCGCGCCCTTGCCGAAGGCTACGCCCGCGACGGCGCGCGCGTGTGCATCGGCGATGTAAACGCGGCGCGCGGCGAAGAAACCCTCGCGGCGTTGCGCGCGTCGGGGGCGACCGCGCATTACCTGCACTGCGATGTGACCCGCGAAGAAGACTTGCAGGCCGCGGCCGACTGGCTGCTGGCGCAATGGGGCGGGGTCGACCTGGTGTTCAACAATGCCGGCGTCGCCGACATGGGGCCGGTCGAGGCCATGCCGATCGCCGACTGGCAGTGGATGATCGACATCAACCTGCTCGGCGTGGTGCGCGGCTGCAAGGTGTTCGCGCCGTTGCTGCGCAAGCAGGGCAGCGGCCGGCTGGTCAACATCGCCTCGATGGCCGGTTTGATCCATCCGCCGTTCGCGGGCGCGTACAACGCGACCAAGGCCGCGGTGGTGGCGCTGTCGGAAACGCTCAAGGCCGAACTCGGATCGGCCGGCATCGAAGTCAGCGTGGTGTGTCCGGCGTTCTTTCGCACCAACCTCAGCGAAAGCCTGCGCAGCACCGACCCGCGCTATGCGCGCTGGATGCGCAAGCTGGTCGACGAATCCACCATCGGCGCCGACGAGATCGCGACGATGATCCGCGCCGGCGTGGCGCGCGGCGAGTTCCGCATCCTCACCCATGCCTCGGCGCGGCGGTTCTGGATGCTCAAGCGGTTCTTGCCTTACAGCTGGTACGAAGCGGCGATGCGTCGCGCCGGCCAGGGTGGGGCGAAGAAGAAGCCGGCGCCGGTCGGCAGCAAGGCATGAGCGTGGCGGGCGAACGCAGCAGCGACGGCTCGCGCGCGGTGCGCGCGGGCGAGGAACTCGACGCGGCCGCGGTCGACGCCTGGCTCAAGCCGCGCCTGCCGCATCTGCAGGGTACGCCGCAGGTCACCCAGTACGCTGGCGGCGCGTCGAACTGGACCTATCGTCTGCACTACGACAACGACGACCTGATCCTGCGCCGCCCGCCGGCTGGCAAGAAGGCCAAGTCGGCGCACGATATGGGCCGCGAATTCCGCATCCAGCAGGCGCTGAGGCCGGTGTTTCCGTTCGTACCCGCGATGTACGCGCATTGCGAAGACCTTGAGGTGATCGGCGCGGAGTTCTACGTGATGCAGCGGCTCGATGGGCTGATCCTGCGCAAGAATCTGCCGCCCGGACTGGAACTGAGCCGCGACAAAGTGCGGACCCTGTGCATCCAGGTGCTGGACACCTTGATCGCATTGCATCAGGTCGATCATCGCGCCGCCGGCCTGGAGCACTTCGCGCCGGGCGCCGGTTACGGGCAGCGTCAAATCGACGGCTGGAGCAAGCGTTACACCGATGCGCGCACCTGGAACGTTCCCGGCGGCGGCAAGATCATGGCCTGGTTGCGGGCGAACCTGCCGCGGGACGAACGCATCTGCCTGACCCACAACGACTTCCGTTTCGATAATGTGGTGCTCGATGCGGACGATCCGACCCGGGTGATCGGCGTGCTGGACTGGGAGCTGGCGACGCTCGGCGATCCGTTGATGGATGTCGGCAATCTGCTCGCCTATTGGGTCGAGGCCGGCGACGACTTCATCGCCCGCGATACGCGGCGTCAACCGACTCATTTGCCCGGCATGTTCACTCGGCGCGAAGTCATGCAGTACTACAGCGAACGCACCGGCATGCAGCCGCGCAGTTGGGCGTTCTATGAGGTCTACGGACTGTTTCGCCTGTCGGCGATCGCCCAGCAGATCTATTACCGCTATCACCATCGGCAGACCCGCAACCCGGCGTTCAAACGCTTCTGGCTGTCGGTGAATTACCTGCATTGGCGTTGCCGACGCGCGATCGCGCAAGACCGGCGAGGGCGCTGACATGGCCGCGACCATCCATCTGATCCGCCACGGCCAGGCCGCGTTCGGCGCGGCCGATTACGATCAACTCAGCGAGCGCGGACGCGAACAGTCGCGTCTGCTCGGCGCCGCATTGGCGCCGTTGGCGGGCGAGGGCGACATCGCGATCTGCGGCGGCATGCGCCGGCATCGACAGACCGCCGAAGAATGCCTGGCGGCGATGTATCCAACACACGCACCCCAACACGACCACGCGGATGCAAGCCCCTCTCCCGTCCACGGGAGAGGGGTTGGGGTGAGGGCCCCCCCCCAAACCGACCCACGCTGGAACGAATTCGACCACCAGCAAATCATCGCCCGCCACAAACCCGAATACGGCGATCACGAACACTTGGTCGCCGAACTCGGCCGCGCCACCGACCCACGCCGCGCCTTTCAGACGCTGTTCGCCGCGGCGATGACGCGCTGGTCGGGCGGTGAGTTCGATCACGAGTACAGCGAACCGTGGCCGGCGTTCGGCCAGCGTTGCCGCGATGCCCTGCAGGCCGCGGCCGACGCCGCGCCGTCGTCGGCTTCGAATATCTGGGTGTTCACCTCCGGCGGCCCGATCGCCGCGATCGTCCAGCACCTGCTGCAGGCGCCCGATGCGCAGGCGATGAAACTCAGCTGGACGCTGGTCAACGCCGGCGTCACCCAAGTGCATGTCGCTCGCGGCGGCCTGCGTCTGTCCACCTTCAACGGCCACGCCCATCTTTACGGGCGCGCCGACCTGATCACTTATCGCTGAGGCTTCGCGCCTCAACCGGAACCGGAGTTCGCCGCATGCGCAAACGTATCCTCATCACCGGCGCCAGTTCCGGACTCGGCCGCGGCATGGCGCGCGAGTTCGCCCGCGCCGGCAGCGACCTCGCCCTGTGCGCGCGGCGCCTCGATCGCCTGGAAGCGCTCAAGGCCGAACTGGAGGGCGCGCATCCGGGCATCCGCGTGAGCATCCACAGCCTGGACGTGACCGATCACCAGCAAGTGTTCGCGGTGTTCGCCGCCGCCCGCGACGCACTCGGCGGCCTGGATCGGGTGATCGTCAATGCCGGCATCGGCCAGGGCGCGCCGGTCGGCAAGGGCCAGTTCGCCTTGAACCGCAGCATCGTCGAAACCAATTTCCTGGCCGCGCTGGCGCAGTGCGAAGCGGCGGTGGAAATCTTTCGCGCCGCGGGCCAGGGGCACCTCGTATTGATCTCCTCGATGAGCGCGATGCGCGGCATGCGCGGCGGCCTGACCGCCTACGCCGCGAGCAAGGCCGGCGTGGCCTCGCTGGCCGAAGGCATCCGCACCGACATGCTGCGCAAGCCCTCGATCAAGATCAGCACGATTTACCCCGGCTACATCCGCACCGAAATGAACGACGGCGCGCCGGCCAAGCAGACGCCTTTCATCATCGACGAGGCCACCGGTTGCCGGTTGCTGGTGCGGGCGATCGAGAAGGAGAAAGCCAAGGCCTACGTGCCGTGGTGGCCGTGGGCGCCGTTGGGGTGGTTGATGAAGCGGATGCCGTTGGCGTGGGTGGCGAAGCTCAATTGATCGTCCGCAGCCGTTCGTGTTGTTTCGGTAGCCCCCTGTAGGAGCGGCGCGAGCCGCGACCGCGAATTGCGGTCTGCGGCGAGGGTTTCGTCGTAGCCCGCTTGGTCGTCGTAGTCGTTGTGGCGCGGTCGTAGCTTGCGATGCGGGCTGCGACGCAGGCGTTGTGACGCGGTCGCGGCTTGCGCCGCTCCTACAGGGAGGCGCCGTAGCATCCGACGTGTATGTATATCCGTTATCTACCTGTAGGAGCGGCGTGAGCCGCGACCGCGCCTCATCGGTCATGACGTAATTTTCCAGAACGTCATTCCCGCGGAAGCGGGAATCCAGTGACTTCAAGCGTTCTCGCACGAAAGTCCCTGGATGTTCGGCTTCGCCGAAGTAAAGCAGAGCCCGCCTTCGCGGGAATGACGGTCTGGAAGGGACGCGGTGTTGCGTGGGGCATTCCCGGATCAACGATCCGTCTTTACGGTTTATTGTCCGTCGGCGCGTAAGGCATCGTCCGAGCCCCCACAACACTCATCCTGAGCAAGATCCTCAAGAATCGGACACTCCGGCCGATCGTCCCCGTGGCACCGCCGCGCCAGTTGCTCCAGTGTGTGCTGCATCGCCTGCATCTCGCGGATCTTCGCCGCCAGTTCAGCCGCGTGATCCAGCGCCAGCCGCTTGACCTCGCCGCTTTCGCGCGAGCGGTTGTCCCACAGCCCCAGCAAGGTCTCGATCTGCTTGATCGAAAACCCCAGCGAGCGCGAGCGCTTGATGAAGCGCAGCCGGTGCAGGTCGCTGTCGCGGTACAGACGATAGCCGGCGATGCTGCGGCCGGCGGTCGGAATCAGGTCGATGCTTTCGTAATGCCGGATCATCTTCGCGCTCACCCCGCTGAGCTGGGCGGCTTCGCCGATGTTGTGCAGGCCGTCGGCCTTGGCCTGGGCGAGTTCGGGCGCGTTGCGGGTCATGGCGCGGTTCCTGTTTCCGGTAACGAAGGGTACGTAAGCGTTCATGCCGGTTTCCAGCGGCGCAGCAGCAGAGTGTTGCCGATCACGCTGACGCTGGAGAAGGCCATCGCCGCGGCGGCGACCACCGGGTTCAACCAGCCCAAGGTCGCCAGGCCGATCCCTATCACGTTGTAGCCGAACGCCCAGAACAGGTTCTGGCGGATCTTGCGGCTGGTGCGGCGCGAGATTTCGATCGCGTCGGCGACCAGTCCCGGTTCGGCGCGCATCAGGGTGATGCCGGCGGCCTGCATCGCCACGTCGGTGCCGCTGCCCATGGCGATGCCGACGTCGGCCGCGGCCAGCGCGGGCGCGTCGTTGACGCCGTCGCCGACCATCGCCACGGTGCGGAATTGGCCGAGTTCGGCGACCGCGGCGGCCTTCTGTTCGGGCAATACGTCGGCGCGGATCTGGTCGATGCCCAGTTCGGCGGCGACCGCGCGCGCTGCGCCGATGTGATCGCCGGAAATCATCGCGGTGCTCACGCCCAGCGCGTGCAGGCGTTCGATCGCGGCCCGGGCGTTGGCGCGCGGGGTGTCGCGGAAGCCGAGCAAGCCCAGCAACTGCGCGCCGTCGGCGCCGTGGCGCGCGAGCCACGACACGCTGTGGCCGCTGTCGGCCAGGCGCTGCGCCGCTTCGCGCAGTGGTTGCAGATCGACGCCGGCCTCTTCGAGCATGCGGGTGCTGCCGAGCAGCAGGTTGCGGCCTTCGACCTCGCCGCGCAGGCCGCGTCCGGCCAGCGCCTGCAATTGCGACACCGGCGGCAGGCTCAGCGCGCGCGCCGCGTCGAGGGTGGCGCGCGCGAGCGGATGCTCGCTGCCCGATTGCAGCGCCGCGGCCAGGCGCAGCAGTGCGTCGCGATCGCCGTCGAGCGCGGTCCATTCGCTCAGCACCGGCTTGCCTTCGGTCAGGGTGCCGGTCTTGTCGAACGCGACCACGTCGATCCGATGCGCGATTTCCAGCGCTTCGGCGTCCTTGATCAGAATGCCCGCGCGCGCGGCCACGCCGGTGCCGGCCATGATCGCGGTCGGCGTGGCCAGGCCCAGCGCGCACGGACAAGCGATCACCAGCACCGCGACCGCGTTGAGCACGGCCTGGCTCCAGTCGCCGGCATACAGACCCCAACCGATCAGGGTCAGCAGCGCGATCGCGATCACCACCGGCACGAACACCGCGCTGACCCGGTCGACCAGATGCTGGATCGGCGCCTTCTTGGCCTGCGCGTCTTCGACCAGACGGATGATGCGGGCGAGCGCGCTCTCCGCGCCGACCGCCACGGTCTCGACCACGATGCGGCCTTCGCCGTTGATCGCGCCGCCGGTGACGCGGTCGCCGCTTTCGCGCGCCACCGGCAGGGATTCGCCGGTGAGCAGGGATTCGTCGACGTGAGTCAGGCCCTCGACGATGCGGCCGTCGGCCGGCAGGCGTTCGCCCGGACGCACCACCACGAGGTCGCCGACTCGCAGTTGCGCCAGCGGCAGTTCGTGTTCGACGCCGTCGCGCAGCACCCGCGCGCTGCTCGGACGCAGCGCCTGCAGGGCGCGGATCGCCGCGGTGGTCTGGCGCTTGGCGCGCGCTTCCAGCCACTTGCCGAACAGGATCAGGGTGACGATCACCGCCGAGGTTTCGAAATACAGCTGCATCTGATCGCCGCGCAGCAGGTGATACAGGCTCAGGCCGTAACCGGCGCTGCTGCCGAGCGCGACCAGCAGGTCCATGTTGCCGCTGCGCGCGCGCAGCGCGCTCCAGCCGGCGCGGTAGAAGCGCGCGCCGAGCCAGAACTGCACCGGCGTGGCCAGGGCGAACTGCAGCCAGCCCGGCAGCATCCAGTGCTGGCCGAACAACAGGCCGAGCATCGGCGCGACCAAGGGCAGCGACAGCGCGGCGGCGATCAGCAGATGACGGGTTTCGCGCGTCAGCGTGGGCTTGGCGTTGCCGTGGGCGGCGGCGGTGGCCGTGCCGCTGTCGGTGCGCGGCGCGTGCGTGCTGTCGCCAGCGGATGCGCTGCTTGCGCCGCCGCCGGACGGGTTGTCCGGGTCGCTGTCGGGCAGGCTCGCTTCGTAACCGGCGCGCTTGACTGCGGCGATCAGCGCGGCCGTGTCGGTGCCTTTGAGCATGCGCAGCCTGGCGCGCTCGGTGGCCAGATTGACCGAGGCCTCGAGCACGCCCGGCACCGCGGTGAGCGCCTTCTCGATCCGGCCGACGCAGGAGCCGCAATTCATCCCGCGCAGGGCCAGCACGAGCTCCTCGCTGGGGACGCTGTAACCGGCGGCGGCGATGGCGCGTTCGATCTGCGCGGCGGAGACGCTGGCGTCGTGGGCGACCTCGGCGATTTCGGTGGCCAGATTGACGCTGACCTCGGCGACGCCGGGCAGGGCGGACACGGCCCGCTCGATGCGGCCGACGCAGGAGCTGCAGGTCATTCCGGCGACGCGCAGGCGCAGGCGTTGCGGGAGGGGGGCGACGTGGTGCGGGGCGTTCATGGGGGTTCCCGGGAGACTCGATGCCGGGCAGGTTGGGGGTTCCCATGATGGTAAGGTCAAGCTTGGGGCCGGGGCGTGAGTGAAAGGCCGGTTCGACGCGGTGGATCGGGCGTCGGGCGTTGCGATTGCGATTGCGAGGCGTGAGTGGCGCCGTGGGCCGTTGGTTCGCGGTCGCGGCTCGCGCCGCTCCTACAGGAAGATACGAAGCCTCGGCCGCCCCCTGTAGGAGCGGCGCAAGCCGCGACCGCGCCACCGCAAACACGCCGCAAGCCCGAAGCCCCGCGCTCACCGCACATCGCCCCGTTCAGACATCTGCAATGCGCTTGCCCCCAAGCGGTGAACAATTCAGTCGCACCCACTGAGACACGTCGCCCACACGCTAGCCAATGCCAAAATCGGCCCCATATTCAGCAACGATCCCCAGTCACCGCTCCCAATCGGCAGGCCGTCCCCGCTCATGGTGCTAGACGATTTCCATCCCGCAGTCGCCGCCTGGTTCCGCGCGGCGTTTCCGGCGCCGACCCAGGCGCAGGAACTGGCGTGGCC
Source organism: Lysobacter capsici (assembly GCF_014779555.2). NCBI lineage: Bacteria > Pseudomonadati > Pseudomonadota > Gammaproteobacteria > Lysobacterales > Lysobacteraceae > Lysobacter > Lysobacter capsici. The sequence goes on from NZ_CP094357.1 coordinate 2,767,473, forward strand.
GAACATCCGCGCCGGGCGCAACACCCTGGTGGCCGCGCCGACCGGTTCGGGCAAGACCCTGACCGCGTTCCTGGCCGCGATCGACGAACTGGTGCGCGAAGGGCTCGAACACGGATTGCGCGACGAAACCGCGGTGGTCTACGTCTCGCCGCTGAAGGCGCTGTCCAACGATATCCATCTGAACCTGGAAGCGCCGCTGGCCGGCATCGCCGAGCACTTGCAGCGCATGGGCCTGGCCGACCCCGGCATCCGCACCGCGGTGCGCACCGGCGACACCCCGGCCGGCGAGCGCGTGGCGATGCGCAAGCGGCCGCCGCACATCCTGGTGACCACGCCCGAATCGCTGTACGTGCTGATGGGTTCGGAATCCGGGCGCGCCATGCTGTCGACCGTGCGCTCGGTCATCGTCGATGAAATCCACGCGGTCGCCGACGACAAGCGCGGCAGTCACCTCAGCCTGACCCTCGAACGCCTGCGCGGCCTGTGTACGAAACCGCCGCTGCGCATCGGATTGTCGGCGACGCAGAAACCGATCATCGAAGTCGCGCGTTTCCTGGTCGGCAGCGACGCGGTCGATGCCGACGGCCAGCCCGATTGCGCGATCGTCGATATCGGCTACGCCAAGCAGCGCGATCTCGCCCTGGAATTGCCGGGTTCGCCGTTGTCGGCGGTGATGTCGCACGAACAATGGGACGAGGTTTACGAACGGCTGGCCGCATTGGTCGGCGAACACCGCACCACGCTGGTATTCGTCAACACCCGGCGCATGGCCGAACGCGCCGCGCGCCATCTCGCCGACCGGCTCGGCAAGGACGTGGTCGCCGCGCATCACGGCAGCCTGTCGCGCGAACTGCGCCTGGACGCCGAGCAGCGGCTCAAGAGCGGGCAGTTGCGGGTGCTGGTCGCGACCGCGTCGCTGGAACTGGGCATCGACATCGGCGATGTCGACTTGGTCTGCCAGCTCGGTTCGCCGCGCGCGATCGCCGCGTTCCTGCAACGCGTCGGCCGCGCCGGCCACCATGTCGGCGGCGTGCCGAAGGGCCGTCTGTTCCCGCAATCGCGCGACGATCTGGTCGAATGCGCGGCGTTGTTGGACAGCGTGCGTCGCGGCGAACTCGATGCGCTGCAGATTCCGCAGGCGCCGCTGGACGTGCTGGCGCAGCAGATCGTCGCCGAAGTGGCCGCGCAGGAATGCAGCGAAGACGCGCTGTACGCGCTGGTGCGCGGCGCCTGGCCGTATGCGCGGTTGCAGCGCAAGGATTTCGATGCGGTCGTGCGCATGCTCGCCGACGGTTTCACCACCCGGCGCGGGCCGCGCGCGGCCTATATCCATCGCGACGCGGTCAACGCGCGGCTGCGCGCGCGCCGCGGCAGCCGCATGACCGCGGTGATGTCGGGCGGCACGATTCCCGACACCGGCGATTACTCGGTGGTGCTGGAGCCGGAAAACCACATGATCGGCAACGTCAACGAAGACTTCGCGATCGAAAGCCTGGCCGGCGACGTGTTCCAGCTCGGCAACGCCAGCTACCGCATCCTGCGGGTCGAACCGGGCCGGGTGCGGGTCGAGGACGCGCAGGGCCAGCCGCCGAATATTCCGTTCTGGCTCGGCGAAGCGCCGGGCCGCAGCGACGAACTGTCGGCCAGCGTGTCGCGCCTGCGCGGCGCGGTCGATGCCTTGTTGGGCGAAACCGCGGGTGCGTCCGGCGCGATCGATAGCGGCGGCGCCGCGCGCAAACTCGGCGAACAGATCGATATCGATCCGGAAAGCGCGCTGCAGGTGGTCGATTATCTGGGCCGCACCCGTCAGGTGCTCGGCATCGTGCCGACCCAGGACACCCTGGTGTTCGAGCGGTTCTTCGACGAATCCGGCGGCACCCAGCTGGTGATCCATTCGCCGTACGGCAGTCGCATCAACCGCGCCTGGGGCCTGGCGCTGCGCAAACGCTTCTGCCGCAAGTTCAATTTCGAACTGCAGGCCGCCGCGACCGAGGACGCGATCGTGCTGTCGCTGTCGACCAGCCACAGCTTCCCGCTCGAAGACGTCGCGCGTTACCTGCATTCGGCCTCGGCGCTGGACGTGTTGATTCAGGCGCTGCTCGACGCGCCGTTGTTCGCGGTGCGCTGGCGCTGGAACGCGACCACCTCGCTGGCCTTGCCGCGATTCGTCGGCGGGCGCAAGGTCGCGCCGCAACTGCAGCGGATGAAGAGCGAGGATCTGCTGGCGACGGTGTTTCCCGATCAGGTCGCCTGCGCGGAAAATCTGGTCGGCGAGCGCGAAGTGCCCGACCATCCGCTGGTCGAACAGACCTTGCAGGACTGTCTGTACGAAGCGATGGACAGCGCCGGCTGGCTGCGCATGCTGCGACGCCTGGAAGCGGGCGAGGTGCGGGTGATCGGACGCGACGTCACCGGCCCGTCGCCGATCGCGGCCGAGGCGCTCAACGCCAAGCCCTACGCCTTCCTCGACGATGCGCCGCTGGAGGAACGCCGCACCCAGGCGGTGATGGCGCGGCGTTACGCCGAAGCCGACAGCGCCGACGATCTGGGCCGGCTCGATCCGGAGGCCATCGACGCGGTGCGCGCCGAGGCCTGGCCGGAAGCGCGCGACCCCGACGAAATGCACGAAGCGTTGATGGGCCTGGGTTACGTCACCGTCGACGAAGCGGCGGCCAATGCCTGGACCGATTGGCTGGGCGCGCTCGTGGCCGACGGCCGCGCCACCGCCTTGCGCCTGCGCGCCGACGACCCGGCGCCGTCGTGGTGGGTCGCGACCGAAACCCTGCCGCAGGCCCGCGCGATCTTCGCCGACGCCATCGCCGAACCGGCGGTCGAAGTGCCGCGCGAATACGCGCAAGTGCAGTGGGGCGCCGAAGACGCGCTGATCGATCTGCTGCGCTCGCGCCTGACCGGGCTGGGCCCGACCACGATCGCCGCGTTGGCGCGCGACAGCCGGCGTGAATCGGGTGAAATCGAACTCGCCCTGCTGCGGCTGGAGCAGGAAGGCTATGTGATGCGCGGCCGTTTCAGCCGCGCCAGCCTGCTCGCCGGCGAGGAAGAATGGTGCGAACGCCATCTGCTCGCGCGTATCCATCGCTACACGGTCGGACGCCTGCGTCGCGAGATCGAACCGGTCGCGCCACGCGATTACGCGCGCTTTCTGTTCGATTGGCAGCACCTGTCCAAGCCCACCCGCATGAGCGGCCCGCAGGCGCTGCGCACGGTGCTGGAACAACTCGAAGGTTATGAAGCGCCGGCATCGGTCTGGGAAAGCGAACTGCTGCCGTCGCGCATCGGCGACTACGATTCGGCCTGGCTCGACGAGCTATGCACCGCCGGACGGGTGACCTGGGCGCGGCTGCGTCCGAACGCCGGCGGCACCGACCCGAGCGCGCCGCAAGGCGTGCCGAGCGTGCGCCAGACCCCGATCGTGCTGCTGCCGCGCCGCGCGCTGGCCGACTGGAGCCTGAGCGCGGTGCGCAACACCGATCCCGCGCCGGTGTCCTCGCGTGCGCAGCGGGTGCTCGCCGCATTGGAATCGCGCGGCGCCTCGTTCTTCGACGAGCTCGAACATTCAGCGCATCTGCTGCGCACCGAACTGGAAGAAGCGCTCGGCGAACTGGTGACCCGCGGCCGCATCACCTGCGACAGCTTCGCCGGTCTGCGCGCCTTGCTGGTGCCGCCGTCCAAGCGCGCCTCGGCGCACGGCAGCCGGCGGCGTCGGGCGATGCTGACCGATCTGCAGGACGCCGGACGTTGGTCGCTGACCCGGCCGCTCGACGCATCGGCCGAGCCGACGACCGCCACACCGGCGCAGACCGCGGCGCGCAACACCGAGGCGACCGAACACATCGCCTGGCGCCTGCTCGAACGCTACGGCGTGGTGTTCTGGCGGCTGATCCAGCGCGAGGCGGCGTGGTTGCCGCCGTGGCGCGATCTGCTGCGGGTGTACCGGCGTCTGGAAGCGCGCGGCGAAATCCGCGGCGGCCGTTTCATCAGCGGCATGACCGGCGAGCAGTACGCGCTGCCCGATGCGGTCAACGCCTTGCGCCAGGTTCGCCAGCGCGAGCACAGCGGCGAGGTGATCTGCATTTCCGCCGCCGATCCGCTCAACCTCACCGGCAGCGTGCTGGCCGGCGCCAAGGTGCCGCGCATTCCCGGCGCGCGCATCGCCTTCCGCGACGGCGTCGCGGTGGCGAGCCTGCTGGCCGGGCAGGTGGAGGAAATCGAAAGCCTGCCGGCGGACGCGCAACGCGAGGTGCACCGCCTGCTGATGCGCCGCCCCGGCAGCGCCGCGGCGGCCGCGGAGTCGACCATCGACGAGGTGCTGCGCAATCTGGGGCGGACCTAGCCCGATCGCCTGTCGTCGCATTGTCTCGCCGCATTGCGGGCAAGCACGCGGCGGTCGCGCATCTTCTCGCGCATTTACTTGCGCGATTGCTTTATGACTCGGGTTGATCGCGCCGGTCCGACCAACGGCATGGGCCGCGTTCATCGCAAGCGCGCATTCGTCGGGCGCGCATATCGCTCGCGCCTCCGGTTAAGCCCGCGTGTTCGACGGATGAATCTCAGGTTAGACGGCCGCGTCGCAGCTTCGGTGTTGCGCCGGTGTGAGCGCGCCGTGTTGCGTCGATGCGCCGCCGCGGAATTGCGTCACAGTTAACGACTGAATGCTTCATCGGCTTCGCGTTACGACGCTCTGCGCCCCAGGCAGCTTGATGAACGAAAGCGCAATCGCGCGTAATCGCACTGACGCAGTCTTCGCATGCGCAAGTGGCAAGGTACGGCACACAGCGATTCACGCAGCGCGCCATCGATGTCGCCGATCCAGCGAACGCCGCGCGCTCCTCGCGATTCAATGCAGCCCGTCCATGCAGCTCGCTCCCGCAGCTCGTCATCGGTCGCCTGCGCCCCGTCCGTCAAGAGGATTCGATCATGCCCGTCGACAATTACCGAACCAGCGATTCCGAATCGTCCGCTTTGAACGTCACCGCGCAGGCTTCCGTCGACGCGTCGTGCCTGGCCGCAGGGTCCACCGGCTCGATGCTGGCGCACGATGTCGTCGACATGGATTCGGAGCTGCTGTATTGGCGCGGCCAGTATCGTGTCCTGGTCGATCGTCCCGGATTGCGCTACAGCGACTACGAACCGGCGGTGAAACTCGGCCTGGACGCCTACATGCGTTCGCACGGCCGCGGTTTGCGCGAAATGGAGGAGGACCTGATCCGCTGCTACAAGCGGGTACGCGGCGTGTCGAAACTCGATTGGGACGAAGCCCGGCCGATGGTCGAAGCGGCCTGGCATCGCCTGGAACAACGCGATCGGCTGCGTCCGCGCCGCAGTCACCACGCATGAGCCTGCGCCACGCCTTCGAGCGCGGCGCGAAGGCCGCGGCGCGGTTCACCGGCCATCCGACCTGCTTCGGACTCGCGGTCGGCGTGGTGCTGGCGTGGGTGGTGTCCGGTCCGCTGTTCGGTTTCAGCGATACCTGGCAACTGGTGATCAATACCGGCACGACCATCATCACCTTCCTGATGGTGTTCCTGATCCAGAACTCGCAGAACCGCGACTCCGCCGCGGTGCAGATCAAGCTCGACGAACTGATCCGCGCGGTGCGCCGCGCCGACAACACCTTGCTGGACATGGAGGAACTCGACGAGGCCACGCTGGAACAGTTCCGCAACCGTTACGAAGCGCTGGCGAAGAAAGCGCGCGACGGCGGGGCGAGGGCGGCCTGCGAGGATCCTTCGTTCGGCATGGACGACGACGGCGATCGCGACGCTCCGCCGCGGTCCGATCAACAAGGCGCCGACCCGCGCGATCGCGACGGCGACCGCCGTTCCAACACCCAAGACGAGGTTTGACCATGGCCCGCCCGATCTGGACCGGTACCCTGTCGTTCGGCCTGCTCAATATCCCGGTCAAGCTGATGACCGGCGAGCGCCGCGTCGACCTGCATTTCCGCATGCTCGACAGCCGCAACAAGGCGCCGATCCGCTACGAGCGGGTCAACGAGGAAACCGGCGAAGAGGTGCCGTGGAAGGAAATCGTCAAGGCGTTCGAATACGACAAGGGCAGCTATGTGGTGATCGAGGAGGCCGATATCGCCGCGGCCTCGCCGGACAACAAGGAGAGCGTCGACATCGACACCTTCGTCGACGCCGACTCGATCGGCGCGCAGTTCTTTGAGAAGCCCTACATCCTCGAGCCGGGCAAGAAAGCCGAGAAAGGCTATGTGCTGCTGCGCGAAGTGCTCAAGCGCAGCGGCAAGGTCGGGATCGGCCGGGTGGTGATCCGCACCCGCGAATACCTGGCCGCGGTGATGCCGCACGGCGAAGCCTTGCTGTTGATGATCCTGCGCTACGCCCAGGAACTGGTCGATCCGGCCGACTACAAACTGCCCGAGGGCGGCTTGGCGAAGTGGAAGATCTCGCCGCGCGAGATCGACATGGCCGAGCAGTTGATCAAGTCGATGAGCAGCCAGTGGCAGCCCGACAGCTACAAGGACGACTTCCGTCAGCGCCTGCACAAGGTGATCGAGCAACGGGTCAAGTCGAAGAAGGTGGTGCGCGGCAAGGACACCGACGACGCCAAGCTGCCCGAGAACGCGGCGACCAACGTCATCGACTTCGCCGAGCTGCTCAGGCGCAGCCTGAGCAAGAAGAGCGGTAGCGCTCAGGCCGCGCCGGCGCAGGCGGGCAAGAAAACCGCGAAGAAGGCGGCGAAGAAGACCGCGCGCAAGGCGCCGGCCAAGAAACGCGCACGCAAGTCGGCTTGAGGCCGTGAGTAGCGTCCGCCGCGTGGACCGCCGTCGATGAGCCTGCGCGACTATGTGCGCAAACGCCGGCTCGACGCGACTCCTGAGCCCGGAGTCGAGCGGGCGAACACCAAGCCGGGCGCGAAATCGCGGCACAGCCGCGCGCAACCCATTTTCGTAGTGCAGCTGCATCACGCCCGCGCCCGTCATTACGACTTCCGCCTGGAAGCCGACGGCGTGCTGAAGAGCTGGGCGGTGCCCAAGGGCCCGTCGCTGCGCGCCGGCGAACGCCGGCTAGCGGTCGAGGTCGAGGATCATCCGCTCGACTACGCCGGTTTCGAAGGCGATATCCCGCAGGGCCATTACGGCGCCGGCCATGTCGATATCTTCGATCGCGGCACCTGGCACAGCGACGGCGATGCGCTGGAACAGATCGCCGCGGGCAAGCTGGATTTCGAGCTCGACGGCGAGCGTTTGCGCGGCCGTTTCACTCTGGTCAGGACCAAGCCCTCGGGGCGGCAGCGGCAATGGCTGTTGATCAAGCGCAGCGACGAATATGTGCAGGACAGCGATGCCGATGCGATGGTCGAGGCGATGGGGGCGGGTGTCGACGCGGCCACTGGTTCCGCGCGTTCGCGCGGCGGGGCTCGGGCGACGACGAAGACAAGCAAGCGGGCCGCGAAAAAGTCGGCGATGAAAGCCGCCGCGAAGCCCGTCGATAAATCCTTGCAGACGGCAAGGGCGGCCAAGGCCAAGCCTGCCTCGAAGAGTTCTGTCGCGAAGGCTTCGGCCGCAAGCACCGACTGGCGCAAGCAAGCGCTGGCCTTGCCGGGCGCGGAGGTCGCGGCGATGCCGAAACAAATCGAACTGCAACTGGCGACGTTGCGCGAGCATCCGCCGGTCGGCGGCGACTGGCTGCACGAGATCAAATGGGACGGCTACCGCCTGATCGGGTATCGCCAACGCGCCACGCGCCTGGAATCGCGCAATCGCCTGGACTGGACCGGACGCTTCCCGGCCTTGGCCGAGGCGGTGGACGCGCTGCCGCTGCGCAGCGCCATCCTGGACGGCGAATTGATCGCGCAAGACCGCGCCGGCCACAGCGATTTCGGCGAACTGCAGCGGCGGCTGGAAGCGGGGCAGGTCGATGCATTGCGCTACGTCGTGTTCGATCTGCTGTACCTGGACGGGATCGATCTGCGCGGCGCCGCGCAGTCGGCGCGTCGCGATCTGTTGCGCGAGGTATTGGCGGCGGGCGAAGCCTCGCCGCTGGCCTTCAGCGAGCACGTGCAAGGTCCGGCCGATCAGGTGCTCGCGGCCAGCGCCAAGGCCGGGCTGGAAGGCATCATCAGCAAGCGCGCCGATGCGCCGTACCGCGGCGGCCGCAGCCAGGCCTGGATCAAGCTCAAGCACAAGGCCGACGAGGAATTCATCGTGGTCGGCTACACCCCGCCGAAGAACAGCCGGCAGGGCTTCGGTTCGTTGCTGCTCGCGCGTCCCGAGCAAGGCGGCCTGGTGTATGTCGGCCGGGTCGGCAGCGGCTTCAACGACGACACCTTGCGCAGCCTGACCCGGCGCCTGCGTGGCCTGCATAGCGAGCACGCGTCGGTCGAATTGCCAGAACACGTACCGTTTTCGCGGCGCAGCGTGCATTGGGTCGAACCAAAACTCGTCATCGACGTGCATTCGCGCGGCCGCGGCAAGGAAGGCCTGATCCGTCAGGCCAGTTTCGCGCGCTTGCGCGAGGACAAGAGCGCCGCGGATCTGGGTGCTGCGTCTGCGGGCGAGGGCAAGGGTAGAGGCAGCGGGGGTCGGCCATCCGCCGCTACCGATGGCCGCGCCAAGCCGAGCGCAAAATCCGCCGCGAAATTGCCCGCGAAGTCACGAGCAAAGGCCGCCGTCGAGGAGCAGGGCATGTCCGAACAACGCATCACCCATCCCGAACGCATCGTGTTTCCGGATGCGAAGATCAGCAAGGGCGAGGTCGCCGACTACTATCGCGCGGTCGAACGCTGGCTGTTGCCGGAACTGATCGACCGGCCGGTCTCGCTGCTGCGCTGTCCCGACGGCATCGGCTCGCAGTGCTTCTTTCACAAGCACCACAGCGACGGCTTCGGTCCCGATGTGCATCCGGTGAGCTTGCGCGAATCCGCAGGCCAGGCCGACTACGTCTATGTCGACGACATCCAGGGCGTGTTGGCGCTGGTGCAGATGAATACCCTGGAGTTCCATCCCTGGGGCGCGCGGCGCGACAAGCCGGACCGGCCCGATCGTCTGATCTTCGATCTCGATCCCGCCGAAGGCATCGCCTGGAGCGAACTCAAGCGCGCCGCGCGCGAAGTGCGCGACCGGCTGGCCGAGATCGGCCTGGACAGCTGGGTGCGCCTGTCCGGCGGCAAGGGCGCGCATGTATGCGTGCCGATCCAGCGCGGGCCGGACTGGCCGCAGGTCAAAGCCTTCTGCGAAGCCTTCGCCGATGCGATGGTGGAGAACTCGCCCTTGCGTTACGTCGCCACCGCATCCAAGGCGGTGCGCAAGGACCGCATCTTCATCGACTGGCTGCGCAATGCGCGCGGCGCGACCAGCGTCACCGGCTGGTCGCTGCGCGCGCGCGAGGGCGCGCCGGTGGCGATGCCGCTGCGCTGGGACGAATTCGCGCGCAGCCGCGCCTCCACCGATTTCGATCTGGGCAAGGCCCTGCGCCGCGCGAAGCGGCTGCGCAGCGATCCGTGGGAAGGCTACGCCTCGAGCCGGCAGCGATTGCCCAAGCTCTAGCGGCCACGCCCTGGCGCGAAACCGGCGGCCTCACACCATTCCAGGCCACCCCATCTCCGGCTCCGCTTAGCTCCCTCTCCCGCTTGCGGGAGAGGGCCGGGGTGAGGGCCCGCGCCCAACCGCAAGCATCCAATCGCCCCGAACAAAGCGCCTTACTCCCCGCGTCGCCCCCGAGCCTAGCCACGTGATGCATCACCTTCGCCATCGCCCTGCGCTTGCGTCACACCCCTCATCCCGAACCGCCGTTCGCTCCAGTTCAACACCGTAAGCACCAATAAAGTCAGCACCGCCGCGGCCACGGCGAGCACGTGATAACGCAGGCCGGTGCAGGCGCCGATCACCGCGACCATCAGCAGCGAGGCCGCGGTGGTGATGCCGGCCACATTGCGGCCGCCGCGCGAGGCGAAGATCGTGCCCGCGCCGATGAACGACACGCCGCCGATCACCGCCTCGACCAGGCGCATCGGGTCCATGGTGATCATGAAGGGCATGCGGAAACGCGGATCCATCATCGCCAACTGGCCCATGCCGATCAGCAGCGACGAGGCGCCGGCCACCAGCATGTGCGTGCGAAATCCGGCCGGCCGGTTCTTGAGTTCGCGTTCGAATCCGATCGCGCCGCCTAACGCCATCGCGTACGCGGCGCCGCCGACCACCCACAACTGATCCATGAGTTGCATGAATGCGCTCCGCTGCGCCGATAGCAGATTCATGGATAACGACGCCGCCGTTATTCGAATGTGACTGGCGCTTGCTCGCGCTGAAGCTTGTTCGCTGAAGGATTCATCGTGACGCGACGACGATGAACCGCACACCTCGCGCTAACACCGCACTGGCCTGCTCTTAACTTGTGCGCGCGTAGTTTCGGTGGCGTACCCACAGGCTCCAGGGAGAGCGACCATGCCACGCGGCGACAAATCCTCGTATACCGACAAGCAGAAGCGTCAAGCCGAGCACATCGAAGCCGGCTACCGCGAACAAGGCGTGTCCAAGCAGGAAGCCGAGGAGCGGGCTTGGCGCACCGTCAATAAAAAAGATCACGGCGGCAAGAAGTCGGGATCCGGACGCAAGGACCATCACTGAGCGTACCCGGCGCGTCGCGCCTTCGGTGCAAGCAGCAGCAAGCGACCGCTTTCAACACGCGACACCTTCGAGACCACGCGTCTCAGCCAATGAGGAATACCCCGATGAACAGCACTCACACCCATTCCATCCGAATCGCCACCGCCGTGCTCGCCCTGGTCCTCTCGGGCGGCGCGTTCGCGCAGAGCGCGGGCACCCCCAACGGCAACGATCCGGCCACGGCCGCGGCGAAGAACGACTCGGCGCAGCCGGTCAGCGACACCTGGATAACCACCAAGGTCAAGACCGAATTGCTGGCGTCCAGCGAGGTATCGGGCACCGACATCAAGGTCGAGACCGTCAACGGCGTGGTCAAGCTGTCGGGCACCGCGAACAAGGCGCAGGTCGAGAAGGCCAAGTCGATTGCGCAGAACATCGATGGCGTCAAGAGTGTGGATACCAGTGGGTTGATGGCGGGTAGCAAGAGCGCCAAGAAGTAAATAGTGTGAGAAGTGAGGAACGAGAGTTAAAGCAAAGAGCTAAAGCCAAGCGAAAGAAGTAGGCCTGCGAACACGGCTAATTGGCGCCGGCGCGTGAACCGCTCATGCGCGCCGGCGTCCTCGGCCGACGTGGGTCCGGCGATATTCGCTACATCGGCGGCACGGTCAGGCCGGAATTGTCCGGCCTGACCGCCGCGGAGAACCCGTGATGACCCAGACAGCCGATCGCGTCTATACCGATCCCGCCGATATCGATCGGTTGCGTCAGTTGATCGGGCGTCTGCCGGACGCGGGCCTGGTCGATATCGTATTGATCGACGGAAGCCGCCAGTCCGCGGTCGTCACCGTGCGTCCGAGCCTGCAGACCTTTCTCGACGGCGAGGGCAACGAAGGCATCAACGCGGTCGTGCGGCTGGACGATCCCGAGGTCGCCAACGGCAGTCGCTATCTGTGGATCGACGAGATCCTCGATATCCATCCCATCCATTCCGATGAACGCGTGTTCGCGCAGCCGCCGCGGCGGCCGTGACGGCGCGGCGGCGGACTCGGCCGTTGAGACGCCGATGCGGGAGCATGCCGGCATGTCCTTCCTGCGCACCCGCGATCCAGACACCGGCCCCGGCTGCAGCGAAGGCGTTTGCCATGTCTACGTGCTGCCATGCGCCTACGAGGATCTGCTCAAGCTGGGGTTCTCGCGCAATCCCTTGTCGCGCGCGCAGGCGCTGCAGGCGCGCTATTTCGAATTCTTCGATCTGGACCGCGCCTTCCTGATCCAGACCGAGACCGTGCGCGATGCGCGCGACCTGGAGCTGCGTCTTCGCCACGTGCTCATCGAGCACAACGCGCCGGCGCCGTTGACGGTTCGCCGCGAAGCCGGCGGTCATAGCGAGTGGTATCGCGGCGCGTACACGGCCTTGGCCGGGCAGGCCGACGCGCTCGAGGCGCGGGGATACACAGTGTATCGGCCGTCGCGCGCCTGGTTCGCGCGCGAACTGGCGGCCCAGGGCGATCAGTTGTTCGAACGCGCATCGATGCTGCTGGCGCAACTGCAGGGCGATCTGGATTGGTTGCGGCGCCCGGATCTCGGCCCGTTGCGGCGCAACCTGATCGACGCGCTCGATGCGCATGCCGCGCTGGAGATCGACCTGGAACCGCGCCTGCCGCAGGCGCTGCTCGACTGGTACCGCGACGACCGGCCGGCATAAGGCGCCGGACCGAGGTCGCCTCACTCATTGGAGCCTACGACCATGACCCCGCTCGACAGACCCTTGCGACGCGAAGTGGAGATCGATGGCAAACCCTACACGCTGATCCTCGATCCCGAAGGCCTCAAGCTCAACGCCAAGGGACACCGAAAGGGGCTGGCGCTGAGCTGGACCGATCTGGTGTCCGGCGATGCGGCGCTGGCGGCGGCCTTGCAGGCCTCGACGGCGGATTGATCGCCGCCGCTTCGTCGCTGGCGGTGGCTCAGAACCTTCGCACCCTAAACGCCAGACTGATGCGCGGATCGAGCACGCCCGGCGCTTTGGGAATGCCGTGATCGTAGTGGTACTGCGAGGCGTGGCTCATCACCACCAGGCTGCCGGCCTCCAGTGGCATATGCCAGCACTCGCGCGGCTCGCGCTTGGCGCGGATGGTCATGCGCCGGGTCGCGCCGAGCGACAGCACCGCGATCGGTTGGCCGGGCGCGAGGTCATGCACCTTGTCGTTATGCGGCGCGACGCTGTCGTGGCCGTCGCGATACAGGTTCAGGCCGACGCTGTTGAACGGCGCGTCCAGCACCTGCGCGACGCGTTGCGCGGTTTCGGCCAGCAGCGGCGGCAACGCGTCGTGGTCGAGACGGTAGCTGGCCATGCGCCGCGGCACCTCGACCAGGCGCTCGTACATCATGCGTTGCTGCGAGGTCCATGCGGCGTGGGTCAGCAGGATCTCGAACAGGCGCTCGCACCACGGCGGATCGAACACCCCGGGCAGATAGCGCAGGCCGCCCTCGGCGTCGAGCACCGGTTGCTGCGGTTCGCTGTCGAAGAAGGAAGCCTGATGCATGCGCCATCGTGCCCGGCGGTAATCCCGGTATCTGAGATTCGAGGTATGGGCATGTGCGCGGCTTGCAAGTCGCGCGTTAGATCGCCGCATTCAGGCCGGATGCTTCTCCAGCTTCGGCAGGAACCACGCCATCAGCCCGATCGCCGGCAGATAGGCGCACAGGCCGTAGACCGCTTCGATGCCGATATGGTCGGCCAGCTGGCCCAACGCCGCCGCGCCCAGGCCGCCCATGCCGAAGGCGAAACCGAAGAACAGGCCGGCGATCATGCCGGTGCGGCCGGGGATCAGCTCCTGCGCGTACACCAGGATCGCCGCGAACGCCGACGACAGCACCAGGCCGATCACCACCGTCAGCACCGTGGTCCACAGCAGATTGGCGTGCGGCAGCATCAGGGTGAACGGCAATACGCCGAGGATCGAAAACCAGATCACGTAGCGACGGCCGATGCGGTCGCCGATCGGGCCGCCGAGCAAGGTGCCGGCGGCGACCGCGCCGAGGAATACGAACAGGTGCAGCTGCGCATCGCGCGCGGCCAGATGGAATTTCTCCATCAGGTAAAAGGTGTAGTAGCTCGACAGGCTGGCCATGTAGAAATACTTGGAAAAGATCAGCACGCCGAGCACCGCAAGAGTCATGGCGATGGTCTTGCGCGGCAGCGTCGGCCGCGCGACCGCATGCGCGCGCGCCTTGCGGTGGGCCGGGATCTGTTCGCGATACCACAGGCCGATGCGGCTGAGGATCACGATCGCGGCGAGCGCGGCGAACGCGAACCAGGCGACGCTGCCCTGGCCGCGCGGCATCACGATGTAAGCCGCGAGCAAGGGCCCGAGCGCCGAACCGACGTTGCCGCCGACCTGAAACAGCGATTGGGCCAGGCCGTGGCGGCCGCCGGAGGCCATGCGCGCCACCCGCGAGGATTCGGGATGGAACACCGACGAGCCCGAACCGACCAGGGCCGCGGCCAACAGCAGCATCGGGAAAGTCGTCGCGCGCGACAGCAACAGCAGGCCGGTCAGGGTGAAACCCATGCCGATCGCCAGCGAGTAGGGCATCGGGCGCTTGTCGGTGTAGATGCCGACCAGCGGCTGCAGCAGCGAGGCGGTGACCTGGAAGGTCAGGGTGATCAGGCCGATCTGGCCGAAATCCAGCCGGAACGATTGCTTGAGCAAGGGGTACAGCGCCGGCAGCAGCGACTGGATCATGTCGTTGAGCAGGTGGCAGACGCTGAGCATCGCCAGGATCGGCAAAGCGATCTTGTTGGCGGTTTCGGCGGCCGGCGCGGGCGCGGCTTCGAACGGCGGAACGTGGGCGACCGTCGGCGCGTCGACAAGGTCGGCCGTTGCCGCGGCGGGGGCATCCAGGGTGGTCATGGGCGGGGGCCAGGAGAGAACGGGACTGCGCTGGACGACCGCGGAGGCGAGGGCGTTGAGGTTGCCGTTGCTGTCGAGGTGCCTGCTGCGCCAACCAGTAGACGCCGTCGCGACACTGCCCGCACTATCATTCAGGTCAACAATCTGCGAGATCGGGCCAATGCGCAACGTCCAGGCGACCCTTGCCGACCAATTGCCGGGCCGTATCGTCGCGACGTCGAACGAATACCCCAGCCACCATCGCATCGCCCGCCACAAGCATCGGCGCTCGCAATTGCTGTACGCCGCGCACGGGATCATGGTGGTCGGCACCGAGACGGGGCGCTGGATCGTGCCGCCCGAGCGCGCGGCCTGGGTTCCATCCGGCATGGCCCACGATGTGCACGTGCTGGCGCAGATCAGCACGCGCAGCATCTACATCGAGCCCGAGGTCAGCGCCGCGTTGCCGCGCGATTGCCGGGTGATCGGGGTGTCGCCGCTGATGCGGCAGTTGCTGCTGGAAACGCTGGACCTGCCGCTGCAGAGCGAGTCCGGCAGCGGCTCGCGTCCGGACCTGATTTATTCGTTGATCGTGCATGAGATCGAACGCGCGCCGGTGCTGCCGCTGGACATTCCGTTTCCGGCCGATCCGCGCCTGGCCAAGCGGTGCCGCGCCTATCTGGCGCATCCGTCGCCGCACGACAGCATCGACGATTGGTGCGCCGATCTGGCGATGAGCCGGCGCACCTTCACCCGGCGTTTTCGCGCCGAAACCGGAACCAGTTTCGCCCAGTGGTGCCGGCAGGCGGCGATCTTCGCGGCCTTGCCGCGGCTGGCCGCGGGCGAGGCGATCACCGCCTTGGCGCTGGATCTGGGATACGAGAGCGCGTCGGCGTTCACCACCATGTTCAAACGGCTGATCGGCATGCCGCCGAGCCGGTATCTGGCGGTGTCGAATCCGATGCGGGAGGTGGCGGGGCCGATGCGGGCGACGATGCGGGGGTTGGATGGGTGAGGCGGGTTTGATTTGATCGCGGTCTGAGGCGAAGGCGTCGCGGTGCGTGTTGGCCCGCGACATCGGGTTTGCGTGGACGTTGCGGGTTCGCGGTCGCGGCTTGCGCCGCTCCTACAGGTGGATACGTGACTTGCGATTCATCCTGTAGGAGCGGCGCGAGCCGCGACCACGAACCTTCGGCTGCGACGCCGGCCGCATTGCCTCCGCATCGCAAAGACCAAAGACCTCAGCCAGCCGTCGCCTTTGCCGCTTCCTCGATCAACGCGAACACCTCGCGCGGATGCGAGGCCAACGAGGCATGGCTGGCCACCAGGGTGATCGTCTTCTTCGCGCCGATATGCGCGGCCATTTCGGCCTGCGTGGCCGGCGGAATCATGTGGTCCTGGCTCGACACCTGATACCAGCTGGGCTTGGTCTTCCACGCCGGCGCACCGGCCGTATCGGCGAAGCAGCGCCCGGCGATCGGCTTTTGCGCGACCGCCATCACCAGCGCTTCGCCCTCGTCGAGATCGGCGCTGAAATTGGCGTGGAAACCGTCCTGGGTCAGCCACAGAAAACCGTCCTGATCGGGGCGGATGATCGCCGCGCCCGCGGGCGCTTCGCGACGTCCGAAGATGCCGCCGAGGCTGTCGCCTTCGTCGGGCGCGAATGCGGCGATATAGACCAGCGCGACCACGTTGGCGGCATGACCGGCGCCGCTGATCACCGCGCCGCCGTAGGAATGCCCGACCAGGATCGTCGGCCCTTCCTGCGCTTCGGTCAGACGCCGGGTGCGGTCGACGTCATCGGCCAGCGAAGTCAGCGGGTTCTGCACGGCCTTGACCGGGTAACCGGCCTGATGCAGCAGCGGAATCACATGACGCCAATGCGAGCCGTCGCCCCAGGCGCCGTGGACGAGGACGATGGTGGGTTTGCTGGACATGGTGGCTTGCTCCTGGGGCGCGGCGGGCGGGGCGCTCAACGTAGCGCTGGGGGTGTCATGGTGGTGTTACAGGGTGGTGGGTGAGTTAGTTCGGTTCTGCTCGCCCGAAGCCGCGGATATGGACGCGCGGCGTTCCTATCAGACGGCATTCCCGCGCAGGCAGGCTCTGCTTTATTTCAGCGTAGCCGAACATCCAGAGGCTTCAGCGCCATGTCAGCAAAACGTCATTCCTGCGAAGTCGGGAATTCAGAGGCTTCAGCGCCATATTTCCAAAACGTCATTCCCGCGAAGGCGGGAATCCAGAGGCTTTAGCGCAAATCCGCCAGTCCGTGATTCCCGCGAACGCGGGCTCTGTTTTACTTCGGCGTAGCCGAACATCCAGTGACTTCAAACGTTCTCGCACGAAAGGCCCTGGATTCCCGCGTTCGCGGGAATGACGAATTGAGGTGTCGCGCTGAAGCTCTGGACGATTCCCCGTTCTAGGTTTCCGACTCTCAGCTCTCAGCTCTCAGCTCGCAGCTCTCAATTTCCAATTTCCAATTTCCAATTCCCGAGTCCCGAGTCCCGAGTCCCGAGTCCCGAATCCCGAATCAAAATCCCCAACCACCTCACTTGGCAACCAACACCAACACCGACCTCCCCTGCATCGCATACGTCGTATTCTCCCCGCCGATCAGCGTCTCGCTGCCCGGCAAGGCCACCGTATTCGGCCCCTCGTTCCAGGTCGCCGTATCCGTCACCCGATACCACTGCTTGCCGGTGCCCGCCCACGGCAGGACGAAATTCACCGGAGCGGACCAGCCGTTGTAGGCGATATAGATCGCGCTGGCGCTGTCGCCGAACTCGCTGCCGTCGATGCGCCACGCCAGCGCATGGTTGTCGCTGCCGTTGAAGTACGCGCTGTCGGCCTGGGCGCCGTCGGGCTTGAACCAGCGCAACTGCTCCATGACGTTGCCGTTGTTGTCCACGCCGGAATAGAACCCGATCGGACGCAGCGCCGGATGCGCCTTGCGGAACGCGATCATGCGCTTGGTGTAGGTCTCGTGGTCGGCCTCGATGCTGCTGCGTGTCCAGTACAGCCAGTTCGCCGCCGAATCCAGGTTGTAGGTGTTGTTGTTGCCGAACTGGGTGCGCAGCGCTTCGTCGCCGCCGGTCATCATCGGCACGCCGGCGCTGAGCAGCACGAAGGCAAGCCCGGTGCGCGCGGCCTTGCGCTGTTCGGCGACCACGCCGCCCTGGTTCCAGCTGAGGTTGTGGTCTTCGCCGCCGTCGGACGGGCCGTACGGCCAGGGCTGATTGTTCTGCTTGCTGTCGTAGGCATACAGATCGTTCAAGGTGAAGCCGTCGTGGGCGACCATGAAATTGATCGAATGCCAGGGCTTGCGGCCGTCGTCGCCGTAAAGATCGCTGGAGCCGGAAAAGCGCGAGGCCAGCGTGCCGGGCGTAACCACTTCGACCCCGAGCTTGTTCTGCTTCTTGCGCAGCGCGTCGCGGTACAGGCCGTTCCATTCCGCCCAGCCGGCCGGGAAATTACCGACCTGATACGAATTGCCGCCGATCGCCCACGGCTCGGCGATCAGGTCGATGCCGGCGCCGCCGCCGGCCGCGCGCGGCGGCAGTTCGGCGCTGATGCGATTGAGCGCATTGCCGCTGTCGGTCTTGTCGAAGTTGAAGCAGCCGTGCTGGCAACTGTTGCCCAGCACCGAGGCCAGGTCGAAACGGAAGCCGTCCACGCCGAGCGCATCGCGCCAATAAGCCAGCGAGTCGACGATCAGATTCTGCGCGATCGGATGACGGGTGTTGTAGTTGCCGCCGACGCCGGTGTTGTCCCACGGGTATTGAAAGTCGCTGCTGAGCGAGTAGTAGGCCGGGTTGTCGAGGCCGCGGAACGACAGCAGGTTGTACACGGTCAGGCCGTCGGTTCCGCCCCAGGCGCCGCCTTCGCCGGTGTGGTTGTAGACCACGTCGATATAGACCTTGATGCCGGCGTCGTGGAACGCCTTGACCATCGCCTTCCATTCGCGGGTCGGGCCGCCGGCGCTCTTGTCGAAGGCGTAGCGACGATCGGGGGCGAAATAGTTCAGGGTCATGTAGCCCCAGTAGTTATCGTCCGTGGTCGAATTCGGATCGACATCGTTCTGGTCGTTTTGGGTTTCCTGCACCGGCAGGAATTCCACCGCGGTCACCCCGAGCGCGGCCAGCGCGGCGGCCTTGCGCGCGGCGCCGAGGTAGGTGCCGCGTTCGGCGGCGGGCACGCTGGCGTCATTGCGGGTCAGGCCGCGCACGTGCACTTCGTAGATCACCTCGTCCTTGAGCGCGCGGGTGGGCTTGCTGCCGAACGACGTGGTGTCGGCGAGCAGCGCCACGCCCTTGCTCGCGCAGGCGCCGCTGTCCTTGTTGCGATGGGTCGCGCCGCTGGCGTAGATCGTGCCGTCGGTGCAGGCGGCGGTGTTCGGGTCCTGGCTGATCTCGCGCGCATACGGATCGAGCAGCAGCTTGTTCGGATTGAAGCGGTTGCCGGCGCTGTCGACATCGCTGACGAAGCCGGTGCCGCTGCCCTTGGTCCAGGCCGCGTTGTACGGCCAGTTCGGGCCCCAGGCGCGATAGCCGTAGTAGACCGTGCCGGTGATGCCGTAGCTGTTCTTGATCGTCGTCACGGCGACCGATTTCGACCACACCTGAGTGGTCGCATCCTTGGTCAGCACCAGCTTGGCGACTTCCTGCGCGCCCGACGGCGTCTTGTACAGCCACACTTCGATCCGGGTGGCGCGCGAGGAATACACGCGGAAGTTGAGATTGGCTTGAGTCGCGTCGTAGCGCGCGCCCAATTGCTGGCTGTCGATCGCGGCCTGCGCTGAAGCCGCGTGCAGCCCCAGCAGCGATGCGAGTAGCCATCCGGTGGCCGTGATCCCTGCTTGAATCCATGCTTGCTTGGCAGTGTGCATCGCGCTGAGTTCCGCTACGCGCCCGGCATGGCGCGCGGTCGACTCTACGGCGTAGCCGCAGCGCACCATGCACGGCTGCAATCGTATTCAATGGCCGATTACGTGATCGCTGCCAGCGTTGGGCGATGCGATGCCGCGTCGGTCGCGGTGACGAACCGCCACGGCGGTCAGCGCGGCGGCGGCCGATCCCAGCCGATCTGTTCGATCCGCCCATCGAAGCCCTGCCGCACCGGCATGGGGAAGAATGCCGCGAGCCGTTCGATATCGCCGGCGTCGTGGCGCAGCGCCGGCAGCTGCGCGCGCCGCGCCGGCACGATCACCGACAGGTTGTAGCCGTAGGTCTTGAGCCGCGCGTCGCGGCAGTCGATGCCGGCGACGATCAGGTTGTACAGCAGCAGTCCGGCGTTCCACAGGGTCAGGTGCCCGCCGACGATGCGCGGCCGCGCCGGCGGCACGGTGATCGCGAGCAGTCCCTCGGGTTTGGCGAAGTGCAACAGCCGTTGCAGGAAGCGGCCGACGTTGGGCTGGTGCTCCAGCGCGTGCGAGCACCAGACCACATCGAAACGCTGCTCGCTGGCGTAATCGTCGAAGTCGCCGACGAAATCCGGGGCGAAGCCGCCGTAGGCTTCGAACGAGATCGTGGTGACCTGTTTGCCGTGGGCGCGCAGGTGCTGGGCCTGACGGCCGTTGCCGCAGCCGACGTCGAGCACGCTGTCGAAGGCGTAGTCGCGCAGCAGCAACGACAGTGCCTGATCGCCCAGCCACGGCGGCGCCGGCGATTTCGGAGCGACGCGCGCCAATCTTCTGGCGCGTGTAGGGCGGGCCAGCGATTTCATGCGACCGCCCGTTGTTTGTCTTCGGCCTGGCGCTCGGCCAGTTCGACGGCCAGACGCAGGTTCGCGTCCAGCCAGGCACGCATGCCGAACTCGGGGCATTGCGGCGGCATCTGTTGGCGACGTTGCCGCCAGGCATCGCGTTGTCCGACGACTTCGTCGATCGCCTGCGCCATCGCGGCTATATCGTCGACCAGCCGGCCGCGTTCGCCGTCGCCGAGCCACTGCGGTGTCCAACCGACGCGCGGCGCGATTACCGGAACGCCGGCCCGCAACGCGTCGAACAGCGGCCACGGGCTGCAATCGGTGCGGCCGTTGACGACCACCGCGTCCAGGCGCGCGATCCATTCCGCGCAGCGCGCCAGGGGATGCCGCGACACCGGCCACAGCGCGCAGTCGATGCCGGCGCGCTTGAGTTCGCGCGCGGCCGTATCGAGGCGTTCGCCGATCAGCACCACCCGCAGCGGTCGGCGCGCGAGTTTCACCGCGGCGACGAATTCGCTCAGGCCGCTGGGGTCGCTGTCCGATGCCGCATCGGGCGACCACTTGCCGGGCCGTCCGACCCAGCCGACGTTGGCCACCGCGTCGCGATTGGCGGACAGCGGGGCGCCATCGCCCCAGCCGACCGGCTGCATGCGCCAGCGTCGCCGCGACAGGTCGATGCCGGCTTCGGCGAGCACGCGCTGTTGATCGGGATGCGCCAGCATCAGGCCACCGCAGCGCGCCACATCGGCGCGCACGCCGCCGGAGCGGTACAACTCCGCGCCGCCCAGATCGTGCAACTGCGCCAGGCTGCGCATCGGATCGGGCGCGCGTCCGGCTTCGCTGGCGCGCAGGAAGATCCAGGCATCGGCCTGGACCAGCGGCCGTTCGCTCGCCGCGATCCGATACCCCGGCAGCGGCGTCGCCGCGAGCGCCTGTTTCCAATGTTCGAACAGCCAGCCTTTGTGTTCGGCCACCACATTGATCACCGGCGGCGCGGGCGGCTGCGGCTTGATCGCGCGGGTCGCGATCGCGCGCGGCGGCGGCCGCGCGATCACCGAGCCGGTGCGTGGCATCGGCCGTTCGCGCAGCGCCAGTTCCAGCAGGCCGGCGACACGCTGCGGATCTGCGGCTTCGGCCAGGCTGACCTGATGCGCGATCAGATGCTGCGCATAGGCGCGACGGCAGGCGCGCGCCTGCGGCTCGTCGACGCTGGCCTGCAACCGCGACCAATCGCGCGGCGCGTCGGTCAGGAACGGCGGATTTTCGCCCCGGCTCGGCCAGACGTTGCGGCCCAGCACGATCGCGGGCACGTCCCACAGCAAGCCATCGTGGGCGACATTGCTGTTGAGGGTGAGAATGCCGCGGCAGGCGCCGCTGCGCAGCATTTCGTGGATATTGCCGCGGGTCTGCGGCCACAGCAGATCCTGTTTACGGCGCAATTGCAGACGCAGGTGGCGATTGCCGGTGCGCGCATCGGCCGGATGCTGCTTGAAGATCACCGGCCAGGGCGGGTCCAGGCGCGAGGCGTGATCGATCAAGGCCTGCATCGTGCGCAGCCGCGCCGGCGCGTGGCGGACGATGTTGGTATCGGACTCGATCTGCAGCGGCACCAGCAGGAATTGCGCGGGCAGGTTGCTCGCGGCCGGCCCGCTGGCCTGCATGTACTGGTAGTAGCCGCTGAATTCGGTCGACTTGATCGCCTGCAGGCGATGTTCGAGTTGCGCATCGCGTTCGCCATCGAGCGGCTGGCCGTCCCACGCGAACGGCGCGGCATGCGAGTCGGCATTGATGCCGCGCGGACTGATCTGGTAATCCCAGCGCGGCAGCCAGCCGTGTTCGCAGTACAGAGTCGGGCCGGCGGTGCCGTAGCCGCGGCCGTTCCAGACGATCGACAGCACGCGCGGATTGCGCGCGCTGGCGCGCGGATCGCGCACGACGGTGTGGCCCAGTTCGGCGACCGAGCGGGCGAGGGTGTCGAGCAGATCGCCGACCAGGCCGGCGGAGCGTTTTTCGATCGCGACTTTCATGCTGGGACTCCGGGCCTGCGCGATGCGGGCGGGTGCGGGGACGGGGAGCGCGACGGGTTCGGCCGACGCGCGAACCTGCGCCATTGTCGCCGCTGATGCGGCGTGTTCGTACCAGGCGCCGTCGTCGATACGCCCGCGCGGCAACGCGGTAAGCCGGCTGATCGAACTGAGGTTGATCAACTCGACGCCGCTACGCCGCAATGCCCCGGCCAGGCGGCCGTACTGCGCATCGATTTCCTTGAGGCGGCCGGCCAGCGAATGCCGTCCGGTGATGGCGAAGAAATGATCGTCGGTGAAATCCACCCCGATCAGGCCGATCCGTCGCGCGCCCATCAACGCGGCCAGGCGCACCGCGACATACGGCGAGTTCTGACTGTAATGCAGCGCGCCGTCGGCTTCGGCGTCGACGCCGCCGTATTGGCCCAGGCGAAAGCGCACCACCGGCGGCCGCACCGCGCCGAGTTCGAGCTGGGTGAACAGGACCCGCGCATTGGAGCGCTCGACGAAGGCGTAGCGATCGCCCTTGAATTGCTGGCGCGGGTTGAGCACCACCAGATAGGTCGGATCGAACAGGCGGCCGACGTCGTTGACGCCGATGGTCAGCAGCTCGCGCGGACGCGGCAGCTCCAGCAGCGAGGGGCCGCAGCCGCAGACCACGATCGAGCTGCCGCTTGCCACCGACTTGAAGTCCGCGAGCGGCATGATCATGGGCCTCTACAGTTGCGCCAGCAGCGCCAGGTGTTCGCGGACCTTGACCTTGCGCAGCGATTCGACGCTGCCGTCGCCGCCAAGGGCAATCGCGGGAAAGAAGCCGAAGCATTCGTCGTCGGCCAGCGGCCCCAGCCGCTTGCTCGCGGCGCGAAATGCGGGGCGCAACATGATGTTCTTGAGAAAACCCGGATCGCACAGCTGAGCGTCGAACACGTCGGTCACCTCGGGAAACAGTTCGATGCGCGTGTCCGACCAGACGTTGACGAGGTGGTTTTCTTCACCGTCGCGATGAATGAAGCTGCCGAACGCATCGACCAGGAAGATCGAGTCCGCCGCGCGTGGCTCGCCCCATGCTTCGGCGAGGGGCTTCGCCCAGGTTGGCGTTACCGTTCTGAACAGCCCGTTTTCGTACTGGCCGACACCGTGATCGCGGAAGAATTCGATCAACTCGTCGGGCAGATGCTTGGCCGCGGCGGTCAATTCGGCGGCGTCGGGCTTGCGCGCCGGGGAAGGTTCGCCGTAACGCTCGAGGAAAGTTTTAAAGAGGCTCATTCGCATGCTCCATGAGATTTACTGACGACCGGCTCATATCACCGCTTTGGTGTTGACTGTCAAGCTGACATTGAGGGTGACGTCCGGCCTTGCATCGGCGGGAATTTTCTCGGCGCCTGCTTCGATCAAGCCGATGCGGTTCTTCGAGCGCCACTGAGCGCCTATCGAAAAATCAATTCGTGCGTCTCCCAGTTCTTCCTCGATCTCCTTGCCCGAGCCACCGGCGATCTGATCCAGCTTGTGGATGACCGCCTTGCTTTCCGCCCAGGTACGAGCCTGGGCCAACGCCGTGGCCGCGTCCAGCGCGGGATTGTCTTTCTTGAGCTGCAGCGCTTTTTCCTGGATCTTCTTCTCGCGATGTATCGCCGCGAGCCTGTCGCCGGCGGGGTCGCGTCCCTGCGGGCTCTTTTTCTTCGCCTTCTTCTGTTCGGCGAGGCGGTTCTTGAAATCGCTTCGCCGCTTGAGGAAGGTTTCGGCGTCGAGCGACTTCAACTCTCCCAGTTGGCCGCGGATCTGATCGCCGAACTCCTTTTCGTCCAGCCCGGTCTTGCATTTGAAATCAACGGTGACCAGGTCCATCTCGACCTTGGGCTTGGCCACGTCGACTTCGGTGCCGGGGTTGATCTTGGCGCTGATGTGAATGGTCTGGGTCTTGCCGCTGCCGGCCTTGACCGAGGAGGTCAGTTCCGTCATCCGGTATTTCTTCTTGATCACGCCGAGCTTCTTGTCGAGCTTCTTCGCCGCGATGGTCTTGTCCTTGGCCAGGGTGGTGGCCTCGGCGACGGCGCGCTTGAGGTCGGCCAGTTTCTCCGTGTCGGTACGCTTGTCGTCTTCCTTCTTCCCGGTCAACTTGCCGAACAGCTTCTTGACGAAATCCGCGGCTTTCTTGAGCACCTTGTCGATCGCCTGATCGACCTTGGCCTGCACCTTGGTGATGAAGCCCTTGATCTTGGCGCTGATCCCGCCCAGGCCGATCAGCGCGGCCAGGAAGCCGATCAGGATCGGCACCGCGTTGCCCAGCGCCTGTTCGACCTTGCTGATCGCGCCGCCGATCGAGCCGGTGGCGATGGCGTGGATCGAGTTGATCACCGACTCGACGAATTCCATGATCTGCGCGGCGCGTTCGATCACGAACATCACCACGTTGATGATCATCATGATCGCCTGGATGATCGCGCCGGCCGGGTTGAACATCGACACGACCTTGGCCACGGCCTTCTGCACGATGGTGGTGACGATCCAGTCCTGGATCGCGCCGATCACCATCTCCTTCAGGTTCGACAGGTCGCCCTTGATCTGTTCCCACAGCGCGGCCGGGCCGCCGCCGATCAGGGTCTGCAGGTAACCGACCAGTTTCTCGATCACCGTCACCGCGGTCGGGCCGAGCAGCTTCACCGCCTTGGCGCGCATGCGGTCGTAGGTGATGCCGAGCACGCCGAGCACCAGCTTGAGGATCGAGACCAGCGACAGATCGCCGGGGATCTCGATGCCGGCGCTGGCGAGCGCGCCGAACAGCCACTTCATGAAGCCTTTCTTGAGATGGTCCCAGATTCTGCCGGCGAACGCTGCGAAGCCGCCCTTGACCGCGGCGATCAGGTTGGACAGGAAGCCGCCGGGGTTGTCGAGGATCAGGTCGATGGTGTCCTGGCCCTTGCGCAGGATGCCCATCAGCTTGTCCTTGAATTCCATCAAGGCCTTGGCGACTTCGGCGATCTTTTCCTTGGCCTGGGTGACCAGGCCCTTGTTCGCGTCCTGGATCGCCTTGAGCGCTTCGTCAGCCTTGTCGAAGGCTTCCTTGTACTTCTGCGCGAGGCCTTCGGCGAGCTGCTGTTTCTTGTCTTCGATCCCGGACTTGAGTTCGCCGAACTTGTCGGCGTACTCGGCGGTGAGCTGCGCGCCGCGCGCGCGCACCGCCGGCGACAGCGCGGCCTGCGCGGCGGCGATCTTGCCCTGGGCCAGGGCGACATCGTTCTTGGCCGCGGCCAGTTCGCGCTCGACCAGATTGGCGACCTTGACCGCCAATGCGTCCATCGCCGAGGTGAACAGCTTGCGTCCGGCCTCGTAGAAGCGGTTGACCTCCGGCGGCAGGTCGAGGATCTGGTCCTTGATCCACAGCAGCGAGCCGCCGGGCATCAGCAGGTAGCGCTCGAGCTTGTACTTGAACAGCGCGTCCTCGACATAGCTCTTCATGCTGTTCAAGGCCGCGTCGGTGCCTTGATCGAACATGGTGTTGACGGTGGTGTCCAGCGTCTCCAGGCGTTTGTCGACCGCGGCCTTGGCGGTGTTGAAGGTGGTGACGACGAAGTTGGTGAACTTGCTCAGTTCCAGTTCTTCGCGCGCCTTCTGCTGTTCCTGCTTGGACGCGACCTTGGCCTTGCTGCCGCCCTTGGTCGCCAGCAGGCTGCTCACGCCTTTGCCGGCGACGCCCTTGGCCTGCGCGCCGGCCTTGCCGAGCGTCGCCGCTTCGCGGCCGCGGTATTGCGCCGGACCGGCGTCGGCTTGTTTGTGCACGGCTTTTTCCGCGCTCATCACCGCCGAGAAACGCGGGTCGTTGGCGTTGGTCAGGCGGGTTTCGGTCTGCTTGGTCGCTTTCTTGGCGTCGGCGACCTCGGTCTTGCTGTCCTCCAGCGAGACTTCCGCGGCCGGCTTGGGCGCGGGCATGGCCGCGGCGGCGTCGATCTGCGGCGTGGGCGCGGCGGGTTCGGGCGGAATCGGCGTGACCGGTTTGGCGGCGACGCCGGCTTCCGACGGCGCGGCGCTCGAGTTCTGCTTGAGGTCGCCGGTCGCGGCCTGTTTCTGATTGCCCACTTCGCCCTTGAGCGAGCTCTTGATGTCGTTGCCCGAGCCGCCCTTCATGAATTTTTCGGTGTCGCCCAGGGTCTTGGGCATCACCTTTTCGATTTCCGCGCGCAGCATCGACAGGAAGCTGGCGGTCTGCGGCTTGGGCGTGTCGCTTTGTTCGAGCTTGTCGACCTGCTTGGCGCGCGCGCCGGCGGCTTTTTCGTTGGCCGGGCCCTTGGCGGCCTTGGCCGATTCGTCGGACTTGCGCGACGGCGGCGGGTGTTGCTTGAGCTTGCGGGTGTCGGCCTCGAGCTTGGACACCACGCGTTTATAGCGCGGATCGGAGCGCGGATCGGCTCGCCTGGCGATGCGCGCGACGGCCATGGATCAGGCGCCCGGAACCGAACGTGCGGTCGAGCGTGCGATCGAGGGCGCAATTGGGCGCGGCTCGCGTTCGGCCACGCGCATCGGGCAGTTGCCGCCGATCTTGCGGTACTCGCGCGCCAGCGCGGCCTGCAGGTGCGCGGTGCCGACCGGTCCGCCGCTGCGCAGGGCGAGCAGGCGCGCGTGCACGACCACGTTGCGCCACTGGCCGCCGCTGAGCGCGCAGCGGCTGGCCGCGTCCTGCAGCCAGGCCTCATCGCAGTCGCTGTCGCCCAGGTGCAGGCGCACGATTTCGTAGCGCCGCCACGCGTCGGGCGCGCGGAAGTTGATCACCACGTCCATGCGCCGGGCGAAGGCGCGATCGATGCGGTCGGCGGCGTTGCTGGTGACCACCAGGATGCCTTCGAACGATTCGATCCGTTGCAGCAGGAAATTGGTTTCCAGATTGGCGTAGCGGTCGTGCGAGGAGCCGACGTCGGTGCGGTTGGCCATCAGCGCGTCGCCTTCGTCGAGCAGCAGCACCACATCGAGTTCCTCGGCGGCGCTGAGCGCGCGGTCGAGGTTCTTCTCGGTTTCGCCGAGGTATTTGTTGACCGCCGAGGCCAGGTCGATGCGGTATACGTCCTTGCCCAATTCGACCGCGAGCATGCGCGCGGCCAGGGTCTTGCCGGTGCCGCTGGGGCCGGCGAACAAGGCGCGCACGCCGACCCCGCCCAGCGCGACCGTGGCCGAGGCGCCGGCCAGCGGTTCGCGCCATTGGCAACGGGTGACCAAAGCATCGATCTCGTCGCGGGTGAGGTCGTCGACGATCAGTTCGCTCAGCGAACCCTCAGCCGGCAATCGCGTCGCCAGCGTGTCCAGGCGCGCGGTCGGCAAGCCGCGACAGGCGCGGCGCAGGTCCTCGCGCAGCGGTTGCTCGCGTTGCGCCAGTCGCGCGAACGCGCTCGCGCTGGCCGCGACTTGACGCAGATGGCCGCTCGACAGACGCCGCCATCCGGCCAGTTCGCTCAAGCTTTGCGTCGACGCCTGCGGCAGGCATGCGCGCCAATGCGCCAGACGCTGGGTCGGGTCGGGCAGCGGCAATTCGACGTCCAGCACCGGCCGATTGCCGGCGCAGGACCAAGCGCCTTGCCGATTGGTGACCACCAGCAAGGGCGCGTCGACCAGGGGCAAGGCGGCCAGTTGCCGGGTTTCGCCGGGAACCGAATCGGCTTCGATCGCCGGCACCGCGTCGAGCATCGCCGCCAGCACGCCGAACAAGCGCCAGCGGCTTTCGTCTTCGAACACGCCCGCATCGGCCCACAGCAGATCCTTGCCGAGCGCTTGCGCGAGCACGCCGGCCAGGGTCTTGCGGCCGTTGCGGACCGCGCCGCGAATTAGCAGGGTCGGCGCCGCCGCGTCGTTGCGCAGCGCCTGCAACAGCAGCTCGCAATGCAGGTCCTCGTTGGGCGCGATGTAATCGTGCGGCCGCGGCAGCTGCGCGTGCGGCAGATGCCGCAGCCAGCGGGTCGCGCTGAGTTCGCCGCGCAATCCGTCCCAGACGGCCAACTGCACCGTCGGCGTCCAGTCCGGTCGCGGCGCGTCCTGATTGGGCAATTGCAGCAGGCCCAGTTCGATCAGTTTGTGCAGCGAACGCCGCACCGGATCGACGCTGTCGCCGCCGTCGTGGTTGCGCCACCAGGCCATCAACAGGCCGAAGCTGGGGCGGCCGTCGCGGCGCAGGCCGGCGTCGAATCCGCCGTGCCGATCCTGCGCCTGATCGCGTTGGGCGTGTTCGAACAGGGCGCCGAAACGCGGGTCTTCCTCGATCAGGCCGACCGCGAGCAGCAGTTCCAGGTCCAGGGCGCTCAGGCCGGCGCGTTGCAGGGCGAGCAGCGGCAGGGTCGTTTGTCCGTCGTGCGCGGCGTGCTCCCAGGCGCTCAGCGCCGCGCGCCAGTGCAGCGCGGGCGCATCGAAGTGGCCCAGCGTGCTTTCGATTTCCTCGGCATAGTCGGCGAGGAACGGGTGCAACTGTATCGCCGTATCGACATCCTCGGCGCAGGCTTCGATCAGGGTCGCGATCACCGCATACAAGGCGAGCTTGAGGTGTTGGTCGGGGCGATAGGGGCGGTCGGCGAAGACATCGGCGGCGGACGCGGCGGGCAGGGGGTTCATGCGCGGTCTCCAGCGCGGTCGGCGCGGTCGGGGTTGATCGTGTCGAAGCCGGCGGCGTCGAAATGGAAGCGGATGCTGCGCCCGGCCGCGGGGATCCAGCCCGGATCGCGATCCAGGCCGGCGATGCGCAGCGACAGCGGCAGGCTCGCCAGCGACAGATGCACGTCGATGTGGGTGAGGTCGCAGCGCAGGCGTGCGTGGTGGCGGCAGACCTGCGCAGGAAGATCGGCGTCGTGCGCATCCAGGCCGAGTGCGCGCGCGATGCGCGCACGCAGGTACGGCAACTGGCGATCGAGCCAACGTTGCGCCGGCCGGCGCGATCCGGCTCGCGATGGCGAGCGCACAATGCGATGCAGCGTGGCGCCGCGCAGATGCTCGCGCGTGGCGCACAGGTACGCGGCTTGAGCAGCGGGCGACAGCTCGCGATCGCGCGGCTGATCGAACACGACGAAGCCCTGCGGATGCCACAGACGCAGTCGGCCCGCGTCGGCGCGATAGCCGAGGCGATCGATTTCGCCCCAGGGCCGCAGCCAGGCGTCCGGCATGGATGTGTCACGGCCGGGATCGAAATCGTCGCCGGGCCGTTGATTTGCGCCGCGGCCAGCTAATTTCGCCAACAGGGCATCCAGCGGATCGCTACGGAACGAAGCGCCGAACCAGACGCGTCCTATCATCGCCAGCCAGTCCCATGGCGAAAGCGCGATGCCCGGTGTGCGTGGCGAGGTGAAGTCGCCGTACAGCTCGAGGGCCAGGGCGACGTTGAGCAGATACAACAATCCGCCGAAGTCGGTATCGATGGCGTGTGCGGTGTATTCGTTGCCGACGGACTCGGGCGACGATGGCGTCGGCGAGCCGTCGATGTGCGTCGCTGGATCGATGACGGGCGCGGAGAGGGTTTCCGTTTCGGCGGCGTCCATGTTCGCCGCGCGGTCGGACGCGCTCGGTTCGATGGTCGCTTGTGGGTCGGGGTTATTCGCCGCTACGGTTCGTGCCGCCTGCGCGGATGTCGCCGGGAGATCGGCTTGCGTCGTATTTATGCGTGCCTGGGCCGGACTGTCGGGGAATGGACGATGCGTTTCCCGATCCGGCGAAGCCGCTTCATGCGGTCGGGGTGGTACGGACACGAGCGTCTGGTTAGCGTCGACGATGCGGATCGGCGACGAAGCGCTTGCTCCCGGGCCGTGTATGGCGCGGGGCGCGGGTTCGTGGCGCTCGGGCGCAGCGGGCTCGATCGCGTTGACCGCCTGCGAATCGATCCAGCGGTGCAAGGTGTCGACGAATTCCTGGCTGCGCAGCCAGTTCGGGTCGTGCATCGCCACCCGGGCATGCGCGAGCAGGCGTTGCGCTGGCGCAAGCAGGCGGGCGTCAGGCAACTCGGGCGCGGCGGCAAGCAGCCGAGCAATGGCGCGCGGCGAGACGGAGGGTGAAGTCGAACCCTGCGCGGCGTGCGCCGCGGCGGTCGTTGATGCCTGCTCTGTCGAAGAGGTAACCGCAACATCCGGGTCAAGCCTTCCAGATGCGACATCGCCATTTCGATGGTCGAGATCCAGCGAATGCGAATGCCGTGTCGGGTATTGCACCGACGGCACCGCGTAATCGCGAATCAGCGCATCCAATCCTCGCGCCGCGTCCGGCTCGGGCAATCGCGCCAACCACGCGACCGCATCGCCGCGGGCGCACAGCATCGCCAGCAACGACACCACGCGCTCGCCATGGTCCAGCACGTGCTCGCGCAGCCATTGCGTGGGATCGCGTCCTTCGAGCACGCCGGGCCACCACCATCGCTGTGAGACCCGGCCGCGCACTGCGTCGCGGGCCAGGCAGGCGGCGAGTTCGCCGCGATCGAACCACACCGCCTCGGCCTCGGCGGCGTGTTCGTCCAGCCACGGCCGGCGCGCGTTGCGGCTGTGTTCGTGCAAGGCCTGGGTGACCGTGCGCGCCAGTGGGGTGCGCGCGCCGCGCGTGGCGACCAGCCGGCGCACCAGCAACAGGGCGCCGGCGGGCAGGCCGCGCGGCGTCCAGTCGACCGCGTCGAGCGCGCGTTCCAGCCGCAGCCGGGCGAGCAGGCGATCGCGCTCAGTGCCGCGCAGCGTGACGCTGCGCAGCTGTTTCAGATCGCGATGCGCGTCCGGCCGCATGCCGTGCTCACTTGCGCCGCAGCAGCAGGAACAGCAGCAACAGCACGATCAAGATCAGCCACCACCAGCGCTTCCACCAC
Source organism: Lysobacter capsici (assembly GCF_014779555.2). Lineage (NCBI taxonomy): Bacteria > Pseudomonadati > Pseudomonadota > Gammaproteobacteria > Lysobacterales > Lysobacteraceae > Lysobacter > Lysobacter capsici. The sequence continues at coordinate 2,798,490 of NZ_CP094357.1, forward strand.
GGCTGGCCGGGGCCCGGCGGGACGTTGTCGATGATGTCGTTGCCGATGCTGTTGCCGGGCGTCAGGCTGCCGGCCGGCGGCACGAAGCTGTCGGGACGATAGATCGGTTCGGGCAGGAAGTGCAGCGAGACCTTCGGCGGCGTGCCGGTGAATGGAATCTGCACGGTGTAAGTACCATCCAGATTGTCCTTGGGCTTGACCGGCGCCTGGCCTTGCGCGTTGAACCAGAAGTAGTTGGCCCAGCCCGGTCCCATCTTGCCGCCGAGCACGTTCTTCGGGGTGGCGACGATGACCACCGCCTTGCCGCCATCGATCGTGACGATATTGCTGCTGTACTGAGTCTTGGCCGGATCGGGCAGCGAGCGCACATGCACGGTGCGGATCTGCTGGCGCACAAACGGGCCGCCGGATTCGGATTTGCCTTCGACCAGGAACACGAACTGGTAATGGCCTTCGAAATCGGCCGGCACCAGCGCGCTGTAGCGGCCGTCGCCGGCCTTGCTGTCGCCGTTCGCGGCGGCGCCGTTGTCGAGCAGGGTGATGGTTTCGTTGGCGTGCTTGAGCGCGTCGGGATCGGCCGCGAGCAAGGCCTTGAGCTTGAGCTGCGCCGCGCTGGCCTGATCGCCCTGCGGCGCCGATCCGCCTTGCACGGCGGCGTCGGACAGCACGTCGCCCAGGTTGTTGCCGGGCTTGACCACGAACACTTTGACTTGCGCCGCGGGCTGGGTGTTCAAGCCGAGCAAGGGCTGGTCGAGATCGTTGACCTGCGCGCTGAGCTTGATCTTGCCGCCGACCGCATATTCGGCCGCGACCGGGCCCAGCACCGAATTGACGTCGGAGTCGTCGCCCAGCAGCGACAGATTGAACGCGACCGGTTTGCCGAAGCCGCCCATGACCTGCAGCTTCCACACGCCCGCGCTTTGCGCAACGCCCACGCGCGGGAAGGCGACATTGCCGATCAGGCGGCCGCCGAGGGTCGCGGTGGAGGGAACGAAGTCGATCGGGGTCGCGCCGGCCGGCGGCGTCAGCCGCACGCGCAGCGAACCCATCGCGGCGTTCCAGTTCAGATTGAACGCCAGGCTGTGGGTGCCGGTGGTGACCGGGAAGCTGGTCTCGAACGGCGCCGATTCGGTGGTGACGTCGCTGATCACCCGCAGCGTTTCCACCGAACTGAAGCGCACCGCGTTCTGCAGCACCTGCACGAACAGGTTGGGCAGGATCGCCGCATCGTCCTCGGTGTTGAGATAGAAACCGTTGCTGGCGATCGAGGCCTGCTGGTTGATGGTCGCGTCCACCGCCACGCCGGTGCCGACGGTCACGCCGTAGATCTGCACCGGCGGCTGGTTCGGCAGCGCGACCGGGGCGCCGCCGCCGGTGGTGGTCTGCACTTGCGATCCGCTCACCTGCGCGAGCGGGTCGGTGTTCTGCTGACCGTCGCTCATCAGCAGCACGATCTTGCGATTAGGCTCCGACGGGGCCGGCGCCAAGGCTTGCGCGCCCTTGAGCAGGCCGCCGCCGATCGAGGTGGCGCCGGCCGGATTGACCGCGTTGATCGCGGTCTTCTCGGTGGTCAGGTTGAGACCGCCGAATTCCTTGAGGCCGTCGATGCCGGAGCTGGCCTGCAATTCCTTCAACCATTTGATGTCGTGATCGAAATAGACCACGCCGAGCCGATCCACCGGTCCTTGCACCGCCGGCGCGCCGCCATCGGCCGGACAGGCGACGGCGAAGTTCTGGCATTCGTTGTCGCGCAGCGCCTTCCACATGTCGATGAAGGTCGCGGCGGCTTCGTGCAACCGCACCATCTTGGTCGGCGCGCCGGGCGACGCGCTGACCGCGTCGGACATGCTGCCGGAACGATCCAGCACCATCACCGCGTCGACGCCGATCCGGCCGCCGGAGAGAATCTGCGGCGTGCCGGTGATGCTCGCGACCGGCCCGTCGTTGCGCGGTATCGGCCGGAACGCGGTGCCGCAGGCGGGATTGCCCGCGCCGACGGTCTGCTTGTCCAGGCTCTGCACCGAGGCGGCGACGATCCGCGCCGCGCCGCCGACCACGCTGACCGTCCAGGTTTCCGGAGCGAGCAGGGTGGAGGTGCAGCCGCCGCCTTCGTTCAAGTTCGAACGCAGGCGCAGCACCAGCACCAGCTTGTTGTCGGCGCCGCCGGGATCGGCGCCGGCCTGCTGCGACTTGATCACGGTCAGGCGGTCGGCGCTGACCGCGCCGGCCGGCGTGTTCGGAAAGGTTTTGAAGCAAGCGTCGTCGGGGGCGAGAAAACAGTCGTTGTTCGCGTTGGTCAGGACCATGCTTTCGGTCGCCAACGCGCCGCTGCCAGCCTCCTGCAGGTTCACCGCGATGTTGGCCGAGGTGTCCAGCTGCAAGGTGATCTTGAGCGCGCTGATCTGCAATTGCCCCGGCCCGTTGCGGTTGGGCACGGTGATGTCGAAGCTCGAGGCGGGCGCTGCGGCCGCCAGGCACGACCAGGCCGCCAGCGCGCACGCCAGCAACAATCGTGGCGCCAGGGTAGTCAATAGGGTGCTCATCGAATGGTCCTCGGAGGTTTGCGCGTGGTTCGTGCGGTGGGACGGTGCGGTGCGGATACGACGGCGGGCGATGCCGTCAGGAGGTGCGTTCCAGCGATATGCCCAGGGTCGCGGCGACGTTGGCGTTGGGCACGGTCACGCTGAGCGTCGCCGGCGCGGAATCGCCGATCGCGATGCCGTGGGCATTGGTCAGCGCCGGCATGTCGACCAGCAAGGTCGAGGGCAGCGGCGCGGTCTGGATCTGCGAGCCGGCCTTGACCACGAGCGGGAAGCTGACCTGGGCCGGGCCCGGATTGAGCACCAGGCTGACCTGGTTGTTGGCCGCCGGGGTGGCGAAATTGAGTCCGGTGATTCGCGCCTCGCGCGACGAACGCAGGATGGCGTTGCCCGATACGACATCGCGCGCGTCGCTGATGCTGGGATTGGGCGCGCCCGCCACCTGCGGCAGCAGCACATAGGGTTTCTGGTCGGTGCCCTTGGAATTGACGATGCGCACCAGCACCGACTTGGTCTGGCCCGACGGCACGCTGAGATTGGTCGGAATGGTGAAGACCAGCTGGATGTTGTTGCTGCCCGCCAGCAGCGCGGCCGGCGAGATCGGTACGCCGTCGATGGAGACGGCGTTGGTCGCCAGCGGGAAATCGAAATTGCCGAACAGGGTCAGGTTCTTGCCGATGTTCTGCTGTTGCGCCGGCGAGAAACCGGTCAGCAGCAACCCGGTCTGGGAGCCGCCGCCGTTGCCCCCGGCCAGCAACGCATCGTGCTCGTTGAGCAGCCCGATGATCCGGTTGAGCAGATCCGAAGAGATCACGTCCCCGGGGCGTACGGTGTCCAAGATCGCCATAAATCCTCCTGATCGGTTGTGCTACGCGCTTTCGCAGCAGTTCGCGTAGTTGCTGTAGTCGAAGCGCGCCATGTCGAGCCTGGGCGACGCGAAGTCGGGCAATTGGCCGCTGGCGAAGGCCAGCATCGGTTGTACGGACTGGTTGTCGTGCAGGGCCTTCGCGTTTTGCCAGGGACGCCAGACCCACAGGAATTCCCTCTGCCCCAGATCGACCGGCGCATGTTCGAGCGCGCGCTGTTGCACCGCGCCGAGCTGGCGCACGTCGATGAAGGGCGTGCCTTGTTGCGAGCCCGGGCCCGGCCGCCGCGCGATGCCGTTGAAGAACGCCGCATCGTCGAAGCCGCGCAGCGGCAGCCGTTGCAGCGGCACGATGCCGAACGGCGGCAGGTAGCGGAAATATTCGCTCGCGTTCAATGCCGCGGGCGCGCCGCTCGCCGCCAGCACGTCGCCCAGCTGCTGCTGGAACTGCGCGCACATTGCCTGCGCCTCGACCAGCCGCCGCGCACGCGCCACGAACGCGAACGAAGACAACTCGCCGGGGACCAGCGGATTGCGCTGGAACGAGAAGCCCGACAGCGCGTCGGGTTCGAGCAGCGCGCGCCGCACCGCCCAGGTGTCGACGAAGTTCAGCCCGGCCGCGGTCCAGTACACCAGCGCAATCGGGACGTCGCAGTCGCTCAATGCGCCGCTGCGCAGTTCGTCGATCAGGCCGTAGCTCGGCGGATCCACCCGCCACGGGTCGAAGGCATTGGCCTCGCGCGCTTCCACGCCGAAACAGCGGTAGGCCAGGCGATTGCGGAACAGCGGCGAGGATGGGTCGAGATCGGCGAAACGCAGGGGATTGATCGCGAGCAAGCGAAACTGCACCGCGTCGATGGTGGCGTCGGTGTTGCAACGCACGTTGGACGGGTCCAGGCCGTTGCTCGGCGCGCGGCCTTCGCTCGATTGCGCCGGCGCGATCGTCAGCACGTACACGCCTGCGCCGGCGACGTAGGTGCCGTCGGCGAGCGGGTTGCATTGCGCGAACACGCATTGGCAGCCGTCGCCGCCGTCGTCGGCATCGTAACGGCGGGTCAGGGCGACGCTGGTGTCGGCGCCCAGGCGCAGGGTCTGGCCGAGGCGGTTGATCGCAAGGCCGGCGCGCACGCGCAGCACCGGTGCGTTGGCCTGATCGAGATCGGGATCGCGCGCGGCCTCCAGGCCGAACGCCACGCCGTCGCCGATCGCCATTCCCAGGCGCGCATCGGCCTGGCGATGGGCGAGTTGTTCGCGCGCGAGGTCCTTGCCGGTCAGCAGCCGGCCGTTGAAGAAATTGACCTGGCGGATGCCGCCTTCCTTCAAGGGCTGCTGCAGTTGCAGGACATTGTCGAGAGTGCTCATGGCCGCCTCACGCTGTCGCGATCGAATGCCACTGCCCGGCGCCGTCGGCGATCAGGGTGATGGCTTTCTTCTTCTTGACCGACAATTCGGCCAGGCCGTCGATGCCGTCGCCGGACTGCGCGTCGGGTTGCAGGATCAGACTGGTGAGGTCGGCGTTCTTGACCACCACCTGGCGGCCGGCGTTGGCCGGCGTCGACGGCGGCAGGGTCAGCGCGGCCTTGCCGCCGCCGCGTCCGATCACGATCCGCGGCTGGCCTTCGAGCACGCCGTCCTGTTCGAGGAACTGCACTGGCGGCGGCAGCGGCGGTGGGTCGATCGCGAGGTTTTCGAAGGAACCTTCCGAGGACGCCTGCATCAGCGCCATCGGCCCGCCGAAGGCGTCGTCGCTGCCGGCGCAATCGCAGCCGCACAAGGCCCATTCCTGCAGCAGGCGCTGATGGATCAGATACGGGCGCGCGCTTTCGTCGAGCTGCAGGCTGGCCGGACTGCCGTCGACCTGCCACACGCCGCTGGGCGAGCCGCCGATCCAGCTGACCTGCATGGTCAGCGAGGCGAGGAACACGCAATCGCTGTCGGGATACTGCGGGCCGTGGCAGCGCATCGCCATCCACAGCGGACGCAGTTCGCTGATCCAGAAACCGAAGGCGACGCGCAGGAACTCGCATTGCTGTTCGCGCGCGATGTCCAGGCCGGGCGAACCCAGGTCGAACAGGTAATCGCCCAGGCTCTGCGCGCTGGCCGGCGGCGACAGCGGCGGCGATGCGTTCTGCGCGTCGATCCACGGTTGCACCGCGCCGCGCAATGCGGTGCGCCATCCGTTCGGATCGGGCGACAGCGGCGGGCTGGTGTCGATCACGTTGATGTTGCCGCGCAGCCAGTGGACGAAATCGCGCAGCGCTTCTTCCTCGACCTGCACCGGCGGGTGTTCGCGCAGTTCCAGGCGGAAATCGTCGGCCACGCGCGAGGGCTTCATCAGTTCGTCCTCGGAGCGGCACGGTTCGCCGGGAATCGGCACCGGCCGGGTCTGGCAGTCGGCGTAGCACAGGCCCAGGTACAGCGAGACAACGCCGGCGGTCACCACCGGCGGCGAGTTCGGCGGCAGGGTGGGATCGAGCATGCGCGCGACCATCGCCGCGTTGTCGGTCTTGGCCAGCCAGCGATTGATCAGCGCGCACTGGTCGGCCGGCACGCAGATCAGGCGCCCGCTCGGGCTCAGCGCGGAACCGGCGCTCACGTGCAGGCGCGGACCGTCGCTGCCGTCGTCCTCCATGTACACGCGCAGGCCGCTGAGCGTGCCGTAGCCGAGCGCGTCGCGCGCCAGCCATCGGTCGCGCCCGGCCAGATAGGCGAACTCCTGTTTGAAGTCGTCGACGCCGAGCACCATGCCGCGCTCGTAGTTGACGTGCTGTGCGGGGTCCGCGGGCAGGCCCGTCAGAGTGGTCACCGGTTCGTTGCAGCAGCCCATGGTTCAACTCCTGGAATCTTTAGCGCTCAGCATTCGAGCGACAGCCGGTCGCGGCCTGACAGGCGCTCGCGACCGCCGACGAAACTGGCGCCGAGGTAGGCACGGCCCACCACGGCATCGGGGATCAGCTCGCTCGCGCGGCTGCCGGCACCCAACTGTGTATCGAGCCCCAGCCGCGCTTCGCCGACGCGGTTGAAGGCCCAGTAGAAGCGCACGTCGAACACGGTGTGCGCGGGTTTTTCCAGTTCGACGATGCGCCGCGCCAAGCCCAGGCGTTGCTCCAGCGCATACGGATCGGCGATCACGCTGGCGACCGGCAGCAGCACCGAGAAGCGGTGCGCGGTGCGATGCATCGCCAGCAACTGGCGTTCGAACTGCAGCCAGTCGGTCTGCGCGGCGAAACTCGCCGGCAGCCGATCGGGCAGCGGCACCTGTTCGAAATCGGCCCAGGCGTTGGCGTGCGCGGCGCGCAGACGTTCGATCCGGCGATAGCGACGGGCGAGGAAGTCCTGCCATAGCTTGCGTTCGCGCGAACCGGCGCCGCGCGCGCAGTAGTCGCGCCAATCGTCGATCGCGGCCTGCACGGTCGGCGGCGAGGCAGGCAGCAAGATCTCGTCGAAGCCGGTCCAGGCGCTGGCGTGGGCGTGGTTCAAGGCGTCGATCTGGACATAGCGCGCTTGCAGGAACGATTGCCAGCGCGCGCGTTCGGCCGCGCCGACGGCGGGCACGAAGCCCAGTTCGGCGCTGGCGAAGTCGCGCCAGTCCTGCGCCGCATCGATGTCGTTTGGCGGCGCCAGCGAGAACGGCGTGATCTGCTCCAGCGGCGTGGCCGTGCGCTGTTGCCAAGCCGCGTAGCGGTCGGCGAGCCCAGCGTTGCCTTCGGCCGGCGTCCACAAACGTCCGCGCTGCACGCTGCGTGGACCGCTGTCTTGATCGAGACCGACCTGCGCGGGCGGCAGCGCCTGCGCGACCAGGGTCTCGACCAGGCGCGTCTGATACGACTCGACGATGCGGATGCGCCCGGCGCCTTCGTCCTGCGCGCGCGGGCCGTCGAACACGATCGGATCGAAGTCGCTTTCGAACGCCAGCGACAAGGCGATGCGCAAGCCGTGCACGGTGCCGCGCCAGCGGAAGAAATCCATCGCGTGCTGGACCAGCAGGCGATGCCGGCGCTCGTCCCAGGACGGATCCAGCGCCAGATCGAACCAGCCGGCCAGCCACGGCAACGCGTCCTGCGGGACGCTGCGCGCGTCGAACAGCGATTCGACATTGACGATGCGGTCCTCGATCTGGGTCAGGCTGCTTTCGCAATTGGCCAGCCAGCGTTCGAGGAAATCGCCGTTGTCCACGTCTTCGCGGTACACCGCGGGCAGGAAGCGTTGCGGGTAGGAGAAGCGCGGCGCCCACAGCCGCAGCGCGCGCAGGCGCGGCGCGGTGGTGCCGTTGCGGCTGCGCAGGGTCAGCCGCAGTTGCAGATAGCGGCCGCGCGCGTGTTGCAGCAACAGTTCCCAGGTGCCGCTGCCGGCTTCGCGACGGGTGACGCGCGCGGCTTCGCGACGCAGCCACGGCAGCTCCGGGCCGTCGCCGCGCAGGCGCGGCTGCGGTTCGCGTAGCCAGCCGCCGATCACCTGCGCATCGTCGGCCGGTTGCGATTGACCGTCGAACCAGCCACTGAGCTCATCGCCGGCGCGGCTTTCGATCTCGACTTCGCAATCGGGCGGCACGCTGCCGTCGAACAGCAGCTTGTCCCAGACTGTGCCGAGTTCGTCGCTGTCGAACACCGGCGTGACCAGCACCGCCTGTGCGGCAAAGCGCTGGCGATGCTGCTGCACCACCGGGGTCCAGCGCGGTTGCGCGCTGCCGCAGTCGTAGTGCGCCTTGCCGGCCACCGCGACCAGGGCGCGGCCGCCGTAGCGGCGCAGCGGATACAGTTCGGCCGGCGCGCGCAGGCTGAAGCGGCCGTCGCGGTCGATCACGTCGAAGGCATGCACCTGGTTGCCGATTTCGCTGGCGATGAACAAGCGCGCCTCTTCGCTCGCGCCGCCTTGCCCCAGGCCCGCGGCATACACCATGTCGTGGGCCAGCGCGGGCAGGGCGTCGAGCCATTGCGAAGCGTCCACGCCCCAACCCTCGCCGTCGCGCTGCAGGCGCACGACCTGCGAGCGCTGCTGGACGAGATCGCGATTGAGCACCATCACCCGGCCTTCGCCGTGCGACTGGATCGCGATCGGATCGAGCAGGGCGACCGCGGTCTTGGCCAGGTCCAGGCCACCGGGGAAGCGCTGCGCCGCCTGTTCGCGCGGCGGTCCGGACAGCGGCTGGAAGTCGTCGATCTGCGCCGGCGCGACGTCGATCATGGCGTGGCCGGCGTTGACCACGGCCAGCGTGCAGTCGAGTTCCCACAGCTGCCGATGCGCGCGGTCGAGCACCCAGGCGCCGCCGCCGTGACGCGCGCACATCGCGAACGGTTCGAACGGCACTGCGTCGGGCCATTGGGTCTGCAGCGGCGGGCCGCCGGAGATCAGGTCGAAGCTCATCAAGCCGCGCAGCGTGCCGCGGGCGAAGGCGACCACCAGGTAGTCGTCCTGAGTCGTGGTCAGGGCGAGATAGCGTTCGGCGATGGGCTCGCGCGGCGCGTGCGCGATTTCGAACGCGAGCCGCAGTTCGCCGCGCCCGGCGCCGCAATCGGCCGGTTGCGCCGGCCAGAACGCGCTTTCGTTGCCGCTGCCCGAGGAGGTCACGAGCAACGAGCGCGCATCGTCGGCGATGCGATAGACATTGCCGTTGCGGTCGGCGCTGGCGCCGCGGCGCGCGTCCAGGGTCAGGCGCAGTTCGCCCGAGGTGGCGGGCAGTTCGATCAATTGCGGTTGCAGGGAAATCTCCGAACGGGTTTCGTCCCAGCCCGGGAGGTCGTCCGGCGGCAGCGGCATCGGGCTGACCAGCGCATCCCACCACAGCGCCAACGGCTGCGCGTCGCTGCCGCGGCAGCGCGACCAGTCGTCGCGGCCGAACAGCATCTGGAAGCGCGCGCCGTTGACGTTCATCAGCAGGTCTCCGGCACGATCGGCACCGGCAGCAACGGCTTCGCGCCGCCGCCCGACGAGCCGCCGCCGCTGCTGTTGCCGCCGCCGCGCAGCGCGTCGATCGGCAACGGATCGCCGACCACCACCGAGATACCGAGAATGCGCGGCAGCTGCAGGCCGCTCATTTCGATCACATCGCTGGCGCTGCGTTCGCCTTCGGCCAGCAGCACGTCGGCGACCGAGGTCACCCCCGACACGCGCGCGACTTCGGCCAGCAGCACCCGGCTCGCGACCGCGGTGCGCAGCGGCCAGCCGCGCGCCGGGTCGGCGGTGCGCGGCGCGAACAACGCGGCCTCGCGCGGCATCGCCCCGGCCGGGCCGATCGGCGCGAGCGCGTCGCGCAAGCGGCGCTTCACGTCGTCGACCACTTGCGCTATCGCGTAACCGGCGGCGGCTTCGATGCCGACCGAGATCCACACGCCCTTGTAATCGGCGCCGCGCACGACCAGTTCGGTGGTGACCAGGCGGCGCGGGTCCAGATGCCGGCACAGCGCGTTGAGGAAGGGACGATCGGCGCGCGGCGCGTCGGGCTGGCCCGGGTCGTGGCGCGGAATCGCCAGCACGGTGACCACGCCCGGCGCCGAGCCGGGTTCGTTCGGAGCGAGGTCGGGATGGAACGCCGGCAGCACTTCGATCCGGCCGATCTGCACGCCGGGCGCGCGGCAGGCGATCGATTCGAAATCGTCGACGCTGACCATGCGGTCGCGATGCTGCAGATAACGGCGCACCTGTTTCTCGCCGCTGTCGGTGCTTTCGGCGTCGGCGCCGCCCCAGGTGCGCACCGGGTTGGCGACAGCGAAGCCCGACGGCAGTTGCGGCGCGTTATTGATCGCCGCTTCGGCGACGTTGCCTTGCGCGCCCAGGCAGAATTCGTAGGAGGCGAACACCCGCGCGCCCAGCGGCAGGCGGCGACCGCGCAGGCCGTCGCCGAAACGCAGCTCGCCGGCTTCCGGATCGAGTTCGAACACGTCGGTCGGGCCGGGCCTGGTGCATGCGGCATCGCGCGCGCTGCTGCGCGGATCGGCGATCGGCACTTCCGGCGCGGCCGCGGCGAGATCGTCGATCTCGTTCCAGCGTTGCGCGCTGCCGTCGCCGAGCCGGGTCAGCACATTGACCGAGCCGCGCAGCACCGGACGTCGCGACAACCGCCGCAGCTGATCGGGGCGACCGTCGCCGTCGGCGAGCGGTTCGGCGGCGATGCGCTGGATCTGCCGGATCGGGGTCGCGTTGATGCCGGCCCAGCGCAGGCGCGCCTGCGCCGCGCCGTCGGCGGAAATGCGCAGCCAGGTGATCGCGCGCGCGGCCAGCGCCGGATCGTCCAGGCTCGGCGGCATCGCGCCGACGCCGCCTTCGAGCGGATCGATGTCGCGCCACACCCGCAGCTGATCGGCCGCGGGCAGACTCAGCTGGACCACGCCGGGCACCGACAGCAGATCGACGTCGGTGCGCGGTTCGAGTTGCCGATACGCCGGCGCGGGGCGATCGTCGCCATCGCGCGGCACGCGGCCGTCGGCCGGCACGTTCGGCAATTCGAAACGCAGCAGGTTGCGGCTTTGCGCGTTGCCGGCCGGCAGCAGTTGCGCGCTGGTCGCGTCCAGCGCCGGCACCAGGCCGAGGGTCAGGGTGCGGCCGCCGAGCTGATCGCGCAGGTGCTTCCACGGGTCGTCGGGATCGCCGGGGGTGTCGTTGGCGCGCGCGAGCAGCGCGATCCACAGCGAACGGTCGACGGTGTCGGCGTTGAGGTCGACGCTGTCGACGACCTTGCGGTCCAGCGCCAGGGTCTTGTACAGCTGCACGTTGCCTTCGCCGGGGAACGGCAGTTGATACGACGCGTACAGCAGGCGGTAGTAATCGAGCAGTTCCTGCGAGGGATCCTCGATCCGGCGCTTGAAGTACACCCGCGCCTCGACCGGCAGCACGTCCAGGCCGAGCTGGGTGCGGAACGGCACCGCGCCGGCGCGCACTTCCAGATCCGCCGGCAGGGTTTCCACCCGCGCTTCGCCGCGCGCGTTGTCGATCGCGATCAGCCCCTGCGCGGCCGAGGCGCTGGCCAGCGGGATGCGCAGCATCTGCAGGAACTTCAGACGATTGCGCTCGGGCGTCAGGTTGGCGCGGTACAGCAGGTTCTCGGTCAGGAACGAGAACAACTGCACCAGGGTGACGCCGGGGTCGCTCTGGTTGAAGTTGGTCCACTCCGGCGTATGCACGCTCGCGCGCGCCAGCGTGTCCTCGACCAGTTGGGCGTAGCGGCGATCGTCGATGGGCGGGGGTGCGAGCGGCATCGGGGCGGCCTCAGTTCACGGCCAGCGGAATGGCGAGGCTGATGCGCTCGCGCGACGCGGTGGCGACCAGCCGGTAGGTGATCGTCGCCAACGCGGTCTCGGCTTCGCTGGGATGCGCGATGACCTCGACGTCTTCGACCTGGATGCGCCGTTCCCAGCGCGCCAGCGCGCGCTGCATCGCCTCGCGCATGCGCGCATGGGTGCCGGCGTTGTTGGGTTCGAACAGGAAGCGCGCGAGTCCGGCGCCGTAGTCGGGCTGGCCGACGCGCTCGCCCGGCTCGGTCCTGAGGATGATCGCGATCGATTCGCGGATATTGGCCTCGCCCGACGACCACACGAAGCCGCCGTCGGCGCCGACCCGCGGCGGAAACGAGAATCCGCGTCCGAATACGCTGTCGTTCATGACGCCTCCTTCTTGCCTTTCAGGCCCGGCACCGGGAAGCAGATGACGAAGTACGGCAGCCAGCGGAAGATCAGATCGAACAAGGTGACGATGATGATCAGCAGGATCAGCGCGCAGATGGTGATGATCGGGATCGATATCGAGCAGATCATGCCGATGTTGATGCCGCCGCTCTGGCACGGCCCGCCGTCGCCGGCCGGCAGATCCTTGTGGAACGGCCACGGCAGCACCGACAGCACCAGGTCGACCAGGCCCATGCCCTTGGCGCGTTGCACCTGGCCGCACAACATGTCCGACAGCACGAACGCGGTATTGCGTTGATGCTTGCGCAAGCCGGCCGGGCTGGTGTCGGTCGGCAGCGAGATGCGGATCGGCCGCGCGGGCGCGTCGGAATCGAAGAATCCGGCGAGGCGGAAACGCTGGGTCGGCGCCGACAGCAGCGGCGGGTGCAGCGGTCCGCAGTCGCGGCGCGCATGCACGAAGCGCAGCACGAACCAGCCGCCGTCGCCGAGGTTCGCGCCGAGGTTGTTGCCGAGCGCGTTCTTGACCTGCAGCGCGAACGGCACCGGCGGCGCGTCGGTTTCGGCCGTGGCCACCAGCGCGCGCGCGAACAGCGCGGTGAAGCGATCGACCTTGCGCGCGATGTCCTGGCCCGGCACGGTGCCGGCGAGCGGATCGGCGTCGACCTCGGGGGTCGAGCCGCTGAGCTCGTCTAGCGCGAGATACGGCCCGGTCGCGGCGAGCGCGGTGTCGACGCCGGCCAGGCAGAAGTGGAAACGCGGCCAGTCGGGCAGGCCGCGGGTGTCCTGGCCGGGCTTGGAACCGGTGGCATAAGTCGCGGTGCTCGCTTCCAGACGCGCGCCGACGCCATCGGCGCTGATCGCCTTGAGCGCGGCGCGCATCGAGGCCAGCGGCGGATACTCGCCGCCGCTGCCGAGCGCGGCGATCAACGCCGGGCTCATCGCCGGCTTGCCGAGCCAGTCGTACAGCGCCTTGCGCGCATCCGACAAGGCCGCGTAGCCGCCGCCGTTGTCGACGATGACTTGCCACAGATCGGGCAGGTAGGTCTTCAGATGCGTGGCGCAATCGAGCAGCACCAGCCACGACGCGCTCTGCTGCTGCAGATTGAAGTTGAGCGCGCGCGCGACCCGGTCGGCCGGCGGCTCGCTCTCGTCGCCGATCTGCGGCGTGGACTCCGGCGCGGTCGACAGTTTGTAGGCCGAACGGATCAGGGTCTTCCACGGTTCGCTGACGTCGATCTGGAACTGCGACATGCGCGCGAGCTTGGACACGGCCGGCGCGGGCGCGCTCGTGGCCGCATCGAGTTGCTGCCGTTGCGCGCTGGCGAAGCTCTCGACCGGGGTCGGATCGACTCGCACGCCGAGATATTCCTCGCGCCGGCCGACCGGCACCGTGCCGGCCCACAGGCTGCGCCGATGCCGGTTCTGGTCGAGGAAGTTCAACGAAAACGCCGGCAGGCGTTCTTCGCCGGGCACGAAGCCGGCCTCGTCGCAACGCTGCCAGCGCGCGCCTTGCGCGTCCTTGATGTAAGCGAATTCGTGCAGCGCATCGGCCGCGCCGCCGGGCAGCGGCAACAGCCGCCGCAGCACCATGCCGACTTCTTCCGCGCCGCCGCGCACCAGCGCGTGTTCGGGCAGGCCGTGGATGCCGCAGACCAGGCTGGCGGTGGCCAGATAATGGCGTTGATGCGCGGGCTGATACAGCTTCAGCGGCAACGCGTCGGCGGGTTCGGGCGCGATCTTCGGCTGCGCCGCTTTCGCCATCGCGCTGCGCCGCGCGCTGCGCACCAGCTGCGGCAGCGGCGCGCGTTCGACCAGATCGGGCGGGTCGACCATCGGCTTGCGCCAGGTTTCGCCGCGCGCGAGCAGGCGATCGATGCGGGCCGGATCGTGGGCGAGGGTGCCGAGCAACTGCTCCATGAATTCGTCGCTGGCGAAACGCAGGATCGCCGGCCGCGCTTGTTCGTGCTGATACTGTGGCGACGGCGTCGCGCTGTCGTCGCCGAAACGCGACCACAGCGGCTGCGGACTTTGCCAGCGCAGCGGATGATGGTTCATCGCGGCCTCCTGCCATCGGTGCGGCGGCGGAAGGAGGAGTGGATGCGGGTATCGACGGTATTCACCAGATATTCCCCGCGCCCGGCGTGTACGACGCACTGACGATGCTGTTGCAGATGACCGTGTCGGCCTTGACCACGCCGGAGAAACTCGACATCGCCGCATCCACCGTGACCATGCCGGCGCTGACCGCGACCTGGCTGGCGTTGACGGTGACCTTGACCGCGGCGGTGATGGTGATGCCGGCGGTTTCGAGCTTGATCGAGTTGCCGTTGCTGTCGGCGATCTCGACCGCGCCGGGGCCGTCCTTGAGGGTGAAGGTCTGCCCGCCGGGGGTTTCCAGCAGCAACTGTTCGCGGCCGTCCTGATCGTCGAGGGTGATCTGCACGCCGTTGCGCGAGCGCAGCACCTTCTTGTAGTTCTTGCCGGCGCCGTCCATCGAGGCCGGCGGTTGGTCGCGGCCGTTCCACAGGCCGCCGAGCACGCACGGCCGGCACGGATCGCCGTGTTCGAAACCAACCAGCACTTCGTCGTCCACATCCGGCACGAACCAGCTGCCGCGGTTATTGCCGCCCAACATCGTCGCCAGTCGCGCCCACGCCTCGAAACGCTGCCCGCCGGCATCGGGCGACCACGGCAACGCGACCTTGACCCGGCCCTGGTTGTCGGGATCCTTGATGTCGACGACCAGCGCCACGAACACGCCGTACCAGCGTCCGCCCCAGCCCATCGGCAGGCGTTCGTCGAGCAGTTGTTCGTAGGCGGGCAGGTCGACGATGCGCATCGTTCAAGCCCGTCCGATCATCGGGCGGTCGCACCAGAACTCGGTGCGCATGCCCAGTTTGGGATCGAAGCGGATCTGCACCTGGGTCACGGTGTAGTCGCCCTCGAACAACGGGCCGATGCCCTTGATCGTCAATCGGGTGCCGACCCGCAAGGTATCGCGGGTCTCGGCCACGCCATGGCCGACGACGAAACGCCGCGCCATATGCCGGAAACTCGATTCGGCCAGCACCCGCGCTTCGCCGTCGGACAGAGGACAGGCGTGGACCAGGGTGTCGGCGCGTTTGCCGAACGCGCGTTGCAGGGTCTGCGCGCCGCTGTCCTTGCCGCCGAGTTCGGCGCGGATCGCCGCGTCGTCGGCTTCGTGCTTGGCCGCGCGCTTGTCGGTGACGCTCCAGCCGGCGCCGGTCAACTGGGTGCGTTGATGGGCGAGGTCGGCGCGCACTTCGAATTCGCGCAGCGGACCGGCCCAGGACAATTCCAGCGACGGCCCGTTGCGGCGCGCGCGCTGCACCGCCTTGAGCTGGGTGCCTTCGACCCAGATCTGCGCGTCTTCGTGGCGGGCGAGGTCGCGCAGAAACGCGAGGTCGCTCTGGTTGACCTGCGCCAGCAGCTTGTGACTTTCGCCGCTGAGATCGACCTGCGCCTGCAGGCCATGATCGCCGGCGATGCTGCGCGCCACGTCGGCCAGACTGGCGTCGGCGAAGCCGCGCGTGCGCCGGGTCATGCGCAGGTCCTGCAATCGGTCTTCGGCGCACACGCCGATCTGCGGCGTGCCGCCGTCGGGATAGCTGGCCGAGATCGCCGAGATTCGGCCTTCGAACAGTTTCGCGTCGCCGAGCTTGATCGTCAGCGGCTTGCCGAATTCCAGAAGATCGCGGCCGAAATGCTGGAAGCCGGGCGTGTCCGCTCCGCCCCAGTTGCCGAACACCAGCTCGCAGCACGTCAGTCCCGCTTCAGATTCGCTGATGTCCAACGACATCAGCGAACTGGTCAGCGTGTCCTGGCGCCGGCCATCGATTTCCACCGAGGGTCGCGAGGCTTTGATCGGCGATGTTCCGCTATCGGCCATGAGTCGTGACTGTCCTTGTGACTAGTGCGCCCAGACCCGCAGCGCGCGTTGTTGCAACTGCCGCAGCGCGGCCTCGAGGTCGTGCGGGTCGAGCTTGGCCGGGGCGTCGTCCTGGCCCTTGCCGGCGCCGCCCGCATCGTTCTTGTCGCCGCCGCGCGGATCGCTCAGCACTTCGAATTCGTTGATCACCACACCCATCGCCGTGTCCTCATCGAAAGTCGTGTCGCGTCCAAAGCGGTCATCCGAACGAGATCGAGCCGCCGGCGCCGCCGCCGAGCGAAGCGTTCAGTCCAACCGAAGCATCGATCGACGCGCCGGTGCCGAAGCCCGCAGCACCGCCAACC
This sequence comes from Lysobacter capsici, assembly GCF_014779555.2. NCBI lineage: Bacteria > Pseudomonadati > Pseudomonadota > Gammaproteobacteria > Lysobacterales > Lysobacteraceae > Lysobacter > Lysobacter capsici. Next base: position 2,814,767 of record NZ_CP094357.1, read on the forward strand.
GAACCCCCACCCGAAATCCCCACGTCCAGCCCGGCGCCGATCCCGCCACTCAAGCCACCGCCGATCGAAGCCCCGGCCGAAAGATTCAGATCGACCAACTGCCCCGCGGGCATCCGCAGCGGATCTTCGATCCCATTGGCTGACGCGATTCCCTGCCAATCGCCCTTGCCGTTCTTGCCGGCCATCGACTGCAGCGAATCGCCTTGCTTAGCGCTCTTCAACGGCGCCTGCCCGGGCTGATTGGGCACCTTGCCTTCGCCCTTGAATTCGGCGGCGAGGATCTTCTGTTGCGACAAGGTCATGGTGATGCTCGAACGCAACGGCTTGCCGTCCTGAGAGAAGAACTCCAGCGTTTCCTCCATTCCCTCGACCATGCCGTCGAACAGGAAACTGCCCCAGTGAAAACGTACGCCGGGCGGCGCGAGTTTCTTCGGGTCCTGCTCGGACGGTTGCGGGGTCATGAAGTAGACGACGTGCTGGGTCAGCCGGCGCACGTCGTCGACTGCGTCCTTTTCCATCGCGGTCACGTCGAACCACAGTTGCAGCGCGAGCTTGGTGGTGCCGGCGCCGACGAACTGGCGGCCGGCGTTGCCCGCGGCCTGGTCGCCGCCCTGCGGCTGCACGATCTGGTTGGCGAAGGTGACCTTCAGCGTTTCGGGATTGAACTGCACCTCGACCTTGCGCCCGCCGTCCTTCTCCTTGGCGAAGCTCTGATCGAGTTCGTACAGATGGGCTTTTTCCAGGGCCATGCGCGTTCTCCTCGGCTCAGCGATCGCCCGGACGCTTGAGCGCCAGGGTTTCGTAGGCCATCTGGAATTCCTCGATGGCGATCTGGCCGTCGCGCGCGTTCATCGACGGCGCCTTGAGCTTGACCGGCACGCAGCGCGACAGCACGAAGCGCGCGCGCACGGTGGCGCCGTCGGGCGCGAGCAGCACGACCTCGGCGTTGGCGCGCAGGCGCGGATCGGCGACCGAGTCGCGGAACCAGTCCCACAGGTCGAAGTTCTCGCTCATGCCGCGCTTGAGGGTGAGCTGGCCGTAGCTGACCGCGCCGTTGAGGCGGATCTGGCGGCCGTTGTCGCCGCCCTGGCGGATGGTCTTGACCTCCATGCTCATCTCCAGGCCGTCGCATTCGGCGAACGCGGCATTGGCCAGCGGCTTGGCGTCGCCGCCGCGGTTGATCTCGACCGAGAAATTGAAATTGGTGAAGGGGTAGGGCTGCGCGCTCATGTCACAGTTCCTCCTTGACCGTGAGGCGCTCGCCGCTTTGCGCCAGGCGCACTGCGATGAAACGCATCGGCAGCGACGGTGCCACCCGCAGTTCGACCACGAACCGCCCGGACTCGACCGATTGCGGCGGATTCACGCCTTCGTCGGTCACCACCCGGAACGATTGCTCGGCGGTGGCGCCGGCGAACGCGCCGCGCTCGAACAGATCGCCCAGCAGCAGGTCGAAACCGCGCTGCACCGAGCGCCACAGCACCGGGCCGTTGGGCTCGAACACGTAGCTGCTGCCGCGCCGCAGGGCCATGCGCCGCAGCAGGATCAGCAGGCGGCGCACGTTGATCGGGCGCAGTTCTTCGTCCAGCGCCAGGGTGTCGGCGGACAGCGCGAAGAAGCCGCGCGGATCGTCGCGCAGCAGATTGATCTGCGCATCCTGCAAGGCGGCGTGGTCGCCGTCGGCGATGCGCGGGGTCAGCGCGACCACGTCGCGCATCGGCTCGTTGGCCGCGGCGATCCAGGCGCCGCGCTGCGAAGCGCGCGCGGCGAACACGCCGGTGGCGACACCGTCGGGCGGCACCACGCGCAGCCGGCGCTGCGGATCGCGATCGGCGCCGGCTCGCGCGCCCGCGCCCGGCGACAGCGCGCCGAGCGAGCCGGCCGCGAGCGCGCCGCCGCGAGCGTCGGATTGCAGCCAGGGGAAATACAGCGCGCCGTAACTGAGCGCGCGCGCTTCGTCGAAGGCCAAGGCCAGCGGATCGATCGCCGCGCCGGCGCCGCGCACCGCGCGCAGGCGCTGGCTGTAGCGCAGCGCCTGCGCCGTGCGGAAATGCCGCGGCATCGACAGCACCACGAACAGATCGCCGCAGGCCGCGCCCAGACGCAGCGCGGCGCGATGCACGGCCAGCCATTCGGCTTCCATGCCGGCTTCGACGGTGGCCGCGGTCGGCAACACCCATTCGTCGGCCCGCACCCGCACCGTGACCGGATTGGAGGGCAGGCTGTACTCGCCGCCGACTTGGGCGACAACGCGGTAGTGATAGCGGCCTTCGCGTTCGCTGATGGCGACGTATTCGCTCAACTCGCCGTTGTAGATTTCGCGCTGGTCGCTGAAGTCGGCCAGTCCGGCTTCGAACAAGGCATAGCGCGCGCCGGCTTCGCTCTGGGTCCAACTGAGTCGATAGCGGCCCGGCGACACCGGCGCATCCGGGCCATCGAGCACCGGCGCGGCGATCAGGCGCGTGCTGCAATCGAGAAAGCGGCTGAAATCCGGCGCCGACAAGACGTCTTGCGAAGCCGCATCGATCAGGCAGGCGCCGCGATGGTCGCGCCAATGCGGCGGCGTTGTCGGCGTCGATGCGGGCGCCGGTTCATCCGGCGGATCGACCCGCCGCTGCCATCCCAGATGGATCGCATCGGGCAGCGCCAACAGGCTGGCTTCGTTGAACAAGCCGCCGGCGCCGATACCGAACACCGCATGCAATCCGTACAAAGGTCTGGGCGAAGGACGGATCAAGCGGATGTCGTCGGCATGCGCGATCAGGGTCTGCACGCTGTCGGCTTCGAGTGCGGGATCGAGGAACAGATCGCGATCGAACCGGGCCAGGCCGTCGCGTTCGAGCGCGGTGGCGGTTTGCGTCAGCGGCCCGACCGAGGCGCCGAAGTTCGCTTGCAGGCCCAGCGGCAGCCACGCCAACGGTCGTGGCGCGTCGTCCGGCGCAAGCGGATAGCGTTGCAGTTCGGCCGGCGGCACCGAGGCCAGATCGTCGCGCTGACGGTAATAGTCCTGGTCGCGTTGCTGTTGCCAGAAATGGCCGCTGCCCAGCGGCGTGAGCGCGAGCGAACGCAGGCGCGACTGCGCGCCGTCGGCGCCGAGCGCGCGCAATTCCAGTTGCAGCCATTGAGCGGATTCGACCGGACCGGTCCAGGCCGTGGCCGGATCGAGCTCGCGCCAGGCCGGGCCCTGCGCCTTGATCAATACCGCGATGGCGTCGTCGACGACCGGGCTGATCGACAGGTCGGCGACGCGATCGATCTCGTCCACGCGCAGCCAGACGATCTGCGCGCCGGCGGCGAAGCGCAGCCAGGCGCCGACGCTCAGTTGCTCGGAGGCGAGCGGCGCCTGCAGTTGCACGGCGGCCAGTGCCCAGCCCGCGGCGAGCGGCCTGGGCGAATGCAAGGTCGCCGGCAGTTCGTCGTCGAGCCCGACAATGCGTGCATCGCCGCTGATTTCATCCGGCGAGCCGTCGCCGATCAGCGCTTCGAACGCCGCCACTACCCGGACTTCCACGCGGTAGGGCGCGGCCGGCGTGCTGCCCGCCGCGATCTGCTCGACCCGTGCATACACCTGGATCGCCGGGTCCTGATCGAACCGCAGCAGGTCGCCGACGCGCAACGGCTGGCGGGTCAGAAAGGCGAAACGATGGGCCGCGGGCGAATCGATCACCGACCACGAGTCGAGCGCGAAACCGCGCTGCTGGGTCGCGGCGTCGACTCGCAACCCATCCGACCACGAGCCCTCGCAGCGCGCCGCGACGATCGCCGGCGCGATCGCGCCGGTGCCGTCGATCGCGAGCAGGCCGGGCAGGGCATAGCGGTTGGCGGTCGCGACAGCGCTCGGCAGCGGCGCGTCCTCGCCCAACCGCACCCGTTCCATGGCTGCGCTGCGCGCGACCCGCAACACCCAGCAGCGACGTCCGCCGTTGGCGAAGAACGCGCGCACGCTCGGGCCCAGATGAGCGAACACGCGTTCGCCGCGCTCGCTGTCCCAGGCCAGCGGCGCATCTGCGCCGAACACGGCCGCGTACTGCGCCACGCTTTCCACCGCCACCGGCAGATGCAGCGGGCCGGTCGCGGCGAAGCCGACGAACACCGCCACGTCCAGGCGCGGCAACGCGTCCGCCGCGGGCGGCGGCGCCACGTCGACCTGGATGCCCGGCAGCCGGCGCGCGTTGGCCACGGTCTTACTCCATCTCCAGCCGTTCGTAGGCCAGCACCAGTTCTTCCATCGCCACGTCGGTGCCCTTGGCGTTGAACGGGCCGCTGGTGTGCTTGATGATCCGCGCGCGCAGCAGCTTCCAGGTCTGTACGATCTGGGTGTGGTCCTCGTTCTGCAGATGGATGGTGACCGTGCGCATGGCTTTCTGATCGCCGTTGCGGATCTGGTCGAGCCATTGGTAGAGGTTGAGCGAACCGATCACGCCGCGTTTCATCGTCACGTCGGTGGATTTGTTCATGCCGGTGATTTTCATGACGCTGTTTTCTTTGGCGTTGCCGGTGCGGTATTCGGACACGGTGACTTCCATGCCGATGCCGCTGAGTTCCTGGAACCCGGCCTGCGGCCCGTCGGTGACCCCGTCGCCCAGGTCGACGAGGAAGTTGAATTGCACGTACGGGCGATCGCGAAGGGTGGCCATGTGCTTGCTCTCCGATCAGACTTTGCGGTCGGCCGTCCACTGGCCGATGCGGAAGATGACGAACTCGGCCGGACGCAGCGGCGCGACCCCGATCAGGCAGATCAGGCGGCCGTTGTCGAGGTCGTTCTGCGACATCGTCGAGCGGTCGCACTTGACGAAGAACGACTTCTCCGGCTTGTCGCCGAGCAAGGCGCCGTTCTGCCATTCGTTGAGCAGGAAGTCCTCGATGGTGCGGCGCACGTTGGCCCACAGCTGCTCGCCGTTGGGCTCGAACACCGCCCATTGAGTGCCCTTGTCGATCGAGCGCTCCAAATACGCGAAGTAGCGGCGCAGGTTGACGTACTTCCATTCCGGGTCGGAGCTGATCGTGCGCGCGCCCCACAGGCGCATGCCGCGGCCTTCGAAATAGCGGAAGCAGTTGATGCCTTCGGGGTTGAGCACTTCCTGTTGGGCCTTGTTGAGGAAGCGTTCGAAGCCCAGGGCCAGGTTGACGACTTCATTGGCCGGCGCCTTGTAGACCGCGCGATTGACGTCGTTGCGCGCATAGATGCCGGCGACGAACCCCGATGGCGGCATGTGCACCTCGCGCTGGGTCAGCGGATCGAGCACCCGCACCCACGGGTAGTACAGCGCGGCGTACTTGGAATCGAGCTGCGCGCGCATCGCCCGCACTTCGCTGATCGCCATGTTGTCGCCGCTGTCGAGCACCGCGATGCAGTACTTCATGCGTTCGGCGTGACGGATCAGCGCGCGCACGATCGACGGTGCCTGCAGGGCGTAGCTGTCGGCGTAGCCGTAGGTCGAGCCGGGCGCGGCGACGATCGAGATGTCCTCGAGGTCTTCGAACTGGCGCAGACCGGTCTTGCGATCGGCGTTGTCGACCTCGCCTTCGTAGGCGTCGGCGGTCGGGCGCGAGCCGTCGTTGCCGTCGCTGAGCAGGATCGCCAGGCTGCGCTCGGCCGCGGTGCTTTCGGCGGCCTGCAATGCGGCGCGCAGACCCAGCGGCGGCGAGGTCGAGGCGTTCGGGTCGGCATCGAAGAAGGCGTTGAGCAGTTCGGTGCCGGTGCCGATCGCGGCGACGTCGTCGGCGCGGATCACGATCGGCAGGGTGCGTGCGCGACTCTGGCTGGCCGGGTTCTCGGCGAAATAGGCGAACAGCGAATCGGGGCTGCCGGCGCGCTGATGCTTGGGGTCCAGCGACAGATCCGGGGCGACGAAGGTGTCGCCGCCGTTGAGCGGCTGCACGACCACGGTGACGGTGATCACCCGCAGTTCGTAGTCGGCCGCGCTCAGATCGGTCAGGCGCGCCTCGGCGGAGGTGATGTCCTCGCCGCTGGAGACGAACGCCCAGCTTTCGCTGGCCGCATCCCACAACGCCAAGTAATAGCCGTCCTCGATCGCCGGCGACGGCGCGCTGGCGCGCGGACGGATCCACACCACGTCGCGCGCCTGCAGCGAATTGGCCAGGGTCACGCCGCCGACATCCGACAGCAGGCTCTGGCTGACGTTGAACACGAAGCTGACCCGCGCATCGCCGGCGCGGCCGGGGAAGCGCGCGAACACCATCATCGACGAGGGACTGCCGGACAGCCCGCCGCGGGCGCAGCCCGGACGGGTGTCGGTGGCGTCGATCGGCGTGAACACGCGGCTGATGTAGATGCGCTTGCCGCCTTCTTCGAAGAACGCGCGCACGCCGTGCCACATGTAGTTGTCGATTTCGACGTTGGAATCGAACACCAGCTTGTCGCGGCCGCCGTAGGTGCGTTCGAACTCGACCAGGCTGGTGACGATTTCCGGATCGATGTTGAGCGGCCCGTAACGGGTCGGACCGACGAAGCCGGTGGTGGTGGTGCTCACGCCCTCGATCGATTTCGCGCGGAACGACACTTCCTCGACGAAGACACCGGGAGCCAGGTACTCAGACATAGCAATTCTCCTTGCCAAGAGCGGCATGCGAAGCGGCACGCGGGCGCGGCGCGGTCGGGCGTGCAGTCATCAGGTGGACAGCAACAGCCAGGACGCGTCCGCCGCGTTCTGGCCCTCGGTCTTGGCCAGGTATGGCCGGCGGTAATCCAGTCGCCGCGGCGGCGCGGGCGAGGACAGCGAATCGATCACGTCGCAGGGCGCGGCCAGCTGGCCGAGCACCTGGGCGAGATCGGGTATCGACGCAATCGGTTCGAGCGGCGGCGAGGTCGTCGACCAGTACGCGCTAAGCTCGAGGGTCCAGCGGAAATCGCTGCGCGCCTGCGGCGGCGAGGCCAGCACGGCGCGCGGCGGCTCGGGGTAGGGGAACATCACCGCGACGCGGCCTTCGCGATCGGCCATGCCCAGGCCGCAGCGCACGCCGTCGATATCGACCGCGAGCAGGCTCCAGGCCGGAACGCGGCCGCTGCCGGCTTCGCGCAACTGCGCGTAGACCACCGCCAGCGGTTGCGGCGGCGGACGCGAGGGCGATGAGAACAGCGGAATGCGTTCGATCAGCAGCAACGGCGGCGAGGCGGTATCGCCCGGCCAGAGGATCGGCTGCGGCGGCGACATCCACGGCGCGAGCCAGGAGAACACGCCGCGCGCGGGCAGGTCGGCATCGAATGCGATCGGCAGATAGCGGCCTTGCGGATCGCTGACTTCGACGCGGTAGCGGCCGCTCAATGGCGGCGAGGCCGCGGCGGCGTCGCTCCACGCTTGCATCGGGTCCGCGGACGCATCGAATTCGAACGACGCCAGACCATCCACGCGATGGGCGACATACACGCCGCTGGGATTGGGCAGCGCCGGCTTGCGCGCGGTCGGGCGGGTGAGCGGATACACCTCCACCTTCAGGCCGTCGATCAACGACGTCGCCGCGGCCACGTCCCAGAAGCGCAGACCGAGCGCGGCGTTGCGCTGTACGACTTCGCCTTCGCGCAGGACCGCGCTCATGTCGCGGTCTCCATCTGGAAGCGCCGGGTCTGCACCGCGGGGCCGTCTTCGATGGTCACGTCCGAATCGATCAGCACCATGCGCAGCGCATAGGTCGCCGACGGCGGCAGCCGGCGCAGGCGGTCCCACAAGGTCAGATAGTCGGCCAGCGACAGCGGGTCGCAGATCAGTTCGACCGCTTCGTGCGGGGCGAAGGTGTCGGTCTCGGGCATGTAGTGGTTGAGATGGCCGGCGCTGAGCACGCCGGTGTCTTCCATCAACCGCATCGCCCAGCCGAGCATGCGCAGCTGGCGCTCGGTGTCCTGCGCCCACGGCGTGATCATGTAGTACAGGTCGATCGGCAGCGACGGGCGGAAGCGTTTTCCATCGGGCGAGCGACGCAGGGTGAGGTTGCGCACCGCGCCGTTGATCGCGGTGCGGAACAGATACACCGAGAAACCGTCCTGCATCGGGTTTTCGAAGTCGCGGGTCTGGTACAGGCTCACGTCCAACCCGGCGCCGAACTCTTCGCGCGGATAACGATCGCGCAGCAGGCCGGCGAGGGCCGTGCTGGTGGCGGCGATGGCGCGATAATTGGCCACTCAGTCCTCGCGCGCCTGGTGCGAACGGTGCGCCTGCGACAGCGCGGCCAGCTGAGCGTCGTCGCCCAGGCGTCGATAACGACGGCGACCGTCGGCGGCGACGATCTCTTCGATCGCGCCGCAACGCTTCATCCACTCCAGTGCGTCCTGCAACTCGTTCATGGCGACCTCGTGTTCGGTTCCAAACCACCAGCGGCGGATGCCCTCGGCGGTATCGCATGCGAGCGGATTGGCGCGCAGATAACCGGCCAAGCTGCTGACACATGCTGATGCCGCGTTGTTGTCATCCATCGCGAACTTGCCTCTGTGCCAGTAGTTCATTGCAAGAGCGATGCCAACTTTTCGGCGGCGGGTAACTGCTTGAAGTCGTTCGCGTGGGTGTTTTGCGCGACCACCCGGGTGGGATGTTTTCGTCCTGGCTGGAATCGGCAATCGGTCACGCGTTGTGGGCGTTTCGATTGGTGTGCAAGCGTTTGGAGGCAGGATGTCTTTGTCCTGGCATCGGGATGGTTTTGTCCTGGGGACGGGCACTCGATGGTTTTTTGCGGGATGTCCCGATGAAGAAACGATGCTGGGCAGTAGCGGAACTTCGAGCGAGATGCAGCGGTGTTCCTTCTCCGGCGTGCGGGAGAGGGTGCCCGCAGGGCGGATGAGGGTGCTTACGCAACAGGTTGCGTTGTGGTTGCGGCAGGCGCGCCCTCACCCCAACCCCTCTCCCGCAAGCGGGAGAGGGGCTTTTTTAGTCGTCAAGCAGATGAGGCAACGTCATTCCCTTCTCCCGCTTGCGGGAGAAGGTGCCCGCAGGGCGGATGAGGGAAAACGAAACTCGCCCGAGCGACCAACCCTCAACCTGAGCCTCTACCCCGGCTCATGCTCGAACGAACGAAACCGGCTCGGTTCGATCCGATGCTTGCGCATCAACTCGAAGAACGCGCGACGGTCCTTCTTCGCCGCCATCGCGGCGTGGGTGACGTTGCCGCCGTGCACGGCCAGCAAACGCTCGACATAGCCGCGTTCGAAGTCGTCGACCACGCGTTGCTTCGCGCTGCGGAACGAGGCGCGTTCGGCATCGGCGATCGACGCCAATGCGGGTTGGTCGGGCTCGCCGCCATGTGCGCCGTCGATCTGAATGTCTTCGCGCGCCAGCATTGAACCGCGCGCCAGCAATACCGCGCGTTCGATCACATGGCGCAGTTCGCGCACGTTGCCCGGCCAGTCGTGGGCCAGCAGCAATTCCATCGCGCCGGGCGTGAACGCTGGCCCGCAGCGGCCGTAGGGGCGGCCGAACTCGCGCGAGAAATGCGCGGAGAAATGCCGCGCCAGCAGGGCGATGTCCTCGCGTCGCTGACGCAGCGGCGGCAAGGTCAGGTTGAGCACGTTGAGCCGGTAATACAGGTCCTGACGGAAACCGCCGTTCTGCGCGAGCACGCACAGGTTGCAGTTGCTGGCCGCGATCACCCGCAGATCGGCGCGATGCACGGTGTTGGAGCCGACCGGCCGGTATTCGCGCTCCTGCAGGAAGCGCAGCAGCTTGGCCTGCGCCGACAGCGGCAGGCAGTCGACATCGTCGAGGAACAAGGTGCCGCCCTCGGCTTCGCGGACCAGGCCGGTGCAGGCGCTGTGGGCGTTGGTGTAGGCGCCTTTGACATGGCCGAACAATTCGTTCTCGACCAGATCGACCGGGATCGCGCCGCAGTTCACCGCCACCCACGGCCGGTCGGCGCGCTTGGACAGATAGTGGATTGCCTGCGCGCAGACTTCCTTGCCGGTGCCGGTTTCGCCGACGATCAGCACGCTGGCGTCGCAGCCGGCCAGCACCGGCAGGCGCGCGGCGATGCTCGCGCAGGCCGGGCTGGCGTGGACGAAGCCGCGGATCGCGGGCGGCGGCTCGGGCGCGGACGGCTCGGCGGACTCCGCCTGCGCCGACGAAGAAACAACGGTGTCGTGCGCCGACATCGCATCGACGCTGGCGCGCTGCAGTCGCGCGCCCCATTCGGCGCAGGTCGCCGGCAGCGAGACGAAATCGCTGACGCCGGCGCGGATCACCGCGTCGAGTTCGAATTCATCGGCATCGCGCATGCTCACCACGATCGCCATGCGCGGGCGTTCGCGACGGATCGCGGCGATGCATTCGAGCACCGCGTCCAGCGCGCCGGCCCCGGACACCAGCACGATGCCGTCGGCGCCGCGCATCGCCGTCTGCAGATAGCCATCGGGCAGCAGCCGCAGATGCGCGCAATCGGCGAGCGCGGCCTGCACCGTGCGTCGTTCGGCCGAGGCGTTCGCCAGCGGTACCACCGCCCAACACGGCACTTCCATCGCCAGCCTCCCTGTCCGTGCCAGTCCGCCCCGCGCAGCCTCGCCGAGCCCTCGCCGCGCAGCCGTGACGGCTGGCCGGTGACGGGCCGGTTCGATGCGTTTCGGGGTGTTGCAGCACGATCAACGCGATGACCGCGGCCGGGCGGTCACCGCCCGGTGTTCGGATTTGCAACATCGGCCGATCGGGTCGGCGTCTTCGCTATCGAAGCGGCCGGACGGTGAGCCGGCGTGAGACGCTCACGCTCGCTCAAGCTAGCGCTGACGCTCGCCGAACGGGGCGCGGTACCAGCCGATCAGGCCGGCGAGCAGCAACAGCGCGCCGAACCAACGCAGGTTGCGCGGCCAGGCGGGCGCGGCCTGCAACAACTGCACCTCGCGCACGAACAAGGTCTCGCAGGCGCCGTTGCCTTGATCGTCGCGGCGGGTCGAGGTGCCGCGCTGAAAATCGAAGCCCGAATGATGGCTGTAACTGGCGAGCTGCCCGCGCAGGCGCACCTGATCGCCGACCTTCAACCCACGGATCTGCCGGGCGACGTCCTCGTTGTCGGTCAGGATGTGGTTGTTGGAAATCGCGCGCACATGCGCCGGCCCGACCCTGTCCACATCGGTGTAGCTGATGTAGCACACCCACTGGCCGTTGGAAAAATCCATGACCTCGTAGGCGCCGTCGGCGGCATTGGCGCCCCAGACCATGCACAGGTCGGCGACATTGAGATAGTCGCGGCTTTGCTCGTGCTCGCGATCCCACCAGGTTTCCGAATCGTGCCAGCTCACGATCAGCCCGGAAATGTCGTATTCGGCGACCGGCGTGATCTGGTAGTCGACACCGCCCGCCTGGGCCGGAAAGGCGGGCAGGGCGGTCGGGGTCTGCACGGGATCGTGCAACACCGACGGCGACAAAGCGCCGGGCGCCGGCCGTTCGCCGTCGTAATAGAAGCCGGCCGCCAACAGCGCGACGCCGCCGAGCAGCAACAGGCGGGCGATCAGGCTCAGCATGCGGTCGGTACCACGGCCGACAGTACGAGGCCACGCCGGGCGTGGTGATGGATGGCGTTGACGATGGATTCCCCGAGAATGCGGCCGTTGCTACGTACGCGCGATGGCAGCGAGCCGCCATCCAGTGCGCGCGGGTCGATCCGGCTGGCGACCCGCGCCTTTGGGCAAGTGTAGCGTTTGCGGCGGTTTCAGCGTGTACCCGGAGACCTGGTCCTCGACGTCGGCGATGGGCGTGTACTTACCCGCCGATCCGTTTGTTCTCGCAACGCGCGCTGTCATCACGCAACGCAGCCCTACACGGTCATCGACTTGACCTGATCCTGGTTAGCCTGCGACGGCGCGTTGTTCTGCCTGGGAGCGTCCTGACTCAACTGCTCGGTAGTCTTGTCGACGGGTTGTTGCGCCGCCTGGGTCTTGTCGGTGTAAACGCGCTGATGAGCCGGATCGTTCACAGCGCCTTGTACCGCGAACAGCCCCGTGCCGCTGGCGCTCGGGACGACGTGATCGATCTTGCTCATGCCGCTGACCTTGGCCTCGTAGGTCAAGGTGGCTGCGGCACGCTCGCGTTCGGCCTGATCCTTGAATCCGGCCTCGGGGCCTAGTTTTTCGACGCCCTTGAGCGCCTGTTTGTAAAGATCATGATCGGGATGAGATGGGTCGGACAGCAGCGGGCTGATAGTTGACGCGGGTGGTGACGTGCCTTCCTGGCGTGGCTTGGCCGGATCGGCGGCTTTCAACGCATCAAGGGTGCGTGAGCCGGCGACGCCATCGACTTTCAGGTCGTGATCGCGCTGGAAAGCTTCGAGGGCTTCTTCTGTTTTCTGGCCGAACTTGCCGTCCGCGCGTAGCGGGCGACCATGCGCGTCCGTGTAACCGAGTTCGTTCAGTCGTTCTTGTAGTTCGCGGACTTCTTGGCCGCGTTCGCCTTGTCGAAGTTCTCCATCCGTCATTGCGCCTGCTGGTCGGTTCGGCTTGCTGTCAGAATTGGTGTGTTTTCCCGCATCATTGTCTTTGGCTGGGGAATTTCCGATCGTCTCGTCTGCTTGAGTCGGTTGTTCTCCAAGCGCCGCTTGTATGGTTGCGGCATCGATATCGCCCGTTTCGGGTAGTCCACGTGCTTTCTGGAATGCGAGTACCGCAGGTTGCATGTTGACGCTATATACCCCATCGGGTTCCAGGGGGCGCCCGTTCGCGCCTTTGAGTCCTTCTGCGATCAATACGCGTTGGACCGCTTCGACGCGCTCACTTGATTCGCCAATACGTAAGACGCCATCATCCACGACAGGAAGAGCATCGATGCCGCCTGTTCGGCGTCCGTTGTCGATCGACAAACGACCAGTCGTGATGTCGCTGATGTAGTTCTCGTACTGTTGAAGGTAGCGAGAATCCATTTCGAGATGTACATGCTTGCCCGCGGTTGCGGGAAGCCCTGTGTTATTTTGCGTGCCTAACGCTTGTCCGAATTCTATGGTGTCGCCTTCCTCTACCAGGATTGGGTTCATGTGGCGGATTCGGGCGATCACTTCTCCGCCTTTTCTATCGTAGATGTCAACGAGCCCTTGAGCGTCGTTTGTGCGTCCTACATATCCACCGATCGGGGCGGGCACGTCAACCGCGCGCACGCCGGGCTGTCCGGCCGCGATTCGAGAGTCTTCAAGTATGAAATCTTTCTTGATGAGAACTTGATTCGGCGATAAATCGTGGTCATTACCGGATGTCGCATACTCAATTTCTTCGATTTCGCCGCCAACTACGGCGTGATTTCTGCCGTCTTCGCCATCAACCACGACGCCATTAACCAGATGCGCATTGCGATTGGAACCAGGATGATGCGTCACCAGGCTCTCGAAATCGTCTACCCCAATATTTACCGTTTTCCCCTTTTGAGTGATTCGATAGGGTGCAGGCGCTTGAGTTCCGTTCGTTTCCATTGCTATTCCTTTGTCTTGCCTGGCATTTATTTGCAGCGTTCGTAAATTTCCGGGCTGCTGTTGTCGATCACCGTCAGCGTGTCGACGCCGCTTATGGCGAATATTTGAGTCTGGTCTGACTCTTCACCGTCAGAGTGCATTTTGGACTGGATACGCCATGTCTTGGGGCTGTTCGACAGCTGTTCCACGCTTCTCGGGCTGTACCAATGTTCGTAGCCGTTTATGGACGTGGGTGATATATCAATTCTTGTGTCGCTATCTGGATTTCCAGGTGGTTTGCATGGCTGGCCTTGCACGTCCCATATGCCTCGAAGTTCTTTTGGGATATTTGCATTGACCTGCTTTTCCGCTGTGTTGGAAGCTTGTTTTTCAGATTTTGATGCATCATTTTTTGCGGTCGATGATCCGCAAGCGGTGGAAACTGCAAGAAGCAGAAATACGAGGATCGGCGTGAACTTTCTCATGTATTTTTTGCCGGTTACTTGAATTGATGGGGCGGAATTTTGTATTGGCCGAAGGCTAAATACGTGTTGGGAGACTGCAGCCGGAGTAATAGATCCAGCACTTCAGGTTCCCACTGTCTTTCTGGCAGCTTGTCATCGCAAGCTTTGTTGCTCGCTCCTCTGTTTCGGCATTGACGACGGATGACATGGATGTGCTTGCCGCTACAGCTGCGCATTGATCCCTGTAAGTGCGATCGATTTTGCAATTCGACCCGCCGCGAGTCCTACATTCTATAAGAGCTTCACTTTCGGCTTTTCGTTTGCTTTGCATGTTGCTGACGATCCCAAACTGACCGCCGCCACTGGCTATGGCGCCCCATTTGCTCTCCCATTTCTGCGCCGGTTTTGTCGTCGGCATGGGGGCGCAGCCTATAGGGCCTTGAGGTCCAGGAGGCGTGGTCTGATAGTAGCCTTGAGGGCATGCGCCCTCAGATTTCGCTGGCGCCGCCATCGTCATGAGTGTGACTAGCAGTACGCATGTGGCTATTCGCATAACGGACCTCAATCTTTATCTCGTGGAGTGTTTTTGACTTTGTCCTGTTGAGGCAAATTTTCACCATTCTTGCCGCCCATATATCCAGTTTCTGGTCGAGAAACGCCGCCTGTTTTTGTCTCGTTTTCGATTTTTTGTGTGGGTGGCGCCGCCACCTCAGCATTCCTGTCCTTCCCGGGATCCTTCCCAGCAAACGCCGAATACGACATGAAGTTCCCCAGCGTCCCCTGGAAATAGGCCGCAGCCAGCGGCGGGGCGGTCACGATCAGCACCGTCATCAGCAGGCCGATGCCGCCCTGGAACATCGCCTGCGTGGTCATTCCCTCGGCGGCGCTGCCCAGGATGCCGTTCAAGGCCTTGTTGACCCACAGCAACACCGCGATCTTCGCCATCAGTTCCATCACCCAGCCGGTCACCACGCTCAGCAGCGACATCGAGAACAGCGTGCCGATGGTGTAGAGCAGCCATCGTCGGAACAGGTCCTTGGTTTGTTCGAAGACCAAGCACAGGATGAACAGCGGCGCCAGGCCGATCGACAGGGCGATGGAGAACTTGAACAGCAGCTGCATCGCGCCGGCGGCCATCGGCGGGCTGGCGGTGCCGATGCCGGCGAACAGCAGGGCCTGCTCTTTCTTGCGCTGCAGGGCGGGGTCCTTGTCGGGCACCTGCACCGCGTCGATCGCGCTCAGCGCGACCTGCATGAAGGCGAGGTTCTTGTCGATCGCGTCGCTGCTGCTCTGCGCGCTGCCGACGAACAGCGAGTGGATTTCGCGGTCCAGGTCTACGGTGACGAAGCGGTGCAGGTTGGTGCCGCCCCAGGCCATGCTGGTGGCGACCGACAGGATGACCGCGATCCGGGTCATGCTGACCACCAGGCCCATCATCGAATCGCGCGACTGGCCGGTGGCCATGCGGTAGCCGGCGATCATCACCCACAGCGTCACCAGGGTCAGCGAGATCGCGCCGACCCACTGCATCATCCGCGCCATCAGGCGCAGGCCGAACTGGTCGATCTTGTGATCGAAGTACTCGCTGATCAGTTTGAAGAAGGCGAAGTCGCCCACGCCCTGCGCATGCGGGTTGAGCCAGTCGTGCAGGCAAAGCAGTGCATCCATGAGCCGTTCCTTCGAGCTTGGAAGTTGGCGATCGCCGGGATCAGAACGAGAAGGCGCTCTTGATCGAGTCGGTGCCGATCACCCGGCCGATGCCGCTGCCGTCCTTGCGGCCTTCCAGTGCGCGACGGGCAAGGCGGGACTGATCGTTCTGCAGCGCCAGGATGTAGTCGTCGTAGGCGCGCATGCGGGCCTGCCAGTAATCCAGGTCCATCTGGGTGCGGATCATGAAGCGCTGGGCTTCGTTGTCGTTGGCGGCCAGCGCGCCCTGGCTTTCGCCGACGCTGTCGCGTTGGGTATTGATGTCGCCGAACTCGTTGTTGCGCCGGATCAGCAGCTTGAGCATGCGCACCGAGTCGTTGTACTTGGCGTTCTCGGCAAGCACGGCGCGCTGGCACAGGGCCAGTTGCTGCTTGACGATGTCGCCGTCCATCTGCGGGCTGAACTGGCCGCGCAAGCCGTCCAACCCGCCGCCGGAACCCGGGCAACGGTCTTCCATGCCGTAGTTGCCGGGGCGCTCGGGGAAGTCGTCGACCATCTGCGAGTTGCTGATCTGCAGCTTCTGCAGCTTGACCAGTTGCTGCTTGTAGTGGTTCGCCGTCGCGGTCCAGCGTTCGGCCTGCTTGCCGAACTCGATCACGTTCTTGGCGATGTTCTGGATGTGCGCGACCAGGGCCGGTGGGTCGTTGACGACCATTTGCGCGCGCGTTGGCGTGGCGGCGAACAGGCCGGCCAGGGCGAGGGCGATGGGCGCGGTGGCGCGGGCGCGAGGCCGGGCCGGCGAGGCGGCGGCGTGCGACGAACGGGCGTGCGAAGCGGCGCGCGGCGGCTGAGCGTTCATGCGGTGGTCCCCCTGGTAATAAATCCACGCTCCGGTGGATTCGTGCTTGCTTGACGCGGCGTCCTGCGTTTCACAATAGAAACCAGATGGGGGGCGCGAAATCAATCCTGGGGCCGGTTTTTTCGTCTATTTTCAGCTTGTTGTAGACATCTGCCTGAAGCTGGATTGATTTTGTGTGGAATTGATATGCTCGCCGCGTGCAACTACCGGATCAGGGCCGGCTGACTGCGCGATGAAGTCGTCCGTGGAGCGCCGTGTATCGCAACTTCAGGTAGCGGTTCCCGGCGGCGCGGCTTCACCGTGTCTTGCCGGCCCTTGTCCGATGGTGAAAATGGATGAGGCGGTTGCAGGCTGGGCGGATGGGCGGACGCGAGGTTCCGTTCGGCCGCCGCGGCGCGGATCGGATTGATGCTCGACTTCACAGGGAAGGCTGGCCGGCATGATTCATGTGTTCATGGTCGATGATCATTCGCTCGCGCGCATGGCGCTGCGCCTGATGATCGAGGGCGATGGCGACGTCAAGGTGATCGGCGAGGCGAGCGACGTCGACATGGCGTTGCGGATGATTCCGTTCTCGGCGCCGGACGTGGTGGTCAGCGATTTCGATCTGGGCACGAGCGATGGATTGACGGTCACGCGCAAGTTGCTGGATTTCGATCCGACCTTCCGCGTCCTGGTGGTGTCGATGCGCGAGCGCGGGCCGGTGTCGCGGATGCTGCTGGCGGCCGGCGCGCTGGGCTTCGTGTCGAAGTCGTCGCCGCCGGGCCGGGTACTGGAGGCGGTGCGCGAGGTGGCGCGGGGACGGCGTTACCTGGACGAAGCGCTGCCGGGGTCTACGAGCCTGGTGGCGCGCTCGCCGTTCGATCGCCTGAGCGCGCGCGAGCTGATGGTGATCCATATGCGCCTGCAGGGCAGCGATGTCCGCGGCATCGCCAAGGTCCTGAAAATGCCCCAGTCGACGGTGCGCGCGATGCGGGCGACGGCGATGGAGAAGCTCGGCGCGCGCAGCCACATCGGGCTGACGCGGCTGGCGCGGGAGCATGGGTTCGTCTGAGGTCCGGGCCGGCGCGCTCGGTCCTTGAGATGCGATGCGTCGGTCGGCCGTTTGAAAGAAGCCTCGCCGCGGCCAGGCGCGGTGCGATCCCGACCGATGAGTGCGCAGCGAATCCGTCGCGCGCCTACTTGACCCGATGCTTGCCGAGCTTGCGCGCCAGGGTGCGCCGATGCATGCCGAGCCGGCGCGCGGTCTCGGAGATGTTGAAGTCGGTCGCGGCCAGCATCTCGTGGATGCGTTCCCATTCCAGGGTCTTGATCGAGGTCTGGCGCTCGGTCAGTTCGACCGTGGCGTCGCCGGCGGCGCGGCCGAACGCGGCTTCGATGTCGTCGGTGTTGGACGGCTTGGCCAGGTAGTGGCAAGCGCCGAGCTTGATCGCTTCGACCGCGGTGGCGATGCTGGCGTAACCGGTCAGCACCACGATCAGCATGTCCGGGTCGTGCTCGTGCAGCGCCTGCACGCAGGCCAGGCCGGAATCGCCGCCGGCCAGTTTCAGGTCGACCACCGCATAGCCGGGGCTGTGGGTTTCCAGCAATTTTTCCACGTCGGCCAGATGGCTCGCGTTGTGCACGATGTAGCCGCGGCGCTCGAACGAACGGGTCAGGGTGCGCGCGAACGCGGCATCGTCCTCGACGATCAGCAGGCGGCGCGCGTCGTCGCCGTCGAGCGCATCGTCGTCGAGGGGGACTTCGGTGTCGTCGTGCTCACTCATGCTCGGCCTCGCTCACGCTCAACGACGACAACGGCAGGCTCATGGTCACTACCGCGCCGCTGGGTTCGCGATTGCGCGCGGCGATGCTGCCGCCGAGCTGGCGGACCACGTTGAGCGACAGGAACAGGCCCAGGCCGCCGCCGGGGCGTCCCTTGCTGGATTGGTACGGTTTGCCGAAGTGCGACAGCATCGCCGGGGCGAAACCCGGGCCGGCGTCGCTGACCCGCAGCACCAGCTTGTCCTCGTCGCGCCAGGCTTCCAGCCCGACCCAGCCGGGCGAGGCTTCCAGCGCGTTGTCGAGCACGTTGCAGATCATCTGCTTGAGGCCGGAGTCGGAAATGATGACCGCATCCTCGCCGAAGCTGTTCTCGTAGTCGAATCCGCGCACCGGACGGGTGCTGCGCCATTCGCCGACCAAGTCGTCCAGAAATGCCGCCACGGTGGTCTCCTCGGGCGCCTCGCCGCGGGTTTCGCCGGCCGACAGCAGGATGCCGGTGACGATGCTCTTGCAGCGGTGCAGCTGGGTCTGCATTTCGTCGAGTTCCTGCAGCAGCTCGGGCTGCTGGGTGAACGGCGGCATGTGGCGCCAGTCGCCGAGGATCACCGACAAGGTCGCCAGCGGCGTGCCGAGTTCATGCGCGGCGCCCGACGCCAGCAGGCCCATGCGCACGATGTGTTCTTCCTCGGCGGCGCGCTGGCGCAGGTCGGCCAGGCGCGCGTCGCGCGCGCGCAGGATCCGGCCGATGCGGGTGATGAACACCACCAGCAAGGTCGCGTTGAGCACGAAGCACAACAGCATGCCCTGCACATAGGGATCGGCGAGGCCGCGGGTCGGGTCGGCCGGGATCACCACCGGGCCGGCGAACGTGGTCAGGGCGATGAAGCAGGCGCTGGTCACGAACACCACCGCCCAGCTTGCCCACGAGCGCAGCAGCACCGCCGCCAGCACCACCTGCAGCAGGTACAGGAACACGAACGGATTGGCCGCGCCGCCGCTGAGGTACAACTGCGCGGTTAGGGTCAGCACATCGACCAGCAGGGCGAGGAACAGCGCGCCGTTGGTGACTTCCTCGCGATGCCGCCAGCGCAGCATGCTGACCAGGTTGAACGCGGCCAGGCAGGCCAGCACGATCGCCATCGGCATCAGCGGCAGGCGGATGCCGAAACCGAAATGCACGAACACGATGGTCGCGACCTGGCCGATCACCGCGATCCAGCGCAGCTGGATCAACTGGTGCATGTTCTTGACCCCGGTGCCGTCCTGCGAGGCGGTCAGCGGGGCCATGCCAGGAGCGGGGCCGGTGATGGGGCTGTCCTGCATGGTGTGTGGGCCGGTAGCGGAAGCGGGGTGGCGCGGGGCGAGGTAATTCGGAGCGCTGCGGGCGACGACGATAACGGCGATCGGATCGATTGGTTACGGCATCGGTTCCAGTTCGACTCTAGGCGCCGTGGCTGCGTCGCCGGCGGCGCTCTTCCAGGTACACGCGCCAGGCGGCGAACACGACCATCAGCGCCAGCGCGAACCAGGTCAATGCGTAGGACAGGTGGCTGTTGGGAAACTTTATCACCGTCAGCCCGCCGACCGGCCAAGTCGGCTCGACCTTGGGATCGCTCGGCAGCGGCGCGGCGCGATCGGCGTCGATGAAGTAGGGCGCGACCTGTTTGAGGCCGAGCCTGGCCGCGATCGCCTGCACGTCGCGCGAGTACCAGCGGTTCTGCGCCGGCGCGTTCTTGCGCAGGAAACCGCCGCCGGGCTCGCTCAGGCGCAGCAGGCCGGTGACGTGGGTGTCGCTGGGCGCTGCGTCGGCTTCGGCGGCCTTGCGCTTGTTCGGCACGAAGCCGCGGTTGATCAGGACGATGTCGCCGCCGGTGGTCTGGAACGGCTGCAGCAGCCAGAAACCCGGGCCGAGTTCGGCGACCGCCTGCACGCGCGTGGCCGCGACCGGCAGGTACTGGCCTTCGAGCTGGACATGCTTGTACTCGTCGCGATCGGCGCTGACGGTGGGCCAGTCGGCCGGGCCGGGCGCGGCGCCGGGCGGGGCGTGTACGCGCGCGTCGACGCGCTGGATCAGGTCGAGTTTCCAGGCGCGGCGCTGGATTTGCCACACGCCCAGTGCGATCAGGCCCGCGAAGGCGGCGAGGAACAGCAACGACACGGCCGCCAGGGCGAAGCGGCTGCGCGGGCGCTTGGTGGTCGCGGTCATGCTCGGGACCTCTTCATGAATCGCCGGTGGGGCGTTCGGTGCTGCTCGACTTCAGAGTGGGGCCGATTTACTCGTCATCGCGTGAAGGCAGGTGCGCGGACTTCGCAGTCATGCCGCTTTTGCCCGTCATTCCCGCGAACGCGGGAATCCAGTGACTTTGACGGCACTCGCACGAAAGTCGCTGGATTCCCGCCTTCGCGGGAATGACGAGCAAAATTTCGAATCCCGAATCCCGAATCCCGAATCCCGAATCAGGGCATGTTCCGCATATCGTGCGGCATCGGCATCATGTTGGTGTTGAGGTGATGCATGACCCACAGCGAGCCGGCCAGCATGATCACCACCAGCACCAGGGTGAAGATCAGCGCGAGCATGTTCCAACCGCCCTCCGACTTCGTGTTCATGTGCAGGAAGTAGACCATGTGCACGACGATCTGCACGACCGCGAAGGCCAGGACCACGAACGCGGTCATGCCCGAGCTCGGCAGCACCTTGGCCATCACCAGCCAGAACGGGATCGCGGTGAGGATCAGCGACAGCACGAAACCGATCGCATAACCGCCGATGGTGCCGTGGTAATCGTCGCCGTCGTCGTGCGCGCTGTCGTGGCCGTGCGCGTGGGCATGATCGTTGTCGTGGTGTTGCGGGGCGACCGGATGGCTCACGGCAGCACTCCCATCAGGTAAACGAAGGTGAAGACGCCGATCCACACGACGTCGAGGAAATGCCAGAACATCGACAGGCACATCAGGCGGCGGCGGTTTTCCACGGTCAGACCGTGTTTGCCGAGCTGCGCCATCAAGGTGACCAGCCAGACGATGCCGAAGGTCACGTGCAGGCCGTGGGTGCCGACCAGGGCGAAGAACGAGGACAGGAACGCGCTGCGCTGCGGGCCGGCGCCTTCATGGATCAGATGCGCGAACTCGTACAGTTCCAGGCCGATGAAGGCCAGGCCGAACACGCCGGTGATCGCCAGCCAGCCCTGTACCGCGGCGAGTTTGCGCCGCTTCATCGAGATCATCGCGAAGCCGTAGGTGATCGACGACAGCAGCAGCATCGAGGTGTTGATCGCGACCAGTTGCAGATCGAACAGATCCGCGCCCGACGGGCCGGCCGCGTAGCTGCGGCCGAGCACGCCGTAGACCGCGAACAGGCAGGCGAACACCAGGCAGTCGCTCATCAGGTACAGCCAGAACCCGAGCAGGGTGCCGTTTTGCGGATGATGCTTGCCCTGGGCGTCGAAGAAGACCGGACGTCCGTCGGCGGTGTGGGTGGCGATGGCGTGTGCGTCAGACATGGGCGGCGGCCAGTTGCTGCGTGTACTTGTCCTCGGTGGCCGTCACTTCGGCCGCCGGGATGTGGTAGTCGCGCTTGTAGTTGAAGGTGTGCACGATCGCGGCGATCAGCATCGCGGCGAAGGCCACGCCGGCGAACAGCCACATCTGCCAGATCAGGCCGAACGCGCAGATCGTGCTGAGCACGGCGATGACCAGGCCGGCGGCGGTGTTCTTGGGCATGTGCACGTCGAGGAAGCCCGACCGCGGACGCTGATAGCCGCGCTGCTTCATGTCGTGCCAGGCGTCGTTGTCGTGCACCACCGGGGTGAAGGCGAAGTTGTAGTCCGGCGGCGGCGAGGAGGTCGACCATTCCAGCGTGCGGCCCTGCCACGGATCGCCGGTTTCGTCGCGCAGTTCGTGGCGGCGGCGGATGCTGACAACGAACTGGATCAGCATGCTGGCGATGCCCAGCGCGATCAGCACCGCGCCGAACGCGGCGATGATGAACCAGATCTGCAGGGACGGGTCTTCGAAGTGATTGACGCGGCGGGTCACGCCCATCAGGCCCAGCACGTACAGCGGCATGAAGGCGAAGAAGAAGCCAGTGATCCAGAACCAGAACGAGCATTTGCCCCAGAACGCATCGAGCTTGAAGCCGAATGCCTTGGGCCACCAGAAGTTGATGCCGGCGAACAGGCCGAACAGCACGCCGCCGATGATCACGTTATGGAAGTGGGCGATCAGGAACAGGCTGTTGTGCAGGACGAAGTCGGCCGGCGGCACCGCCAGCAGCACGCCGGTCATGCCGCCGATGGTGAAGGTGACCATGAAGCCGATCGTCCACAGCATCGGCACTTCGAAGCGGATGCGGCCGCGGTACATGGTGAACAGCCAGTTGAAGATCTTCGCCCCCGTGGGGATCGAGATGATCATCGTGGTGATGCCGAAGAACGAGTTGACGCTGGCGCCCGAGCCCATGGTGAAGAAGTGGTGCAGCCACACCAGGTACGACAGGATCGTGATCACCACGGTCGCGTAGACCATCGAGGCGTAGCCGAACAGGCGCTTGCCGCTGAAGGTCGAGACGATCTCGGAGAAGATGCCGAAGCACGGCAGGATCAGGATGTAGACCTCCGGGTGGCCCCAGATCCAGATCAGGTTCACGTACATCATCGGGTTGCCGCCGAGATCGTTCGTGAAGAAGTTGGTGCCGGCGTAGCGGTCCAGCGACAACAGCAGCAGCACCGCGGTCAGCACCGGGAACGCGGCGACGATCAGCACGTTGGTGCACAGCGAGGTCCAGGTGAACACCGGCATGCGCATCATGGTCATGCCGGGCGCGCGCATCTTGACGATGGTCGCGATCAGGTTGATGCCCGATAGCAAGGTGCCCACGCCGGCTATCTGCAGCGCCCATATGTAGTAGTCGACCCCGACCCCGGGACTGTAGGCGATGCCCGACAGCGGCGGATACGCCAGCCAGCCGGTCTTGGCGAACTCGCCGACGAACAGCGACAGCATCACCAGCCCGGCGCCGCAGGCGGTCATCCAGAAGCTGAAGTTGTTGAGGAAGGGGAAGGCGACGTCGCGCGCACCGATCTGCAGCGGCACCAGGTAGTTCATGAAGCCGGTGACCAGCGGCATGGCCACGAAAAAGATCATGATCACGCCGTGCGCGGTGAAGATCTGATCGTAGTGTTCCGGCGGCAGATAGCCGGCGTTATCGCCGAAGGCCATCGCCTGCTGCAGGCGCATCATCAGCGCGTCGGCGAAGCCGCGCAGCAGCATCACCAAGCCCAGCACCATGTACATGATGCCGATCTTCTTGTGATCGATGCTGGTGAACCATTCCTTCCACAGATACCCCCACAGCTTGTAGCGGGTGATCAGCGCGAGCACGGCCAGGCCGCCGAGCACGACCATGGCGAAGGTGGCGATCAGGATCGGCTCGTGCAGCGGGATCGCGTCCCAGCTGAGCCGGCCGAAGATCGACTGGGTGAGGTTGGATTGGTCAGACATCTTCAACTCCGGAAGTCCGCTCGCGGACTCGGCGCGCGGTCTGCGCGCCTTGCTTGAATTCGATTCGTTGCGATCAATTCGGCTATGCGATGCGCCGCGATCACGGCGCCAGCGAGGCGACGCCCCAGTTCGGCGTCGCGGTCGGTTCGGTCACGCACATCGCCGAGGTCACCACCGGGCCGCCGCGCAGGTCGCCCTTGCGTCGCGGCGCCAGCGCGTTGGTGTTCAGGCCCAGGCCGCCGCTGGCGTCGATCATCATCATCTCGTCCATGCACATCTTCGATGAGTCGACGCAGCGGTTGAGGATCGCCTTGTACAGGCCCGGCGCGACCGCGCCGTAGCGGCGCACCGATTCCTTTTCGCTGGGCATCTCGAGCTTGAGATAATCGGCGCGCTGCAGGGTGTTGCCGCTGGCGCGGTTCTGCGCGACCCACTGGTCGAAGCCGGCCTGATCCATGCCGTGGAAGCGGAAACGCATGCCGGAGAAACCGGCGCCGCTGTAGTTCGCCGAGAAGCCTTCGTAGTTGCCCGGCGCATTCATCACCGCGTGCAACTGGGTTTCCATGCCCGGCATGGCGTAGATCTGGCCGGCCAGGGCGGGGATGTAGAACGAGTTCATCACGGTCGAGGCGGTGATCTTGAAGTGGATCGGCCGATCGACCGGCGCGGCCAGTTCGTTGACCGTGGCGATGTTCTGTTCCGGGTACAGGAACAGCCACTTCCAATCCAGCGCGACCACTTCGACCACCAGCGGCTTGACGTCGGCCGGAACCGGGCGGCCGGCGGCGACGCGGTGCAGCGGGCGATAGGGATCGAGGGTGTGGGTGCTGACCCAGGTGATCGCGCCGAGCACGATGATGATCAGCAGCGGCGCGGCCCAGATCAGCAGCTCGAGCTGGGTCGAATGGTCCCAGTCGGGCTTGTAGGTCGCGCTCTTGTTGGATGCGCGATAGCGCCAGGCGAAGAACAGCGTCAGCCCGATCACCGGCACGATGATCAGCAGCATCAGCACGGTCGACACCACGATGAGGTCGCCTTGCTGGGCCGCCACGTCGCCGGGCGGATTCAGCACGAGGGTGTTGCAGCCGGCCAGCAGCGTCAGGGCGGCCACGGCGAGCAGCGGACGCAACGTCCTGCTTAGCAACGTCCTGAATGTTCCGTCGGCGGGCGTGCGGCTTGAGCGCAGGCCGCGCGAGGGCGCGCCGTCACCGAGCGCGCCGGCAGCGGGCGGGCGGCGTGAAAGCAGGCGGCTTAACAGAGATTTGACCATGGTCATCGGGCAGCGCATCGCACGAGCGAAGCCGCGGCGGGGCGGCGATGGGCGCACTGTAGAGCCGCGAGACTGTGACGACGATTGGACGTTTTGTCCTATGGCAGCGCCGGGCGGGTGGTGGGAAGCTAGCGGCGTTCCCGGGAATGGGTGTGATGGTGTCGGGTGATGTGGAGGTCGGGTGATGATTGGCCCGACGCCGCGCTGCCATCCAGAACGTCATTCCCGCGAACGCGGGAATCCAGTGACTTCAGGCGTTCTCGCACGAAAGGCCCTGGATGTTCGGCTCCGCCGAAGTAAAGCGGAGCCCGCTTTCGCGGGAATGACGTTGGGTAAAGATTGCTAGGTCTGACAATTGCGTTGCCTCGGGTTATTTACGCGTTTTGCAGACATGGCGCGCTACGCTCTTCCCGATTCCCGATTCCCGATTCCCGATTCCCGATTCCCGATTCCCGATTCCCGATTCCCGATTCTCGCCATAACTGAACGTATCCGCCTGCATCGGCAAATCGATCAGGCCCGATCGCTCCACGCACCACAAGCCGACTCGACGATGCATACGCCAAATCTCGCAAACCCGGATTCCTCCCAGACCGTGTCGGTCCACGACACCGGTTCGCATGCCGAAGTGGCGCCGGGCGACATCGCGGTCGGCGTGGTGATCGGCCGCGCCTCGGAGTACTTCGACTTCTTCGTCTACGGCATCGCCTCGGTGCTGGTGTTCCCGTCGCTCTTTTTCCCGTTCCTGGGCAAGCTCGAAGGCACGCTGTGGTCGTTCGCGATCTTCTCGCTGGCGTTCATCGCGCGGCCGATCGGCACGGTCACGTTCATGTGGATCCAGCGCCGGTGGGACCGCAGCACCAAGCTCACCATCGCCTTGTTCCTGCTCGGCACTTGCACCGCGGGCATCGCGTTCCTGCCGAGTTTCGGTACGGCCGGTTCGTTGTCGATCGTGCTGCTGTCCTTGTTCCGGATCGGCCAGGGCATCGCACTCGGCGGATCGTGGGACGGCCTGCCGTCGTTGCTCGCGCTCAATGCGCCGAAGGAACGCCGCGGCTGGTACGCGATGCTCGGTCAGCTCGGTGCGCCGGTCGGCTTCATCATCGCCGCCGCGCTGTTCGCCTATCTCAACACCAGCCTGCCGCGCGCCGACTTCCTCGACTGGGGCTGGCGTTATCCGTTCTTCGCCGCGTTCGCGATCAACGTGGTCGCGCTGTTCGCGCGTCTGCGTCTGGTCGTCACCCACGAATACGCCCGCGAACTGGGCGAGCACGAACTCGAGCCCACGCCGGTGCTGGAACTGTTCCAGGCCAAGGGCCGGCATGTGGTGATCGGCGCGTTCGCCGCGCTGGCGAGCTATGCGCTGTTCCACATCGTGACGATTTTCCCGCTGTCGTGGATCCTGCTGTACTCGGACCAGTCGGTGAGCCAGTTCCTGGTGGTGCAGATCGTCGGCGCCTGTCTGGCCGCGGGCGCGGTGGTGGCGTCGGGCTTGATCGCCGACCGCTTCGGCCGTCCGCGCACCTTGGCCGCATTGGCCGCGGCGATCGCGATGTTCAGCGGTTTCGCGCCGACTCTGCTGGGCTCGGGCGAACTGGGCCAGGACGTGTTCATCCTGATCGGCTTCGTGCTGCTGGGCCTGTCCTACGGCCAGGCCGCCGGTTCGGTGACCGCGAACTTCGGTTCGAAGTATCGCTACACCGGCGCGGCGTTGACCTCGGACCTGGCCTGGTTGATCGGCGCGGCGTTCGCACCGCTGGTGGCGCTGGGGTTGTGCGCGCACTTCGGGCTGGGGTTTGTCGGCGTGTATCTGTTGTCGGGCGCGGTTTGCACGATGGCGGCGCTGGGGGTCAACCGGGCTTTGAATATTCGTAGTTGATGGGGCGTGGGTGAGGGCTTGTCCCTACCGTCATCTTTGACAGGCCTCATCGATTTCGTCCTTGGACGTCATTGCATCTCCTAAGACGCCAGCGTTGGTGCCAGATCGCTTCGTGAATTGACATCGTCATTCCCGCGTTCGCGGGAATGACGAGTAGGTAGGAGCGCTGATAGCGGGTTACCGTCTGACTTGATATTGCTGAACTTCCCAAGCCGTCATCCCCGCGAAGGCGGGGATCCAGGGGCTTCACCGCGACATGACTCTGAAGTCTCTGGATCCCCGCCTTCGCGGGGATGACGAGCCAGAGCGGTCGCGAAGAAGTGGGGTTCGCGGTGGTGAGAGTCACGAGCCAGGGCGACGCAACGTACGATTCTCTTGCCGTCTCGCCAGCTACCTGCGCGGCTGATTACTCAGCCACGCCGCGACTTCAACCTCCATGCTGCTCCATCGCCTTGATCAGACTCAAAGGACGCATATCCGTCCAATTCTTCTCGACGTAGTCCAGGCACGTCTGGCGCTCGGCCGGGCCGTGGACGCTGCGCCAGCCGGCCGGGATTTCGGCGAATTCGGGCCATAGCGAATGCTGGTTCTCGTCGTTGACCAGAACCAGGAAGGTGCCGTTGGGGTCTTCGAAGGGATTGCTCATGTGCGGCTCCTGCGGGTATCGAAAGAAGAGGGGGATCGCATACCGGATCGAGGACGCATGATCCGGCATGGTCGGCGTCTCAGTACGCGACCACCGTCCGCGATTGCGAACGCAGCGCGCCGCGTTCGCGTTGGTGGACGGCGCGCTCCAGGTCGCTGAGGTAAGCGTCCATGCTCTGGTCGTGGCCCGGAGTCAGGGTCAGGTGCAAGGCGGCCGGATTGGACAGGCGGCTGACGGGCCAGCCGCGCGCCTGCATCGCGTCGCCGATCAGGTGGATGTCGTATTCGTCGGAGCCGAACGCGATCACGCTCAGATGCGGCGCGCCGAGCAGGTGCAATCCGGGAATGCGCTCGATACCTTCGATGTAGCGGTCGCGGATGTGCATCACCCGCTGGGCCAGGGCGCGATAGCCCGATTCGCCCAGGTAATGCAGCACCGCCCAGGCCGCGGCGACCGCGCCGCCCGGACGCGTGCCGCTCAGGGTGTCAGTGCGGTAGACACCCTTGGGCCAGTCGAAGTATTCAAAGTGCTGGTACTCCTGATCCTCGGCGTCGGCATACAACAGCACCGACGCGCCCTTGGCGGCGTAACCGAACTTGTGCAGGTCGGCCGACAGCGAACGCACGCCGGGAATGCTCAGGTCGAAACGCGGCAGTCCGGGCAGGAAGCACGCCACGTGCGGGGCGAGGAAGCCGCCGACGCAGGCGTCCACGTGCAGCCACACCTCGTATTCGCGCGCGAGTCGGGCGATGTCCTCGACCGGGTCGATGGCGCCGAACGGCAGCGACGGAGCCGAGGCGACGATCATCATGGTTTCCGAGGAAATGCACTGCGCCAGCACGTCGACGCTGGCGCGGTAGTCGCCGCCGATCGACACCCGCACCACGTCCACGCCCATCAGATCGGCGGCCTTGTCGTAGGCCGGATGCGCGCTGGACGGCATCAGCAGATGCGGGCGACGCACGCCGGGATGGCGCGCGCGGAACGCGCGATGCGCGCTGCGTACCGCGAGCACGATGCTTTCGCTGCCGCCGCTGGTCATGGTGCCGACCGCGTCGTCGCCGCCGCCGAGCAGCGACAGCGAAATGGCGACGATGTCGTCCTGCATCCGGCGCAGGCTGGGAAACGCCGCCGGCGCCAGCGCATCCTCACAGATGAACATGGCGTAGGCGCGGCGGGCGACGTCGAGCACGTCCTCGCCGGCGTAGTACACGTTCAAGGGCGGGCCGTAGCGCCAGTCGGGGTCGTCGCCGCGCATGTCCGACATGGCGACCTGCAGTTCGTTCCAGGGCTGGCCCCGGGCGGGCAGGGTCTTGCGACCGTGAAAATTGAGCTCAGTCATGTGCGCTGTCTCGGTTCGGGTCGAATACGGGGAGTGCAAGCGCAGCAACAGGCGTCAGGAGCGCGATCGGCGCGCGGCATGGTCCGGCTTATCGGCGCCGCGGGCGCGATATCGCTTCGCGCCATGCCAAGCCGAATCGTCGCGACGCCGTCGTTCGTCTCGCGATCGCAGGCGGTGCTCGCGCATGCTCCGGCGATCGCGGCGATAAGCGTGGATGCATGAAGCGTTCGCCCGCGACGATGCGAACACGCCCGTGGCGTGCGCAAGCGCAAACCATCCGTTGGCCGGTTGGATCCATGGCGTCGGGCGAAGCTTGGGATCTAGATGCGGATCCGCTCAGCGCCGCGCGATCGCCCGAGGGTCATCCTGGACAGCGTTCCGGCGCGGTGCGGATACCGTTTGCGTCGATGCGTGCCGGCGACCGCGCGCCGGACGGCGCGAACGAAAAGTCGGGCGGAGTCTGGCCAGGTGGAACCGGACGTAAGCGGGATCCCACGCGTCGTAGGTTGGAATTCTTCAATCGACTTGCTCCGTGTCACGAGAAGGGTGGTCGCGCACTGGATTCGGACGGTGCGGACGGGTGTGGCGAAGCGGTTCGCTATTTTTTTAGTTAGTGAGCGAGCCGCTGTGGTGCGTGTTGGTGCGTTGCTGCACGTTGCCAACACAGTGTTACGTCCTGTTGTCAGGTCGGTCAACGATTCGGGTCGTTTGTTGCTCGAAGTAGCGATGCGTATCGCATTGGCCGATGTGCTAGATCACAGAATCGACCTTGTGATCGCGGCGTGAATCGGGTCGTCGGTGTTGGCGCAATGTCCCTTGTTTTAAGGGAAATTCGCGATGTGTGATCGCAAGTGTGAAACGTGCTTGCCGTTTCCGAAAATGCGTGCAAACCGACGCTTGCATTTTCATCCGCGGACCGCTTCGACGTTACGGATGCGATGGCCACGGGTGCCGAGATGAAAATGTCCCCGGTCTCGTTTGCGTACCGCGACGCCGGCCGTGGCGTGAATGCTCGCGATCGGCCTGTTTCATCATGTACATTCGGTGGCGCATGGCGATATCCATGCGATGCGGCGGGCAGGCGTGGGCAAGCCATCGGCGGTTGCGCCTCGGCGCGGGGTTTTTGGCGGTCGAGGCATGGCTTGCGTATGCTCGGCGTTCCCCGGGCGACTCGCGCGACCGCGCCGCACCATGACTGTGTTGTTGATCGTGTTGACAGTGTTGATCGTCGTCGTGCCGCTGATCGCGGTTCCGGTCGGCGCGTTCGCGATCATGAAGCTGCAAAGGCAGGTCATCGACAAGGTCACCAATGTTGCGCTCGAGCAACGTCTGCAACGCGAGGGCGTGGCGACGACCGCGCAGGTGCTCGACGCGGCCGATACCGGCGGACGCGTCGATGCCATTTATCTGTTGGTGCGGCTGCGGTTGCAGGTCGCCGCCGCCGACGGCGTGGAAGGGTTCGTGACCGAGATCGTGGCGGCCTTGAGTCCGGTCCGGGTGGCGCAGATCGTGCCCGGCGCGACGGTGAAGGTGCGGGTCGACCCGCTCAGTCGCGAGGTCGTGCTGGATCAGCCGCGGACCTGATCGCGGGCATCGCTCGCGATACGGTCGACCCATCCTCGATCATTCACGGCCGCGCTCGGCCGGAACAGGTGGCTCGCTGCCCGAGCCACCACACCACGTTCACACGGTCTTCCGAACATTGGCCGTGCATTACGGTTCTGTAATACGGACAACGCAATCGGGCTTCGCGCGTTAGCTTTATCCGAATCTCACGAATCAAGCGGATGCAGGCAGGCCTATGGGCACGACGCCGCAAGCTCATTCCCCCGATGCGCCGCCCCGGCGTGGCGGATGGCGACTGACGATCCTCGGCGTGCTGGTGCTGATCGCGCTGGTCTGGTGGCTGGTGCATGGGCGCGCGAGCGAGGAGCGCGGCAATCGGCGGCCGACCGCGACGGTCGGCATCGCCGTCGCCCGGGCCGGCTCGATCCCGATCACGCTCGAAGCGCTAGGCACGGTCACGCCGTTGGCGATGGTGACGGTGCGGCCGCAGGTCTCGGGCAACATCGTCGATATCGCGTTCAAGGAAGGCCAGACGGTGGCGAAGGGGCAGGTGCTGCTGAGCATCGACCCGCGGCCGTTCCAACTGGCCCTGCAGCAAGCGCAGGGCAGCCTGGTCCGCGATCAGGCGCAATTGCGCGTGGCGCAGTTGACCTTGCAGCGTTATCAGACGCTGCTCAAGCAGGACTCGATCGCGCGTCAGGACGTCGACACGCAGGCCGCGACCGTGAATCAGCTGACCGGCGTGGTCGCCACCGATGAGGCCGCGGTCGGCACCGCCAAGCTCAATCTCGATTACAGTCAGGTCAAGGCGCCGATCGCCGGACGCGTGGGTCTGCGCGTGGTCGATCTGGGCAATTACGTGACCTCCGGCGACGCGGCCGGGGTCGCGGTGATCGCCGCGGTCACGCCGATCGATGTCGAATTCACCGCGCCGCAGGACGATCTGCCGCGGATCCAGGCGCGGCTGGCGCGGGGCGATGCGCCGGCGGTGACGGTGCTCGACCGCACCCGCACCCAGGTGCTCGGTCAGGGCCAGTTTCTGACTTTGGACAATGTCATCGACCCGACCACCGGCACGGTCAAGGCCAAGGCGCGTTTCGGCAATGCCGACGCGCGTTTGTTTCCGAGTCAGTTCGTCAACGTGCGCGTGCTGCTGGATACCTTGAACAACGCGATCGTGGTGCCGTCGGCGGCGCTGCGCACCGGGCCGAAGGGCGACTTCGTGTATGTGGTCGGCGCCGACCGCAAGGCTTCGCTGCGCACGGTCAAGCGCGGGCCGGCCTCGGGCGATTCGGTGTCGGTCGCGCAGGGTCTGCGCGCGGGCGAGAAGGTGGTGATCTCCGGCGGCGATCAACTCACCGACGGCGCCACGGTGCGTTTGCCCGAGGATGCCGCGGCCGGCTCGGGTAAGGGCAGCGGCGCGGGCGATGCCGCATCCGCCAAGCCGCGAGGCGAACGCAGAGCCGGCGGCCGCAGCGGCGCGCAATGAATCCCTCGCGGCCCTTCATCCTGCGACCGGTCGCGACCTCGCTGCTGATGGCGGCGATCGTGCTGGCCGGTCTGGCCGGTTTCCGGCTGCTGCCGCTGTCGGCCTTGCCGGAAGTCGATTACCCGACCATCCAGGTGCAGACCCTGTACCCGGGCGCCAGCCCCGAGGTAATGGCGCACACCGTGACCGCGCCGCTGGAGCGTCAGTTCGGGCAGATGTCCGGCCTGCGGCGGATGAGTTCGACCAGCGCGGCGGGCGCGTCGGTCATCACCTTGCAGTTCGACCTGGACGAAACCCTCGACGTGGCCGAACAGGAAGTGCAGGCCGCGATCAACGCCGGCGGCAACCTGCTCCCCGCCGATCTGCCGGCGCCGCCGGTATACGCCAAGGTCAATCCGGCCGATGCGCCGGTGCTGACATTGGCGGTGACCTCCGACACGATCGCGCTGACTCAGGTGCAGGATCTGGTCAACACGCGCCTGGCGCAGAGTATTTCCCAGGTCGGCGGCGTGGGGTTGGTGTCGCTCAGCGGCGGCAACCGGCCGGCGGTGCGCATCCAGGCCGATCCGCAGTTGCTGGCGTCGTACGGGCTGGGCATCGACAGCCTGCGCACGGTGATCGCCAACGGCAACGCCAGCGGCGCCAAGGGCAGTTTCGACGGGCCGAGCCGGTCCTACACCATCGACGCCAACGACCAGCTCACCGACGCCGAGCAATACAAACAACTGATCGTCGCCTACCGCGACGGCGCGCCGATCCGTTTGCGCGATGTCGCCAACGTGATCGAAAGCGCCGAGAACGTCCGCCTGGGCGCCTGGTCCGGGCTGACTCCGGCGATCATCGTCAACGTGCAGCGCCAGCCCGGCGCGA
This sequence comes from Lysobacter capsici, assembly GCF_014779555.2. NCBI lineage: Bacteria > Pseudomonadati > Pseudomonadota > Gammaproteobacteria > Lysobacterales > Lysobacteraceae > Lysobacter > Lysobacter capsici. The sequence goes on from NZ_CP094357.1 coordinate 2,847,427, forward strand.
ACGTGATCGCCACCGTCGATGCGATCAAGGCGCGCCTGCCGGAGTTGCAGGCGGGCTTGCCGGCCGGGCTCAAGGTCGAGGTGCTCAGCGACCGCACCACCGGCATCCGCGCGTCGGTGCGCGATGTCGAATTCGAACTGCTGCTGGCGATCGCGCTGGTGGTGGCGGTGATCCTGGTGTTTTTGCGCAGCGTCGCGGCGACGGTGATCGCCAGTCTGGCGGTGCCGATCTCGCTGATCGGCACGTTCGGCGCGATGTATCTGCTGGGTTTCAGTCTCGACAACCTCAGCCTGATGGCGCTGACCATCGCCACCGGGTTCGTGGTCGACGATGCGATCGTCATGATCGAGAACATCTCGCGCTACATCGAGGAAGGCGAGCCGCCGTTCGAGGCCGCGCTCAAGGGCGCGCGCCAGATCGGCTTCACCATCATCTCGCTGACGGTGTCGTTGATCGCGGTGCTGATCCCGCTGTTGTTCATGGGCGACGTGGTCGGGCGTTTGTTCCGCGAATTCGCCATCACCCTTGCGATCACCATCGTGATTTCGGCGGTGGTGTCGTTGACCTTGACGCCGATGCTGGCGGCGCGCTGGCTCAAGCCCAAGGCCCATGCCGAGGCGGGCGAACCCGAACGTCCGGACCGCTTCCAGCGCCTGATCGACCGTTACGGCGTGGCCCTGGACTGGGTGCTCGACCGTCAGGGCGCGACCTTGATCGTGGCGTTGGCGACGCTGGCGCTGACCGTGCTGCTGTACATCGTGATTCCCAAGGGCCTGTTCCCAATGCAGGACACCGGCCAGTTGCAGGTCGAGGTGCGCTACAGCCACCAAGTGTCTTACGCCGGCATGGCGCGGGTGCAGCAGGACGTGGCGCGCGCGTTGCTGCGTGATCCCGATGTCGCCTCGCTGAGCGCCTACATTGGCGTGGACGGCGCCAACACCACGCTGCTGTCGGCCGGACGCATGCTGATCAATCTCAAGCAAGATCGCAGCGGCTCGCAGCAGCAGATCATGCAGCAGCTGCGCGAGCGCGCTTCGGCGGTGGCCGGGGTGACCTTGTACGTGCAGCCGGTGCAGGACTTGACCATCGACGCGGAAACCGGGCCGACCCAGAACCGCTTCTCGATCCAGGGTTCGGATCAGGCCGCGGTCGATCGCACCGCCAACGCGCTGGTCGACAAACTGCGCGGGTTGCCGCAGCTGCGCAACGTGATCACCGATGCCGGCGCGACCGGTTCGGCCGCGTACGTGTCGATCGACCGCGACAGCGCCGCGCGCCTGAACATCAGCGCGTCGACCGTCGACGAAGCGCTGTACAGCGCGTTCGGTCAGCGCATCGTTTCGACCATCTTCAACGAGACCACCCAGTACCGGGTGATCCTGGAAGCGCAGCCCGGCCTGGCCACGCAACCGGCCGACCTGGGCCGCTTGCATCTGCCGACCGCGAACGCGCCCACGCCGCTGGCGGCGATCGCGCAGATCCAGGAACGCGCCGCGCCGCTGCAGGTCAACCACGTCGCCCAGTTCCCGGCGGCGACGGTCGGCTTCGATACCGCGCCGGGCGTATCGCTGGGCACCGCGGTGGATGCGATCCGCAAGACCGCCGCCGATGCCGGCTTGCCGGCCGGGATCAGCCTGTCCTTCCTAGGCGCGGCCAACGCCTACGAAGCCTCGTTGCAGAACGAACTGTGGCTGATCCTGGCCGCGGTGATCTGCGTCTACATCGTGCTGGGCGTGTTGTACGAGAGCTATATCCATCCGTTGACGATTCTGTCGACGCTGCCGTCGGCCGGCGTGGGCGCGTTGCTTGCGCTGATGCTGACCGGATCGGATCTGGGCGTGATCGGGATCATCGGCATCATCCTGCTGATCGGCATCGTCAAGAAGAACGCGATCATGATGATCGACTTCGCCATCGACGCCGAACGCGAGCAGGGCCGCGCGCCGCGCGAGGCGATCCATCAGGCCGCGCTGCTGCGCTTCCGGCCGATCCTGATGACCACGCTGGCGGCGTTGTTCGCCGCATTGCCGCTGATGCTGGGCTGGGGCGAGGGTTCGGAACTGCGCCGTCCGCTGGGCGTGGCGATCTTCGGCGGCCTGATCCTCAGTCAGATCCTGACCTTGTTCACCACGCCGGTGGTGTATCTGGCGTTCGACCGGTTGGCGCGGCGTCGGCGCGACCGGTCTTCGCGCGCGAACGATCCGGCCGCGTCGGCTGATCCGTCCAGCTCCGCGCAATCGCCGCCATGAACCTGTCCGCGCCGTTCGTGCGCCGTCCGATCGGCACCGTGCTGCTGACCATCGGTCTGGCGTTGAGCGGTGTCGCGGCCTTCTTCAATCTGCCGGTGTCGCCGCTGCCGCAGGTCGATTTCCCGACCGTTTCGGTCAGCGCCAATCTGCCCGGCGCCAGCCCTCAGACCATGGCCTCGAACGTGGCCACGCCGCTGGAGCGCCGGCTGGGCACGATCGCCGACGTCACCGAGATGACGTCGCAAAGCTCCACCGGTCAGGCCCGGGTGACCTTGCAGTTCGATCTCGACCGCAGCATCGACGGCGCCGCGCGCGACGTGATGGCGGCGATCAACGCCGCGCGTGGCGATCTGCCGGCCACGCTCAAGAGCAATCCGGCCTATCGCAAGGTCAACCCGGCCGATGCGCCGATCATGATCGTGGCGATGACCTCCAAGAGCCGCACGCCCGGGCAGATCTACGAGGCCGCCACCAACATCGTGCAACAAACGCTGGCGCAGGTCGAAGGCGTCGGCGATGTCGAGATCGGTGGCGGTTCGCTGCCGGCGGTGCGGGTCGAGATCGTGCCGTATGCCTTGTCGCGTTACGGCATCGGCCTGGAGGACATCCGCGCGGCGATCTCCGCGGCCAACGCCAACCGGCCCAAGGGCGTGGTCGAGAACGCCGATCATGCGTTCCAGATCTACACCAACGACAGCGGCCAGAGCGCCGCGGATTTCCGCGATCTGGTGGTGGCCTGGCGCGATGCCGCGCCGGTGCGCCTGCGCGATGTGGCGCGGGTGATCGACGGCGTCGAGGACGTCCACACCCTGGGCCTGTTCAACGGCGAGTCGGCGGTGGTGGCGGTGATCAGCCGTCAGCCCGGGGCCAACATCATCCGCACGGTCGATGGCGTGCGCGCGGCGCTGCCGGTGCTGAAGAAGCAGTTGCCGGCGGATATCGAATTGTCGATCGCGTCCGATCGCACCAACACGATCCGCGCTTCGCTGGAGGAAGTCGCCGCGACCCTGGTGATCGCCTTGATCCTGGTGATCCTGGTGGTCAGCGTATTCCTGCGCAGCTGGCGCGCGACGGTGGTGCCGGCGGTCGCGGTGACCGTGTCGATCCTCGGCGCGGTCGCGGTGATGTACCTGCTGGGTTTCAGCCTCAACAACCTGAGCTTGATGGCGTTGACCATCGCCACCGGCTTCGTCGTCGACGACGCAATCGTGGTGCTGGAAAACACCAGCCGCCATCTCGAACAGGGCATGGACCGCTTCGAAGCCGCGCTGCTGGGCGCGCGCGAGGTCGGCTTCACCGTGGTCTCGATCAGTCTGTCGCTGGTCGCGGTGTTCATCCCGCTGTTGTTCATGGGCGGGATCGTCGGGCGCCTGTTCCGCGAGTTCGCGGTGACGTTGTCGGCGGCGGTGCTGATCTCGCTACTGGTGTCGCTGACCACCACGCCGATGATGTGCGCGTATCTGCTGCGCCCGCATTCGCAGGAAAAACCGCCGGGCCGGATCGGCGCGTTCTTCGACCGCCAGTTCGACCGCGCCCATCGCGCCTACGGCGCGAGCCTGCGCTGGGCGCTGGACCACGCGGCGCTGATGCTCGCCACCTTGGTGCTGGTGGTTGGCTTGAACGCGTATCTGTTCGTGGCGATCCCCAAGGGTTTTTTCCCCGAACAGGACACCGGCCAGTTGAACGGCGGCTTGCGCGCGGACCAGAGCATTTCCTTCCAGGCCATGCAGGGCAAGCTCAAGCAAATCGTCGATGTGGTGCGCAAGGACCCGGCGGTCGCGACCGTGGTCGGTTTCACCGGCGGCTCGCGCGCCGGCGGCGGCTTCATCTTCGTCACCCTCAAGCCCAAGCCCGGGCGCAAGGACAGCAGCGAGCAGGTGATCGCGCGCCTGCGCCCGCGGCTGATGCGCATCGCGGGGGCGACCTTGTTCCTCAATCCGGTCCAGGACGTACGCCTGGGCGGGCGCCAGAGCAATGCGAGCTATCAGTACACGCTCAAGGCCGACAGCAGCGATGCGCTGCGCACCTGGGCCGACAAGCTGGCCGCGGCGATGAAGCAGCAGGCCGAATTGACCGATATCGATTCCGACACCCAGGCCCACGGCGTGGAGTCGTATGTGCAGATCGATCGCGCCACCGCTTCGCGATTGGGGATCACGCCGGCCGATATCGACAACGTGCTGTACGACGCCTTCGGCCAGCGCCAGGTGTCGACCATCTACAAGAACCTCAACCAGTACCACGTGATCCAGGAAGTCGATCCGGCCTATGCGCGCGATCCGTCCGCGCTCAACGACGTGTACGTGCCGGCCAACAACGCGACACCGGCCAGCACCGGCGTGCAGGCGCAGTCCGGCCCGACCGCCTCGCCGGTGCGCAACGCCTCGCAGGGCAGCGCGCTGACCCAGAGTGCGCGGCAGATGGTGCCGTTGTCGGCGATCGCGAAATTTTCCGATGCCGCCGCGGCGACCTCGATCAACCATCAGGACGCGCAGCTGGCGACGACTATTTCGTTCAACCTCGCGCCGGGCCGTTCGCTCAGCGACGCGCAGGACGCGATCGCCCGCGCACAGGCGCAGATCGGCATGCCGGCCAATGTCCACGGCAGTTTCCAGGGCACCGCCAAGGCCTTCCAGGACACCACCAAGAGCCAGCCGATCCTGATCCTGGCGGCGATCGTGGCGATCTATATCGTGCTCGGCATCCTTTACGAAAGCATGATCCATCCGATCACCGTGCTATCGACCCTGCCGTCGGCCGGGATCGGCGCGGTGCTGGCGTTGATGCTGCTGCGCATGGAGTTCTCGGTGATCGCCTTGATCGGGCTGGTGCTGCTGATCGGCATCGTCAAGAAGAACGCGATCCTGATCATCGACTTCGCGTTGGAGAGCGAGCGGGCGCGCGGATTGTCGGCGCGCGATGCGATCTATGAGGCGTCGATGTTGCGGTTCAGGCCCATCCTGATGACCACGCTCGCCGCCGCCTTGGGCGCGCTGCCGCTTGCGATTGGCTTCGGCGAAGGCGCCGAGCTGCGTCAGCCCCTGGGCGTGGCGATCATCGGCGGCTTGATGGCCAGCCAGGTGCTGACCTTGCTGACCACGCCGGTGGTCTATTACTACCTCGACCGGTTGCGCCGGCCCGGTCGCAACGAAGCTTCGCTGTCGCGCCTGGGCGACGACGGCCTGCACGCGCAAGGCGCTTAGGAGATCGGATGCGCGCTCATGGGGTGCTTATCGCGTTGGTGGTTACGGTGGTGAGCGGTTGCGCCGCCGGACCGGACTATGTGCGACCAAGTCTGGCCGTGCCGGCCGAGTACAAGGAAGCGCGAGGCGAACCGGCCAAGGACTGGAACCCCGCGGCGCCGGCCGACGCGAGCGATCGCGGTGCGTGGTGGTCGGTGTTCCACGATCCGGCGCTGGACGGATTGATGGCGCAGGTCGAGGTGTCGAACCAGAATCTCGCCGCGGCCGAAGCCGCGTATCGGCAGGCGAGGGCATTGGTGCGCGAGCAGCGCGCGGCCTTGTTTCCGAGCGTGAGCCTGGACGGTTCGGGGACTCGCGCGCGCAGCCCCGGCAGCAGCGGTTCCAGCGTCGGCCAGACCTATCGCTACGACATCGGGGCGAGTTGGGAGCCCGATGTATGGGGCCGCATCCGGCGCGGTGTCGAAGGTGCGCGCGCGCAGGCCGATGCCAGCGCGGCGGATCTGGCCTCGGCGCGATTGGCCGCGCAAGGCGAACTGGCGGCGAACTATTTCCAGTTGCGCGAAACCGATATCGAAACCGGGCTGTTGCAGTCGACGGTCGCGGCTTATCAGCGCGCCTTGACCATCACCGGCAATCGCTATGCCGCCGCGATCGCGGCCAAGAGCGACGTGTTGCAGGCGCAGACCCAGTTGGCCAATGCCCAGGCCAGCCTGACGAACCTGACCCAGCAACGCGCGCAGCTCGAACATGCGATCGCGGTGCTGGTCGGAAAAACGCCGGCCGATTTCGCCCTCGCGCCCGATCCGACCTGGCGCGCGCAGGTGCCCGAGTTGCCGGCGGGCGTGGCGTCCGAATTGTTGCAGCGTCGTCCCGATATCGCCGCGGCCGAACGCCGAGTGGCCGCGGCCAATGCCGAAGTCGGCGCCGCCCAGGCCGCGTTCTTCCCGAGCTTCACCCTGAGCGCTTCGCGCGGCGGCGGCGCCTCGCAGCTCGGACGTTTGTTCGATGCGCCATCGAGCCTGTGGTCGCTCGGCGTGGCCCTGGCCCAGACCTTGTTCGACGCGGGCGCGCGCCGCGCCACCCGCGACGCGGCGCGCGCCGCATACGACCAGACCGTGGCCCAGTACCGGCAGACCGCATTGACCGCGTTCCAGGACGTCGAGGACCAATTGGTCGCCACCCGCGTGCTGGTCGAACGCACCGGCTTCTACACACAGGCCTCGCAATCGGCCGACGAAGCCGAGCGCATCGCCTTGAACCGCTACAAGAGCGGCCTGGTCGCCTACACCGACGTGGTGGTCGCGCAGACCGCCGCGTTGTCGGCGCGGCAATCGCTGGCCCAGGCGACCCGCGATCGCCAGACCACCGCGGTCGCGTTGATCCAGGCGCTGGGTGGCGGTTGGCAGGCGGGGCAGGGCGAAGCCAATCCCTGAGCATAGGCGAGCCATCCCGCAGTCGGTAACCGGCCCGCTCCGGCTTGCGAGACGGGTGGACGCTGCATGCGAGCGGTCTTCATCGCCAACGCGTACCCGCAGGGCGTATCGCGATCCGCGCGCCGTGGATTAGCGTGATGCTGATCCATCTCGATGGAGTCGGTATGCGGCGTCAGGCGTTCGGAGCCACATTGCCGCGCTGAACCCGCGGTCGAGATCGATTACCTGGGCATCTCGGCTTTGTCTCGAGGCGCAACCGCCGCCTCGTCGACAGGACATATCGTCCTCAACGGCAGGCCGTCCTTGAGACTGAAATATTCCTTGCAGCGCAAATCGCCGTATTCGGTCCGGCGCATGCCGATGTCGCTTGCGGCGATCAGTTCGGAAGCCGAAGTGACGCCGTCGAGATTCCAGTCCATCTCCGACCAGGCATAGCCATGTCGAAGGCCGGTGGAGATACGAATCAGGCCGTACCCGACCAACACCATCGACACGATCAGCGCTAAAAGCCGCAATCCCTTGAGGCTCATGGATTTTGTACGTCCTGTACGGATGGGATGACGGCGTCGATCTTAACAGTCAGCCGATGGCGCCTTTGCCTGGCGGGAACCGGCTGAACACATACTCCGTGGCGGCCAAGGGCGGGCGATCGAGATGACAAATGGCATGGGACGGCGTCGCGCGCCTCACTGAAGCTGCCTCGCACGGTCTAGTCCCTCTCTCTGGTTTCACAATCAGGATCATCCGCATGCTGCGTGCGCTAACGCTGGCCGTCTGGCTGTACTTGTCGGCGACCGGCATGCCGGCGCACGCGACCGCGCCGGTCGACAGCTTCGACATGAGCGTGCCGCGGGCACCGGTGCCGGTGCGGGTCGAAGGCCGGCAGCGATTGGTCTACGAAGTGCATCTGAGCAACTTCGGCCAGACCGAATGGAGCCTGTCGGAGTTGCAGGCGATCGACGCGGACACCCAGGCGAGCGTAGCGGCCTGGAGCGGCGCCGAGCTGGCCGCGCGCACCCAGGTGATCGGCCGCGCCGCCGCGCCGGCCGCTTCGGTCAAACCCGGCGAACGCGCGGTGGTGTACCTGGAATTCGAAACCACGCAACCATTGCCGAAGCGGTTGCGGCATCGGCTCAGCTTCGCCGCCGCCGACGGCGCGGAAAGCAAGGATGCGGCGACCGCATCGGCGCCGCGGACGGTGATCGGCGCCGAACTCGAAGTCGGCACCGCCGCGTCGTTGCAACTGGCGCCGCCGCTGCGCGGCGGGCCGTGGGTTGCGATCTACGCGCCGCAATGGCCGCGCGGTCATCGCCGGGTGTTCTACACCTTGAACGGTCGCGCGCGCTTGCCGGGCCGGCATGCGATCGACTGGGTGCGGGTCGATGCGGACGGACGGATCGCCAAGGGCGATGCCGATATCGCCGCCAACAGCCTGGGCTACGGCGCCGAGGTGCTGGCCGTGGCCGATGCGCGGGTCGCGGCGGTGCGCGACGGTCAGCCCGAGAGCGTCAAGATCTCGGATAATCCGCGCCACGATTTCGATCGGGCCGCCGGCAACTACGTCGTGCTGGCCTTGGCCGACGGTCGCTATGCTACTTACGAGCATCTGCGTCCGGGCAGCATCAAGCTGCGCGAGGGCGATGCGGTGCGGGTCGGACAGGTCATCGGCGCACTGGGTTTCACCGGCGATTCGACCGGGCCGCATCTGCATTTCCATCTTGCCGACGGGCGCGTGCCGTTGGCGTCGGAGGGCGTGCCGTATGGCTTCGCCGGGTTTCGATTGCTTGGGCATTACCCGCGGGTCGATCAGCTGGGGTCGAAGCCGTGGCAGGCGTTGAGCGGGGAGGTTGCGGCCGAGCGGGTCGATGAACTGCCTGGGTCCAACAGCGTGGTGGAGTTTCCGCGCTGATCGCGAAGGGGGTGTCGCAACTCAGGCCCTCACCCCAATCCCTCTCAGCTCTGCTGAGAAGGTGGCCCGCAGGACCGGATGAGGGCACGCGCGCCCGACCCGACCCTCAATCCCGCCGCCGCCCAAACGCTGCATACGCCAGCACCGCGGTCAGCACGAACAGCCCGACCACCACGCTCCAGAACCCATGCGGGTTGTCCGACAGCGGCACGCCGCCGACGTTCATGCCGAACAGGCCGGCGATCAGGTTGATCGGCAGCGCCAGCACGGTGACCACGGTCAGCACGAACAAGGTGCGGCCGGTCTGTTCGTTGACCAATGCGGCCAGTTCTTCCTGGATCAGCTTGACCCGCTCGACCAGCGCGGCCGAATCGCCGATCGCGGTGGAGAATTCCTCGGCCGCCTGTTGCAGGTCCTGGATGTCGTCGCGATCGATCCAGTCCGGCGGCCGATTGAGCAGGCGGAACAGCGCGGTCGGTTCCGGCGCCAGCAGCCGTTGCAGGCGCACCAGCGAACGGCGCAGCGCGCCCAGTTGCTTGCGATCGTCGGCGATGCGGTTGGCCAGCAGCCGGTCCTCGATGCGATCGACCTGGACGGTGGACTTGCGCAGGATATCGCCGAGCACGCTGGCCTGATCGCGCAGCAGGTGGGCCAGCAATTCGACCGGCGAACGGAAGATCTGGCCGCTGCGGACCGCCGCGCGCAATTGATCGACCGAGCGCAACGGCCGCAGGCGCGCGCTCACCAGCAGGCGCGGGCCGATGCACAGGCTGGTGGTGCCGACTTCCGATGCGTCGAAGCTGGAATCGAACAGCACGTCGTGGATGACCGCGATCAAAGCGCCGTCGTCGAGCTCCAGCCGGGTCGAACCGACCTCGCTGCGCAGGCTGTCGAAGAACGCGTCGGGCAGGTCGAGCGCGCGGTGCAGGTAGCGTTCGGCGCCGACGTTCGACAACGAGAAGTGCAGCCACAGGAAACCCGGGTTCGCGCCGTCCCGCGGCTGGGCCAGGAACGCCGCCACCGCGTCGGTGCTGATCGGTTGCGCCGGCTCGCCGGGCACGAAGCGATAGCCCCAGATCAGGCCGTCTTCGTTGGAGCCGTAACTGGCGTCGGTGATGCGCATGCGGGGGTTGCACCGTCAAGGCGGGATTGCAGCGCATACGCTAGCTCAAAGGGCTTGCAAGTCCCATCGCGGCGTAGATCCGCGGCGCGGCGTGGCTCAGGCCGGATGCCGACGGCGGGTGATCGCCAGCGCCAGCAGCCCGGCGACCATGCCCCAGAACACCGAGCCGATCTGGAACGCGCTCACGCCCGAGGCGGTGACCAGGAAGGTGATCAGCGCCGGCTCGCGTTCCTGCGGGTCGTGCACGGCGGCGGCCAGGCCGTTGCCGATGGTGGTGAGCAGGGCGATGCCGGCGATCGCCAGCACCAGTTCCTTCGGAAACGCGGCGAACAGCGCGGCGACGGTGGCGCCGAACAGGCCGGTCAACAGGTAGAACACGCCCGCCGCGACCGCGGCCACGTAACGCCGCCGGCTGTCCTCGTGGGCGTCGCTGCCCATGCAGATCGCCGCGGTGATCGCCGCCAGGTTCAACGCGAACGCGCCGAACGGCGCCAGCACCAGGGTGACCAGCCCGGTCCAGCCGATCAGCGGCGACACCGGAGTTTCCTGGTAGCCGTGCGCGCGCAGGATCGCGATGCCGGGAATGTTCTGCGAGGCCATGGTGACCACGAACAGCGGGATCGCCACCCCGATCACCGCCGCCAACGAGAATTTCGGGGTGATCCAGATCGGTTGTGCCAGGGTCAGCCGCACATCGTCCAGATGCAGTTGGCCCTGGACCGCGGCGATGGCCACGCCGATCGCCAGGGTGATGACCACCGCGTAGCGCGGACTCCAGCGCCGCGCCAGCAGCCAGCCGAGGAACATCGCGAACACCAGCGCGAACTGCGCCTGCATCGAGGTGAACACGTTCAAGCCGAAGCGCAGCAGCACCCCGGCGAGCATGCCCGAGGCCAGGCTGGTCGGCAGCCGGCTCAGCGCGCGTTCGAGCCAGCCGCTGAAGCCCAGCGCGGTGGTCAGCACCGCGCTGACCACGAACGCGCCGACGATCTCCGCCAGCGGCAGCCCGGCCGCGCCGGTGATCAGCATCGCCGCGCCCGGCGTCGACCAGGCGGTGACCACCGGCACCCGGTAGCGCAGCGACAAGCCGATGCAGGTCGCGCCCATGCCGAGCCCCAGCGCCCACATCCACGAGGCGATTTCCGCATCGCTGGCGCCCGAGGCCTGCGCGGCGCTGAACACGATCGCCGCCGAACTGGTGAACCCTACCAGCACCGCGACGAAGCCGGCGATGACGGCGGACAGGGACAGATCGCGCAGCAGACGCATGGTCGAAAGGCGGTGAGGGCGGAGCGCCATCATGCAGCAAACCCGCGCGGACCGGCTTGTACGTGGTTGCGCTTTGGTGGCTACGACGCGGATTCGGAACCCTCGCGATCGCGCAGCCGATCGCCCGATCCCGATGCCGTCTGGCATCCCGCTGTGAGGGACGCGGTTGAATCAGATCGCCGACAGCACGAACAACGCGTATTCCTTCAAGGTTTCGCCGCTGTGCCGTGCCGCCTGCAGCGAAGGCCGCCACGCGGGACCCGTGGCGATGCGCGGCTCCGGCGGTGCCATCGGCAGCACCTGCAGGCCCTCGCGTTCGAACCGCCGCGCCGCCCTCGGCAGATGCAGCGACGAGGTGATCAACACCACCCGTCGCCAACCGCGCTGGCGCGCGATCGCCGCGCTGTCGCGGGCGTTGTCGCGGGTGCTGGTGCTGCGGTCCTCCAGCACCATCGCCCGCTCGGGGACGCCGAGCTTGTGCAGCGCCGCGGCCATGATCCGCGCCTCGGCGACGCCGCGCGTGCGCGCCGCCGGTCCGCCGCTGAGCAGGATCGAAGTCGCGCGTTGTTCGCGCCACACCCGCGCCGCCAGCGCGACCCGGTTGCCGGCCAGGGCCGGCGCGTCCGCATCGCCCTGATCGTAATGACGGACCGGGCCGATCGCGCCGCCGAGCACGACGATCGCGTCGGCCCGCGGCGACCGCGGCAACGACGGACGCTGCCGGATCAGCGATTCGCGCAGCGCCTCGGACGCCAACGGCAGCGACCACAGCAGGCCCCAACCCAATCCGGTCGCGATCAGGCCCATGCCGATGCGTCGCCGCCATCGCCAGACCACCGCGCCGAGCGCCAGCACGCAAACCGCCGTATGCAGCGGATCGATCAGCCAGCTCAGCATGGCGGCAGGCGCGGCATCTCGCGCCTACTTGCCGACCCGCAACAGGTCCTGGGTGTCGTCGCCGATCAAACGCGCCAGCGCGTCGGTCATCAACCGCGCCTGACGATCGCGCGAATACGTCGGCGCGGCGGCGACGCTGGCCGCGCGCAGTCGCTGCATGCGCGCCGGGTCTTCGGCCAGGGCGACGATCGCCGCGGCCATCGCTTCGGCATTCTCGGCCGGCACGCATACCCCGCAGCCGGTGCTCTCGACGATCCGGGTCGCTTCGCCGCGCGGCAGCGACATCAGCGCGGGCACCCCCATGCCCATGCCTTCGAACAGCTTGGACGGGATCACCCCGGCGAACACCGGGTTGTCGCGCAGCGGAATCAACGAGACATCGCACAGCCCCCATAGCTTGGGCATCATTTCCTTGGGCTGGCGCGGAATCATACGCACGTTGGCCAGCCCGCGCTGCGCCACCAGTTGCTCGACCCGCGCGCGTTCGGCGCCGCTGCCGGCGAAGAAGAACGCGATGCGCGGGTCCTGCTGCAGCCGCTGCGCGGCATCGATCACGGTTTCCAGGCCATGCGCCATGCCGTGGGTGCCCAGGTAACCGACCACGAACCTTCCGTGCAGGTCGTAGCGCTCGCCCAGCTCCGGATCGCGCGCGCACGGCGCGTAGCGTTGCAGATCCACGCCGTTGAGCACGACGTGGATCTTGTCGGCGTCGACGCCGCGTTCGATCAGTTCCTCGCGGAACGACTGGGTCACCGGCACGATCGCATCGGCGCTGCGGTACAGGAACATCTCCACGCGTTCGAGCACGCGGATCGCCAGGCTGCGTTTCATCGCCCCGACCGCGGTGATCGAGGCCGGCCACAGGTCGCGCAGTTCGAACACGAACGGCCGCCGCCGCAAGCGCGCCAGCGCCCAGCCGCCGAGCGCGCAGAAGAACTGCGGCGAGGTCGCCACGATCACGTCGTGGCGCGGTTCAAACAGGCCGGCCAGGACCGAGGCGGCCATGAAACTGATGTAGTCCAGGCTGCGCTTGACGAAGCCCTCGTTGGCGGTGATGTAGGTCTTGACCCGCACCACGCGGATGCCGTCGACGGTTTCCACGCTGCGCCAGGCGTTGCGATAGCCGTCGAACAGGCGGCCTTCGGGAAAATTCGGCGCGCAGGTGATCACCGTGACCTCGTGCCCGGCGCGCACCCAGCGCACCGCGTGCTCGTAGGTGCGGGTGGCCGGCGCGTTGCCTTCGGGCGGGAAGTTGTCGGAAAGAAACAGGATGCGCATGCGGGTTCAGCCGTCCCAGCGGAAGGTGGCGACCGATCGGCCGGTGGGTTCGAGCGCGACTTCGATCACTTCGCAGGCCTGGCTCAGTCCGAATTCGGGGTGATAGGTGCTCACATCGATGCGGGTCAGCGCCGATGGCGGCTCGACCTGCCAGCGCACCACGTCCTCGTTCTTGGCGCGCACGCGATCGCCGTCGACGCGCAGGTCCGGGGCGATGCGGAAACGCGCGACCGCGCTCTCGAAGCCGCCGTCGATCGCGTCCTCGATACGCAGACAACCGGCCTGCAGGCGCCAGCAGCGACGGTGCAGCGGCCGGCCCTTGAGCCGCCGATAACCGTCGTGGCTCGCGTCCAGCCACAGGCCGCCGTCGTCGACGCCATGCACCACCGCGAGCGGATGCGCGCGCCGCGCCACCCGGAAACTGCTCCATACCTCGGACGAATCGCGGCCGTCGATCTGCACCGTGTTATGCGCCGCGGTGCCGCGCTGCCACAACCGCTGCGCGCCGATGTCGTAGCGCGAGGTGCCGGCGTTGACCAGCACGCGCCGGCCGTCGATCGACAGCTCGAAGCTGAGCGTGTCGGCGTGGGCGTGGCCGGGCAGGTAGTCCGGGCCGATTTCGCCGACGTCGGCGATCAGCACCGCATTGCCGGCCTGCATCCGCACATAGCCCGAATCGGCCAGCACCTGCAGGGGTTGTCCGGACGTCGCGGGCACCTGGATGCCGAGCGCGTGCGCGTAGGCCCGCAGTTGCGCCAGGGTCGGCGCGATGCCGAACGCGGCGTCGTTGAAGAAGGCGATGCGGCCGTCGGGATGGCTCATCACCGCGAGCCAGGCGAACATGCCCAGGGCGCGCTCGCGCCACAGCGCGACCTCGTGCATCGGAAACGCGTTCGGGAACCGCTCGGCCAGCTGGATCAGATCGAGCAGGTCTTCGAGCAGGATCGCGTGGTACATCGGGCTGCGTTCGAAGTGGCCGCCATCATCGAGAATCTGCTCGCCGATCTCGCGTCGCAGCCCGTGCAGGCCCAGCTCGCGCCATTGCTGCGCCTGCTCGCCTTCGAAGCACGCACCGGCGAACAGCAAGGCCTTGTAGTTGGCCCACAGATGATTGCCGAGCAGATGCCGTTCCAGGCGGCCACGCAGGTAGCGGGTCTGGGTCGCCAGACTGTCGAGCATGGCGTGTTCGGCCGTGTCGTCGTCCAGGCCGTGACCGGCGCAGCGCCACTTGATCCAGTTGACGATGCGCAGCGACAGGCAATACGGCTCCCAGCCGTTGCCCGCGGCCGGCGGATTGGCCGCGATCCATTGCCCGATCAGATCGCGATGCCAGCGCAGGCGCGAGTCGGCGCCGTCGGCGTTGAGATCGTCGAAGTAGTGCAGGTTGTACAGCCATAGCTTGGGCAGCGCGGTGCTGTTCCAGCCGTCGGCGGGCAGCTCGTGCTCATCGTTCAAGAAACGGAAGCGACGCGCGGCCAGCATCGTGGGCGTGCGCGCGCAACCGATCCAGCGTCCGCGCAGGGCCGCGGTCGGCGGCGCCTGCGATGCGTCCACGCGCGGACGATGCAGCCGGTGCCAGGCGCGGCCGTAGATCTGCACCGGGCGCAGGTGGCGCACGGTATGCCACATGCGCGGCAATCGCGATAACGAGGTCATGGCGCGCTCAGACGCTGGCGTCCAGTTCGATGGTCACGCGCGCGACTTCCAGAATCTGCTCGATCGGAATCGGCGCCGGCGCCTGGCCCTGTACCGCCTGCATGAAGGCCTGCGCGCAGGCCGCCTGGCCCTTGTCCTGGCGCCACAGGTTCATGCGGGTGAAACCGGGCCAGCCGTAGCCGCGCAGGCGGCGGAAGTTGTCCAGTTGCAGCACGCGTCCGGCGGCGAATACTTCCAGGCGTTCCTTCGGAAAGGATTTGTCGCCGTTGGCGAGGTAATGCACGGTGCCGAACGAACCGTCGGCGAAACTCAGGGTGAAACTGACCCGGTCGCTGCGGATGCCGACGCCGGCCACGTTGCCGACCGCGGTGAGTTGATGGCTCACGATCGGCGAATCGGCGAGGAAGCGCAGCAAGTCGACGAAGTGGCAGGCTTCGCCGATCAGGCGTCCGCCGCCGAGCTGCGGGTCCTGGGTCCAATGATCGGCCGGGATCGCGCCGGCATTGACGGTCATGACGAAGGCCTTGGGTTCGCGCACGCCGGCCAGCAGCGCGTGCATCTTGCGCACCTGCGGGGCGAAGCGGCGGTTGAAGCCGACCATCAGCACCGGCGGGATGCCGTATACCGATTGCTCCGAATGGGCCTTTTCGATGGTCTGCAGTTCTTCAAGCGTCAGGCACAGCGGTTTTTCGACGAACACGTGCTTGCCGCGGCGCAGCGACTTGAACACCAGTTCGGCGTGGCTGCCGTGCTGGGTCGCGATCACCATCGAGCCCACGCTGGCATCGCGCAACACCGCGTCGGTATCGGTGCTGGCGTTGCGGAAACCGAACTTCTTGCCGTAATGGACGCTGCCGACGCCGTTGTTGGTGATCAGCGTGTGCAGCTTGGCGCCGGTGCGCGCGAACGCCGGGATCAGCACCCGGCCGGCGTAATTGCCGGCGCCGACGAAGGCGATCGCGCTGCCGCCGGCCTCGCTGGGCACTTCGTTCGCGGACGGTTTTGCGTGCAGCGGCACCTTGCGCCGCATCAGCTGTTCGGGAATGTCTTCGCCCAGGCCGTAATCGAGCACGATGCCGAGCGAAGGTTCGCCGCCGCCGAGCACGGCGTAGGCGTGCTCGGCCTCGGCGATGCCGTAGCGATGGGTGACCAGCGACTGCACCTGCACCGCGCGGCTGGCCATCATGTCGAGCACGGCCTCGAAATTGCGTTGCTCGGTCCAGCGCACGAAGCCGACCGGATAATCGTTGCCGCGTTCTTCGTAGGACGGGTCGTAGCGGCCCGGGCCGTACGAGCACGAAACCTGAAACGACAGCTCCTTTTCGTAGAAATCCGCGCGCGACAGTTCCAGCCCGGTCACGCCGATCAGGACGATGCGGCCGCGCTTGCGGCACATGTGCGCGGCCTGCGCGACCGGTTCGTTGCTCTTGGTCGAGGCGGTGATCAGCACCGCATCGACGCCGCGCCCGCGCGAGAACGCCGCCGCGGCCGCGAGCGGGTCCTCGTTTTTGGACAGATCGACGGTTTCCGCGCCGTACTCGCGCGCGATCGCCAGCTTGGCCGGGTCGTAGTCGATGCCGAGCACACGACAGCCGTGCGCGCGCAGCAACTGCACGGTGATCAGGCCGATCAGGCCCAGGCCGGTAACGACCACGGTTTCGCCCAGGGTCGGCTGGACCAGGCGGATGCCCTGCAGCGCGATCGCGCCGAGCACGGTGAACGCCGCGGCCTCGTCGCCGACGTTGTCGGGAATCTTCGCGCACAGGTTGACCGGCACCGCGACCACTTCGGCGTGCTTGCCGTTGGACGCGACCCGGTCGCCGATCTCAAAACCACTGACGCCGGGGCCGACGCCGATCACCGTGCCGACGTTGCAATAGCCCAGCGCGAGCGGTTGATCGAGCTTGCTGCGCACCGCGTCGAGGGTGGTGGCCAGGCCGTCGGTGCGGATCTTCTCCAGCACCATGCGCACCTTGTCGGGCTGCTGGCGCGCCTTCTGCAGCATGTTGGCCTTGCCGAACTCGACCAGCATGCGCTCGGTGCCGGCCGACACCAGGGTGATGTGGCTGCGGATCAGCAGATGACCGCGGCGCAGGGCCGGGGCGGGCACGTCGGCGACTTCGGTGCTGCCGTCGCGCAGGTTTTGCAGGACTTGTTGCATGGTGATTCCAATGCGTGAGCGAGTATTCGGGAAGGGACAGGGCGTTGCGTGCGCTCAGCGCTCGGGCGCGGCGCGCGCGGCCTTGTCGAGGAAACTGCGGGTGACCGGCACCCAGTCGCGGTCGCCGCCGTCCACGCGCTTGCTCCAGATCACCGCGCCGTCGGCGGCGCGCTGGAGCTGATCGAGCTGGAAGCGCCAGTAATCGGCGGGCACGAACTGCGCGCTGCGCGGGGTGGCGTCGTGGTACTGCGGCCAGATGAAGGCCAGCACCGGTTTGCTCGGATCGAGCTTGCGCGCCGCGGCGACCATGTTGTCCATGCGCCGGCGCCAGCGATCGCGGTCGTCGTCGACGGTGTACAGCGAGGGGAAAAACAGATCGACCGAGGCCGCCAGTTGCCTGGCGCGTTGCGGATCGGCGTGGTCGATCGCGCCGGGAAAACCGTAGTAGCCGATCTTGCGGCCCGGCGCGGCCTCGTGCGCCCAGCGCGCCAGGGTCTGCAGCATCTGCAGATGCTTGGCCGACACCTCGGCGTCGCGGCTGAGGTTGATGTGTTCGAAATCCAGCACCAGCGGGCCGGGATTCTTCACGTTCGCCTTGACCGCGGCCTTGAAGCGCTGCTCGTCGGGCATGATGCCGTCGCGCAGTTCGGGCAGGTGCGGTTCGCCGACCAGGTTGGAGCGCGCGATCGCCAGGCGCTGGTCGACCAGGTCGGTGTACTTGGTGTTGTTGTACAGGACGAAGCCGCGCTCGCCGGCGCGCGCGCCGAGCGGCGCGGTGACCAGCAGCATCGTCAACAACAGCGTGCCGCGCCGGCTCATGGCGCCAGCCTCACGCATTCGGCGATCACCCGCGCCATCGCGGTGTCCCAGGCTTCGTAGCGCAGCTGGCGCAGGCCGGCGCGGCGCGTTTCCAGCAAGGAACGGTCGGCGGCGATCCGCAGCAGTTGCTCGGCCAGTCGCTCGCCGTCGCCGTACTCGCACAGGAAGCACGCGTCGTGCTGCTCGAACGGCGCCGAGGTCAGCAGGCCGGGGTTGGTGACGAAGGGAATCTGCAGCGCCGCGCAGTCGAACCATTTGTTCGGCTCGGCCAGGCGATTGATCTCAAGCGCGGGATCGTAGAACGCCAGCACCAGGTCGGCGCTCAGCAGCAGCGCCAGCGCATCCTCGTTGCTGACGATGCCGCGATAGTCCGGACCCATGCGTTCGGCCAGGCGTTGCGCGTCCTCGCCGAGCAGGCGGCCGGCGCCGATGAATTCGACCTGGCCGGCGGTGCGTTCGATCGCCTCGCGCATCATCCGCGCGCCGCGTTCGGGCGAGATCAGCCCGCTGATCAGCACCCGCAGGCGGCCGCTGCGCGGCGGCAGGCGCTCGGCCAGACTGCGCGCGCGTTCGATCACCTCGGTGTGCGGGGTGTTGCGCACGATCCGCAGATTCTCGCTGTCGTTGTCGCCAGCGCGCGAGGACCCGGGCACCACGTGCAGGCTGGCGCGACGGCCGACGAAGCCCTCGATCGCTTCGATCATGCGCTTGACCGGCGCCGGCCAGGCATAACTCTTGGACAGCTTGTCGCGATCGAGAAACACATACCGGCAGCGGCGCACCGAGGCGACGATCGCGCACGGCAGCGCCGCGTCCAGGCGCGAGCAGAAGTACACCCCGGCGCGCGGCTGGGCGAACACGCGCACGGTCAGCCAGGCCACCCATAGCGCGTAGCCCAACGCATTGACCGCGCCGCCGCCCCAGGAGCCGAAGTTCAGCAGCACCTTGACCTTGGGCAGATCGGCGGGCTGTTTGTCGCGGCTCCATATCCAGAACTCGTACGGCACGCTGGCGCTGTCGAGCACTTTCGACAGTTTGCTCAGGTACGGATTCTTCAGGTAGGGATTGCCTTGGCCCAGGATGATCGCTTGCATGGCTGGCTCGGGATTCGTGATTGGGGATTCGAGATTCGGGATGGGGCGATTCGCTCAGGTCGGGATTGGATGCCGGGGTGGTGGCGATGGCTGCGGCGTCCGCCGCACCACCAGCGCGGTCGACAGCGCGAAGAACAGGCACAGGTACAGTTCCTTCGGGCTGGTGATGTCGCCGCTGAACATCGCGTTGGCCAGCGAATAGATCGCCAGCGCGCACAGGAAGGTCGGCACCAGCTCGCGGCCCTGATCGCGCTTGGCGCTGAGGTACAGGCGCCGGATCGCGTAACCGATCAAGGCGAAGAAAAACACGCTGAAGATCAGTCCCGGCTCGATCAGCGCTTCGATCAGCAGGTTGTGCGGATACGGCTGCAGCGCGCCGCTGGCCTCGAACGCGCCGAAGCCGTGGCCGAACAAGGTTTCGCGCAACATGCCGAACGAGACCTCGTACAGATTCATGCGCAGCACGTCGCTGCCGCTGTAGTTGCTGACGAACAGGCTGGCGAGGCGATCCTGGATGCCCTGCGGCGCCAGCACCACCGCCGCGATCGCCAGCAGCACGACCACAAGCCCCGCCGCCCAGACCTTGCGCGACAGCAGCAGCGCGCCGCGGTTGGTCATCAGCAGCAGCGCGCCCAGGCCGAGCATCAAGGACAGGATCGGGCCGCGCGAACCGGCCAGGATCAAGGCCGCCACGCACGGCAGCAGCGCGAGCAGGCGCAGGCCGCGATGACGCGGCTCGATCAACAAGCGGTAGGCGAAGTACATGATCGCGGTGCCGGCGGCGCGCGCGATCCAGATCGGGTTGCCGTCGCCCTGCATCAGGCGCTGCGCGCCGGTGTCGGCGGTGCGGTTGAAGCCCAGCGCGGCCAGGCTCAGGGCGAAGCACAACGCCACGTAGATGCGCACGAAATGCTCGGCCGCCGCGCCGCGCAGCACGAAGCAGGCGCAGTAGGCGCAGAACACCAGGATCAGATAGAACTTCAGTTCCTTGGGCGGATGCGGCTGGCGCGTGTCCAGAAAAGAAATCTGCGCGAACACGATCAAGGTGGCGATGATCGGCAGCAGGAACGCGAACCGGTTCAAGCCCGAATACGACAGCGAAAACGCACCCAGCACGATGGTCGCGGCGATCGCCGCGTACTGCACCAGTTCGGTGTCCACGCTGAAGAACACCGAGGCCCAGCCCGACAGCAGGAACGCGCCGAGCGCGGCCGGTGCCAGGAACAGGCGGGGAGCGGGAATGCGCATGGACGGCTCAGGCCTCGCGGCCCTTGCGCAGCGATTTGTCGACGTAGTCGCTGACCGAGCCGACGATCTGGCTGGGATTGCCGATCACGATGCTCAACGGCGGAATCGTGCCGCGCACCACCGTGCCGGCGCCGACGATGCAGCCCGCGCCGATGTCGGTGCCGGGCATGATGATCGAGCCGGTGCCGATGAAGGCGTGGCGGCCGATCGAAATCGGCCGGATCCGCCCTTGCGGCGTGTCGAACTTGAGCCCGAGTTCCTTGGCGACGGTGTGGATCGCCCAGTCGTGGGTGAGGATGCGCACGTTGCTGGAGATGGTGCAGCCGCGGCCGAGGCTGATCAGCGAATAGTCGGTGCCGTCGAACCAGATCTTGGCCGACAGGTAATTCGGATCGGCCTCGACGTTGGCGCCTTCCGAACGCAGGAACCAGGCGTACAGACGCGTCACCAGGCCGGGCTTGATGAACCAGCCGACCCGGATCACGGTCAGGACCACGGCTTTCTTGATCAATCGCAGGACTTTCATGGGAATGCTCTCATCGGCTGCCGCCGGGGGCCGAGTTCCAGCGGAACTCGTGGCGGTTGCACAGGGAATAGGTCGCCAGTTGCAGGCTCGAAGCGATCAGGTAGGCGATCGCCAGCCCGGTCGCGCCGCCGTGCAGATGCAGCGAGGCCACGCTGGCGCCGATCAACGCCAGCGCGAACACGCCGTTGCCGGCCAGCAGCACGCCGGGGCGTCCGTCGGCGGTGGCCTTGCGCATCAGCACCGTGGTCGGCGCGGTCGCGATGGCCGACAACAGCAGCCATTGCAGCGGCACGATCGCGTCGATGTAAGCCGGCGCGAGGCGATGGATGAAGAACGGCGCGGCCATCGCCAGCACCATCGCGATCGCGCTGGTGGCGATCACCAGCAGGGCGATCGAATGGCGCAGGGCGGTACTGGCTTCGCCGCTGGCGCCGCGCGCGGCCGCCGAGGCCAGCAGGGGCAGGGTGGCGTTGGCGACCACGCCCATGCCGAACAGCAGGATCGAGCGGGCCTGATTGCCGAGCGAGAAATTGCCCAGCTCGGTCGCGCCGCCGACGCTGTGCGACAGCATCGCCATCGACAGCCAGATCGCCGGCATGGTCAGCAGGCCCGACAGCGACGAGGGCAGGCCCAGCCGCCACACCACCGACCAGTCCTCGCGCCGGGGCGCCGACCACGACAAGGCGCAATCGTGCTCGCGACGGTAGCGGCGCAATACGCGTTCCTGACCGATCACGATCAGCCATTGCGCCGCGATCGATCCGTACACCGCCCAGCCGATATCGCGCCGGCTCGCCGCCAGCAGCATGATCGCGAACACCAGCGGCGCGGTGATCAGGTTCGCCAGCGCCTGCTGCTTGACCTTGTGCAAGGCCAGCGCGACCCCGTTCTGGACCGCGCCGATGAAACCGGTCAGCACCAGCAACGAAGAACTCGCGTACACCGCGACCAGGTCCGCCGATCCGCCGACGCGCAGCGCCAACGGCTGCGAAAACACCAGCAGCAGACCGGCGAACAGCAGCGACGCCAGCAGCGCCGAGCCGTAGGACACGGTCAGCGCCGCGGCGATGCGATCGGGCCGGGTCGCCACCGCCTCGGACACGATCTTGGTCGCCATCTGGCCCAGGCTCAGCGCGCAGAACGTGGTGAACAGCAGCGCGGTGGTCTGGATCAGGGTGAACTGGCCGAACGCGGTCGGGCCGAGGAAATGCGCGGCCGCGAGCACGCCGGCGAACAGCGCGCCGCGCGAGGCGAGCGCGCTGAGCGCGGACAGACTGGCGGTGCCGATCAGGCGTCGCATCATGGGCCGTGGTCCGAATCGAGCGCGCGGGCGCTCAGGTCCAGATGCCCTTGGTGTCGATGATCTTCATATGGCTGGGCAGGCTGTGGTCCTTGAACGGTTTGTGATCGACCAGCAGCACCGCGATATCGGCCTGGGCGCTGGCGGTCGGCAGATCCACCAGAATCAACTTCGATGAATCGAGCTTGGCCGGCAGCACCGAGATATGCGGCTCGACCGCGAGCACGCGGCCGGGATGGCGGCCGGCCAGTTCGACCGCGATGTCCAGCGCCGGGCTTTCGCGCAGATCGTCGATATCGGGCTTGAACGCCAGGCCGAACACCGCGATGGTCAGGTCCTCGTTCTGTTTGCCGTCGGCCTTGGCCTGCGCGATCGCTTCGTCGATCTTGTTGATGACCCAGCCGGGCTTGCCGTTGTTGACCTCGCGCGCGGTGCGGATCAGTCGCGCTTCTTCCGGCGCGCTGTCGACGATGAACCACGGGTCGACCGCGATGCAGTGGCCGCCGACGCCCGGACCGGGCTGAAGGATATTCACGCGCGGATGGCGATTGGCCAGACCGACCAGGTCCCAAACGTTGATGCCGAGCTTGTCGCAGATGATCGACAGCTCGTTGGCGAAGGCGATGTTGACGTCGCGGAACGCGTTCTCGGTGAGCTTGCACATCTCCGCGGTGCGCGCGTTGGTGACGATGCATTCGCCGCGCACGAAGCTCTTGTACAACTCGCAGGCGCGCTGCGAGCAACGCGCGGTCATGCCGCCGATCACCCGGTCGTTCTCGATCAGTTCGCGCATCACATGCCCGGGCAGCACGCGCTCGGGGCAGTAGGCGATGTTGACGTCGGCCTGCTCGCCGGCGTCCTGCGGAAAGCTCAGGTCGGGACGCGCGGCGGCCAGCCAGGCGGCCAGCTGTTCGGTCGCGCCGACCGGCGAGGTCGATTCGAGCACCACCAGATCACCCTTGCGCAGCACCGGCGCCAGCGATTTCGCCGCCGCTTCGATATAGCTCAGGTCGGGTTCGTGATCGTTCTTGAACGGCGTCGGCACCGCGATCAGGAAGGCGTCGGCGGCCTCGGGCCGCAGCGAGGCGCGCAGGAAGCCGCCGGATACCGCGGCGCGCACCGCGGTGTCGAGCTCGGGTTCGATGATGTGGATCTCGCCGCGGTTGATGGTGTCGACGATCGAGGCGGTGACGTCGATGCCGATCACGCGCTTGCGCGCGGCCGCGAAGGCGGCGGCGGTGGGAAGCCCGATGTAACCCAGGCCGATGACGCTGACGGTGTCGAAACTCATGGAAACTCCGGTAGGCCCCGTGGGGAGGCGCAATGGGTGTCGTATCCGCCGCGGACGCAGAGGTCCGCGGCGAAGGGAAGGGAACTCAGGCGGCCAGGCGCGATTCGCCGTGCTTGAACAGGGCCAGCGCTTCGACGATGCGCTGGCAGGCCTTGCCGTCGCCGTAGGGGTTATGCGCGAAGCTCATCGCCTCGTAGGCGGCGCGGTCTTCGAGCAACGCGGTGATGCCGTCGGCGATCAGCTTGCGGTCGGTGCCGACCAGCTTGACCGTGCCGGCCGACACCGCTTCGGGACGTTCGGTGGTGTCGCGCATGACCAGCACCGGCTTGCCGAGCGACGGCGCTTCTTCCTGGATGCCGCCCGAGTCGGTCAGGATGATGTACGCGGCGTTCATCAGGTAGACGAAGGGCAGGTAGTCCAGCGGCTCGATCAGGTGGATGGTCGGAATATCGCGCAGCAGACGGTTGACCGGTTCGCGTACCTGCGGATTGAGATGCACCGGGTAGACGATGTCGACATCGGGATGGCGCAGCGCGGTGTCGCGCAGCGCGTGGCAGATGCGTTCGAAACCGCCGCCGAAGCTTTCGCGACGGTGACCGGTGACCAGCACCACCCGCCGCTTCGGATCGAGGAACGCGAACTGCGACTCGAGCTCGCTGCGCAACGCGGGGGTGTTCTCGATTCTGAGCAGCACCTCGCGCAAGGCATCGATCACGGTATTGCCGGTGATCTGGATGCGCCCGGTCGGAATGCCTTCGTCGAGCAGGTTGCGCCCGGACAGTTCGGTCGGTGCGAAATGCATCGACGCCAGCGCGCCGGTGAGCTTGCGGTTGGCTTCTTCCGGCCACGGCGAATACAGGTTGCCGGTACGCAGACCGGCCTCGACGTGGGCGACCGGAATCTGCTGGTAGTACGCGGCCAAGGTGGTCGCCATGGTGGTCGAGGTGTCGCCGTGGACCAGCACCACATCGGGCTTGAGTTCCGACAGCACCTTCTTCATGCCGGTCAGGATCGCGGTGGTGATGTCGGTCAGGTCCTGGCCGGGCTTCATGATGTCCAGATCGAAATGCGGCTGGATCTCGAACAACTGCAGCACCTGGTCGAGCATCTGCCGATGCTGGCCGGTGACGCACACGCGGGCGTCGAAGCGCGGGTCCTGGGCCAGCATCAGAGCCAGCGGCCCCATCTTGATCGCTTCGGGACGGGTGCCGAACACGCACAGGGTCTTGATCGTGCGCGCGGCCTGCGGCATCGCGCCGGCAGGCATCGGCGCGGGCGCGGCCGCGAGTTCGCCGGCCAGACCGTTGCGGGCGTACGCCAGCGGCACCGGCGCTTCGGCGTCGGGCAGTTTGACCGGGTTCTGCGGCGAAAACGCCAGTTCGCCGTCGTTGTCCGCGGCCGGTTCGAGCAAGGCGCGCTTGAGCTTGCCGCCGTACGACAGAGTGATCGCATACACGCACAGCGCCGCGGCGAACAGCAGCAGGCCGATCCCGACCGGTTGCTGGCGCAGCGCATAGCCCAGCGCGATCAGGCTGCAGGCGATCCCGATCATGGTCAGCAGCGCATTGTTCGGCGAACGGCCCTGGTCGATCAGCATGTAGTGCAGGTGCTGTCGATCGGGCTTGAACGGCGACAGGCCCTTGCGCACGCGGCGGTACATCACGGTGAGGGTTTCGAACACCGGCAGGGCCACGCACCATGCCGCCTCGGCCGCGTCGATGCGCGGCGAGCCGCGCTGGCTCAGCCAGATCAGGCTCCAGGCGAGCACATAGCCGATCAGCATGCTGCCGGCGTCGCCCATGAACAGTTTGCGCCCGGGCACGCCGCCGAGATTGACGAACAAATACGGCGTCAATGCGGTGAACAGCAGCAACAGCACCGGCAGCGCGCCGCCCACGCCGGCGCTGCCGCCGCCGAACAGGAAGATCGCGCCGATGCAGACCAGGGCCAGGCTGCCGGCGAGTCCGTCGATGCCGTCGAGCATGTTGAAGGCATTGATCATGCCGACCACCGCGATCAGCGTGACCGGAATGCCGAGCCAGCCCAGGCGGATCGCGCCGGTGCCGAACAGATCGCCGAGGTGATCCAGATACAGGCCGCTGCCGGACATCATCAAGGCGGCCGCGCCGGTCTGCACCAGCAACCGGGTGCGCACGCTCAAGTCCCTGGCGTCGTCGACCGCGCCGATCACCACGATCAGCGCGGCGCTGCCGAGCAGGCATAGCGCGAAACGATCGTGCAGGCCCAGATAGACCGCGCCGGCGAGCAGCCCGGCGAAGAAACACAGGCCGCCGATCACCGGCACATGGCCTTTGTGTTTTTTGCGCGCGTTGGGACGGTCGATCAGCCCCAGCGCGTTGGCGGCGGGGTACATCGCGTACATCGCGATGCAGGTGACCAATAAAGTCAGCGCGCACGCTATGACGAATTGTTCTTTCAACATGACCGTGAGTCCAAGGAAAGTCTTCGGTGTGACCAGCCGACGACCGCCCCCTCGGTCAATCCTGTTCTTTATTTTTGCTTGTTTCGCTTCGCTGCTTTGGTTGCTTTGCGCGGCTACCCGTTGCTCCTGTCGATCCGGCGGAGCGTTCGATCTTGTTGAAACGTTATGGCGATGCCGGCTTGTTATGGTTGTTGTCGCCGCCGCATCCCTGCAGCCGTATGTGCACGCTGCTCAAGTCGAGCATGGTCAAGTCGATGTGGTGCGCGTCGCGTCGAGAGAATCGGATGGATCCGCCTCGAATACCATCCTGCCACTTCGGGTTGCGCGATACTGTGAGTTGGTAAGGAGTTTATCGCTGTTTTCACGATTGCTTCCCGGAAACGTGCGCGAAGTTCATAAGCTGTAAACAGATGTTTCGTGGTTGATGGTGTCGTGCAAATGTTTCTGTTGTTAGCGATTGATGCTCGCCGGGCATGCCGTTATTGCGATGCGTTATCAAGCGCTCATTTTGATTGCGATCGCGCGCTTGGAATCGCGCGATCCCGTGGCGGCGGTCGCGCTGTTTCCGGGCCGCGCGACGCGGCTTCGCGAACAGGCTGCCCGCGTGCTCACGCATCGGTCTTGCCCTGGTACTGATAGCCGTAGACGTAATGGGTGTCGTGACGGCGCTCGACCGCGTTGAAGATCGCGCCGCGCAGTTCGATGCCGTTGTGTTCGAAGCGCTGTTTGGCCAGCGCCAGTTCCTTGGCCGGATTGAGGCCGAAGCGGGCGACCATCAGGCTGGTCGCGGCGTGGCGGCCGATGATCGCCGCGTCGGTCACCGCCAGGATCGGCGGCGTGTCGACGATCACCAGGTCGTACTGCTGCGCGGTGGTCTGCAGCAGCGCGGCCAGATTGGGGCGCATCAACAGTTCGGACGGATTCGGCGGCGCTTCGCCGCGCGGGATGAAGTGCAGCCCGTCGATGGCCGACGCGCGCGTGGCCCTGGCCAGATCGATCTTGCCGGCCAGAAGGTCGGCCAGGCCGTTGTCGTTGCTGTGTCCCATCACCCGGTGCAGGGTGCCGCGGCGCATGTCGCCGTCGATCAGCAGCACGCGCTGGCCGCCCTGGGTGATCACCGCGGCCAGGTTGGTCGAGACGAAGGTCTTGCCGGCGCCGGGGCTGGAGCCGCAGATCATCAGGATGTTGTTCTTCGCTTCCAGCCGGGCGAAATGCAGCGAAGTGCGCAGGCTGCGGATCGCTTCGATCGCCAGATCCGACGGCGCGTCCAGGGCCAGCAGGTGCGGACGGTTGCTGCGTCCATTGCCGTTGCGCAGCTTGCGGCCGTTGCTTTCGTGGTCGCGCTGGTAATCGCTCATCGGGATCGAGGCGTACACCGGCAGGCCGAGTTCCTCGATCTGCTTCACGTCCTCGATGCCGCGGTTGAGCATCTGCCGCAGGAACACCCAGGCGACCGCGAGAAAACCGGCGAGGAAGGTGCCGATCACCAGCAACTGCAGGCGCTTGGGCTTGATCGGCTGGCTCACGTCGACCACCGACTTGTCGACCACGCGCGCATTGCCGACCGTGCCGGCGCGGGCGATGTCGAGCTGCTGCGCCTGGTTCAACAGATTGGTATAGGTCAGCGTGCTGACCTGGACCTCGCGGGTCAGCCCGAGCAGTTGCTGCTGGGTCTGCGGCAGGCCGCCGATGCGGTCGTTGATTTCCTGCTTTTTCCCTTCCAATTCGCCCAATTGCGCCATCAGGGCGCGATAGGCCGGGTGCTGCGGAGTGAAGCGGCGGCTGACTTCGGCCTGTTGCAGCTTCAACTGCGAGACGTTGTTGTCCAGCGCGACGACCTGGTCGAGCAGCGACTTGGCTTCCAGGGTCACATCGACGGTATGCGCCTGCGACTGATACTCGGCCAGCGCGTGCTCGGCCTTTTCCAGATCGGCGCGCACGTTGGGCAACTGCTTCTGCACGAACTCCAGGCTGCTGGCGGCTTCGGCGGAATTGCGCTCGACGTTCTGGCGGGTGTATTGGCGGGTGATCGCGTCCAGCGTCGCCACCGCGAGATCGGGATCGCCGTTCTCGTAGCTGAGCTGGATGATCCCCGAGTCCTTGGCCTTCTCGCTCGCGGTCAGGTTGTTCTGCAGCGCGGTGAGGATGGCCAGCCGCGGCAGTTGGGTGATCTCAAAGCGCATGCCCGGATGCGCGCTCATCTGTTCCACGCGCAGGCTGACCGCGCCCGCGCTGGCCTTCTCGCCGACCTTGCCGTTGAGCAGCAATCGGTCTTCATCGTCGTACAGCGCGTATGCACCGGATTCGGCGGCGACCAGCACCAGCGGCTTGGCGACCAGTTCCTCGGGCACGCTCAACTGCGACAGCGCCAGGGTTTCGCCGCCCCAGCCGTAGCTGGTCATGCCGAGCCACGGCGCGGCCAGATCGCCCGGCGCGGCGGGCTGAAAGCGCCGCGCCAGCAACGAGCCGATCAAGGGAAAGCGCTTGGGCTCGACCTGCACGTCGAGCCTGAGATCGTCGACGGCCTTGCCGACCACGGTGCGCGAAGTCATCAGCGCGATCTCGGTGACCGCCTGCGGCGCCGAATCGGTCAGCGCCTGCGAGACCGCGGTCAGGCCGGGCAGGGTGGGCGAGTTCGACTCCACCTGCACCATCGCATTGGCCTGATACACCGGCGAGGCCAGCAGCACATACATCAGGCTCAGCACGAAACCGGCCGCGGTGACGGTGCCGATCAGCCAGCGATGGTCGAGCAAGGTGCCGAGCAACGCGGCCAGATCGATCTCGTCGTTGCTGTCCTGGCGCGAGCCAGGTGGCGTTGATACTGCCGACATTAGGGTGAGTACCTGTTAGGTGAAGCCTGCCGCGAACTACGATGCGACAACTTATAGATAGCCCCGCCAGCTACTCACCCCTGAGCTGATCAACTGGTAGGACTGTTCGAAAACGCTGTGCGATTGCCGGTACGGATCGGGAATGCTGGTGTTGTCCAGCCATTTCCCGAGCAGATACGTCTTGCCTCGCGCATGCGGCGAAATCCGGAGCACGGCATCGATATGCCATGGCTCCATGGTCAACACCAGATCGGCCGCGTCGATCATCGCGCGGTCGATCTGTCGAGCAACATGCGATTGCCCCGACATTCCATGTTGATTGAGCACAGCCTGCGCTGTGGCGTCGATCGGGTGGCCCTTGACGGCGGCCAGCCCCGCGGATTCGACGGTGACGTCCAGGTCGTGGAGTTGTTGGCGCAACAGCACTTCAGCGGTGGGACTTCGGCAGATATTGCCGACGCATACGATCAGAACTCGACGGAACACACGTTATGAGACCTCAATCGTTGCGGAACTATCGTTTCAGTACGGCGACGACCGCGAAACTTTCCTTGCGATCGTGCGTGCATCGCTGCGCGAGGCACATCGGATGTGACGGCCGAAAATGTAAGAGCTGACCGTGACAGGGTCAACACACACGTGAATTTTCGCCATGAAGCCGTGACGCAAGTCACCGCGATGTTTGCGACATGAGGGCAGAGGCTTGCTGGGCGGGGCATTGCGCTCGCGTCGCGTCGCGTCGGCAATGCGAAGGCGTCGTTAAATAAACGTCAAATGCAGCGTAAATTCATGCGTATTCCGAATGCGAGCTGTACCCGGCGCGCGCGCGATGACTAAAACGTGATCGCGTTCCGATCGTCGCGACGATGAAGTAGAAGCGCTCGCTATACTTTCGCGACAGGGCGGCAAGATCGATTTCATCGTTGAGGTTTCATGCAAGATCCGTACCGCGACTGCCTCGCCCGCGCAGTCGACCGCCCGCATCGCTCGCCGCGCGTCGCCACGCCGGCCGCGCCGTCCCATCAAACCGTAACGTCGCGTCGACAGGATCGTCGATTCCACGCGCGTGCCTGATCTCGAGCTCTCACCCAGAGTTCTCACCTTGAGTTCGCGACTTAGAGACGATCCACTCATGAGAAAGCTTTCGCGCGCCCTGGCCCTCACGGCCATCGCCGGCCTCGGCGGCTGCATGTGGGCGCCCGGGCAGTACATGTCGCCCAAGCAGTTCGCGCCAGGCAAGACGATCGAGGACGGGCATATCCAGTTGGTCACGATCACCCCGCAGTTCCTGGCGAGCGAGCATGCGGCCAGCGCCGCCGCAGCGCTGCCGACCGAATTGCTGAGCTATCAGCCCGAGCCGTATCGCATCGGCGCCGGCGATACCTTGTACATCACCATCTGGGATCATCCCGAACTCACTTCGCCGGCCGGCACCCAGCAGCAGCCAGCGGCGAACGGGCGCCTGGTCCGGCCCGACGGCACCTTGTTCTATCCCTACGTCGGCGTGGTCGAGGCGCGCGGCAAGACCATCGAGGAACTGCGCACGATCATCACCCAGCGCATCGCGCGCGTGGTCGAAAGCCCGCAGGTCGACGTCAGCATCATCGACTACGGCAGTCAGCGGGTGACCTTGCAGGGCGCGTTCGTGAAGACCGATCGCCAGCCGATCACCGCCACGCCGCTGACCTTGTCGCAGGCGATCGGCGCGGCCACCGTCGATCCCTTGCGCGCGGACCTGTCCGGGCTGGTGCTCACGCGCGCGGGGCGCCAGTACCGGCTCGATCTGGATGCGCTCAATCGCGGCGACAGCAATGCGCCCGACATCTATCTCAAGGCCGGCGATCATCTGTTCCTGCCGTACAACGACCGCAAGGAAGTGTATGTGGTCGGCGAGGTGATGCGCCCGCAGGCGCTCAACTTCAAGACCACCGACATGACCCTGACCCAGGCCCTGGGCCGGGTCGGCGGGCTCAACCCGCAGACCTCCAAGGGCGAGGCGGTGTATGTGATCCGCGGGGTCGAGGACATGCAGCAGAAGCCGGCGACGATCTATCACCTCAACGCCAAATCGCCGGCGTCCTACGCGCTGGCCAGCCAGTTCGCGGTGCGGCCCGGCGACGTGGTGTTCGTCGGTCCGGCAGGGGTGACCCGCTGGAACCGCTTCGTCAATCAGCTGCTGCCGTTGTCGAACGTGATCAACAACGCGGCCAATACCCAGGATCTGTTGGGGCGCTGAGTCGCGTCGTCGTCCGGCTCGCCATGCGGGCCGGCGCGAGTCGGCATGCCGTGAACCGCGCAGCGAGCCTGCGCGGTTCGCGGCGCGGGCGTTTTTCGCAATTCCGGCACGATGCCGCATGGTCCGGGTCTGCTAGCCTGCGCGCATCCCGTGTTACCTCTCGTGACGGAGCGCAATCATGAAGGCAGGCGTCGCAAGCTGGATGCTCGGCGGGCTACTCGCCGCCGTGAGCCTCGCGTCGATGGATGCGTACGCGCAGGACGCCAAGCCCGACAGCAAGCCCGACGCCAAACCCGAGCCCGGACCGTTCGATTTCCGCTGGGACGTGCGCATCCCCTTGCGCGACGGCGTCAAGCTCAGCGCGACCCAATACCTGCCGCGCGGGCTCAAGCGCGCCGGCCCCTGCGTGTTCTCGCTGACCCCGTACACCGCGCAGCGCAATCACGAACGCGGCAAGTACTTCGCCAGCCACGGCTACGCCTATTACGCGGTCGACGTGCGCGGCCGCGGCAATTCCGAAGGCGAGTTCACCCCGTTGCTGCAGGAGGCGCGCGACGGCCACGACGTGGTCGAATGGCTGGCGCGGCAGCCCTCGTGCAACGGCAAGGTGGCGATGAGCGGCGGCTCCTATCTGGGCTACGCGCAATGGGCCACGGTGAAGGAATTGCCGCCGCATCTGGCCACGATCGTGCCGATCGCATCGGTCGGGCCGGGTGTGGACTTCCCGATCCTCAACAATATTCCCTACACCTACAACATGCAGTGGCTGACCTTCGTCAGCGGCCACACCTCGCAGGACCGGATCTTCGGTGACTTCGGCTTCTGGGCCTCGCAGTACCGGCGCTGGTACGAGGCGCATGCGCCGTACACGCAACTCGATCAGTACATCGGCAACCCGTCGCCGACCTTCCAGACCTGGAACGCGCATCCGTACCAGGACGCCTATTGGGACAGCCACCGGCCCACGCCGGAGCAGTACGCCAAGCTCGAGGTGCCGATCCTCAGCGTCACCGGCCATTACGACGACGATCAGCCCGGCGCGATGAGTTATTACAAAGGCCATATGCGCTACGGCAACGAGCGCGCCAAGGCCATGCATTACCTGGTGATCGGGCCGTGGGATCACACCGGCACCAGCAGCCCGCAGGCCGAGGTCGGCGGACTGAAGTTCGGCGAGGCCTCGCTGGTCGACATCAACGCGCTGCACGTCGCCTGGTACGACTGGACGATGAAGCAGGGCAGCAGGCCGGAATTCCTCAAGGACAAGGTCGCGTTCTACGTGGTCGGCGAAGAGGCCTGGCGTTATGCGCCGTCACTGCAGGCGGTGACCGCGAGCACCCAGACCTGGTACCTGGATTCGCAAGGCCGCGCCAACGACGTGTTCGAATCGGGCCAGCTGCGCGCGACCCAGTCCGGCGGCGGCGTCGATCGCTACGTTTACGATCCGCTCGACACCAGTCCGCTGGAATACGAGGACCGGCCGGACGTGCTCACGCCGACCTATGCCTACCTCACCGATCAGCGCGGGCTGGTGATGTCCTCGGGCAAGCAGCTGATCTATCACACGCCCGCGCTGGATCGCGACACCGACATCGCCGGCTTCTTCAAGTTGTCGGCGTACATCGCCCTGGATCAGCCCGACACCGATTTCTCGGCCAAGATCTATGAGATCAAGGCCGACGGCGGCAGCGTGTTCCTGGCCCAGGAACTGATGCGCGCGCGGTATCGCAAGAGCCTGCATCAACCTGAGCTGGTCACGCCCGGGCAGGTCGAGCGTTACGACTTCGAGCGTTTCAACTTCACCGCGCGGCGTCTGGCCAAGGGCAGCCGCCTGCGGCTGGTGATCGCGCCGCTCAATAGCCTGAGCATGCAGAAGAACTACAACAGCGGCGGCGTGGTCGCCGAAGAATCGGGCAAGGACGCGCGCAAGGTCACCGTGTCGCTGTACCACGACGCGCAGCATCCCAGCGCCTTGTACGTTCCGATCGCGGCGAAGTCGTCGGTGCGCAAGTAAGCCCGACCTGAGCACCGAACCGATCGGCCACACCCGGTCTCCGCCAGCCTCGCCCGTCAGCACAGCCCGCCCCCTGTAGGAGCGGCGCAAGCCGCGACCGCGACACCGCGCCCACGACGCAAGCATCGGCGGGCGCGATTCGCGCCGTGCCTGCGATGCAAGCCACAACACTCATGGCAAACGGCCGGGCGACCCCGTCTGCGCAGCCCGGCCACGGCCCGCGTCCGTCATGGCGGACGACCGCGCCGCCACGCGATCGGGCAACCACCCGCCGACACCGCCCTCAGCGAAACCGTTCCCCGAAGCATTCACCTCGACGCATCGGTCGCGTCCGATCCGTATGCAACGTATCCGTATGGAAGTGGCTCGAGCGAACGTGCCCATAGCGGCCGGGCCGCGGCCGCCCAGGGCTGTCGATAATCACCATAAAAGGTGTGTTTTAAGTGCCAATTACTGGCATCAGGTATAACTTATGCTGCAAGAATATACGTGCTGGAGCAGGTCGGCGTCGCCGGCCTGAGGCGACCGGACTCCAGTGGAATCAAGCACATACCTTAATCGGCGTGGCCGCCGTTCGGCCATCGCCAGGGCGCGCGGGCAGGGCGTTCGGACGACACAACGGGAACCGGTCATGAGCCAATTCACGATCCGCCAGCGGATCATGTTCAGTTTCGCGATGATTATCGCGGTGATGGTGTTGATGGGCGCGATCGCCCTGCAGCGGCTGAATCACATCCAGATCGAAGAAAGCGCCCTGCGCAGCGATTCGATTCCCGGCCTGTATTCCTCGGGCACGATCGAGACCGAATGGCATGCCTATTACACGGCCCTGCACGGGCTGTCGGCGCCGGCCGCGAGCGACCGGGCGGCGGCGGTGGAGAACCTGCGCGCCCGCCACGACGCGTTCGAGGAG
This sequence comes from Lysobacter capsici, assembly GCF_014779555.2. Lineage (NCBI taxonomy): Bacteria > Pseudomonadati > Pseudomonadota > Gammaproteobacteria > Lysobacterales > Lysobacteraceae > Lysobacter > Lysobacter capsici. The sequence continues at coordinate 2,881,323 of NZ_CP094357.1, forward strand.
GCGATGGGGCGCTATCGGGTGACCATCCACGCGGCCGAGGACCGGCGCAGCTTCGAGCAGTTCGGCCGCCTGACCGCCTCGGTGTTCGCCCTGCAGCCCGAACTGATCAAGGCCGGCGAGACCAGCGATCAGGCGTTGCAGGAGGCGCTGCGCACGCGGATCAGCCCGACCTTCCACAAGTCGGCCGAGCAGATCCGTTCGATCATCCAGTACAACTACAAGCAGTCGGTGGCCTCGGGCATCCGCATCGACGACGCGGTCAAGTCGGCCCAGTTCGGCATCGCCCTGGCCTTCGCCGGCGCGCTGCTGCTGGCGGCGCTGGCCGGTTTCTTCCTGTGGCGGGCGATCACCCGGCCGCTGGATCAGCTGGCGCGCGCGTCGGCGGTGATGGCCAAGGGCGATTTCAGTCAGCGCCTGGGCTTCGCCCGCAGCGACGAGTTCGGCGCGGTCGCGCAAGGCTACGACCGCATGAGCACCGATCTGTCGGAGCTGGTCGGGCAGATCCAGACCTCGGGCATCCAGGTCAATTCCTCGATCAACGAGATCACCGCGACCCTGCGCGAACAGCACGCCACCGCCGCCCAGATCGCCGCGACCACCACCGAGATCGGCGCGACCTCGCGCGAGATCGCCGCCACCTCCAAGGAGCTGGCGCGGGCGATGCGCGATGTCGCCGGCAGCGCCGAGCAGACCGCCGACCTCGCCGGCGACGGCCAGGAGGGCGTGGCGCAGATGGAAGACACCATGGGCCGGATGATCGACGCGACCGCGGCGATCAGCAGCAAGCTCGCGGTGCTGGCCGAGAAGGCCAGCAACATCAGCCAGGTCGTCACCACCATTACCAAGGTCGCCGACCAGACCAATCTGCTCTCGCTCAACGCCGCGATCGAGGCCGAGAAGGCCGGCGAATACGGCCGCGGCTTCTCGGTGGTGGCGGTGGAAATCCGCCGTCTGGCCGATCAGACCGCGGTCGCCACCCTCGACATCGAGCAGATGGTGCGCGAGATCCAGTCGGCGGTGTCGGCCGGCGTGATGGGCATGGACAAATTCTCCGAGGAAGTCCGCCGCGGCACCGGCGACGTGCAGAAGGTCGGCGGCCAGTTGTCGAAGGTGATCGAGCACGTGCAGGCGATGGTGCCGCGTTTCGAAACCGTCAACGAGGGCGTGCAGGCGCAGACCGCCGGCGCCGAGCAGATCAACCTGGCCCTGGCCCAGCTCAGCGAAGCCGCGCAGCAGACCGTCGACGCGCTCAAGCAATCCAATCAGGCGATCGACGAACTGCATCAGGTCAGCGCCGGTCTGCGCGACGGCGTGTCGAAGTTCAAGCTGCTGGCTTGATTGTCCGCGTTCGATGCAGGCCGGTCGAAGCAAGTCAGTCGAATCAAGTCAGTTGAAGCAGGCGCGATGATGGTTGCGCGGACTCAGGCTCGGGAGAACGATGCCGTGTTATTGCTGGTGTTCCATCTCGATCGCGACCGCTACGCCATCGACGCGGCGCAGGTCGTGTCGGTGCTGCCGCTGGTGCGGATCAAGACGATCCCGCAGGCGCCGGCCGCGGTCGCCGGCCTGTTCGATTACCGCGGCGAACTGGTGCCGGTGATCGATCTGTGCCAGTTGGCCCTGGGCCGCGCGGCGCGGCAGTTGCTGAGCACGCGGATCATCGTGGTGGACTACCCGGGCGACGACGGCCGCATGCGCAAGCTCGGCCTGATCGCCGAGCAGGTGCTGGAAACGCTGCGGCGCGATGCGCACCAATTCGAAGCCAGCGGCATCGACAGCCCGGATGCGTCCTACCTGGGCCCGGTCGTCAGCGATGCGCGCGGGCCGATCCAACTTGTCGGCGTGGCCGAGCTGTTGCCCGAATCGGTGCGCGAACTGCTGTTCAAGGTGGCGGCGCAGGCATGAAACTCGACGGCTTCCAGCAATGGCTCAAGGACACGATGGGGCTGGACGCCAGCACCATCGGCCCGACCCTGGTCGAGCGCGCGGTGCAGCGGCGCATGAGCGCCTGCGGTCGCGCCGGCCTGGCCGATTATTGGCAATGGCTGCGCGACTCCACGCTGGAACAGCAGGAGCTGATCGAAGCGGTGGTGGTGCCGGAGACCTGGTTCTTCCGCGACGCGCAGGCGTTCGCCACCCTGGCCCGGCATTTCGATCCGCTATGGGCCGCGACCCATGCGGGCGAGCGGCTGCGGCTGCTGAGCCTGCCGTGTTCGAGCGGCGAAGAACCCTACACGATGGTGATGAGCCTGTTCGAGGCCGGGTTTCCGATCGAACGGCTCGACATCGACGCGGTCGACATCAGCGAACAGGCGCTGGGCAAGGCGCGACGCGGGCTGTACGGCAGCAACTCCTTCCGCGGCGGCGATCTGGGATTTCGCGACCGGCATTTCCAGGCCGTGGCCGGCGGCTGGCAGTTGCCGGCCTCGATCCGCGCACGGGTCAATTTCATTCAGGGCAATGTGCTCGACCTGGGGTTCCTGCCGGGCGAAGCGCGTTACGACGCGATTTTCTGCCGCAATCTGCTGATCTATTTCGACGAGCCGACCCAGGTGCGCACGGTGGAAATCCTGGCGCGGCTGCTGAAACCCGACGGGCTGTTGTATGTCGGTCCGTCCGAGGCGAGCCTGCTGCTGTCGCGCGGGATGAGTTCGGCGCAGTTCCCGATGGCGTTCGCGTTTCGCAAGGCCGCGCCCGCGCCGAACCCACTCGCCGGCACGGCGCTGCAGACGAACAGGCGCGTCGCGAGCGAGCCGCCGCGTCGCGCCGCCACGCCGCTCGCGTCCGTGCCTGCGTCGTCGTCGCGGGTTTCGTCGGCATCGCAGCGCAAGCCCGCGCCGGCGACACCGATGTCGACCAAGCCGGCGTCCGCCGCCACACAGTCGTCGCTGCTCGACACCGCGCAATCCCTCGCCGACGGCGGACGTTTCGTCGAAGCCGCCGCGGCCTGCGACGCGTATCTGCAGGCGAAGGGGCCGTCGGCGCGCGCCTTGTATCTGTCCGGCCTCATTCACGGCGCGATGGGCCGCGATGCGCAGGCCGAGGACCATCTGCGCAAGGCCTTGTACCTGGATCCCTGCCACGAGGAAGCGTTGATGCATCTGGCCCTGTTGCTGGAAACCCGCGGCGACGCGGCCGCCGGCCGCGTGCTGCGACTGCGCGCGCAGCGTTGCCGCACGGCGGCGAGCCGATAGGACCGCATCGATGACCGACCATCCCGCCATCGACGCCTCGGCCAGCGCGGTCGCGCAACTGCTCGGCCGCGCGCCCGATTCCGACGCGCTCAGCCGCGCCACCGGCGAAGTCGCGGCCCAGGCCGAGGACTTGCGCGCGTTGACCCGTTCGCTGTTCGTGTTCCGCCTGCGCGGCGAATGGCTCGGGTTGCCCGCGGCGATCGTCGACGAAGTGCTGGAGCCGCGCCCGATCCACAGCCTGCCGCATCGCCGCGAAGGCCTGGTGCGCGGCCTGGTCAACGTGCGCGGGCAGCTCACGGTGTGCGTGGCGCTCGAATCGCTGCTGCAGATAGACGCGGCGCGCGCCGATCCGGAGCGCTCCGCCGCCGGCGCGGCCAGCGTGCTCGGGCGGCGGCTGGTGGTGCTGTCGATGCAGGACCAGCGGCTGGCGTTCGAATCCGACGAAGTGCACGGCGCGCATCGCTACGATCCGGCGCTGGTCGGCGAGGTGCCCGGCACCGTCGCCCTGGCCAGCGCGGCCTTCAGCACCGGCGTGCTGGCGATGCAGGCCCGCAGCGTGGGTCTGCTTGACGACGGCCTGATGCTGAGCGCAATCAATCGGCGGCTGGGATGAGCACGGGCGACCTGCGGGATTTTTCGCTGCACGACCTGTTCCGCATGGAGGTGGACGGGCAGGCGCAGTTGCTGACCGACGGCCTGCTGGTGCTGGAAGGCCAGCCCGATGCCGCCGCGCAACTGGAGTCGTGCATGCGCGCGGCGCATTCGGTCAAGGGCGCGGCGCGGGTGGTCGGCTTGTCTGCGGCGGTGACCATCGCGCATGCGATGGAGGATTGCCTGGTCGCGGCGCAGGAACATCGGCTGGTTCTCGATCATGCCGCGATCGACGCGTTGTTCAACGGCGTCGATCTGCTCAGCCGCATCGCCGCCACGCCGGCCGAACAGGCCGAGCCGTGGATGCGCGACGACGCGCCCGAGGCGAAGCGCTACTGCGAGGTATTGGCGCAGGCCTTGCGTTCGGGCGTCAGTCCCGCGCGCGAATCCGCCGCCGCGCCGCATACCCAAACGCCGCTCGCCAATTTCGCTCAAGCAGACACAACCGCGGTGGGCCCGAGCGAATCGCATCGCACCGAATCGCCGCGCAATGAATTGGTCGGCGATCCGATCGGCGAGGAACGGGTCCTGCGCATCACCGCGCGCAGCCTCAACCGCCTGCTCGGATTGGCCGGCGAATCGCTGGTCGCCTCGCGCTGGCTGGACCCGTACATCCACTCGCTCGGGCGGCTCAAGCGCCTGCAAGGCGACAGCGCGGCCGCGCTGGACCGGCTCGCCGAGGTCGCGCCGAGTCTGGCGCGCGATCAGCACGCCGCCGCGCTGTTGGCCCAGGCGCGTTCGCAGATCGCCGAATCGCAGCGCCTGCTGGCCGATCGCATCGCCCAGCTCGATCTGTTCGAGCGCCGCACCGCCAGCGTCGCTCATCGCTTGTACGACGAAGCGCTGTCCAGCCACATGCGCCCGTTCGCCGACGGCACCCGCGGCTTCAAGCGAATGGTCCGCGACCTGGCGCGCGAGTTGGGCAAGCAGGCGCAGCTCGAGATCGCCGGTGCCAAGACCCAGGTCGACCGCGACGTGCTCGCGCGTCTGGAAGCGCCACTCGCGCATCTGCTGCGCAACGCGGTCGATCACGGCATCGAGTCAGCCCAGGCGCGTCGCGCCGCCGGCAAACCCGATGCCGGCACGATCCGGCTCGAAGCCCATCACGTGTCGGGCCTGCTGGAAATCGTGGTCGAAGACGACGGCCGCGGCATCGACCTGGAACGCATCCGCGAGACCGTCGTCGTGCGTCGCCTCACCGATGCCGACACCGCTTCGCGCCTGAGCCCGGCCGAACTGATGGAGTTCCTGTTCCTGCCGGGCTTCACCCTGCGCGAGGTGGTCACCGAGATTTCCGGACGCGGCGTCGGCCTCGACGCGGTCCAGACCATGGTCAAGGAACTGCGCGGCAGCGTGCGGCTGTCGTCGCGGCCCGGCGGCGGTTCGCGTTTCCAGCTGCAACTGCCGTTGACCACCTCGGTGCTGCGCGGCCTGGTGGTGGAGATCGGCGGCGAGCCGTACGCGTTTCCGCTGACCCAGATCAGCAGCACCGCGATGGTTCCGCGCGAACAGGTGCAGTGGCTGGAAGGTCGGCAGCATTTTCAATTGAACACACGCAGCATCGGCCTGGTGTCGGCGGCGCAGGTGCTCGGCGGCGCCGAATCGCAGTCTTCGCCGGAACAACTGCAAGTGATCGTGGTCGCCGCCAGCGGCGGCGGGCACGAATACGGACTGGCGGTCGAACGCTTCATCGGCGTCAACGAACTGGTGGTGCAACCGCTGCCCGGTCAGCTCGGCAAGGTCAAGGACATCAGCGCCGGCGCCTTGCTCGACGACGGCACGCCGGTGCTGATCGTCGACGTGGACGATCTGGTGCGTTCGGTCGAACGCCTGGTCTCCACCGGTCGTCTGACCCAATTGCGTTACCACGACCACGCGCAGACGGTGACGCGCAAACGCGTGCTGGTGGTCGACGATTCGCTGACCGTGCGCGAACTCGAGCGCAAGCTGATCGAGAACGGCGGCTATGCGGTCGAGGTCGCGGTCGACGGCATGGACGGCTGGAACGCGGTGCGCTCGGGGCATTTCGATCTGGTGGTTACCGACATCGACATGCCGCGCATGGACGGCATCGAACTGGTCGGCCTGATCAAGAAAGACCCGCGCCTGCGCGCGCTGCCGGTGATGATCGTGTCGTACAAGGACCGCGAGGAGGACCGCCGCCGCGGTCTCGACGCCGGCGCCGATTTCTATCTGACCAAGGGCGGGTTCCATGAAGAGGCGTTGTTGCAGGCGGTGGTCGACTTGATCGGCGAGGCCTCGGCATGAGGATCGCCATCGTCAACGATCTGGCCCTGGTGGTGGAGGCGCTGCGCCGCGCGATCGGCGTGCGCGGCGAACACAGCGTGGCCTGGACCGCGTCCAGCGGCGAGCAGGCGGTCGAGCGCTGCGCGCAGGACGTTCCCGATCTGGTGCTGATGGATCTGCTGATGCCCGGCATCGGCGGGGTCGAGGCCACGCGCCGGATCATGGCCGCCAGCCCATGCCCGATCCTGATCGTGACCGCCAGCGTCGGCGGCAATGCGCCGCTGGTGTTCGAAGCCATGGGCCACGGCGCGATGGACGCCACCGATGTTCCCTCGCTTGGCGTCGACAACTCGGTCGGGGTGCGGCAGCTGCTGGCCAAGATCGATCTGATCGGGCGTCTGATCGGCGATGCGCCGGCGCAGCCGGCCCGCGCGCCGCTGGTGCGCAGCCCCGGCGCGCGGCGCCTGATCGCGATCGGCGCATCCGCCGGCGGCCCGGCCGCATTGGCCGATCTGCTGCGCGCATTGCCGGCGAAATTTCCGGCCGCGATCGTGATCGTCCAGCACATCGACGAGAAATTCGCCTTGAGCATGGCCGAGTGGCTCAATCGTTTCTCGCCCAATCCGGTGCGCCTGGCCATGGCCGGCGACCGGCCGCTCGCCGGCACGGTGCTGTTGGCCGGCACCAACGAACACCTGGTCCTCGACCCGCGCGGCGCGCTCGCATACACGCCCGATCCGGTCGATCAACCCTACCGTCCCTCGGTCGATGTGTTCTTCGACAGCATCAACGCGAACTGGCCCGGCGATATCGTCGGCGTGCTGTTGACCGGCATGGGCCGCGACGGCGCCAAGGGGCTGCAGGCGCTGCGGTTGCGCGGCCATCACACCATTGCCCAGGACCAGGCCAGCAGCGCCGTGTACGGCATGCCCAAGGCCGCCGCCGACCGCGGCGCCGCGGTCGACATTCTTCCGTTGAACGCAATCGCTCCGAAGCTGGAATCCCTCTTCGGAGACACCAGGAACACAAGCTCATGACCCTGCCTCCCAGCCTCCGTCCCGCCGGACTGCCGCACGAACGCCGCATCGTGGTGTTGCTGGTCGACGACCAGCCCTTCATCGGCGAAGCGGTGCGCCGCGCGCTCGCCAAGGAACGCGACATCGATTTCCATTACTGCAGCTCGGCGAGCGACGCGGTCGCGATGGCCGAATCGCTGCAGCCCACGGTGATCATGCAGGACCTGATCATGCCCGACGTCGACGGCATGACCCTGGTGCATCTGTACAAACTGCATCCGGGCCTGAGCAGCGTGCCGGTAGTGGTGCTGTCGAGCAAGGAGGACGCGGCGGTCAAGAGCCAGGCGTTCGCCACCGGCGCCACCGACTATCTGGTCAAGCTGCCCGATCCGATCGAACTGATCGCGCGGGTGCGCCATTACTCGCAGTCCTATCTCAATCAGGTCGAGCGCGATCTGGCCTATCAGGCGCTGCACGAAAGCCAGCAGAAATTGCTGGAAATGAACGAGACCCTGCGCCGGCTCAGCGACGTGGACGGCCTGACCGGGCTCAACAACCGGCGTTACCTCGATCGTTATCTGGATCAGGAATGGCGCCGCGCCGCGCGCGAACGCCGCGATTTCTCGATCCTCATGATCGATGTCGACAACTTCAAGGCCTACAACGACGTCTACGGCCATCTGGCCGGCGACGAAGCGCTCAAGACCGTCGCCAGCGAGATCCAGCGCTGCGCGCATCGCCCGGCCGACGTGGCGGCGCGCTTCGGCGGCGAGGAGTTCTCGTTGATCCTGCCGGCGACTTCGATGGAAGGCGCCAGGCTGGTGGCCGACCTGATCTGCACCAGCGTCTATCAACTCGGCATTCCCAATCGTGGCGCGCCGCTGGAACGCGTCACCGTCAGCATCGGCGGCGCGACCTGTTCGCTCAGTCAGGTCGAATCGCACGAAACCTTGCTGGAAGCCGCCGATCTCGCCCTGTACGAAGCCAAGCGGATGGGCAAGAATCAGGCGGTCTTGCGCGAGTTGGGATGAACGCGGCAGTCCATCCACGCGGCGCTTGAGCCGACGGCAATCGCGGAGCGCTGATCCGAACAAGCAAATTCGATATTCATCACAGTCTGTCGCGACCCCGCGAGCGCGGCGCGCAAGCACGCTCGCATCGCCCGCGGCGATGGCCGCCCGTTCGCGCCGATCGCGTTTGTGCAGACATCAAAGCCAGAGGACACCCATCGAATGGGAACGTATCGACAAACCCTCAGCAGCGGCGGTCAAGTGCAGCTTGCGACCTGGGACGACATGCAGCCGCCCGTGCACGGGCCCGACTTGCAGCAGCGCGCCTGGAACCCCGATGCCAGCCGCACCGGCCTGGCGTTCTACGATTCGACCGTCCACTACATGCGCAACGACTGGGCCAGCGCGAACATGGACGTGGTGCCGGTCAGCGCCGGTCAGCACAATCTGCTGCTGTACCGCAATCGCGAAAGCGACACCTGGCATACCGCCGAAGCGCTCGACATCGACCACGTGCAGCCGTGGAAACAACACCTGCACGACGTCGGCACGCGCAGCATGGCCGACGCCCAGCAGGCCTATAACGACGTCGGCAACCTGCGCGCGCTGCCCGGGGTGATCAATCGCGCCCGCACCAGCGCCGAGCGCGCGCTCGAACAGGGCCTGGACTCGGAGGCGTGGCGCAACTGGTCCGATCAACATTTCCGCTACGACCCGAACGAAGCGCATCCGGCCTTCGACCCGCAACGCGACGCCGCCCGCCGCACCGCCACCACGCTCAACCAGCCGTGGACGCTCGAAGACGGCCGTTCGACACTGAGTTTCGACACCCGCGTGCAGGGCAAGTGGTTCGAACACCAGCTATCGCAGCATTACGCCGGTTCGGTCGAGATGGTCTCCGACGAGGACGGCTCGCGGCGCAACGTGCATCTGTTCCAGTGCCCGGTGACCCGGCAACTGGTGACCCGCGACGCCTTCGACATCGACCATGTCCGGCCGTTCGAGGACGTGGCGCGCGAGCGGCTGGAGCAATCGGGCGGTTCGATCAGCAAGGCCGAAGCCTTGAACCTGTACAACGACACCAGCAATCTTCGTCTGGTCAGCCGCAGCGCGAATTGCTCGCACGAGTGGGAACTCGACGCGCACGGCGAATACCGCGACCGCGAGGCGCCCGAGACCGACGAGGACCGCGCCTTCATCGAACACGGGCCGGTGACCGAGGAAGATCAGCACGCGCTCGACGACCTGCGCGGCATGCTCGACCGCAACGCGCATCCGACGCGGACCTTCGGCGACGACGCGCCGGTGCATACGCCACAGGTGCATTACCGGCTCAACGACGAGCGCAATCCCGATCACGCGCTGTTCGGCCAGGCCCGGCAGCAGATGGGCGTGTTGAACGGCCAGCACGGCTGGAACCTGGGTGAGCAGCAACTCGACAACGCCTCGGCCGCATTGACCGTCGCGGCCAAGCAGAACCATCTGCCGGCGATCGACAGCGTGCTGTTCCAACAGCCGGACAAGTTGTTCGCGGTGCGCGGGCAGGGCGAGGCGATGCAGTGGGCCGGGGTCGATGCGCAGGCGGCGATCAACAAGCCGATCGCGTTGAGTTCGCGCGAGGCGCGCGAGATCGCGCCCACCGTGCAGGCGCCGCCGACCGCGCAGGCGCAGGGTATGGACGTCGACGTGCAACCGATGCAGATCGGGCGCCACGGACACTAGGGTCCGCCGGTCAGGACGGATCGCATGACCCGCGACGCGTCGTTATCGTCGCGTCGCGGGTCGTTGCCGCAATGCCGCCGGCAGACGGCGCGCGGGCAGGGCAGGCGTTCGGGCACCGACCGCCGCGCGGCGGGACACGATCGCTAAAGATTCCGATAGCGGCGCGCGGCCGCCGAATCTCTACTGTGCGCCTTCCCGCCAGGCGCCGATCCCATGTCCGATCCATCGCGATTTCCCGTCTCCCGCCGGCGCTTCGCCGCGGTCGTATTCGCCGTCGCTGTGTTCGCGGTCTTGACCGGCCAGCCCGCCAGGGCCTCGGATCATCTCGACTCGCCGAGCGTGATCGCCGACCCGCGCGCCGACATCGGCGACCTGTACGCATGGATGGCGCCCGACGGCCGCCATCTGAATCTGGTCATGACCATCGTCGGGCACGGCTTCTCCGACAAGCTCGATTACGTGTTCCATATCGACAGCGCCAGGCGTTTTGGCCGGACCGGCAAGACCACCCGGATCAGCTGCCGCTTCGCCGCGCCCGAACGCGCCGACTGCTCCCTCGGCGAGATCGACAGCGCCCAAGGCGATGCCAGCGACGAACAAGGCCTGTGGAGCCGGGACCGCCGTTTTCGCGTGTTCGCCGGACTGCGCGACGATCCGTTCTTCAATAACGTCAAGGGCACGCGCGCGGCCTACAACATCGCCGATGCCGCCTTGAAGCGCGGCGTCGCGGTCGATGCCGCGCATTGCCCGCGGTTCGATCGCGCGACTTCCGATGCGATTTTCGAACAGTGGAAACACACCGACGGCGGCCCGGCGCGCAATTTGCTCGCCGGCTGGACCCCTGCGTCGATCGTGATCCAGGTCGATCTGGATGCGGTGAATCGCGGCGGCAAGTTGCTCGCGGTGTGGGCGGCGACGCGATCGGCCGAACGCCAGATCGACCGCGCCGGCCGCACCCTGACCGGCAACGCGCTGCTAGGAACGCTGGACAGCGAGGAGGTCAGCGATGCGCTCAAGGAGCGCTACAACGCCGCCACCCCGGCCACCGGCGCGCCGTTCGTGGCGGAGATCGAGAAGTCGCTGGGCCTGTACGACGGCTTCGACGGCCGCTGCGGCAATCAATGGCTGGCGCGGCCTGCGTCGTCGTCGCCGTATCGCGCCCTGGCCGAGTTGCTCGCCGACGACCGGCTGTGGATCAACAGCGCGTCCAAGGTCTGCGCGCAACCGTTCGCGGTCGAACTGGCGCGGTTCGATCGACACAACCAGGTCTGGCGTCGCGATTGCGGCGGCCGTACGCCGAATGTCGGCGCGATCAATGTGTACCGATCGTTGCTGGTCGATGCGAGCACCGATAGCGTCGACGACGGCGTGGAACGCGACGACAAGCTGCATTCGATCTCGCGGTTTCCGTTTCTGGCGCCGGCCGATGCGGCGGGGTATCCCCAATGAGCGCCACGCGCCGCACCGCGCTGCGCGTGCATGCGCTGACGGCGTTGTCGCTGTTCGCCGGTTCCGCCGCGGCGCATAGCGGCACCGGCCTGGCCGGCGGTTTCGCCTCGGGCTTCGCTCATCCGTTCGGCGGCGGCGATCATCTGCTTGCGATGGTGTGCGTGGGCATCTGGGGCGCGTTGTTGGGCGCGCGATTACGGTATGCGTTGCCGGTGGTGTTTCCGCTGCTCATGGTCGCCGGCGCGATCGCCGGCATGTTCGCGCTGCCGATGCCGCCGGTCGAACTCGGCATCGCGCTGTCGGTCGTGGTGCTGGGCGGCTGCATCGCCATGGCGTGGCGCGCGCCGGCGTGGCTGGCGATCGCGATCGTGTCGCTGTTCGCCGTGTTCCATGGCTATGCGCATGGCCGCGAATTGCCGTCGGCGGCCGATCCGGTCGGCTACAGCCTGGGATTCGTATTCGCGACCGGATTGCTGCATGTGCTCGGCATCGGTCTGGGCGAGGGCGCGTTGCGCAAGGGCCAAGTGTGGCTCGTCCGTGCGCTGGGCGCGGCGATCGGCCTGGTCGGAGCGTTTTACCTGTGGTCGGCGATCCTCGCTTGAACGCCGATGCGCTCGCGCCGTCGTTGCTTTGCGCCGCATGCGGCCTGGCGCTGGCATTCGCGCCGTTGCCAGTGAGGTGGACGAGCGCGGCGCTCGCCGCCGTCGCCGCGATCGCCGCGGTGATCGTGAGCGCGTACCTCATGCGCCCGGCGTGGACCGCGATGGCCGCGCGACAGGCGACGCACGTGTGTTGGTTCGGCGTCGTCGTGTGTGCGGCGAGCGTGTATCTGCCGGTCGCGGTGTCGCGAAGGTTCGCGCCCAAAGTCGCACCGCTGCTCGCGGCGGGCGTGGGCCTGTGCTGCGGCGTCGCGATGTCGGGGCAGGGCGGTGGCAGCGGCCTGTTGCATGCATTGCCGTGCTTGCTGCTGTCGTGGCCGGCGGCGTGGTTGATCGATCGCGGCGCGGCGGTCGCGGTCAAAGTCGTCTGCAGTTGGCTGCTGGCGGTCGCGGTGCTGGCCGCGACGCTGGCGTGGCTGCCGGTCACACCGGGTTATCTGCCCGATCATCTCGAATAGAGGTCGTCATGTTCGCTTTCGATAGGTCGCAACGTGTCGGATCGCAAGGCGTGCGCATCGCGTTGGCGATGAGCCTGTGGTCGTTCGCCGCCGCCGCGCAGGCCCACGATTTCTGGATCCAGCCCGAACGCTATCGGATCGCGCCGGACACGCCGACTGCATTGACCCTGCAGGTGGGCCACGGTGGCGATCGTCAGCGGTCGAAGATCGGCCTGCGCCGAATCACCCGCTTCGCCGCCGTCGCCGCGGATGGACGCAGCATCGATCTGCGCGACCGGCTGCATCCCGGCGATGCCAGCGACGCGAACTTCGAGCTGCCGGTCGGCGGCTACTTGCTGGTGCTGGAAACCGATGCGCGCGCGCAGAGCCATCTGCCGGCGATCCGTTTCAACGATTACCTGCGAGCGGAAGGATTGACGCCGGCCTTGCAGGATCGCCAGCGCAACGGGCGCATGCAGGCGGATGGTTCGGAAAACTACAGCCGACGCAGCAAGGCGATCGTGCGGGTCGGCGCAGCCGACGCGATGACGCAGGCGCAATGGCGCGCGCTGCTGAGCCGGCCGCTCGGTCTGCCCCTGGAAATCGTGCTCGATCAGGACCCGTACGCGCAGCCGCGGCCGTCGCGATTGCCGCTGCGGGTGATCTACCAAGGCCGCACGCTCGCCGGCGCGCAGGTCAAGTTGACCCGGCTGGAAGACGACGCGCAACCGTTCGCGACCCGATACACCGACGCCGACGGCCGCGCCGACTTCGCCATGCCCGGGCCAGGCCGCTGGTTGCTCAACGTGATCTGGACCAGACCGCTGCCGGCGTCGAGCGAAACCGACTACGAGACGGTGTTTTCCAGTCTGAGTTTCGAACTGGACGATGCGCGGCGGTGATGTTGCGCGCGCTTCAAATTTTCGCGATGCGATTCGGTGCCGCAAGTCCCGGCAACGCGGGCTGAGCGAAAGACCGTCGAAACTGGCGGTATCAGCAATGCCCCGCGGACGACCAACTGTTGCCGCGCCTCACCACCAGTTCGCCGTTGATGCAGCGCAGGGACGCTTGCTCCTGCGGTTGCGCGCTGCGCTCGGCGAGCAACTGCGTTTCCAGTTCCAGCACCCGGTCGCGCAATGCGTTGCGCTCGGCGACGATCTGCGCGACCTGAGTCTGCGCGACCTGACGTTCGCCCAGGGCCGCGCGCTCGGCCGACAGTTTGTTGCGCTCGTCGGCCGCGGCCTGCTGCTTGCCGATCTGGTACGCCGTGCCGCCGGCCGCGCCGATGATGCCGATGAAAACGACCGCGGCCAATGCCACGCCCATCCAGCCCCATGAGGCGCGTTCGTCGGTGTTGCGGCGGTGTCCGGACTCTTGCATGCGCCTGCCCATTGAGGTGGCGAACGCAGGCGCCGCGCCGGGTTGGCGGGGCCGGATCTGCGTTCGAAAGCGAACGTTTCGAACTACCGCGTATGCGCAGGGCCAATCGCCCTCGTGGCCACGAACCGCGATGGCGAACCCGATGCGCGAGTACGGATCGAGCTTGCGCGAAAACCGCGTCGATCGCTACCGCAGCGACCACCCGCGCAGTGCCGCGGCCGCGGCATTCAGACCGGGCAGGCCGGGTCCTGGCCGGCGTATTTGGCGCAGACCTTCTGCCGACACTGCAAGCCCTTGGTCGTATTCGCCTTCGGGCATTTGCGCAGGCTGGCCTGGACCGGGTTCGTCGGCGTGGTCGAGCTGGTTTTCGGGGATGCGCTCTTGGCCGGCGCCGCGTTCTTGGGGGCCGGCGCGGGTTTGCTCACGGGTTTGGTCGCGGCCTTCTTCGCCACCACCGCGTTTTCGGCGTTGACCTTGCGGATCAACTGTTCGAGCGCGTCCTGATCTTCCTTCGCGTTGGCGTTGCGCGGCTTGGCCGTGCGCTTGCCGCCGGATTGCGCATCGGTGTCGATGTTGCCGAGCAACGCCGCCATCAGGCCGTCGTCGTCGCTTTTCGCCGAACTGCTGCGTTTGCCGCCGGTGGTGGCGCGGGCCGGCGCGATCGCCGGTTTGGCGGCGGCCTTGGGCGGCGTCGCCGAAGCCACGAGTTTGGGCGCGGGCCTCGCCGGTTTGACGTCGGGCTGGTGCGCGGGCGATGGATCGCCGGCGCTGAAGGGATTGGCATCGGCCGGATCGTCGTCGAGCACGATCTTGGCCGGCGTGGTCGCCGCAGGTGCCGGCACCGCGCGGGCGGGCGCGACCGGTGTGGGCGCGGCGACGGCGGGCGCGGCGGGTGTCTTGTCGACGACCGCGGGCATTGGCGTCGGATCGAACGGTCTTTCGTCGCCGCGCAACAGCAGGTAAGCGCTGGCGAAAAACACCGCGGCGACACCGACGACCAGCACGATCGGCGCGATCCGGCGTCGTGGTCCGGGCGCGACCGGCCGCTCTTTCCGGCTTTCCATGTCTGCTAGGATTCGACCCGCAGGCGCGGCGCTACTGGAGCGATTTTCGGCTCCCGAGATCAGGCTCGGACGATTCGGCTTTCCCTCTTGCCGATCCACGTGGACTCCTTTCCATGCAGGCTGGGCCGGAACCGGCCTCGTCGGCATTCTGGGCGAACGCCGACGCAGGCGTCAATTCGAGCGGACGCGGGAGCTTGCGCGCCGCTTGCGGAGCACTAACCCAAGGATGAGGCGCGGCGCGTGGTCTGGATCGTGATCGGGTGTTTCTTCGTGATTCTGAGCGTCGCCGCGTGGCTGGCGATGTTTCCCGATGCGCGCGACGCAGCCGCAGACGTGGTGGCGCGAATGCTGCATCGCGGCAGCGCGGCCGGCGACCGTCTGCGCCGACGCGCATCGACCCAGGCCAGCGATTCGGGCCAAATATTGCGTAAAAAAGGCACGCGCTATGCGCGGCACATGTCGCGCAACAAGTATCTGTTCATCGCCGCGGCGGCGATGGTGGTGCTGCCGGTGGCGTTGATCCTCGGGCTGCGGCAAAAGGTGATTCTCGACGGCGGCGTCGATCCGATTCCGGTGGCGTCCAGTTCGCAGATACGCGAACTGCTGGAAGGCGAGAACCTGGTTCCGCCCGAACCGCCGCCGCCGGAGGTGTTCGTCGAGGCAGAACGTGAACTGGCGCAACTTTCGCCAACCGCGCGCCTGAGCATCGCCGCGCCGGAACAGATCGTCAGCGCCGACCGTCGCTGGGAACAGATCGATCCGGATTTCAAGCAACGCGTGCTCGCCATCTACAAGGTCATGGAAGGTCGTGGCATCAAAATGGTGCTGGTTGAGGGCTTCCGCAGCGCGCAACGCCAGGCCGAGCTGGCCGCCGGCGGCAAGGCCACCCGCGCCGGCGCCGGTCAAAGTTGCCATCAGTACGGCCTGGCCGTGGACAGCGCCCCGATGCGCAACGGCAAGCTGCAGTGGGACATGAACGATGCCTGGACCCGCGATGCCTACTTCCTCTACGGCCAGTTGGCCCAGGAGGCCGGGCTGGAATGGGGCGGGCAGTGGCGCAGCATCAAGGACTACGTGCATCTGGAGCACAAGACCCAGTGCCGGGCCGCGCGGCGGGCGGCCGGTGCCGGCTGAACCGGGCGCCCGCGGCAGCGATCGGCGGCCGGTCCGGGACGCCGGGCCGACCAGGGCGGGGTGATAAAGCCGACCCAGTCCTGCTATCGTCCCGGCTGACATCTGGATCGTCACTCGCCAACAGGAGCATGGCCATGTCCCGCCCTTTCATTCTCGTCGGTGACCCCATCGACCACGGCGGCGCCGTGGTCAGCGGCTCGCAAGCCTCGGACGTGGACGGCCGCCCGGTCGCACGCATCGGCGATCAAGTGATCTGCAGCCTGCACGGCCCCACCGTGATCGTCAGCGGCGATACGACCTTGATCGTCGACGGCCAGCCGATCGCGCGCCACGGCGACACGACCGCCTGCGGCGCGCATCTGATCGCCGGACAATTCCACGCATCGGTCGACGCCTGATGGATACGCCGGCGCGATAAAACGGATAGGCACTCAAGGATGAAGCACGTGCATTGGTCTGACATGGACGCAGGCAAGACCGGGACGAGGACGCTCCCGGCATGAAAGCCTTCAAGATGATCCTGCTGCTGGCGCTGCTGACCGGCGCGATCTGGTTCGCGATCGTGGTGGCCTGGCAGGTCAACGACGTGCAGCCCAGCGGATCGGATCTGGCGCTGTACCTGGGCGGTTTGCCGCTGCTCGCGATCGGCGCGGTGCTGCTGGTGCGTTACGGCCTGCGCCAGCGTCGCGAGCGCGCCGCCGAGCGCGCGGCCGCGCCCGCATCGGCGGCGCGAGGCGCGGCCGAACCCGGCGAACACGACGCGCCCGCCGTTGCCTACGTGCTGCATCTGCATGCCGCCGCCGTGCATCTGGCCGTCGGCACGAGTCCCGAGGAGGCCGCGGCGAATCTGCTCGAGCCCAGGCGGCCGGGGTTGCATCCGAGCTTGAAGAACGCCCAGGGCATGCCGGTGATGGCCGCGCCGGTGGACGATGTGGACACCGATGCCGTGGCCGAGGCGCTGCGCGCCATCGCCCAGGAGCAACACCAGGAGCAGGACTTCGATCGCTTGTTCGCGGAAGAACGGCTGCGCGCGGTCGCCTTGCTCGAACCGGTGGCCGAGCAATTGCTGATGCGCGAATCCGAAGTGGTGGCCGGACTGACGCCGCCGGGCGGCGAGCCCGCGCCGTCGTTGTCCGGTCGCCGTTCCGATGCGGTCGCGCCGGCGAAATCGCGACTGCGCACCTTGCTGCTGGTCGCCGAATCCTGGCCGCAGTCGGTCCGCCAGATCCTCGGCGACTGGTTGCTGGGCAAGGCCGAATCGCTGGGTCTGCCGGCCGACCGGATCGCGGTGGAGGTCGTGCCGATCGACGGCGCGAGCCAGGGCTGGAGCCTGATCGACCAGATCGGCCGGCGCTACCACGGCGAAGTCACGCCCGATCGTTATCTGCTGCTGGCCTGCGCGTCGCAGCTCGGCGAGACCAGCATCGAGACCCTCGAAGCGTCGCAGCGCCTGCTCGGCAGTGGCCGTCCCGAGGGCCTGGTTCCCGGCGAAGGCGCGGCCGGCCTGTGGCTCAGCGGTCCGCCCGAACCGGGCCGCGACGCCTCGGCCGAGGCCCTGGAACTGCACGTGCTGCAGCGCGGCCATGTCGCCGCCGGCACCTCCAGCCGCAACGCCACCCGACAAAGCTCCGAACTGATGAGCAAGGCGCTGGCCTGCGCGGCGCGATCGCCGGATACGGTCGCGGCGGTGGTCAGCGATGCCGATCACCGGCCCAGCCGGGCGATCGAGATCGCCAGCGCGATCGCGGTGGTGTGCCCCGAACTCGATCCGATCGCCCAGAGCCTCAACCTCGGCGTGGCCTGCGGCCATCTCGGTGCGGTCGCGCCGTGGGCGGTGATCGCCGTCGCCGCCGCGCAGGCGCGAAGCGCCGACGCGCCGGTGCTCGCGGTCGGCCTGGCCGACGGCGAAGCGCGCGCGGCGATCGCGGTCACACCGGTTCCTCCGCCTTCCACCACCCCAGCCGATCGCAGCGACGATCAGGCCGCCTAACGCAGCCCACTTAAGCAGCCCACACGGACGACGTACTTGATGAGCAGGCTCAGATATTTTCTTACCGACTACCGGGTGATCGCCGCGATTGGCGTGTTCGCCGTGGGTGGGGTGGCGTATTTCGGCGCCGACAAACTCAAGACCATCGGCGGCTGGATCCTCGCCCTGGCATTGCTCGCGTTGCTGGTGTGGATCGTGGTGTGGATCGTGCGTCGGATCCTCGCCGCGCGCGCCGCCAAGCAGCTCGACGCGATGGTGCAACAGCACGCCGAGCAGGCGGTGGTCGCGGCCAAGCCGGCCGCGCGCGCCGACACCGAGCAACTGCGCGAACGCATGGCCGAGGCGGTCAAGGCGATCAAGTCGTCCAAGCTGGGCCTGCTCAAGGGCAATGCGGCGCTGTACGAACTGCCGTGGTACGCGATCATCGGCAATCCGGCCGCCGGCAAGAGCACCGCGATCCTCAACTCGGGCCTGCGTTTCCCGTTCGAGGACAACCGCAGCAACGTCATCCAGGGCCTGGGCGGCACCCGCAACTGCGATTGGTATTTCACCACCGAAGGCATCGTGCTCGACACCGCCGGCCGCTATACGGTGAGCCCGGAGGATCGCCTGGAGTGGCTGACCTTCCTCGACCTGCTGAAGAAGAACCGGCCGCGCGCGCCGATCAACGGCGTGATCATCGCCGCCTCGATCGCCGAGCTGTCGGGCAGCAAGCCCGAATTCGCGATCGAACTGGCCAAGAACCTGCGCCAGCGCGTGCAGGAACTGACCGAGCGGCTGGAAGTGTTCGTGCCGGTCTACGTGGTGTTCACCAAGGCCGATCTGATCGCCGGTTTCGCCGATTTCTTCCAGGGCCTGGACCCGGCCGAGCGCGAGAACGTGTGGGGCGCGACCTTGCCCTACGACGCCAAGGGGGAGACCGATGCGCTGGCCGCGTTCGACAGCCATTTCGACGAGCTGTCCGAAGGCCTCAAGGAAATGAGCCTGTCGCAGATGGCGATGCAGCGCGGGCGCGAAGTCGGCCCGGGCCTGCTGACCCTGCCTATGGAGTTCACCGGCATCAAGCCGGCACTGCGCACCTTCATCGCCACCTTGTTCGAGGAAAATCCCTACCAGTTCAAACCGGTGTTCCGCGGTTTCTATTTCACCAGCGCGCTGCAGGAAGGCGTGTCGGTGCAGCACGCGTCCGAGCGCATCGCCCGCCAGTTCTCGTTGCGTCCGCGCGCCAGCGCCGCCGAGCGCGCGCCGATGTCGGACAACGGCCACTTTTTGCTCGGCCTGTTCCGCAAGGTGATCTTCGCCGACAAGCAACTGGTGCGGCAGTACTCCAGCCCCGGCAGCAACCGCCTGCGCAAGTTGATGTTCCTGGCCTCGTTCGCGCTGCTCGGGCTGTGCCTGGCTGGCTGGGCCTGGTCGTATCGCAGCAACGGGCAGCTGGTGGCCAACTCAGTGCAGGACCTGCGCCAGGCCAAGGCCTTGCAGGAAGGGCGCTTCGACGTGCAATCGCGGATCCAGGCGCTGCTGGTGCTGCAGGCGCGGCTGGAGCAGTTGCAGAGCTATCGCGAGCAGCATTCGCTGTCGATGGGCCTGGGCCTGTACCAGGGCGACCGGATCGAGAAGAAGGTGCGCGAGGAGTATTTCCACGGCATGCGCCAGCTGATGCTCACGCCGGTGCAGACCAAGCTGGAGGCCTATCTGAGCGAGGTCCTGGCCAACCGCGCGCGGGTCAAGGTCGCCGATGCGGCCAGCGCGACCGCGCAGGTGGCCGCGCAGGTCAACGTCGGCCAGAGCCTGTACCAGGACGCGTCGCCGACCGACGCCAACGACGCCTACAACGCGCTCAAGACCTATCTGATGCTGGCCGACAGCAGCAAGGTCGAAGGCAGTCACCTGAGCGATCAGCTGACCCGGTTCTGGCGCGGCTGGCTCGACGACAACCGCGGCACCATGTCGCGCGAGGAACTCGCGCGTTCGGCCGAGCGGCTGATGGCGTTCTACGTCAGCCAGTACGAACAACCCGGCTGGCCGACCATCGACGAGAAGTTCGCCCTGGTCAGCGACAGCCGCAGCGTGCTCAAGGGCGTCATGAAGGGCACCCCGGCGCGCGATCGCGTCTACGACCAGATCAAGCAGCGCGCCTCGGTGCGGTTCCCGCAGATCACCGTGGCCTCGCTGATCGGCGAGGAGAACGCGCGCACCGGCGTGGCCGGCAGCTACCGCGTGTCGGGCGCGTTCTCGCGCAAGGCCTACGACGACTACGTCAAGGATGCGATCAAGCAGGCCGCCAACGAACAGCTCAGCGCCACCGACTGGGTGCTGGCCGACACCGTGCAGGGCGATCTCACCCTCAGCGGCAGTCCCGAGCACATCGCGCGCGAACTCACCCAGTTGTACAAGGCCGAGTACGCGCAGGAATGGCGCAAGTTCATGCAGGGCGTGACGGTCAGCGACTTCGGCAATTTCGATCAGGCCGTGACCCGCATGAACGCGATCGGCGATCCGCAGAACTCGCCGTTGCGCAAGATTCTCGAGGCGGTCAACAACGAAACCATCTGGGACAACCCCGAGGCCGCGAACAAGGCCTTCGGCGTGGCCAAAAAGGGCGTCGTGGAATGGTTCAACCGCACCATCCTGCGGCGCCAGCCGGCCGGCATGAACGTGCAGGTCGACCCCAACACCGGCAAGCAGGTCGCGGTGCAGATGGGGCCGATCGGCGCGGAATTCGCCGGTCTGGCGCGGCTGTTCGCGCAGCGCGACAGCAGCCCGCCGATGATCAACGCCTACTTCGATGCGATGGGCAAGCTGCGTTCGCGCCTGAACGGGATCAAGACCCAGGGCGACCCGGGGCCGGGCGCGCGCAAGCTGATGCAGGAAACGCTGGAGCGCGGCAGCGGCTCGGAGATCTTCGAAATCGAGAAGATCATCGACGAGCAGATGCTCAACGGCCTCAACGAAAGCCAGCGCGACGCGATGCGTCCGCTGCTGGTGCGTCCGTTGATGCAGACCTTCGCCGCGCTGATCCGCCCGACCGAGGGCGAGATCAACCGCACCTGGGTCGAGCAGGTCTACCAGCCGTTCGAGGACGGCATCGGCAAGCTGTATCCGTACAACGCCGGCGCCACCGCCGAGGCCACCCAGGCCGACCGCGACGCGGTGTTCGGCGCGAGCGGCTCGATCGCCAAGTTCGGTAACGAGGCGCTGGGCGCGCTGGTGATTCGCCGCGGCACGGTGATGACCTCGCAGCAATGGGCCAACATGGGCGTCAGCTTGCGGCCTGAGTTCACCGCCAATTATTCGGCGTGGGTCGGCGGCAGCGGCGCCACCTCGGGCGCCGGCGCCGGCTCGAACATGGTCATCGAGATCCTGCCCGGCGCGGCCACCGGCCGCGAGTACACGATCACCATCGACGGCCAAGTGCTGCGCTACCGCAACGAACCGCCGCAGTGGAAGACGATCGAACTGGTCAATTCCAACAGCGTGCGCGTCGACGCGGTCACCCTCGATGGCCGCAGCGTGGAAGTGTTCAACGAGCAGGGCTCGCGCGGCATGTCTGAGCTGTATTCCAAGGGCAAGCAAGGCGATCCGATCGGCGACAAGCATTACCGCATGTCGTTGAGCAAGGACGGCGCCACGGTCGACTTCGAGCTGCGCATCGTGCGTCTGCCGGTCCGCGCCGCGGCCAATAACGATGTCGCCGGCAGCCAGCGCGGACAGCGTCTGCCGCGCGAAGTGGCAGGCGCGGTGGCGGTTGCCCCGACCGCTCCGACCGCGCCCGCGGCACCGACCACGCCCACCGCCGCCGCCCCGGCAGGAGGTCTGTAATGGCGACCGTCGAAGCCATGGCCCAGGTGAGTTACTTCGGCAAATTGCCCTCGCGCGGCGATTTCGTGCGCACGCCCGAGAGCCATCAGCTGATGGTGCTGCTCGATCGCTGGGCCGGCGCCGGAGTCGAGCTGCTGGCTCAGGACCCGGCGTGGAAACAGCTCTACGACCGCGCGCCGCCGATGCATTTCGCGTTTCTGGGCTCGCGCAGCCGGCTCGCGATCGGCGGCCACTTCCTGCCCAGCCGCGACGCCACCGAACGGCGTTTTCCGTTCCTGTCGGCGACCCGCCTGGACATCGCCCAGCCGCTGGCGTTCATCGCCCGCAGCCCGCTGGCGCTGGCGCGCATGTGGACCGGCATGGCCAAGCTCGGCAAACAGGCGGTGCAGGCCGAGGACGCCGCCGACCTGCTGCGCGAACTGTCCGAGAACAAGATCGCGGTCAACACCGATCCGGGCGTCTACGACGCGGCGTTCACCGATTTCCTCGACCTGCAGGACGTGGGGTCGTTGCAGGACCTGCTGCAGCAGTCCGGCCACACCCATGTGCAACTGCGCTGGGTGCTGCCGGCGCTCGGCCTGCTGCTGCAGCCGGTGTTGACCGGCGCGGCGTCGCAGATCGACAAGGCGCTGTCGCTGCCGCTGCCGCGCGATGCCTTGTACCGTCCGATGGTCGCCGCGTTCTGGCTCGACCTGATCAGCGGCTTCATCGCGCGCGCCGACTTCGAACTGGCGATCCTGATCCAGGACGAGGCGACGCCGCGCCTGATCATCGGTTTCAACGGCGCCGACGGCCGCACCTTGCAGGCGGTGCTCGACCCGCAAGTCGCCGGCGAGCAGATCATCCGCGTCGACGACGCCGAGTGGGTGGACGAGCATGTGGCCGGCGATTACGCCCTCAACAAGCTTGTCAGCTACATCGGACGCGACGACCTCTCGCTGCGCGTGGCCCGCAAGGCCTTCGGCGAAACCTTTCTCGGAGCGTGAGCATGCGCCGCACTTTCTTATTTCCGCACCGTGCCGTCGCGCTGGTCGCATTGACGCTGGCCGTCGCCGCGTTCGGCGTTCAGGCGCAGACCGTCTTGCCCGTCGCCGGCGCCGCGGCGCCCAAGCCGATCATCGCCTCGGGCAAGGTGCCCGACGAAGCCAGCAAGCAAGCGGTGCTCACGCGCTTGCGCGAGCTGTATGGCAACGAGCGGGTGATCGACCGCATCGAGGTCAGCCCCGGCGTCGTCGCGCCGCCGAACTGGCGCCAGAACGTGGTCAACATGCTCGCACCCGACCTGCAGCAGGTCACCTCCGGCAAGCTGGAGATCAACGGCAATGCGGTGCGGGTCAGCGGCAACGTCGCCAACGAGCTGCAACGCCAGCAGATCGTCAGCGGCCTGTCGACGCGGATCAACAACCCGACCTATTCGGTGGACGGCAAGCAATTGCGCATCGCCGCGGGCGCGCAGCAGAACCTGCTCGACAACGCGCTGGCCAATCGCATCGTCGAATTCGAAAGCGGCAGCGCGACGCTGACGCCGAAGGGCGAGCTGATCCTCGACGAGATGGCTGCGGCGATGAAGCAGATCGGCAACAAGCGGGTGCTGATCGTCGGCCATACCGACGCCGCCGGCGGCCGCGAATCGAACCTGGCGCTGAGCCTGGCCCGGGCGAATTCGGTCAAGCAGTACCTGCAAGTGCGCGGCGTCAACGGCGGCCTGCTCAACGTGCTCGGCGCCGGCCCGGATCAGCCGGTCGCCGACAACGCCACCGCGGAAGGCCGCGCGCGCAACCGGCGGATCGCGTTCAAGGTGCTGTAAGCGACCGACGCGGCTGCGTGCTGCGCGGATCGCGCTCGCGAACCCAGGCCCGCCGCGAGACGGGCCTGGCGTTCATGACATGCAGGCGATGGCTACGGCCGCGCTCACGCTGAGCTGAATGCGTGCGAGCCGAACCGGATACTCGACGCCGACGGCGCGCAACGACCGCCATCGGCGCACCGCGGGTATGCATCCATGTCGGTCCATTCGTTCATCGTGTGCCTGCATATGGCAAAACCTCGCGTTCCGATGATTTTCCCGATCGATGTCGCAATTCACGCGCCGGCTGGCGAATACGCTGAACCGGCATACGCAAGGCGTCGACCTGGGGACGAACCGGGCTTGTCCGCGGCGGGCGGGTGCGGCACATAATCGCCGAACCGGCCGTACATGCCGCGGAACAACCCGCGCCCTGTCCGCAACCACCGTCGGCGTTCGTACTCAATAAGGCAGGCATTCAAGAAGGCAGGTATTCAAGAAAGGCAGGCAGCACGGCCCGTAGAACCGTTCCACCCGCGGGTCCGGCCGAGCCGCTCCCGCAATACGCAACCACCATAAAACAGGACGTCCCCCGTGTACGGATACACACCGGCCTCCCTGGCCAAGCTCGTTCAGCTCAATCAGGACACGCGCCTGATCCGGGTCAAATCCTCGCTCGAACCCGAAGCCTTCGTCGTGCGCCGCATGACCGGCACCGAATCGCTGTCGCGGCCGTTCGCGTTCGATGTCGAATTGTTGTCGCTCGACGCGCATCTGGAACTCAAGCAGGTGATCGGCCAGCCGATGCGCCTGAGTCTGCGCACCCAGAACGGCGAAGAGCGCCATTTCCACGGCTACGTCAAGGAATTCGGCCGCAGCGGCGCCGAAGGCGGCATGGCCGTGTATCAGGCGCAGTTGCGGCCTTGGTTCGAGTTTCTCGACTACACCAGCAACTGCCGCATCTTCCAGGACCTGACCGTGCTGGAGATCGTCGAGGAGGTGTTCGCCGGCTACGGCGACCTGGCCAAGTGCAAGTACGACGTGCAATCGGGCAAGTACCCCAAGCTGCCGTACTGCGTGCAATACAACGAATCGGATTTCGCCTTCGTCTCGCGTCTGCTCGAGGACGCCGGCATCCACTACAGCTTCGAACACGGCGAAGACGAGCATGTGATGTTCATCGCCGACGATTCCACCCAGGCCAAGGTTATCGACGGCAATGCGCGGGTGAATTTCGTCGCCGACGATTCGGTGCGCGACGACTACGGCCTGGATCAATGGCTGACCCGCCGCCGCGTCGGCACCAGCGTGCAGGCGCTCAAGAGCTTCGACTTCAAGCAGCCCAAGAGCGCGCTGTCGGTCGACCGTCCGTTGGACATTCCGCTGGGCCGCCTGCCGCAGCTGGCCTCGTACCGTTACGAAGGCGCCGCGCGTTACCTCGACAGCGCGATCGGCGATGCGCTCGCCAGCCTGCGCGGCGAGGAATCGGCGTGGCAGACCAAGCTGTTCGAAGGCAGCGGCAATCACGGCATGCTGCTGGCCGGCCGCCATTTCGTCTTCAACGGTCACTTTGAACACAGCGAGGGCGACGAGGAGGAACGCAAGTTCCTGCTGGTCCAGGTCGGCCACGACGTGCGCAACAATTTCAACGAGGATTTCACCGTCAGCGAAGGCGCGAGCTACCGCTGCAGCGTCACCTGCCTGCGTCTGAAGATTCCGTTCCGGCCGCTGCGCGCCACGCCGCAGCCGCGCATGCCCGGCCCGCAGACCGCCACCGTGGTCGGGCCGGCCGGCGAGGAGATCCATGCCGACAAATACGGCCGGGTCAAAGTGCAGTTCCACTGGGACCGGCTGGGCGAATTCAACGAACGCAGCTCGTGCTGGGTGCGCGTGGCCAGCCCCTGGGCCGGCAGCGACATGGGCGGGGTGTCGCCGCCGCGGATCGATCAGGAGGTCGTGGTCGATTTCCTCGACGGCGATCCGGATCGCCCGCTAATCGTCAATCGCGTCTACAACGAACTCAACATGCCGCCGTTCGGCAACGAGGTCAGCGGCATCAAGTCCAAGACCGTCAAGGGCGAGGGCTTCAACGAACTGAGCATGCACGACAGCGACGGCAAGCAGATGTTCAACATGCATGCCCAGCGCGACATGATGACCACCGTGCTCAACGACCAGACCGCGGCGATCACCAGCAACAAGGCCACCACGGTCGGCCAGAACCAGACCCTGGCCGTCGGCGTCGACCAGAGCATCACGGTCGGCGGCAAGCGCGCGATCAGCGTCACCGGCGACGACACCCACGACGTCACCGGCACCCGCACCAGCACCGTCACCGGCGCGGTCACCGAGACCTACAAGAACGGCCAGACCCTGACCATTCCCGCGGTCGGCTACACCGAGACCATCACCGGCCCGCTGTCGACCACGCTGACCGGCGACTTCACCAGCGTGCGCACCGGCGCCTGGAAGGAAACGGTCACCGGCACCTCCGAGCGCATCGTCACCGCGGCGCTGACCGAGCAGTACGGCGCGGGGCGCACGACGACGATCACCGGGGTCGACGTGCGCAACGTGCTCGGCGCGGTCGAAGACGCCAACGAAGGCGCGCGCACCGTGTCGGTGACCGGCAACCTCGAACACGGCGTCACCGGCACGCATGCGGCGTTTTCCGGCGGCGACATGAGTCTGGGGTCGGGCACCCTGGTCGCGCTCGGGGTCGGCGAAGCCTCGGGCATCACCATCACCGGCGGCGAGATCGTGATCGCCTCGGGCGGCTCGACCATCGTCATCAATGCCGCGGGCGTGACCGTCAACGGCGCCAAGATCAACCTCAACTGATCGCGGCGACCATGAGCACCCCCAAGAATCCCGTCGAAAAACGCATCGACGACCTGGCCGTGGCGTGGCTGCGGGCCTGTGAGTCGCCCGACGTGCGCGTGATCGTCTGGCGCGCGCCCGGCAATGCGGGCCGGATGATGTCCGCGTTCTTCGAAGCGCAAAAACACCTCGAGCCCGCATCGACTCCGGACCTGTTCCAGAACTTCGACGCGCCGTTCGAAACCGGCTTCGGCTACAGCCGCGAGTTGATGAGCGCGCTGCGCGACGGCTATGTCGCCAGCCGCGGCGAACTCAAGCAGCAGGGCCTGCCGATCGACTGGCGCGGCGCGCACGGCGACTATCCCGACAGCGCCGCCGGCGTGCTCGCGATGTTCCAGTCCTTCGCCGAGTACTACCAGGGGCAGATGCGTTACTTCGCCCCGGTGCTGTCGCCCGCACAGATCGCCTCGTCCAGCGGCCTGGAGCAATGGCTGGACGCGGCGCTGCGCGCGCCGATCCCCGATCGGCTGCGGCTGTGCCTCGTCGATCACGTCGAAGACAAGCGCTGGCAGGCCCTGGCCGAACGTCACGGCAAGGCCGTGCGGGTGATCGACGCGCCGATCGACATGTTCGACATCGCCCGTCAGACCGCCGCGCAATCCAGCGGCGGCGCCGGCCCGGGCACCGCCTACCGGGCCATGCTCGCCGACGTGATGACCTTGCTGGAGAAGGGCAGCGCCGCGCAGACCGCGGCCCGCGCCGACAAGGCGATGAAACTCGTCCAGCGCGAGCAATGGCACGATCAGCAAGTGGTGCTGCACATGGCCGTGGCCGGCGCGCATCTCAAGCAGGCCGAGCATTCCGAGGCGATTCACCGCTATCGCGCCGCGCGCGAATGCGCGGTCGCCGCCGAGGCCGCGCGCCACCCGGCGGGCACCAACCTGATCATGCAGACCTGGTTCGGCGAAGCCGGCGTGTGGTTGTCGGCGCGGCAGCCGGTGCGCGCGTCGGAGGCCTATGCGCAGGCCGCCGCGGTCGCCCGGCGCGTGCCGAACACGATGTTCGCGCTAGAAGGCCTGCGCATGGCCGGTTATTGCCTGGCCCAGGACGGTCAGGTCGAGCCGGCGCGCGAACGTTATCTGGCCGCGGTCGCCGAGGCCCGGGCGATGCCGCCAGCGGATCGGCCGCTGACCACGCTGGCCTTGTTGTTGCAGGACATGCTGCGGCTGCAGGATGCGCCGCGCGCCGAACGCATCGCCCAATGCGCGCCGGCGTATCAGCAGGAGGTGGCCGAAGCGCTGCAACAGGCCGAGGCGCAGTCGGCCAGGCTCGGGCCGCAACCAGCATCGGCCGCGCTGGAGAAGATCGAACACGAACTGCTGACACGTTACGAACTCGCGTTCCGCAAACTGTGCGACCAGCGCGAGCGTCTGATCGGCGGCGGCGACGTGTTCTTCCGCAAGGTGGTCGCGCTCGCCCGCGACTACCTGCATCCGGCCTGGAACGGCGTGCCCGAGGTCAAGCATCCGCTCGACAAGGACTTGCCCGAATGGAGCCAGCCGCCGCGGTTCGCGCAACTGCCCGAGCCGGACGATTTGCTCGACCCAGCCGCCACATCCGCTCAGCCCGTGCCCGCCGAGGCCGGCGTTTGAGCCGGCGCGGCTGGATCGTCCTGGTCGTGGCCACCCTGATCGCCATGGGCATGGTGGCGTGGCTGGGCCAGGAATACGGCGACGAAGCCCGCGCGTTCCTGCGCGGGTTGCGCCGCCTCGTGTAGACGTCGACGCCGCATCGCGACCAAGGAAGGAAGCCCGTCATGACCATCGCCGCCAAGCATTTCGATCCGCAACTCGGGATCGACATCCACACCTATCTGATCCCGCCGTCGCCGATTCCGATCCCGCTGCCGACGCCGCATATCGGCATCGTGCTCGATCCGTTCGACTACCTGCCGTTCATCGGCGGCACCGTCCACGTCAACGGCCTCAAGCGCGCCACCGCCGGCACCGGCGGCCTGGACATCCATATCCCGGTCGGCGGCGCATGGATGCCGCCGCTGAAGATCGCCGCCGGCCCGCAGTGGGACGACGAACTGTTCATGGGCAGCAAGACGGTGCTCGCCGACGGCGACCCGTTCTCGAAGATCACCATGCCGGTGCTGGCTTGCAACATCGTCGGCATGATCGCGCCGTTCCGGATCCGCAAGCCGAAGAAACCGCATATGTCGTTGCTGTTGCCGACGACCTTCAACATCGCCATCCCGACCAACGTATTCGTCGGCGGGCCGCCGACGGTGTCGTGGACGGCGCTGGCGATGGCGGCGGGGCTGTCCATCTTCGGCAAGATATTGAAGAAGACCGGCATCGCCGGCGCCGCGGGCGCGGCGTTCAAGAAGCTGCGGCAGAAGCTGTTCGCGAACATGAAGCCGGGGTTTTTGAAGTGCAAGGTGCTGCGCGCCGAGCCGGTCGACATCCGCGACGGCAGCGTGTCGGTGACGCACGAGGATTTCGCGATTCCCGGCCGCCTGCCGCTGACATGGACGCGCGAATACCGCTCGACCGATACCCACGCCGGCCACTGCGGCCACGGCTGGCACACGCCGGCCGACGTGCGCCTGGAACTCGACGCCGACGGCAGCGTGCTGTTCCACGGACCGGACATGCCGGCGTTGTTCCCGCACCTGCCGCACGGCGAGGGCATCGACAACGCGGTGCGCGAATTCGTCGACGGCGCGCGCCTGATCCGCGAAGGCTACGAACTGTGGGTGAGAACCAAGGACGGCCTGCGCTACGGCTTCGCCGCCGGCCCGGCAAACGTGACGACGCTGCAAACGCGCGCGCTGCCGATCGAACGCATCGAAGACCTGTGCGGCAACCATTGGCGGTTCGAACGCGGCAACGGCCAACTCGTGCGCATCGTGGAAAGCGGCGTCGACGGCTTGCAGGGCCGCTTCCTGGAAATCGATTCGCGCCACGGCCGCATTGATCGCATGCAATTGCACGACCCGGCCACCGGCCTGAACTACCCGTTGGTGAGCTACCGCTACCAGGACGGCGACCTGATCGTCGCATTGGACGCACTGGATGCCGCGCGCACCTTCGAATACCGCCAGCACCGCATGGTCCGCCACACCGACCGCGTCGGCCTGTCCTTCCACTACGCCTACGACGCCCAGTGGCGCGTCGTCCGCGCCTGGGGCGACGGCGGGCTGCACGATTACAAATTCCGCTACGACGACCTGCTGGACGAAACCGAAATCACCGACTCGCTGGGGTACGTCTCGATCGTCAAGTTCGACGAGAACGGATTGCCGCTGTGCGAGATCGATCCGCTCGACGGGGTGACGGTGTTCGAGTACGACGAGGTCGGGCGGACCACGGCGGTGGTCGATCCGATGGGGTTGCGGATGGAGTTCGCGTATGACGAGCGGGGTAATCTGCTCAAGTTGACGCGGGCGGATGGCAGCGTACTCACGACACAGTACGACCCCGATGATCGCCCCGTTGTCATCGTCGACCCGCTCCAGGCCGGTTGGCGGCAGCGTTGGAATGATCGTGGCCTGCTCGTTGAGCAGGCCACGCCGATGGGAGCGGTGTCGTTGTACGAGTACGACGCCGCCGGCCAGCTTTCTGCTCATACCAATGCACTCGGCGCGAAAACGGGATTGCACTTTGACCGCCACGGCCAACTGCGAGGAATTACCGACCCATTGGGTTTTGTCCTTGTCTTCCAGCACGACGCGATGGGCCGTTTGACGTTCAAAGCCGACGCGAATGAAGCCAAGACCCTCTACACGTATGACCGGAAGGGGCGCTTGTCGCGGATCCAGCAAGCCGATGGCAGCCGGGTGACGGCCGACTATGACGCAGAGGACCAACTGGTTCGCTACGAAGACGAAAGCGGCGCGGTGACGAGGCTGGACTACGTTGGAACCGGTCAGGTTAGCAAGCGCACCCAGCCCGACGGTCAAGCGGTACGTTACGAATACGACACCGAGCAGCAACTGATTGCTGTCATCAACCCGCGCGGCGAACGTTACGGACTCAAGCGCGACGCCCTGGGTCGCATCGCCGAAGAAGTCGACTATTGGGGGCAGGCACGCCAGTACACCTACGACGCAGCCAATCGGCTGATGAGAACCGTGGACCCGCTGGGCCAGTGCGTTATCTATGCCACCGATTCGCTGGGCCGCATCACCGCCAAGACGCTTCCCGACCCGGATCGCGCCGGATGCGTATTCAAGGAGTCCTTCAAGTTCGACGCGCGAGGTCAATTGGTCGAACTGCATAATCCCCATCGTCAAGTGCGGCGTGTCTTTGATGCCGATGGACGCCTGGTGGACGAGGTGCAGGGCAGCTTTCGCATCGCCAATACCTTCGATGCGGTCGGCAACCGCCTCATGCGTGAAACCAGCGCGGGAAACCGCGTGGAATTCTCATTCGACCTGCGTGGACATTTGCGGGCCGTGGCGATCAATGACGATGCGCCCATCGAGATCGAACGCGACGCCTTGGGCCGCGCGATGCTGGAGAAGCTGGGGCCGCATGTGGAGCGTCACCTGAGCTACGACGCGCGGGGGCGGCTCACGGCGCAAAGTATCCTGCGCGATGACGCGGCATTGTTCGATACCGTCTACACATACGATGCCGTCGGCAACCTGACCCAACGCGACGATAGTGCCCAAGGTGCCGATCGCTACACTCACGACCCCATGGGGCGTGTGCTCTCCCACACCGATCCGCGCGGAAAGCTTACCCACTTCCTCAACGATCCCGCCGGCGATCGCTTGCGTACGCGCGTGCAGGAAACCCGCATGAAGCAGGTGGTCGGTGGTGAATCGCAGCCAGAACTTTGGACCAGGGAAGGCGAGTACGGCGGACTGAACTACGTGTTCGACCGGGCCGGCAATCTGGTCCGGCGGGCGCGGTCGTACGGCGCACACGAAGACGGTGGTCGCGATCGCGACCTGCACTTGCGCTGGGATGCCAACCACCGTCTGATCGAAAGTCGCAACAACGGCCAGGTCACGCGATACGGCTATGACCCGTTAGGCCGCCGTGTCTTCAAACGCAATGCCACTCAAACCACCTGGTTCTTCTGGGATGGCGATGCCTTGCTGGGCGAGGTGCGGCATGCCAACGATGCCTCGGACCTTCCGCAGGCAGGAGTCGCCGCCAACAACTTGGTGGACTTCGTCGCTGCGCGCAAACGAAGGCAAGCCCTCGCGCAACTGCATCGGGGGGCGAGGGAATATGTTTATTACCCCAGCGGTTTTGTGCCATTGGCGTTGATCGACAGAAAGAAGGTGGAATCGGTAACGGTGGAAGCGGTAGTTCCGGGCGCTTGCGCATCGACGTCCGCCTCCGGAGCGTCGGTGATTTTCACCGACGGCGATTCGCTGGCGACTGACCCTTCGCCGTCGCTTACCGCCCCTCCTGTCGACGAACCATTGGGTCGCCTTTCCCGCGAACGCACACGACCTTCGCCTGTGGTTTCATCGCCCGATCAGAAGAAGAACTTCGACATCGGCTTCGGTGCCCTGGGCTCCGTTCCCCTCGGCGTGCGCGCTTCGCTGGCATTCGAGGAGTCCGCGCCCGGCACGGCCATTCCCGACGACAATCGTTTAGGCGCGATGCGCCTGGGCCGCGGTAACGCATCGCCCGCGTCCCCGCCTTCAAGATTCACGGTTACGCCCACACAGGCAGCCGTAGCAGAGGAGGCGCAAAGCCAGGCAGGCGCCGCGCCCGTCGAGATCCCACAGTTCCAATCCTTCGCTCGCGCCGTTGCGCCGTCGCCGTCGGAAGCCGAATACATTCCCCAGACTTACCACTACCACGTCGACCCCAATGGCTGTCCAACACGGTTGACTTCGTCGGTGGGAGAAGTGGTCTGGTCGGTGAGCTACACCGCCTGGGGCAGCATCGCCCAAACCCATGTTTCCGAACTGGTGAACCCGATCCGTTTTCAGGGTCAGTACTATGACGAAGAATCGGGCCTGCATTACAACAGGCATCGGTATTACGATCCCGCGATTGGGCAATATGTGGGGCTGGACCCGGTCAGGTTGTTGGGCGGCTATAGCCTGTATGCATATACTGCGAACCCGCAGGTTCTATCCGATCCGCTCGGGTTGGTGCCCGAGACGACACCTGGGTACACGGTTTATCACCTGTATGCGCCTGGCGCCGACACTCCGTACTATGTCGGGATAACCGAGGACAATAGATTCGATCAACGCCGGCTCGAACACAAAGAAAGCTCGCGCTTGGCGGATGGAGCAAGGATGGAACGCGTCGAGACAGGCGTCACCTATGGAGAAGCGCGCGGGATCGAACGCGCCCACATCGAGCACTACGGGACCAATACGGGTGTGGTGGGGGCAGACATGCCCGGCAAGGGAACCAACGATTTTACCGGAAGAGGCAATCGCAATCTGGGCTTCGACGTCGACAGCCCTGTCAGGCCAGCGACGAGGCAGAAATATTTTCAAGCGGCGTATGAGGCGGCGGGCGGTAAGGCCCGTCCAAACAAAGCTACGGTGGCGAGGTGCGGCTGAATGAAAAAGAAGAAGGTAAAGCTGGGTGATATCAAGTCGGGAGACGTCGTTTCTTTCGAGTGCGCGCCCGGGACGTTTGGTTATGGCGTTATCGTTTCGAGAATCATGGACGGCCATGTCGCGGAGCTGTGCAAGTACTTTGGGCCTGGGCCGGAGATGCCACCGGAGTCGAATTTGGCCGATACGTTCTTCCCGCCAGTGATCCTGGATGCATTCTCGCTCATCGAGAAAGCAGTCGAAGGTGACTGGCGCATAGTGGGGCATATTTCCAATTACTTACCGGACGATCGTGTAAGCAACATCAGATTCAGATGGGGTGTAAAGGGCAAGCAAAGCACCACCGACATCCATAACCATCACGAGAAGGTTTCGGATGAAGAGGCCGCTAAGTGGCCGAATGCCAGCCCTTCTGGCGACTGGGACGTGAAGAATTATCTCAAGGACCAAGGCGTGGACCCTGAGCTGCTCGGATTGGCCTAATGAAGAACGATAGCTACGCGCCATTCATTATTTATGGTGAGGACGATGACGATGAGGCGCGTCTAAGCCTTCTCGATAACGGGATGTTTGCTCGCAGGCATGTGTTTGCTGGTCTTGGCCGCGAGAGCAACGGCTACAGCTGGGCAAGTCTGGCCAAGTCGGTGGCCAAATCCTTGTCTGCCGAATCGCAACAGTTGGATTTCAATCCTGAGGCGGACATGCTCTCGATTTATGGCCCTGCATCTGTTTTGCTGCAATTGGCTCGCGCCCTGCAGGAGCTGTATATGAACGAGCGCGCGCTGGGGCATGCAATCGAATTGTCCGAGGTTGATTGATTCAACTGGCGGGCCTGCTCTCAAGACGTGGCCGATCTTGCGAAGGAAGTTGAGGCTTGAATGGCGGCCTCATCGCGGCTTCGCGTGCCAGGCAAAAGAACGAATGGCTCCAGCGAGTCTGCGTCCGAAACCCTCCTGCGTATCAGATGCTGATGGCGCTCAGGAAGCGTTATGTTGTTGTCTGGACGTGACGCATCCGGATCGTTCGGGATAAATGGCAGGCTACAAGTGCTCGACACCAGGGACGCAAAACGCCGCCCTTGAGGCGGCGTTTCCACAAGTGCGGGGCCGACCGAAGCTAGTCGTTGTTGCCGCCGTCGTTGCTATCGAGCAACTCCTCGATCTGACTAAGCGTGCTCTCATCCTTGATCACCCGCTTGAGCCACACATGCAGCGGCATCTCGCCCCAGCGCGCGGCCTTGTCGGCGAGGTAGGCGACCGGGCTGTGCGGCTCGGTACGACGGAAGAAATCGGCCACGCGCCGCAGTTGCGCGATCGCGTCGCGGCGCGATTCGATCGCGCCGGGCGGCGAGGCGGCGGCCTGGCTGCGCGCCGGCGCGGTGTCGCTCTCTAACGCGCCATCGATCCGTTCGCCCGGCGATTGCGGGTCGGATGCGACCCCGTCGATCAGCACGCCGGCCTCGCGGGCGAAGCGTCGGGTGGTGTCGACCAGGTGCTCGAGCTGCTCGCGCGCCTGGGCGAAGCTCGGGCCTTCGTGGCCCAGGCGGGCGTCGATAATCTGTTCGAGTTCGCGCAGCGCCTCGCGGCAATCGGGCACGACTTCGATCAGCTTGAGGTAGTACTCGCGCGGCGTGGCGCGTCGCGCCGTTTCGATCTGTTCGACGGTCGGGCCGTTGCCGTCCTCGCTGCCGCGACGCGCGTGCGCCAGTTCGATGTCGGCGATGCCGTAGCGTCCCTGCGGCGATTGCATCAGCGGCAAACGCCGCGCCCATTTGGTCGAGTGTTCGAGCAACCAGATCAGGTTGCCGATGCGCTGTTCCTGATCGCCGTCCTCGGCCTGCGGATGAATATCGTCCCAGAAGCGCTCGCACAGCGCGGCCGCGAGGCGGTAGCCGCGCGCCAGGCCGGCGAAGCCGTGGATCTGGGTCTGGCTCTCGATCCACCACGACACCAGGCGCAGGTCCTTGGTGCTGGTCTTGAGCAACTTGGTGGTTTGAGTGGCGACCGATTGCCAGTCGGCGACTTTCAGATCGGTGACCCATTCGCCCTGTTCGAGCGAGGGGTCGTCGGCGCGGCGCGCCTCTTGAATGACGTCGTACTCGATCGAGAACGACATATCCGCGCCCGACGGGGCGGCGTCGGAAATCGGCGCCAACAACTCTTCCAGATCCTGCATGACAGTCCATTGAAGTGCGGGAAAGACGACCCGGATTCTACAGAACGCGGCGCCGGCGTCGCGGCGGCCGCGGGCGGCGGACCGGCGAGGGCGGGTTTCGGGCGGAATCTGGCTGAATCCGGGGGTAAAAAAGCCGCTGCCAGTCACGGTTTCAAGGCTATGGCGGGGCGCCGGGCCCGGGTCTTCTACCGGCCCTCGGTTCCGATACACTGGGACCTTGAGGGAGAGGTCGCCATGGAGGCGGCCTGCCGAGGCTGGCATGGGCCGACACGGTCCGTGCGCGCGCAAGGAGAAGGGCGTGAGCAGCGAAGGAATGCAGCAGATTCTGGCGGGATTGTCCCGCTTCATCGGGGCGCAGCGGTTGTACACGCTGGCGTTGCCGCAGGACGAAGGCGCCGGCGAAGACTGGGCCGTGGAGCGCTGGCAGGGCTGGGAGGCCTTGTCGGGCGGCTTCGAATGGTGGATCGACGTGCTGTCGGTCGATGCGCGGCGTCCGCTGGACGCGTTCCTCGGGCGCCATGCGGTGTTGACCACCCGACTCGCCGACGGCGGCCAGACGCCGCGCTCGGGCCTGGTGCGCGAAGCGCAATGCCTGGGCAGCGAAGGCGGGCTCGCGCGCTACCGGCTGTGCCTGGTGCCGTGGACCTGGCTGCTCAGCCAGGGCCGTCACAGCCGCGTGTATCAGGACAAGACCGTCGCCCAGATCGTCGAGGCGGTATTCGCCGCGTACACGCCGCTGGCGGTGTGGCAGTGGAGCGACGAGGCCGGCCCGTTCCTGGCCGGCGCGCGGCCGCGCAGCTACTGCGTTCAATACCGCGAGACCGATGCGGCCTTCGTCGATCGCCTGCTGGCCGAGGAAGGCCTGGGCTGGAGGCTGGAAGAAGACTCCGAGGCGCCCGGCGGCCATCGCATGGTGCTGTTCGCGCAGAGCGGGCAAAACCCGCGGGAGCCCAGCGATGCCGCGTATGGCGCGACCCGCTTCCATCGCAGCGATACCACCGAGGACAGCGACACCGTGCAGAGCTTCGGCGCGGTGCGGCGGATCGCATCGACCGCGCTGACCTTGCTCAGCGGCGATTACAAAGGCCTGCAGACCCAGGTGGCGAGCGTGCCGCTGGGCGAGCAAGCCGACGCCGCGGCGCAACTGGAGGTCTACGACCCGGTCGGCCTGTATGCCTTCGCCGATCGCGCCGAGGCCGAGCGTTACGCCGGTTTGCTCGCGCAGGCGAGGGCGTCGGAACGCACGATCTGGCTCGGTCGCGGCACGGTGCGCACGTTTCGCAGCGGCACATGGTTCGCATTGACCGATGCGCCGCAATCGGAAGCCGACACGCCGCGCGAAGCGCTGCTGGTCGCGGTGCAGCATGCCGGCGTCAACAACCTGCCCAAGAGCGTGACCGAGGGCATCACCGCGCGTTTCGGCGCGGCGCCGCGGGTCCCGCTGCGGGCCTTGCCGGGCGCGTCGGATTCGACCTGGAACGCGGTGCTCGCGCGCGCCGAAGCGGTCGGTTACGCCAACAGCTTCGTGGCCGTGCCGCGCGAGCAGCCGTGGCGACCGGTCCTGCACGACGGCACCGGCGCGCGCCTGAACCCGCGCCCGACCGCGCCGGGCTACCAGACCGCGATCGTGGTCGGCCCGGAAGGCGCGACCAGCCCGCAGGGCGCGCATGAGCTGTATTGCGATCGCTTGGGGCGGCTGCGGGTCAAGTTCCACTTCCAGCAAAGCGGCGGCGACGCCGGCTCCAATCAAGCCGAATCCAATCACAGCTGTTGGTTGCGCGTGGCCCAGCGGTATGCCGGCCCCGGCGTGGGCACCCAGTTCCTGCCGCGTATCGGCCAGGAAGTGCTGGTGGCCTTCCTCGACGGCGATATCGACCGGCCGGTGATCGTGGGCGCGCTGTACAACGGCCAAGGCGAGGCCGGTGTGCTGGCCACGCCCGGCGAGGCCTCGCGCGACGGCGACGCGGCCGTGTATGCGCAGGCCAGCGACCATGGTCCCAGCGCCCAGGCCAACAGCGCCGGCGGCCATGCGCCGGCCTGGCACGGCATGAGCCAGGATGCCGACGGCCACCGCAATGCCGCCGCGCTGGTCGGCATCAAGTCCAAGGAATTCGGTGGCGGCGGCCACAACCGGCTGGTGTTCGACGACAGCGACCGGCAACTGCGCCTGCAACTCGCCACCACCCAGGCCGCGACCCAGCTCAACCTGGGCCATCTGATCCATCAGGCCGACAACTACCGCGGCAGCTTCCGTGGCGAAGGCTTCGAACTGCGCACCGACCAATGGGGCGCGGTGCGCGCCCAGGCCGGGTTGTGGATCAGCGCCTACGACATCAACGGCGAAACCCCGGCCGGCGAAACCGTCGCCGCGACCGCGCTGTTGAAGCAGGCCAGCCAACTGGGCGAAGTGCTGTCGAAAGTGGCCGGCACCCATCAGACCGTGAAACTCGCCGCGCATGAAGGCGTGACCCAGGCCGGGCAATCGGCCTTGATCGGCGATCAACCGCCGCTGCGCGCGCTGCTGACCAGCGCCAAGACCACGGTCGATGGCGCGAGCTTCGACGGCGCGCTCGGCCAGGCACCGGAGCGCAAATCCGCGCCCGGCGAGGGCAAGGTCCCGCATAGCGGCGACGCCTTGCTGGGCCTGGCGGCCCCGGCCGGCGTCGGCTTCATCGCCGGACAGAGCCTGCAATGGGCGGCCGGCGAAACCTTGACCCTGGCCAGCGGCCAGTCGAGCAACCTCGCCGTCGCCAAGGACCTGCGCATCCACACCGGCCAGGCGATCGGCTGGCTGGCGAACGCGGTGGAAGGCGCATCGGCCGGCAACGATCCGGCGCTGAGTCTGGTCGCCGGCAGCGGCAAGCTGGAATTCGAAGCGCAGCACGATCAGCTCAGCCTGCAATCGCGCGATCAACTCAAGATCGTCTCGGCCAACGCCGAGGTCGAACTGGCGGCCGGCAAGACCGTGCATCTGGCCACCGCCGGCGGCGCCAGCCTGACCATCGAGGGCGGCAATATCGTCATCAGCTGTCCGGGGACGATTACGGTGCATGCGGCTAAGAAGTCGTTCGTGGGGCCGGCGAACCTCAAGAGCGAACTGCCGCAGTGGGCCAAGTCGGAGACCAAGGGCAAGCGGCTGACCAGTTTCTCGGGATAGCCGGCATGCCGCTCGAATCATCGCGAAAGCAAGCAATCGGCAGCAACAGATCGAAGCAGGGAGATGGAATGAGGCTTTCGTTCAAATCGTTCATGGTGGCCGCCGCGTTGGCCGCATGCGGGTGCTCCCAGGCGAAGCCGCTGGCTGTCGCGTCCGCGCCCGAGCCAGCCACGAGCCCGGCCGTCCAGCCGCAGGCATCGGCACCGCCATCGGCATCGACACCGGTGAGCTTCGAGCAAGCGGTCGCGGGATTTCCAGGCTGCGACCTGCCGGGCCTGTACATCGACCTGGAGACCGGCCAACCCGCCAGTCCGTACTTCGCCCAGCACGGGCTCGCCCCTTGCGAGACCACGGACAAGCTGACGACGTATTGCATCAAGGAACGGTTCCACGGCCTGCCGGTCGTCAGGATGGCCATTCCAAACACCACCTTCCCGGTGTTCGCGCTGTATTTCGATGCGGACCTGGCGACTGCGCGCAAAAGCTTGAAACGCGCGCTGGGTTCGGAGTTCAAGGCTTCGGGGAAATCGCGCGACGG
Organism: Lysobacter capsici; assembly: GCF_014779555.2. NCBI lineage: Bacteria > Pseudomonadati > Pseudomonadota > Gammaproteobacteria > Lysobacterales > Lysobacteraceae > Lysobacter > Lysobacter capsici. The sequence goes on from NZ_CP094357.1 coordinate 2,920,127, forward strand.
CATCGTTCCGGAACTGCTCGCCGATCCGAAGGACGGCAAGCGATCGATTCTGGTCTGCACCAAGGAATTTTGACGGGAGGAGCGACATGCCGGCCTACAATCCAGGAGCGGGGTTCCGCGCGCGTTCGCGGTTCTTCGGCGTCCAGAAGCATCCGATCACCGGCAAGGTGAGCAAGCACGGCGGCGACGACTGGCCGGCACCGGCGGGCACGCCTATTCCCGCGGCCTACGCCGGCACCGTCAAGGCGGTGGATTTCCAGTACAACAAGGAAAAGAAAACGGGGTGGGGCTGGTACGTCCTGCTCGAGCACTCCATCGGCGGCAAGACGGTGCTCACGCGTTATGCGCACATGCGGGAAAAGTCGCCGCTGAAAGTAGGCGACAAGACGATCAAGAAGGGCGACGCGGTGGGGCTGGTGGGCAGCACCGGCGGCAGCACCGGCAACCATCTGCATTTCGAAGTGATCGTCAATGGCGTGCCGGTTTCTCCCGATTCCTTTGATTTCGGCGGCGACGGGCATGGTACGAGCGAGAAGGGGCCCTGGGCCTACCCCTTCGACGCGCAGGACAAGAAGCGTCCGATCAATCGCGGGCTGTACCTGGGTACCTCCGGTGGTGTCGCCGGCGCGATGTCGCGGGTGCACGACGGCTTCTATCCGATCGGCGTCAACGGCCTGTGGCACGGCGGCATCCACTTCGATGCCGGCAGCGGGACGGTGCTCGACCAATTCCATGGCGTGCGGTGCATCAACGACGGCGAAGTCGTCGCCTATCAGGTCAACAAGAAATATCCGGAGATCGAATTCAATCCCGGAAAGAAGCGCGCCGCGTACTCGACCGGTTTCGTTCTCGTCAGGCACCGCCTGGAGTTGCCGGAGGAAAAGCCGAAAGAAACCAAGGACGCGAAGCAGCCCGCCAAGCCGGCCGCGCAGACACCCGCCAAGCCGGGCGACAAGAAGCCGGTGCGGGCGGCGGCCGCCACCGCGAGCAAGCAGGAACCGGAAAAGAAGGAAAAGCCCAAGCCCAAGGTCCTGGTGTTCTACAGCCTGTATATGCATCTGTTGGATTGGCAGGGGTACCAGGAACTCGATCCGAAGCAGCGGCCGCGACCAACGTATTGGGGCGGCGAAGCCAAGCGCTTCCAGGTCGGCGATCGCGCCCGCGACGCGCAGGAGCTGCCGCCCGAGCCCGAGCTGCCCGCGGAGGCGGATCTGGAATTCGAAGGCATCGAGTTCCCTTATCAGAACCTCCGCCCGGGCGAGGCTTACGCCGACACCGACACCGACACCGATCGCCAGGGCGAGTGCGGCGACTGCGGAAACTGGCCGGAGCTGGACGAGGAACTGGTGAGCTGATCCTTCCCGGATCATGCGGATGCAGCCATTAACGGACTAAGGGCACAGGTCGACAGATGAGCGAAGAAGGCAAGGTCGTCGGAATCAATATCCGCCGAGAAGCGACCAGCAACAGCGACAAACTCGGCATCCTGCCCCGGGGCGCGCGTGTTGAAGTCGGCGAGCGTTCGCCGAATGGCAAATGGGCGAAGATCGCCAAGCTGCTGGAAGGTGAGATCGCGCCGGCCATCAAGGACGGCGCCGTCGATCCCGCCGCGAGCGCCGGCTGGATCTTCCTCGCCGAACTCGATCCCGAGCCCGGCGATCCCCTGGCATTCGATTCCATCGTGGTCCTGGAAAAACCCGCGCCGATCGCCGCGGGAACCCTGATCGGCTACATCGGCGAGTACCAGCAGTTCTACGATGCGCAGCCGGTGGCCAAACGCGGCTGGCGTCCTCTTCTGCATCTGGAGGTCTTCGGCGGCGACGACGTGCCGAAGTTCATCGAGGACAGCAGGCGGTACGCCGCGACGTTGCCGGCGGGCAGCGGCAGCCTGTTCGTCGTCGATGTCGGCGCGAAAATGGTCTACCCGAGCAAGCCGCAGCTGACCCTCGGCGCGGGCGAGCGCGTGGTCGAGGCCGCCGGCTCGGCCAAGGAGGGCCGCTGGGCCAAGGTCACCCGGGTCAAACTGGAATTGCGCGAACGCGAGGCGCTGGGCGCGTACAACGGCCAGACCAAGACCTACGCCAAGGGTGGCGCCTGGACCGGCTGGTTCGTAGGGGCCAAGGACGCCGACCGCACCCGTAACGAGGCGGAAGCGAAGAGCAAGAAATACACGCGTCGCGAGGTGCAGGTGCCGATGGGCGAACCGCTGTGGGTCGAACGTGCGAAATGGCGCGAGGGCACGCAGCAGGAGCACCTGGCCAAGCAACTGCCTGCCTGGAGCGCATTTCCGCTGGAGCTCAAGAACGCGCAGGCGCCTACGGTCGGCATCGCGCGCGTCCTGTCCAAGGAAGAGCTCGAATCGGTGCCGGGCGTGGACCAGGCCACCGGCCCGGACGGCACCCGCTGGTGGCGCCTTAACGCCCGCACTTCCAGCACCGAGGCCACCGGCAACATGATCGCAACCGGCTGGGTCTGCGAGAAGGGGTTGGACAAGGTGTCCTGGCAGTCGCCCTGGGCGTGGCCGGGATTCGAGGTGGTCGAGGAGGGCGGCATCGAGCCCATGGACATGCTGGCCAGCATGCTCCACCGGCTCGGCCAGGCCAAGCCGGGCGAGGGCGTGGACTTCAAGGCGCGCGCGGACAAGGTCGACAACAGCAAGCTGGTGCGCAAGCTCTATGAAATCATTGATCAGAACCGAAACGGGGTGTTCGACGCGACCGAGTTGCGCAAGGTCAACGAGCTGCCGTTGATGGCCGAATCGCTGTCGCGCCTGATCGCTGGTTACGAGACCGAATGGGGCGGCGACATGGCGAAATGGAACGCGCTCGACCCGATCATGCTCGACGGCAAGACCGAGTGGCAGGCGGAGAAGATCCGCATCGACAAGTTGCGGTGGTGGCCGCAGGTGGCCACGAAAGTGAAGGGGTTTCCCGCCAAGCCGCTTGCGTTCCACTTTCATCCCGTGGGTCTTATCGCCAACTTTCTCAACGTGGCGCGCGGCGGCGGCCTGGACGACCTGGTGCGCCGGATCGGCGACATCATCGCGCATGGCGAAGGCGACTATGAGTCCTACAACTCCGGTACCAAGGGAGTGAAAAAGGGCAAGGTCGGGCATTCATTCCCGCACCCACCCGCGGGCACCGTAACCAGCAAGACGATCAATCAGATTCTCGCCACCGATCCGTTGTCCGGCACCGACAAGGACCGGATGTTCGCGACCGGCAAGTACCAGACCACGCTCGACACCCTGCGGCTGGCCAAGACGGCGATGAAACTCAGCGGCAACGAGCGTTACGATGCGGCCATGCAGGAGCGCGTATTCCGCGAATACCTGATCTACAAGGCCGGCGGCGGCGCCCTGGCGCGATTCGTCTTCGACGGCAAGGGCACCTTCGAGGACGCGCAGTACGCGGCCGCGCAGGAGTGGGCTTCGATCGCGGCGCCGAACGGGCGGGCGATCACCAGTACGGTGAAGACCGATGAGAAGGGCAAGAAGACCATCGTCAAGCGCACCTCCGACGGAACCCTGTCCTACTACGAAAGTGCGGCAAATCACGCCAATCAGAAGTCGACGAGCAATTTGCGCGCGATACTGAAGGAAATCTCCCAGCTTCGATGATCGGGCCCGACATGAAAGCCAAGCTTGCCCTAGCCCTGCTGTTTTGCCTCGTCGCGCCCGGTTGCAGCGGGCAGGAGGGCGCCGCCGAGCGCTTGGCCGCCGAACGGCCCGTCGCGGAGCAGCCGGCCTCGGAGCCGTCGCCCATCCCGGCCAAGGTCAGGCTGGAAATGGGCTATCGCAGCGAAGGCTGTTCGTTCCAGTACAGCCCGGTGGATTTCTGCGACGAACGACACCTCGCGCTGATCGACGAAGCGATCACCAAGCGCAAGCCGGATTTCAACCGGCGCTACATTCTCTTGACCATTCCCGAATGGCCGCAGTACCACCAGAGCTCGATCGTAGCGATCGATCCGGCGACCCGTACGGCCTATCCGCTGCCGATCGATGCGTACTCCGGCCCCAAGGGTGAGTCGGGCGATCCGACGACCGTGGGCAAGCTGACCTATGGAGTGGACGGCGAGGAAGTCTGTATCGAGGGAGCTATCCTCGCCTACAAGACGATCAAGGACGGGAAGTTCTGCTTCACTTTGCAGGCAGAACGGTTCACCGGATACAAGACCGCCTACATGGAGTGATCGAAAGCCAGAAGTCGCCGCTCAGCCGTGGCCATCGCGACTTTGGCGATGGTCGAGCGGCGGGTGGCCGCAATAGGTTCGAACCGGTCAAAAAGGCGAGGCCCTACCGGTTTTCATGTGTTTATTGGTCAGCAGGTGCTACGGGGGCCTTGCGACGTTCGGTCGAAGAGGCCGGTAAGCGAACGAGGCGACCCGGAGGCGGCGCCATTCGCGACCGTCGTAGGTTTACTCCAGATGCGCGCGATGGCCGATCGGACGCCCGATGTCAGGATCTATGTCCTTCTGCGGTAGGAATTCGATCCGGATGTTTTTCCCTTGCTCCCAGTAGGCGGCGCCGCCGTCCTGCATCTGACTGCATACGCGTGCGTTCTTCTGGTCGAAGAACTTGAAGTAGAAGTTGTCCATGCCGCCGTCCCTGAACAGATCGCTGCTCGGAAGGACCTCGACCGTGTTCGAGTACTTGCCGTGGTAGAGCGGCGTCTCGCCGGATCGGGTGGAATAAACGGAAATCAGGACGTCCTGGGCGGACGCGCTGTCGATATTGAAACTGATCTTCTTCGCCTGGCCGCCTTCCGTCGCGCGCGCGACACCCTTGGAAGCCTCTTCCTTCAGCAGTTCGTCGAACTCGCCGCGGCCGAGCTGTTGGCAGCGAATGACCTGAAACTCATCCAGTTTCATCGATTTTTCCCTTGAGCATGAGATCGCCATTGTCGCCGCGAGGACGGCAATCGCAAGGCTGTGGATGGCTCGGGTCGCCGTCATTTTTTCTTGGCCTCGGCCTCTGCTTTGGCCCGTTTCGCGGATACGAATCTGCGCATGTCGGTCGGAAGTCCTTTTGGCGAATCGGCCGCGGTGGGAAAGACCCGGCCGCCCTGCTTGCGCCATAGCGCGTAGTTGTCGGTACCTTCGCCGATGGCGCCGCGTTCGAAGTAGCCGAAAATCCCGGTGGAACCATTGTCGGCCAGGCCCGGATGGGGCAACGCCTCGTGTTCCGGCGGAAGATCGACGATCAGCGTATCGTCCTTCCGCGTATCGCGCGTGGACTTCAACGTGGAGGCGATGCCGGCAGATTGCGCCTTGGCTCTGAGTACGTCGCCATAGAATGTCCGCCGCAGATAAGCATGGACTTCGATGTCGAAGTGATCGGCCAGTTTCTGCGCCAGGCTGTTTTGCGGCGCGGCCTCGCTTTCGTTGTTGAAGCCGCGTTTCCAGTCCTCGACGGATACGCCGGTGCGGCAGGCGTAGGAGAACAGCCGTCCGTCGCGGGTGAATGCGGTCGAGGATACGGATTTCATGAGTTTTTCGTCGAAATCGATAGCCGTGGCGCCGTCGTAGTTCAAGGATATCTTGCCGACGATACCGTGCGAGAAGAAGGCGACGTCCTGAAGCTTGTGATTTTCGCGGTCTTCGTTGAGCAGCGTGGCGATGTCGGCTTGCTTGGTGATCTTTTGTATCTTGCAGTTATGGTTTTGCGCCAGGTAGTCCAACGTCAGCTTTTCGAACCTGACATAGCCGTTGTCGACATAGGCCAGCGTGGTCTTGTCCGCGGTCCTGAAGAGCTGATTGTGCTTGGCGATGCGGTACGACGCGGCGATGAACATCATCTTCAGCCAGAAGCTGTCGTAGTTCATTTCGGAGCCGACGAAGATCACGTTCTCGCGAAGGGGCTTCTTGATCTCGACTTCTTTTCTTTGCTTGTTCTCGAGCGGGCTGGTTTGCGAGTCGCCCTCTTTCTTCCAGTTCGGAGTGTCCATTCTTCAGCGCTCGCTCACGAGTTCGATCTTGAGGCCTTCGACCTCGGGACTGGCGACGACATGGGTGTGCCCGCGCTCATCCGTGACGCCTTCCTCCACGGAACCGTCGGCGCGAATGATCCTGTAAGCCTCGTTGCGCAAAGGTTGCTTGGTGCGTTGATCGAGCAGGATGAATCCTTCGTCGAAACGCTTCGGCCGTGTGTCGGGCAGCTTTGCCAGCTCCGCCGCGTCGCTTTCGCCACCCTTGAATGGGTGCATCCCGGCCTTGACCGTGAAATTCCCCGGGCATTCGAAGGTGATGTTCCCGCCTTCGAGGGTGACCTGACTTTGCCCGGCCTGCAGCACGATCTTCTGCTTGGCCAGCACGTCGATGCGGTCGTCGGTGGCGGTGACGGTGACGGATTGATCGGCCAACAGCTCCAGCGTACCGACGTGGGCCTGCACGCTCAGCGGGCCCTGCGCGGCGATCGCGCGGACCGGGCCTTCCTGTGCGAACAAGGCGCTGTGCGCGCCGCTGACGGCGGCGAAGGTCTGGCCGGCGGCGAAGTGGGCGTCGTCGTGTGCGGTGATATGGCTGTGGCCGCTGGCGTAGGCTAGCGCGCTGGCCGGGGTGACGACACTGATGCTGTCGGGCGATTCGGCGACCAGCATCGCTCCGGCGAAGCGTTCGACCGGATCGCCACCGTGGCGGCCGCCGGCACCGGGTTTGCTGGCTGGTTGGCCGGCGACGTCGCCGTCGTACTTGCCGTTTTGGCCGGCGTCGACAGCGGTGACAAAAGCGGTCTGCTGTTCATTGCCTTTCAGCATTGGCACCTGGTTCTGGGTGGCGACGTCGTTGAGTATCTGCGCGGTTTTCTCCGCGCCCTTTAGCAAGGTTACCGCTTCGGCGATGTCGAACTGGGTCGAGCGCGCGTCGCGACGCGCGGTGGTGGACAACAACACGCCCTGGGCGGCGTGCAGGTTGCCCCAGCCGAGCGTGGCCAGGTCGAAGCCTTGTCCGCGCAACGCGCCGCGTTGGCCGTCGTTGTGCTGGATCAGATAGCCCAGCTCCAGCCGACTGTCGGCCAGGGTGGTGTGCAGGCGCTGGCGCAGTTGCCCGGGCGCGTCGTCGATCACCCATTGCTGGCGGCCGTTGCCGTCGAGCGATTGGGTGTGCAAGCCGCTGAGGGTGCCGATGTGGTTGGCCGCCGATTCCTGGCCGGCGGTGAACGGCGGGGCGACTTCGCCGTTGAACAACTGGCCGGTGATCAGCGGTTGGTCGATATCGGCGTGCAGGAACTCGACCAGCACCTCGGCGCCGATGCGCGGCAGCGCGTGGCTGCCCCAGTTCGGGCCGGCCAGCCATTCGGCGACCCGGACCCAGGTCCCGGAGGTCTCGTTGCCCGGCGCGTGGCCATCGGGATGAGCGCTGGAGCCGGCTTCGTTGGCGCCGCCGTAGGTCGGCGCCAAGCCGCGCTGCCAGGCGAACTGGATGCGCACCTGATGATCGCGGGTGACCGTATTGGCCGCGCTGGGCAGGCCGACCACGCGCGCGGTCTGCGCGCCCGGAGCGATCGGTTTGGGCCGCACCAGCGGCACGATGGCGGTGCCGAGCGGAACGGCCAGGAAGCGATTGCGATAACTGCCGCGTTCCAGCCCGGAGGCGTCGAGGATCGCGCTGGCGTTGGAGGTGAGGTTGTTCGCGGCCAGATGCTCGACCCGCAGCGGCACGAACGCCTGACCGGACAGGTCGGCGTGCTGGCTCAGGGTGAACGCGCGGCCCGCATCGAGGCCGCGGCCGCTGCCGGCGCCGGCGTGCAGGCGTTGCGGCAGGCGCAACGCATCCAGGCGCAGTTCGGCGGTTTTCTGTGCCTGATCGCGCTCGGCATAGCGACCGCTGCGCGGCACGCTGTAGACCTCGCGCTGCGGCAGGTTAGGCCCGGCCGCGTCGCCGATGGCGCTGGCCGAAATCGCTTCGACCTGTTCGGCCTGCCAGCTCGCGGTGCCGACCGCATCGGGCGTGGTCTGGCGCAGTTCGCTGAAGTGGCCGATCGCGTCCTCGCTTTCGGTGCTGGAGGTGCGATGGAAACGCAGCGTGTCGGGCGATGCGCTGGGTACTTCGGCCTGACGGTCGAAGATCACCAGGGTGTGGCTGGTGGCGCCGTCGCGTTGGCCCGGCTCCGAAGTTGCGTCGCCTTCGCTGTCGTCTTGCGCGTGGTCGAAACGCCAGGCCAGGCCGGCATCGGCGAGCAGGCGGGTGACGAAGTCGTAGTCGGTCTCGCGGTACTGGGTGGTGATCGCCGGCTTGGGCAGGGTCTGGGTGACGTCGAAGCGCCAGGCCGCCTGCGGATAATCGGCGAACACGCGTTCGAGCACCTGCAGCACGTCGCTGTCCTGGAAGATCAGCGCGTTGCGGCGCAACTTGAGCAGCACCAGCCAGGGTTCCAAGGTCAGCCGATAGCGCGAATAACCACCGTCGCTGCCGAGCGGCGCGGCCTGGCTGCACAGCCCGCGCCAGTGGCGATAGGAGCCGTCGGCGCGTTGCAGGCGCAGGTCGACCGGCTCGCCGATCAGCGCGGCGGTTTCCAGAAACGCCGAGGTCGAAATGCAGTCGATCTCGAAGCGGTAACTGTCGCAGACCGCTTCCTGGCCCTGGAAGCGCTCGACCAGGAACGCGCCGGGCAGGGCGGTGTCGATTTCGACCAGATACTGGCCGCCCTTGAACGCCGACGCGACGTTGCGCGCGAGCTGCTGCGGCATACGCGAGAACGCGTCCGCCTGGCGGGCGATCGGCGCGGGCATGGCGTCGTAGCGTTCGGCGTTCGCGGCGATTACCTCGTTCATCGGCGAATGCGCGCCGAACGAAGTGTCCTGCAACACCGGTGCCGCCGCGCCGGCGAGGGCGCTCTTGCCGGCGCCGATGCCCGGGTCGGCCATCTGCGCGAACGAGGTCGGCACTCCCATCGCTTTCAATGCTTCCGGCGCCAGTTGCCTGGCGACGTCCTGATGGCTGGCGCCGCGCTGCAGCGACTGCAGCACCATCGCCGCGACCGGCGCGGCGGCGGCGAGTTTGCCGAGCAGGCCTTCGGTCTGAATCGCCGAAGCGGCGACCTCGACGGTCGGCATGTCGCGGGTGATCTCCGGCAGCGCGGTGCGCGCCATCGCGATCAGCTCGTCCGACAGCGCGGTCGTGTCGCCGCCGGTGCGGGCCATCGTGATCAGTTCGTCGGCCAGGGCCGAGGTCTGCGCGAACTGCGCCAGTTCCGGCGCGGCCGACGAGGCGACGGCGCCGCCCAGGGCGAAAGGACTGTAGGGATCAGTCATGGCGCGCGACTCCCGGCGCGGCGTCGCCGCCGTCCATCAAGCGGTGTCGAGGGCGCGCGGCCAGGATCGAAGCGGCTGCGGCGGGGGCCGCGCGGAACATGCGGGCCCGGCGCGAAGGTCGACCCTGCGAGCGTGTGCGTTCGATTTTGGGGATATCCATATCCGTTTCACCAGGTTGTTCGTCAGGGCAAGGTGATCGTCAGCTGCGCTGTGTCGGCCGGCATCTGCACCACGTTGTTGTACTGCGCGAGTTGCTGATTGGTCTGGCGCGCGGCCAGCGTGCTGAAGGCCAGGAACGCCAGTACCGCGCCGACGCCGACGATCGCCACCGGCGCCCAGATCGGCGTGATCTTGCGCAAGGCGTGCTGGATGCGGTCGGGCGGCGCCCAGTGCGGCGCGAAGGGCGCGCGCTTGCCCTTGAGATAGGCGATTTCGTCGCCCAGGCGCGCGGTCAGGTAGCCGAGCTTCTCCGGCCCTTCCAGGCGGTATTTGCCCTCGAAGCCGAGCAGCAGGCAGTAGTAATAGACCTCAAGCGACGGCAGCCGCGGCGCGCCTTGCGAACGCAGCTGTTCGAGCCGATCGAAGAAGTGCTCGCCGGCGAGGTGTTCGCCGAACAGGCGCAACTGCAGCGGATTGCGTTCCCACTCTTCACGCAGTTCGGACGGCTGCGACAGCATCGCTTCGTCGAGCGCGGCGCAGAACGCGTACTTGGCCGCGTACACGTCTTCCGAGCCGATGCCGAGCTTGACCGCGCCGCGCTCGGTAGTGTCGAGAAAACGCCGGATCGATTCGACGAACGGGGTTTCCGAACTCGGCAACTGGCCGCGCTTGAGCAGCATCAGCAGGTAGAAGCCGTCGGACATCAGGTCGAGCAGGCTGCGCGCCGGCGCGCCGGCGGCCGGCGGCGCGGCCAGGTTCGGACCCAGCGACGGCATGCCTTGCGGGATCGGGGGTTGGGGATAGTTCATGGCACCAACGCAATGAGTTCGAGCTTGAGTTCACGCAGGCCGGACGGCACGTAGATCATCAGCGATTGCGATTTGATCATGCGTTCGTACAGCGGCCCGCGCGGTTCGATGGCGAAGTAGTAGCTGCCCGGGCGCACCGGAATCGCCGCCGGCACTTGCGCGGCGTGGGCGAGCTTGAGACCCGGCAGCGCCGACAGCACGCACTTCTCGACATCGTCCGGCGCGCCGACCTTGAAGCGCACCGGGATGGTCTGGATGAGTTCGGGACCGGGGATATCGGCGGCGACGCCCAGGTAGAACACCGATTTTTCGTCGATACGCTGCGAGTCCAATCGGCCCAGGTGGAACGACGGCTTGACCTCCGACAACGCGATCTGGAAGTAGCGCGCCGAGATCACCGTATCGAGCAGTTCGCGGATCATGTCGAACAACCGCTCGAACCCGGCCTCGGGTTGCGCGTGCGCGTAGTGGGGCAGGTCGCTGAGGCTGTAGATCTTGGAGAACGTCAGCAGCGAACCGGCCAGCCGCAGCAATTCCTGATGCAGGCGTTCGGGGTGCAGTCCGGGATGACGGAACAGGTGCGAGAGCGCGGCGAACGAGCTGTTGACCGTATGCAGCAGCCAGAACGAGGCGATGTCGCCGGAACGGAATTCGATGATGTGCTGCGACGGCTCGCGGTGCAGTCCGTACAGCGCGTCGGTCTTGGCCTGCAGCGAATCGAGCAGGCGCCGCAGCTGCGCATGCAGTTGCGTCGACGAGGCGATGCTCAGCGACGGCGCCAGGAACGCGTCGTCGAATTCGAAACCGCCGGTGGAGGTACGGCGCACGCGCGCGACCGGCACGGTCACGTAGGGATCGCGCGGTTCGTCATCGGTGAGCAGGCGCACGCTCTTGCGCAGGTAAGCCAGTTCGGCCTCGCTGGCATCGGTGTACAGGTCCAGGGTCGGCTGGTTGTGCTGGGTGAAGCGCGCCGATGCGCCGCTGCCGCCATCGGCGCAATTGCCGCCGTGTTCCTTGAGCAGGGGCAGGGCGAGGTGGATCGTGGTCGACTGCACGCCGGCCGGCAGATCGGTCAGGCTGACCGCCTCGGGCAGTTCGTCGTCGCCGGGCGCGGCGTAGCTTTCGCCGTCGGGGAAGATCGCCGACAACTGCAGCGCGCGCAGGGTGCCGCTGGCGAGGCTCTGGACATCGAAACGGGCCTGGCGCAGGCCCCAGGCATACGGATGCAGCGCCGTGGAGAGGTCCTGCAGACGCCCCTCGTGGTACGCATCCTGACGCTGAAAATGCTGGGGGCGCAGGAACAGGCCCTCACCCCAGAAAACCTTGGACATCCGACTCACGCGTGCCTCGCTGCAATCCATTGATGACGACCGTCGGGGGCGAACCAAGCCTCGGACCAGCCCTGACCGACGGGTGGTGGGACGGGCCGTCGCTCGGCAAAAACGCCGGAGCGAAGGGCATTGGTTCGTTTAACGCCTGCCGCCCCTATCCATTGGGTGACCCTGGGCGACAGGGCGAGGGTACTACAACTGGTACGAGCGTACTTCCGACCACCGGCCGCGATGCCGCGGCCGGGGCGCCCGGTTCAGCGACGCGGCTTGGTGCAGTTCACCGACGACAGCGAATTGGCCGCCGACGACAGGGTCGTGGTCAGGGCCGGGGTGTCGGTCGCGGTCATCGCGCAGGCGTGCAGGCCGATGGTGATGCCGTCCTTGATCGCCTTGCGGCTGTCGAAGGAAAACCGCCAGCGGCTCGCGGCCGGGCTCCTGAACAGCGCGACCACGCCCAGGTGGCTGGCCGAGCCGGGCAGCTTCTGCTGGACTTCGTGGCGCTGGCCCGGGGTCATCAGGATCTCGTTGACCTCGATCAGGTCGCTGCCGAGAGCCTCTTTCTCGCGGGCCTCGTCGAGGAAGGCCTCGAACGGCGCCTGCTCGAAGCGCTGGGTGTCCTTAAGCTGGTAGATCCGCACCACCAGGGCCAGGGCTTTCTTCTCGGTGCCGGCGTTGAGATTGTCGCCGGCATACAGGCGAAGTGGGACGGAGTACTCGGTATTGATGTCCGGAGCGGACGGCTTCTTGAGCCCGAACGCTTCCATGCTCTTGCCCATCGCCTCCTTGACGCCGCCCGGGGCGGAGCATCCGGCGCCGAGCAGGGCCGCCGCGGCGAGCAAGGCCGGGGCCAGCGTGCGAAAGCCGGCGGGGCGAACCCGAGTGGGGGAAACAGTGTCCATATCGCGTCTTGCTCCATGTCGTCTTGCACAGGGGCTCATGCGGTCACGCCGTCCCCTGCCACCGGCGTGAAGTGCTTCCAACAATCAAGATGCTAGTTCCCGGTCACCTTGACGACCGTGACAAAGGCTACTATACCGGCCGAAGGTGTAAACCAGACTCGCCAGCGACCGGAATCGGGCGACGTCCGCACCTTGCTACATGAGCGCCGACAAGGAGAGTACAGCCCCATGAAATACGTTTCCCCCACCGCAGCAAACCGTTGGCTCATCGCCATCTTCTTCGCCACCACCCTGGCTTCCTGCGCCAGCGGCGGCGGTTCCAAAAAAGCCGGCAACGACTACGCCACCTTGCTTCGCAACGCCGAGGCCCAGCTTTCCGCCGGCCACGTCGAGCAGGCGCTGGTCGGATTCAACGCCGCCTCGCAGGCCGACCCGACTCGCAAAGAACCCTGGCTGCGCAGCGCCCAGCTGCAGTTCGATGCCGGCAACTACGGCCGCGCCATCGTCGCCGCCGAAGAAGTCCTCAAGCGCGATCCCAGCGACAAGATCGCCGACAGCGTACTCACTGTGAGTGGATTGCGTGTGGCTTCCAAGTCGTTGGCCCGACTGCAGGGCAACGGCGCGTTGTCGTCGAGCAGCGCGCAGAAGGAAGCCAGGGATCTGGTCACGACCCTGCGCAACACCATGGGCAACGACTTCGTCGCCGGCGAAGAGGCCAAGCCGGCCCGCCCCGCGCCCAAGCCCGCCCCGCGCCCGAGCAAGAAGCCCGCCACGCCGGCCGCGCCGCCCAAGGACGACAACCCGTTCAATTAATGCAGTAACACGGTCAGGCGATAACGCCATGGAGAAGATGTGATGGCCAAGAAGGAAAGCATTCAAAAGCGGCTGCAGAAAGTCCGGCCGCCTCGGGTTCAGTTGACCTACGACGTCGAGAAGGGCGACGCGATCGAACAGAAGGAAATTCCGTTCGTGGTCGGCGTATTGGGCGATTTCAGCGGCAAGCAGGACGGCCCGCAGCCCAAGATCAAGGACCGCAAGTTCGTCAACGTCGACATGGACAACTTCGACGAAGTGCTCGAAGGCATGGCGCCGCGCGCGGTGTTTCGCGTGCCCAACAAGATCAGCGACGCCGGCGGCGAATTCGGCGTGGAGCTCAACTTCAAGTCGATCGAGGACTTCCGTCCCGAGGCGGTGGTGCAGCAGGTCGAACCGCTGCGCAAGTTGCTGGAGGCGCGCACCAAGCTCGCCGATCTGCGCAACAAGCTCGCCGGCAACGAGAAGCTCGAGGACCTGCTCAACGACGTGCTGAACAACACCGAGCAGCTCAAGAAACTCGGCGCTCAGCCGAGCGGTCAGGAGTAAGCATGAACGCAACGCAAGCCGCCGGCGCCAGCGCCGCTGCCGCCGGTACCGAGGAACTCGGCCTGCTCGACCAGATCGTCGAGAAGAGCAAGGTCGCCAAGTCCGCCGCCGAGCACGAACGCGCCAAGGACCTGATCTCCGAACTCGCCCGCGAAGTCCTGGAAGGCACGGTCGTCGTTTCCGACAACCTCAACCTGACCCTCGACGCGCGCGTGGCCGAACTGGACCGGCTGATCTCCGATCAGCTCAACGCGATCATGCACACGCCGCAGTTCCAGCAGCTGGAAAGCTCCTGGCGCGGTCTGCACTACCTGTGCTCGCAGACCTCCACCGGCACCCAGCTCAAGATCAAGGTGTTCAACGCGCCCAAGCGCGAACTGGTCAAGGACTTCAAGTCGGCGATCGATTTCGACCAGAGCTCGCTGTTCAAGAAGGTCTACGAGGAAGAGTTCGGCACCTTCGGCGGCTCGCCGTTCGGCGCCTTGCTCGGCGACTACTACATCGGCCGCCAGGCCGAGGACATGTACTTCGTCGAACAGATGGGCCACGTCGCCGCCGCCGCGCACGCGCCGTTCATCTCGGCCGCGTCGGAGGAAATGTTCGGTCTGGAGACCTTCACCGACCTGGGCAAGCCGCGCGACATGGCCAAGGTGTTCGACACCGTCGAATACGCCAAGTGGAAGTCGTTCCGCGAATCCGAGGACAGCCGCTACGTCGGCCTGACTCTGCCGCGCTTCCTGGGCCGCCTGCCGTACAACCCGAAGGACGGCACCACGGTCGAAGGTTTCAACTTCGTCGAGGAAGTCGACGGCCAGGACCACGGCAAGTACCTGTGGTGCAACACCGCCTATGCCTTCGGCGCGCGCCTGACCAAGGCGTTCGAGGACTACTCCTGGTGCGCGGCGATCCGCGGCGTGGAAGGCGGCGGCCTGGTCGAGGACCTGCCGACCCACACCTTCCGCACCGACGACGGCGAAGTCGCGCTCAAGTGCCCGACCGAGATCGCGATCACCGACCGTCGCGAGAAAGAGCTCAGCGACCTGGGCTTCATCCCGCTGGTGCATTGCAAGAACACCGACTACGCCGCGTTCTTCGGCGCGCAGTCGGCGCAGAAGGCCAAGAAGTACAACACCGACTCGGCGAACGCGAACTCGTCGCTGTCGGCGCAGTTGCAGTACATGTTTGCGGTGTCGCGCATCGCCCATTACCTCAAGGCGATGATGCGCGAGAAGATCGGCAGCTTCGCTTCGGCCGGCAACGTCGAGGACTTCCTGAACCGTTGGATCGCGCAGTACGTGCTGCTCGACGACAACGCGACCCAGGACGCCAAGGCCGAGCACCCGTTGCGCGAAGCGTCGATCCAGGTATCGGAGGTGCCGGGTCGTCCCGGCGTCTACCGCGCGGTGGCGTTCTTGCGGCCGCACTTCCAGCTCGATGAGCTGTCGGTGTCCTTGCGGTTGGTCGCGGAACTGCCGGCAGGGGCCAAGAAGGGTTAGAGCAGCGCCCCGGTCGAGTGGTAAAGGGCATGGAGCCCTGATGGCACTACTTTTTTCAACTGGCTTCACATCTGGCGGTTATTCCCAATCAACGCCGAATCTCTCGGCAAACTCAACGTCTCATGGAAGATAAGGAACCTATTTATGTCTATTGGCAACCAAGAACCGAAGCAGAAGCCCAGCGTTTTCCTCAAGATCGGTCCGTTCAAGGGCGAGTCCCGCGACAACGATCACAAGGACTGGATCGAGCTGCTCGATTTCAATTTCGAGGTGACCCAGCCGCGTTCGGCCACGGGCTCCTCGACCGGCGGTCACACCGCCGCGCGCTCGGAAATCTCGACCATCAACATCCTCAAGGAAGCCGATCTGTCCTCGACGGCGTTCCTGCAGGCTGCGTCCAACGGCACCACCCTGGACAAGATGACCGTGAACGTCCGCCGCGCGGACGGCAAGGATGGCAAGGCCATCAACTACCGCGTCTTCGAGGCGATGAACATCGTCGTCAGCAAGGTGCGCACCTTCATCGGCAATAACGGTCTGTTGATGGAGGAGATCCAGCTCTCCATCGCGACCATGAAGGACACCTACACCGCGCAGGGCATCGAAGGCGGTCCGAAGGGCAACAGCACCTTCCAGTACAGCTGGTCGAAGAACACCCCGCAGTACGCAGCAAGCTAAGTTCGAGGTTGCCGTGGCCGGTGCCCGCACGGGTGTCGCGCCCATGGACGATGCAAACCGGCCGGCGGCGGATTTTTCCGCCGCCGGTTCTACATCCCGGTCGCAAGCCGCACGATCGCAAGCCGCCCGGCCGCATATGAAAGCCGCGGCAACGGATGCTCGCTGCGGGCGATGCGAACGACGCAGCAGTTCCTGGCGCAGGCCGCCGAGCGATGTTTGCGCCGATCGGCCCGCGACAGGCGACGGCCCGCAGCGCGGACGACGCGGCGGCCGATCACAGGTTCCAGGGAATGGAAGCACGGCCGCAGGTTCCGCCAGGACAGGCGCCGACGAACGACAGGAAGCGCGAGATGAAAGGATTCGAACCCAGCCTGCTGGAAAAACTGTTCGACGACGAGCCCAAGTCGGCCAGCGCCGGACGCATCTTCAAGTCGATCTCGGTCGACCAGTACAAGGAATCGGTGGCCCGCGACCTGGAAGGTCTGCTCAACAGCCGCGCCGCCTTCACCGAGGACGAACTCAAGTCGTTTCCGAATTGCCAGCGCTCGCTGATGACCTTCGGCCTGCGCGACTTCTCCGCGCTGAGCCTGGCCAACGCCTTCGACCGCGCCGCCATCTGCCGCTCGCTGGAGCAGTCCATCGCCCGTCACGAACCGCGCCTGCACAACGTCCGCGTCGCGCTGGAGAACCACGCGCGCAGCGCCGGCGGCCTGCGCTTCGCCATTCACGGCTTGCTCGATCTGCACCCGGCGCGCGAGGCGATCAGCTTCGATGCGATGCTGCAGCCCAATACGCTGCAGTACTCGGTCGTGCGTCAGCGCCGGGTCGCGGCGGTTTGAACAGGACGGGCTGATGGAAGATTTGCTGCCTTTTTACGAGCGCGAACTGGCTTTCCTGCGTCGCTACGGACGCGATTTCGCCGAGCGTTACCCCAAGATCGCCAGCCGCCTGCTGCTGTCCGCCGACGGCAGCCAGGACCCGCATGTCGAACGCCTGATCGAATCGTTCGCGCTGCTCAGCGCGCGGGTGTCGAAGAAGATCGAGGACGACTACCCCGAGTTCACCGAAGCGCTGCTGGAAGTGCTGTACCCGCATTATCTGCGGCCGTTTCCCTCGTGCTCGATCGCGCGCTTCGACGCCGGCTCCGGCCTGGCCAAGCTCAGCGCGCCGGTCACGATCCCGCGCGGCACCTTGCTGCATTCGCGCCAGGTGCGCGGGGTGAGCTGCAAGTTCCGCACCGCCTACGACGTGGTGCTGGCGCCGATCCGGGTGGCCAAGGCGAGCTTTCGCACCATCGTCGAAGCGCCGATGACGGTGACCTTGCCGCAAGGCAGCGGCGGGCAGATTTCGCTGTCGTTCGAATTGCTGGGCGATCAACCTTCGCTGGCCAAGCTCGGGCTGGATTCGTTGCGCCTGTTCGCCGACGGCGAGCCCTCGTTCTGCGCCGCGCTGCGCGACACCTTGACCATGAACCTGCGTGCGGCCTACATCGAGCCGACCGGCAGCAACCGCTGGTACGCCTTGCCGAAGATTCCGCTCAGCGAGGTCGGTTTCGCCGAGAACGAATCGCTGATCGACTATCCCGAGCGCTCGCATCCGGCCTACCGCCTGTTGACCGAGCTGTTCGCATTTCCGGAAAAATTCGGCTTCTTCGATCTCGACCTGAAGGCGCTGCGCGCTCATGCCGGCACCGCTTTCACTTTGCATCTGATCGTCAAGAGCGCGCCGCTGGATTCGCCGGTGTCGCGGGTGCTCGAAGGCCTGAGCTCGGACAATATCGGCCTGGCCTGCGCGCCGGTGGTCAACCTGTTCGAACAGCATGGCGAGCCGATCCGCGCGACCCATCGCACCGCCTCGTATCCAGTGATCGCCGACGCACGTCGCGCGTTCGCGTTCGAAGTGCATTCGATCGACTCGGTCAAGCGCGTGCGGCAGACCCCGCAGGGCGAGAAGATCACCGAGTTCCGCCCGTTCTATTCGCTGCATCACGGCGAAACCCCGGACAAGACCGGGCAGTACTGGCTCGCGCACCGCGACGATCAGGTCGCGCGGGTCAGTCCCGGCTACGAGACCGAACTGTCCTTCGTCGATCTGGATTTCAATCCGGTATTGCCGCAGACCGACATCATCAGCCTGGAGCTGACCTGCAGCAATCGCGATCTGCCCACGCATCTGGCCTATAACGTGCAGGGCGGCGATCTGACCATGGAAGGCGGCGGCGCGGCGCGTTCGATCAGCCTGTTGCGCAAGCCCAGCCGGCCGCTGCGGTTCGAGCGCGGCCGCGGCGTGCAGTGGCGGCTGATCTCGCATCTGAGCCTCAACCACCTGTCCCTGACCCAGAGCGGCCTGCCCGCGCTGAAGGAGATGCTGCGCCTGTACGACACCGCGCGTTCGGCGGTCACCGCGCGCCAGATCGAGGGCATCCTCGGCCTGGAGCACAAGGCCACCACCGCGTGGATGCCCGGTCGGCATTTCACCAGCGTGGTGCGCGGGATCGAGATCCGCCTGACCATCGACGAGCAGTACTTCGTGGGCACCGGCGTGGCCGCGTTCGCGAAGGTGCTCGACCACTTTTTCGGCCTGTATGTGCATGCCAACAGCTTCACGCAGCTGGTGCTGCTGTCGAGCCACGGCGGCGAGGTGTTGATCCAATGTCAACCGCGAAGCGGCGAATCGATCCTGGTGTAGCCCAGCAGGTGCTCACCGAGCCGCATCGCTTCGAGTTCTTCCAGGCGATGCGGGTCCTCGAGCACATGTTCACGCGCCAGGGCATGGCCCAGCGCGATGTCGTGCCGACGCGGCTGCGCTTCGGCAACTCGCTGTCGCTCGGGTTTCCGGCCAGCGAGATCGAACAGGCGGTCGGCTACGACGAGCAGGGCATTGCGCTGGAAACCGCCGAGGCGATCGACGCGGCGGTCACCGCGATGGAGATCTCGGAAGTGCGGGTCACCCCGGCCTTCACCGGCCTGCTCGGCGTGGCCGGCGTGCTGCCGCTGCATTACACCGAGACCATCGCCCAGCGCGAGATCTACCAGCGCGACCGCACCGCGCGCGCGTTCCTGGACATGTTCACCAACCGCGCGGTGGCCCAGCACTATGCCGCGTGGAAGAAGTACCGCCTGCACGTGCAGTACGAGTTCGACCGGCGCGAACGTTTCCTGCCGCTGATCCTGTCGCTGGCCGGGGTCGGCCTGCACGCGTTGCGCGACCGCATGGTCGATGGCGAAAGCGACGTGTTCGACCAGGCGATCGCGCACTATGCCGGCGGCATTCGCCAGCATCCGGTGTCGGCGGTGTTCGTGCAGCGGATCCTGTCGGATTATTTCCAGGCGCCGTTGCGGGTCGAACAGTTCGTCGGTGCCTGGTACGTGGTGCCCGAGCAGCAGCGCACGCGACTGGGCCAGAGCAATGCGCAGCTGGGCGCCACCGCGCTCGCCGGCGAACGCGTGTGGCAGCGCGACCTGCGCCTGCGGCTGTGGATCGGGCCGCTGGACCGCGAGCGCTTCCAGCGCTTTCTGCCCGGCGGCAGCGCGGCGCGCGCGCTGGCGAAGTGGCTGACCCTGCTGACCGGTTCCACCCTGGAATACGAAGTGCGCCTGATCCTGCGTCAGGACGATGTTCAGGGCGTACGCATGGACGAACACAACGGCGCGCGCCTGGGCTGGGACAGTTACCTGTGCTCGCGCCCGGCCGACAGCGACCGCTCGGATACGCGCTATCACATCCACACCTTGCAATAACGCGATCACCGCCTTCAACGGAGCTCATACCGCATGGACCGCCCACCTTTTCCAACGCCCCGCCGCAGCGGCCGCGTAACCCGCGTCGCCCCCGTCCATCAGCCATCGCGGACCCTCGACGCATGAGCATCAATCTCAAGACCCTGATCAGCAAGCTCGACGACACCTGCCGTCGTTCCGCCGAGCGCGCCGCCAACCTGTGCATGGCGCGCGGCAATTACGAGGTCGATCTGGAGCATCTGTTCCTGGCCTTGCTCGAACATCCGCAGTGCGATGTCGCCTTGATCGCGCAGCGCAGCGGCATCTCGGTGGATTCGCTGCGCCGCGATCTGGAAACCGAGATCGGCCGGTTCAAGACCGGCAACACGCGCACGCCGGTGTTCTCGCCGCACCTGCCGACCTTGTTCGAACACGCCTGGCTGATCGCCTCGCTGGATTCGCAGACCAGCCGCATTCGCAGCGGCCATCTGCTGCTCGCGCTGTTGACCGAGCCGGGGCTGGCGCAGCTGGCGCTGCGCGGTTCTGCGCAGTTCGTGCGGATCAAGCGCGACGAACTCAAGCACGACTTCGCCAAGCTCACCGCCGGTTCGTCCGAGGCCGGCGACGGCGTGCGTTTCGCCGATGCCGAACATCCGCAAGGCGACCAGGCGCAGGGCGACGCCGCCACCGCCGCCGATGCGGCGCAACAGGGCGGGCTGTCGAAAACCCCGGCCCTGGATCAGTTCACCACCAACCTGACCCAGCGCGCTCGTGACGGTCATCTCGATCCGGTGGTCGGCCGCGAATCGGAGATCCGCCAGGTCGTCGACATCCTGCTGCGGCGCCGCCAGAACAACCCGATCCTCACCGGCGAAGCCGGCGTCGGCAAGACCGCGGTGGTCGAAGGCCTGGCGCTGCGCATCGCCGAAAAGGACGTGCCGCAGGTGCTGCAGGGCGTGGAGCTGCACACCCTCGACATGGGCCTGTTGCAGGCCGGCGCCAGCGTCAAGGGCGAATTCGAGAATCGTTTGAAGAACGTGATCGACGAGGTCAAGAAGAGCACGCATCCGATCATCCTGTTCATCGACGAGGCGCACACCATGATCGGCGCCGGTGGACAGGCCGGGCAGAGCGATGCGGCCAACCTGCTCAAGCCGGCGTTGGCGCGCGGCGAACTGCGCACGATCGCGGCGACCACCTGGGGCGAGTACAAGAAATACTTCGAGAAGGACGCCGCGCTGGCGCGGCGCTTCCAGGTGGTCAAGGTCGAGGAACCCAGCGAGCCGATCGCCGCGGCGATGCTGCGCGGGCTGGTGCCGTTGATGGAGAAACACTTCAACATCCGCGTGCTCGACGAAGCGATCACCGAAGCCGTGCGCCTGTCGCATCGCTACATCAGCGGACGGCAGTTGCCGGACAAGGCGGTCAGCGTGCTCGACACCGCCTGCGCCAAGGTCGCGCTCGGGCAGAGCGCGACGCCGGCGATCATCGAGGACACGCGCAAGCACATCGATCGCCTGAGCGCCGAGCTGGGCGCGCTGCATCGCGAAGCCGCGTCGGGCGCCATGCACGACGAACGCGTGGTCGAGCTCGAGTCGCAGCTGGAACAGTCGCGCAAGGTGCTGGCCGACAACGAGGCGCGGTTGTTGCAGGAAACCGAGCTGGCGCAGCGCATTCAGGCCCTGCGCGGCGAACTCGAAGTCGCAGCCACGGCCGCAGCCGCGGATGGCGCTGCCGCCACGGCCGTGCCGGCGGCAGACGATGCCAAGCCCGCCGCCAAGGCCGCCAAGGGCAAGGGCAAAGCAGCCGCGAAATCCGTCGACCCCAAGCACCAGGAAGTCAACGACCTGGTCGCGCAATTGCGAGCATTGCAAGGCGAAACCCCGATGGTGCCGTTGCAGGTCGACGGCACCGTGGTCGCCGAGATCGTCTCGGCCTGGACCGGCGTGCCGCTGGGCCGGATGATCAAGGACGAGATCCGCACCGTGCGCAACCTCGCGCCGATGCTGGCCGAGCGGGTGATGGGCCAGGACCACGCGCTCGAAGCGGTGGCCCAGCGCGTGCGCACCGCCAGCGCCAAGCTCGAAGACCCCAACAAGCCGCGCGGTGTGTTCATGTTCGTCGGCCCGTCCGGCGTGGGCAAGACCGAGACCGCGCTCGCGCTGGCCGACATCCTCTACGGCGGCGAGCGCAAGCTGGTCACCATCAACATGAGCGAGTACCAGGAAGCGCACAGCGTGTCCGGGTTGAAAGGCTCGCCGCCGGGTTATGTCGGTTACGGCGAGGGCGGCGTGCTGACCGAGGCGGTGCGGCGCCAGCCCTACAGCGTGGTGCTGCTCGATGAGGTCGAGAAGGCGCATCCGGACGTGCTGGAGATGTTCTTCCAGGTGTTCGACAAGGGCATGATGGACGACGCCGAAGGCCGCGAAATCGACTTCCGCAACACGCTGATCATCCTGACCTCGAACGTGGGTTCCTCGCAGATCATGCAGGCCGCGCTCAACAAGCCGGCCGAGGAGATTCCCAAGGCCGACGAACTCGCCGACGCCTTGCGTCCGGTACTGATGAAGTCGTTCAAGCCGGCGTTCCTGGGGCGCCTGAAAGTGGTGCCGTACTACCCGATTTCCGACGACGTGCTGGCGCAGATCATCGCGCTCAAGCTGCGCCGCATCCGCGACCGGGTCGCGGCCAACCACAAGGCAGTGTTCGAGTGGGACGACAGCCTGGTCGAGGCGATGCTGCAGCGCTGCACCGAAGTCGATTCGGGCGCGCGCAACGTCGATCACATCCTCAACGGCACTTTGCTGCCGGAGATCGCCGAGTCGGTGCTGGCGCGGATGGCCGAGGGCAGCAAGATCGAGAAAATCAAGGTCAGCGCGGCCAAGAACGGCGAGTTCAAGTACAAGATCGCCTGATCGCGGCAGGTCGCCGCGCCGGGCCGCCTGTGCGGTCCGGCGCAGGGGGCAGGGAAGGGCGGGACGACGGCAACGGAGGCGGCCTCGCCTGGACCCGCATCCGCGTGCCGCCGGACGGCCAAACCTGTCCCGCCGCGACAGCTGAGACCGGACAGGGCTATGATCGGCCGGTAAAGGAATCGCCGGCCCCGTTCGCGGGGTCGGAGCCAACGTAGGGGATGCTTCCCGAAGGCCACGCCGCCGTTCACGGCCGCGGGCAGAAGCGTCGCCCAGGAGACTGCAGGAGGCAGAGCCATGGACGTCCTCGCCACACTACTCAGCGCGCTCAGCGCGCCCCGTCAGCACGAACGCTTGTTGCGGCTGCATACGTCGCTGGGCCCGGACGTGCTGATCGCCGAATCGCTGGACGGCCGCGAATCGCTGGACGAAGGCGGCTTCCGTTTCGAACTGACCGCGTTGTCGGTCGATGCGCACCTGGACCTGAGCGAGCTGCTCGGCCAGCCGGTGCGGCTGGAACTGATGACCGCCGATGCGGTCGGCGATCTGCGCTGCTTCCATGGCCACCTGAGCGCGTTCGAGCGCATCGGTAGCAACGGCGGCCTGGCGCGTTACCGGCTGATCGTCGAGCCGTGGCTGGCGTTCCTGCGCCAGCGCGTGGATGCGTTCGTGTTCCAGGACATGACCGTGGTCGAGATCGTCGAGTCGCTGTTCGCCGACTATGTCGGCCAGGGCCGTCTGGCGCCGGCCTGGCGCTGGGATCTGGCCGACCCGTCGGTCTACAGGAAGCGCAGCCTGACCTGCCAGTACGAAGAGTCCGACTACGACTTCCTGCATCGCCTGCTGGCCGAGGAAGGCATCCACTACCACGTCGAACACAGCGATCAGGCGCTGGCCGAGGACGGCGCGGACGCCGACGGATCCAGCCTGGGCATGCACACCCTGGTGCTGGCCGATCACAACGAGGCCTTCGCCGACCTGGGTTCGATCCGTTTCCATCGCAAGGACATCACCGAACCGGGCGACAGCGTCGAGCACTGGTCGACCGCGCGCCGCTGGCAGACCGCGCGGCTGCAGCGCAGCAGCTGGGACTACCGCAGCCTGGGCCTGCGTCCGGCCGAGGCCTTGGGCAGCCACTACGGCGAAGTCGCGCCGGAGGACCAGGACATCGGCGGTCCCTACGCCTATCCTGATCGCGCCACCGGCGAGCGTTACGCGCGTCAGCATCTGGAAGCCTTGCAGGTCTCGGCCGACACCGTGCAAGGCGCCGGCAGCTGGCGCCGGCTGCGTCCGGGCGGCCGTTTCGTGCTGACCCAGCATCATGCCTACCGCGACGCCGACAGCGGCCGCTTCACCTGCCTGAGCGTGCGCCATCGCGCCCGCAACAACCTCGGCGCGGAGGTGTTGGACCTGGCCGAAAAGCAGCTCGGCCCGGTCACCTTGGCGGTGCCGGTATTGCCCGATGCGCTCAGCGGCCTGGCCACGCCCTCGCACGAAGGCTTCGCGCCCGATCTGGGCGAGGCCGGCCCGGCCGTCGGCAACGACGCGGCCGGTGGCGAAGGTTTCTACCTCAACAGCTTCGACGCCTTGCCCGCCGCGGTGCCGTATCGCAGCCGCACCACCGACGGCCATGGCCTGCGCCTGCATCCCAAGCCGACCGTGCACGGCAGCCAGACCGCGATCGTGGTCAGCGACGGCGCGCCGCTGCAGACCGATCGCGATCACCGGATCAAGGTGCAGTTCCCGTGGCAGCGCGGCGGCGACGCCAGCAACCGCCTGGCGCATCCGTCCGGCGACGACAACGCGCCCGGCCTGGGCCAGGCCTGGACCTGGGTACGCGTGGCCGGTCCGTGGGCCGGCGACAACTGGGGCGGGGTGATGCTGCCGCGCAAGGGCCAGGAGGTCGTGGTCGCGTTCCTGGAAGGCGATATCGACCGGCCGGTGGTGATCGGCACGGTCTACAACGGCCGCGGCCAGCTCGACGCCGCCCACAACGATGTCAGCGGCGGCGCCGGCGGCGCCACCGGCAATGCCGCCGCCTGGTTCGAAGGCAACGAACACCCGTCGGTGTTCACCGGCTTCAAGACCCAGGCCCTGGCCGAAAGCCAGGGCGGCAGCGGCGGCTACCAGCAATTGAAACTGGACGACACGCCCGGCCAGGGCCGGGTGCAGGCCAACACCACCCAGCACCTGAGCACCCTGGCGCTGGGCCATCTGAAAGGCGGGGTCGACAACATCCGTGGCCAGGAGCGCGGCTTCGGCGCCGAGCTGAGCACCCAGGCCGGCGGCGCGCTGCGCGGCGGCGCGGGCCTGCTGCTGACCACCGAGCCGGGCACTCACCACCTGACCGCGACCTTGGCGCAAGCGCAACTGAGCCTGAGCGAACAGCTGATCCAGACCCTGAGCGAGGCCGCCCAGACCCAACAGGCGATCCTGCCCGACGACCCGAAGGAACTCACCGCCCAGACCGCGCTGAAGGCGACCCAGGACACCATGGCCGCGACCCAGACCGGCAGCGCGCCGGGCGAAGGCATCGGCGGCGGCGACGGCAGCGCTCCGGGCTGGAGCAACCCGTTGCTGCTGGCGAGCAGCCCGAAAGGCATCGTCAGCGTGACCGCGCAGAACCAGGTGTGGGTGTCCGGCACCCAGACCGTACTGAGCGCCAACCAAGACCTGCAGTGGCTGAGCCAGACCGAAAGCGTACTGGCCGTCGCCGGCGGCATCGCCTTGTTCACCCACGGCGGCGAAGCGCCGAGCGGCAAACCGAACCAGGAGCGCGGCATCGCCCTGCATGCGGCCAAGGGCGCGGTGAGCCTGCGCGCGCACAAGGAGCTGGCGCGCGCCGCGGCCAAGACCAGCGTCAAGGTCGCCAGTACCCAGGCCGATGTGCAGATCGCCGCGCCGAGCAAACGCCTGCTGGCAACCGCGGCGGGAGCCTATCTCAAGCTCGAAGGCGGCGATATCGAACTGGGCGCGCCGGGGACGATCGAGTTCAAGGGGACGCAGCGGGAGTTGACAGGGCCGAAGAGCGCTCACAACCCAGTGGTCGAGTTGCCCAGTGCCGATATGAAACCTTTGACCAAAGCTAAGATGTTCTGGTTCTCAGGCTGAGTCGGTAATCAACTACAAGGACGTTGAATCATGGAATTAATTCTGTTCCCGGTGCGGAATCTTGCGGTCGGCGCCGCACCGACGACGCTGGCGGATATGATCAACTACGCTGCCGCCGCTGGCTCCGGGACGTTTCCGGTCGCGCAGAACCACTATTGGCACGGCGGACTGCACTTCAAGACGCCGCCCGCGACGGCGACGGGCGGCTTCGCGGTGCAGGCCGTAACGCGCGGCAGAATCGTTGCATACCGACTCAACGACGACTGGCAATCCTATGAGCCGGTTCCAGGGACGACACACAAATTTTCATCGAGCTTCGTGTTGATCAAACATGACCTTGAGCATAACTATCGCCCCGATCCTTCTCCCACCGGGGTGAACGAAAAGCTTTTCAGCAAGTATCGTTTCTATTCGTTGTACATGAACCTGTTGCCAAAAGCCCAGTTGGAAACGAAGTCGCGGCTACCCTGGTTCTTGTGTTCCGACAGGCTCGATCCCGCGGTCCCCGTCGGCAAGCGGGGCATGGAGGGAGTCTATCAAGACACCAAGAACGGAATGATTCGCTTGCAGATCGGCGCGCACTCTCATTGGGTGCCACGTAATCTCGTCGCGACACGAACGGTCGCGGGCGCGTTGAAGTATTACCTGACCGATCCGCTGGGCTTTAGTTACAACCGCGACCCATCGACATTGAAGCCCGGGATCCGCACCAATACCGTGGTTCCCTGCAATATAAGGGTCGAGGCTGGCGACATTATCGGCTATCCGGGCGGCGTGACCGTCGCAGGAGCCTTCATCGACGAACTTCTGCATTTCGAAACGTTCGTTCGTGACGCCGATATCGGCTTTGCCGACAACAGTCCGACCTATATCTATGCAGGCAACAAGACCCGGTCGGGCAAGATCGCATGCGGAGAGTTCTCGAGGGACTCCAGCACGCCTGCCACACCGCCGGCCGCCGCCACGCCGCCGGTTTGGAGCACGCATTACAACATCAACACCGAGGTGGGCAGCACATCGTCCACGCACTATTTGTTCACTCCACCTACGACGACGCTTCCGGGCACCACCACGCTGAAGGTATACAGCGACATGGACTGGAAGCAGGGCCCGAAGCCCTGGCTGTTCTGGCGCGGGTCGCAATTCCTGAAACCCAATGGCCATGTCGATCACGCGAAGACTCTGCCGACGGCCTCGCAAGCGGAGCGATTGGCGGTAAAACAGCGAACCGAGTGGAGCTCAGGTGACTTGCCGGGCCGGTTCGCCGAGCTGCAAACCGGCGAGAGCGGATTGCCGGCCCTCGCCGCAGCAGAGTTCACGAAATTCATCGCTCATGTGCGATCGCAGTGCTTCTGGGAGCAAGTTCCTGGCTTGCCCGCTCCCAACACCGTGTGGCATCCCAACCCGTTGTATTTCCTCGCCCAGTTGCGACGATGCCTGCTGCCTTTCCATCACGTCGAGCCGGCTGCGTTCAATCGATTGGCGCAACGCACTTTTACCGAGTCGCTGCATTTGCTGGATGAGCGAGATCAGGAAATCGTCGCCATGGGTCCGGCCATGCAGGCCAGATTCCTGAGATGGTTCGGTTATTCCTCGTCGTCTCCGCCGCTGGTGGCCAGCACGCTGGTGGCAATGAGCCATAACGCGCCCACTCCGATTCCACACGTGGCGAATCTGGCCGGGGCGGTCGCGCATGTGCGCGCGGTGATCAGGAAAAGCAAAGCCGCATTCCAAAGCAGCCTGCGCAACAAGAATTTGATGCGCGGTTTCTCGGTCGCCGATTACGAGAGGACCTATGCTTACGTATATGGAACGGATATCGCTTCAAAGCATATTCACCTTTGCCACGCGTTCCTTGGCACCATGGCGCCGATCAACAATTCCGTGCCCCTGAACTGGAACAATGTGGTGAACACGCTGCTGCATGAATGCTCGCATTTCACGGATATGGGGGGGTTGAAAGACCTCTCCTATACGGATTCGACCGGTGCTAACGTTGGTCCGTACGGCGTTGGCGATTGTGTAAAAATGGCTCAACAATTCCCCAGCGCCGCATTGCTGAATGCTGATAATTTCTCGTTTTTCATGACGGATGGTATGAATGGAACGGCAGATCGCTTCACCTATTTGGATTAGCCGCGGACTCGTTCTTTTTCTGCTTCTTTCGTTCGCCGAGGGTTCTATGGCTGCCACTGAATACGCTGACCGGGTTCCCGCTTTGACGGAGTTGGCAACGCCGAAAAGCGGTGGTGCATACACTGAGCGCAGCTATAAAAGCCCACTCGTCGCCGAGCTGGTCTTGGGCGAGGAAAAGGAAGTGTTGACCTTTTGTGCTCGGATCCGCAATGAGACGTCGTTCGCGTGGTTCGTTCCGCGCCACGACTATTTCACGCGAGGCAGCTTCCACATCTACGACACGAAGGGCATTCGGCTCGCCACGTATCCCGACTATCAGGGAATCGGCCGATTGAAGCTGAGTGACGATATGTTCGGCGAGATCAAGCCGGGTGGAGCGACCGATATCGTTGCCCGCCTGCCGCTGCAAGAGGTGCTGGCGCAGGTCCATGGCGAAGAATTTATGGTGCAATTCATCAATGGCGCCGTCCCACCCGGGCTGGTAGAGCAGTTCATGAATCAACGTCAGGAGTTGGTGTCGATCGCGCTCTCTTCGAAGCGGGTACGCGCGCGTTGTACCAAGCAGGGTGACGAATATCGATGTACATTCTCCCCCGAGGGCTGACGAGAACCGAAAGAAGCTCCGGCATCAGGGACGTTCGTCTCGTCTAAAATTAACGTGCAAAAATGCATGGCGCAGATAAAAAACCAAGAAGGCGCTGATGCTGCTCGCAGAGCAGTTCACATGCGTCGGCGGAGCCGTTGCGGCTCCGGCGTTGATCACCGATCCGCAAGCTTCGGCGTATGCGGCCCTAAAAAAAGCACTATCAAGACCCGCTGATACAGTCCGATATAAATCCGGATTATGTGCTGAGCGCCATGGCGCATATGCCCGTGTCGAAGACCGATCGGATAGGGTATCACCCGCGGCGGAGACCTACCCGACAAGATGTGCGTCCCAATCGGTTTGCGCGGGATGCCGGCTGAGTCTGATCGTCGTGACGACCGCGCTCGATCCAGATCTCCTGGCCGCCGGGTGAGGCAGCTTCAGCACGCGGTTCCCGCATCGGGCACGGCTTGCGCTGTACGTGTGATCGCGCCGATCAATAACCGGAATCGGCGCGGCCGTTAGCGCTTATCGCACCCGCAGGACCAACGCGCCCGGTCCGCGCATCGAGCGAGGGCGGGCAGTCGTCGGCGATCCCGATCGAATCGGGTTCACAGTGCCTGCAGCTCCGCATTCTCCTTGGCCTTGGTTTGCGGCGATGGCTGTTGCGGTTGGCTTGCCGGCGGCTGCGTTCCGACCGCCACCGGCACCTCCAAATACGGCAAACGCAAGGTCTGACTGGTCATCGCCCGAATCTCATTAGTCAGCTGCGCGCTGTCGTTGAGATGCCGGCCATACGACGGAATGATCTTGAGCAACTGCGTTTTCCAACCGGCCGCCATTTGCGCCGGGAAGGCCTTGGCCAGCAGGTCGAGCATGATCGGCGGCGAGGTCGAGGCGCCGGGTGAGGCGCCGAGCAGGGCGGCGAGGGTGTGGTCCTTGTCGGCGACGATCTCGGTGCCGAACTGCAGCACCGGGCCCTTGACCGGGTCGCGCTTGATGATCTGCACGCGCTGGCCGGCGGTGACCAGTTTCCAGTCCTCGCGTTTGGCGCTGGGGTAGTACTTGCGCAGTTCCGCGTGGCGGTCGTCGTCGTTGAGTTGCGCCTGACTCAGCAGGTATTTGACCAGGTCGAGGTTTTCGCCGCCGACGCTGACCATTTCGCCCAGGTTGTCGTGGGTGACCGAGGAGTACAGGTCGAACCACGAGCCGTACTTGAGGAACTTGGTGCTGAACAAGGCGAACGGCCCGAACAGCACCACCGGCTTGCCGTCGAGCTTGCGCGCGTCCAGATGCGGCACCGACATCGGCGGCGATCCGGTTTCGGCCTGGCCGTAGGCCTTGACCCCGTGGCGGCTCGCGATCGCCGGTGCCTGGAACGCCAGGAACTGGCCGCCGACCGGGAAGCCGGCGTAGTCGCGCGCTTCAGGAATGCCCGACAGCTGCAGCAGCTTCAGTGCCGCGCCGCCGGCGCCGATGAAGACGAAGCGCGACTTGACCGTCGACTCGGTCTCCGACTTGAGATTCTTGACCGTGACGTTCCAGGTTTTGTCGCTGTTCTGGCGCAGCGCGGTGACCTCGTTGCCCAGGTGCAACTGGAAGTTCGCGCTGCGCTGCAGGCTCTGGGTCAATTGGCGGGTGATGACGCCGAAATTGACGTCGGTGCCGATCGGCATGTAGGTCGCGGCGACTTTCTGCTTGGGATCGCGGCCTTCCATCAACAACGGCGCCCACTTGCCGATCTGCACCGGGTCCTCGGAATACTCCATGCCGTAGAACAGCGGGTTCTTGACCAGCGCATCGCGGCGCTTGCGCAGGTAGGCGATGTTGTCGTCGCCCCAGACGAAGCTCATGTGCGGCGTGGGATTGATGAAGTCCGAAGGCTGCTGCAGGCGGCCTTCGCGGACCTGATGCGACCAGAACTGGCGCGAGATCTCGAACTGTTCGGCGATATCGACCGCGCGCTTGGTTTCGATGCTGCCGTCGGGCAGTTGCGGGGTGTAGTTGAGCTCGGCGAAACCGGAGTGGCCGGTGCCGGCGTTGTTCCAGCCGTCGGAGCTTTCCTCGGCCACGCCGTCGCGGCGTTCGTACAGCTGGATGTTCCAGCTCGGCTCGAGCTCCTGCAGATAGGTCGCCAAGGTGACGCTCATGATGCCGCCGCCGATCAGGACCACGTCGACCGGCTTGTCGTTGCCGGCCGCGGGCACCGAACGCTGGTACACCGGCCAATACAGGAACAGCACCGATCCCAGCAGCCCGAGCACGATCAGGGTGAGGAGAATCTTGCGAAATTTCTTCATGATCGGATGAACTCCGAAGGGGATGCCGAGGGTGGGGGAGGCGCATGAACAGGCATGTCCAGGCACTACATACACCTTTGGCCGTCACGGCGGAATAAGCCTGGTGCAAGTCGCTGAATCGGAACAGGGCCGCCGGGCTCGAGGCGACATGCCGTCGCGATTGCCCGCGGACGTCCGCGCACGCAGGTTTCCCGCTGCGCACGGCGATGCCGCGGCGTTCACGGCCATGGAGGATGTCGGGGTTTGACGGCCTCGGCGTTTTCGCCGTGGGCGATCGCACGCGATGGCGCGGATCGGACAACCGATGCCGATCGTCGGCGTTAGGTAGCCGGCAGGGCCGCGATCGGACCGACCAGTGCGCTCAGCGCGGGAAGCCGACCCCAAGGCCCGCTAACGCAATCCGCCGGACCGCGGCATCGCATTGAGTTCGTCGATCACTTTCCTCGGCGCGCGCAGGCGGATCTGCACCGGGAAAGACTCCTGCACCACCACGTCCTTCACCACGCCGCTTTTTTCCAGCGCCATGACCTTGGCCAACACCGGGTCCGGAGACTCGGCGCTGCCGACGATCAGCGCGCTTTCCAGCGGCTCATGGTTCATGGTCGGCTGTTTGTTGTCCAGGCCGCAGCCCGCCAGCAGCAATACCGCGATAAACACCGGTTTCATCGTCGTCGCCTTGCGCGTTGGATGCTTCGATCACTGCCGTGTCGATCAGGACGTGGTGCATCGTCGACCGATGCACCACGCAGCCATTACTGCAGATCAACGCTCGTCGATCAAGGGTAAGTGGCGATCCAGTTCTGAAGCGTGTTGTAGACGGTGCTGGTCAAGCGGGTGCCGCAGTTCTGACTGGACGAACCGGTGGTATGAATACCGCGCACGTTGACCCCGCCGTCGCTGGCGATACCGCTGCCGCTGTTGCCGCCGGCGGTGTCGATGGTGTAGCACAGCCGGTAGGAGCCGCTGGTGTTGACCGATCCCGAATGCGTCCACATCGTGCCGAGCGGCTTGTCGCCGGGATAGCCGGTGATGGTGTGGGTGCCGCCCGAATAGACGCCCCAGCCGGAGTTGCCGCCGTGCGGCGCCGAGCTGAGCACGATCAGCGCATAGTCGTAATTGCTGTCGGCGCCGTTATGCCACGCCGTCGTGGTGACCGCGCGCGCCCACGGGGTCGTGCCCCAGGGCTGGTAGCTGCCGTTTTGCGCGGTGGTGAAGTCCAGGCTGGAATAGAACGTGCCGGCGCCGTTGGAGACGCAATGGCCCGCGGTGAGCACGTGCTTGGCCGTGATCAAGGTGCCGGTGCAGCCGATGCCGATACGGCCGATATGCCAGAACGGAGAGGCCACGGTGTTCGAAATCTGCACTCGGTCGTCCGCGCCGATCACGACCTTGGGCGTGACGCGGCCGTCCGCATACAGCGTCGGCAATGTCGGCGGCGTGTTGAAGCTGGTGGCGGTGCGGCCGACCGACTCCAGATCTTTGATTGCCTTTTCGAAGATGGCGACGTCTTCCGGATTCATCCTGGATTCGTACAGATCGCCATTGCGCGTGACCATCACCGCGCTCAACCCGGCCGCCTTCTGCCGCGGCGTCTGCAGACGGGCATCGGTGGCGGCGCCCGTTTCCGGCAACAAGCCCGTCACCAGGTTGTCGCCGTGGATGAACTTGGCTTTTACGTTCAGTTTTTGAAAGGACGGTTCCTTGGCTACCGCGGTATCGACGGCCGGCAGCGAAACCAGCAACACCAGACTCAACGCGACCAGATGGTTCATGACCCACTCCTTGTTGGTTGGATAGTCCTTCTTGCAAGCGGTCGGGACGGTGCATCGCGCACTCCCGGCCTGGCCCGTCCGGATCGAATCCGAACCGGTTCGCGAGGCGGAGCACTGTGCGATCGTTCCGCCGATGCGGTCGTCTCTGACCGCGCAAGGCGGAGCGTTTCCCGGCGCTGCGCCGTTGCTTTCAATTCGTCTTGTTTCGTCGGTCGTGCGTACTTCGCGGCATCGCGATGCCGTCGTCGCGAGCGCGCGATCGCTCGTATGCGCGCTCAGGTCGTTGCCTGCGGCGATCTTTCTGATCGCATAAGTGGTTTTAATCGAAACTATTTGTCGCGCCGAATAAGTCGGGCGAAAAATTTCTACCGCGAATCGTATTACGCCACGAAATACGCCTTCGTCGTGATCCATCTCTCAAATGCCCGATCGCGCGATGACGCGCATCTCAAAGCATCGTCTCGATCGCATTCAGGATTTATCGAGGTTGTCGCGTGAGCGAGATCGCGCGTGATCTTTGGTGAAGCGATTCGGAAACTCACATACGTCGAAGCGAGTCGGACGGTCGCCTGCGTGAAAATGTCGGCATTGCGTCATCGAGCGAAAGCGCGCTGTTCCTTCGTTTCATCGCATAGCGCGACTTCACGCTAGCGCTCACAGTTCATTTGCGTCGCAATTGGCGCAATCGAAACTTCGCCCCGTTCTCGGTCGCCGGGCACGCAGGGCGTTGTATCTTCCTTGCGCGGCGACCTGCCGCAAGCAAGCCAAGGGAGGAGTGCGATGCATCGCTTCAAGCTGATCGTATTGGGAACCCTGTTGGCCATGTCCGCCAGTACCGGCGCGGCGACCAATTCCGCGGGTTGTTTCTGTTCCGTCGTGTACTACAACGATGCCGGCACCGTCGTCGGCATCCGCCAGCCCGCCGCTTGCGGCGATACTGGCTGGGGCGAGACGACCAACAAGTCCAAGGTCTATGCGGGCTGCGTGATGTAAGCGGCCACGCTCGCGCGAGCCGGAGTCGCCCAGTCATCTGGGCGACTCCGTCGGTCGCGACGGCTCGGTAACGGCCGACCATTGCGTTCGCGAACAAGCGCGCCGACAACGATATTGTCGCCGCTTGCGCTGACTACGGCTCGGAACGGCCCGTGCCTTCGCGATCGCGTTGGTAATGCTTCGCCAGCGCAAACGACGGTAGCCACGACTCGCGTCGGACGATCCAGGTTTCGTAACTCGGCGCCAGTTGGTCCGGTGCGTCCAAGGCTCCCAGACTCACTTCGATTTCGTCGGCGCTGCGCGCGAATACCGACGAGCCGCAGCGTGGGCAGAAATGTCGACCGAGATAATCGCGCGTCTCGCCTTCGATCGTCACCGCATCCTGCGGAAATATGGCGAAGGCGTGAAAGACGCTGCCGCCGTGCCTGCGGCAGTCGAGACAATGGCAAAGGCCTGTGCGGTACGGTCGCCCCGAGGCCTCGATGCGGACGTCGCCGCACAGGCAACCGCCAGTGAATCGCTGCATGCTGCATCTCCGCTGAAACGCAGTCGGAATGGTTACAACGAAGACGCCGCCATTGCAATCGCCAACGCGTTCCATGCGCGGCGCGGTTCATCGCTGGCCTGACGTTCGCTCCTTCCGCATTGACCGCGGAAGGAGCGGGACGACCAGGGCATCCGTTATCAGCTCGACGCCGGGTGTTGCACCGGATGCGAGGAACGATGACGGAACCGCCGCGTCAACCATTCGCCCAGATCGTCGACCACCGTGAACGCGGCCGGGATCACGATCAGGCTCAGCAGGGTCGAGGTGATCAGGCCGCCGATTACCGCGATCGCCATCGGTGCGCGGAAGCTGGAATCGCCGGAGAACCCCAACGCGATCGGCATCATGCCCGCGCCCATCGCCAAGGTGGTCATGATGATCGGCTGGGCGCGCTTGCGGCAGGCGTCGATCAGCGCGTCGTGCTGGCTCATGCCGTGTTCGTCTTCGGCCATCACTGCGTAGTCGACCAGCAGGATCGAGTTCTTGGTGGCGATGCCGATCAACATCAACAGACCGATCAAGGCCGGCAGCGACAGCATGTTCTGGGTCAGCAGCAAGGCGCCGAATGCGCCGCCCGCGCACAGCGGCACCGCGGTCAGGATGGTCAGCGGCATCAGCGCATGGTTGAACAGCAACAGCAGCACCATGTAGATGCAGATCAGTCCGGCCGCCATCGCCAGCATGAAGCCGATGAACAGTTCGACGAAGACTTCGGCATCGCCGGTGTTGAGGAAACTCACGCCGGGCGGCAGATGCTGCACGCTCGGCAGTTTCTGCACGGTCTCCATGACCTCGCCGAGCGGACGGCCGTTGAGTTCGGCGGTCAGGGTGACGTTGCGCTGACGCTGATAGCGCGAGATCTGCGACGGCCCGCTGCCCATCTGGATATCCGCGACCGCGGCCAGCGGCACCGGGCCGTAACGGCCGTGTACGCGCAACTGGCCGATCAAGGCCGGATTCGACAGGGTCGCTTCGGCGAAGCCGACCCGGATCGGAATCTGCCGGTCGGGCAGGTTGAGCTTGGCCAGGCGCTGTTCGTAATCGCCCGAGGTCGCGATGCGTGCGGCTTCGGCGATGTCGGCGGTCGCCACGCCCAGGTCCGCGGCCCGCGCCGAGTTCGGCACGATCTGGATTTCCGGACGCAGCAACGACGCCGACGAACTGACGCTGCCGAGGCCGGAAATGCCGCGCAGATCGCGTTCGAGCGCGATCGACGCCTCCTGCAGATGCTGCGGATCGTCGCCGGACAGCACCAGTTGCAACTGATTGCCGGGTTCGGAGCTGACATAGCTCACCCGCACGCCGGCCAGATTGGCCAGGCGGGCGCGCGCGTCGCGTTCGAGCGCGCGCTGATCGCGCTGGCGATCGTCGGCCACGCCCCAGTCGAGCACCAAGGTCGCCTTGCGCGCTTCGCCGATGCCGGTGGCGCCTGGGTCGCCCAGATCGAGCACGCTGCCGACCGCGGTGTACACCTGCTTGAGTTCCGGAATGTCCTTGACCAATGCGCGCGCGCGTTCGGCGACGGCCGCGGTTTCCTGCAGGCGCGTGCCCGGCGGCAGCTCGAGGCTGAGATTGCTGCGGCCCAGATCGGATTGCGGAATGAAGGTCGCCGGGATGAACGGCACCAGCGCCAGCGAAGCGAAGAACAGGCCGGTGGCGATCCACAAGGTGCGCGCGCGATGCCGCAGCGCGGCGTCGACCCAGCCCAGGTACCAGCGCATCAGTCGCGACTCGGCCGGCTCTTCGCCGTGCGGTTTGAGCAGGTAGGCGGCCATCATCGGCGTCAGCAGACGCGCGACCAGCAGCGAGAACAGCACCGCGGTCGCCGCGGTCCAGCCGAACTCGCGGAAGAACTTGCCGGCGATGCCGGGCATGAAGGCGACCGGCACGAACACCGCGGCCAAAGTCAGCGAGGTCGCGATGACCGCGTTGCCGATTTCGCCGGCGGCGTCGCGCGCGGCTTCCAGCGGCGGCTTGCCCATGCGCAGATGGCGCACGATGTTCTCGATCTCGACGATGGCGTCGTCGACCAGGATGCCGACCACCACCGACAGCGCGAGCAGGGTGATCAGGTTCAAGGTGAAGCCGAACCAGTACATCACCGCGAAGGTGGGGATGATCGACAGCGGCAGCGCCAGCGCCGAGACCCAGGTCGCGCGCCAGTCGCGCAGGAACGCCCATACCACCAGCAGCGCCAGCAACGCGCCTTCCCACAGCATCGTCATCGACGAATCGTAGGAGCGGTGGGTCTCGTCGATGGCGGTGGTGACCAGGCGGAAGTCGATGCCTGGGTGTTCGGCCTTGAGCTGGTCCAGCGCCGCATGCACGCCGGCTTCGACCTTGACCTCGCTGGAGCCGCGCGTGCGCGACATCGAGAACGCGACCACGTCGCGGCCGTCGAGCAAGGCGACCTGGGCCGGATCGGCGGCGGCGTCGCTGACCTTGGCCAAGGTCGACAGGCGCACCGAACGCCCGTCGGGCAGGCTGATCGAGTAATCGCGCAAGGACTGCGCGTTGCCGACCGTGCCGAGCGTGCGGATGGTCTGCTGGGTGCGGTCGAGTTCGGCCTTGCCGCCGGCG
The DNA here is from genome assembly GCF_014779555.2 of Lysobacter capsici. Lineage (NCBI taxonomy): Bacteria > Pseudomonadati > Pseudomonadota > Gammaproteobacteria > Lysobacterales > Lysobacteraceae > Lysobacter > Lysobacter capsici. Next base: position 2,956,768 of record NZ_CP094357.1, read on the forward strand.
CGTTCGACTTGGATCTGCGCCAACTGCCGCGACACGTCGCCGGCGGTGACGCCGAAGGCGAGCAGGGCGTTGGGATCCAGATCGACCCGCACCTGACGCTCGACGCCGCCGACGCGGGTAACGCGCGCCACGCCCGCTACGCCGTACATGGCGCGCGAAACTTGCCGGTCGACGAACCAGCTGGCTTCGTCGGCGGTCATCTGCGGCGCGACCAGCGCATAGGTCATCAACGAGCCGCCGATATCGACCTTCGATATCACCGGTTCCTGGATGTCCTGCGGCAGATCGGTGCGGATGCGCGTCACCGCGTCGCGGGTGTCGTCCAGCGCGGTGGCCAGATCGGCTTCCAGATTGAACTCGATCGTGGTGGTGCTGACGCCTTCGCTGACCGTGGAGATCACGCGCTTGACGTTGGTGACGGTCGCGACCGAGTCCTCGACCTTGCGCGTGACCTCGGCTTCGAGCTGGCTCGGCGACGCGCCCGGCTGGGTCACCGTGACCGTGGTCATGGGGAAGGCGATATCGGGGAAACGCGCCACCGGCAGCTTGAAGAAACCCCACAGCCCGGCCACGCACAGCACGAAGAACAGCATGATCGCCGGCAGCGGGCGGCGGATCGCCCAGGCGGAAAAATTCATGGCTGCTTCGTCCCTTGGCCGGTCGCCTTGCCGGCCTGCTGCGCCGCCTGCACCACGCGCACGCGGTCGCCGTCGCCGAGGAAGCCCGCGCCTTCGGCGACGACTTGCTGGCCTTCCTTCAGACCTTCGATGATTTCGATCCGGCCCTGCGCGGTCTGACCGGTGCGCACGCGCAGGCGCTGCACGGTCTGCTTGTCCTTCATCGTGAACACGTAGCTGTGGCCGTCGCGCTGCACGATCGCGGCGCTGGGCACCATCAGGGCGCGACCGGCGCCGGTGACGATGCGGCCTTCGACATACACGCCGGGCTTGAGCGCGCCGGGTTCGGGCAGATCGGCATAGATCGTGCCGGTGCGGGTCTGCGCATCGACGCCGGGGCTGACCGCGCGAATGCGGCCGGCGACGGTGCCGCCGGCATACGGCAGTTCGACGCTGTCGCCGACGGTCACGGCGGACAATTGCTCTTCGGGCAATTCGGCGCGCCATTCCAGGCGTCCGTCGCGGATCAGGCGCAGCAGTTCGCTGCCGGCGGCGACCACTTGCCCGGGTTGCACCAGACGCTTGGAGATGATGCCGTCGGCGGGCGCGCGCAGTTCGGCGAAATCGCGACGCAGTTGCGCCGCGTCGCGGGCGGCGCGGGCGGTGGCGACCTGGGCTTCGGCTTGCACGCGGGTCGCGCGCAATTCATCCAGGCTGCTCGCGCTGACCAACTGGGTGGCGGCCAGTTTCGCGCCGCGCTCGTAGTTGACCTGCGCCAGCGTCAACGACGCCTGCGCCTGCTTCAACGAGGCATCGGCCTGGGCCAGCTCGCTGTCGAGGGTGCGATGGTCCAGTTCCAGCAACACCTGGCCGCGGCTGACCGCCTGGCCGACGTCGACCCGCAGCGCGGTCACGCGCTGGCCGCTGAGTTCCACGCCCAACTGCATCTCCTCGAACGCCGACACCGGCCCGGACACCAGCACGTTGCGCGCCAACGGCTGCGACTGCGCCGGTGCCAGCGACACCGCCAGCCCCGACGCGCCGCCCGCCGCGGCGGGTTCGTCCTTGGCCCCACCGCACGCCGCCAGCCAGGAACAGACAACGATCACCGCTAACCAACGCGGAACAACTGCGCGCATGGAAGATTCCATAAAAGAGATAAAGAGATTGATGCAACCGCCGCACGAATCGGCGGCCGCGGGACGCGCCATTGTCGCCTGTCCTGGTCAGGCGGATTGGTCGCAGCCTAGGAGGGCGACTTTAAGAGTTGATTAAAGGGCGTGGCGTGACGGGGGAGCGTGTGCGGGACATCGGCTCGGCTTCGATTGGCGCACCGTTCGGGGACGGATGTGCGGGCGGCGCGGCCACGCACCCCGCCGGGAGCATGGACTCGCTAGGTCGGCAAGTCCAAGGGTCGGCGATCACCCGCGATGGAGCAGGGGCCATCCGCGGGACCGCGAGCGCGCGAGCCGGATCGTGACGGCGCATGCCGGGAACATGCCGGGAAATCGGTGGTGACTTTGCATGGATGCCGCTAGATTAGGCGCTCTCGATCAAACGGATGTTGATGCGATGCTTCTCGACGACGAACACGCGCTGGCCACGCAGATCGCGAATGCGTGGGGCGGGCCGCCGCGCTTGTTCAAGAATGCGCTGTCGGCGCCCCTGTTCACTCCGGCCGAATTCATCCAGGCCTTGTCGACCACCGCTCAGGCCATGGCCTCGGGCCGCAAGGAGCCGTTCGGCCGCGCCAATCTGGCGGGCCGTTCGCCGGCCATCCACGAACTGCTCGCGTTCTTCCCGGGGCCGGATATCCGCAGCTTCGAGCAGTACGAGGCGCAGGTCGGACAGGCCTTTCCCGGGTCGGAGTTCTCGGTGATCCTGGACAAGGTCGACATCGCCCTGCCTTCGATCCGCCGCAAGCTCACCCCGACCCTGCACGGCTTGTTCGGGCGCGTGGGCTATCCGGCCCGTGGCATCCACTCGTGCATCTACGCGGGCACGTACAGCAGCACGCCGTTCGGCATCCACATGGACGATTGCCATGTCCTGATGGCCACGGGCATCGGGACCAAGAAGATGGCGTTCTGGCCGCGCGCATATTTCGAGCATCGCGCCGAGCTGGTCCAGGCGGGCTCGCCGGCGCACGCGGGCGAGGCGCTGGCGGCGCTGTTGGCCGATGCGACGATCCTGGAGGTCGGGCCGGAGGACTTGCTGTACTGGCCCGCCGGCGAATGGCATGTGGCGGTCAACGACAGTGGACGCTTCTGCGCTTCGCTCAGCATCGGCATCTACCATAAAGGCGATACGAGCGAGATCCTCAAGAAGGCGGTCGTGTTGCCATCGGGGCCGGCGGCCAATTCGGATCACAAGGCTCTGGATGCCCTCGATCTCGACGGCTTGTCCGCCGCGTCCGCCGCGGGCGGCGGCATGTCATCGCCCGAACGCCTGCGCCGCATGTGGGATGCGCTGAGCGCGGACATCAATGCGCCGCACGCGGCCGAGCTTGCGTTCGCCGCGCATACGCTCGGCATTCGAACCTCGGCCGGCTTCGGTCCGTTGCCGCAGCACGGCGTCGGCGATCAGGCCGGCGAGCACGACTGCGATGCGCAGGCCGTGGTCGACGAGGATCGGCACGGCCTGGATTGGACCACCGTCGGCGACAAGTTGCTGGCCTGCGCCCATGGGCAGGTGCTGGTGTTCGATCGACACACGCAGGAAGTCGCGGCCTTGTTGGCGGGCGTGAAGCAGGGGACGCCGACGCGCGTGGCCGATTTCGCCGCGCTGGTGCCGACGGATGCCCACTCGCCGTTGCGGGCCTTTCTCGCCAACCTGAGGCCCGGCGCCGCCATCGTGGAATGACGCGCCCGCGCTCGTGCCGTTGCCGGCCGAGCATGAGTCGAAGCCAAGCGTTTAGCCAGAGGAGAGGGAATGCTCAACAGAATGCTGTATGCCTTGTTGCCGGGACGGCGGATGGACACCGCGGCCTACGTCGAGCGTCGACGGATAGAACTGGCGCGGCAGCTCGACCTCGCGCTCGCCTCGACCGTCCGCTACGGGCCGTTCCGCGGCATGCGGCTCGGGCCGGACACGGCCTGGAGCGTCGCCGACCGCGCGCCGATCCTGCTCGGTCTGTACGAGCAGGAAGTGCTGGAGTCGCTGGCCGAAACCGGCGGAAGAAAAGCCTTCGTCAATCTCGGCGCGGGCGACGGCTACTACGGCGTCGGCGCGCTGGTGTCGGGCCTGTGCCAGCGCTCGTATTGCTATGAGATGGGCGAGAAGGGCCGGCGGATCATCGGCGATACCGCGCGTTTGAACGGCTTGGAGGACCGGGTCGAGATCCGCGGCAAGGCCGACCCCGGTTTCTACCGCGACCTGCCCGCCGAAGTCGTCGACGACTGCGTGCTGTTCGTCGACATCGAGGGCGCGGAATTCGAACTGCTCGATGAGGCCGCGTTCGGCGCGTTCGGCAACGCGGTGATCTTCCTGGAACTGCACGACTGGTTCTTCCAGGACGGCGCGCAGCGCATGCAAACGCTCAGGCGCAATGCCGCCGCGACCCACGCGATCACCGAAATGACAATGGCCGCGCGCGATCTGTCGCCGTTTCCGGAATTGCGCGAATACAGCGACAGCGACCGCTGGCTGCTGTGTTCCGAGGGCCGTGGACGTCAGATGGGCTGGATGCGGTTCGACCCGAAGCGCGCCGGGGCCCCGGCCTAGTGCGCGAGCCCGCTTGCGAGTCCGCCGACGCGGCGCCGGGCGATCTGCGTTCGTGCATCGCCGCGTTGATCGCGGCCGGCGATTGCGGGTTCGCGGACGTGCTGAGCGCGTTGCGGCAACTCATCGACGCGCCGGCCGCGCCGGCCGAGCGCCGGTTGCGCCTGTTCCTGCGTCATCTGCTGTTTCTGCTGGAAAGCGGGGACGAGTTGTACGCCGACTGCGTGCTGCGTTCGGACGATCGCTCTCGACCGGTGCTGATCGCGCATCGGATCGCGCGCGAAGCGGGCGAGGGCGTGATGAAGACGCAGGTGCGCCTGGCGCTCTGGCCGCTGGCGCAGGAATCGCCGGCGCTGGCGGAGGGTGCGTTCGCCGTGCATTCGCAGGACGCGGACATCGTCGTTCACCGCGGCCCGGTGAGGATCGAACACGCGCTGCAGGACATGGGCGTGCCGGTCGACGCGCACGCGCTGCGCGACGACGAGATCGACGCGTTCTATGCCTACCGCAAAGCGCTGCAGCGCGCCGTGCGGCCATCGGGTCGCGGTGCCGGCGCGTCGTGGCATGCCGATGCGCGCGACGACGAAGACCGCGTCGCGCAGGCCTGCGCGCAGGCCTTCGAATTCGACGCGGGCGACGGCGAACGGATCCATCGCGGCCGACCGCTGCCGGGAATCGGCCGAGCCAGCCATCCGCTGCTGGGCGCGTCCCTGCATGTGCTGCCGCGCCTGCTCAGTCCCGCCGGCCCCGAGTCGGTGCTGAAAGCGTTGGCGATGGACCTGCCGGAGGTCGCGGCCGCAGGCTTCGATGCGGTGCTGCTCGGCGTGGTCGATCGCCAGAGCACCGATCTGTACTACGTCGAAGGCGACGACGGCGCGCTGCATCCGTATCTCAACAATCACGGCTACTGGAGCAGCGGCGAGCGCGGCGTGGACCCGGTCCTGGGCGATGCCGGCGACTACATCGCGCTGCGTCATGCCGCCGCCGCTTGCGGCCTCAGCCTGATCCAGGATTCGGTGCTCGGCACGATGGGTTATCCGCCGCAGTTGCCGCGTCTTGCGCCGCCGACATCGCGATGCACCCCGTTGGCGCTGGCTCTGGCCGATCAGGTGTCGCCGCTGGACGAACCAGGCGACTTCCTGAGCGGGCTGGAAAGCTGCGATGCGATCCCGTCGCCCGACGGTCTGCCGTTGGGCGACTACATCAAGGTGGTGACGCGCACGCATCTGGGCGAGTACTACCAGTTGCCCCGGCCCAATCTGTTCGATCCGCAAGTACGCGAACGGGTTCTGGCGCGCGCGCAATGGCAGATCGGCGAGGCGCGGGTGTCCGCGTTCCGGGTCGACATGGCCAAGCACCTCGGCCTGGCGCCGCTGCGCGCCGCGTTGGACGCGCTGCGCGAGGCGGTACACGATGCCGGCGCGGCGCCGTTCTTCGCGGTCCTGGAATACTGGAGCCTGCATTACCGGGATCTGCGTTTCGCGCTGTCCGCCGTCGGGCCGTCGGTCGAAGGACTTTATCTCTACGATTTTCCGCTGGCGCACGCGCTTCAGCAGGCGCTGCTCGCGAGCGGCGATTGGTCGCGCCTGCTGCCGGCGATCGCCGAACAGCGGCGGCACTGGCAGGTGCCGCCGTGCTGCCTGGTTCCCATCGTCATCGATCACGATCCGAGTTTTAGGCCGATCTTCAACGGTACGGCGCATACGCGCGACCTCGTGGTGACGGGGCTGGCGCTGGCCCTGGCGATGAGTGCCAATGGCCCCAGCGTGTATTGCGGTTACGACGATCGACGGGCGGCGCCGGCCGAGCTGGACCGTTATTTCGATTACTCCGAACAACATGCACGCAAGGCGATGCCCGCGCCGCTGACGCGCGATCCCGACGGGCCCGGCGCGGTCTTCGCGCGATTGCTGGAGGCGGTGAAGCGCCATCGGGTGTTGGCCGACTGGGACGGTGGCGCGTTGACGTTCGAAGGCGACGCGCAGCGTCTGCGCATCGTGCGCACGCTGGTTCACGGATCGCAGCGGCGCGTGGCCTGTTTCTGCGTGGCCCGCGACGGCGGTGCGGCGACAGCGGGCGCGGATGGCGAACAACTGGTGTTCGCCTCGGGCGACGGCCCTTCGGTGGCGTTGTTCGTCAGCTAGCCACGCGCAGCGGTTTCAGCAGGTCGCTAGCGGAATCCGCTGCGGCATCGCCGTATCCAGCGCGACGTCATAAACCTGCTTGAGCGCGGCGGCCGATCGCGTCCAGTCCAGGTCCGCGGCCTCCCGCGCGGCGGCCAGCGCGCGTGCCCGCGCGTACGCCGGATCGGTCAGCAGGCCGATGGCCGCATCGGCGATCGCATCGATGTCGTCCGGATCGACGCAGATCGCGCTCGGCACCCGCTCGGCCAGGCCGCAGTTGCGCGACAGCACGACCGGCACGCCGGCCTCGATCGCTTCCAGCGCGACCAGCCCGAACGGCTCCGACAGCGAAGGCATCACCAGCACGCGACTGCGCGCAAGCAGGCGGGTCACTTCCTCGCGGTCGATGAAGCCCGGAAACGAGAACGCTTCGGACAGACCGAGCGCGCGCACCAGCGAGCGCATCAGCGGCAGCAGATTGCCGTCGCCGGCCATTTCGAAGCACGCATCCGGCACGCGTTCGCGGATCCGCAAGGCGGCCTCGACGAAGGCTTCCGGGCCCTTTTGTTCGGTGATGCGGCCGATGAAGCACACGCATCCGTCCGCGGGCGGCGCGGCGGGCGACGGGTCGGCCCGGCGGGATCGACCGGCGTTGTAGACCACGTCGATCCTGTCGGCGCTCTGGCCGTAATTGCGGACCAGACCATGCCCGGTATAGCGGCTGACCGCCACGATGCGATCGGCCGCCTGCATGCCGAGGCGTTCGAGTTCGGCGATCACCGGGTTGGTGCGGTGCTCGCCGGCGCGATCGTGCTCGGTCGAGTGGACATGCACGACCAGCGGCCTGCCGGTGGCGCGCTTGATCGCCAGCGCCGCTTCGAAGGTAAGCCAATCGTGGGCATGGATGAGGTCGAAATCGCCGAGGCCCGGCAAGGCGCGCAAGGTCGCGGCGGCGTACCGGGCCGCCTTTTCGCGGTATGCGATGTAAGCGCCTTGAGCGCGAGCGCCGGCGCGTGGATCGTCGCATCCGTCCAGTTCGACGATCCGCACCGCGGCGGGATAATCGCCGCGGATCCCCGGCGATGCGGGCAGCAGGAAATCGACGCCGATTCCGCCGAGCGCGCCGATACCGCGCAGCAAGCCCTCGCAGGCGACGCCCAGTCCGCCGGTGATGGCGGGCGGCAATTCCCAGCCCAGCATCAGCACTTTCAGCGGTCGTCGATCCGCATGCGCCAAGGCATCCATCGCGGTCATGCGTCGACCGGGCTGAGTGGCGACGGCTCGACCCGCCGCGCGGGTGTCGGCGGCGCGGGCGGAAACCTCAGCGCGATATCGGCCACGCGTGGACTGCCGCTCTCGGCGAAGGCGCGCAGCACGTCGACGAATCCGCCCACGACCGTGTGCTCGATCGTGCGCGGCGCGAACCGCGCCTTGCGGTACTCGCAATCGATGTAGAGGCCATCGTGGTACTGGACCACGGTCAGGTTGAACTCCATCGAAGCGAAGCCGCCGTCCTGATGGCGCGACGCGAACGGCGCCAGCGGCTTGTCGCTCTCGGCGCTTATGTAGTTCAGGCACAAGGTGCCGATGGCTTCCAGCGAAACGTCGGCGGCGCTGAGCACCGCCGGCAGCAGGCAGACCTTGTGCTCGCTGACCGCGGGCGTCTGCGCGGCGATCTGCGCGATGGCCTCGTCGACGCCGGTGTCGCCGGCGTATTCGACCGCATACAACGCATCGTTGACGAAGCTGCCGCCCGAATCCTGCCAGGCGCCGAACGGCCGGGTTTCGGTGAGCACCGAGATCAAAGTCGCATCCAACCCGGTCAGGCGCTGGATCAGCACGTTGGCGGCGGCGATGGCGAGCGCGCTGAGCGGAAGTTTCGCGCGCATCGCCCTGGCCGCCAGGGCGTGGAAGATCTCGGGTCCGACATAGGTGCTGAAGCGGGCCATCGGCACCGGTTCGTGGAACAGGTTGCCGACGTAGCGATGCGCGTGCGCGGCCAGATGCGGATCCATGCCCGTCGGCAGTTTCGACAGCGCGTTGGCGATGTACTGGCGATGCGACGCGAACCAGGGCGTCGGGTAGTCGGCGAAGCGGTCGGTGTAGCGCTGGACGCCGACGCGGCCGATCAGGTCGGTCCAGTAATCGATATGACGGCGGCCGCTCTCGCCGGACATCTCGGTGCGTTCCCACTGCGCGTACTGCCGATACGTTCCGCCCGGCATATCGATGGGGTTGGCGCGGCCTTGCGAACGGGCGGCGTAGTCCTCGGCGACCTCGGCGACAAAACGGCCGAGAAAGGCCTGGTCCATGCAGACATGGTCGAAGGTGAAGATCACCGTGTCGTGGGTGGGCAGCCGCGCCAGATCGACGGTGAACAGCGGCAGTCGCGCGAAATCGAAGGTGCGCGCGCGGACGCGGTCGGCCAGGGCGTCGAGCGCCGCGTCCGGGTCGGTCTCGGCGCGCAGGTCCACCGGTTCGATCGGAGCCAGCGCATGACTGCCGTGGGTGCGCTGGATCAGCCGGTCGTCGGTCACGTGCAGGGTAGTGCGCAAGGCTTCATGACGCGCAACGGCGGCATCGAACACCTGGCGCAGCAGTTCCGGATCGGCCTGCGCGACGTTCACCCGCTGCTGCACGCACAGCGACGGGCGTCCCTGGGCGAGCGTGACCTGATTGAAGGCCCAGTCGCAGCATTGTTTCTGCGAGGCCGGCGAGTCGATCCAGCCGGGGCTGGACGCGTCGGCCTCGCTGCGCGCAGGTTGCGCGCGCGCCGACCAGCGCGCGGTCGCGGCGAAGCCGGCCAGGGTCGATTGCACGAACAAGCCATGCATGTCCGCTTCCAGGCCGATGCGGTGCATGCGCTCGATCAGCTGCATCGCGTGCAGGGAATGACCGCCGAGTTCGAAAAAATTGTCGTCGCGGCCGACCCGGTCCACGCGCAGCAGTTGCGTCCATAGCTGCGCGATCGCCGTTTCGATCTCGCCCCGCGGCGGCAGGAACGGCCGGCCGGCGATATCGGCCGAGGCCGGCGGGCGCAGCGCGCCACGGTCGATCTTGCCGTTGGCGCCGGTCGGGAACGCCGGCACGCAGACGTAGGCGTAAGGCAGCATGTACTCCGGCAGCCGTTGCGCGAGGAAGGCGCGCAGGTCGGTCGGCGTCGGCGCGGCCTGGGCCGGTATGACATAGGCCGCGAGCCGGACGTCGCCGTCCTCCGAACGCAACGGCACGACGGTTGCGTCGCGCACGTCCGCATGCTCGCAAAGCGCGGCGGCAATCTCGCCGAGCTCGATGCGATAGCCGCGGATCTTGACCTGATCGTCGTTGCGGCCGAGGTAATCGAGCCGGCCGTCGGCGCGACGCCGTACCAGATCGCCGCTGCGATACAACCGACCCTCGCCGAACGGGTTGTCGATGAAGCGTTCAGCGGTCAGCTCGGGGCGATGCAGATAACCGCGCGCCACGCCGTTGCCGCCGAGCCACAGCTCGCCGACCACACCCGGCGCGGCCAGGGTTCCATCGGCTTCCACCACATAAGCCTGCACGCCCGGCAGCGGTTCGCCCAGATGCGGACCGTGTTCGGCGCTGACCCGCGCCAGCGTGCTGTTGACCGTGCATTCGGTCGGACCGTAGGCGTTGTAACAAGCCACCGGAGCGGCGGCCGCGCGCTTCCACGCCGTGGCCGGAAACGCTTCGCCGCCGACCAGGATCGCGCGCAATCGCGGCAGCGCCCGTTCGAACAGGCCGCCGTGGATCAACAGGTCCAGTTGCGATGGCGTGCAGTCGAATACCGACACCGCTTCGGTGTCGAGGAAGTCCAGCATGCGCCCGGCATCGGCGCGCACGTTCGCAGGCACGATGCAGAGCGTGTGGCCCGAGCCCAGCTGCACCAGCGCCTGCAGCGAGGCATCGAAGGACACGCTGGCATTGAGCGCCACGCACAGCGCCGGCGGCAATTCGTCGAATACGCGTTCGCGCATTCCTTGCCACAGGTGCAGCAATTGGCGGTGCTCGACCATCACGCCCTTCGGGCGACCGGTGGAACCTGAGGTGTAGATCACATAAGCCAGATGGTCGGGGCGCAACGCCACTTGCGGCGCGTGCGACTGCGCGCTGTCGGCGGTGGCTTCCACGTCCAGCACCGCGACGCCGTCCAGGCCCAGTCGCGCGGCGGCGCCATCGGCGCTTACCATCGCGACCGGCGACGAATCTTCCAGCATCTGCAGCACGCGGTCGCGCGGATAGCCCGGGTCCAGCGGCACGTAGGCGCCGCCGGCCTTGAGGATGCCCAGCAGGCCGACCACCAGTTCGATCCCGCGTTCGGCGCACAGGCCCACGCGGGTGTCGGGCACTACGCCCAGATCGATCAACGCATGCGCCACGCGATTGGACGCGGCGTCCAACTGCGCATAGCTCAACCGCGCCGCGCCGCTGCGCAGCGCCTCCGCATCCGGCGTGCTCGCCGCCTGCGCCTGGAACGCATCGACGAACGATGCCGGCGACGACAGCGGCCGTGGGCCGAGAGAGGAAGCGGAAGAAAGAAGGGTCATGCCACGAATCCTTGCAGCGACGGGGACGTGCTGCATTGCAAAAAACATCGGCGTGCAATGCGGCGCATAACCTTACGATGAGTGCGTGTGTTGTTGCTATTCTGTGGAATCATCATCAAGCATATGGAGTCGTCATGCGACATGTTGTGTGCGATGAAGGCTTCAATATACTGCGGCGGCCACTGGAAAGAGCAGGCCTCGCCCGATCGTCCGACGGATGAATGGGCGGTCGGCCGGGTCGCTCGCGTGCATTGAAGTGCTTTGGGGCGTTGGGGACGTCCCGGGGATCGTCTTTCTGAAAAAAATGGAGTTGGCAAGATGTCAGAAATGACAGTGCGGCAATGGATTGCAGCGGGCGTCGAACTGTCGATACTGCGGCTTGCGAGCATCCTGCCGCTGCGTATGCTGGCCCCGATTTCCAAGGTCGTGGGCGCGGTCTACTGGTCTGTTTCAGCCGAGTCGCGTCAAATCATCCTCGACAATCTCTCCCTGTGTTTTCCCGAGCTGAGCGAACGCGCCCGCATCGACATGGGTCGCGCCAGCCTTGCCCAGGCGGTGCTGGGCTATCTGGAAAAGGGCCGCTGGTGGTTCGGCGATGCGTCCACCCAGCCTTGCGTCGTCGACGGGCTCGAGCACCTTCAGGAACTGGCGTCGAAAGGACGCGGCGTATTGCTGCTGGGCTTTCATTTCAGCGACATGGAAACCGCGGTGCAGCTGTTAAACGAGCGCGTCCCCCTGTGCGCGATGTACATGCGCCGACCGAATCCGATCGTCGACGCGGCGTCGCGCAGATCGCGGGGCCGGCGCCAGCTCACGATGATAGAACGCAGCGACGTGCGCGGCGTGTTGTCCGCGCTGCGCGACGGCGCGGTGCTGTGGTTCGCGCCGGATCAGGAATACCGCGATCGCAATCAGGTGCCGGCGCCGTTCTTCGGCATGGTGCTCAGTACCTTGTCGTCGGCGACGCGGCTGGTGAAGCTCAGCGGCGCGGCCGTGGTCGCGTTCACCCACCACCGCGAACGCGACGGCTGTCGCATCTCGCTTTCGCCGCCGCTGGAGGGATTCGGCGAGGATCCGGCCGCGGACGCGACACGGGTCAATCGCATCCTGGAGGAGGCGATCAGGCGCAACCCGTCGGCCTACTTCTGGATCAACAGACGCCTTCGCAGCCACAGCGTCGCAGCGCAAGCCTAGTACGGGACGCCGCCGCCGCGGACGCGGCGGTGCGTGGAATTACCGATTTCTTTTTGCTCGTGGTCGAGAATGGAGTCAGCCGTGGTCATGCCTTCGACGTGTTCTTCACTGGCGCAGCTGCTGCGCCGTCACGCGGAGGATGCGCAACACAGCGGACGCATCGCGTTCCGATTCCTGGCCGACGGCGAGGGCGCCGGCACCGCGCTGGACTACGCCGGCCTGGATCGCGAAGTCGCACGGGTGGCGGCGGGATTACAGCGCGTGACAGCGTGCGGCGACCGCGTGCTGTTGCTGGTGCCGCCGTCGCTGGATTACATCGTCGCTTTCCTGGCCTGCCTGCACGCGGGCCTGGTCGCGGTGCCGGCGTATCCGCCGGGCAATCGCCGCACCTTGCCGCGCTTGCGCGCGATCTTCGACGATTGCCGGCCCGCGGCCTGCGTCGTCCTGGACGATGAGGTCCGCGAACGGTGCGTGCGCGAATTCGGAACCGCCGCCGCGTCCGTCGCCTGGATCGATCCGCATACGCTGCCTGCGCCCGCGGACGATGCCGGATGCGAGCCTTACCCGGCCGTGGAATCGACGCCCGCGGTGCTGCAATACACCTCGGGTTCGACCTCCGCGCCGAAGGGGGTGATCGTCACCCACGGCAATCTGATGGCCAATTGCGCGGCCGCGGTGGCGCGCTACGGCATGACCCGCGACGACGTCGTGGTGTCGTGGTTGCCGCCGTTCCACGACATGGGCCTGGTCGGCGCCATCGCTTACCCATTGTTCGCTGGTGCCGGCTGCGTGCAGTTCCCGCCCGCGGCGTTCATGCGCCGGCCGCATCGTTGGTTGCGCGCGCTGTCGGACCATCGCGCCACCTTGACCGTGGCGCCGAATTTCGCTTACGCGTTGATGGCCGAGCGCGCGGACGATCCGTTGTTGCGCGCGATCCGCCTGGACAGCGTGCGCGTGGCCGTCAACGGCGCCGAGCGCATCCGTCCCGATACCTTGCGCCGGTTCGCCGACGCCTACGTCGATCGTGGGTTCGCGCCGAACGCGTTGACCCCCGCGTACGGACTGGCCGAAGCCACCTTGCTGGTCGCCGCGCGATTGCGCGCGCCCGGTGAGCCGCTGCGCACGATCGTCCTGGATCGCCGCGAACTGGCGCGCGGACGCGCGATCGTCGCCGCCGGCGATGACGGCATCGAACTGGCCAGCGTCGGCACGCCGGCGGGCGTGCATGTGCTGATCGCCGATCCGATCAGCGGCCTGGCCTCGCAGGACGCGTGCATCGGCGAGATCCTGGTCCGCGGTCCTTCCGTCGCGGCCGGTTATTGGGACCAGTCGGCGGGCACGCGCGAGAGTTTCGCCGAACGCGACGGCGAAACATGGCTGCGTACCGGCGACCTGGGCTTCGTGCACGAAGGCGAGCTCTACGTCGCCGGTCGCTCGAAGGAACTGCTGATCTTGGGCGGACGCAACCTTTATCCGCAGGACATCGAGCAAACGGTGGCCACGGTGGAACCGGCCTTCAGCGCGGATGGCTGCGCCGTGTTCGCGCTCGAGGACGAAGACTCCGGTGCGTTGGCCATCGTCCAGGAGATCTCCGGCGCGAGCGCGGTGGACAGCGTCGATCTGGCGGCACGCATCCGCGCCGCGCTGGCCGAGGCGCACGACCTCTACGATCTCGCCCGCGTCGTCCTGGTACGCGCGGGCCATTTGCCGCGTACCTCCAGCGGCAAAGTCCAGCGCGGCCGGTGCCGCGATCTGCTACGCGAAGGTGCGTTCTCGGCGGTGTGGGAATGGCGGGTAGAGCAAGCGTCCGACGCGCCCGCCGATCCGGATTCGCTGGCCGAAGACGCCGTGACGGAGCGGGTCGCCGGGATTGTTGCCGACGTCCTCGGCGCCGTGCCGGAGGATAGGCACCAGGACCTGTTCGCATTCGGCCTGGATTCGATCCAGGCCAGTATGTTGATCGCGCGCTTGCGCGAAGCGTTCGGGGTGGACTGCACGCCGGCGGACCTGTTCGCATCGCCGACGCTGGCCGGGCTTGCGCGCATCGTGCAGCTGGCGCAGCGAAGCAATGGCGACGCGTTGCCGTTGGCGGACCGCAGCTTGCCGCTGCCGTTGTCGTGGTCGCAGCAGCGGCTGTGGTTTCTGGACCGGCTGGATGCGGCAGCCGGCGCGGCGTATCACATCGCGGCGGGCGTGCGTCTGCGCGGCGCGCTGGATGAGGCGGCGTTGACGCGGGCGCTGGATCGGATCGCCGAGCGGCACGAATCGCTGCGCACGGTGTTCGAACACGGCGTGGACGGCCCGGTGCAGGTGGTGCGGGCGGCGACCGGGCTGGCATTGGAGCGGCAGGATCTGCAAGCGATTTCAGCGCCGCAGCGCGAGGCGGCGCTGGCGCAGGCCTGTAGGGAGTATGCGTCGGCGCCGTTCGACTTGTCGATGCACCCGCCGGTGCGTGCGCTGCTGCTGCGTTTGCAGACTGACGAACATGTGCTGGTGTTGGTGCAGCATCACATCGTGTCCGACGGTTGGTCGCAGGGCGTGCTGGTGCGCGAACTGGGCGCGCTGTATGCCGCGTATGCACAGGGCCGGCCTGATCCGTTGCCGGCATTGCCGCTGCAGTACGCCGACTATGCGGCCTGGCAACGAGCACGGCTGTCGCAGGCCGACAGCGCCGATCAGGTCCAGGCGTGGTGCGAGCAACTGCGAGGCGCGCCGGAATTGCTAGCGTTGCCGACCGATCAACCGCGACCGTCGTTGCAGAGTTATCGCGGCGGCCTTCTGTCGGTGCGTCTGGATGCGGGCCTGACGCGGCGCCTGCATGGGCTGGCTCGGGCGCACGGAACGACGCTGTACACGGTGCTGCTGGCGGGCTGGAGCGCTCTGCTGTCGCGACTGAGCGGGCAGGACGAGGTGGTGGTGGGTTCGCCGGTAGCCAATCGGCCGCGGGTGCAACTGGAAGGGCTTATCGGATTTTTCGTCAACACCCTGGCGCTGCGCACGCGAGTGGAAGGCGCGACCACGGTGGCGGAATTGCTGGCACAGGTTCGTGCGGCGAGCATGGCCGCTTACGAACATCAGGAGGTGCCGTTCGAACGCGTGGTCGAGGCGCTGCATCCGCAGCGCAGCCTGAGCCACAGCCCGGTGTTCCAGACGCTGCTGAGCCTGGACAACACACCGGAGCGGACGCTGGCGTTGCCTGGGTTGGAAGTCGAGGCTTATGCGGTGTCGCATGGCGCGACCCAGTTCGACCTGAGCCTGACGTTGCGGGAAGAAGGGCAGGAACTGAGTGGTTTGATCGAGTATTCCAGCGATCTGTTCGACGCGGACACCATCGCGCGCTGGTCGCGATGGCTGGAGCGTTTGCTGGACGGCATGGCGCAATCGCCGGATGCGACGGTGTCGTCGCTGGCGCTGCTGGACGAGGACGAGCGCTCGCAACTGCTGCAAGCAAGCGCCGGTCCCTCGACCGAGCAGTCGCCGCAGACGCTGGTAGATCTGTTCGAGTCGCAAGTCGCGCGCACGCCCGACGCGGTGGCGCTGCGCAGCGGCGAAGCACAGTTTAGCTATGCGCAACTGGAAGCCGCATCCAACCGAGTCGCGCATGCCTTGATCGAGTTGGGCGTGGTGCCCGATACCTGCGTGGGTCTGTGCGCCGAACGCGGGATCGAACTGGTGGTCGGCCTGCTGGGCATCCTGAAGGCCGGTGGCGCCTATGTGCCGCTGGATCCGGGCTATCCACGCGAACGCGTGCTGCAGATGCTGGAAGACGCCGCACCGATCGCGGTGGTGAGCGCCGGCGGCGCAGCCGCGCGGCTGGGCGTGGACGCGGTTGCGGTACTGGAAGTGCAAGACACCGCCGGCAGCGCGCAGTCGCATGCGCCGAACGTGACATTGCGCCCCGACCACCTAGCCTACGTGATCTACACCTCCGGCTCCACCGGCCGACCCAAGGGCGTGGCGATCGAACACCGCAATACCGTCAATCTGCTGGCCTGGGCGCATAGCGCGTTCGCGCCAGAGGAGCTGGCCCGCACGGTCTGCTCGACCTCGGTCAATTTCGACCTGGCCGTATTCGAACTGCTGGTGCCGCTGACCCAGGGCGGCAGCGTGGTGCTGGTGGAGGATTTGCTGCGCGCTGGCGCGCAACTGGAAAGCGCGACCTTGGTCAACACGGTGCCGTCGGTGTTGAAGGCGGTGCTGGACGCGGGTGGCCTGCCGGCCAGCGTGCGCGCGGTGAACCTGGCCGGCGAACCGCTCAAGCGCGAACTGGTCGAGCAGGTGTTCGCGCAGACCCAGGCGGCGCGGGTGGCGAACCTGTACGGCCCGACCGAGACGACGACGTATTCGACCTGGGTCGCGATGCCGCGCTCGGCAGGCTTCGTGCCGGGGATCGGCGCGCCAATCGCGAATACGCGGGCCTACGTGGTGGACGAACACGGCGAACTGGTCGCGCCGGGCGTGGTCGGCGAGTTGTGGCTCGGCGGCGCGGGCGTGGCGCGTGGTTATCTGCATCGTCCTGAATTGACCGCCGAGCGCTTTATCGACGATCCATTCGTGCTTGGCGGCCGGGTTTATCGCACCGGCGATCTGGTCCGGCGACGCAGCGATGGCGGGCTGGATTACCTGGGCCGCAACGATTTCCAGGTGAAGCTGCGCGGCTACCGGATCGAGTTGGGCGAGATCGAGGCTGCGTTGCAGGCCTGTCCGGGCGTGCGCGACGCGGTGGTGGTGGCGCGCGGCGACGCGGGCTCGGAGCGGACGCTGGTGGCGTACTTGCAAGGCGACGCGATCGAAGCATCGGCATTGCGTGGCCAACTGCAGTCGCGTCTACCTGAGTACATGCTGCCGTCGGCGTTTGTACACGTAGACCAGTGGCCGCTGACCCCGAACGGCAAGCTGGACCGCGCGGCGCTGCCGGCGCCGGAAGGCGATGCGCATGCGCGGCAGGTGTACGAAGCGCCCGAAGGCGACGTGGAGCAGGCGCTGTCGCAGCTATGGACGGAGTTGCTGGGCGTCGAACGGGTCGGCCGCCACGATCACTTCTTCGCCTTGGGCGGACATTCGTTGCTGGCCGTGCGGTTGCAGGCGCGGGTGCACGAACGCCTCGGCGTTGAGTTGCCGCTGCGCGAAGTATTCGCCGAACCGACCTTGGCCGGTCAGGCGCGGCGGGTGCAGGCTGGCGCCGGCAGCGGATTGCCGGCGATCGCGCCGGCCTCGCGCGAGGATCGGTTGCCGTTGTCGTGGTCGCAGCAACGATTGTGGTTCCTGGACCGGCTGGATGCGGCGGCCGGCGCGGCCTACCACGTGGCCGCGGGCCTGCGCCTGCACGGCGCGTTGGACGAGTCGGCGCTGGAACGTGCGCTGGCGCGGATCGTCGAGCGTCACGAGGCCTTGCGCACGCGTTTCGAAGACGTGGAAGGCGAGCCGGAGCAGCGGATCGAGCCGGCCGCGGGTTTCGCGCTGCGACGCGTGGATCTGTCGGCGCTGCCGATGCAGTCGCGCGCGGCCGCGCTGGACGCGCAGATGCGCGAGGAGGCGCAATCGCGTTTCGATCTGTCGCGCGGACCGTTGATCCGCGGGCGTCTGCTGCGATTGGAGGCCAACGAGCATGTGCTGCTGGTGACCCAGCACCACATCGTGTCCGACGGCTGGTCGCTCGGCGTGCTGGTAGAGGAACTGCGAGCGCTGTACGCGGCATTCGCACAGGGCCTGGACGATCCGCTGCCGCCGTTGCCGGTGCAGTACGCCGACTATGCGCTGTGGCAACGCGGCTGGCTCAGCGGCGCGCGCTGGGAAGCGCAATCGCGCTACTGGCGCGAGCAGTTGCGCGGCGCGCCGGAGTTGCTGGCGCTGCCGACCGATCGGCCCCGCCCCCCGGTGCAGAGCTATGCCGGACGGATGCATGCGGTACGGTTGGATGCGGCACTGACGAAGCGCCTGCGCGCATTAGCGCAAACCCATGGTGCGACCTTGTACATGGTGCTGCTGGCGGGCTGGAGCGCCTTGCTGTCGCGATTGAGCGGGCAGGGCGAGGTGGTGGTGGGCACCGCGGTGGCCAACCGTCGCGACAGCCGTCTGGACGGTCTGATCGGATTTTTCGTCAACACCCTCGCGCTGCGGCTGGAATTGCAGCGCGACAGCACCACGGCGCAGTGGCTGGACAGCGTGAAGCAGGTGGCCCTGGATGGGTTCGTGCATCAGGACGTGCCGTTCGCGCAGGTGGTCGAATCGATGGCGCCGGAGCGCAGCCTGGGCCACAACCCGCTGGTGCAGGCGATGTTCGTGCTGCAGAACGCGCCGCGCGGCGGCGATCCGTCGCTGCATGGCTTGCGGGTGGAGCGGATCGCGATTCCGCACACGACCACGCAATTCGATATCTCGTTGTCGCTGAGCGAAACGCAGGACGGGTTGAGCGGGGCGATCGAGTACGCCAGCGATCTGTTCGATGCGGACACCGTGGCGCGCTGGTCGCGGTGGCTGGAACGTTTGCTGGACGGCATGGCCCGATCGCCGAATGCGGCGGTGGCGTCGCTGGCATTGCTGGACGAGGACGAGCATGCGCAACTGCTGCAAGGCAGCGCCGGTCCGTCGGCGGAACAAACGCAGCAGACGCTGGTGGAATTGTTTCAAGCGCAGGTTGCGCGCACGCCCGACGCGGAGGCGCTGCGCAGCGGCGCGGCGCGGTTGAGTTATGCGCAGCTGGACGCCGCATCCAACCGCGTGGCGCATGCGTTGATCGATCTGGGCGTAGTGCCCGACACCCGCGTGGGCCTGTGCGCCGAACGCGGGATCGAACTGGTGGTCGGCCTGCTGGGCATCCTCAAGGCCGGCGGCGCCTACGTGCCGCTGGACCCGGGCTATCCGCGCGAACGCGTGCTGCAGATGCTGGAAGATGCCGCGCCGGTCGCGGTAGTAAGCGCTGGCGGCGCCGCCGCGCGACTGGGCCTGGACGGCGTCGCGGTGCTGGACGTGGAAGCCACCGCCGACAGCGCGCAGTCGCACGCGCCGCAAGTGGCGTTGCGCCCCGACCACCTGGCTTATGTGATCTACACCTCAGGTTCCACCGGCCGCCCGAAGGGCGTGATGGTCGAGCACCGCCAATTGCTGCACCTGTGGCAAGGAATGCGCGAACGCGTATTCGACGAATTGCCGCCGGCGCTGTGTGTGGCGCTCAATGCCAGCGTGTCCTTCGATGCCTCGCTGCAGGCGCTGGTGCAACTGGGGTCGGGCCACACCGTTTGCATCGTGCCCGCGAACGTGCGCGCCGATGCCGGGCGCATGCTGGACTTCCTCGATACCGAAGCAGTGTCGGTATTCGACTGCACGCCATCGCAACTGGACCTGTTGATCCACGGCGGCCTGTTCGAACGGGCGCTGCCGCGATTGCGCGCGATCCTGGTCGGCGGCGAAGCGTTTCCGGCCACGGCGTGGAAGCGCGCGGCCGCCGCTCCGGTGGCTTGTTACAACGCCTACGGTCCGACCGAATGCACGGTCAACAGCACGCTGGCGCGGGTCAGCGCCGAACACGGTCCGCATCTGGGCGAACCGCTGCCGGGCGTGCAGGCCTATGTGGTGGAAGCCGATGGAACCCTGGCCGCGCCGGGTGTGGTCGGCGAGCTGTGGCTCGGCGGCAACGGCGTGGCGCGCGGTTATCTGCATCGCCCCGAGTTGACCGCTGAACGCTTCATCGACAACCCGTTCGGCGAGGGTCGGTTGTATCGCAGCGGCGATCTGGTGCGGCGTCGCGCCGACGGCCGGCTCGATTACCTCGGCCGCAACGACGATCAGGTCAAGCTCCGCGGCCACCGCATCGAACTCGGCGAAATCCAGGCCTGCCTGCGCGAGGTCGAGGGCGTTCGCGACGCGCTGGTGACCGTGGTGCGCGATCGTGACGGCGAGCCGCGCATCGCCGCCTACGTCGTTCCCGATCCCGCGGCCGCGGACGCCCGCGCGGCGGATGCGCAGGTCGAGCAATGGTCCGGCATCTTCGACGAGCAGGCCGACGAGGACGGCGGCGACGGTTCGGACAGCTTCGATACGGTCGGCTGGAACAGCAGCTACACCCGCGACGCGATCGCGGACGAGGCCATGCGCGAGTGGCTCGACACCACGCTCGCGCGGATCCGCGAACTGCGCCCGCGGCGCGTGCTGGAAGTCGGCTGCGGCACCGGCCTGCTGCTGCAGAACCTGGCCGCGGACTGCAGCCGTTACGTCGGCACCGACCTGTCGGCGCGGACCGTGGGCAAGCTCGCCCGCCGCATCGCCCGCGATCCGGCCATCGCCGCGGTCGCGCGGGTAGGCGCGGCGCCGGCGCACGACTTGTCGGCGGTGGAAGAACGTTTCGATACCGCCATCCTGAATTCGGTCGCGCAGTACTTTCCCGATGCGGACTATCTGCAATGCACGCTCGAGGCGATGCTGTCGCGGCTTGAGCCGGGCGGCCGCCTGTTCGTCGGCGACATCCGCCATTGGGGCCTGGGCGAAGCTTTCCATCTGTCGGTCGCATTGCATCAGGCCGCCGCTGGCGCCCGCGATGCGCAGATGCTCGAGCAGGCGCGGCGGCGAGCGATCGCCGATCGCGAACTGCTGGTCGATCCGGCCTGGTTCCTGTCCTTGCGCAGTCGCTATCCGCAGATTCGCGACATCGAGATCCTGCCCAAACTGGGCGAGCGGCATACCGAAATGGCGGCGTTCCGCTACGACGTCGTCATCCACACCCATGCATCGAGCAGTCACGACGATGCATCCGCCGACGCCACGCCGCCGCTCGACTGGCGCGATTGGCGCAGCACCGCCGCGTTGACCGAGATGCTCGACGCGGCCGCCGCCGATCCTTCGTCGATCGTCGCCGTACGCGGGATCGCGCACCCGTGGGTCGCGCCGTTCGCGCGCATGCTCGAACAGCGACGGGTCATGCCCGGCTTCCTGCCGTACCGGCCGCAGGCCGAGAGCGACGACGACAGCCTCGGCATGCTGCCCGCGCGGCTGGCGGCGATGTGCGCGCAGCGCGGACTGGCGTTGCGATTGAGTTGGGCCGACAGCGGCCGCGACGGTCGCTACGATGCCGCGATCGGCGCGCAGGCGAAGCTGCAAGCGCTTACGGGCGCCGCGTTTGCGTCCTCGCCGCTGCCGTCGTCGGGCCTGCACAGCTGGCCTTTGCTCGCGGCCGCATGCGCCGACCTGCCGCTGCGCCTGCGCGCCGCGTTGGCGCGCCAGTTGCCCGACTACATGCTGCCCTCGGCGTTCGTGCCGATGGTGCGCTGGCCGCTGACAGCGGGCGGCAAACTCGACCGCGCGGCGTTGCCGCCGCCGGACGAGGATGCGCTGGCGCGGCGCGCCTTCGTCGAACCCGCCGACGCCGCCGAGGCCACGCTGGCCGGGTTGTGGCGCGACTTGCTCGGCATCGAGCGGATCGGGCGTCACGATCATTTCTTCGAGATCGGCGGCCATTCGCTGATGGCGGTGCGGCTGGTGGCGCGCATCGAAGAAGCCCTCGGCGTGCAGCTGCCGCTGCGCGAAGTGTTCGAACATCCCACCCTCGCGGCCATGGCGGCGCAAGCGGGCCAGGCCCGCGCCGGAGGTCTGCCGGCGGTGTCGCCGGTCGCACGCGATCGCGATCTGCCGTTGTCGTGGGCGCAGCAGCGGCTGTGGTTTGTGGACCGGATGGATCCCGAGGGCGCCGCGGCGTATCGGATGCCGGGCTGGTTCAGACTCGAGGGTGAGTTGGATATCGCCGCGCTGGGCCGCGCTCTGGACGCGCTGGTGGCGCGACACGAAACCTTGCGCACCCGTTTTCCCGCCAACGACGGGATCGCGCGTCAGCACATCCTGCCGGCGGAATCGGGATTCGCGCTGCGGCGGATCGACCTGTCGCACTTGCCCGAAGACGAGGCCTGGGCACAGGCGCGCACGGCTTGCCTGGATGAGGTCCGGCGCGGTTTCGACCTCGCCGTGGACACGCCCATTCGCGGTCTGTTGGCGCGCATTGGCGAACGCAGCCACGGCTTGCTGGTCCTTCAGCATCACATCGCTTCGGACGGATGGTCGGTGGCGATCCTGACGCGCGAATTGTCGGCGCTGTACGCGGCGTTCGCCGCCGGCCGGCCCGATCCGCTGCCGCCGTTGCCGGTCCAGTACGCCGACTACGCGGTGTGGCAACGCGAGACCATGCCCGCGCACTCGCACGAAGACCATCTGGCGTTCTGGCGAACGCACTTGCAAGGCGCGCCCGAGCGGCTCGACCTGCCGACCGACCGTCCGCGTCCGGCGTCGCCGAGCACGTGCGGCGGCGAAGTGATCCGCTGCCTAGATACGCGCCTGGCCGACGCCGTGCGCGGCTTCGGCGCGGCCCGCGGCATGACCTTGTTCATGACCGCGTTGACGGGGTGGGCCGCGCTGATGGCGCGCCTGAGCGGACAGGACGATATCGTCGTCGGAACGCCGATCGCGAATCGGGTCAGGGCTGAGTTGGAGCCGCTGATCGGCTTCTTCATCAACAGCCTGCCGCTGCGCTTGCGCCTGAGCGCCGAAGAAACCTTCGAAGGGCTGGCCCGGCAAGCGCGGGCGACCGCGCTCGATGCCTACCGGCATCAGGACTTGCCGTTCGAACAGATCGTCGAAGCCGTGCGGCCCGAGCGAGGCGAGGCCAGCCATGCGCCGCTGTTCCAGACCATGCTGCTATGCCAGAACATGCCGCGCGCCGAACTGGCGCTGCCCGGCATCGAGGCGACGGCGCTGGCGCCGCTGGAGATCGGCGCCAAGTGCGATTTGACCGTGTACGTCAGCGACGACGACGGCCGGATCGAACTGCGCTACGAGTACGCGGCCGACCTGTTCGACCCGGCCAGCATCGAACGCTGCGCGGATCACTTCGAGGCCTTGCTGCTGACGATGACGCAGGCACCGGAAACGGCGATCGTGTCGGCGCCGCTGGCCGCGCGCGTTCGCGCCGACGAGGCTGTCGCCACGCAGGTTGAGCAAACCGATGTCGATGCGCGGGCGTTGTCGCCGCACCAGCAGCGGCTGTGGTTCATCGAGACCTTCGAGGCGGGCAGCCTGTATCCCTCCAGCCCGACTTATCACAATCTGCCGTTGCTGATGCGCCTGAGCGGCCGGGTCGATGCCGATCGCCTGCGCGCCGCGGTCGCGCGGGTCGTATCGGCGCAGCCGGCGCTGCGCACGCGCATCGTCGCCGAGGACGGACGCGTGGGGCAGCGCTTCGTCGACGATGATCGGATACCGTGGTCGCAAGTCGACACAGACACTGACCCGATCGACGCGGCCCTGGCCTGGGCCGCCGAGCCCATGCCGCTGGGCGAGGGCGCGCTGCTGCGCTCGCGGCTTTATCGTGACGGCGCGCAGCGCAGCCTGCTCGCGCTCAGCGTTCACCATATCGTCGCCGATCGCGCCGCGCTGATGCAGATCGCGAATGCGATCGTGCAGGCCTACGACGGCGAGCCGATCGCGACGATCCAGACCGACGAGTACCTGGCCAGACTGCATCGCGATTCGCAGGCGCCGCTGACCTTCGAACCCGCCGCGCTGTACTGGCGACGGCAACTGCGTGCGCCGCTGCAGGCGGTCGAGCTTCCGCTCAATCGCCCGCGGCCGACGGTGCATACCTACACCGCCGCGCGCATCGACTTCCGCATCGACGCCGCCGTGGCGGCCGCGGTGCGCGCGACCGCCGCGCGCATCGGCGGCGACGAGGCCGCCGTGGCCAATGCCGCGTTCGCCGCGCTGATCCGCCGGTATGCCGGGCACGAGGACATCGTGTTCGGGACCAGCGCCGCCGCCGAGCCCGCCGCGCTGGGCCCGTTCGCCAATCTGCGGGTGATCCGCCAGCGCATCGGCACCGATACCCGCGTCGCCGCGTTGTTGGACGATAGCGCGCGGGTGCGCGCACAGGCCGATGCGCACGCGCAGGTTCCGTTCGACCGTCTGGTCCAATGGCTGGCGCCCGAAAAGGACATGAGCCGCACCGCGCTGTTCGATCTGCTGTTCCAGTTCGAGCGCGCCCCGAGCGTGCGGCAGGGCGCCGAGTTCGCCGTGCGTACCGTCGAGACCAACCTGGGCTACGGCAAGAACGATCTGCATCTGCTGGTCAGCGACGAAGGCGACGGCTATGCCTGCCATCTGGTCTACAACGCGGACTTCTTCGACGCGTGGATGGCGGATCAGATCGCTGGCCATTACGCCGCGCTGTTGCGCGAGATCACCGGCGACGGTTCGCGCACGGTCGATGCCCTGCCGTTGCTGTCCGCGGCCGAGGTCGAGCGGCAACGCGGGCTGGCCCAAGGCGCGCGCGCCGATTACCCGCATACGCAGACCTTGCATGGCCTGATCGCGCGTCAAGCCGAGCAGGCGCCCGATCGCGTCGCGCTCATCGACGGGCGCGGCGGCCTTACCTATTCGGTGCTGGAAGCGCGCGCCAACCGACTGGCGCGGCTGTTGCGCGCGCGCGGCGCCGCGCCAGGCGACCGCATCGGCCTGCTCGCAAGCCGTTCGGTCGAGGCGGGCGTGGCCATTCTCGCCATCCTCAAGGCGGGTTGCGCCTATGTGCCGCTCGATCCCGATGCACCCGCCGAACGCATCGCGTTCGCCCTGGACGATGCAGGTGCGCGCCTGGCGGTGATCGCGGGCGACGCGAATGCGCAAGGGCTGCCCGCGCACTGCGAGGCGGTGGCCAGCGACGATACGGGCCTGGCGGAACTGTCGGATGCGGCGATCGGCGAAGACGTGCAAGCCGATGCCGATGCCTATGTGATCTATACCTCCGGTTCGACCGGACAGCCCAAGGGCGTGCCGATCACGCATCGCAACGTCGTGCGACTGCTGATCAACGATGCACTGCCGTTTCGCTTCGATCCGGACGATGTCTGGTCGGTGTTCCACTCGTTCGCGTTCGACTTCTCCGTCTGGGAATTGTTCGGCGCGTTGCTGCATGGCGCCCGCGCGGCGATCGTGCCGGGTGCGTTGCGGACCGATCCGCCGGGCTTCGCCCAATGGCTGGCGGCGAATCGCGTCAGCGTGTTGAGCCAGACGCCGTCGGCGTTCCAGGCGCTGTCGCGCATGCTGCCCGATGCGATCGATTTCTCCGCCCTGCGCTATGTGGTGTTCGGCGGCGAGTCGCTCAATCCGAGCAAGCTGGCGCCGTTCCATCAGCGCCATCCGTGGGTCGCGCTGGTGAACATGTACGGCATCACCGAAACCTGCGTGCATGTCACCTTCAAGTACCTGGGCGCGGCCGAACTGGCCAGCGCCGACAACAACGTCGGACAGCCGATCCCGACCACGCGGGTGTATATCCTGAGCCAGGATCGCCGGATGCTGCCGTACGGCGCGACCGGCGAGATCTACGTCGGCGGCCTCGGCCTCTCGCGCGGCTATCTCAATCGGGATGCATTGACCGCCGAGCGTTTCGTCGCCGATCCGTTCGAGCCCGGACAGGTCCTGTACCGCTCCGGCGATCTTGGACGCTTTCTCGAGAACGGCGATATCCAGCACCTGGGGCGGATCGACCAGCAGGTGCAATTGCGCGGTTTCCGCATCGAGCCGGGCGAGATCGAAGCGGCGCTGTTGCGACTGCCCACGGTCGCGCAGGCCGCCGTCATCGCGCGCGGGGATCGCTCCGGCGATCTGCGCCTGATCGCCTACATCGTGCCTTCGGGCTCGGCGCAACTGGACCTGTCCAGCCTGGACGTGCCCGGCCTGCGCGCCGCGCTCTGCGCAAGCCTGGCCGAGTACATGGTGCCGTCCGCATTCGTGCCGATGGCCGCGCTGCCGTTGACCCGCAACGGCAAGCTCGATACCGACAGGCTGCCGGCGCCCGATCGCGATGCGGTCGGCGCGCTCGCCTACCAGGCGCCGCAAGGCGAGGTCGAGTCCGTCATCGCCGAGGTCTGGATGCAGTTGTTCGATCTGCCGCGGGTCGGCCGCCACGATCATTTCTTCCGCCTCGGCGGCCATTCGTTGATGGTGGTGACCTTGATCGAGCGGCTCGCCCAGCGCGGTTTGCGGCTGGACGTGCGCAGCGTGTTCTCGGCGCCGGTGCTGTGCGATCTGGCCGCGCTGGCGACCGAGCCTGCCGCCACGTTCGCGCAGGCCGGCGAGTCCTCGCTGCCGCGCCTGACCGATGCCGACGTGCGCGACGCCTTGATCAAGGCGCGCGGAGGTGTCGACGATCTCGAAGACGCCTATCCGCTGTCGCCACTGCAGCAAGGCATGCTGTTCCATCATCTGCGCGACGAGGGACCGGACGCATACTTGATCCGCACGCTGCTCCAGTTCGAGCGCGGCGAGGACATGACGGCCTTCGTAGCCGGACTGCAGTCGATGGTGGATCGCCACGACATCCTGCGCACCTCGGTGCATTGGCAGGGGCTGCGCGGGCCGCTGCAACTGGTGCATCGCGGCGCCCGCCTGCCGGTCGAGGCGGTGACGCCGCCGCCGGGCGTGACCGCGAAGCAGGCGCTGATGCAGGCCAGCGATCCGTCGCGGGTGCGTCTGGACCTGACCCGTCCACCGCTGCTGCGTGTCTGGACCGCGTTCGACGAAGCGTCGGGAACGTGGCTGCTGGCGATCCTCAACCATCACATCGTCAGCGATCACGTCAGCCTCGAATTGGTATTGGCGCAAGTCGCGGCGCAAATGCGCGCAGATCGCGCCGATGTCGTTCCGGCGGCGCCTTACCGCGAGTTCATCGAGTCGGTGGCCGCATCGTCGGAGGCCGCGCACGCGGCGTATTTCTCGGCGCTGCTCGCCACGGTGGACGAGATCACCGCGCCGTTCGGCGTGGCGGCGGTCGCCGATGGCGTGATCGGTGCAAGCAACGGTACGCGCCGGGTCGAGGCCGCATTGGCGGCGCGCTTGCGCGAGTGCGCGCGCGAAGCCGGGGTCAGCGCGGCGGCGGTGTTCCATCTGGCCTGGGCCCTGGCGCTGGGCGCCGCGAGCGGGCGCAGCGACGTGGTGTTCGGCACCGTGCTGAGCGGACGGCTGCACAACGCATCGCTGGCCTCGACCCCGGGCGTGTTTATCAATACCTTGCCGATGCGCGTGGACCTGGATGCGGCGTCGGCGCTCGCCGCGTTGCGCGCCCTGCACGAGCAGTTGGGCGCGCTGCTGGAGCACGAGCATGCATCGCTCGCGCTCGCGCAGCGGTGTTCGGGACTCGGCGCGGGCGCGGCGCCGTTCGCGGCCTTGATCAATTACCGCCACAGCGCGGGATTGCTGGCGGGCATCGAAGACGCGGGCGAGGGTGGCGAGGTGGACGGCGCCTTCGGCATGCGGCTGCTGGTCAGCGACGAGCACACTCATTATCCGCTGGCGTTGTCGGTCGACGATTACGGCGCGGGATTCGCGCTGAAGGTGCATTGCGCGAAGGGTATCGAGTCCGAGGCTGCGCTCGAGCGCATCGAACACGCCGTGAGGGTCCTGGTCGGCGCGCTCGAGGCCGAGACGTCCGGCGCGACGGCGATGGCGCCGTCCGCTCTGCCTACGTTGTCGGCGAGCGAGCGCAAGCGTCTGACCGCGGACTGGAACGCGACCCATCACGCGTATCCCCGCGAGGTGATGCACGCAGGATTCGAGCGCCAAGTGCTTGAGCGTCCGCAGGCGCTGGCGGTGTTGTGCGGCGATGAGCGCTGGAGTTACCAGGCGTTGAACGAACGCGCGAACCGTATTGCCTACCGGTTGCTGGCCGATGGCGTGCAGGGCGGCGACCGGGTCGGGATCCTGCTCGAGCGCGGTCCGTGGATGGTCGCGGCGGTGCTGGCGGTGGCGAAGGCCGGTGCGGCCTACGTGCCGCTGGACCCGGCGCATCCGGTGCAACGGCTGCGCGAGACATTGGATGACTGCGCGCCGCGGCGGGTGCTGTCGCAGCGATCGCTGTCGCAACATGAAGGCTTGTCAGCGGTACCGGTGCTGTGCGTGGACGAAGCCGAACGGTGGTCGGACCAGCCGGTGTGGAATCCGTCGTCGCAAGGGATCGGCGTGGACGCGCAAGCGTTGGCGTATGTGATCTACACCTCGGGTTCGACCGGTCGTCCGAAAGGCGTGATGGTCAAGCACGCGGCGGCGGCGAACCTGTTCGCGTGGGTGGAGTCGACGTTTGCGATGGGGCCGTCGGATCGGGTGCTGTTCACGACCTCGCTGAGTTTCGACCTGTCGGTGTACGACCTGTTCGGGGTGCTGTGGAGCGGCGGCAGCGTGCACGTGGCGCGTTCGGAGGACGTGCGCGATCCGGCGCGTTTGATCGAGCTGCTGCGCAGCGGGATCACGTTCTGGGACTCGGCGCCCGCGGTGTTCGCCGGTCTGGTGGGTTCGTTGACGGAGGAGGTGTCGCGCGACCTGCGGCTGGCGTTCTTCAGCGGCGACTGGATCGGCTTGGAACTGCCCGATGCGGTCCGGCGCGCATTCCCGCGTTGCGAAGTGGTGGCGCTGGGCGGAGCGACCGAAGCGACGGTGTGGTCGAACTACCACCGAATCGATCGGGTGCAGCCGCACTGGAAGAGCATTCCGTATGGCCGTCCGATCTGGAACGCGCGCTACTACGTGCTCGACGCGCGTGGCGAGCCCAGTCCGGTGGGCGTTCCGGGCGATCTGTACATCGCCGGCGACTGCCTGGCCGAAGGTTATTGGAACCGCGACGAGCTGACCGCCGAACGTTTCGTGCCCGATCCGTTCGTGTCGGGCGAACGCATGTACAAGACCGGCGACCGGGCACGGTATTGGGCGGACGGGACGATGGAATTCCTGGGCCGCAACGATTTCCAGGTGAAGATCCGCGGTTACCGGATCGAACTGGGCGAGATCGAATCGGCGTTGCAGTCCTGCGCGGGCGTGCGCGACGCGGTGGTGGTGGCGCGCGGCGAAGCGGGATCCGAGCGGATCCTCGTGGCGTATTGGCAAGGCGACGCGATCGAAGTGTCGACATTGCGTAGCCAACTGCAATCGCGCCTCCCTGAATACATGCTGCCATCGGCGTATGTGCATGTAGATCAGTGGCCGCTGACGCCCAACGGCAAGCTGGACCGCGCAGCATTGCCCGCGCCGGAAGGCGATGCGCATGCGCGGCAGGCGTACGAGGCGCCCGAAGGCGAAGTGGAGCAGGCGCTGTCGCAGCTATGGACGGAACTGCTGGGTGTCGAACGGGTCGGCCGCCACGATCATTTCTTCGCCTTGGGCGGACATTCGTTGCTGGCCGTGCGGTTGCAGGCGCGGGTGCACGAACGCCTCGGCGTTGAGTTGCCGCTGCGCGAAGTATTCGCCGAACCGACCTTGGCCGGTCAGGCGCGGCGGGTGCAGGCTGGCGGCGGCAATGGGTTGCCGGCGATCGCGCCGACCTCGCGCGAGGATCGGCTGCCGTTGTCGTGGTCGCAGCAGCGGTTGTGGTTCCTGGACCGGCTGGATGCGGCGGCCGGCGCGGCCTACCACGTGGCCGCGGGCCTGCGCTTGTACGGCGCGTTGGACGAGTCGGCGCTGGAACGTGCGTTGGCGCGGATCGTCGAGCGTCACGAGGCCTTGCGCACGCGTTTCGAAGACGTGGAAGGCGAGCCGGAGCAGCGGATCGAGCCGGCCGCGGGTTTCGCGCTGCGACGCGTGGATCTGTCGGCGCTGCCGATGCAGTCGCGCGCGGCCGCGCTGGACGCGCAGATGCGCGAGGAGGCGCAATCGCGTTTCGATCTGTCGCGCGGACCGTTGATCCGCGGGCGTCTGCTGCGATTGGAGGCCAACGAGCATGTGCTGCTGGTAACCCAGCACCACATCGTGTCCGACGGCTGGTCGCTCGGCGTGCTGGTAGAGGAACTGCGAGCACTGTACGCGGCATTCGCACAAGGCCTGGACGATCCGCTGCCGCCGTTGCCGGTGCAGTACGCCGACTATGCGCTGTGGCAACGCGGCTGGCTCAGCGGCGCGCGTTGGGAGGCGCAATCGCGTTACTGGCGCGAGCAGTTGCGCGGCGCGCCGGAGTTGCTGGCGCTGCCGACCGATCGACCCCGTCCCCCGGTGCAGAGCTATGCCGGACGAATGCATGCGGTACGGCTGGATGCGGCGCTGACGAAACGTCTGCGCGCATTGGCGCAAACCCATGGCGCGACCTTGTACATGGTGCTATTGGCAGGCTGGAGCGCATTGCTGTCGCGATTGAGCGGGCAGGGCGAGGTGGTGATCGGTTCGCCGGTTGCCAACCGGCCACGGGTGGAGCTGGAAGGGCTGATCGGCTTTTTTGTCAACACCCTGGCGCTGCGCACGCGGGTGGAGAATTCGACCACGGTGGCCGCATTGCTCGCGGACATCCGCCAGACCACCCTGGCTGCCCACGAGCATCAGGATTTGCCGTTCGATCGCGTGGTCGATGCGGTGCAGCCCTCGCGGACGCTGGGCCATGCGCCGATCTTCCAGACCCTGCTGGTGCTGGACAACACGACGGACAAACCGGCGGCGGCGCTGCCCGGCCTGCGCGTGGAGGCGCTGTCGATTCCGCATGCGACCACGCAATTCGATATCTCGCTGTCGCTGACCGAAACGCAGGACGGGCTGAGTGGGTCGATCGAATACGCGAGCGATCTGTTCGACGCGGACACCATCGCGCGCTGGTCGCGATGGCTGGAGCGTTTGCTGGACGGCATGGCGCAATCGCCGGATGCGACGGTGTCGTCGCTGGCGCTGCTGGACGAGGACGAGCGCACGCAACTGCTGCAAGCAAGCGCCGGTCCCTCGACCGAGCAGTCGCCGCGGACGTTGGTAGATCTGTTCGAGTCGCAAGTCGCGCGCACGCCCGACGCGGTGGCGCTGCGCAGCGGCGAAGCACAGTTGAGCTATGCGCAACTGGAAGCCGCATCCAACCGAGTCGCGCATGCCTTGATCGAGTTGGGCGTGGTGCCCGATACCTGCGTGGGTCTGTGCGCCGAACGCGGGATCGAACTGGTGGTCGGCCTGCTGGGCATCCTGAAGGCCGGTGGCGCCTATGTGCCGCTGGATCCGGGCTATCCACGCGAACGCGTGCTGCAGATGCTGGAAGACGCCGCACCGATCGCGGTGGTGAGCGCCGGCGGCGCAGCCGCGCGGCTGGGCGTGGACGCGGTTGCGGTACTGGAAGTGCAAGACACCGCCGGCAGCGCGCAGTCGCATTCGCCGAACGTGACATTGCGTCCCGATCACTTGGCCTACGTGATCTACACCTCCGGCTCCACCGGCCGACCCAAGGGCGTGGCGATCGAACACCGCAACACCGTCAATCTGCTGGCCTGGGCGCATAGCGCGTTCGCGCCAGAGGAGCTGGCCCGCACGGTCTGCTCGACCTCGGTCAATTTCGACCTGGCCGTATTCGAACTGCTGGTGCCGCTGACCCAGGGCGGCAGCGTGATGCTGGTGGAGGATTTGCTGCGCGCTGGCGCGCAGTTGGAAGGCGCGACCTTGGTCAACACGGTGCCGTCGGTGCTGAAGGCGGTACTGGATGCGGGTGGCCTGCCGGCCAGCGTGTGCGCGGTGAACCTGGCCGGCGAACCGCTCAAGCGCGAACTGGTCGAGCAGGTGTTCGCGCAGACCCAGGCGGCGCGGGTGGCGAACCTGTACGGCCCGACCGAGACGACGACGTACTCGACCTGGGTCTCGATGCCGCGTTCGACGGGCTTCGTGCCGGGGATCGGCGCGCCGATCGCGAATACGCGCGCTTGCGTGGTGGACGAACACGGCGAGCTGGTCGCGCCGGGCGTGGTCGGCGAGTTGTGGCTCGGCGGCGCGGGCGTGGCGCGTGGTTATCTGCATCGTCCTGAATTGACCGCCGAGCGCTTTATCGACGATCCGTTCGCGATGGGCGGCCGTGTTTATCGCACCGGCGATCTGGTCCGGCGTCGCGGTGACGGGGGCCTGGATTACCTGGGCCGCAACGATTTCCAGGTGAAGCTGCGCGGCTATCGGATCGAACTGGGCGAGATCGAGGCTGCGTTGCAAGCCTGTCCGGGCGTGCGCGACGCGGTGGTGGTGGCGCGCGGCGACGCGGGATCGGAGCGGGCCTTGGTGGCGTATTGGCAGGGCGACGCGATTGAAGCATCGGCATTACGCGGCCAACTGCAGTCGCGTCTGCCCGAATACATGCTGCCGTCGGCGTTTGTACACGTGGATCATTGGCCGCTGACCCCGAATGGCAAACTGGATCGCGCGGCGCTGCCCGCGCCGGAAGGCGATGCGCATGCGCGGCAGGTGTACGAAGCGCCCGAAGGCGAAGTGGAGCAGGCGCTGTCGCAGGTGTGGACGGAGTTGCTGGGCGTCGAACGGGTCGGCCGCCACGATCACTTCTTCGCCTTGGGTGGTCATTCCCTGTTGGTGGTGCGTTTGCAGGCCATGATCGAACGCCGCTTGCAGCACCGCCTGACCATGGTGGAGCTCTTCACCCATACCACCGTCGCGCAACTGGCGGCGTTTATTCGCGACGGCGATCGCGAGGCCGGTCGATTGACCGACAGCGACCGCCGCGGCGAGCAGCGACGCGAAGCCTTGCGTCGCCGCCGCGGCAGGCGTGCATCGGCCGAACACGAAATCGAATTGGAAGATTGAACTCAGGACCGTGCGACCGCGCGCGGTCGTGGCGGTAATTCATTGGAGGGGAGCGGATGAACGAGAACCAAGCAGGGGCGGGCAGCGACGGCAAACCGCGGACGCAGCCGACGCGGTGGTGGCGGACGCTGGCGGGACTGGCGGCGATCGTCGCCGTCGTGGCCGTGACATGGTCGCTGTCTTCGCCGCCCGCCGTGCGCGGCGACGGCGGTGCCGGCCACGCGTTCTCGGTCGAGCGAGCGATGTCGCACGTGCGGCAGATCGCGCGCGCGCCGCATCCCACCGGCTCGGCGGCCAATGCGAAGGTGCGCGATTACCTCGTCGCGCAACTGCGCGCCAGCGGCCTGCAGGTTGAGGTGCAGCGTGAACTCTCGTCGGGTCAGGGCAGCTTCGCCTGGGTCGAGAACGTCGTCGGCGTGCTGCCGGCGACAGGCGCCAGCGCCGGCAAGCCGCGCGACGCGGTGCTGTTGATGTCGCACTACGACTCCATCCCGTGGGCGCCAGGCGCGGCGGATGCCGGCGCCGGCGTGGCCACCGTGCTCGAGGCCGCGCGCGTCGCCGCCGGGTCGGACCGCGGCGCGCGCAAGCGCGATCTGATCGTGTTGCTGAGCGACGGCGAAGAAATGGGCGCGTTCGGTGCGCGCGCCTTCTTCGATCGCCACGCGCTGGCGCCGCGGGTCGCGACGGTGTTCAACTTCGAAGCGCGCGGCAGCAGCGGACCGGTGCTGATGTTCCAGTCCGGTTCGGGCAGCGCGCCGCTGCTGCGGTCGCTGCACGACGCAGCGCCCGTGGCGAATTCGTACTCCGATGAAATCTACAAGCGCATGCCCAACTTCACCGACTTCAACGTGTCGCTGGAGCGCGGGCTTCCGGGCCTGAATTTCGCCTTCATCGAGGGCTATTCGGACTATCACTCGCCGACCGATACGCCCGACCATCTGGCGCCGGCGACGCTGCAGCACATGGGCGACCAGGCCATCGGCGCCATGCGCGCGGCGCTGTCGGCAAGCTCGGTCGCGCCCGCGGCGGGCGCCGAGCCGGCCTATATGAACTTCACCGGCAAGGCCTTTTTCCAGTACCCGCGCTGGCTCGATCAGGCAGCGCTGGCGCTGGCCACGCTCCTGCTGATCGTCGCCGCGTGGCGCGGCCGCCGCTGCGAGCCCGCCGGCGTGTTGGCCACGGCGCGCGGCGCCTTGGCGGTGCTGGCGGCGATCGCGGTCGCGGTCTCGGTCGTGCTGTCGGTGTCGGCGTTCGTGCGCGAGGATTTCTGGCCCGGCGCGATGCAGCGCGCCGTCTCCGCGCATCAACTCGAATGGTTCCTCGCCTGGACGCTGCTGGCGGGCGGCGTGCTGGTGGCGATCCTCGGCGCCGCACGCGGCGGCCTGCGTTGGTGGTGGGCGCTGGCGCTGGCCTTGCTGGCGGCGCTGCCGATGCTGCGTGCCGGTTCGGTGTTCATTCCCGGTCTGGTCGCGGCCGCGCTCGTCGCCGGGCTGTTGTACAAGCCGCTGACGGAGACGGCGCTGTTGCGCGGCGGCGAGGCGCTGTTGCTCGTGCTGGCCTGGGGGCTGGCGCTGGCGCTTCCCGGCGCGGCCAATATCCTGGTGTGGCCGTTGCTCGCGCTTGCCGTCGTGCGCGTCATCGCCGCCCTGCGCGGACCCGCCGCGCCGGCGTGGAGTTCGTTCGCGCTGGCGATGCCCGTGGTGGTGGTCGGCGGCGTGATCCTCGGCGAATTGGCGATGCGGCTGGATCAGGCCCTGGGCGTCAGCGTGCCGGTTATCGGCGCGGTGCCGGTGCTGCTGCTGTGCGTGTTGTGCATGCACGCCTGGCTCGCCCACGGCGCGGCGCGCGTGGGCGCGGCGCTGGCGTTGTCGGGTCTCGTCGCCGTCGTCGCGCTGGTGTTCGTCAATCCGTTCGACACGCGACATCCGCTGCCGAGCAGCGTGTTCGTATTGAACGACCGCGTGCAGGGCGTGGACTGCCTGGCGAGCATCGACGCCACCGACGACGCCTGGAAGCGCTCGGTGTTGGGCGATGCGGCGCGTGCCTTGCCGAACAATCTGTATGCGCCCGAGGTCTGGCGCGAAACTCGCTGCCGGCCGCTGGGCGAGCGCGCCGCCGCGATCGGCGTGCCGGCGACGACGCGCATCCGCGTGCTCGGCGTGGAGCCGCAGGGCGAGCTGCGACGGATGCGTCTGGCCGTGACCGCGCAAGCTGGTCACGACGTGCTGGACCTGTACCTGCCCAAGGGCGTCGACGCGCGCAGCGCGTCCGTGCAGAACCGTTCGATCCACGCGCCGACCGCCGAAGGCTTCGAGCAATGGCCGGTGCGCATCCGCGGCTTCGCGGTGCCGGCGGGAGAGCTCGAACTCACGCTCGACATTGGCCCGGGCCCGCTTCCGGATGCGCTGCTGGCGGTCACCATCGACCACGGTCTGCCGGGCGGACTCGCATTGCCGGCGCGCCCGGCGGGTTTGATGGCGCAGACGCATCCGTATTCCGATGCGCGCGTCGGCGTCGCCCGCATCGCGCTCGAAGCGGCTCCAGCCGGCCCGTCGCCGTGATCGCCGAAACGATCCGGCGTCATCGGATTCCCCTGGCCACCGCCGGCGCATTGGCCGCGGGCAGCGCGCTGGCCTCGATCGTGCTAATCACCCAGATCGGTACGATCGCGGGCGGCGTCTTCGCCGGCACGCCGAACTCCATGCTCTGGCCGGCCGCGGCCAGTCTGGTCGCGATGCTCGCGCTGTCGGCGGCGGCGCAGACGTTCCAGGCCCATTTCGGCGCCGCGGTGATCTCGGACCTGCGTTCGCAGTTGTGCGCGCGGTTCATGGCGCTCGACTACGCGCGCTTGATGTCCAACCGCGAACGCATCGCCGGCGCGCTGGTGGTCGACGTGACCCGGATCGCGCAGATGCTGCTGGTGCTTCCGCAGGCGTTGTTCAACGCGCTGGTGGCGCTGTTCTGTCTGGCCTACCTGGCGTGGCTGTCGTGGCCATTGCTGCTGGTGCTGGCGGGATTCGTGGTGATCAGCGTCGCTTGCGCCCTGGCCATCCTGCGGCGCACCGAAGGTTTCTTCGCGCGTATCCGCGAGGAGGAAGACAGCCTGTTCCGCCACTTCCGCGCCATCGCCGAGGCGAAGAAGGAGCTCAGCATGAATGCCGCGCGCGCCGCGCATTTTTCCGAGCGCGTGCTGGGACGCGCGATCCGCGACAACGAAGTGTCGCTGCGCGCGGCCAACCGCTGGCTGGGCTACACCGAAGTGTGGAACATGGCGATCGTGTACGCGGCGATCCTGTCGGTCGCCTTCATGGGCCGGGCCTATCTGGGTCAGGACGCCTCGCAGGTGGCCCGCTTCGTCATCGCCTCGCTGTTCCTGATCGGACCGATCAGCGGCCTGATCGCCGCCATCCGCCAGGTGGTCGCGGGAATGAGCAGCGTGCGTTATCTGCGCACCCTGGGCCCGGCGTTCTCGGGCCCGGCGCTGGTGGCCGCGGTCGATCCGACGCGGTTCGCGGGATGGTCGCGACTGTCGTTCCGGCAGGTCGAATACCGCTATCCGGGCGACGCCGATGAGTTCCGTTTCGGGCCGATGGACCTGGAGCTGCGGCGCGGCGAAATGGTGTTCGTGACCGGCGGCAACGGCAGCGGCAAATCGACCTTGTCGCTGCTGCTCACCGGCATGCTGGCGCCGAGCGGCGGCGAAGTGCGGGTGGACGGCCATGCGTTGACGGCGGCCGACCTGGGCGACTTCCGCCAATTGTTCACCGCCGTGTTCGCCGACTACTGGCTGTTCGACGATCTGCTCGACCGACGCGGGCGCAGCCCGCCGCAGGCCGGAATCGAGGCCTTGCTGCACAGGCTGGGTCTGGATCGCAAGGTCACCGCGACCGATGGCCGTCTGAGCACGCTGGATCTGTCGCAGGGCCAGAGAAAGCGCCTGGCGCTGACCCAGGGCTATCTGGAAGACAGCGACATCTACCTGTTCGACGAGTGGGCCGCGGACCAGGACGTGGAATTCCGCCGCTGCTTCTATCAGGAACTGCTGCCCGAACTGAAGGCCGCCGGCAAGACGCTGGTGGTGATCACTCACGACGACCGTTACTTCGACGTGGCCGACCGAGTGGTCCGGTTGGAGTACGGCCAGGTGGCCGCCGACGCGAGCGCGGTCTGAGCGAGTCACGAACGGCGTCATCGCCAGGAACACGCAATGAGCAAAGCAACAGGCATCTCCAATTCGTCCGCGACGCGCGATGGCCACGAGGCCGCGATCGCCATCGTCGGCATGGCCGGGCGTTTCCCCGGCGCCGGCGATCTGGAATCGTTCTGGGCGAATCTCGTGGCCGGCGTCGAGTCGGTCCGCGATTTCGACGACGCGAGCCTGCGCGCGGCCGGCGTGGCGCAGTCCGATCTGGCCGACCCGCGCTATGTCCGCCGCGCGGGCGCGCTGGACGCAATCGAATCGTTCGATGCCGATTTCTTCGCGATGACGGCGCTCGAGGCGCGCGCCACCGATCCGCAGCAGCGCCTGTTCCTGCAGACCGCGTGGACCGCGATGGAGCATGCCGGCTACGGGCCGGGCTCGCGGATGGGCACGGTCGGCGTCTATGCCAGCGCTTCGACCAATGCGTATTTTCTCGAGCGCCTGGCGCGGCGACCGGAGCTGATGCAGGCGGTGGGGCCGATGGCGCTTTCGATCGGTAACGAGAAGGACTATCTCGCCACCCGCACCGCCTACAAGCTCGGGCTGCAGGGACCGGCGGTGACGGTGCAGACCGCCTGTTCGAGTTCGCTGGTCGCCGTGCATCTCGCCTGCCAGGCGCTGCTCGCGGGCGAATGCGATATGGCGTTGGCCGGCGGCGTGTCGGTGCGGACCCTGGAACCGCGCGGCTATCGGCACGTGGACGGCGGCATCCTGTCGTCGGACGGGCGTTGCCGGCCGTTCGACGCCGATGCGAGCGGAACCGTGTCGGGCGACGGCGTCGCGGCGGTGCTGTTGAAGCCGTTGGCGCAGGCGCTGGCCGACGGCGACTGCATCCACGCGGTGATCATCGGCAGCGCGGTCAACAACGACGGCGACGACAAGACCGGATTCACCGCGCCCAGCGTGGAAGGGCAGGCGGCGGTCGTGCGCGAGGCGTTGGCGGTCGCCGGCGTGGAGCCGGAAACGATCGGCTATCTGGAAGCGCACGGCACCGGCACCGCGCTCGGCGATCCGATCGAATTCGCCGCGCTGAAGTCGGCGTTCGGCGACGCACAGGCGCCGTACTGCGCGCTCGGCGCGCTGAAGGCCAACATCGGCCACCTCGACGCGGCGGCCGGCATCGCCGGGCTGGTCAAGGCCGCGCTGGCGATCGGTCGCGGCGAACTGCCGCCGAATCCGCATTTGCGCCAGCTCAATCCGCATATCGATACGACGGGCAGCCCATTCCGTTTTCCGCTCGCGCGCGAAACCTGGCCGCTGCGCGACGGCGTGCGCAGGGCCGGCGTCAGCTCGTTCGGCATCGGCGGCACCAACGCCCATGTGGTGCTGGAATCGCCGCCCGCGTCACAGGTCGTGAGCGCGCCACAATCGAAATGGGCGCAGCCGCTGCTGCTGTCCGCGCGTACGCCGGCGGCGTTGACCTCGCTGGTGGATGCGATGCGGCGCCGGCTCGCCGATGCGGGCGATGCCTACGCCGCGATCGCCCACACCACGCGCACGGGGCGCAAGGCGTTGCGCTACCGCACCGCGATCGCGGCCGCCGATGCGTCGGCCGCGATCGAATGCTTGGACCGCGCCCAGATGCACGACGGCGAGAACGCACCGGCGCTGGTGTTCCTGTTTCCGGGCCAGGGCAGCCAGTTCGCGGCGATGGCCGCGGCGCTGTACGCGGCCTATCGCGGCTTCCGCGAGGACGTGGACGCGTGCGCGCGCGTGCTCGAGCCGCAGCTCGGCCTCGATCTGCGGCCGCTACTGCTGGAGCCTTCGCAGGCAGGGCGGCTGGAAGCGACCGAGCTGACTCAACCGGCGCTGTTCGTGGTCGGCTACGCGCTGGCGCGCCTGCTGGAATCCTTCGGTCTGCGCCCCAGCGCCATGCTGGGCCACAGCCTGGGCGAATACGTCGCGGCCTGTCTGGCCGGGGTGATCGCGCGCGACGACGCGCTGCGTCTGGTGGCGCTGCGCGGGCGATTGGTCGCGCAATTGCCGGCCGGCGCCATGCTCGCGGCGATGGCGGACGAAGCGAGCCTGCGCGACCTGTTGCTTGCGCAGGTGGAGATCGCCGCGGTCAACGGCGCGCGCCAATGCACCTTGGCCGGTCCGCCCGAATCGATTCGCGCGCAGGCCGAAGCGCTGGCGACGGCCGGCATCGCCTGCCGCGGCCTCAGCGTTTCGCATGCATTCCACAGCGCGATGCTGGAGCCGATCCTGCAGCGCTTCGCCGATGCGGTCGCGCTGACGCCGCTGTCGGCGCCGCAGCGTGCGTACATCTCCAACGTCGATGGCGGGTGGATCAGCGCCGAGCGCGCGACGTCGGTCGATTACTGGGTGGCGCATATGCGTCAGGCCGTGCGCTTCCACGATGGCCTGCGCAGCTTGGCTTCGCTGGGCGAGATCGCGGTCGTCGAGGTGGGGCCGGGCGCGGCGCTGGGGGCGTTCGCGCAAGCCGCCGGCGTGTCTTCGCAGAGTTTTCAGACCTTGTCGGCGAGCGACCAGGATCCGCTGGCGGCGCTGCGGGCGACGCTCGCGGCGCTGTGGGCGCGCGGGCATCGGATCGACTGGCGGCGGGCGGTGCCGGAGGCGCCGCAACGTCGCGTGCCGGTGCCTGCTTATCCGTTCGCCGAGGAACGGCACTGGATCGATGCATCGCCATCGACGGTGACTGAAGCTCGTAGCGACGATGTCGTTGCCCATTCGTCCTCAGGGTCCGGCTTTGTTGAAAGCGGTCTCGTTGAAATCGTTCCTGCTGCAATCGCTGCCGCCGAAACCGGTTGGGTCGAAACCGCGGCCTCGATTCCCGGCTGGCGCCGGCTGCCGCGGCCGCCGGCCGAATGGCCGATCGCGCCGCCGCGGGAGGTCCTGTGGTTCGCCGATCCGGGCGGCGCCGATCTTGCGACGCTCAGCCATCTGCGCACGCAAGGCTGGCGCGTGCGTCTGGTCGAGGCAGTCGCGGGCGTTGTGGGCGTGGTGACGCGATCGGACGGCTTCGCGCTCGACCCGGCGCAACCCGAAGCCCTGGCCCGGCTGGTCGCCGAACTCGGGGAGGGCGGCGCGGTGCCGTCCAGAATCGTCTACGCCTGGCCGATGTCGGCCCGCGACAGCGACGGCGAAGGCGCCGAACAGCTGTGCGTGCACGCGCCCATCGCGCTGGCGCGCGCTCTGGATGCGAGCGCCGGCGCGCGCTTCAGCGTCGACGTGCTGACGCTGGCGGCGCAGTCCGTCGACGGACGGGAACACGACGACCCCGCGCAGGCCCTGGTGGCCGGCGTCTGCCGGGTCGCGCCGCTGGAGCATCCGCGCATCGCCTGGCGTTGGCTCGATGCCGAAGGCGGCCTGCACGACGGCCATGCGCCGGCCGATCCGCTGCTGTTGGCGACGGCGCTGGCCGGTCTCGGCGTGGACGCCGGCGCGCATCCGGCGCATGCCGTCGTCGCTTTGCGCGGATC
Source organism: Lysobacter capsici (assembly GCF_014779555.2). Lineage (NCBI taxonomy): Bacteria > Pseudomonadati > Pseudomonadota > Gammaproteobacteria > Lysobacterales > Lysobacteraceae > Lysobacter > Lysobacter capsici. Next base: position 2,997,172 of record NZ_CP094357.1, read on the forward strand.
GCACGCGTGGGTGCCCGATCTGGCCGAGGCCGATCTGCGCGAAACCGATCCGACGCGGGCGATCGATCCGGAAACCGGCGGCGCAGCGCTGCGCGACCGCGGCCACTGCCTGATCCTCGGCGGCACCGGCGGCATCGGCCTTGCGTTCGCCGAGTATCTGACCGCACGCGTGGCGAATCCGCGGCTGACGCTGCTGGCGCGGCACGAGCGCGACGATATCGAGCGGCGACTGGACGCGCTGCGCGAACGCGGCGCCGCGTTCCGTCTGATCCGCGCCGATGTCGCCGACGCGGACGCGCTGCGCGCCGCCATCGCCGATGCCGTCGCCGCCTACGGCGCCATCGACCTGGTCCTGCACGCGGCCGGCGCGGCGGGCGAAGGCCTGATCCGGCATACCGATCGCGCGCGTCTGGCGCCGGTGCTCGATCCCAAGACCGCGGGCTTGCGCGCCCTGGATGCCGCGCTGGGCGACGCGCCGGTGCGGATCGTGTTGTGTTCGTCGATCAATGCGCTGCGGCCGGTGCCCGGGCAAGTCGGCTATTGCGCCGCCGGCGCCTACCTGGACGCGTATGCGCAGAAGCGATCGCGTCGCGGGCGGCGCATCGTCTCGGTCAACTGGGGGGCGTGGGCGGGCGTCGGCATGGCGGCGGCTCAGGGCGCTGGCGATATGCCCGATGCGCGCGCGATCGGCGATGCATTCGATGCCGTGCTCGGATTCGGCGGCCGTCAATTGCTGCTGACGCCGAGTCGTGCGGCGTCGGCTGCCGTTGCGAACGCCGCGCCGGCGCTCGTCGAGGCGACATACCCGGATGCGGTCGGCGGCGAGTTCGCGGCGGTGATCGCGCGCATGCGCGGCATCTGGAGGGACTTGTTCGCGCGCGACGCCGCCGACGATGCCGACTTCTTCGCCGTGGGCGGCCATTCGCTGATGGCGTTGCAGCTGATCGCGCGCGTGCAGCGCGACTTTGGGGTCGAGCCTTCGCTGCAAGCCTTGCTGGCCGCGCCGACCCTGGTGGGCATGGCGCGGGCGGTATGGAGCGCGATGCGCGGCGCGCAACCGGGCGCATTGCCGTTGGCGGATCGCAGCTTGCCGCTGCCGTTGTCGTGGTCGCAGCAGCGGCTGTGGTTTCTGGATCAGCTGGATGCGGCGGCCGGCGCGGCGTATCACATCGCGGCGGGCGTGCGCCTGCGCGGCGTACTGGACGAAGCGGCGCTGACGCGGGCGCTGGATCGCATCGTCGAACGGCACGAATCGCTGCGCACGGTGTTCGAGCACGGCGCGGACGGTCCGGTGCAAGTGGTACGGGCGACGAACGGACTGACATTGGAGCGGCAGGACCTGCACGCGCTGCCGGCTTCACAGCGCGAGGCCGCGCTGGCGCAGGCCTGCATGGCCTGGTCGGCGGCGCCATTCGATCTGTCGGCGCATCCGCCCGTGCGTGCGCTGCTGGTGTGTTTGCAGGCCGACGAGCACGTACTGGTGCTGGTGCAGCATCACATCGTGTCCGACGGTTGGTCACAGGGCGTGCTGGTGCGCGAACTGGGCGCGCTGTATGCCGCGTATGCACAGGGCCGGCCTGATCCATTGCCGGCACTACCGCTGCAATACGCCGACTATGCCGCCTGGCAAAGGGTGCGGCTTTCGCAAACCGACAGCGCCGAGCAGGTGCAGGCGTGGTGCGCGCAACTGCGCGGCGCGCCGGAATTGCTGGCGTTGCCGACCGATCGCCCGCGTCCGTCGTTGCAGAGCTATCGCGGCGGCCGTTTGCCTTTGCGTCTCGAGGCTGGGCTGACGCAGCGCCTGCACGCGCTGGCGCGGGCGTACGGGACGACCTTGTATACGGTGCTGCTGGTGGGCTGGAGCGCTCTGCTGTCGCGACTGAGCGGGCAGGACGAGGTGGTGTTGGGTTCGCCGGTGGCCAATCGGCCGCGGGTGGAACTGGAGGGGTTGATCGGATTTTTCGTCAACACCCTGGCATTGCGGCTGCGGGTGGAGGACACGGCGACGGTGGCCTCGTTGCTCGAGCAAGCCAAGACGAAGGTGCTTGAAGCACACGGGCGCCAGGATGTGCCGTTCGAACGCGTGGTCGAGGCGCTGCATCCGCGGCGCAGCCTGAGCCACAGCCCGGTGTTCCAGACGCTGTTGAGCCTGGACAACACGCCGGAGCGGACGCTGGCATTGCCGGGGCTGGACGTGGAAGGCTATGTGGTGTCGCATGGCGCGACCCAATTCGATCTTGGCCTGACGCTGCGGGAAGAAGGGCAGGAACTCAGCGGCGCGATCGAGTACTCGAGCGATCTGTTCGACGAGGACACCGTCGCGCGCTGGTCGCGGTGGCTGGAGCGTTTGCTCGACGGCATGGCGCGTTCGCCCGACGCGACGCTGGCTTCGCTGACGTTGTTGGACCAGAACGAACGCGCGCAATTGCTGCAAGAGAGCACCGGCCCTTCAGCTGAGCCGCCGCAGAAGACGCTGGTCGAGTTGTTCCAGACGCAAGTCGCGCGCACGCCCGATGCGCCGGCGTTGCGCAGCGGCGAAGCGCAGTTGAGCTACGCGCAATTGGAAGCCGCATCCAACCGCGTCGCGCATGCGTTGATCGAGTTGGGCGTGGTTCCCGATACCTGTGTGGGCCTGTGCGCCGGGCGCGGAATCGAGCTGGTAATCGGCTTGCTGGGCATCCTGAAAGCCGGCGGCGCCTACGTGCCGCTGGACCCGGACTATCCGCGCGAGCGCGTGCTGCAGATGCTGGAAGATGCCGCGCCGGTCGCGGTGGTGAGCGCCGGCGGCGCGGCTGCGCGACTGGGTGTGGACGGCCATGCGGTGCTGGAGGTGGAAGACACCGTCAACAGCGCACGGTCGCATGCGCCGCAAGTGGCATTGCGCCCCGATCACCTGGCCTATGTGATCTACACCTCCGGCTCCACCGGCCGGCCCAAGGGTGTGATGGTCGAACATCGCCAGGTCGCGGCATTGTTCGCCGCCACCCAGGCATCGTTCGGTTTCGGCCCCGACGACGTGTGGACCGTGTTTCATTCGTTCGCCTTCGACTTCTCCGTGTGGGAGTTGTGGGGCGCGTTGCTGTACGGCGGCTGCGCGATCATCGTGCCGTGGGAATGCACGCGTTCGCCGGAGGATTTCCTGGCCCTGCTGGCGCGCGAGCGCGTCAGCATGCTCAGCCAGACGCCGAGCGCGTTCCGGCAGCTGATCGCCGCTGGTGCCGGTGACACGCCGCTGCCGGCGCTGCGCGCCGTCGTGTTCGGTGGCGAGGCGCTGGACCCGCGCATGCTGCGGCCGTGGATCGAACGCCACCCGCCGGAGCGCGTGGCGATGATCAACATGTACGGCATTACCGAAATCACCGTGCATGCGAGCTATCTGCGCCTGCAACGCGATGCGATCGAACATGGCCATGGCAGCCCCATCGGCCGGGCGCTGCCGCACCTGCGCCTGTACGTGCTCGATGCATCGGGCGAGCCGGCGCCGGTCGGCGTGCCGGGCGAACTGTATGTCGGCGGCGCCGGCGTGGCGCGCGGTTACCTGCATCGGCCCGAGTTGACCTTGCAGCGCTTTGTCGCCAATCCGTTCGTGCCCGGCGATCGTCTCTACCGCACCGGCGACCTGGCTCGCCGGCGCGCCGACGGCGGCTTGGACTATCTGGGCCGCAACGACTTCCAGGTCAAGATCCGCGGGCACCGCATCGAACTGGGCGAAATCGAAGCGGCCTTGCGCGGGCTCGACGGGGTCCGCGAGGCCGTGGTCGAAGCGCGCGAGGGCGGCGAGGGCGAGCGCCGGCTGGTGGCCTATTTCGAAACCGCGGATGCGAACCTCGCAGCCGAGTCGCTACGCGCGGCGCTGATCGCGGCGTTGCCGTCCTACATGGTGCCGGCCGCGTTCGTGCGCGTGAGCCACTGGCCGCTGACGCCGAGCGGCAAGCTCGATCGCGGCGCGTTGCCGACGCCCGATGCCGAGGCCGCATTGCACCGCCGCTACCGCGCGCCGACCGATGCGCTGCGCCAATCGTTGGCCGACGTCTGGGCGCGGGCGCTGCAGCTGCCGGTCGATCGCATCGGTATCGACGACAACTTCTTCGAACTCGGCGGCGATTCGATTCGCAGCATCGCGGTGGTGGCCGAGGGCCGGCGGCGCGGTTTCGGCTTCGCGGTCGTCGATCTGTTCCGGCATCCGACCGTCGACGCATTGGCGCATGCGATCGGATCAAGCGTCGCAAGCGCCGAGGCCGATGACGCGCCGGACTGGCAAGTGCTGGACGCGGCATCGACCGAGACCCCGGTCGGCGACGAACTGCCCGACGGCGTGGAAGACGCGTGGGACGCGACCTTGCTGCAGCGGGGCATGATCTTCCACGGCGAATACGGCGGCGCCCGCGGCGTATACCACGACGTGTTCTCGTACCGCATCGATCTGCCACGATGGGACGAACCGGCCATGCGCGCCGCGCTCGATGCGGTCGCGCTGCGCCATCCCTCGCTGCGCAGCGGCTTCGAGCTGCGGCGCGACGGCACGGTGAGGCAGTGCGTGCATGCGGCGGCGCGGATCGCACTGACCTGCAGCGACCTGCGCGGTCTGGACGCGGACGCCCAGCGCGCCGCGGTGCTCGCGTTCCTGGCCGAGCAGCAGGCTCGGCCGTGGGAGCTGCAGAAGGCGCCGCTGTTGGCGTTCTTCGTTCATCGCTGCGACGGCACCCGGATCCAGCTGACGATCGCATTCCATCACGCGATCCTCGACGGTTGGAGCGTGGCGCTGATGCAGAGCGAGATCTTCGCCGAATATTTCCGCGCTCTCGGCATGGATGTGCCGGCGCCGTTGCCGCCGACCGTATCGCCGAAGGCGGCGGCCTGGCTCGAACACCAGGCGCTCGGCGTCGCGCGCCACGCCGAGTTCTGGTCGGGTTATCTCGCCGACGCCGAAGCCACGATCCTGCCGGATCTGCCGGGTTCGTGGCCGCACTGCGACGTGCGCAATCCGGCTGTCGCGGTGCCGGCGCCGGTGGCGGCGCGATTGTCGGCGCTCGCGTCCGAATTGGGGGTGCCGCTGCGCTCGGTGCTGCTGGCCGCGCATCTGCATGTGATCGGCCTGTTCGCGGACACGCAGGCGCCGATGACCGGCGTGGTATGCAATACCCGTCCGGAAACCGACGGCGGCGAGCGCACGCTCGGTCTGTTCCTCAACACCCTGCCGCTGCGGATGAGCGCGGCCCCGGGCAGTTGGAAGCAACGGATCCAGGCGGTGTTCGACGAGGAAAACCGGCTGGCCGAACACCGTCGCTATCCGTATTTCCGCATCGTGTCCGAGCACGCGCACCGGGCGCGTCTGGATGCGGTGTTCAACTACGTGCACTTCCACGCCCACCAGGCCATCCACGACGCCGTGCGCGATCGCGCGGTGCCCATGGCCGCGAACGATGTCGATACGGTCGAGTCCACCGGCTTCGGCCTGACCACCACGTTCTCCGGCGCGGGCGATGGCCTTGCTCTGGCCTTCGACGCCGACCGCGGCCGCTTCGGCCGTGACCAGTTGATGCGAATGGCCGACGCGTACCTGCGCGTGCTCGCGACGATCGCCGACGACGCCGACGCGGCATGGCAGGCGACATCCGCGTTGTCGGCGAGCGAGCGCAAGCGTCTGACCGCGGACTGGAACGCGACCGATCACGCGTATCCCCGCGAGGTGATGCACGCCGGGTTCGAGCGCCAGGTGCTTGAGCGTCCGCAGGCGCTGGCGGTGTTGTGCGGCGATGAGCGCTGGAGTTACCAGGCGTTGAACGAACGCGCGAACCGTATTGCCCACCGGTTGCTGGCCGATGGGGTGCAGGCCGGCGACCGGGTGGGGATCCTGCTCGAGCGCGGTCCGTGGATGGTGGCGGCGGTGCTGGCGGTGGCGAAGGCGGGCGCGGCCTACGTGCCGCTGGACCCGGCGCATCCGGTGCAACGGCTGCGCGAGACATTGCAGGACTGCGCGCCGCGGCGGGTGCTGTCGCAGCGATCGCTGTCGCAACACGAAGGCTTGTCGACGGTAATGGTGCTGTGCGTGGACGAAGCCGAACGGTGGTCGGACCAGCCGGTGTGGAATCCGTCGTCGCAAGGGATCGGCGTGGACGCGCAGGCGTTGGCGTATGTGATCTACACCTCGGGTTCGACCGGCCGTCCGAAAGGCGTGATGGTCAAGCACGCGGCGGCGGCGAACCTGTTCGCGTGGGTGGAATCGACGTTTGCGATGGGGCCCTCGGATCGGGTGTTGTTCACGACCTCGCTGAGTTTCGACTTGTCGGTGTACGACCTGTTCGGGGTGCTGTGGAGCGGCGGCAGCGTGCACGTGGCGCGCTCGGAGGAAGTACGCGATCCGGCGCGCTTGATCGAGCTGCTGCGCAGCGGGATCACGTTCTGGGACTCGGCGCCCGCGGTGTTCGCCGGTCTGGTGGGTTCGTTGACGGAGAAGGTGTCGCGCGACCTGCGGCTGGCGTTCTTCAGTGGCGACTGGATCGGCCTGGAACTGCCCGATGCAGTCCGGCGCGCATTCCCGCGTTGCGAAGTGGTGGCGCTGGGCGGCGCGACCGAAGCGACGGTGTGGTCGAACTACCATCGAATCGATCGGGTGGAGCCGCACTGGAAGAGCATTCCGTACGGCCGTCCGATCTGGAACGCGCGCTACTACGTGCTCGATGCACGCGGCGAGCCCAGTCCGGTGGGCGTTCCGGGCGATCTGTACATCGCCGGCGACTGCCTGGCCGAAGGTTATTGGAACCGCGACGAGCTGACCGCCGAACGTTTCGTGCCCGATCCGTTCGTGCCGGGCGAACGCATGTACAAGACCGGCGACCGGGCGCGGTATTGGGCGGACGGGACGATGGAGTTCCTGGGCCGTAACGATTTCCAGGTGAAGATCCGCGGTTACCGGATCGAACTGGGCGAGATCGAATTGGCGTTGCAGTCCTGCGCGGGCGTGCGCGACGCGGTGGTGGTGGCGCGCGGCGACGCAGGATCGGAGCGGACGCTGGTGGCGTATTGGCAGGGCGACGCAATCGAAGTGTCGGCATTGCGTGGGCGACTGCAGTCGCGTCTACCTGAGTACATGCTGCCGTCGGCGTTTGTACACGTGGACCATTGGCCGCTGACCCCGAATGGCAAGCTGGACCGCGCGGCGCTGCCCGCGCCGGAAGGCGACGCGCATGCGCGGCAGGCGTACGAAGCGCCCGAAGGCGAAGTGGAGCAGGCGCTGTCGCAGCTATGGACGGAACTGCTGGGTGTCGAACGGGTCGGCCGCCACGATCATTTCTTCGCCTTGGGCGGTCACTCGTTGCTGCTGGTCCAGTTGTCGCTGCGGATGCGCGAAATGTTCGCGATCGAACTGACCATCGACCTCCTGATGCGCTCGCCCGTGCTCAAGGCCATGGCCGAGGCGGTGGTCGACATGCAGTTCCAGACCTATATGGGCAGCGATGCGCAGGCTTTGAGCGACAGCCTCGACGGACTGTCGCGCGACGAGTTGCTGGCGTTGCTGGACGAGGAGGACGGCGTGACATGAGCCACGACCCTGCCGGGACAGACAGACACGATCGGATATTCACTCATCGAGGACGACCCCATGAAGCACGCAGTCATTGAACAAGCAACCAACGGCGAAGCCGGCAACAGCGCGAACAAGACGGCGCCATCGAGGCGAACGCGCCCGCGCGGCGCGCTCGCCTGGGTGATGATCGTGGCGCTGATCGCTTTCAGCCCCGTCGCACCGGCGCGACAAGCCGCGCCCGTGGCAGGGAACGACTACGCGGTCCTGGCCAAACCCGTGCAGGCCTCGCCCGGCCCCGGCATCGAGGTCGTGCAGGTATTCAGCTATGCCTGCGGCGCCTGCGCGAAGTTCGATCCGGCGATGGAAGCGTGGCGGCGCAAGCTGCCGCGCGGCGTCCGCTTCCAATACGTGCCGGCGGTGTTCGGCGGCGCCTTCGATGCCGGCGCCAAGGCCTATTACGCGGCCGCGCAACTGGGCGTCGTGGACAAGACCCACGCGGCGATCTACCGCGCGGTGCATGTCGAGCAGACGTTGACCGGCGACAGTCCCGATCAGATCACCGACGCCTACGCGCGGCTGGGCGTGGACCGCGCGCGCTTCGCCAACGCTTACGCCAGCAGGAAAACCGACGAGCGCGTGCAATGGGCCAGGTCCTACGCGATCGCCGCCGAGGTCGACAGCACGCCCACGATCATCGTGGCCGGCAAGTACAAGGTCGCGCCGAAACCCGGCGCGGCGCCCGAGGCGCTGCTGGCCACGGTCGACTATCTGATCAGGGTCGAACGCACGGCGCGCGCGAAGCGTTGAACGCCGATCCGCACGGACGCAACGAGGAGAGACCCTTGTTATACGACTCAATCCTGGACACCGTGGGACGCACGCCGATCGTCAGGATCAACCGGCTCGCGCCGGCCGGCGTCGACATCTACGTCAAGGTGGAGGCGCGTAATCCCAGCGGTTCGATCAAGGACCGGATCGCGGCATCGATCCTCGACGACGCGCTCGCACGCGGCGCTCTGCGCCCGGGCCAGGCCGTGGTCGAGGCCACCTCCGGCAACGCCGGCGTCGCCCTGGCGATGGCCTGCGCGGTGCGCGGCTACCGCTTCGTGGCCTTCATCAGCGATAACTACTCGGTCGAGCGGCGGCGCCTGATGCGCGCGTACGGCGCGGAGGTCGTGCTGACTCCAGCCGCCGAAGGCGCGATGGGCCGCAGCCGCGCGGCGCGCGAATACGCCGAGCGCACCGGCGCGTACTTCGCCGACCAGTACGCCAATCCGGCCAATCCGGCCTGTCACCGCGACAGTACCGCGCGCGAGATCCTGCAGGCGTTCGCGCAGCGGCGGCTGGACTGGTTCGTATCGGGCTGGGGCAGCGGCGGCACCTTGAGCGGGGTAGGGGCGGCGTTGAAGGCCGCGCGTGCCGACGTGCAAGTGGCGGCGGCCGAACCGGCGCGCGCGCGCGTGCTCGCCGGCCACCCATGGACCGCGCACGAAATCGCCGGCTGGGCGCCGAATTTCATGCCCGCGGTGATGACGCCGGAGGTGGTCGACCGGACCGTGGCGGTGGAAGAGGACGAGGCGCGCGAGGCCGCGCGCGAACTCGCGCGCCAGGAGGGCCTGTGCTGCGGCATTTCCTCGGGCGCGGCGTTCGTCGCGGCGAGAAAGATCGCGTCGCGGGCGCCGGCCGGCAGCGCCGTGCTGACCATCCTGCCCGATACCGGCGAACGCTATCTGTCCACCTCGCTGTTCGACAGCGCCGACGCCTGAGTCGGACCCGCATCTCTCCACGCCACGCAACCGCAAAGCCCCCGATGACCGACGACACCCTCAGCCTGGAAGAACTCAAGCGTAAGGTCCTGCAGCGCGCATTGGACAAGCGCATGCGCGAGGCCGCGCCCGCGCCGGCAGCGATCGCGATCGCCGAACGCGGCGAAGGCCTGCCGCTGTCGTTCTCGCAGCAGCGGCTGTGGTTTCTGGACCGGCTGGAACCGGCCAGCGCCACCGCCTACCTGCTGCCGGTGGCGCTGCGCCTGAGCGGCACGCTGGACCGCGTCGCGCTGCGCGCGACCCTGGATCGGATCGTGGCGCGGCACGAAGTCCTGCGTTGCGCCTTCGTCGAACGCGACGGCGCGGCCCGCGCGCAGCCCGCGCCGGCCGACATCGGCATACCGATGCGCGAGGACGATCTGAGCGGATTGCCGGTTGAAGATCGCCAGGCGCGGATGCGGGCGATCGTCGCGCAGGAATGCGCCATGCCGTTCGATCTCACCCGCCCGCCGCTGGTGCGCTGCCGGTTGTTGCGGCTGGACGAACGCGAGCATGTCGTGATCCTGGTGCAGCACCACATCGTCTCCGACGGTTGGTCGCTGGGCGTTCTGGTCGGCGAGATCGCGGCCTTGTATCAGGCCTCTCGCCTTGGCGCCGCCGATCCGCTGCCGCCGCTGCCGTTGCAGTACGGCGACTACGCCGCATGGCAGCGCGAAATCGACGACGGCGCCGCGATGCAGGCGCGGCTGGACGCATGGCGCGCGCGCATAGGCGATGCGCCAGGATTGCTGGCTTTGCCCTGCGATCGCCCCCGACCGCCCCAGCAGAGCTTCGCCGGCGCGGCGGTCGCCGTGGCGCTGCCCGCCGCGCTGTCCGCGCGCGTGCGCGAGTTCGCGCTGGCCTGGGATGCGACCGCGTTCAACGTGCTGCTTGCCGCCTGGTCGGTGCTGCTGTCGCGGCTGAGCGGTCAACGCGATCTCGTGGTCGGCGTCTCGGCGGCCAATCGCGGGCGCAGCGAGGTCGAAGGGTTGATCGGATTTTTCGTCAACACCCTGGCGCTGCGGGTCGACCTGCGCGACGCGCCCGACGTGGCGACGCTGATGCAGCGCACCCGCGAGACCCTGTCGTTCGCCTACTCGGCGCAGGACGTGCCGTTCGAACGGGTGGTCGATGCGGTGCGACCCGCGCGCAGCCTCGCGCATGCGCCGCTGTTCCAGGCCATGTTGAATTTCGACAACACCCCGGTCGCGGCGCTGGACCTGCACGAGCTGCGGGTCGAGCCGGTCCGCCTGGAGCAGGCCGCGACCCATTTCGACCTGACCCTGGCGCTGAGCGACGACGGCGAATGCATCCACGGCCGGCTGGAATACGCCACGGACCTGTTCGACGCCGACACCGCGCAGCGCTGGGCCGGCCACTTCCTCGCCGTGCTCGAATCGCTGACCCAGGCCGCGCCGTCGACCGCGGTGGATGCGCTCGATGTGCTGGGTCCCGGAGAGCGCACGCGGCTGCTGCGCGACTTCAACCGCACCGACACCGTGTTCGCGGAAGAACTGTTGATCCACCGGATGATCGAAGCGCAAGCGCGCAGGACGCCGCAAGCGGTCGCGGTGGAGTTCGAGGGCGCGCAGCTGAGCTACGCGGAACTGGATGCGCGGGCCAATCGCCTGGCGCGTTACCTGCGCGCGCGCGGATGCGGCCCGGACGTGCTGGTGGCGATCGGCATGGAACGTTCGCTGGAGATGGTCGTGGCCCAACTCGGCGTATTGAAGGCCGGCGCCGCGTTCCTGCCGCTGGATCCGTCCTATCCGCTCGACCGTCTGGCCTACATGCTCGAGGACGCGCGTCCGCGCATGCTGCTGAGCCAGGCGCGGCTGGCACCGATGTGGCCGGCGCAGCCATCGCGCGACAGCCTGGCCCTGGACACGCAATGGGACGAAGTCGAGGTCTATCCGTCGACGCCGCTGGAGGCGACCGCCGAGGCGCCGACTGAACTGACGCCCGATCACCTGGCGTACGTCATCTACACCTCCGGTTCGAGCGGTCGGCCGAAGGGCGTCATGGTGCATCACCGCGGCATCGCCAATCACATGAGCTGGTTGCGCGCGCGGTACCCCATGGATACCAGCGACATCCTGATCCAGAAGACGCCTTTCAGCTTCGACGCCTCGATCTGGGATTTCTTCAGCGCGCTGATCTGCGGCGCGCGTCTGCTGGTCGCCGCGCCCGGCCGCCATTTCGATGCCGACTACCTCGTCGACCTGATCCTGCGCGGCGGCGCGACCCGGCTCAAGCTGGTTCCGACCTTGCTGCGCGCCATGCTGGATCATCCGCGCTTCGGCCAGTGCACCAGCCTGCGGCAGGTGTTCTCCGGCGGCGAGGCGCTGCCGTACGAACTCGCCCAGCGCTTTTTCCAGGTGTTGCCGGGCACCGAACTGTTCAACCATTACGGACCGACCGAAACCTCGGTCAATGTCTGCTACGCGCGTTGCCGGCCTGACGATCCGGGCGCGCGCGCGCCGATCGGCTGGCCGATCGCCAACACGCGTTTCTACATCGTCGATGCGGCGATGCGTCCGGTGCCGGTGGGCGCGCCGGGCGAACTGCTGATCGGCGGCGTGCAGGTCGCGCGCGGTTACCTCAACCGTCCGGATCTGACCGACGAGCGTTTCGTCGCCGATCCGCTGGATCCGGCCGGCGGCCGCGTCTATCGCACCGGCGACCTGTGCCGCTGGCTCGACGACGGCAGCGTGGAATACCTCGGGCGCAACGATCAGCAGGTCAAGATCCGCGGTTTCCGCATCGAACTGGGCGAGATCGAAGCGCAACTGCTCGCGGCCGCGGGCGTGCGCGAAGCGGTGGTGGTGGCGCGCGCCGGCGAAGCCGGCGAAAGCGGGCCAGGCGATGCGAGGCTGGTGGCCTACGTCGTTGCGCACGATGGCGCCGAGCCCGATCCGTCGGCATTGCGCGCCGGACTGGTCGCGAGCTTGCCCGACTATATGGTGCCGGCGGCGATCGTGCGGCTCGCGGCATTGCCGCTCACGCCCAATGGCAAGCTCGACCGAAACGCGCTGCCGGCGCCGGATCGCGGCGCGATGGCGGTGCGTGGCTTCGTGCCTCCGAGCACGCCGACCGAGCAGCAAGTGGCGGCGCTATGGCGCGAACTGCTGGGACTGGAACAGGTCGGACGCGACGACGGTTTCTTCGAATTGGGCGGGCATTCGATGCTCGCGATCCGAATGGTGGCCAAGTTGCGTGAGCATGGCGCCGCGGTCGACGTGCGCGCCGTGTTCGCCGCGCCGGTGCTGCATGCGTTCTGCGCCCAGCTCGATGCCGGTGTCGGCCGCGCGGCGAGCGTGGTCGACGATGGCGGCGTTCCGAAGGACGCGGTGGCGTTGCACCCGGACATGGTGCCGCTCGCGGGCCTGTCGCAGGCCGAGCTCGACAGCATCGCCGCGCGGGTTCCGAACGGCGCGGCCGGCATCCAGGACATCTATCCGCTCGCGCCGCTGCAGCAAGGCATCTTGTTCCATCATCTGGCGGAAGAGGTCGGCGATCCGTATCTGTCGACGTTCGTGCTCGGCTTCTCGGACCGGCGCGGACTGGAGCGCTTCGTGGAGGCGCTGCGCACGGTGGTGGCGCGTCACGACATCCTGCGCACCTCGATCCACTGGCAGGGGCTGGCGCAGCCGATGCAGGTGGTGCATCGCCAGGTCGATCTGCCGCTGCACGAAGCGGCGGTGCCGGCGGGCAAGGACACGGTCGCCTGGCTGTCGCGCATCGCCGATCCGGCGACGGTCCGCATCGCGCTCGATCGCGCGCCGCTGATCGCGCTGCACGCCGCGCCCGAGCGCGCCGGCGATGATGCCGATGATCGGGGCGGTGATCGGGCCAGTGGAGAGTGGCGGCTCGCGCTGGTCAATCATCACCTGATCAGCGACCACGTCACCCTCGAACTGATCCTGCGCGAGGTCGCCGCGTTGCTCGACGGCCGCGCCGCGCAGCTGCCCCGGCCAGTGCCGTTCCGCCAGCATATCGCCGCGATCGCCGCGCAACCGGCGCAGGCGCACGAGGCCTACTTCACCCAACTGCTGGGCGATGTCGATGCGCCGACCGTTGCCTTCGGCGTGGACACGCTGCGCGGCGGCGCGTCCGGGCTGCATGAAGCGCGGCGCGCATTGTCGGCGCAGCTCGCCTCACGCATCCGCTCCTGCGCGCGCACGCGCGGCATCGCGCCGGCCGCGCTGTTCCACGTCGCCTGGGCACAGGTCGTGGCGCGCTGCAGCGGACGCGACGAGGTCGTGTTCGGCACCGTGCTGTCCGGGCGCATGGGCAGCGATCGCGCGGACGAGATGATGGGGGTGTTCATCAACACGTTGCCGTTCCGCCTGCGGATCGACCGGCGCGATGCAGGCACCGCGGTCGACGCGGCGGTCGCGCAACTGGCGGCGCTGCTGCGGCACGAGCATGCGCCGCTGGCGCTGGCCCAGCGCTGCAGCGCGGTGCCCGCGCCGCAACCGCTGTTCACCACGCTGCTCAACTACCGCCACACCGTGTCTCTGGCCGAACCGGGCCCGGGCGGCGCCGACTGGGACCGCATCCGCGTGTTGTTCATGGAAGAGCGCACCAACTATCCGCTGTCGATGTCGGTCAACGACGAAGGCGACGGCTTCACCCTGGTCGTGCACTGCGCGCGCGAGATCGACCCGGCGCGCACCATCGGCCTGCTCGATCTGGCGCTCGACGGTCTGACCGAAGCGCTCGCCGACGGCGCCGCGACCGGCATATGCGATCTCGAGGTGCTTCCGGCATCCGAGCGCGCGCTCATGCTGGAGCAGTTCAACGCCACCACCGTCGATTACCCGCGCGGACTCACCGTGCACGGCCTGTTCCAAGCGCAGGCCGCGCGCACGCCCGATGCGGTCGCGGTGGAATACGAAGGCGAAACCTTGAGCTATGCGCAACTCGAGGCCGCCGCCAACCGGGTCGCGAACCGGCTGAGTTCGTCCGGGATCGGGCCGGAGGCGCGGGTTGCGATCTGCGTGGAGCGCTCGCTGCATCTTCCGGTCGGCCTGCTCGGCATCCTCAAGGCCGGCGCCGCGTACGTGCCGCTGGACCCGGCGTACCCGCACGAGCGCTTGAGCTACATGCTGGAGGATTCGGGCGCGGCGGTGCTGTTGATGCAATCGGCCCTGGCGAAAAAACTGCCGCAACTGGCGGCCGCATGCGAGCGGGTCTGGCGCCTGGACGAGAGCGGAGAGTGGTCCGGCTACGGCACGCAGGCCGCGCCGGTGCCGGCGCTGACCGAGGCCAACCTGGCCTATCTCATCTACACCTCCGGATCGACGGGACGCCCGAAGGGAGCGATGAACCAACACGACGGCGTGGTCAATCGCCTGCTGTGGGCGCGCGATCATTTCGGCGTCGACGCGGGCGATGTGGTGCTGCAGAAGACCTCGTTCGGCTTCGACGTGTCGGTGTGGGAAATCTTCCTGCCGCTGTTGAGCGGAGCCAGACTGCTGCTGGCGCGGCCGGGCGGACAATCGGATCCGGCCTACCTGTCGCGCACGATCGGCGAGCGCGGCGTGACCATGGTGCATTTCGTTCCCTCGATGCTGCAGGCCTTTCTCGATGCGGGCGATGCCGAGGCCTGCAGGGGACTGCGGCAGGTGCTGTGCAGCGGCGAAGCGCTGTCGGCGCGGCTGCAAAAGCGCTTCCGTCAATGGCTGCCGCGGGTGCAGCTGCATAACCTGTATGGACCGACCGAAGCGGCGGTGGACGTGGCCTGCTGGGCGTGCGAAGAACAGGCGCCCGAGTCGGTGCCGATCGGCCGGCCGATCGCGAATACGCGCATGTATGTGCTCGACCAGCGACACCGGCCGGTCCCGCTCGGGGCGACGGGCGAGTTGTATATCGGTGGCGTGCAGGTCGGCCGCGGCTATTGGAATCGTGCGCAACTCACCGCCGAGCGCTTCCTGCCCGATCCGTATGTCAGGCAAGGACGGATGTATCGCACCGGCGATCTGGGCCGCTGGCGCGAGGACGGCGCGCTCGAATATCTGGGACGCGGCGATTTCCAGGTGAAGATCCGCGGCTATCGGGTCGAGCCGGGCGAAATCGAAACCTGCCTGGCCGCGCATGCGGGTCTGGACGATGTGCGCGTGGTCGCCCACGACTTCGGCGACGGCGATCGCAGACTGGTGGCCTATGCGCAGCCGTCGGCGCGCAACGCCGCGGTGGCGCGCGCGATGGCGGCGTTGGCGGCGCATACCGACACGCAGACGCTGGAGTTGGACGGCCTTGGCGAGGTGTTCCATCTCAACACCAGCGAAACGCGTTTCCTGCACGAGGAGATCTTCGGCGGCGACGCCTATCGCCGCCACGGCGTGAGGCTCGACGACGGCTGCTGCGTGTTCGACGTCGGCGCGAACATCGGCATGTTCGCGATGTACGTCGGCGCGCATTGCCGCGGCGCGCGGATCTTCGCGTTCGAACCGATCCCGCAGGTCCATCGCATCCTGCGCTTGAACGCCGAACTGCGCGGGCTGGATGCGACCGTCTACGATTGCGGCCTGGCCGCGGCACCGGGCGAGGCCGACTTCATTTTCTATCCGCACAACAGCATCGTCTCCAGCAGCGTGCTCGATGCCGATGTATCGCGTGGGGTAGTCGAGTCCTATCTGAGTTCGTCCTCGGTCGATGCCTCTGGCACCGGCGAAGATCTGCGCGAACTGCTGGACGAGCGCATGCAGGGCGAACGGGTGCGCAGGCCGTTGCGGACCTTGTCGCAGATCATCGGCGAGCACGAGGTCGCCCGCATCGACCTGCTGAAGGTGGATGTGGAAGGCGCGGAGCTGGAGGTGCTGCTCGGCATCGACGCCGCGCATTGGCCGCGCGTGCGCCAGGTGGCGGTGGAAGTGCACGACGTAGACGGACGGCTGGCGCGCGTGCGCGATCTGCTCGCGCATCACGGTTTTGCCGTCGCCAGCGAGCAGGATGCGGCGCTGGCGGGAACCGCGTTGCACAACGTCTATGCCATCCGTCCCGAGGCGCCATCGCCGCGCGAAGAACCGCGCACGCGCTCGGCCCAGGCGGCGCGCTGGAATGGACGCGGCGCGCTCGAGCGCGACCTGCGCGAGCACGTCGCGGTACTGCCCGAGTACCTGCGCCCGGCGCATTACGTCTTCGTCGCGCGGCTGCCGACCACGGCCAATGGCAAGCTGGATCTGAGCGCGTTGCCGGCGCCGGGACGCGGCCCCGCGCTCGCCGGCCGACGCGAGCCGCCGGCCGATCGAAGCGAACGCGAGCTCGCCGGGCTGTGGAGCGAATTGCTCGGCGTCGCCGAGGTCTGCCGCGACGACGACTTCTTCCTGCTCGGCGGCCATTCGCTGTCCGCGCTGCAGCTTGCGCTGCGGGTCCGCGAGCGCCTGGGCATCGCGCTGACGGTGCGCGACGTGTTCGCGCATACGACGCTCGCCGCGATGGCGGCCGCGGCGACCGAGAAAGGGCTGGCGGCATACGACGCTCGGGCGGTGGAAGAGGCCAGCGCAGGGCTCGACGGGCTCAGCGAGGAAGAACTGCTGGCGCTGCTGGACGAGTAAACGCCGTGCCCGATGGGCGAAACGATGGACGTGCGGGACCGACCACGAAATGGAATCCAGGTAATGACGCAGAATCGAGACGATGCAGGCGACAACGGGCAGCGGCAGGATGGCGACGATAGCGTCCGCGGCGAGCACGCGGGTGACGGCGGGGCGGACCAGGGCGGGGCGGGCGAGCATGCGGCGCGCAACCGGCTGGACGCGTTGCGCCGCGCGGTCGCGCTCAAGCGCTTGCGCGCGACCTCTGCACAGACCGACGCCGATGCGACGGGCATCGCCCGTATCGATCGCGACGGCGCGCTGCCGTTGTCGTGGGGCCAGCGCCGGCTGTGGTTTCTGCACCGGCTTGGTGGCGCGGGCGGCGATGCGTACCGGATCGGCGCCGCGCTGCGCCTGCTCGGGCCGTTGCGCGGCGACGCGCTGCAGGGCGCGCTGAGCGATCTGACGGCGCGGCACGAGATCCTGCGCAGCCGCATCCTCGACCGCGACGGCGAGCCGGAACTGACGATCGCTGAAGCGGACGATTTCGCGCTCGCGCAGTCCGATCTGTCCGGCGTTGCCGACACCGGCGAACGCGAATCGCGGCTGCGCGAGCTGTGCGCCGAAGAGGCCGCAATGCCGTTCGATCTGCAGCGCGAAGCGCCGATGCGCGCGCGCCTGATCCGCCTCGCCGAAGAGAACCACGTGCTGGTGATGACCCAGCACCATATCGTTTCCGACGGCTGGTCCATCGGCATCGCGGTGCGCGAGCTCGCGGCGCTGTACGCCGCGCGCCTGGACGGCGCGCCCGATCCGCTGCCGCCGTTGCCGCTGCAATACGCGGATTTCGCCGCGTGGCAGCGCGGCCGTCTGCGCGGCGACGGCTTCGACGCCGCCTTGTCGGCCTGGAAGCAGGCGCTGGACGGCGCGCCGATGCTGTCGACGCTGCCCGGCGACTTCGCGCGCTGCGCCGTGGCGCGTCATCGCGGTGCGCGCGTCGTCATCGGCTGGCCGCAAACCGTCAGCGCCGCGGTGCGCGCGCTCGCTTCCCGCTGCGGCGCCACGCCGTTCGCGGTGATCCTCGCGGCGTGGAATGTGTTGTTGGCGCGGATGAGCGGCCAGCGCGACCTGGTCGTCGGCATGCCGGTCGCGCATCGTCCGCGCACCGAACTGGAAGGCCTGATCGGTTTCTTCGTTGACACCTTGCCGGTGCGGCTGCGGTTGGACGACGGCATCGGTGCCGGGCGCCTGGTGCGGGCCGTGCATGATGAACTGCTGGCCTGCTTCGAGCGCCAGGAGGTGCCGTTCGATCGCATCGTCGACGCGGTGCGTCCGCAACGCGCGCTCGGCCACGGTCCGCTGTTCCAGACCCTGGTGTCGTTGAACAACACGCCGTCGGCGACGCTGCAACTGGGTCGCCTGCGCATCGAAGACTTCCCGCTGGAGCAGCAGACCGCCAGCCACGACCTCGTGCTGAATCTGAGCGAGACCGCCGATGGCCTCGTCGGCAGCCTGACCTACGATGCCGATCTGTACCGCCACGCCAGCGTCGAGCGCTGGGCCGACTACCTGCAGCGGCTGTTGCTTGAGATGGCGCGCGATCCCGCCGCGCCGGTCGATACGCTGGCGCTGCTTCCGCCGTCGGAGCGTTCGTTGCTGCTGGAAGAGTTCAACGCGACTGATCGCGTCTACCCGCCATTGCCGACACTGCATGCCGGCTTCGAGGCGCAGGCGCGGACGGCGCCGGACGCGGTGGCGGTGGAGTTCGAAGGCTTGCAGCTGACTTACGGCGAATTGAACGCCCGGGCCAATCGTCTTGCGCATACGCTGTTGGCGCAGGGCGTGCGTCCGGACGATCGGGTCGGATTGTGCGTCGAACGCAGCCTGGCGATGACGATCGGTTTGCTGGGGATCCTGAAGGCCGGCGCGGCCTACGTGCCGCTGGATCCGTCGCTGCCGGAGCAACGGGTGCGGGCGATGGTGACCGACTGTCGGCCGCGGCTGGTGCTGGCCGATGCGGCCGGCGCGCAGCTGCTGGAACAGCTATCGGAAGCGGTGTTGCGACTGGACGAACCCGAATCGTGGTCGCTGGTCGAGACCGACCCGGATGCGCAGGCGCTGGGTCTGAAACCCGATCATCTGGCGTACGTGATCTACACCTCCGGCTCGACCGGCACGCCGAAGGGCGCGATGAACCAGCACGACGGCGTATGCAACCGTCTGCAGTGGGCGCGCGAAGTGTTCGGTTTGAGCTCGCAGGACACGGTACTGCAGAAGACGCCGTTCGGTTTCGACGTATCGGTCTGGGAGTTCTTCCTGACCTGGACGGTGGGCGCGCGGCTGGTGCTCGCGCGTCCGGGCGGTCATCAGGACCCGATGTACCTGAGCGAACTGATCGAATGCAGCGGCACGACCGTACTGCACTTCGTGCCCTCGATGCTGGATGCCTACCTGCGGCATGCACGCGAAGGCTCGCTGTCGGGCGTGCGCGCGGTGCTGTGCAGCGGCGAAGCGCTGAGCGGCGAATTGCGTGATCGCTTCCTGTCGACGTACCCACAGGTGGAACTGCACAACCTGTACGGCCCGACCGAGGCGGCGGTCGACGTGACCTGGTGGACCTGCACGGCCGGCGAAAGCGGCGCGGTGCCGATCGGACGTCCGGCGCCGAACGTGCGGATGTATGTGCTGGACGGCGGCCTGCGGCCCGTGCCGCTGGGCGCGGTCGGCGAGCTGTACATCGGTGGCGTGCAGGTCGGTCGCGGCTATTGGAATCAACCTGAGTTGACGTCGCAGCGATTCATCGACAGCCCGTTCGTAGCGGGCGATCGGCTGTACCGCACCGGCGACCTAGGCCGCTGGCGCGAAGACGGCGCGCTGGAGTATTTGGGGCGCAACGATTTCCAGGTGAAGCTGCGCGGCTTCCGGATCGAGCTGGGCGAGATCGAAAGCGCGCTACGCCAATGCGATGGCGTGCGCGAGGCAGTGGTGTGCGCGCATGCCGACGGTAGCGGCGAACCGCGACTGGTGGCCTACATCGAAGGCGAGCCGTTGCAGGTAGCGGAATTGAGACAAGCGCTCGGCGCGCGACTGCCCGAATACATGGTGCCGGCGTTGTACGTTGCAGTGACCCAATGGCCGCTGAGCGCGAACGGCAAACTCGACCGCAGCCGTCTGCCGGCGCCGGACTCGGCGGCCTACGCGCAGCGCGACTACGCCGAGCCAGAAGGCGAGGCCGAACAAGCACTGGCGCGGATCTGGTCGCAGGTGCTGAACGTGCCACGCGTCGGGCGCCACGACAATTTCTTCGAACTCGGCGGCGATTCGATGCGGATCCTGCGGCTGGTCGAACCGCTGTCGCGCGAAGGCTGGCGATTGCAGGTCGGCGACGTGTTTTCCGCGCCGGAACTGGCTGCGCTGGCGCGATGCATGACGGTAGATGACGCTTCGGAGCCGGCCGTCGCCGTACCGCCGAACCTGATTCCCGCCGACGCCGAGCGCATCGAGCCGCACATGCTGCCGCTGATCGCCTTGTCGCAAGCGGGCATCGATGCGATCGCCGCGGCCGTGCCGGGTGGCGCACGCAATATCCAGGACATCTATCCGCTCGCGCCGCTGCAGGAAGGCATCCTGTTCCACCATCTGCTGCAGGCCCAGGGCGATACCTACCTGCTGCGCGCGGTGATCGGGTTCGACAGTCGCGCGCGCCTGGACGGGTTCTTGCGCGAACTGCAGGCGACGATCGACAGCCACGATGTGCTACGCACGGTGGCCTGCTGGGAAGGCGTGCCGGAGCCGGTGCAGGTGGTGCTGCGCCGGGCGTCGTTGCCGCTGGAAGAGATCGCGGCGGTGCCGGGCCAGACGCCGCGGGCGACGCTGGAAGCGCATACCGACCCGTCGCGGCTGCGCCTGGACCTGCGCCAGGGCCCGTTGCTGCGCGCCTACGCGATAGCGGACGAGGGCGGCGAATGGCTGCTCGCCCTGGTCAACCATCACTTCATCAGCGACCACATCACCCTGGCGGCGGTGGTCGATGAAATCGCCATGCGTCTGGCGGGGAAGGGCGCGCAGTTGCCGGCCGCGGTGCCGTTCCGCGAGTTCATCGCGCGTACCCGGCTGAGCGGCAGCGCCGATCACGAAGCCTACTTCCGGCGCACGCTCGGCGACGTCGAAGAACCGACCGCGCCGTTCGCGATTGTGGATGTGCGCGATGCCGGCGCGGCCGCGACCGAGGTGCGTCACTCGTTGCGCGAAGAGATCGCGCTGCGCCTGCACCGGCTGGCGCGCGCGCGCGGCCTGCCGCTGTCGGCGTTCCTGCATGCGGCTTGGGCGATGACCCTGGCCGCGTGCACCGGCCGTCGCGACGTGGTGTTCGGCTCGGTGCTGTCGGGGCGCATGCGCGAGGCCGGCGCGGCGCGCGCGCTCGGCGTGTTCATCAATACCTTGCCGCTGCGCATCGCGCTCGAGGGCGTCGATGCGAACGCGTTGGTCGAACGCACGCGCCAGGCGCTGGCCGAGTTGCTGCGCCATGAGCAGGCCTCGCTCGCGCTGGCCCAGCGCTGCAGCGGGGTCGAAGCGCCGTTGCCGTTGTTCACGGCCTTGCTCAACGTGCGCCATGCCGGGTCGGGATCGGAACTCGAATCGGAGCTCGGTCCCGAAGCGAATACGGGTCTGCAAGGCTTGCGCGTGCATGCCGGGCGCGAACGTTCCAACTATCCACTGACCGTGTCGGTGGATCTGGCCGGTCAGGCGATCACCCTGGTCGCGATGTGCGCGCCGGGGATCGATTCGGCGGCGATGGCCGAACGTTACGCCTACGCGATCGAACGCCTGCTGGCGGCGGTCGAATGCGATGATCCCACCCCCGCGCATGCGCTGCCGGTGTTACCGCCGCGCGAGCGCGCGCGGCTGGTGGACGCGTTCAACGCGACCGCCGCGCCGTACCGACGCGACGACCTGATCCATGCCGGCTTCGAGCGCCAGGCGCGCCTGCGTCCGGACGCGATCGCGCTGATCGCCGACGGCCGCACTTGCGGTTACGGCGAGCTCAATGCGCGGGCCAACCGGATCGCCCATCGTCTGTTGGCCATGGGCGTGCGCCCGGGCGAGCGCGTGGCGATCTGCGCCGAGCGCGGCGTGCCGATGGTGGCGGCGCTGCTGGGCATCCTCAAGGCCGGCGGCGCCTATGTGCCGCTGGACCCCGCATACCCGCCCGATCGTCTGGCCTACATGCTCGAAGACGCCGCGCCGGTGGCGCTGGTGGCCGATGGTTGTCTGCTCGACGATCCCGGCGTGCTCGGTCAGGCCGCGCTCGATGCGAACGACCCGCCGATGCAGGTGCTGCGCCTGGACGACGAGCGCGCACTGGCCGGCTATTGCGATCGCGATCCCGATGCGGCCGCGCTCGGCATCGTCTCCGACCAGCTCGCCTACGTGATCTACACCTCCGGTTCGACCGGCCTGCCGAAGGGCGTGATGGTGCAGCATCGCCCCGCGATCAACCTGTTCGAATGGGTGGAGCGCAGTTTCGGCGTGGGCGCGGACGATACGCTGCTGTTCACCACCTCGCTGTGCTTCGATCTGTCGGTGTACGACTTGTTCGGCATCCTCGCGGCGGGCGGCCGGGTGCGCGTGGCCACGCGCGAGGAGGTCGCCGACCCGCGCGCGCTGGTCAGGATCCTGCGCGAAGAACGCATCACCTTCTGGGACTCGGCCCCGGCGGTGTTCGCCCAACTCGTGCCGTACCTGCACGATGGCGTGCAATCGCCGTGGTTGCGGCTGGCGTTCTTCAGCGGCGACTGGATCGCGCTGGAACTGCCCGACGCGGTCCGCGCCGCATTCCCGAACTGCCGGCCGATCGGCCTGGGCGGCGCCACCGAAGCGGTGGTGTGGTCGAACTACTTCCCGATCGGGCGCGTGGATCCGGCCTGGCCGAGCATTCCCTACGGACGACCGATCCAGAACGCGCGCTATTACGTGCTCGATGCCGACCTCAACCCGGTTCCCGAAGGCGTGCCTGGCGATCTGTACATCGGCGGCGAATGCCTCAGTGCCGGCTACTTCCGCCGTGAGGCCCTGACCGCCGAGCGTTACCTGTCCGATCCGTTCCTCGCCCACGATCCGCAGGCGCGCATGTACCGCACCGGCGATCGCGCCCGCCATCGCGGCGACGGCGAGCTGGAGTTCCTCGGCCGCCTCGACAGCCAGGTCAAGATTCGCGGTTTCCGCATCGAGCTGGGCGAGATCGAGGCGCAGTTGCTCGATGCGGGCGATGCGCATGCGGCACTGGTCGAGGTGCGCGAGTTCGCGCCGGGCGGCCGCCGGTTGGTCGCCTATGTCGTTCCGGTCGATCCGGCCGCGTGGTCGGCCGCGGCGACGCGCGACCGTCTCGCCGCGCGCTTGCCGGATTACATGATGCCGTCGGCCTTCGTCGTGCTGGACGCATTGCCGTTGACCTCCAACGGCAAGGTCGATCGCGCGGCGTTGCCGATGCCGGAAGGGCAGGATGCGGTGGTCCGCCGCGCCTATGCGGCGCCGCAAGGCATCGAGGAGACCATATTGGCTGAGGCCTGGGCGGCGGTACTGGGGATCGACGCGGTCGGACGTCACGATTCGTTCTTCGAACTGGGCGGGCACTCGCTGTCGGCGATCGCGCTGATCGAGCGCCTGCGTCACGGCGGCCGCGCGCTGGACGTGCGCGCGGTGTTCGATACGCCGGAGCTGGCGCGGATGGCGGCACGACTGCGCGCGCTCGACAGCGCGCAAGCGTCGGACGCGCTCGCGGCCGATACCAGCGGCATCGCGGTGGACGCGGCGCGGATCGAGCCGCAGATGCTCGACCTGGTGACGCTGGACCAGGCGCGCATCGACGCGGTCGTCGCGGCGGTCGACGGCGGCGTGGGCAACGTGCAGGACATATACCCGCTGGCGCCGCTGCAGGAAGGGATCTTGTTCCATCACCTGCTCGGCGGCAGCGGCGACGCCTATCTGCTGCGTACCGTGATCGCGCTCGACAGCGACGCCCAAGCCGATGCGTTCCTGGAGGCGTTGCAGGCGGTGATCGACCGTCACGACATTCTGCGCACGGCGCTGCACTGGGAGGGCGTGGAGGCGCCGTTGCAGGTCGTGCGACGGCGGGCGGCCTTGCCGCGGATCGACCACGGCCGCATGGCCGATGCACAGGCCGCCACCGCGGCCCTGCTGGCGGCGACGGATCCCGATCGTATCCGCCTGGATCTGCGCCGGGCGCCGCTGCTCGCGGCCCATCGCGTGCACGTGGCCGACAGCGGCGAATGCCTGCTGGGATTGCTAGCCCATCACGCGGTCTGCGATCACGTCACCCTGGCGATGATGATGCGCGAAGTGCTGGCCTTGATGTCCGGCGAAGAGCTGTCCAGGCCGCTGCCGTACCGGCGCTTTATCGCGCACACGCTGTCGGTGCCGCGCCAGGCGCACGAAGCGTATTTCCGCGCCCGCCTGGCCGACCTCGCCGAACCGACCTTGCCGTTCGGCGCGACCGACGTCCGCGGCGAAGGCAGCGCATTGCGCGAAGCCACCGTGAGTCTGCCGAGCGCATTGTCCGAGGCCCTGCGTGCCCGCGCGCAGCGCATCGGCGTGCTGCCCGCGGCGCTGTTCCATCTGGCCTGGGCGAGGGTGCTCGCGGCCTGCGTGGACCGCGACGACGTGGTGTTCGGCACCGTGCTGTCCGGGCGCCTGCAGGGCGTGGCCGGGTCCGACCGCGCGCTCGGCGTTTTCATCAATACCTTGCCGGTGCGGGTGCGGTTGAACGACCCGGGTATCGGCGCGGACGATGCCGCGAATGGCGACGCGGCCTTGCGCGCAATGCAGGACGAACTCAACGCGTTGCTCGCGCACGAGCAGGCGCCGCTGTCGTTGGCGCAGCGCTGCAGCGCGGTCCCGCCACCGACGCCGTTGTTCAGCAGCCTGCTCAATTATCGCCGGGGCGAAGCGGCCGACGCGCGCGCCGCCGAGGCGCTGGCGAGGCAGGGCATGCGTCTGGTCGCCGGCGGCGAGCGCACCAATTACCCCATCGCCATCGCGGTGGACGACACCGAAGAAGGGTTCTCCATCCTCGCCCAGTGCTCGCATTCCGCCGCCGCGGCGGATCCGCGGCGTCTGATCGGCTATCTGCGCACCGCGCTGGAAGCGTTGGCGAGCGGCCAGTGCGTGGACGATGTGCTTCCATCGTCGGAGCGTTCGTTGCTGCTGGAAGAGTTCAACGCGACCGATCGTGCGTATCTGCCGTTGCCGGCATTGCATGCCGGCTTCGAGGTGCAGGCGCGAACGGCGCCGGACGCGGTGGCGGTGGAGTTCGAAGGCTCGCAGCTGACTTACGGCGAATTGAACGCCCGGGCCAATCGTCTTGCGCATACGCTGTTGGCGCGGGGCGTGCGTCCGGACGATCGGATCGGATTGTGCGTCGAACGCGGCCTGGCGATGACGATCGGTTTGCTGGGGATCCTCAAGTCCGGCGCGGCCTACGTGCCGCTGGATCCGTCGCTGCCGGCGCAGCGGGTGCGGGCGATGCTGGCCGACTGTCGGCCGCGGCTGGTGTTGGCCGATGCGGCCGGCGCGCAGCTGCTGCAGCAGCTATCGGACGCGGTGTTGCGACTGGACGAACCCGAATCGTGGTCGCTGGTCGAGACCGATCCGGATGCGCAGGCGCTGGGTCTGAAACCCGATCATCTGGCCTACGTGATCTACACCTCCGGCTCGACCGGCACGCCGAAGGGCGCGATGAACCAGCACGACGGGGTGTGCAACCGTCTGCAGTGGGCGCGCGAAGTGTTCGGTTTGAGTTCGCAGGACCGGGTACTGCAGAAGACGCCGTTCGGTTTCGACGTATCGGTCTGGGAGTTCTTCCTGACCTGGACGGTGGGCGCGCGGCTGGTGCTCGCGCGTCCCGGCGGTCACCAAGATCCGGTATATCTGAGCGAACTGATCGAATGCAGCGGCACGACCGTGCTGCACTTCGTGCCGTCGATGCTGGATGCCTATCTGCGGCATGGGCGCGAAGGCTCGCTGTCGGGCGTGCGCGCGGTGCTGTGCAGCGGCGAAGCGCTGAGCGGCGAATTGCGTGATCGCTTCCTGTCGACGTACCCACAGGTGGAACTGCACAACCTGTACGGCCCGACCGAGGCGGCGGTCGACGTGACCTGGTGGACCTGCACGGCCGGCGAAAGCGGCGCGGTGCCGATCGGGCGCCCGGCGCCGAACGTGCGGATGTATGTGCTGGACGGCGGCCTGCGGCCCGTGCCGCTGGGCGCGGTCGGCGAGCTGTACATCGGTGGCGTGCAGGTCGGTCGCGGCTATTGGAATCAACCTGAGTTGACGTCGCAGCGATTCATCGACAGCCCGTTCGTAGCGGGCGATCGGCTGTACCGCACCGGCGACCTAGGCCGCTGGCGCGAAGACGGCGCGCTGGAGTATTTGGGTCGCAACGATTTCCAGGTGAAGCTGCGCGGCTTCCGGATCGAGCTGGGCGAGATCGAAAGCGCGCTACGCCAATGCGATGGCGTGCGCGAAGCGGTGGTGTGCGCGCATGCCGACGGTAGCGGCGAACCGCGACTGGTGGCCTACATTGAAGGCGAGCCGTTGCAGGTAGCTGCGCTGAGACAGGCGCTGGGCGCGCGATTGCCCGAATACATGGTGCCAGCGCTGTACGTTGCAGTGACGCAATGGCCGCTGAGCGCGAACGGCAAGCTCGACCGCAGCCGTCTGCCGGCGCCGGACTCGGCGACGTACGCGCAGCGGGACTACGCCGAGCCAGAAGGCGAGGCCGAACAAGCACTGGCGCGGATCTGGTCGCAGGTGCTGAACGTGCCGCGCGTCGGACGCCATGACAATTTCTTCGAACTCGGCGGCGATTCGATACGCAGCATCGCCGTGGTCGCCAAGGCGCGCGAGCACGCGATGGAATTCTCCATCGCCGATCTGTTCCGCACGCCGACCATCGCCGAACTCTCGCTGGGCGTGCGCGCGGTCGAAGTCTCGGCGGAGCGTCCGCAACCCCGCGCACTGACGGCCGCCGATGCCGCGCGTCTGCCCGATGGGATCGAAGCGGCTTATGCGGCGACCCTGCTGCAACAGGGCATGATCTTCCATGCCCAACTCGCCCGCGCCGAAGGCGCCTATCACGACGTTTTCAGCTACGAACTCGAATTGCCCAGCTGGAGCGAAACGAGCATGCGCGAAGCGCTCGACGCGGTGACGCGCCGTCATCCTGCGCTGCGTACCGGCTTCGTCCATGGCGGCTACAGCGAGCCGCTGCAGCTCGTGCACGCGCTGGCGCGGGTACCGCTGGAGGTCGTCGATCTGCGCGCCCAGGACACCGACGCGCGCGCCGCCACGGTTGCCGCGTTCGTCGCGCGCGAGCGCGGCCGCGATTTCGATCTCGAACGGCCGCCGCTGTGGCGGGTGTTCGTGCACCTGCTCGATGAGCGTCGCATCCAGTACACGATGAGTTTTCACCACGCGATCCTGGATGGATGGAGCGTGGCGCTGATGCAGACCGAAGTGTTTACCAGTTACCTGCGCGCGCTCGCGGGCGGCGATGCCGTTCTGTCGGAGCCGCGGCCGCTGCAGGTGTCGCCGGCCGACGCGGTCGCGCTGGAACAGGCGGCGCTGGACGATCCGCGCCAAGCGGCGTTCTGGCGCGCCGCGCTGGAGGGCTTCCAGCGCGGCGTGCTCCCGGCTCATGACGGCAGTGCGCACGCACCGGGCGGTTACCACGCCGAAGCGCTAGAGATCCCCGAGGACCACGAGCGGGGCCTGCGTGATCTCGCCAACACCTTGGGCGTGCCGGTGCGGACGTTGCTGCTGAGCGTCCACCTGCGTGTGCTGGCCTCGCTGTGCGGCAGCCGCGACATCACCACCGGGCTGGTCTCCAATGTCCGGCCCGAAACCGCCGACGGCGACCGCGCGCTGGGACTGTTTCTCAACACGCTCCCGTTGCGCGCGCAGATGACGCCGGGCCGCTGGCGCGACCTGGTGCTCCGGGTTCGCGAGGCCGAGCTCGGCGCGATCGAACATCGCTACTACCCGTACTTCCGCCTGCACCGCGAGCAAGGCGGTGAGCCCTTGTTCGAGACGATCTTCAACTACGTCAACTTCCACGCCTACGACGCCCTCGAGAACGCCGGGCTGCGGTTGCTGGGATCGCGCGTCCACGAATGGACCGGTTATCCGCTCGACGTATCGTTCTCGCATACCGGCGGACGTTTGCTGCTGCAGGTGATCGTGGATCCGGCGCGACTTTCGCCGGCGCAGGCCGGGCGCATCGCAGGGTACTTGCGCGACGCGATTGCCGCGTTGGTGGCTCGATCCGATGCCGATCACGCCGAGTACCGGCTGTGCGCGCCCGATGACGCCGAGCGGCTGCGAGCCTGGGAGCGCGGTCCCTCATTGCCCGACGACGACGCGCCCGCGACCGTTCACGCTGGCGTGGAAGCGCGCGCGCGCGCGTGCCCGGACCGCGATGCGATCGTCGATGGCGACCGCACCCTGAGCTACGCCGAGCTCGATGCCGGCGCCGGACGCGTCGCCCGGCGCCTGCGCGCGCTCGGCGCGGGGCCCGGACGCTACGTCGCGCTGGTCATGGGCCGCGGCGTGGACCAGATCGTCGCCATGCTCGGCGTGTTGAAGTCCGGCGCCGCGTACGTGCCGATCGATCCGGTCTACCCGGATGCGCGTATCGCCGACATGCTGGCCGACTGCCGCCCGACCGTGGTGATCGCGCAGGACGCCATCGCGCAGCGGTGGGGCAGGGTCGCCGGCGACGTCGATGCTCCGCTGCTGATCATCGAAGACGCCTGCGCGCCCTCTGACGCGACGGATGCCTTGTGCGACGGCGGTGCCGCCGCGTTGGCGTCCGATGCCGCCTATGTGATCTACACCTCCGGTTCTACCGGACGCCCCAAGGGCGTCGTGGTCGAACATCGCAACGTGGTCCATCTGATCCGCAACCACCTGATCCAGTGTGGGCTGGTCGCCGCGGATCGGGTCATGCACTACGCGTCTTGCAGTTTCGACACCTCGGTCGAGGAGATCTTCCCGGCCCTGTGGGCGGGCGCGACGATCGTGGTGCGACCCGCGACGCTGGTCGTGCCCGATGCGGATTTCGAACAGTTCCTGCGCGACCAACGGATCAGCGTGGCCGATCTGCCGACCGCGTTCTGGCATCGCTGGGTGCAGGCGTCGGCGCGAGGTAATGGCGAGGGTCCAGCGATGGGGCCTGACCTGCGCCTGGTGGTGGTGGGCGGCGAGAAGGCCGAGCCCGCGGCGCTGGCGCAATGGCGCGCATTGCCGGCGTGCGCGGCGACGCGCTGGCTCAATACGTACGGCCCAACCGAAACGACCGTGTACGCCACCGCCCATGCGCTGGACTGCGCCGCCACGCCCCGCGCCTGGGACGGCGGCATCGGCCGGCCGATCGCCGGCGTGCATGTGCGCATCGTCGATGCCTACGGCCAGGTCGCGCCGGTGGGCGCGGCCGGCGAACTGTGGATCGGCGGCGACGGCGTGGCCCGCGGCTATCTCGACCGTCCGGCGCTGACCGATGAGAAGTTCCTGCGCGATGTCGATGGATTGTGCTGGTATCGCAGCGGCGACATCGCGCGTTGGCGCCACGACGGGCATCTGGAATTCCTCGGACGCGACGACGGCCAGACCAAGCTGCGCGGCTATCGCATCGAACTGGGCGAGATCGAGGCGGCACTGCTGGCGTGTCCGCAGGTGCGCGACGCGGCCGTGACGGTGCGCAGGGACGGCGACGGCGAGCCCCGCATCGTCGCCTACGTGGTGCCGGTCCCGGGCGAAACCATGGACACGCGCGGCCTGCGCGACGCCCTGGCCGCGCAGCTGCCGGAGTACATGCTGCCCGCGGCGTTCGTCGCGCTGGAATCGATTCCGCTGCTGGCCAGCGGCAAGCTGGACAAGGCCGCGCTGCCGGCCCCGAGCGGCACCGCCGGCCTGGCGGCCTATGCCGCGCCGGCCGCGGGCGTGGAGTCGGCGATCGCCGCGATCTGGTCGGACATGCTCGGGGTCGAACGGGTCGGTCGCGACGACCATTTCTTCGAACTCGGCGGTCACTCGCTGATGATCGTCGGCATGATCGAGCGACTGCGCGAGCAGGGCATCGCGCTGGACGTGCAGACCGTGTTCGCGGTTCCGCGACTGGCCGAACTGGCCGCGCGCGCGCTGCAGGCATCGACCGCCGATGCCGACGTCGCATCGGCGCCGTCCAATCCGCTGCAGGCCGGCCCGCAGCGCATCGTGCCCGCGCTGTTGCCGCTGGCGGACATGGATCAGGCCGACATCGACGCGCTGGTCGCCGCGGTGCCGGGCGGCGCGGACAATATCCAGGATGTGTACCCGCTGGGAACCCTGCAGACCGGCATCCTGTTTCATCATCTGATCCAGCGCGAAGGCGATCCCTACCTGCTGCGTTACGTGGTCCGCATCGACGGGCGCGCGCGCCTGGACAGCCTGCTGGCCCACCTGCAGCACGTGATCGACCGCCACGATGCGCTGCGCACCGGCGTGCATTGGCAGTCGCTGCTGCAACCGGTGCAGGTGGTCCAGCGCCGCGCGCAGTTGCCGGTGATCGAACTGCAACTGGACGCCGCCGAAGACGGAACCGAACAGATGTTCCGCCTCACCGATCCGCGCGTGGCGCGCAAGGACCTGCGCGTCGCGCCGCTGCTGGAAGCTCGCTATGCGCGCGATCCGGGCGATCGTTTGGATGGCTGGCTGCTGGCCATCCTGGTGCATCACATGGTCAGCGATCACGTCAGCCAGAACCTGATCCTGGGTGAGGTCGATCTGCTGCTGCGCGATCGCGCGGACTTGTTGCAGCCGCCGGCGCCGTATCGCGACTTCATCGCCGCGCAACGCTTCACCTCGGCGGACGAACAGCGGCGTTACTTCGAGCAGCGTTTCGCCGATTTCGTCGAACCGACGATCGTGTTCGGCGTACCCGAGGTGCGCGGCAGCGGACACAGCGTGGTCGCGGTGCATGAGCCGGTATCGCCGGTCCTGGCCGCCGGCGTGCGCGCGAACGCGCAGCGGCTCGGGGTCGCGCCGGCCGTGCTGTTCCACATCGCGTGGGCGCGCTGCCTGGTGGTGCTGAGCGGCAGCGGCGATGTCGCCTTCGGTACCGTGCTGTCGGGCCGCCTGCAGGGCATCCGGGGTTCCGGTCGGGCGATGGGGGTGTTCATCAACACCTTGCCGGTCCGGTTCCGCCTGGACGGCTTGAGCCTGCGCGCGGCGGTGGAACTGGCGTTCGGCGAATTGAGCGCGATCCTGCGTCATGAGCAGGCGCCGTTGGCGCTGGCGCAGCGCTGCAGCCCGACGGGTTCGCGCTCGCCGTTGTTCAACACGCTGTTCAATTATCGCCACAGTCCGATCGGCGATGAGCAACAACTGGCCCGTGCGCGCGAGACATGGCAGGGCATCGAGCTGGTCCTCGGCGAGGAGCGCACCAACTACCCGGTCGCGGTCTCGGTCGACGATCAGGGCGCCGGCCACGGCTTTGTGGTCAGCGTGCAGTGCGTGGCGGGGATCGATCCCGCCGCGGTGTGCGCGATGATGCAGACCGCGATGGCGAATCTGGTCGCCGCGCTCGCGAGCGATCCCGAGCGAGCGCTGTCGTCGATCGCGATCGATGCGGAGTCGGACGGCGACACGTCGGCGGCCGTCGCGGACAACGAGGCAATCGCATGAAAGAAACAACCGGCACGATGATCGTGCTGCACGAGCGCGCGGCGCCGCCGATCGCGATCGCATCGGCGGACGCTACCGTCGCGATCCGGGTACCGGGCCACGGCGAGGCGACCACCTTGCCCGGCATGGCCAAGGCGATCCTGGCCGAGTTGCACGAGCGCGGCGTTCACGCCGCCTGCGTGCTGGTCGGTCTGGGCGACCGCGCCGGCGTATTCGCCCAGGCGCTCGCGCTCGAAATGCTCGGGCGCGATCTGCCGCTGCGTTGCGTGGCGGTCGTGCCCGACGCCGCGCTTGCGGCGGAACCGGCGCCCGCGGAGGAAGATGCGGCCAGCGATCGCCTGCGGGCGGCGTGCGAGGCATGGACACCGCCGGAGCCCGCGATGCTGCCGACGCTGCGCTGCGCGGACGACGAGCCGGATGTCGCGGGCTGGGTCGCCGGCACGTTCGCCGCGCCGCCGCTGCCAAAACCACCGGCGGCGACGCAGTCTATTCCGCTCAAGATCGGTGGTCCGCTGCGCGCGCCGGTGTTCTGCATTCCGGGCGCGGGCGCGAGCATCGTCAGCCTGCTGGACCTGGCTCAGGCGGCGCATCCCCAGGCTAATGTGGTCGGCATGCAGCCGCGCGGGCTGGATGGCATCGAGCCGCCATGCACTTCGGTGGAAACGGCCGCGGCCTCGATCCTGCCGCAGGTGCTGCAGGCGGCGCCGCACGGTCCGATCCGGCTGGTCGGCCATTCCTTCGGCGGATGGATCGCGTTCGCCGTCGCATTGAGACTGCGCGAGCAGGGCAGGACGCTCGCCAGCGTCGACCTGCTCGATTCCAGGCCGCCCACCTCCGACCCCGCCATGGCCGAGTGCGACGAGCTGGACGTGCTGCTGCGCTGGATCGCGCTGGTGCAGCTGTCCACCGATCAGCCGCTGGGCATCGACGCGGCCAGGTTGCGGCCGTTGCCGGCGTCGGCGCGGATGCATCTGGTGCATCGACGCATGGCCGAGGCGGGGCTGATGCCCGCGCGCTCGGATCCCGCATCGATGCTGGGAGCGCTGCGCATGTTCGCCGCCTGCCTGCGCACTCACTATCGGCCCGCGGGCGATTACGACGGTGTGCTTCGCGTGGTTTACATGCCCGACCCCGATCTCGATGCCGCCGGTAACGACGACGAAGCCGAGCGGATGCGCGCGGGCTGGTCGCGGCATGCGCCGCGCGTGCAGTTGATTCGCGGCGGCGGCAACCACATGACCGGCATCCGTGGCCGGCATGCGAACGCATTGGCCGATCGTCTGGGTCTGAGCGCTTGATCCAAAGCGCGCCGCGGGCGGCATCCAGAGCGACAGCGCATCGATGCCGTGGCAGGGCGTGACAGGGATGCGCCAGCGCCCTGCCGCTGGGCAGGGCGCATCGATACCTCAGACCGCGATCAGTACTTCATCTGCGGAGCGATGTCCTTGTACAGGCCACCGCCGTCGATGATGCTCGAAAACTGCTGCGCCATCGCCATCAGGGCGCCGCCGCCGGCCAAACGTTCCAGCGATTCCAGGCGCTCCTTGAATTCGCGCGGCGCCATCGTGGCCAGGTTGTCCGGACTCAGCGCCGAGGTCGGTCGACGCCAGTCCAGGTCGTACAGCGGCGGCGCGTTGTCGAGCATGAAGCGGAACAGGTCGCGCCACGACGGCAGCCGCACCTGCAGGACCAGATGCAGGCTTTCCTCCAGGTTCTGCTCGACCTTGTGCCAATACCCTCGCGGCATGTACATCACCGAACCGGGCAGCATCTCCACCGACCGCCACTGTTCGGGTTCGAGGATCGGCTGGGTCGGGTCCTTGAGCTGAAACGCCATTTCCCGCGACGGCGACGGCGTGGGCATGCCATTGAGGGTGGGCCACTCGACGTAATCGTTGGGCGCCACATGCCACAGCTTGCGGCCGCGGACCTGGACCACGAACACTTCCTGCGAATCCCAATGCCACGGGATGCCCTTGCCGCGCAGCGAGGTGAAGGCATTGACCAGGGTGGTGCCGGGAATCAGGCCGAGCGCGGCATCCAGGGCGCGGTTCCAGCGGCGGATCTCGTCGGTCTTCAGATCGAGGATCTGGATGGTATTGCCCGCATGGAACTGCTCGATGGCGTGGGCCGGGTCGGCATTGAGCTCGATCCTGAAGCGCTCTTCGCGGGTGTAGTTGATATGGATACCGCCGTCGTTGCCGATCGCGCAGAACGACTCGATATCGCGCAGCTCCGGCTGCGCGAGCAGCGCCGCCAGCCCCGGCTTGACCTCATGCGAAATATGCAGCCCCGCCGGCCATGCCGTGGCCTTGAATTCCTGCGCCGACAAAGGGGCGACGAGACCTTCGAACAGGCGCGCGTATTCCGTTGTGCTCATGCTTGCCTCAAGCGGCGTTTGGAAGCCTGGAGGATTGCACGGATGGCGCGGGATCGCCATTTCGAGCCCACGGAACTGGCGGCCGATGGCGCGGAGCGGGCAACGTGGCCGCGCCAGTCGGTAGCCGGTCGGGCTTGATGCGAAGGATGACATTACGCAACGAAAACCGCCGTTGTGGGCGGCTTGCGCAAACCTCATCAGCGAGATGGCTCGACTATTCCGTGCTGCGTTTGCGGGATTGCAGGCCCTTCGTGGGGGAGGGGCTGTCGCTTGAACAGATGGATGGGAAAGAGCGAAGCTGCGGGTGTTCAAGTATTAACTAAGTCCCTCTCCCTGATTCAAGGAGAGGAGAGGGCTTTCCTGGCCGCGACGACAGCATCAATAATCGAAGCGCACGCGCAAACCCACCGTGCGCGGGTCGTTCCAATAGCCGCGAATGAAGCCGCCGGCGTCGTCGGCCCAGTTCTTGGTCATCTTGTCGGTGGCGTTGAGCACGTACAGCTCGGTGCGCCAGAACGACGGCGACTTCAGGCTCAGGCTGGCATCGACCGTCGTATAGGCCTCTTGCGCGTCGGAGACGTGCGCGTTGTCGAGGTTGCGCAGGGTGAAGTACATCTTGTCCTGCCACTTCACGCTGAGCCACGGCACCAGTTCATAGCCATTGCCGAACTTGAAGGTATGCGACACGTTGACGCCGGCGGTGAATTTCGGCGTCATCGGCAGATGGTGACCGGTGATGTCGTAGATCTGGCGGCCGGCCAGCGTCGGGTCGGAGCCTTGGTAAGGCGGAGGGCAGGGCGGGGCGCCGAACTCTTCGCGCACGCCGCAGTTCCATTCGTCGCTGAAGGTGGGGTAATCCTTGATCTTGCTGTCGATGTACGAGAAGAACCCGCCGATCCGGGTGTTCGGCGTGGCCAGGTAATCGACTTCCACTTCGACGCCCGGGATGTTCACCGTGCCGACGTTGACGGTCTGCCACTTCTTGATCACGTCGCAGGTCGGGTCGAAATCCGGGCAGGGCTCCTCGACGTGGACCTTGGCGGCGTAGAAGTCGCCGGTCACCTGCATGTCCTTGTAGCGGCTGTAGAAGGCGGTGACCGACAGGCTCAGGCGCTTGTCCAGCAGCAGGCCCTTGTAGCCGACTTCGAAGTTGGTGACGGTTTCCGGTGCGTATGGGAAGAAGGTGTACTGCGGGCCGGCCGGGCCGTCGATACAGACTTTGCCGCCGCATTTGTCGTCCTTGTCGCCGAAGCCGCCGGCCTTGTAACCGGTCGACAGCGAGGTGAACAGAATCTCGTCGTCGGACAGGTCCTTGGTCAGACCCAGGCGCCAGGTGACCTTGCGCCAGGATTCGGAGTGTTCGTTCTCGGCCGGCGGCCCCCACAGCTTGTAGGCGTCGATGCCGCCGAACGGCCCCATGCGTTCGCTCAGGTCGCGGCCGTTGTGCGGACGAAAGCCCGGCTCACCCGGCGTGCCCGGGTCGTACAGGCCGTTGTAATAGGCCGTCGATTCGGTATCCCAACCGCCGTACACCTGGCCCCCGCGGTCGGTCTTTTTGTCGCGGCTGTAACGCGCGCCGATCGTCGCGGTCCAGGTCGGGGCGAAGCGCCAGTCCGCCTGGGAGAAGATCGCCTTGGCGTCGATCTGGCGATTGGGCTGGTGATAGAACTGGCTGATCGGATAGCCGAACGGCGCGTTGACCAGCAGTTCCTGGGCGTAGTCGATCGAGTTCTTCTCGTGCATCCAGAACAAGCCCGACACCAGCTTCAGGCGTTCGCCCTGATGCTTGAATTGCAGTTCGTGCACGACCGACTTGTACTTCGAATCCAGAGTGATCGAGGTGTTGTCGCGCACCGGCCACACGCCCCAGTCGCCCTCGTGCGGTACTGGCAAGGTCGCGGTCACCTGCGAGGGGATCTCGTGGTAGCCGCCATCGTCGTCGGCGATCTGCGAACGCTTCTGGGTGGCGAAGGCCACGCTGTATTCGAGGCTGTTGCTGTCGCTGAGAAACCAGTTGAGGTTGGAGCGCACGGTGTCGATCGACATGTCGGTCTTGCCGGGCACGTTGATCTTCACATCCCACTTGCCGCCTTGGCAGGCGAAACGGGTGCCGGCCGCTTGCTTGCAGTCCTTCAGCCCGACCTGGCCGGCGCCGGAGTTCTGGAATTTCTCGTAGGCCAGCAGCCACTCGACATTGTCGGTGAAGGCGAAACGCGCGGCGATGCGCGCGGCCCATTCGTCGCGGTTGTAGTAGTACTTGTCGCGCCCGACCTTGACGTTGCGGCGCTGGTCCACGTCCGGGATGCCGTCGGCGATGAAGCCGCGTTCGGGGATATCGACGTCGGTGAAGTCCTGCTGCTGATCGATCCAGCCGTCGCGCTCGACCTTGGTGGCGGAAAAACGCAGGGCGAAGCGATCGTTCACCGCGATGTTCTGGATCAGGTTGAGCTGGCGCAGGTTGTAGCTGCCCACGTCGAGCTCGGCGCTGCCGAAGGTGGAATCGAAACGCGGCTTGGCCGGAATGATGTTGATGCTGCCGCCGGTGGAGTTGCGCCCGAACAGCGTGCCCTGCGGGCCGCGCAACACTTCGACCTGGTCGACGTCGAACATCAGCGCCAGCGCGCCTTGCGGTCGCGGCGAGTACAGGCCGGCCACGTGCAGGCCCACGGCCGGGTCGCCGATCTCGGTGAAGTTGTTGGCGCCGATGCCGCGGATGCTGACCTGCACGCCGGAATCCGGACCCGAGGCGATCTGCACATTGGGCATCGTGCCGGACAGGCCGCGCACGTCGCGGATGCCTTCGCGGGTCAGCGCTTCCTGATTGACGGCGGTGACGGTGACCGGCGTCTTGAGCAGGTCCGATTCGATGCGGGTGGCGGAAACGTGCACGGTTTCCAGGGTGGTTTTGGCTTCGCCAGCGTCGGCCTGCCCGTCCTTGTCGGTCGTACCGGACTGGGCCATGACCGGCGCGGTTGCGCAACTGATCAAGACCGCGGCCACCGCGACGGCGATGCCGGTCGGTCGAACATCGCTGCGATGCTTCTTCATTGATTGGCTCCTGGTTGTACGGCGACTCGGGCCGGCGGACCCGCGCGGTGGCTGGTGCGGTTGCCCGATCAGGGCGAGGCGGGAGTGTTGGATGCAGGTGTGTTTTTCGCGGAATACACGGTCTGGTTGCGTACCAGTGGCCTGGCCCAGGCACTGACGCTGAGGATGTAAAGCAAGGGAATGAAGACCAGCGACAGACCCACGCGCAGGCCCCAGTGGTCGGCGACGACGCCGATCAGCAGCGGCACGATCGCGCCGCCGAGGATGCCGCTGCACAGGATTCCCGAGAACGCGCCGTGGTGCTGAGTGACCGAGTTCAAGCCCAGCGCGAAGATCACCGAGAACATCACCGACAGGAAAAATCCCGCGGCGGGGAAGGCCAATAAGGAAATTTGCGCGGGCCCGAACAGCGCGAGCCCGAGGCAGCCGATCGCCAGGGTCGAAAAAATCGCCAGCACCAGTTTCGAGTCCAGCAGTTTCAGCAAGCCCAACCCGACCAGACAGCCCAGCGACATCAAGCCCCAGAAGCGGCTGACGGCGATGGCGCCTTGCTCGGTGGCCGACATGCCGTGGTAGCTGTGCAGGAACTGCGACATCCAGTTGGCCAGCGACTGCTCGGTGCCGACATAGGCGACGATGCCCAGGAAATACAGGCGCACATCGACGCGTCGCAGCAGGCTGCGATAAGCCTCGCGGCTGCCCGCGCGCTCGTCGTCCTTCAATTCCACCGCCGGCAGCGGCAGCTTGTAGTTGAGCAGCGCCAGCAGCACGAAGGCGGCGCTGAAGAACCAGTAGAACGTCAGCCATGCCAGCGGCTGTCCTTCGATGCCCGGGCGCTGCATGTAATACCGGAAAGCCAGCGGGCTGAGAAACGACGCCAGGCCGAACACCAACTGCGCCATCACCGAGAAGAAAGCGAAATGCTCCTCACCGGCGGCCACGCGCATCAACGGGTTGATCACCACCTGCAGTAGCGCCATCCCCAAGCCGATGACGAACAGCCCGGCCACGACCGAGACGTAACCGGGCATCACCGCGATGGCCAAGGCGCCGATGAAATTCAGCGCGAACGCGGTAAACAAAGTGAAGCGGGTGCCGCGCACTTCGATCAGGATGCCGCCCGGGATCGAGATCAGACCGTAGGCCAGAAAGAACGAGAACGGCATGAACCCGGCCATGGTCAGGCTGAGCTTGAAATCCTCGATGGCGATGGGCATCAGCGGCCCGATCAGATTGGTGATGAAGGAGATCGCGAACCAGATCAGGAGGATGTAGCTGACGATCATCGGCCTGTGCTTCATGGTCGTGCCTCCGGGTCAGGATTGCGGCTGCAGGCAATGAGCGAGTTCGCCGGCGGCGATGCGCTTGCGCGGGAAGCGCGGCAGGATCGCGGTGGCGGTGCGGCAACCGGCGGCGAGCGCGTCGCGCAGGCTGGCCTGGTTGAGGCGCGCGGCGAGATAGCCGGTGTTGAAGCTGTCGCCCGCGCCCACGGTGTCGAAGATGTCCGATACCGCCTGCGTGGCGTAGCGGATGCTGCGGCCGTCGACATGACCCAGCGCGCCGGCCGCGCCCAGCTTGACGATCAGATGGGCGCCGGGCTTGAGCAGTCGCGCGACGCGCTGCACGGCTGGCTCCAGGTCCTCGTGCTCGTCGTGGCTGTTGGCGATGCTTTTCGCCTCCAACTCGTTGACCAGCAGATGGTCGCAATGGGCCAGCCAGCCTTCGACTTCCTCGTGCACCCGCGGCGTCCAGCCTTCCGGTGGCCAGCCGGTATCCAGCGCGACCTGATAGCCCTTGCTCGAGGCCTGCGCCAGCAGTTGGCTGAAATCTTCGCGCAGGCCCGGCAGCAGGAACGGGGCGGTGAACAACGCGACGCTGCCCGGCGATGCCTGCGGCAGATGCTTGAGCACGAAGTCCGGGGTCAGATGCTGCAGATGCCCGTAACTGGTGAAGAAGGTGCGCTCGCCGTCGGCATGCAGCAGTCCGACCGACATCGTGGTGTCGCTGGCGCAGGTCTGCAGTTCGACCCGAATGCCCGCCAGTTGCAGCAGCAGCCACTGCGCCAGGTCGTCGTTGCCGATCGCGCCGATCAGATGCGGGCTCAGGCCGAGATGGCGGGCGGCGAGGGCGGAGTTGGCCGCCGAACCGCCGGCACGCAGCTCGCTGCGAGGCAGCAGCTGTTCGGTGCCGATCTTGGGCCAGCCGTCCAGCGTGCCCAGGACCAGGTCCACGCTGACATCTCCGACGATGCTGAATTGGGGTGTGCCGAGTTGAGGCTGATCGAGCTTCATGGGGCGACTATAGTCACCCCGATTCCGCCTCGTCAATAAAAATATCCAGTGGAAGTTTAATTAAATGCGGCGTCCGCCGGCGAACGGACGGTGACCCAGCAGCTCGGCCGCCTGGAGTTCGGCTAGGTCGTCTTTCTGCAGACCTTCCAGGCGCGGCGAGAGCAGCTCGTGGATCGGCAGCACCGCCGCGCCCAGCAGCAGGCAGTCTTCCTCGCGCTGGGAAATCATCACCCGCGGCAGTTCCGGGGCAGGGCGGCCGCGTACCGAGCGGTGCCACGGCTGGGCCAGGTCGACCAGGCGCTGCACCAGTTTCTGCGGCGCCGAGCCGCCGATGACGACGGTCTGCGGGTCGAGCAGGTTCTCGATCATGCAGACGGCGTCGCGCAGTCGCTGGGACGCCTGCTGGCACCACTGCTGCAGGGCTTGATCCTCGGCGTCGTCCAGGCGGTCGAGCAGGTCCGGGGTATGGATCTGCGCATCGTCCAGGCCCAGCGCCTCGGCCAGCGAGTGCAGCGACAGGTAGCGCTCCAGGCAGCCCTGGTTGCCGCAATAACACGGCGTGCCGCCCGGGACGACCGGTACGTGGCCGATCTCGGTGGCGTTGCCGTCGGCGCCGCGGTAGTTGTTGCGGCCGACGATCAGCGAGCCGCCCAGGCCCATGCTCAGGTGCAGATAGAAGAAGGTGTCCAGGTGCCGGGCGACCCCGTACAAGGTCTCGCCCAGCGCGCCGGCCACGCTGTCGACGCTGTGGAACAGGGGCAGGCCGGTGGCTTCCTGCAACTGGTCGAGGATGGACAGGTCCTTCCAGCCTTCCAGCGCGGTGGGCCCGACGAAACTCAGTTCGGTGTCGCCGAGCGGGCCGGGCAGGGCCACGCCGATGCCCCATAGCCGGGCGTTGGCCTGCCGGCGCAACTTGGCCACCAGTTCCAGCAGACCGGCCAGCAGCTGCGGGCGATCGCAGCCCTGCAACTGCACCTCGCAGCGGGCATCGATCTGGCCGACCAGGTTGACCAGCGCGCCCGAGGCGCGGCCCGGTTCCAGGCTGATGCCGATCGACTGGCCGGCGTCGGGATTGATCTCGAAGGCGATCGGCGGCTGGCCGCGGGTTTTCAGGTCCTTTTGCCGGCGCGAGACGATCAGGCCAATGGATTCGAGCTCATTGGTGATGTTGGCGACCGTCTGCGGGCTGAGCGAGACCTTTTCCTGGATGTCCTTGCGCGAGGCCGCGCCGTGCTGGCGGATGAAATCCAGCACGAGTCGGCGGTTGTAGGGGGCGCTGGATTGCTGGGTGGCGCCGCGGCCACTGTTCATAGGCATTGAAACCGGTTGAGCGTAGGGGGAGAGGCGACGCCGTATTATTAATACATCCGTGTGAAGTATTTATTGACGGCGGCCGGCTACATGGCTAAGTTTCGATGCCTAGTCTATCCGGAACCGTGCCGATGACCCCTTTGCCGCATTCGCGCAAGACTGGACTTCAGCTGCTGGCCGCGCTGGCGATGGCGTTGTCCAGCCTGCCGCAGATGGCCGTCGCCGCGTCGACCGACGAGTCGGCGACGAAGCCGAAGACGACCGTGTCGGTGAGCCTGCCCAAACAACCGTTGCTGGTGCAGATCAACCAGGTGGCGCTGGAGCGGCAGGGGCCGAAGCGGGCCGTCGTCGAATACGCGGGCAAGGCCGGGCAGGGCGGCTACACCGTGCTGCGCGATGGCAAGCCGATCAAGCACGGCGATCTGCGGCCGCTGCCTCCGTTTGCCGAGTGGGCGCCGGGCAAGCGGTATTTCAGTGTCGACTTCTCCGATGTCGAACAGGCGGGCCAGTATCAAGTTGAAGTGCAGATCGGCAAGCAGCGGGCGCTGTCGGCTCCCGTGACCGTGCGCGACAACGCGGTCTTCGCCACCACCGGCGCGCAGCTGCTGGGCTACTTCAAGCGCAGCCGCCACACCGACGAGGCCGATCGCGACGTGCCGATCTTCCAGACCTCGCGCAAGGCGAACGTCTGGGGCGGCTGGCAGGACGCCGGCGGCGACAAGGGCAAGTACCTGTCGCACCTGGGCTACGCCAATTATTTCAATCCGCAGCAGGCCTCGATGGCGGCCTGGGTGCTCGCCTATGGCGCGCACGCGCGCAAAGCCTTGTTCACCGCCCACGGCCTGCAGACGCAGGTCGAGGACGAAGCGTTCTGGGGCGCGGACTATCTGCATCGCACGCTCGATGCAGAAGGCTATTTCTACACCACGGTGTTCGACCAGTGGGGCACGCCCGGCGCCGAGCGCATGGTCACCGGTTATGAAGGCGCGGCCGGAACGTATACGACGCTGTATCGCTCGGCATTCCGCGCCGGTGGCGGCATGGCCATCGCCGCGCTCGCGCGCGCCTCGATGCTGGCCAGGCAATCGGGCCGCCATGGCGAATTCGACGGCGCGCAATATCTGGCCGATGCCGAGCGCGGCTACGCGCATCTGCGCAAGTTCAACGCGCAGTACGGCGCCGATGGCAAGGAAAACATCATCGACGACTACACCGCGCTGATGGCGCTGGTAGAACTGCATAACGCCAGCGGCCAGTCGCGTTACCTCGACGACGCGCGCGAACGCGCGGCCAGCCTGATCGCGCGGCAACAGGCCGACGGCGGTTTCATCAGCGACGGCGGCAGCCGCCCGTACTACCACGCGGCCGAGGCGGGCTTGCCCGTGATCAGCCTCTCGGCGTATGTCGATATCGAACCGGAGCAGGGGCGTCGTCAACGTTCGCTCGACGCCATCGGCCTGGCGCTGGGACACGAACTTAGCATCACCAACGCGGTCGCTAACCCGTACGGCTATGCGCGCCAGCGTTTTCAGCTGACGCAGGACGGCAAGGCCGCGGGCGAAGTGCTGGAAGGCTTCTTCATTCCGCATCGCAACGAAACCGGCTACTGGTGGCAGGGCGAAAGCGCCCGCCTGGCCTCGCT
Source organism: Lysobacter capsici (assembly GCF_014779555.2). Classification (NCBI taxonomy): domain Bacteria; kingdom Pseudomonadati; phylum Pseudomonadota; class Gammaproteobacteria; order Lysobacterales; family Lysobacteraceae; genus Lysobacter; species Lysobacter capsici. The sequence goes on from NZ_CP094357.1 coordinate 3,039,457, forward strand.
CAGCGCGGCCATGGTCATCGGCGGCCGCAAGCTGGCGGATCACGGCGCCGCCGGTTACGGCCTGTCCGCCGATCGCGCCGGTTACGCGCAAAACCAGCTCGACTGGACCCTGGGCCGCAACCCGTACGGCATCTGCATGCTCTACGGTTTCGGCAAGAAGAACCCGCCGACCGTGCTGGAAAGCGCCGGCGAAATGTTCGTGGGCGGCATCTCCAACGGCATCACCGGCGCGGTGGGCAGCGACACCGGCGCCGGCATCAGCTTCGCGCCTGGCCCGGATTCCGAGCAGTGGCGCTGGGTGGAGCAATGGATTCCCCACACGACCTGGATGCTGTTTGCGGTTATGGCGATGACGGCGGACGAAGCTCGGTGAGTTGTCTGCGGCGTTGAAAGCAGGATTGGCGTGGGCGCGGTCGAAAGGCGGCTGCAAAGAAACCGTGCATGGAAGATCGTCGGCGAGGCTAGGGCGCGCGTACGCGGCTCGACAAACTAGATCCAGGGTTGGGATATCTGCGGCAGACAACTGGGTCAACCGGCCGCAAGGCCGTTGACCCTGAGCTCAGCCAGCTCAATCACGACCACCTTGATCTGTTGTCGATTCTTGGCGGCCTTTGCCGCGGCATTGCGGCTGCGGACTTGAAACAAGCGCGCTTCGTTGTGCTGGCGCCATGCCAGACCCAGCAGGCGTTCCGGCGTCAGCCGCAAGCCGCTGGGCGATACCAGATCGCGGCCGCGAAAACGCCAGCCTTGCCAAGGGCCGGTAAGGTCCACGTGGTTGTAGACCACACGTTCGTGCAACGCGGCGGCGCAGTCGTTTGGGCACAGTTGGCCATCGGGCCAGCAAGGGGGACGATTGATCATGGTAGCTCCTGTGTAAGTGGGTAAGCCTGGGGAGATGCTGGGGAAACGCATCAGCTAAGGCATGCTGCTCTCATATCTATAACTTCGCATAATGTATATTATGTTATTGACAAGAAGTGCTGGCGGGGCTGGTCTTGCTTGGTGTTCCAGCTGTTTCGATGCGCCGAGCAACTCGCCCGGACTGGCTTCGGATTTATGCGACTACGTATCCGGCGCGCCCGGGTCGGCGTCGGGACTGCCGCGTTCCAGGCGGTTCGTGGATTAGTGCTGGCCTGGCCGGCGATCGCCGCTGGTCACTTTGCAAGCCGCCTAGACGCGATCCTGTTGGACGCGTTCACGCCGTTCCGCCCAGATCGTCGCTGTGCTTTGCTGGCTGCCGCACGGCCGGCTTCGGTAGCTGGTCGACTTACCGTCGCTGACGCTCTTTGTTCGTTCAGCGCCGGCCGCCATCAACGCGAACAGCAATGAAGGTGCGATCCATGCATTCATGGAGCCATGCGCCCAGTCCTGTTGAGCAAGAATGCGAGAACGCTCCTACGGCAATCCGTTCGCCAGGTATCTGCGTCTCTGCCCTACTCTCTTGTCAGGCCGGTCGCTAACAGACCGGACATTTTCGTCAACGCATCGCCGGCGGATACGCGTTATCGGGCAGGTCGGTAAGACGGCCGATCGTGCACCTCGGAAATGGTATTCATCCGCGGCGTTATTAAGTGCGTTTAAGTGCGCTGGTATTTCCAGCTGGAAAGATCGGCAAGATACGGCGACGTTGTTTGAAGACCGGGAAAATAGTTCGGCAGGAATCGTGAGCACTGGCTGTCGTTGGATTTCGTTTGTTCCCGCTATCGAAACTATTGAAAGTCGTGCGCAACTTATCTCTGAATCTTTCCGTTGCATCCATAACTGGAGCAAGTCCGTAAGCGTGACGCGCGACCGCAACCTCATGTGGGCACTGCCACGGACCGCATTCGCACGACGGCCCAACCTGCAGAAGCGATCCAGTGCCGATTTTTTCTGCGACTGAAGCAGCAGCACGCAGATGGCGAAGGCCTGGCGATCGAAACGCGCCAATCCGGACTTCACCGTCAGTCGCGCTCATTGCGACGGCATTCGAGGCTATCGCCGCGAGCCGGATGATCCGCGTCGAATCCACGATCTCGCCGTGCTCGTCAAGGCCGCGCCGCGTGTCGGCTGTGGCGTCTGGCGACAACCGAGCTCGCAACGACAGACCGTCTGGACACTGAATGACATCGATCGTCATTGATAGCGAGGAACTTTCCAGCATCGTCGTTGTCGCCGTCGCGATGTTTCGCTGCGACTGTGACGCGCGCGATGGTTGCGATGATATGCGCTTCTCATCGGCATGCATCGTTTCGTGCGAAAACTGCGATTGACACGTTTCGATCGTCTTCGTCATCGCGACGTCGTGATTCTTGTCATGGATGTTACGCATCTATTTCACTCATGCTTCCGGAAATTGATTAAGCACAGCATTTACCGCAATACGTGCATCGCAACACACTCGATACTGCGCGGCCTTGCTACCGTTCGCCCCGTTCCGCGACCAAGGGTGGCCAGTGAGCGAAACGCAGAAAAATCGAAACCATTTATGGCAACTCATTCGTCGCGGCCGTCCTTCCGTCGCGGCGTTTTCCGTCGCCGTGCTCGCGGCCTTGGGTTCGGTCGCCGGTTCGCTCTGGTTTCCGATCCAGACCAAACATCTGATCGATCAGTTCAACGGCGGCGGCATCGATCTGCGCCAAGTCGCGCTGGTGGCCGCGGTATTGACGGGCGGCGCGGCCGCGGGCGCGCTTTCGGCGTACATGCTCGCGCGCGTGGGCTATCAAGTCGTGGCGGCGCTGCGCGTGGCGCTGGTCGAAAAGCTGTTGCGGCTGCCGGTGGCCTCGTTCGACAGCGAAAGCAGCGGCGAGCGCGTCAGTCGCGTGGTGCGCGATTGCGAAGCTATTTCCGAACTGATCACCAAGCAGACCATCAATCTGGTCACCGGCGTGCTGCTGCTCGGCGGGTCGGTCGTGGTTCTGCTGCTGCTCGACGTGCCGCTGACGCTCACCCTGCTCGGCTCGGTCGTCGCCGCGTTCGTGGTGATGATCCCGATCGCATTCCTGCTCGACGGCCTGTCGCGCCGCACCCAGGATCGCGTCGCGCGCATGAGCGGAATTCTCACCCATATTTTCCAGGAGATCCGCCTGGTCAAGGCGTTCACCGCCGAGGCGCATGAGCGCCGGCGCAGCGTCGAGGAGATCGAAGACCTCAAGCGCCTGGGCTTGAAGACGGCGCGCATCAGCGTGGTGCTGGAGCCGTTGATGGGCCTGGCGATGACGCTTGCGATCATCATCATCCTGGTTTACGGCGCCGCGCGCGTGGCCGCCGGCGAGATCAGCATCGGTACGCTCACCGCCTTCATTCTCTACATCTTCAACGTCGTCAATCCGCTGGGGCAGCTGACCAACTTCACCGCCGAACTGCAGAAGGCCAAGGGCGCCTCGGTGCGCATCGCGGGGATCTTCGCCGAAGCCGAGGAAGCGTCCACGCCGCAGCCCGCGTCGCGCAAGCCCGGCGGCGTTCTCGAATTCCGCAACGTGTCCTTCGCTTACGGCGGCCGCGACAGAATCGTGCTCAACGGCATCGACCTGCGCTTCGAACCGGGCACGACCACCGCGCTGGTCGGCGCCAGCGGCAGCGGCAAGACCACGGTCCTGTCGCTGATCGAACGCTTCTACGAGCCCAGCGAGGGCGAGATTCTCTACCACGGCCGCCCCATCGGCGACTATCCGTTGCCCGAATGGCGCGGCGGCATCGGCTATGTCGCGCAGAGCGCGCCGGTCATGCCCGGCACCGTGCGCGAGAACATCGTTTACGGCCTGTCCGGCACTTTCTCCGACGCCGATGTACGTTCCGCGGCCGAGCGCGCCGGCGCGCTGGATTTCATCGATCACATGCCGCAGGGCCTGGATACCGTGCTGATCGAACAGGGCAACAACCTGTCCGGCGGGCAGCGCCAGCGCATCGCCATCGCACGCATGTTCCTGCGCGATCCGGACATCCTGATTCTCGACGAGGCCACCTCCAACCTCGACAGCGAGACCGAGCACCAGGTCAAGCTGGCGCTGGAAAAACTGATGCAGGACCGCACCAACATCATCGTCGCCCATCGCTTGTCCACGGTGATGCATGCCGACCGCATCTGTTTCCTCGATAACGGCCGGATTTCCGGCACGGGCAACCATGCCGAGTTGATCGCCAGTCATCCTTATTACGCGCGCCTGGTGCAGCGCCAGTTCCAGCAACCGCTCGAGGTCGAATCGCTGGAAGCCGGTTGAGTTCCGCCTGGGTTTCGCGATCCGCCATGTTCCGCCTGTTCGCCGATCACATGACTTATTCCGAATCCCGCTCGCTGTGCTCCCCGCGACTGGAGATGGACGCCGCACAGCAATCCGAACCGGACGCGCGCCTGTACCGGCGCAGTGTCCCAGCGCCCCTTTTCACCCCATTCCCTGCAGGCATATGGAAATGAAGAAAAAGCGATTGGACAGCGACGTGCCCGCCCCGCTTCTGGTCGCGCCCACGCACGCGAATCCCGATCTGTCCGCGGTTCTGGCCGAGCATGCGGTCGAGATCAAGGATGAGCTGCTCGAGCACGGCGCGCTGCTGTTCCGCGGTTTCGCGGTCGACAGCGTGGAGAAGTTCAGCGCGGTGGCGGACCAGGTCGGTAACGCCAGACTCAACTACACCTATCGCTCGACACCGCGCACCTCATTGGGTGCTGGCGTGTTCACGGCGACGGAATTCCCGCAAACGCAGGAAATTCCTCTGCATTGCGAAAACGCCTATCAGCGCGATTGGCCGATGCTCGTCGCGTTCTGTTGCCTGCAGCCGGCGAGCGTCGGCGGCGCCACGCCGATCGCGTCCATGCGCAGCGCTACTCAGGCGATCGGCGGCGCGGTGATGGACGAATTCGAACAGCGTCGGGTCAAGTACGTGCGCCATTACCGACCGTACGTCGATCTGCCCTGGGAAACGGTGTTCCAGACCAGCGACAAGCAAGAAGTGGCGCGATTTTGCGACAACGCCGGGATCGAGCACGAATGGCTCGATGAGGAAACCCTGCGCACCGGACAGATCTGCCAGGGCGTGGCCACGCATCCGGTCACCGGAGAAAAACTGTTCTTCAATCAGGCGCACCTGTTTCATGTCTCGTCGTTGGGCGCGGACACCGCGCAATCGATGATCGACATGTTCGGCGCCGATCGTTTGCCGCGGCAGTCGTTCTTCGGCGATGGCGCCGAACTCGCCCCGGACGTATTGCAGGCCGTGCGTCAAGGCCTGAACCAGCAGGCTTACGACGTGGCCTGGGAACAAGGCGACGTGCTGCTGCTGGACAACATGCAGTTCGCGCATGGCCGGCGCACCTTCAGCGGCCCGCGAAAAATCGCCGTCACCCTCAGCAATCCCTATTCCAGCCATCTGCCTGGCTAGCCGCTAACCGCCAGTCAGGCAGCGCGGACGCACACCGGCCCATGCCTGGGCCGAGCATGCGCCGTGCGGCGACCGCGCACGACCGTGTTCGACGCTTGCCAGCCCTTGCCGGCGCAAATCATCGCGGTGTCGCGCTTCAACCGGATGCAGTCATGAACAAAGAAACGAATCACATTTTCCGTCCGCTCTCGACGCCGCAGTTGGAAATGTGGTTCGGTCAGGAGCTCGATCCGGCCAACTGGCTTTATCACAGCTGCGGCTATCTCGACATCGGCGGCCGCGTGAATATCGATAAGTTCGAACAGGCCTTGCGGCGCTTCGTCGCCGAAACCGACGCCCTGCGCCTGCGCTTTTGCGATGGCCCGGAAGGGCCGTTGCAGTATTTCGCGCAAACCCCCGCCCTGCCCTTCGAATTCGTGGACGTTTCCTCGCGCGAGCAGCCGTTCGAGGCCGCGCTGTCGGCGATGCACGCCGACATGCGGCGCGTGTTCGAACTGCGCTCGTCGCGACTGTTCAACTACGCGCTGTTCAAGCTCGGCGAAGATCGTTACCTGTGGTACAAGCGCTACCACCATATCGTCCTGGACGGCGCGGGCTCGACCCTGGACGTATCGCGCGTCGCGCAGATCTACACCGCGCTGTGCGCGGGCGTGGATATCCCGGCCAGCAACCTGGGCGCGATCGCCGCGCTGCTGGACGACGATCGCGATTACCGCGAATCCGCGCGCTACCAGCGCGACCTGGACTTCTGGCGCGACTATGCGCGCGATCTGCCCGAAACCACCGCGCTGAACGGCCGGCCGCTCAGCCGCGACGCGACCTTTCGCCGCCGCTCGGTACCGATATCGCCGGCGCTGAGCGCCGCACTGATGGCCGCGGAGACCGGCGAAAGCAAATGGCCGCAGTTGATGACCGCCGCGGTCGCGGCCTATCTGTACCGGGTCAGCGGCGGCAAGGTCGACACCTTCGATTTCCCGGTGGCCGCGCGCGCCAAGGATCTGCGCCATGTGCCGGGCACGACCGCCAACGCCTTGCCGCTGCGCCTGGGCGTGCTCGCGGGCGAATCGCTGAGCGGACTGGCCAAACGCAGCGGCCGCGAAATCCTGCGCGTGCTCAAGCACCAGTACTTCCGCGGCAAGGACATCCAGCACATGCGTCCGGCCGCGGCGAGCGCGTTCGGCCCGCGCATCAACATCATGCCGTTCGATTTCGAATACCTGCTCGACGGCCAGCCGGCGACCTTGTATTCGCTGTCCAACGGGCTGGTCCACGATTTCTCGGTGACTCTGCAGGGCCAGCCGGGCAAGGGCCGTTGCGCGCTGAACATCGACGCCAACCGCGAGTTGTACGACGAAGAGCAACTGGCCCGACACGCCAGCCGTCTGCTGCAATTCATCGAGCGAGCGCTGGCGGAGCCGTCGCGACCGCTGGCCGAAATCGAGCTGTTGGATGTCGAAGAGCGCCAGCAATTGCTGGGCGAATGGAACGACACCGCGCAGCCGATACCGACCGCGAACGTGGCCGAGCTGTTCGAACAGCAAGCAGCGCGCACACCCCAGGCGATCGCCGTCGTCTACGAAGATGAGCGGCTCAGCTACGCCGAGCTGAACACGCGCGCCAATCGTCTGGCCCGGTATCTGGTCGCGCATGGCGCCGGTCCGGAAAGCATCGTCGCCATCGCCTTGCCGCGTTCGGCCGAATTGGTCGTTGCCCTGCTCGCCGTGCTCAAGGCCGGCGCTGCCTACCTGCCGCTGGATACCGATTATCCCGCCGAACGTCTGGCGTTCATGCTCGACGATGCGCAGCCGATGCGGCTGATCACGCGCAGCGATATCGCGCTGCCGGCGACGACGGTGCCGCGCCTGGAACTCGACGACGCGGCGCTGCAGGCCGAGCTGCTCACCGAAGCGCAAGACGGGCAATGGCGCGGCAAGCTCGCGCCGCTGCATCCGGCCTATGTGATCTACACCTCCGGCTCCACCGGAAAACCCAAGGGCGCGCCGAACACCCACGAGGCGCTGGTCAACCGCCTGGCGTGGATGCAGCATGCCTACGCGTTGCAGGACGACGACGTCGTACTGCAGAAGACGCCTTTCAGCTTCGACGTGTCCGTGTGGGAGTTCTTCTGGCCGCTGCTGTACGGCGCGCGGTTGGTGATGGCGCGTCCCGGCGGACACCGCGATCCGGCGTATCTGGCCGAAGTGATCCAACAACAGAACGTCACCACCCTGCACTTCGTGCCGTCGATGCTCGAAGCGTTTCTGCACGATCCGGCCAGCGTCAGCTGCACCAGCCTGCGCCGCATCGTCTGCAGCGGCGAAGCCTTGTCCGGCGCGTTGCGCGAGCGCCTGCGCCTGACCCTCGACCGCCCGCTGCACAACCTCTACGGTCCGACCGAAGCGGCCATCGACGTCACCGCCTGGACCTGCTGCGACGAAACCGCCGGCAGCGCGGTGCCGATCGGCGCGCCGATCTGGAACACCCAGACTTACGTGCTCGATGCCGCGCTGCGGCCGGTACCGCAGGGCGTGCCGGGCGAGCTGTATCTCGCCGGCTCCGGTTTGGCGCGCGGCTACCATCGCCGCCCCGGCCTTACCGCCGAGCGTTTCATCGCCAATCCGTTCGCATCCGGTCAGCGCATGTACCGCACCGGCGATCTGGCGCGCTGGCGCGCCGACGGACAACTGGAATATCTCGGTCGCACCGATCATCAGGTCAAGATCCGTGGCCTGCGCATCGAACTGGGCGAGATCGAAGCAGCGCTCGCGCTGGCCGGCTTCGCCCAGAACGTGGTCGTAGCGCGCGAAGACGGCAACGGTCAGGCCCAGTTGGTGGCTTACGTGGTCGCGTCGACGATCGACGTCGCGTCACTTCGCGCGCAACTGGGCCAGCACCTGCCCGATTACATGGTCCCGGCCGCGTTCGTGGCGCTGGACGCGCTGCCGCTCAACGCCAACGGCAAGCTCGATCGCAAGGCGCTGCCCGCGCCGAGCTTCGCGTCGACCACGCGCCGCGCGCCGAGCACGCCGCAAGAGGCCGAGCTGGCCGCCTTGTTCGCGCAGGTGCTGGGCCTGGAAGACGCCGGCGTCGACGACAATTTCTTCGAACTTGGCGGACATTCGCTGTTGGCGCTGCGCCTGATTGCCGCCATCCGCGCCCGCATGCACGCCGACGTATCGATCCGCGACGTGTTCGAAGCGCGCACGCCTGCCGCGCTCGCGCCGAGACTGCGCGCGATGCACGCTCCGCGTCCGATGCTGCAGGCGCGGCCGCGGCCCGAGCGGCTTGAGCTGTCGCATGCCCAGCGCACGCTGTGGTTCATGCATCAGTTCGAAGGCCCCAGCGCGACCTACCATATTCCGCTGACCGCGCGTCTGCACGGTCCCTTGCAGGTCCCTGCCCTGCGCGCCGCGTTGAACGATCTGGTCCAGCGCCACGAAAGCCTGCGCACGATTTTCCCCGCCGCCGAGCACGCCTATCAGCAGGTGCTCGCCCAGGCCGAGCTAGAACTGTCGGTGATCGAAGTCGCCGAGGATCGCCTGCAGGCCGCGCTCGACGCCGAGGTGATGCGCCCGTTCGACCTGAGCGTCGAATTGCCGCTGCGCGCCTGCGTGTTCCGTATCGACGCCGAACAGCATGTGCTGCTGCTGTTGCTGCACCACATCGCCGGCGACGGCGCATCGCTGCTGCCGCTGACCGGCGATCTGTCCCTCGCCTACGCCGCGCGCCTGCAGCATCGCGCACCGGACTGGCAAGCGCTGCCGGTGCAATACGCCGATTACACCCAATGGCAACGCGAAGTGCTCGGCGATCCGGACGATCCGCACAGCCTGCACGCGCGCGACATGGCGTATTGGCGGCAAGCGCTGGCCGACCTGCCCGAGCAGCTGAGCCTGCCCTACGATCGTCCGCGCCCGCCGGAAATCAGCTATCGCGGCCAGCATCTGTACTGGAACCTCGACGCCGATCTGCACGCCCGTCTGCTGACGTTGGCCAAGCGCCACGACTGCACCTTGTTCATGGTGCTGCATGCCGCCTTGGCGGCCTTGCTGACCCGGCTGGGCGCGGGCACCGATATCCCGATCGGCAGCTCGGTCGCGGGCCGCGCCGATCCGGCGCTGGACGGGCTGATCGGCCTGTTCCTCAATTCGCTGGTATTGCGCGCCGATACCTCGGGCAATCCGCGCTTCGACGCCTTGCTGGCACGCGTGCGGCAAACCGATCTGGCCGCGTACGAGCACCAGGAACTGCCGTTCGGGCAAGTGGTCGATGCGCTGAGCCCGGAGCGCTCGCTGTCGCACCATCCCTTGTACCAGGTGATGCTGGTCCTGCAGAAAGCCGCGGGCCATTGCCTGCATTTGCCCGGACTGGATTACCGCGAACAGCTGTTCGACATGCCCACGGCCAAGTTCGATCTGAGCTTCGAGCTGGCCGAGCACGAACATGCCGACGGCAGTCCAGCCGGCCTGCGCGGCTTCGTGGAATACGCCACCGATCTGTTCGATGAGGCGACGGCGCAGTCGTTCGCGCAGCGTTTCGAACGCATGCTCAAGGCGGTCGTCGAGGACGCGAGCCAGACGATCGACGCGATCGAGCTGATGGACGCCAGCGAACGACGGCAGTTGCTGCAGGACTGGAACGCCACCGCGCAACCGATCGTCGCCGCCACCTTGCCGGCGATGTTCGAAGCGCAGGTCGCGCGCACGCCCGCGGCCGTGGCGGCGATCTGCGGATCGCAGCGGCTCGACTTCGAGCAACTCAACCGCCGTGCGAACCAGTTGGCGCATCTGCTGATCTCCGACGGCGCCGGTCCGGAATCGGTGGTGGCGATGGCCCTGCCGCCCTCGCTCGATCTGATCGTGGCCCTGCTAGCGGTGGTCAAGGCCGGCGCCGCGTATCTGCCGCTGGATCTGGGCAATCCGCCCGAGCGGCTTGCGGTGGTGCTCGACGATGCGCGCGCGGTGCGGGTAGTCACGCACGGCGAATTTTCCGGATTGTTCCCGGCCGCGGCGCCGTTGTGCCTGCTCGACGAGGCCGCGCTGCAAGAACGCCTGGCGCAGGGCCGCGACGACAACCCCGGCGATGCCGATCGCCTGCGTCCGTTGAATCTGCTGCATCCGGCGTATGTGATCTACACCTCCGGCTCCACCGGCAAGCCCAAGGGCGTGATGGTCTCGCACTATTCCGCCGCGCATTATTTCGCCTGGTCGCGCCACGCGTATTTCAATGCCGACGGCAACGGTTCGGCGACCACGCTTTCGGTCGCCTTCGACGGCAGCGTGACCGTGTTGTTCGGCCCCTTGCTGGCCGGACAGCCTTTGACTCTGACCGCGCTGGACGGCGATTTCTCCAGGCTCACCGCCGAACTGCCGGCGGGCGGTTACGAGGTGCTGAAACTCACCCCGGCGCATCTGAAGCTGCTCAATGCGGAACTCGAGAACGCCGGCCCGCGGGCGGCCGCGCCGGCGCGAGCGCTGATCCTCGGCGGCGAAGCGCTGATGCAGGCCGATCTGCTGTATTGGCACGAGCACCATCCGCAGGTGCGGCTGATCAACGAATACGGTCCGACCGAGGCCACGGTCGGCTGCTGCACCTTCGAAGCGGATCCGCTGGAGCGCGCGGACGGCGGCGTCGCCATCGGCCGTCCGATCTGGAACACGCAGTTGTACGTGCTCGACGCCAACCTGCGGCCGCAAGTCGTCGGCGCCGCCGGCGAGCTGTACATCGCGGGCGAAGGCCTGGCCCGCGGCTATCTGCATCGCCCGGCGCTGAGCGCCGAGCGCTTCGTCGCCAATCCTTTCGCGGCCGGCGAACGCATGTACCGGTCCGGCGATCTGGCGCGCTGGCGCGCCGATGGCCAGCTCGAATACCTCGGCCGCATCGATCAGCAGGTGAAGATCCGCGGCTATCGCATCGAGCTGGGCGAAATCGAAGCGGCCCTGGCGCAACTCGGCTTCGCCAACAGCGCCGTGATCGTGCGCGAAGACCATGCCGGGCAGAAGCAACTGGTGGCCTATCTGGTCGCCGACGCGATCGACAGCGCCCGTCTGCAACGGCAACTGGCCGCGCGTCTGCCCGCCTACATGCTGCCGGCCGCGTTCGTGGCGCTGGCTGAGTTGCCGTTGACCGGCAACGGCAAGCTGGACCGCAAGGCGCTGCCGGCGCCGGATTTCCATCACGGCCACACGCGCGGGCCGCGCAACGTGCACGAAGCGCTGCTGTGCGAATTGTTCGCGCAGGTGCTGAATCTCGACGAGGTCGGCATCGACGACAGCTTCTTCGAACTCGGCGGCGACAGCATCAGCGCGATCCGCCTGATCGCCGGCGCGCGCAAGCGCGGTCTGCCGTTGGCGCCGCGCGATCTGTTCAAGCATCCGAAAATCGAAGCGCTCGCGGCCGCCGTCGCCGCGCAGGAGCTCGCTGCGCAGAATGAGCCCGCGCCGGCGCCGGTCAACGACGAGGCGATCGGCGATCTGCCCTTGCTGCCGATCATGCAGGCCTTCGTCGAGCAAGGCGGCCCGCTTGTCGGGCTGCATCAATCGCAACGGGTGAACCTGCCTGCCGGCATGACCCAGCCGGCGATGCTCGCCGCCTTGCAGGCCCTGCTCGACCGCCACGACGCGCTGCGTCTGCGCCTGATTTCGCGCGATGGCGAGCATTACGCATCGATCGCCTCCGCCGGCGCCGTCGACGCGGCGGCGTGCCTGACCCGTGTGGAGCTGACCGGCGCCGATGGCGAGCGCCGTTTCGAACAGGCCGCGGCCGACGCGCTGGCGCGCCTGGATCCCAATCAAGGCCGCCTCGTGCAGGCGATCTGGGGCGACCGCGGCGCGGATCGGCCCGGCCGCCTGTGCTTGATCGTCCATCACCTGGCCGTCGACGGCGTGTCCTGGCGCATTCTGCTGCCCGATCTCGAACAGGCCTGGCAGGCGGCGGCGAAGGGACAGCCGCCCGCGCTCGATCCGGTGGGCACTTCGCTGCGACGTTGGGCCGGGCTGTTGCGAGACGACGCAGGCGCGGCGCGCCGACACGACGAACTGGCGCTGTGGCGCGGCGTGGCGGCGACGCCCGATCCCGTGCTGGGGACGCGGCCGCTCGATCCGGCTCGCGACACGGTCGCGACGCGGCGCGAGCTGCGCCTGCGGCTCGCCGGCGACAGCGTCACCCGCCTGTTGAGCGAAGTGCCGGCCGCGTTCCGCGCCACCGTCAACGATGTGCTGCTGACCGCGTTCACCCTCGCGGTCGCCGCGTGGCGCCGGCAGCGCGACGCGGACGCCGGGCTGGCGGTGCGCTTCGAAGTGGAAGGCCACGGCCGCGAGGACGTGTTCGACGACGTCGATCTGTCGCGTACGGTGGGCTGGTTCACCAGTGTGTATCCGGTCGCGCTCGATCCGGGCGCGATCGATCTCGATCGGGCTCTCAACGGCGACGAGGATCTAGGCCGCGCGCTACGGCGGATCAAGGAACAACTGCGCGCGATTCCCGACCACGGCCTGGGTTACGGGCTGCTGCGTCATCTGGCCGCCGACGCCGAGCTCGCCGCCGCGCCCGCGGCGCAGTTGGCGTTCAACTATCTCGGCCGTTTCGCCGTATCCGCGGACGGCGATCAGCAACAGTTCGGCGGCGGCGACGACCCGCGCCGCCCGTTGAGCCATGCCATCACCCTCGACAGCATCGTCTACGACCGCGGCGGCGAAGCGGAACTGGTGGCGGCGTGGTCGTATGCCGCAGACCTGTTCGAAGCCGACGAGATCGGCGCGCTCGCGCAGACCTGGTTCGACTGCCTGCAGGCGCTGATCGCGCATTCGGCGCGGCCCGACGCGGCCGCTCTCACGCCGTCGGACCTGTCGCTGCTGACGCTGGATCAAGACACCATCGCGCACCTGGAAGCGGCGCGTCCGCTGGCCGACATCCTGCCGCTGGCGCCTTTGCAGCAGGGCATGCTGTTCCATGCGCTGTACGACCAGGACGCGGCGGACGCCTATCTGGTGCAGATGCTGTTCGCGCTGCACGGCCCGCTGGATGCGACCGCGCTGGAACGCGCCGCGCGCGAGGTGCTGTCGCGGTATCCGCATCTGGACGCGGCCTTCGTCCAGATCGATGCGCAACCGCCGCTGCAATTGCTGCCGCGCCAGCCGGCCTTGTGTTGGCAACGCTGCGATCTGAGCGCCCTGCCCGCGGCCGAACGCGAGCAGGCGCTGCACGCGTACCTGCGCGAAGACCTCGAACGCCCGGTCGACCCGGCGCGGGCGCAGCTGCTGCGCTTCAGCCTGGTGCGCTTGAGCGAGCACGAACATCGTCTGGTGTTCACCCATCACCACATCCTGCTCGACGGCTGGTCGGTGCCGGTGTTGCTGCAGGAGTTGTTCAACCTGTATCACTCGCGCGGCCAGGCTTCGTCGCTGCCCGCGGTCGCGCCCTACGGCGACTATCTGCGCTGGATCGCCGCGCAGGATCGGCCGGCCGCGCTCGCCGCGTGGCGCGAAGCCTTGCAGGGCTTCGCTCAGCCCTGTCTGATGGCGCCGCAGGCCAGCGCGCAGCCGGTCATGCCGCGCACGCGCCGCCGCGATTTCTCGCGCGAACTCACCGCGAAGCTGGAAGCGCAGGCGCGCCGCCGCGGCCTGACCCTCAACACTTTGTTGCAAGGCGCCTGGGCCTTGTTGCTGGCGCAAGCCACCGGCCATCAGGACGTCTGCTTCGGCATCACCGTGTCCGGGCGCCCGGCGGAACTGGCCGGCATGGAACGCATGGTCGGTTTGTTCGTCAACACCCTGCCGTTACGGCTGCGCGTCGACAACGCGCAGACCCTGGGCGAACTGCTCGACGGCCTGCAGGACAGCCAGTCGCGCCTGCTCGGCGCGCATCACCTGGGTTTGACCGATCTGCTGGGCGAGTTGGGCCATCAGGCCTTGTTCGACACCTTGCTGGTGTTCGAGAACTATCAGCTCGACGCCCAGGACCGGCGCTTCCTCGATGACGAGGCCGGTTCCCTGCGCGTGCGTCTGGACGAAGGCGGCCGCGGCGGCGACATGTCGCATTATCCGCTTGGTCTGTTGCTGGTGCCGGCCGAACGCCTGCACCTGCGCATCAGCTATCGCCCCGACCTGTTCGATGAAGCGCAGATCGAACGCATCGAGCAGTGCTACGAGCGCATCCTGGAGGCCTTCGCCGGCGATCTGGAGCGGCGCGTGGGCCGGCTGGATCTGCTCGATACCGAGGCGCGTCAACAAGTGCTCGGCGAATGGAACGACACCGCGCAGCCCGTTGCGACCGCGACCATCCCAGAGTTGTTCGAACTGCAAGCGGCGCGTACCCCGCAGGCGCTCGCCGTCGTCGGCGAAGATGCCCAGCTGAGCTACGCCGAACTCAATACCCGCGCCAATCGCCTGGCGCGGCGCCTGATCGCGCATGGCGCCGGTCCGGAAAGCATCGTCGCCATCGCCTTGCCGCGTTCGGCCGAACTGGTCGTCGCCCTGCTCGCCGTGCTCAAGGCTGGCGCCGCCTACCTGCCGCTGGATACCGATTACCCGGCCGACCGTCTGGCCTTCATGCTCGACGACGCCCAGCCCGTGCTGTTGATGACACGCAGCGATATCGCGCTGCCGGCGACGACGGTGCCGCGTTGGCAACTGGATGATGTGGAACTGCAAGCCCGCTTGCGCGGCGAGACGGGCGAAGAGGCGCACGACGGGCAATGGCGCGGCAAGCTCGCGCCGCTGCATCCGGCCTATGTGATCTACACCTCCGGCTCCACCGGTAAACCCAAGGGCGCGCCGAACACCCACGAGGCGCTGGTCAACCGCCTGACCTGGATGCAGCACGCCTACGAACTGCAGGACGACGACGTCGTACTGCAGAAGACGCCCTTCAGCTTCGACGTGTCGGTGTGGGAATTCTTCTGGCCGCTGCTGTACGGCGCGCGGTTGGTGATGGCGCGGCCCGGAGGTCACCGCGATCCGGCGTATCTGGCCGAAGTGATCCAACAACAGAGCGTCACGACTCTGCACTTCGTGCCGTCGATGCTGGAAGCGTTCCTGCACGATCCGGCCAGCGCGAGCTGCACCAGCCTGCGCCGCATCGTCTGCAGCGGCGAAGCCTTGTCCGGCGCGTTGCGCGAGCGTTTGCGCCTGACCCTCGACCGCCCGCTGCACAATCTGTACGGCCCGACCGAAGCGGCGATCGACGTTACCGCCTGGACTTGCCGCGACGAAACCGCCGGCAGCGCGGTGCCGATCGGCGCGCCGATCTGGAACACCCAGACATACGTACTCGATGCCGCGCTGCGGCCGGTGCCGCAGGGCGTGCCGGGCGAACTGTACCTTGCCGGCACTGGCTTGGCGCGCGGCTACCATCGCCGCCCCGGCCTCACCGCCGAGCGTTTTATCGCCAATCCGTTCGTCGCGGGCCAGCGCATGTATCGCACCGGCGATCTGGCGCGCTGGCGCGCCGATGGCCAGTTGGAATATCTCGGTCGCACCGATCATCAGGTCAAGATCCGCGGCCTGCGCATCGAATTGGGCGAGATTGAAGCCGCGCTCGCCGTGGCGGGTTTCGCCCAGAACGTGGTCGTGGCGCGCGCGGATGGCAATGGCCCGCAGCAATTGGTTGCCTACGTGGTCGCGCCGCAGATCGACACCGCGCAACTGCGCGCGCAACTCGGCCAGCACCTGCCCGATTACATGGTCCCGGCCGCGTTCGTGGCGCTGGACGCACTGCCGCTCAACGCCAACGGCAAACTCGACCGCAATGCTCTGCCCGCCCCGGTCCTGACCGCTGGCGCGCTGCGTGCGCCGCGCAACCCGCGCGAGGAGCTGCTGTGCCAGCTGTTCGCGCAATTGCTGGGCCGTGAACAGGTCGGCATCGACGACGATTTCTTCGAACTCGGCGGACATTCGCTGCTGGCGGTCCGTTTGACCGGCATGCTGCGCTCGCGCCTGAAACTGGAACTGCCGATCCGCACCGTGTTCGAAGCGCCGACCGTGGCGCAGCTGGCGCCGCGGCTGGATCCGAACAGCGCGCCGCGTCCGCCGCTGCGGCCGCAACCGCGGCCGGTGAACCTGCCGCTGTCGTACGCGCAGCAACGCCTGTGGTTCCTGCACAAGCTCGAAGGCGCCAGTTCCACCTACAACGTCACCGTCGCGCTGCGTCTGCGCGGCGAACTCGACATCGCCGCGCTGCGCGCCGCGCTCAACGATCTGGCCGCGCGCCACGAAAGCCTGCGCACGATCTTCCCCGACAGCGAACAGCCGCTGCAGCAGATCCTGCCGCCGCAGCGCGCCGACGTGCCGCTGTCGCTGCACGCCAGCGACAACGCGCGCCTGGCTGACGACCTGCTGCGCGCCGCCGGTCACGCCTTCGAGCTGAGCCGCGAGTTGCCGCTGCGCGCAGACCTGTTCGCGGTCGATGCGGGCGAGCACGTGTTGCTGTTGCTGCTGCATCACATCGTCGCCGATGCGGTTTCGATGCGGCCGCTGGTCCAGGACCTCGCCCAGGCCTATGCCGCGCGCCGCGCCGGACACGCGCCGGCGTGGGCGCCGCTGCCGTTGCACTATGCCGATTACAGCCTGTGGCAACGTCAGTTGCTCGGCGATGTCCAGGATCCGCACAGCCGCGGCGCGCATCAGTTGGACTACTGGAAACGCCACCTGGCCGAACTGCCGGAACAGATGAGCCTGCCCACCGACCGGCCGCGTCCGGCGAAGGTGAGCTATCGCGGCGGCAGCGTCAGCTTCAAGCTGCCGGCCGAATTGCATCAGCGGTTGCTGGAACGCGCCGGCGCCCATCAGGCCAGCTTGTTCATGCTGCTGCAGGCCGCCGTGGCGGCGCTGCTCAGCCGACTCGGCGCGGGCGACGACATCGTGCTCGGCAGTCCCATCGTCGGGCGCGGCGAGGAAGGCCTCGACGGGCTGATCGGCGTGTTTCTCAACACCCTGGTGCTGCGCACCGACACCTCGGGCGATCCGAGTTTCGAGGCCTTGCTGGCGCGCGTGCGCGAGACCGATCTGGGCGCCTACGAACATCAGGATCTGCCGTTCGAGCAATTGGTCGATGCGATCAAGCCGGCGCGCTCGCTGTCGCATCACCCGCTGTTCCAGGTGCTGCTGGCCTTGCAGACCCAGGACGCCGAGTTGCCGGCCTGGGACGGACTTGAGGTCCGCGCGCAGCCGCTGCAGTTGCGCAACGCCAAGTTCGATCTGAGCTTCGACTGGATCGAGCACCGCCACGGCGACGGTCGCGCCGCCGGCCTGTTCGGCCGGCTGGAATACGCCAGCGACCTGTTCGACGCCGCCACCGTCGAGCGGCTGGCCGAACGTGTGCAGCGCGTGCTCGACGCGGTCGCGGCCGATCCGCGCCGGCGCCTGAGCGAATTGCCGATCCTGACCGACGCCGAGCGCGGTCGTCTGCTCGGCGACTGGAGCCATGGCCCGGACGTCGCCGCGGCCGAGTTGCTGCCGCGGCGCTTCGAACGACAGGCCGCGGCCACGCCGCGGGCGATCGCGCTGACGCATGCGCAGGGTCAGCTCGATTACGCCACGCTCAACGCCGCCGCCAACCAACTCGCGCACGTGCTCATGGCGCGCGGCATCGGCGCGGGCGATCGCGTGGCGATCGCGTTGCCGCGCTCGGCCGATCTGCTGATCGCCCTGCTCGCCGCGCTCAAGAGCGGCGCTGCCTATGTGCCGGTGGACCCGGATTATCCGGCCGAGCGCGTCGCCTACATGCTCGAGGATGCCAAGCCGGCGGTGTTGATCACGAATGCTGCCGCAGCCGTTGCCGTGGCCATCGAAGACACCGAAGCCGTGCTTGTGCTCGACGACGCGCAAACGCGCGCGGCGATCGAACTCGCGCCCTCGCACAACCCCGCGTTCGCGGCGCCCGATGCGCGCTGCGCGGCCTACACCATCTACACCTCCGGCTCGACCGGCCGCCCCAAGGGCGTGACCGTCGAGCAGCACGCGCTGGCCAATTTCCTGCGTTCGATGGCGCGCAGCCCGGGCATGGCCGCGGGCGAACGCCTGCTCGCGCTGACCCCGATCTCGTTCGACATCGCCGGCCTGGAGCTGTACCTGCCGCTGTGGGTGGGCGGCTGCGTGCATCTGCTCGACCGCGACACCGCCAGCGACGCGGAACGGCTTGTCGCGCAGATCGAGCAGGTTTCGCCGCAACTGATCCAGGCCACGCCCGCGACCTGGCAGATGCTGCGCAATCACGGTTGGCGTCCGAACCCGTCGATGCGCCTGCTGTGCGGCGGCGAAGCCTTGCCGCCGGATCTCGCCGACTATCTTAGCGCCGACGCCGGCGCGCTGTGGAACATGTACGGCCCCACCGAAACCACGGTGTGGTCGCTGCTGGACCAGGTCGAAACCGGCGCGCCGGTCAGCATCGGCCGTCCGCTCGACAACACCCGCGTCTACGTGCTCGATGCGTATCTGCAACCGGTGCCCGCGGGCGTGGCCGGCGAGTTGTACATCGCCGGCGACGGCCTGGCGCGCGGCTACCACGAACGCGCCGCGCTGACCGCGGAGCGCTTCGTCGCCAACCCGTTCGAACCCGGCGCACGCATGTACCGCACCGGCGATCTGGCGCGCTTCCGCGCCGACGGCCGCCTGGATTGCCTGGGCCGGGTCGACAACCAAGTCAAACTGCGCGGCTTCCGCATCGAGCTCGGCGAAATCGAAGCCGTGCTCGCACAGGCCGGCTATCCGCGCAACGCCGTGTTGCTGCGCGAGGATGCGCCAGGCCACAAGCAACTGGTCGCCTACCTGGCGAGCACCGAAGCCGTCGATGCGGCCGCGCTGCGGCAACAGCTCAGCGCGCAGCTGCCCGACTACATGCTGCCCGCCGCGTTCGTGGCGCTCGACGCGCTGCCGCTGACCCCCAACGGCAAGCTCGACCGCAAGGCGCTGCCGGCGCCCGAGTTCAGCGCAGGCGAAGGCCGCGGCCCGCGCAACCCGCGCGAAGCGCTGCTGTGCGCGCTGTTCGCCGAAGTGCTGGGCGTGGAGCGCGTCGGCATCGACGATCATTTCTTCGCCCTCGGCGGCCATTCGCTGCTCGCCACCCGACTGGTCAGCCGCATCCGCGCCGAACTGGCGGTGGAACTGCCGCTGCGCGCGCTGTTCGAGGCGCCGACCGTGGACGCGCTGGCGCAGGCGCTGCCCGGCGCGCACGGCGCGCGTCCGCCACTGCTTCCGCAGGCGCGGCCGCCGCGCTTGCCCTTGTCCTACGCGCAGCGCCGGCTGTGGTTCATCCAGCAGTTCGAGCGCCAGTCCGGCCACGACAATGCGCGCGAAGGCGCCGGCGCGGCCTACAACATCTCGATGCCGCTGCGTCTGCGCGGGCGCCTGGACCGCGCCACGTTCGACGCCGCCGTGGCCGATGTGCTGGCCCGCCACGAAAGCCTGCGCACGACCTTCCCGGACATCGACGGCGATCCTTGCCAGCAGCTGATCGCCGCCGAGGACGCGGGCAACGTGCTCGAGTTCGTGCGCGTCGATGCGCGCTCGCTGGAGCGGGAACTGCGCGGCCGCGCCCTGCACGTGTTCGACCTCGGCGCGGAACTGCCGCTGCGGGTCAGCGTGCTGAGCACGAGCGAAGACGACCACGTGCTGCTGGTGGTGCTGCATCACATCGCCGGCGACGGTTCCTCGCTGGCGCCGCTGGCGCGCGATCTGAGCCGCGCCTATGCCGCGCGTCTGCGCGGGCAGGCGCCGGACTGGGCGCCGCTGCCGGTGCAATACCCCGATTACACCCTGTGGCAGCAGCGCATGCTCGGCAGCGAACTCGATGCCGACAGCCTGATCGCGCAGCAATTCGACTATTGGCGCGAACAGCTGGCCGGCCTGCCCGAACGCATCGAGCTGCCGATCGACCGGCCGCGCCCGGCCATCGCCAGCCTGCGCGGCCGGCAGTTGTCGCTGCACATCGACGCGGCCTTGCACGCGCGTCTGCTGCAACTCGCGCACCGCCACGAAGCCAGCCTGTTCATGGTGCTGCAAGCCGGCTTGTCGGCGCTGCTGCACCGGCTCGGCGCGGGCGAGGACATCGCGATCGGCAGCGCCATCGCCGGTCGCAACGATCAGGCGCTGGACGAACTCGTCGGCTTCTTCGTCAACACCCTGGTGCTGCGCGCCGATCTGTCCGGTCGCCCGGACTTCGCCACCCTGCTCGGCCGCGTGCGCGCCACCGCGCTGGCCGCCTACACCCATCAGGACGCGCCGTTCGAGCGCCTGGTGGAACTGCTCAACCCGGTGCGCTCGACCGCCCACCACGCGCTGTTCCAGGTCGGACTGGTGTTGCAGAACGTCGAACAAGCCGCGCTGGAACTGCCGGGGCTGGAAGTGTCGGAGCATCCGGCCGACTTCCGCACGGCCAAGTTCGACCTGTTCTTCAACCTCAGCGAACGCCACGCCGACGGCGCGCCGGCCGGGCTGGCCGGCAAGCTCGAGTACGCCACCGACCTGTTCGACGAATCCAGCATGGCCGCGCTGTGGCAACGCCTGCTGCGGCTGCTCGACACGGCCTGCGCCGATCCCGCGCGCAAGATCGCCGACATCGACCTGCTCGACGCCGAAGAACGCGCCGGACTGCGCCAGCGCGCCAGCGACGGCATCGCCGCGCCGGCCGCGGCGAGCATCGTCGAACTGTTCGAGCGTCAGGTCGCGTGCGATCCCGACGCGCCGGCGCTGTTGTACCGCGACCAGTGTTGGAGCTACGCCGAACTCGACCGCCGCGCCAATCGCGTCGCGCATGCGTTGATCGCCGAAGGCATCGGCGCCGAGGATCGTGTCGCCATCGCCCTGCCGCGTTCGCCGGAGATGGTGGTCGCCGCGCTCGGCGCGCTCAAGGCCGGCGCGGCCTATCTGCCGCTGGATCCGGACTATCCGCCGGAACGGCTGGCCTACATGCTCACCGACGCCAAACCGGCGTTGTTGATCAGCCGGCGCGAGATCGAAGCGCGCCTGCCCGAGCACGGCGTCGCGCCGTGGCTGCTCGACGCGGCGCAGACCGTGCAGACCTTGGCCGCGCAAGCCGTCGATGCGCCGCGCGCGCGCATCGTCTCGCCGCAGCAGGCCGCCTATGTCATCTACACCTCCGGCTCCACCGGCCGGCCCAAGGGCGTGGTGGTCAGCCATGCCGGCGTGCCGAGCCTGCTGGCCGCGCAAACCGCCGCGTTCGAGGTCGGACCCGGCGCGCGCGTGCTGCAGTTCGCCTCGCTGAGCTTCGACGCCGCGTTCTGGGAACTGTGCATGACGCTGCTGTCGGGCGCCGCGCTGGTGATGGGCGACGCCGAACAGCTGCGTCCGGGCGAAGCGCTGACCGCGCTGATGCGCGAGCACGGCGTCACTCATGCGACCCTGCCGCCGGCCGCGCTGCCGGTGCTCGATGCCGACGCCGTGCCGCTGCTGCGCGACCTGATCGTCGCCGGCGAAGCCTGCGCGCCGCCGCTGGTGGAGGCGTGGTCGCGCGGCCGCCGCATGACCAATGCCTACGGGCCGACCGAAACCACGGTGTGCGCGACCATGAGCGCACCGCTGAGCGGCGCGATCGATGCGCCGATCGGCGCGCCGATCCGCGGCGCGCGAGTGTACGTGCTCGATGCCGGCCTGCAGCCGGTGCCCGCCGGCGTGACCGGCGAGCTGTATCTGGCCGGCGCCGGTCTGGCGCGCGGCTATCTGGGCCGCGCCGCGCTCACCGCCGAACGCTTCGTCGCCGATCCGTTCGCGCCCGGCGAGCGCATGTACCGCAGCGGCGATCTCGCCCGCTGGAACCGCGAGGGACAGCTCGAATTCCTCGGCCGCGTCGATCATCAGGTCAAGATCCGCGGCTTCCGCATCGAACTGGGCGAAATCGAATCGGCGCTGCAACGTCATCCGGCGGTGGCGCAGTCGATCGTCGTCGCGCGCGAGGACGTGCCCGGCCACAAGCAACTGGTCGGCTACGTGGTGCTCGAACGCGAGCTCGAAGCGCGCGACGAAGACCGCGAGGCGCGCCAGATCGGCGAGTGGGAAACCATCTACGAGGACTTGTACGGCGACAAGGCGCTCGACGGCGCCTACGCCTTCGGCGAGAACTTCCACGGCTGGAACAGCAGCTACGACGGCAGCGAAATCCCGCTGGAACAGATGCGCGAATGGCGCGCGCATACGGTCGAACGGATCCTCGAACTCAAGCCCGAACGGGTGCTGGAAATCGGCGTCGGCAGCGGCCTGATCCTGTCGCAGGTGGCGCCGCACGTGCGCGCCTATCACGGCACCGATCTGTCGGCGGCCACGGTCGAACGCCTGCGCGCGGAAGTCGCGCAACAGCCGGCGTTGGCCGGCAAGGTCGAACTGTATGCGCGGCCGGCCCACGACATGGACGGCCTCGACGCCGGCCTCGCCCCGGGTGAGCGTTTCGACGCGATCGTGATCAACTCGGTGCTGCAGTACTTCCCCAACGGCGAGTACCTGGCGCAGACCATCGGCCAAGCGATGCGCCTGCTCGCGCCGGGCGGCGCGCTGTACCTGGGCGACGTGCGCAATCTGCGCCTGCAGCGCAGCTTCGCCACCGCGATCGCCCTGCATCAGAGCGATGACGACACCGATACGGCCACCTTGCTGCGCCGCGCCGAGCAACTGCGGCTGGCCGAGAAGGAACTGCTGGTCGCGCCGGAGTTCTTCGCCGCGCTGGCGCAGCGCGACGATGCGATCTGCGCGGTCGATATCCAGACCAAGCGCAGCGGTTACGGCAACGAACTCAGCCGCCACCGCTACGAAGTCGTCCTGCGCAAGGGCCCGCTGCCGCTGCGTTCGGCGGCGGCGTGGCCCGCCGTCGCTTGGACGCCGGCGCTGGCGGACGACAATGCGTTCGTGCGCCTGCTGCGCGAGCGTGGCGACGGCCTGCGCCTGACCGGCGTGCCGAACGATCATCTGCAAGCGGAAACCGATGCGTTGAACGCGCTGGTCGACGGCGTGTCGGTGACCGCCGCGCGAGCGCGCCTGCTCGACGCCGGCGACCGCGTCGATGCGCGCAGCGAAGCGCTGATCGCCACCGCCGCGGCGCTGGGGCTGCGCGCCGCGAGCACCTGGGCCGGCGACGGCGTGGACGACCAACTGGAACTGCTGTTCTGGCGCGAAGACGGCCGCACCATCGCCGACCTGCACCGCCCGGCCGCGGTGCGCGAACTGTCGGCCTGCACCAACGAGCCGTCCGCGTTCGACCAGTTCGCCGATCTGCGCCGGCACATCGCCGCGCAGCTTCCGGACTACATGCAGCCGCTGCTGGTGCTGTTGCCGCAGATGCCGCTGACGCCGAACGGCAAGATCGACCGCAAGGCCTTGCCTGCGCCCGACTTCAGCTCGGGTCAGCACCGCGCCGCCGGTAACGAGCGCGAGCAGACCCTGGCCGCGCTGTACGCGCAGGTGCTGGGCCTGCCGCGGGTCAGCGTCGCCGACAGCTTCTTCGATCTCGGCGGCGACAGCATTCTTTCGATCCAGCTGGTCGGCCTGGCGCGCAAGGCCGGGCTGCTGATCACCCCGCGCGAAGTGTTCCAGCACCAGAACGTGGCGGCGTTGGCGCGGATCGCGCGCGACGCCGACGCCGGTCTGCCTGCGCTGGTCGACGAACCGGTCGGCGCGCTGGCGCCGTTGCCGATCCTGCAATGGTTCCTCGACCGCGAGGCGCCGCTGGACGGTTTCAACCAGCGCGTGCTGCTGCGCGTGCCCGGCGGTCTGTCGCAGCAGGTGCTGCACGAGGCATTGGCCGCGCTGATCCGACATCACGACGCGCTGCGCCTGCAATTGCGCCGCGACGACGATATCTGGACGCTGCACGTGCCGGAACCCGAATCCGCCCGCTTCGGCCTGCGCCGCGTGGATATCGCCGGACTCGATCAGGCCGCGCTGCAAACCGCGCTCGACGCAGCGGCCGCGACGGCCGCGCAAGAGCTGGCCATCGACACCGGCGAGCTGCTGCAAGCCGTGTGGTTCGATGCCGGCGACGAGACCAGCGGCCGTCTGCTGCTGTGCATTCACCACCTCGCCGTCGACGGCGTGTCCTGGCGCATCCTCATTCCGGACCTGCGCGAGGCGGTCGAATCGCTCGCCGCCGGCCGCGAACCGGTGTTCGCCGCGCGCAGTCATTCGCTGCGCGCCTGGACCGCCCAGTTACGCGAACAAGCGACCTCGCCCGCGCGCCTGGCCGAATTGCCGCATTGGCGCGCCCTGGCCGAAGGTATCGACCCGCCCCTGTCGCCGGTCGCGCTGGATCCGCTGCGCGACGTCGGCGCCGCCTGCGGCCACCACAGCCTGAGCCTGCCGGCGTCGGTCGCCACGCCGTTGCTGACCGCGCTGCCGGCGCGCTTCCACGCCGGCATCAACGACGTGCTGCTCAGCGCCTTCGCCCTGGCCTTGGGCGACTGGCGCCGCCGTCATACCGGCCAGTCCTGCGAG
Source organism: Lysobacter capsici (assembly GCF_014779555.2). NCBI lineage: Bacteria > Pseudomonadati > Pseudomonadota > Gammaproteobacteria > Lysobacterales > Lysobacteraceae > Lysobacter > Lysobacter capsici. The sequence continues at coordinate 3,064,242 of NZ_CP094357.1, forward strand.
CGCGTGCTGCTGGATCTGGAAAGCCACGGCCGCGAGAGCGCGCACAGCGAGCTCGACCTGTCGCGCACGGTCGGCTGGTTCACCAGTCTGTATCCGCTGCGGCTGGACCTGGACGGCATCAACCAGGCCCAGGCGCTCGGCGGCGGGCGCGAGCTCGAACGCGCGCTCAAGCGGGTCAAGGAACAACTGCGCGCCGTGCCCGATCACGGCCTGGGTTACGGCGCGCTGCGCTGCTTCAATCCCGACGCCGCGCGGGCGCTGGCGGCGTTGCCGCAGCCGCAGGTCAGCTTCAACTACCTCGGCCGCTTCGCCGTGACCGGACAGGCCGCGGGCGCGCGGACAGCGAGCGACCACGGCCACGGCGACTGGATCGCCGCCGCCGAAACACCGGCGCCGGCCGGCGGCGAAGCGCTGCCGATCGCGCACGCCATCGAACTCAATGCGCTGACCCAGGACCGCGACGACGGCCCCGAGTTCCTCGCCACCTGGTCGTGGCCGCGGGCGCTGTTTTCGCAGCAGCAGATCGAAGACCTGGCGCAGACCTTCGCCCGCGTCCTGCGCGCCCTCGCCGCGCTCGCCGGCGACGCGCACAGCGGCGGCCTGAGCCCGTCGGACGTGGCCCTGGCCGCGCTCGAGCAGGATGGGATCGAACGGCTGGAACGCGACTACCGCGACAGCGGCGGCGTCGCCGACCTGCTGCCGCTGACGCCGCTGCAACACGGCCTGCTGTTCCACACCCTGTACGAACACGACGGCCCCGACCCGTACGTGGTGCAGGTGCGTTTCGATCTCGACGGCCCGCTGGATCCAGTTCGCCTGCGCGAAGCGGCACGCACCTTGATGCAGCGCCATCCGCATCTGTCGGCCGCCTTCGTCCACCGCGGCCTGGAACGGCCGGTGCAGGTGATCCCACGCGAGATTCCGCTGGACTGGCGCCGCATCGATCTGTCCGCGCATCCGGCCGATACCCGCGAAGCCGAAGCCGCGCGCATCGCCGAACACGACAGGGTCCGGCGTTTCGAGCTGGACCAGGCGCCGCTGCTGCGCTTCACCCTGCTCGCGCTCGGCGCCGGAGCCGACGGCCGCGTGCGTCATCGCCTGCTGATCGCCAACCATCACATCCTGCTCGACGGCTGGTCGATGCCGCTGCTGGTGCAGGAGTTGTTCGCGCTGTACTCCGGCGCGTCGCTGCCGCGCGCAAGCGCCTATCGCGATTACCTGCACTGGCTGAGCGCGCGCGACCCGCAGCTGGGCGAGCTCGCCTGGCGCGAAGCGCTGGACGGCATCGACGAGCCGACCCTGCTGCTGCCCTCGCAGCCGCACGCCTCCGGCCGCCAGAGCGAACACGAACTGGAACTGCCCGAAGGCCTGTCGCGCACCCTGGCGCAACTGGCGCGGCGCCACGGCCTGACCTTGAACATCCTGGTCCAGGGCGCGTGGGGCCTGCTGCTGGGCCGCATGCTCGGCCGCGACGACGTGGTCATCGGCACCACGGTGTCGACGCGCCCGTCGGAACTCGGCGAGGTCGAGCGCATGATCGGCTTGTTCATCAACACCGTGCCGACCCGCCTGCGCCTGGACCCCAAGCGCAGCTTCGTCGACCTGCTGCAGGAACTGCAGCGCCAGCAGACCGCGCTGATGGAGCATCAGCATCTCGACCTGGCCCAGTTGCAGCGCTACGCCGGGTTCGAGCGGCTGTTCGACACCTTGTACGTGTTCGAGAACTATCCGATCGATCACGACGGCCTGGCCAATGCGCTGGGCGAGTTGAGCATCGCCGGCTTCGCCAGCAGCGACGCCACCCATTACCCGTTGAGTCTGCTGGTCACGCCGGGTAAGCGCCTGTCGCTGCGTTTCAACTTCGATCCGGCGCGGCTGGATGCGCTGAGCGTGCAGCGCCTGGCCGAGCGCCTGTCGCGCCTGCTCGACGCGGTCGCCGCGCATCCGCAGCGCAGCCTGGAGCATTTCGACCTGCTCGACGATCGCGAGCGCCGGCGCGTGCTGTACGACTGCAACGACAGCGAACGCGAGCTGCCCGCCGCGACCGTGCCGGCATGGTTCCAGCAGCGTGTCGCCACTGCGCCCGAGGCGATCGCGCTGGCCGACGCGCATGGCGAACTGACGTACGCCGAACTCAACCGCCGCGCCAACCGCGTGGCGCATGCGCTGATCGCGCGCGGCGTCGGCCCGGAGGATCGCGTCGCCCTGGCGATTCCGCGTTCGTTCGACACCGTCGTCGCCGTGCTCGGCATTCTCAAGGCCGGCGCGGCGTATCTGCCGCTCGACGCTGATCATCCGCTCGAACGCCTGGACTACACCTTGCGCGACGCGCGTCCGCGCCATGTGCTGGCCACCCGCGCCGTCGCCGCGCGGTTGCCGCAGGACGCGCCGCTGCTGCTGATCGACGAAGCCAGCGGTTTCGCCAACGAAATCGCCCACGCCGCCGGCCACGACCCGTCCGACGCCGAACGCATGCACGCGCTGTCGTCGCAGCATCCGGCCTATGTGATCTACACCTCCGGTTCGACCGGCCAGCCCAAGGGCGTGTGCGTCACCCACGCCGGCATTCCCAGCCTCGTCCACAGTCAGGTCGAACGCTTCGGCCTCGGCCCCGACAGCCGCGTGCTGCAGTTCGCGTCGATGAGTTTCGACGCGGCGGCGATGGAGATGCTGATGTGCTTCGCCGCCGGCGCCACCCTGGTGCTGCCGCCGCCGGGCCTGCTGCTCGGCGACGCGCTCGCGCGCACCCTCGCCGAGCAACGCATCAGCCACAGCCTGATTCCGCCGAGCGCGCTCGGCAGCCTGGATCCGGCCGCGCTGGCCTGGCCGAAGACGCTGATCGTCGGCGGCGAAGCCTGCCCGCCGCACGTGGCCGCGGCGTGGTCGCGCGACGGCCGCCGTCTGGTCAATGCCTACGGCCCGACCGAGATCACCATCTGCGCGGCGATGAGCCAGGCGCTGGACGAAACCGGCCTGGCCGGCGCGGCGCCGCCGCTCGGCGGACCGGTCGCCAACACCCGCCTGTACGTGCTCGACGCGATGCTGCGGCCGGTGCCGGCCGGCGTCGCCGGCGAGTTGTACATCGCCGGCGCCGGTCTGGCGCGCGGTTATCTCGATCGCCCGGGCCTGAGCGCCGAGCGCTTCGTCGCCGATCCTTTCCACGTCGGCCAGCGCATGTACCGCAGCGGCGATCTGGCGCGGCGGCGCGAGGACGGCCAGCTCGATTACCTCGGCCGCGTCGATCAGCAGGTCAAGCTGCGCGGCTTCCGCATCGAACTGGGCGAAGTGCAATCCGCGCTGGCGCAATGCGGCTATCCGGGCAACGCCGCGATCGTACGCGAAGACCGTCAGGGCCATCCGCAACTGGTCGCCTATCTGGTCTCGGCCGAGCCGGTCGATGCCGACGCGTTGCGCAAGCGTCTGACCCAGCGTCTGCCCGAGTACATGGTGCCGGCCGCGTTCGTCGCGCTCGACGCGCTGCCGCTGACCGCCAACGGCAGCAAGCTCGACCGCAAGGCGCTGCCGGCGCCGGAGTTCGCCGCGCGCGCGCTGTCGCGCGGCCCGGCCAACGCCACCGAGCAGTTGCTGTGCTCGCTGTTCGCCGAAGTGCTGGGTCTGGAACGGATCGGCGCGGAAGACAACTTCTTCGCCTTCGGCGGCCATTCGCTGCTGGCCACGCGCCTGATCGGCCGTATCCGCGCGACCTTCGACGTCGAATTGCCGATCCGCGCGTTGTTCGACGCGCCCACCGTGGAAACCCTGGCGCGGCGCCTGCCCTCGGGCGCAACCGCGCGCGAGCCGCTGCTGCCGCAGACGCGGCCGGCGTTGCTGCCGCTGTCGTTCGCCCAGCAGCGGCTGTGGTTCCTGCACCGGTTCGAAGGGCCGAGCGCGACCTACAACATCCCGTTGGCGCTGCGCCTGGACGGCGAGCTCGACGGCGATGCGCTGGAAGCGGCCTTGAACGACGTGGTGGCGAGACACGAAAGCCTGCGCACGTTGTTCCCGGCCGGCGACGTGCCGCAGCAGCGGGTGTTGCCGACCGATCAGGCCGTGTTGCGCCTGCACCGCGCCCGCGGCGACGAAGCCGGGCTGCACGCGGCGTTGTCGGCCGCGGCCGCGCATCGCTTCGATCTCAGCCGCGAGCTGCCGCTGCGCGCGAGCCTGATTGAACTGGGCCCGCAACGCCACGCCCTGCTGCTGTTGCTGCACCACATCGCCGGCGACGGCGCCTCGCTGCAACCGCTCGCGCGCGACCTCAGCCACGCCTACGCCGCGCGCCGGCGCGGCCGTGCGCCGGCGTTCGCGCCGCTGCCGGTGCAGTACGCCGACTACACCTTGTGGCAACGCCGCGGCCTGGGCGAGGAAACCGATCCCGACAGCCGCCTGGCGCAGCAACTGCACTACTGGAAGCGTCAGCTGGCCGATCTGCCCGACCGCATCGCCCTGCCGAGCGACCGGCCGCATCCGCCGCAGTCGAGCTATCGCGGCGGTCATCTGCCGTTGTCGCTCGACGCCGCGCTGCACGCGCGGCTGACGGCGCTGGCGCGCAGCCAGGGCGCGACCTTGTTCATGGTGCTGCAGGCCGCGCTGGCGGCGACATTGGGCCGGCTCGGCGCCGGCGACGACGTCGCCCTGGGCACGCCGATCGCCGGCCGCGGCGACGAGGCCTTGCACGATCTGGTCGGCCTGTTCCTCAACACCCTGGTGCTGCGCACCGATCTGTCCGGCGATCCGGGTTTCGCCGAACTGCTCGGACGCGTGCGCGAGACCAACCTCGCCGCGTACGAGCATCAGGACGTCCCGTTCGAACGCCTGGTCGATGCGCTGCAACCGGCGCGATCGATGGCCCATCACCCGTTGTTCCAGGTGATGCTGTCGTTGCAGAACCATGCCAGCGGCGAACTCGCCCTGCCCGGCCTGAAGGCGCGCCCGGCCGGGTTCGACCTGGACATCGCCCAGTTCGATCTGAGCTTCGATTTCAGCGAAGCCCACGACGAATTCGGCGCGCCGGCCGGCCTGCATGCCAGCATCGAGTACGCCAGCGATTTGTTCGAGGCCGATACCGCGCTGCGCATCGGCCGCTGCCTGCAACGCATGCTCGAAGCGGTCGCGGCCGATCCGCGCCGGCGCATCGGCGAGGTCGAACTGCTCGATGCCGATGAGCGCAATCAGTTGCTGTGCAATTCGCAGGGCCCGCGGATCGCGCCCTCGGGTGTGCTGCTGCCGCAATGGTTCGAACGCCAGGCCGCGGCCACGCCGGATGCGGTGGCGCTGGTCTGCGGCGAACAGTCGCTGAGCTTCGATCAGCTCAACCGCCGCGCCAACCGCATCGCGCATGCGCTGATCGCGCGCGGGCTCAAGGCCGAGGATCGCGTCGCCCTGGCTCTGCCGCGTTCGGCCGACACGGTCTGCGCCATGCTCGGCGCGCTCAAGGCCGGCGCGGCGTATCTGCCGCTGGACACCGAGCACCTGGGCGAGCGCCTGCGCGAGCTGATCGCCGAAGCCGCGCCCGCGCTGCTGCTCGGCCACGCCTCGATCTGCGCCACGCTCGGCCACGCCGGCCCGGCGTTGTTGCTCGATCAGGACGCCGGCCGCGCCGAACTGGCGTCGATGCCGGAGCGCAATCCGCACGACTCGCCCGAGCTCGGCCGCGCCGCGGCGCTGCATCCGCGGCAGGCCGCGTACGTGATCCACACCTCCGGTTCGACCGGCAAGCCCAAGGGCGTGGTCGTATCGCACGCCGGTCTGGCCAATCTGTTCGAGCACCACCGCGACGGCGTGATCGCCGATGCCGCGCGCCATGCCGGCGGCGGCACAGTGCGCTTCGGCCTCACCGCCACCTTCGCCTTCGACACCTCGCTGGAAGGCCTGCTGTTCCTGTGCGCCGGCCACGAGCTGCACGTGTTCGACGACGTGCTGCGGCGCGAGGGCGAAGTGCTGCTGAGCCACCTGCGGGCCGCGCGCATCGACGCGCTCGACCTGACCCCGACCCACTTCGAACAGCTGCAGCGCCTGGGCCTGCTCGACAGCGGCGAGTCCGGCCGCGCCTATCCCAGCACGCTGATGCTCGGCGGCGAATCGGTCAGCGAAACGCAGTGGCGCACGCTGCGCGGACATGCCTCGGTGCGCGGCCATAACTACTACGGTCCGACCGAGTACACGGTCGATGCCGGCGGCCTGGCCCTGAACGACGGCGACGAACGCCCGAGCATCGGCAGGCCGTTGCGCAATACCCGCTTCCACGTGCTCGACGCGCGGCTGCGGCCGGTGCCGGCCGGCACCGTCGGCGAGTTGTACATCGCCGGCGAAGGTCTGGCGCGCGGTTATCTCGGTCGTCCTACCTTGACCGCGGAACGTTTCGTCGCCGATCCCTTCGCGACAGACCCGTCCACCGCCGGCACGCGCATGTACCGCTCCGGCGATCTGGCGCGCTGGCGCCGCGACGGCCAGCTCGAACTGCTCGGCCGCGCCGATCATCAGGTCAAGATCCGCGGCTTCCGCATCGAGCCTGGCGAGATCGAAGCCGCGCTCGCGCAGATCGGTTTCGCCACTAACGCAGTGATCGCGCGCGAAGACCGGCCCGGCCACAAGCAACTGGTCGCCTACCTCGCCGCGCCCGCGCTGGCCGCGGCCGATCTGAGCCGGATCAGGAGCGAGCTGGCCGAACGCCTGCCCGATTACATGGTCCCGGCCGCGTTCGTCGCCCTGCCCGAGTTGCCGCTGACGCCCAACGGCAAGCTCGACCGCAAGGCGTTGCCGGCGCCGCAGGCGAGCGCCGCGACCGCCGCCGGCGCGGACGACAACGCCAGCGAACGCGAGCGGCTTCTGGCGAAGCTGTTCGGCGAAGTTCTGGGACTGGACGCGGTCGGCCTGGACGAGGGCTTCTTCAGTCTCGGCGGCGACAGCATCAGCTCGATCCAGCTGGTCGGCCGCGCGCGTCAGGCCGGATTGCGCCTGAGCGCGCGCGAAGTGTTCCAGCATCAAAGCGTGCGCGCGCTGGCCGCGGTGGTCAGCGAGGAACTGCTCGTCGCGTCCGCGCCGACGGTGGCGCCGGTCGGCGAGCTGCCGGCCACGCCGATCGTGCGCGATCTGTTCGAACACGACGCGCCGTACGCGCAGTACCAGCAATCGATGCTGCTCAAGGTGCCGGCGCTGCAGGCACGCGCGCTGGCGCAGGCCGTGCAGGCCTTGCTCGATCATCACCACGCCTTGCGCCTGCGCGTGCTCGACCGCGAACGTCTGGAAATCGCGCCGATCGGCGCGGTGCGCGCCGACGATTGCCTGCTGGCGATCGAAGCCGCCACGCCGAGCGCGGACGAGGTCGCCGCGCAGGCCCAGGCCGCGCAGCGCCGCCTGGATCCCGCCGCCGGCCGTCTGCTGCAAGCGGTGTGGTTCCATGCCGGCGACGAATCGCGTTTGCTGCTGGTGATCCATCACCTCGCCGTCGACGGCGTGTCCTGGCGCCTGCTGGTGCCCGATCTGCGCGCGGCCTACGAGCAGGCGCTGGCCGAGGCCGACCGGATCGAACTGGATCCGGCGCCGACCTCGCTGCGCGAATGGGCCTTGGCCCTGCCCGAGGCCGCGCAGCGCCGCCGCGAGGAACTGCCGCTGTGGCGCGACATGCTCGCCGGCGACGGCGCGGCCTGGCTGCCGCGCACCTTCGATCCGCGCCGCGACACCATGGCGACGATGCGCACCCATGTCGCCAGCCTGGACGCGGACACCACCCGCCTGCTGCTGACCCGCGCGCCCGAACGCATCAACGGCCGCATCAACGACGTGCTGCTGTGCGCCTTCCTGCTCGCCGCGCTGCAATGGCGGCGCGCGCGCGGCGACGGCGACGCGCACGCCGCCGCCTTCGATCTGGAAGGCCACGGCCGCGAAACGGCGGCGGTGGACGGCCTGATCGACGGCGCCGATCTATCGCGCACCGTCGGCTGGTTCACCAGCCTGTTCCCGCTGCGTCTGGACGTGGCCGACTTCGATATCGATCAGGCGCTGGCCGGCGGCAAGGCCTTGGAACGCGCGCTCAAATCGGTCAAGGAACAACTGCGCCGAGTGCCCGACCAGGGCATCGGTTACGGCCTGCTGCGCCATCTCGATCCGTCCGCGCGCGCCGAACTGGCCGCGCTGGCGCCGCCGTCGCTGGGCTTCAACTACCTCGGCCGCTTCGCGGTCGCCGACATCGACCGCAACGAAACCGACTGGAACCCGGTTGGCGAAGACGGCGGCTTCGGCGGCGGCGGCGACGCCGAACAGCCGCTGGCGCATCCGCTGGAACTCAACGCCCTGGTTCGCGACGAAGCCGACGGTCCGCGTCTGTACGCGAACTGGAACTGGGCCGGTGAACTGCTCGACGAAGCCGCGGTAGCGGCCTTCGCCCACGCCTGGTTCGACGCCCTGCGCCGCATCGCCGACTTCGCCCGCGAAGCCGACGGCGCCGCGCTGACGCCATCCGACGTGCCCTTGGTCGCGCTCGACCAATCCGACATCGAACTCCTGGAATCGCTCTATGCGCAACTCGAAAATTGAAGACATCCTGCCGCTGACGCCGCTGCAGCACGGCTTTTTGTTCCACGCCTTGTACGACGACAAGGTGCAGGACAGCTATGTGGTGCAGATGACCTTCGTCCTCGACGGCGCGCTCGACCCGGCCGCGCTGCGCGCCGCCGCCGACGCGCTGCTGCGCCGCCACGCCAGCCTGCGCGCGGCGTTCGTGCACCACAAGACCAAGGAACCGGTGCAGGTGATCCAGCGCGATCTCCGCGCGCCGTGGCGCGAGATGGACCTGTCGGCGCTTGCGCCCGAACAGCGCCAGGCCGCGCTCGAACAGGCCATCGCCGACGACGCCCAGGAACGCTTCGACCTGAGCCGCGCGCCGCTGCTGCGCTTCGTGCTGATCCGCGAATCGGCCGCGCGCCATTACCTGATCTTCAACAGCCACCACATCCTGCTCGACGGCTGGTCCACGCCGATCGTGCTGCAGGAGCTGTTCGCGCTGTACCGCAACGGCGCCGACACCGAGGCCTTGCCGCGGGTGGTGCCGTACCGCGACTACATGCGCTGGCTCGGCGGGCGCGACCACGCGGCCGCGCGCGAGGCCTGGCGCGAGGCCTTCCTCGGCTTCGAGGAACCGACCCGGATCGCCGCCGTCAGCACCGCGCCGGCGGTGCCGGACACCTTGCGCATCGACCTGCCCGACGAACTGGTGAAGCGTCTGACCCGACAGGCGCGCACGCTCGGCGTAACGCTCAACACCGTGGTCCAGGCGGCATGGGGCGTGCTGCTGGGCCGGCTGACCCATCGTCATGACGTCGCGTTCGGCACCACCGTGTCCGGCCGTCCGCCGGAACTGGCCGGCGTCGAGCAGATGGTCGGACTGTTGATCAACACCTTGCCGCTGCGCCTGCAATGGCGCCCGGACGAAACCGTCGCCGCGCTGCTGCAACGCTTCCAGCGCGAGCAGTCGGCGCTGCTCGATCACCAGCACCTCGGGCTGGCCGAGATCCAGCGCATCGCCGGCCACGGCGAATTGTTCGACACCCTGGTGCTGTTCGAGAACTTCCCGGTCGGCGAAGACGGCGACCGCCCCGACGACCTCGCCGTCGCCGTGCACAGCCACCACGGCGGCGACACCTCGCACTATCCGGTCGGTCTGGCGCTGATTCCGGGGCGCCCGGGCCAGCCGTATCAACTCAAGCTCAGCTACCGCCCCGACCTGCTCGAACGCGAGCAGGTGCTGCGCCTGGGCCAGCGCTATCAGCGCCTGATCGACGCGTTCGCCACCGACGCGCAGCAGCCGCTGGGCCGGATCGACCTGCTCGACGCCGACGAAACCCGGCTCGTGCTGCACGACTGGAACGCGACCGCGCACGAACAGCCGGACACCCATCTGGCCGCGTTGCTGTCGGCGCAGGCCGCGCGCACGCCCGACGCCATCGCGCTGTGCTTCGAAGGCAGTTCGCTGAGCTACGCTGAGCTGGAAGCGCGCAGCAACCGTCTGGCGCGCGCGCTGATCGCCCAGGGCATCGGCCCGGAATCCATCGTCGGCGTGGCGCTGCCGCGCTCGCTGGACCTGCCGATCGCGCTGTGCGCGGTGCTCAAGAGCGGCGCGGCCTATCTGCCGCTGGATACCGACTACCCGTCCGAACGTCTGGCCGACATGCTCGCCGACGCCGCGCCGGCCTGCGTGCTCACGCGCGGCGACGTGGCCGAAGCGTTGCCGGCCGCCGCGCCGCTGTGGCGGCTCGACGATGCCGCGCTGTGCGAACGCTTGGCCGCACTGCCGGCGCATGCCATCGACGACGGCGAACGCAGCGCGACCCTGCGGCCCGAGCATCCGGCCTATGTGATCTACACCTCCGGTTCCACCGGCAAGCCCAAGGGCGCGGTGATCCCGCACCGCGGCGTGGTCAATCGGTTGGAGTGGATGCAGCGCGAATACGGCCTGCAGGCCGACGACGCGGTGCTGCAGAAAACCCCGACGAGCTTCGACGTGTCGGTGTGGGAACTGTTCTGGCCGCTGACCCGTGGCGCGCGCCTGGTGCTGGCACGGCCCGACGGCCATCGCGAACCGCGCTACCTCGCCGAGCTGATCGAACGCGAACGCATCACCACCGTGCACTTCGTCGCATCGATGCTGGAAGTGTTCGTGCTCGAAGCCGGCGCCGAGCAATGCGCGAGCCTGCGCCGAGTCATCTGCGGCGGCGAAGCGCTGTCGGCCGATCTGCGCCGGCGCGTGACCGAGCGCCTTGGGCGCCCGCTGCATCATTCCTACGGCCCGACCGAAACCTCGATCGGCGTGGCCGCGTGGCCGTGCCGCGAGGTCGAAGACGGCCCGATCCCGATCGGCGGCCCGATCGCCAACACCCGTTTCTACGTGCTCGACAGCGCGCTGCGCCCGGTGCCGCCGGGAACGCTCGGCGAGCTGTACATCGCCGGCGACTGCCTCGCCCGCGGTTATCTCGGCCGCGCCGCGCTCAACGCCGAGCGCTTTGTCGCCGATCCGTTCGCCCGCGGCCAGCGCATGTACCGTTCCGGCGATCTGGCGCAATGGCGCGAGGACGGCGTCATCGTCCATCGCGGCCGCGCCGATCATCAGGTCAAGGTGCGCGGCCTGCGCATCGAGCTGGGCGAGATCGAGGCCGAACTGGCCCGCGCCGGCCACGCCCGCAACGCCGTGATCGTGCGCGAGGACCGTCCGGGCGATCGCCAGATCGTCGCCTATGTCGCCAGCGACAGCGGATTCGACGCCGAAGCCTTGCGCGCGCATCTGGCCGCGCGTCTGCCCGACTACATGCTGCCCGCCGCGCTGGTGGCGCTGCCGGCGCTGCCGCAGCTGCCCAACGGCAAGCTCGACCGCAAGGCCTTGCCGGCGCCGGATTACGCGCCGGTCAGCCTGCGCGAACCGCGCGACGAACGCGAGCGCATCCTGTGCGCGCTGTACGCCGAAGTGCTGGGCGTGCAGCGCGTCGGCATCGACGACAGCTTCTTCGACCTGGGCGGACACTCGCTGCTGGCGATTCGCCTGATCGGCCTGATCCGCGCGCGCCTGCAACTGGAACTGCCGATCCGCGCGCTGTTCGAACACCCCAGCGTGGCCGCGCTGGCGCCGCATCTGGACCGCAACCGCGCGCGCCGGCCGGCGTTGACGGCGCAACAGCGTCCGCGGGATCTGCCGCTTTCGTTCGCGCAATACCGGCTGTGGTTCCTGCATCAGCTCGAAGGGCCCAGCGCGACCTACAACATCCCGCTGGCGCTTCGCCTGCACGGCCCGCTCGACCCGGACGCGATGCAGGCGGCGATCAACGACGTGGTGGCGCGCCACGAAAGCCTGCGCACGCTGTTTCCGGACAGCGACACGCCGCGCCAGCACATCCTGGCCGCGCCCGGCGCCCACGACCGTCTCGACGACCAAGCCGCGTTCGTGGCGCTGGAAACCGTCGACACCGATGCAGACGCCTTGGACGCCGACCTGCGCCGGGCCGCGGCTTACGCCTTCGATCTGAGCTGCGAACTGCCGCTGCGCCCGACCTTGTTCCGGGTCGGCGCCGATGACCACGTGCTGCTGCTGTTGCTGCACCACATCGCAGGCGACGGCGCCTCGCTGGCGCCGCTGGCGCGCGACCTGTCGCAGGCTTATGCCGCGCGCCTGATGGGAGCGGTGCCGGCCTGGGCGCCGCTGCCGGTGCAATACGCCGACTACACCTTGTGGCAGCGGCAACTGATGGGCCGCGAGGACGACAACGACAGCCTGCTGCGCCAGCAGATCGACTACTGGAAGCAACGCTTGGCCGATCTGCCCGAACAACTGCCGCTGCCGACGGACCGGCCGCGTCCGGGCACCACCAGCTATCGCGGCCGCACCGCGCATTTCGAGTTCGACACCGCGCTGCACCGCCGACTGCTGACGCTGAGCCAGCGTCACGGCGCGACCTTGTTCATGGTGCTGCAGGCCGCGGTCGCCGCCTTGCTGACCCGCATGGGTTCGGGCACCGACATTCCGCTCGGCGCGCCGGTGGCCGGCCGCACCGACGCCGCGCTCGAGGATCTGGTCGGCCTGTTCCTCAACACCCTGGTGCTGCGCGTCGACTCCTCCGGCGATCCCAGCTTCGCCGCCTTGCTGGCGCGCGTGCGCGACACCGATCTGGCCGCCTACGAGCATCAGGACCTGCCGTTCGAGCAGTTGGTGGAAACCCTCAATCCGGTGCGTTCGCTGTCCTATCACCCGCTGTTCCAGGTGATGGTGGTGCTGCAGAACATGAGCGTCGGCGAGCTGCGCCTGCCCGGCCTGCGTTGCCAGGCGCATGCGCTGGAAACCGACGTGGTCAAGTTCGACCTCAACTTCGCGTTCTCCGAGCGCACCTTGGCCGACGGCGCGCCCGACGGCCTGCAAGGCGCGATCGAATACGCGACCGACCTGTTCGACGAAGCCAGCGTACACACGCTGTGGCGACGCTTCGAGCGGCTGCTGCACGCGGTCGCCGAAGACGCCGAGCGCAGCATCGGCGCGATCGAGTTGATGGACGCGGGCGAGCGGCAGTGCCTGCTGCACGACTGGAACGCCACCGAACACAGCGTGGTCGAAGCGACCTTGCCGTCGCTGTTCGAGGCCCAGGTCGCGCGCACGCCGTCGGCGCTGGCGGCGATTTACCAGGAGCAACCGGGCCAGGAGCAGCGTCTCGGCTTCGATGCGCTCAATCAACGCGCCAACCGCTTGGCCAATGTGTTGATCGCCGAAGGCGCGGGCCCCGAGCGGGTGGTGGCGATCGCGCTGCCGCCGTCGCTGGACCTGCTGGTCGCCCTGCTCGCCACGCTCAAGGCCGGCGCGGCGTATCTGCCGCTGGATCTGGGCAATCCGGGCGAGCGGCTGGCGATGATGCTCGACGACGCCAGGCCGGTGCGCGTGCTCACTCGCGAAGCCTTCGCCCACCTGCTGCCCGCGCACGCGCCGCTGTGCCGGCTCGACGATCCGGCGCTGCAATCGCGCCTGGCGCGCAGCAGCGCCGCCAATCCCACCGACGCCGACCGGCTGCGGCCGCTGAAGCTGCTGCATCCGGCCTATGTGATCTACACCTCCGGTTCCACCGGAAAGCCCAAGGGGGTGACGGTCGCGCACCGTTCGGCCGCGCATTACTTCGCCTGGTGCCGGCACGCCTACTTCGGCGCGAGCGACGGTAACGGCAATGGTTCGGCGACCACGCTGTCGGCCGCGTTCGACGGCAGCGTCACCGTGCTGTTCGCTCCGTTGCTGGCGGGTCAGCCGCTGACGCTGATCGAGACCGACAAGGAATTCGCCGGCCTCCTGGCCCGGCAACCGGCCGGCGGCTATGAACTGCTCAAGCTGACCCCGGCGCATTTGAAACTGCTCAACGCCACCCTGGAACCTGGCGCGCCGTCGCCCGCGCGCGCCCTGCTGCTCGGCGGCGAAGCGCTGGTGCCGGCCGACCTCGCCTATTGGCAGCAGCGTTATCCGGACGTGCGCCTGATCAACGAATACGGCCCGACCGAGGCCACGGTCGGCTGCAGCACCTACGAAGTCGATGCCGACATGCGCGAGGCCACCGCGGTGTCGATCGGCCGGCCGATCTGGAACGCGCGGCTGTACGTGCTCGACGAGCGACTGCGGCCGCAGCCGTGCGGCGTGGCCGGCGAGCTGTACATCGCCGGCGCCGGCCTGGCGCGCGGTTATCTCAATCGTCCCGGTCTGAGTGCCGAACGCTTCGTCGCCGACCCCTTCGTCGACGGCGAGCGCATGTACCGCACCGGCGATCTCGCCCGCTGGCGCGCCGACGGTCGCCTGGATTACCTGGGCCGCATCGACCATCAGGTCAAGATCCGCGGCTACCGCATCGAACTGGGCGAAATCGAAGCGGCCTTGGCGCAGGATGGCTTCGCCCACAATGCGGTGATCGCGCGCGAGGACCACGCCGGTCAGAAACAGCTGGTCGCGTATATCGCGATCGCCGGCTCCGCTGCCGACGACTTCGATCCGGCCGCTTTGCGCGCGCGGCTGGGCAAGCGCTTGCCCGACTACATGGTCCCGGCCGCCTTCGTCGTCCTCGACGAACTGCCGCTCACCGGCAACGGCAAGCTCGACCGCAAGGCATTGCCGGCGCCGCAACTGCGCAGCGTCGGCGAGCGCGCGCCGCGCAATGCCGCCGAAACCCTGCTGTGCGAACTGTTCGCCGACATCCTGCACCTGCCGCGGGTGAGCATCGACGACAACTTCTTCGCGCTCGGCGGCGACAGCATCGGCTCGACCCAGTTGGTCGGCCGCCTGCGCCGCGCCGGTTGGTCGGTCAGCGTGCGCACCGTGTTCGAACACCAGAGCCCGGAAGCGCTGGCGCAAGTCATGCGGCCGCTGGCCGAGACGGTCAAGACGACGTTGGAAGCGGCGGTCGGCGAACTGCCGGCCACGCCGATCATGCACTGGTTCCTCGAACAGGGCGGCCCGCTGCAGCAGTACCATCAGTCGGTGCTGCTGCAACTACCGGCCCTGCGCGAAGCCGATCTGCTCGCGGCCTTGCAGGCGGTGCTCGATCACCACGATGCCTTGCGCCTGCAACTGACGCCGCAGCAACGCTGGAACCTGCGCGCCGCCGGCGCGGTGCGCGCCAGCGACTGCCTGGCGCGCATCGAGACCGGCGATTGGGCCGCGGACAAGCGCGCATTCGAAGCGCGCATGCACGAACGCGCCAACGCCGCCGCGGCCGCGCTGGACCCGCGCAGCGGCCGCATGCTGCAAGCGCTGTGGTTCGATTACCAGGATCAACCGCTGTTGCTGGTGCAGATCCATCATCTGGCCATCGACGGCATTTCCTGGCGCATCCTGCTGCAGGACCTCAAGGACGCCGCCGCCGCGATTGCCGCCGGGCGCCCCGTCGTGCTGCCCGCGGTGGCGACGCCGCTGCGTCACTGGGCCTTGCAATTGCCGCAAGCCGCCGCGCAACGCGCGCACGAGTTGCCGCTGTGGCAATCGATGCTCGCCGGCCCCGATCCGGCGATCGGCGCACGCGCGCTCGACCCCGCGCGCGACACCGTGGCCACGCGCCGCAGCCTCAACCTCAGCCTGGACAGCGAGATCACCCGTTGCCTGCTGACCCGCGCGCCCGAGGCCATTCATGGCCGCATCAACGACGTGCTGCTCACCGGCTTCGCCCTGGCGCTGCGCAATTGGCGCGCGCGGCGCGGCCTGGGCGATCCGGCCAGCGTCCGCTTCGAACTGGAAGGCCACGGGCGCGAGGAGATCGTGGCCGGCGCCGAGCTGTCGCATACCCTGGGCTGGTTCACCAGCCTGTTCCCGGTGCAGCTGGATCTGGGCGCACTGGATCGCGACGGCATCGATGCGAACGCCGCCTTGCACGATGAGCGCGCGCTCGCGGCTTGCCTCAAGCAGGTCAAGGAACAACTGCGCCGCCTGCCCGACCAGGGCGTCGGCTACGGCCTGCTGCGTTATCTGCACGAACCCAGCCGACAGGCACTGGCCGAGCACGCGCCGCCGCAGATCGCCTTCAACTATCTGGGACGCTTCGGCGCCGGCGATGCGGGCGCGGATTGGGGCGCGACGGACCTCGTCGCGGTGCAGGCCGGCGATCATCCCGAACGGCCGCTGTCGCACACTCTTCAGCTCAATGCGATCACCCTGGACGGCGCTGCCGGACCGGTGTTGAACGCGACCTGGAACTGGGCCGGCGAGTTGCTGGATGAGCGCGACGTGCGCGAACTGGCCGAAGACTGGCACGCGGCCTTGCGCGCCATCGCCGACTACGCCTCGCGCACCGAGCGCGATGCGTTCACCGCCTCCGACCTGCCGCTGGTCGCGCTCGAACAGACCCAGATCGAGCGCATCGAAGCCGCGCAGCCGGCGCTGGCCGACATCCTGCCGCTGTCGCCGCTGCAGCACGGTTTCCTGTTCCATGCCTTGTACGACGAACGGGCGCACGACAACTACATGATGCAAGTGGTGCTGCGCTTCGACGGCCGCTTGCGCGGCGATGCGCTGCGCAAGGCCGCCGACACGCTGCTGCAACGCCACGCCAATCTGCGCGCGGCCTTCGTGCACGAAGGCCTGGGCGAAGCGGTCCAGGTTATCGCACGCAGCTTGGACGCGCCCTGGCGCGAACTGGACCTGGACGAGGACGGTTTCGCCGAACTGCTGCGCGAGGATCAACAGCAACGCTTCAACCTGAGCCAGGCGCCGTTGCTGCGTTTCACCCTGGTGCATACCGCGTCCGAGCAGCATTACCTGGTATTCACCAGCCACCACATCCTGCTCGACGGCTGGTCCACGCCGATCCTGATCCAGGAATTGCTGACGTTGTACGCGCAGGGCGAACACGCCGCGCTGCCGCGGGTCACCCCGTATCGCGACTACCTGCGTTGGCTGGCGAGCCGCGACAAGCCGGCCGCGTTGGCGGCCTGGCGCGAGGCGCTGGACGGGCTGGAGGAACCGAGCCGGATCGGCGCGGCGAACACCGCCGCGAGCACGCCCGAACTGCTGCGCTACCACCTGCCGCAAAGCCTCAGCGCGCGTCTGCTCGAACAGGCGCGCCAGTGCGGCGTCACCCTCAACACCGTGATCCAGGCGGCCTGGGGCATCCTGCTCGCGCGTCTGCTGCGTCGCGACGACGTGGTGTTCGGCATCACCTTCGCCGACCGTCCGGCCGAACTGGCCGGCAGCGAACAGATGGTCGGCCTGCTGATCAACACCTTGCCGCTGCGCCTGCGCCTGCACGCCGCCGAGTCCTTGCACGACTTGCTGCGGCGTCTGCAACGGCAGCAATCGGCGCTGCTCGAACACAGCCACCTCGGCTTGAGCGAGATCCAGCGCCTGGCCGGCCTGGGCGAGTTGTTCGACACCCTGATGGTGTACGAGAGCTATCCCATCGACGAGGCCAGTCTGCAGGCCCAGTCGCAACAACTCAGCGTGGCCTTCCACAGCCACCACGGTGGCGACACCTCGCACTATCCGCTGGGTCTGTCGGCGGTGCCCGGCGAACGCATCCGCCTGGGTTTCAGCTATCGCAGCGATGTGTACACACCCGCACAAGTCGAACGCCTGGCCGACAGCTATACCCGCATCCTGGAAGCGTTCGCCGAGCAGCCGCAATGCAGCCTGGCGCAACTCGACGTGCTGCCCGCGCTGGAACGCCAGCGCCTGCTGCGCGACTGGAACGACCGCGCCCTGCCCGTCGCCGCGCTGGATCTGGCGACGGTGCTGGAACAGCAAGCCGCGCGCAGCCCCGACGCGACCGCGCTGATCTTCGGCGAGCAACGGCTCAGCTACGCGCAATTGCATGAGCGCGCGCGCCGGCTCGCCGGCGTGCTGCGCGCGCGCGGCATCCGCGCCGAGGACCGCGTCGCGGTGGCGCTGCCGCGTTCGGCCGACCTGGTGGTCGCCCTGCTCGCCGTGCTCAAGGCTGGCGCGGCGTATCTGCCGCTGGACGTGGACTATCCGGCCGAACGTCTGGCCTATATGCACGACGACGCCGGTCCGGCGATCACGATCACCCGTCGCGACGCGATGCAGGCCGCGCCGGACAACGCATTGCTGCTCGACGACGACGCGGTGCGCGAGGCCATCGACAGCGCGGTTGCGGACAGCGCGGCGGACGACAGCGCGCTGCGTCCCGAGTTGCGGCTGGATCACCCGGCCTACGTGATCTACACCTCCGGCTCCACCGGCAAGCCCAAGGGCGTGGTGGTGAGCCATCGCCAGATCGTGCATTCGAATGCGGCGCGACTGGATTACTACGGATCGGCGAACGGCGGCGCCCCCGAAAACATGCTGCTGCTGCCGTCGGTGGCCTTCGACGCATCGCTCGGCGCGATCCTGCATGCCTTGAGCAGCGGCGGCACGCTGGTGTTGCCGGCGCCGGGACAGGAGCGAGAGCCGGCCGCGTTGGCCGAACTCGTGGCGCGGCACCAGGTACACGCCTGGCTCAGCGGACCGGCGCTGTATCGCGCGGTACTGGAGCAAGCGCAAGGCCGCTTGTCGACGCTGACGCGCGTGGTGCTGGGCGGCGAGTCCATCGCGGCCGCGCTGTTGCAGCAACATCGCGCGCAGGCTTCGGCCGAGTGCGCGCTGTACAACGAATACGGCCCGACCGAGGCCAGCGTGTGGTCGAGCGTGGCGCGGCTGCGCTCGCAGCCTCGGCCGGAGGCCGATGCCGACGAACTCGCCAGCGAACTGACCTGCATCGGCGCGCCGATCGCCAATACCCGCCTGTACGTGCTGAGCCCGCAACTGCAACCGCAGCCGGTGGGCGTCGCCGGCGAGTTGTACATCGCCGGTGCCGGCCTGGCGCGCGGCTACCTCGGGCGCGCCGCGCTCAGCGCCGAACGTTTCGTCGCCGATCCGTTCGCATCCGGCGAACGCATGTACCGCAGCGGCGATCTGGCGCGCTGGCGCGAAGACGGCCAGCTGGAATACCTCGGCCGCGACGACGGCCAAGTCAAACTGCGCGGCTTCCGCATCGAACTGGGCGAGATCGAAGCGGCCATCGCCGGCGCGGGTTACCCGCACAACGCGGTCGCGGTGCGCGAGGACCGCCCCGGCCAGCGCCAGTTGATCGCCTATCTGGTGACCCGCGCCGACGCGCTGGACGCCGATGCGCTGCGTCGCAACCTCGCCGGCAACCTGCCCGAACACATGGTGCCGGTCGCCTATGTCGCGCTGGACGCTTTGCCGCTCACCCCCAACGGCAAGCTGGACCGCCAGGCCTTGCCCGCGCCGGAAGCCAGCGGCGACATCCGCCTGCCGCGCACGGCGCTGGAACAGACCCTGTGCGATTTGTTCGCCGCGGTGCTGGGCCTGGACCGGGTCGGCATCGACGACAGTTTCTTCGCCCTGGGCGGCGACAGCATCAGCTCGATCCAGTTGGTCGGACGCGCGCGCCAGGCCGGTTTTCGCTTCAGCGCGCGCGATGTGTTCCAGCACCCGAGCGTGCAGGCGCTCGCGCGCGTCGCCGCCACCAGCGAACCCGTCGACGCGTTGCCGCAACAGGCGCCGACCGGCGTCCTGCCGGCCACGCCGATCATGCAATGGCTGCTGGAGCGCGAGGGCCCGTACCAGCACTTCTGCCAGACCATGCTGCTGCAAGTGCCGAAACTGCGGCGCGAGCCCTTGCAGGCCGCGTTGCAGGACCTGATCGAACACCACCATGCGCTGCGCATGCGTCTGCGCGATGGCTCGGCCGGGATCGACTCGTTCGAAATCGGCGAGCCCGGCAGCGTGCGCGCGGCCGACTGTCTGGAATCGGTGCCGCTGCACGGCCTGTCCGCCGATGCGCGCGAGCGTCGCATGCACGAGGCCATGCTCGCGGCGCAACTGCGGTTGTCTCCGGCCGAGGGACGCATGCTGCAAGCGGTGTGGTTCGACGACGGCGTGGATTCGCGCCTGTTCCTCGCCTTGCACCATCTGGTGGTGGACGGCGTGTCCTGGCGCATCCTCGTGCCAGATCTGCAGGCGGCGTGGGAGGCGCGCGCCGCCGGCGCCGCGCCCGATCTCGCGCCGGTGCCGACCTCGTTCCGCCATTGGGCTCTCGCCCTGCCCGCGGCCGCCGCCGTGCGCATCGAGGAACTGCCGTTCTGGCAGGCGATGCAGCAAGGCGAAGATCCGCCGCTGAGCGCGCGGCCGCTCGATCCGGCGCGCGACACGCTGTCGACCCAGCGCCATCTGTCGCTGCGGTTGGAACCGGAGGTGACGCGCCTGTTGCTGACCCGCGCGCCCGAACGCGTCCACGGCCGGATCAACGACGTGCTGCTGTCGGCGTTCGCGCTGGCGGTCGCCGAGTGGCGCCGCCGCCACGGCCTGGGCGATGTCGAACAAGTGCGCTTCGACCTCGAAGGCCATGGCCGCGAAGCCCTGACCGGCAACGCGGAAGCCGACGGCATCGACATCAGCCGCACGGTCGGTTGGTTCACCAGCCAGTTCCCGCTGCAGCTGTCGCTCACCGGCATCGACCAGAGCGCGGCCGCGCACGGCGGCACCGCGCTGGATTCCACGCTCAAATCGGTCAAGGAGCAATTGCGCGCCCTGCCCGACAACGGCATCGGTTACGGCTTGTTGCGTTATCACCACGCGGACGGCCGCGCCGCGCTCGGCGGCCACGCCGCCGCGCAGATCGGCTTCAACTATCTGGGCCGTTTCGCCATCGCCGAACAAGGCCAAAGTTCCTCCGACTGGACTCAAGCCCAGGCGGCCATTCCCGGCGCGGGCGAGGACGCGCCGCTGGTCCACGCGCTTTCGCTCAACGCCACCACCGAGGACCGCCGCGACGGTTCGGTGCTGTGCGCCAACTGGAGCTGGGCCGGCGAGTTGTTCGACGAGACCGCCGTCGGCGAACTCGCGCGGCTGTGGTTCGACCTGCTGCGGCAGATCGCGCGCAACGCCGCGCAGGACGAGCGCACGCTGTTCACGCCCTCGGACCTGCCGCTGATCGCGCTCGACCAGCAACGCATCGAAGCCATCGAGGCGATTCAGCCGCCGCTGGCCGATATCCTGCCGCTGTCGCCGCTGCAGCATGGCCTGCTGTTCCACGCCCTCTACGACGACGGCGCGCCCGATGCCTATCTGGTGCAGCAGGTGTTCCGCTTCGAAGGCCGGCTGGACCCGACGGCGATGCAGACCGCCGCCGACCGCCTGCTCGAACGCCACGCCAACCTGCGCGCGGCCTTCATTCACGACGGGCGCTCCAGCACGGTGCAAGCCATCGCCCGCGTGGTCAAGGCGCCGTGGCGTTTCGTGGAAACCGATGAGGCCGGCCTGCAGACGCTGTTGCTGCTGGACAAGCAGCAGCGCTTCGAACCGTCGCAGGCGCCGCAGCTGCGCTTCACCCTGGTACGTACCGCGGCGCAGCTGCATTACCTGGTGTTCACCAGCCACCACATCCTGCTCGACGGCTGGTCGATGCCGATCGTCCTGCGCGAATTGCTCGCGCTGTACCACGCGCGCGGCAGCGACGCCGCGCTGCCGCCGGCGCCGGCGTATCGCGACTACCTGGCCTGGATCGGCGCGCAGGATCGCGAAGCCGCGCGCGCGGCCTGGCGCGAGGAACTGGCCGACCTGGACGAACCCACGCTGCTGGCGCCGCAGGCATCGGACGAACCGTCGATGCCGCTCACCCACCAACACCTGTTCTCGCGCGAGCTCACCCAGGCCCTCAACACCCAGGCGCGCCGCCATGGCCTGACCCTCAACACTTTGCTGCAGGCGGCCTGGGGCTTGTTGTTGGCGCAGTACACCGGGCGCCACGACGTCGTGTTCGGCATCACCGTGTCCGGCCGCCCGCCCGAAGTGGCCGGCGTGGAGCGCATGGTCGGCCTGCTGATCAACACCTTGCCGCTGCGCCTGCGCATCCGGCCCGAGCAAACGCTCGGAGCCTGGCTGGACGACCTGCAGGCGCGTCAGGCGCGGCTGCTCAACGAGCAGTTCCTGGACCTTCCGCAGATCCTGCGCGACAGCGGGCACGCCACGCTGTTCGACACCTTGATGGTGTACGAGAACTATCCGCTGGACCCGAACGACCGCCGCGCGCTGGAAGCCGACAGCGAACTGCGCATCGGCATGGCCGAGGGCCACGGCGGCGACCTGTCGCACTACCCGCTCAGCCTGTCGCTGCTGCCGGGCGAGCGCCTGCGCCTGGATTTCAGCTATCGGCCCGACGTGTTCTCGCTGGCCGATCTGGAAGCGCAGATCCGCCGCTACGCGCGCCTGCTCGAAATCCTGGCCGGCGATCTGAGCCTGCCGATCGGTCGTCTGGACCTGCTCGAAGCCGGCGAACGCACACGCCTGCTGCAAGCCAGCGGCGCGGACCTGCGCGCACTGCCGCCCGGCGGCCTGCACGATCTGTTCGCGCAAACCGCCGCCAGCACGCCGCGGGCCACCGCCTTGGTCTGCAACGGGCAACAGCTGGATTTCGCCGAGCTCGACGCCCGCGCCAACCGCCTGGCCCATGTGCTGATCGCCCGCGGCATCGGCGCCGAGGACCGGGTCGCGCTGGCGCTGTTGCGCACGCCGGACATGATCGTGGCGCTGATGGCCGTGCTCAAGGCCGGCGCCGCCTATCTGCCGTTGGATATCGAGCAGCCCGCCGAGCGTCTGCACGAAATCCTCGACGATGCCCTGCCCGCCGTGGTGATCGGCACCGGCGCCGGCACGCGCTCGCTGACCCAGGACGATCGCGGCCGCGAACTGCCCTTGCTGATGCTCGACAGCGCCGACACCCGCGATCTGCTCGCCGCGGCGCCCGAACACGCGCCCAGCGACGCCGATCGCCGCCGGCCGTGGTCGCCGCAGCATCCGGCGTACGTCATCTACACCTCCGGCTCCACCGGCAAGCCCAAGGGCGTGGTGATCGCCCACGGTTCGCTCGCCAATCTCTATCACCATCACAAGCAGATCCTGATCGATCGCGAGGCCGCCTTCGCCGGCGGCGCGCGCCTGCGTTTCGCTTTGACCGCATCGATGGTGTTCGACACCTCGATCGAGGCCCTGCTGTGGATGGCCGCGGGCCACGAGCTGCACCTGATCGACGAACAAGTGCGCAAGGACAGCCAATGGCTGGTCGACTACGTGGTCGAGCACGGCATCCATGCGATGGACGTGACGCCCTCGTTGTTCGAAGTGCTGTTGCAGGACGGACTGCTGGAACGCGACGACAGCGAACTGTGTTGCGTGATGCTCGGCGGCGAAGCCGTCAGCGAGGCGCAGTGGCGCACGCTCGGCGAATCGCCGCGGGTGCGCGGCTACAACCTCTACGGCCCGACCGAGTGCACCGTCGACGCCTGCTTCGCGAGCATCGACCCCGACAGCCGCCCCGCCATCGGCGCGCCGCTGTGGAACAGCCGTGCCTATGTGCTCGATGCGCGTCTGCAACCGCTGCCGGTCGGCGTCGCCGGCGAGCTGTACCTGGCCGGCGCGTTCCTGGCGCGCGGCTATCTCGATCGTCCGGCCTTGAACGCGGAACGTTTCGTGGCCGACCCGTTCGCCCATGGCGAGCGCATGTACCGCAGCGGCGATCTGGCGCGCTGGCGCAGCGACGGCCAGCTGGAATATCTGGGCCGTGGCGACAATCAGGTCAAGATCCGCGGCCACCGCATCGAACTGGGCGAGATTGAAGCCCGGATCAGCCAAGCCGGTTACAGCCAGAACACGGTGCTGGTGCGCGATGATCAGCCGGGCCGCAAGCAACTGGTCGCCTATATCGCCGCGGCCGATGCCGCCGATCTGGACGCGCTGCGCCGGCAACTGGCCGCGCAACTGCCCGACTACATGGTGCCGGCGGCGTTCGTGCGCCTGCCGCGGTTGCCGTTGAGCATCAGCGGCAAGCTCGATCGCAAGGCGCTGCCGGCGCCGGACTTCGCCTCGGTCAGCGTGCGCGCGCCCCGCGACGCGAAGGAGCAGCTGTTCTGCACGCTGGTCGCCGAAGTCCTGGGTCTGGAGCGGGTCGGCATCGACGACAACTTCTTCACCCTGGGCGGCGACAGCATCAGTTCGATCCAATTGGTCAGCCGCGCGCGCAAGCAAGGCCTGGTGATCACCGCGCGCGACGTGTTCCGTCAGCAGACGGTCGAGGTGCTCGCGGCCTCGGCCGCGCCGCTGCCGCGCACCGCCGCCGCGCCGCTGGAGGCGCCGACCGGAACGCTGCCGGCCACGCCGATCATGCACTGGCTGCTGGATCAACCCGAACTCGCCGAGTCCTTCAATCAGTCGATGACCCTGCCGCTGGGCCTGGCCCATGCGCAGGGAGAAGCGCTGACCCAGGCGCTGCAGGATCTGCTCGATCATCACCATGCGCTGCGACTGCGCCTGGATCCCGGACGGCAACTGCGGATCGTGCCGCAAGGCGCGGTGCGCGCGCAGGATTGCCTGCGTCGGGTGTCGCTGGTCGGTCTCGACGCTGCGGAGCGCCAACAAGTCATCGAGGACGCGCAGCGAACCGCCCGCCAGCAGCTCGCACCCGCTGAAGGCCGGATGCTGCAGGCCGTTTGCTTCGTCGACGAGCAAGACGCGCAGCTGCTGCTGACGATCCATCACTTGGCCGTGGACGGCGTGTCCTGGCGCATCCTGCTGCCGGACTTGCAGACCGCGTTGGACGCGCGCGCGCGCGGCCTCGCGCCGCGCCTGGAAACCGCCGCGACCTCGCTGCGCCACTGGGCGATGCAACTGCCGGCCATCGCCAATACCCGCCGCGGCGAACTGCCGCTATGGCAATCGATGTTCGCCGGCGACGATCCGGCCTTGAGCGAACGGGCGCTCGATCCCCGCCGCGACATCGGCGCCACCCAGCGCACCCTGAGCTTGCGCCTGGACACGCAGACCACGCAGCAACTGCTGACCCTGGCGCCAACCCAGATCCACGGCCGCATCAACGACGTGCTGTTGACCGCGTTTGCGCTGGCGCTGATCGATTGGCGTCAGCAACGGCTCGGCGTGACCAATGCCTCGCTGCGTTTCGATCTGGAAGGCCATGGCCGCGAAGCCATCCTCGAGGGCGCCGACCTGTCCCATACCGTGGGCTGGTTCACCAGCGAATTCCCGCTGCAACTCGACCTGGCCGGACTGAATCTGGACGAGGCGATGCGCGGCGGCCCCGCGCTCGAACACGCGCTCAAGCGGGTCAAGGAACAACTGCGCCGACTGCCCGACAACGGCATCGGTTACAGCCTGCTGCGCTATCTCGACGAGCACGGTCGCGAGGCCCTCGCCGCGCAGCCGTCGCGTCAGATCGGCTTCAATTACCTCGGCCGCCTGCAGGCGGTCGACGAAGCCGGCGACGACGACCGTCCGCTCGACGCTCCGCGATCCGAAGCGCCGCACGGCGACGATGCGACCTGGCCGCTGTGGCATCTGCTCGGCCTGGACGCGGTGACCATCGACCACGCCTCCGGCCCGATGCTGCACGCCACCTGGAACTGGGCCGGCGAACTGTTCGACGAGACGGCGATCGGCGCACTCGCGCAACGCTGGTTCGAACTGCTGCGCTGCATCGCCGAGCGCGCCACCCATGCCAAACCCGGGTTCACTCCGTCGGACCTGCCGCTGGTGAAGCTCGATCAGGCCCAGATCGAAGCGATCGAGGCCAGCCAACCGCCGCTGGCCGAGATCCTGCCGCTGTCGCCGCTGCAGCATGGCCTGCTGTTCCACGCCATCTACGACGAAGATTCGGTCGATGCCTATCTGGTCCAGGAGGTATACCGTTTCGACGGCCCGCTGGACGCCGCGATGCTGCAGACCGCGGCCGACCGCTTGCTGGAACGGCACGCCAACCTCAGCGCCTCGTTCGTGCATCAAGGCCTGCCCGAAGCGGTGCAGGTGATCCCGCTCAAGCCGAAGGCGCCGTGGCGCTTCGTCGAACGCGACGAGGCCGGCGTGCCCGCGCTGCTGCGCGAGGATCAACAGCGCTTCGACCCGTCGCAGGGGCCGCTGCTGCGTTTCCTGCTGGTGCGCACCGCGCCCGAATGCCATTACCTGGCGTTCACCAGCCATCACATGCTGCTCGACGGCTGGTCCTCGCCGATGGTGATGAAGGAACTGCTGAGCCTGTACTACGCGCGCGGCGATCGCTCGGCCCTGCCGTATGTGACGCCGTATCGCGAGTACCTGGCCTGGGTCGCCGCCCAGGATCGTCAGGCCGCGCGCGATACCTGGCGGCGCGAACTGGCCGATCTCGACGGCCCCACCCTGCTGGCGCCGCAGGCATCGCCCGAACCGGTGATGCCGCATACCCATCCGCACGATTTCTCGCGTGAGCTCACTCAGGCGGTGACCGCGCAGGCGCGTCGCCACGGCCTGACCATCAACACCCTGCTGCAGGCCGCATGGGGCCTGTTGCTGGCGCAGAGCACCGGACGTCAGGACATCGTCTTCGGCATCACCGTATCCGGCCGTCCGCCGGAACTGGCCGGCGTGGAGCGCATGGCCGGCCTGCTCATCAACACCTTGCCGTTGCGGCTGCCGATCGACCCGGCGCAGACCCTGGGCGACTGGCTGGCCGCGCTGCAGGACCGCCAGGCGCAATTGCTGGACGCGCAGCATCTGGGGCTCAGTCAGATCCTGCAGGACAGCGGCCACACCCAGTTGTTCGACACCTTGATGGTGTTCGAGAACTATCTGATGGACGCCGACGACCAGCGCCTGTCGAATGCCGACGGCAGCCTGCGCATTTCCATGGTCGACGGCTTCGGCGGCGACAAGTCGCACTATCCGCTGACCTTGCTGTCGATGCCCGGCGAATGGGTGAAGTTGAATTTCAGCTATCGACCGGACGTGTTCACCAAGCGCGACATCCAGCGCTTCGCGCGCCGTTACGAGCGCATCCTCGAACAACTCGTGGGCGATCTGAGCCTGCGCGTGGGCCAGCTGGATCTGCTCGAGCAAAGCGAGCGCGCGCAGCTCGAGGCCTGGAACGGCACCGAGCATCCGGTGCTCGCGGAAAGCCTGGCGGCGTGTTTCGAGCGTCAGGCGCGCCTGACCCCGGACGCGACGGCCCTGGTGGCCGGCGAGCTCAGCCTGAGCTACGCCGAACTCGACCGCCGCGCCGACGCGCTGGCGCGACGGCTGATCGCGCGCGGCGTCGCCGCGGAACAAGGCGTGGCGCTGTTGCTGCGCCGTTCGCCCGAACTGGTCATCGCCACCTTGGCCGTGCTCAAGGCCGGCGCGTATTACCTGCCCCTGCACGAGCAGCATCCGGACGAACGCCTGGCCCTGCTGCTGGCCGAAACCGACACCGTGCTGCTGATCGCCGATGCCAGTATCGAAGGCCGCGATCTGGACGGTTCCAAGCTGACGCCGTCGCAGGTGCTGCGCGTGGACAAGGCCGACGAGGATGCGGCGCCGGCGTCGACCGTTGCCGCGCCCTTGCCCGTCGCACACCCGCGACAGCTGGCCTACGTGATGTTCACCTCCGGCTCCACCGGCCGTCCCAAGGGCGTGGCGGTGGAACAAGGCGACATCGTGGCCTTCGCCCGCGACCGCCGTTTCGCCCGCGATCACGAGGTGGTGCTGCTGCATTCGCCGCACGCCTTCGATGCGTCTACTTATGAGCTGTGGGTGCCGCTGCTCAACGGCGGTCGCGTGGTGGTGTGCACGGTCGACAGCGGCGACGGCCGGCAGATGCAGCGCCTGGTGGCCGAACACGGCGTGCGCAGCATGTGGCTGACCGCGGGCCTGTTCCACGAATTCGTCGAATCCGCGCCCGAACTGTTCGCGTCCCTGGTGCAAGTCTGGGCCGGCGGCGACGTGCTGTCCGCCGATGCCATCCGCCGCCTACAGGCGCGCTATCCGGCGCTGCGCATCGTCAACGGCTACGGCCCGACCGAGACCACCACCTTCGCCCTGACCTGCGCCGTGCCCCAACTCGCGATTGACGCGGCCAGCGTCCCGATCGGCGAGCCTTTGGACAATATGCGCGTTTACGTGCTCGACGGCGCGTTGCGGCCGGTGCCGCCCGGCGTGCCCGGCGAGCTGTACATCGCCGGCGCCGGCCTGGCCCGCGGCTACCTCGGGCGGGCGTCGTTCACCGCCGAGCGCTTCGTCGCCAATCCCTATGCGCCGGCGCATCACCGCGGCGAGCGCATGTACCGCAGCGGCGACCTGGTGCGCTGGCGCGAGGACGGCCAGATCGAGTTCATCGGCCGCGGCGACCAGCAGGTGAAACTGCGCGGCTTCCGCATCGAGCCGGGCGAAATCGAGAACGTGCTGCAGGCTTATCCGGCCGTGGCCCAGGCCATCGTGCAGGTGCGCGAGGACGTGCCCGGTCACAAGCAGCTGGTGGGCTATGTCGTGCTCAAGCAAGGCGGCGGTCAGCGCGACACCGCGCTGGAGACGCGTCAGGTCGACGAGTGGGAGTCGCTGTATCAGGACCTCTACGACGAAGACACCGTCGATGCGCAGGCGCCCGAATTCGGCGAAGACTTCCGCGGCTGGAACAGCAGCTACACCCAGACGCCGATTCCGTTGGAGCAAATGCGCGAATGGCGCGCGGCCACGGTGCGGCGCATCCTCGCGCTGCGTCCGCGCCGGGTGCTGGAGATCGGCGTCGGCAGCGGCCTGATCCTGGCGCCGGTGGCGCCGCAGGTGGAGACCTACCACGGCACCGATCTATCGCGCGCCACCGTCGAACGTCTGCAGCGCCAGATCGCGCAGCGGCCCGAACTGGCCGGCAAAGTGCAGCTGCACACCCTGCCCGCGCACCGGACCCGGCAGGTGGCCGAGTCCTTGCCCACGCAGGCGTACTACGACGCGGTCATCGTCAACTCGGTGCTGCAGTATTTCCCCAGCAGCGATTACCTGCTGGAGATGATCGAGCAGTCGATGGCCTTGCTGGCGCCCGGCGGCGCGCTGTACCTGGGCGACGTGCGCAACCTGCAACTGCTGCGCAGCTTCGTCAATGCCGTGCAACTGCATCAGGCCGAGAGCGGCATCGACCCAACCACCTTGCAGCGCCGCATCGATCAGACCCTGCTGACCGAGAAGGAACTGTTGCTGGCGCCGGAGTTCTTCACCCAGTTGCCGCAACGGCTGCCGGCCATCGCCGCGGTCGATATCCAGACCAAGCGCAGCGTTCACGCCAACGAGCTGACCCGCCATCGCTACGAAGTGGTGCTGCGCAAGCACGGCCCGAAGGTGCGTTCGGCCGCCGCGCTGCCGACCCAGCCGTGGTCGCCGGCGTTGCTCGAACCCGGCGCGCTCGCCGCGCGGCTTGCCGAGCAGCCCTCGGGACTGCGCATCAGCGACGTCCCGCATCCGCTGCTGCAACCCGAACTGGACGCGCTGCAGCAACTGCAGGCCGGCCGGCGCATCGCCGAAGTGCGTACGCGCCTGCTGGCGGCGCAGACCCAGGAACTGCCTCCGGCCGAGGCGCTGCATGCCCAGGGCGAAGCGCTGGGCTGCGAGGTCGCGGTGACCTGGTCGGC
Source organism: Lysobacter capsici (assembly GCF_014779555.2). Lineage (NCBI taxonomy): Bacteria > Pseudomonadati > Pseudomonadota > Gammaproteobacteria > Lysobacterales > Lysobacteraceae > Lysobacter > Lysobacter capsici. Next base: position 3,093,663 of record NZ_CP094357.1, read on the forward strand.
CCCCGAACGCGGCCTGGAACTGCTGTTGCTGCCGAAAGACAACGACGAAGCGATCTGGACCGACATCCATCAACCGGCCCACCCGCGCGAGTTCGACGCCTGCGCCAACAGCCCCGGCAGCTTCGATCGCCTGTCCGAGTTGCGCCAACACGCGCAACGGCATCTGCCCGACTACATGCAACCGCTGCTGGTGCCGCTGCCGACCTTGCCGTTGACCCCGAACGGCAAGGTGGATCGCAAGGCCCTGCCCGCGCCGGAGTTCACCTCCAGCCATCGGCGCGCGGCCACGACACCGCAGCAGCAGGCCTTGTGCGAGTTGTTCGCCGAAGTGCTGGAACTCAACGAGGTCGGCATCGACGACGACTTCTTCGAGATCGGCGGCCATTCCCTGCTGGCCACGCGATTGGTCGGCCGCATTCGCCACACGCTCGGCGTGGAAGTGTCGGCACGTGTGCTGTTCGAATCGCCCACGATCGCGGCCTTGTCCGAACGCATGGCCGAACCGCTGCTGGCGCTGTCGGCGCTCGAACCAGTGGTGGCGATCCGCGCGCAAGGCAACCTTCCGCCGTTGTTCTGCCTGCCGCCGGGCGGCGGACTGGGCTGGTGGTATCGCGGCCTGACCCGCTATCTCGACCCGCAGCGCCCGATCTACGCACTGCAAAGCGCCAGCCTGATCGATCCGGCCGCGCCGTTGTCGGCCAGCGTGGAAGAGGACGTCGCCGCCTACCTCAGCCAGATCCGCGCGATTCAACCCGAGGGGCCGTATCACCTGCTCGGTTATTCCTACGGCGGCGCCACCGCCCTGGAACTGGCCCTGCGCCTGCAGCAGGCGGGCCAGGAGGTCGAGCGGCTGGTGATCCTAGATTCGTGCATCCGCACCTCGATGCCGGGCTTCGATTCCGCCACCGTGCCTACCGGCGACTACCGCGCGAGCATCCTGCAAGGCTTCCTCGAGAACATCGCCGGTTGCGACATCGGCGACTACGATCCCGAATCGCTGGACTTCGAAAAAGCCGTCGAACTGCTGAAATACAGCATCTTCTCCGGTTTCGACGCGGGCCTGCTGGAGCGCTTCGTCGCCACCCAGAACAACGATTCGCACCTGCTCAACTACTACAAACCCAGCGGCAAGTTCCGCGGCGACGTGGTCTTCTTCATCGCCACCCAGGACTGCCAGGGCGAGGCCTACGTACTGGAACCGGGCACCTTCAAGCACAACATCACCGGCGCGCTTCGCACCCACGACATCGATTGCCGCCACGACCAGCTGACCCACCCGCAGAACCTGTCGCGCATCGGCCGAACGCTGGCGCAGGACTATCGCCTGTGAACCGTCGCGACGACTCGTTGAACTGCCGCGTCGCGCGACGGCCGCGGGCGAAGCCGTCGTCGCGGCGCGTCGTGCGCGCAGCTCGACACCCGCCGCGGATGTTCCCCATGGTCGTCGCCCCGGCGACGCCATCTGTTTCGTCAACGTCCTGCTTTTCCAACATCCATTAACCGGAGAACACCATGACCAATCCTTTCGAAGACACCAACGGCAGCTTCCTTGTCCTGGTCAACGACGAGAACCAGCATTCGCTGTGGCCCGAGTTCGCCGAAGTCCCGGCCGGCTGGAAGCGCGTGTTCGGCCCGGACCAGCGTCAGTCCTGCCTGGATTATGTCGAGCAGCACTGGGTCGACATGCGTCCGGCCAGCCTCGCGGCCCTGGACGACGCCCGCGCCGCCTGAGCCACTCGGCCTCGCCTTCGGGCGGGCAGGTTCAGACCGGACGCGGCGCCCGCGCCGGTTCGCACACATCGCGGTCGAGGGACGCCGAACCCGATGTCGGCGTCCCTTCGCTTGCGCGTCGATCCGTTTCGGCGCCTCAAGCCGCGGCGAAATCTTCAGCGCCGCCAATGGCCGCGCGGCCAGCTACTTCGTTGCCTGCGCGCACAACGCCTGGGTGTCCGAGGCCGTGTCCGCATCGGTCAGCAAGTGCCGCAGAAACGGCGTCCAGCGGTCGTTCTTCGAGTAAGCCATCACCGAGTGCTTGCGCCAGAAGCGCGCCGTGCCCGGCGTTTGCACCTTGGATCGCGAGAAGTCGAACACCCCGACATCCGTGCCGCTCGCTGCGAACGTCCCGACCAGCAGCTTGCAGGTCTGCACCGGCCGCACCGCCATGCACGACGATCCATAGAGTTCGCAGTTGAGGAAGTACTTGCCGGTCGCCGAATCGCGCGGGTTCAACGCCATGGTGATGCGTTCGGGGACGATGTCGCGCGCGAGGTCGTAGCGCTTGAAGGTGTCGAGCGTCGCCGCCGGCGCGACGGCGGCGAAGCGCAGCCGGGACTTGCGCTTGACCGCGTAGCTGCCGTCATCGCCGGCCGCGTGGTCGCCGCCGGCGGCGCGCACGTAATACTCCGGTTCGAGCAATACCGGCCGTCCGTTTTCGCGGAACGCTTCCGACGCGTCGCCCATCGCGTTCGCCACCAGCGGCGCGCCGGTGCTGTGGGTGATGATGCGGATCGGCATGTCCGCCGGCAGTTCGTTGAGCAGGCGGCGGAACTCGAGCCCGATGAACGCCATGTTGTACTGGGCCTGCTTCCACAGATGCAGGAAGCGCCAACCCGTGGTGCCGTCCCAATACACATGGACCAGCGTGGCGCGCGGCTCGTGCTGCAGGATCATGCCGTCGAGCGGCGTGTACCAGTCGCGCGCATCTTCATAGTTGTTGCGATAGCCGTGGATGACGAACACCACCGGCGCGCCGTCGGCCGCGGCCTCGATCCGGGCCGCGAGCTGTCGACGATAACCGGCCTGGATGCGTTGCCAGTTCGCCTCGCTCCACTGGCTCGACGGCAACGCGCCGTCGGTCAGGCCCGCGTCGCGCGCGAGCCGCTGCACCACCGTGTCCGAGGATGTGGCCTCGCGCGCGAAATAGCCGCGCAGCGTTCCGGCGTCCTGCCGCTCGTCGAAACCGCGGATCAGCTCGTTGGTGGCGACCGGCACCGCGGCGGACGGATACAGGTTGCCCTTGCGGTCGTAGAAGATCGTCAGCGGTGCCTCGGAGCGGCGCACGTCGTCGCTGAAGGTCGATGCCGTCGAGGGCGTGTACCACTCCCGCTGGTAATCGCGCAGCGAGGTTTCGCCGGGTGCCGGCTTGACCGGAGCGCCGGTGCAACCGGCAAGCAGCAACCACAGCGCGCAAGCGCTCGCGAACGACCATCGTTTCCCCATCGCAGCCCCCCTAGGCCTGATTTTTTGGTTTTCAGTGCGGACAGTGCCCGCGTACAACGGTCGAGAACATCGACATCGCGTCGAGATCCCATCGTTTGCCGCGGCCCCGCCGTTCGCGCCCGATCCGGACGCGAACGGCCTGGATCGACTTGGCGATCGTACCGGAACGACCTCACAGCGTCGTCTCCACGATCGAAATGTAAAGGCCGCCGGGATTCTTCACCAGGCCGGTGGAGGTCAGGCGGACTTCCTTGATGCCGACCGAATCGCCCTCGTTGCCGCCGATGGTCCACAGGTAGCGGCCGCGGTTGTCGGTTCCCACCTCCACCACGATCGCGCTGTGCGACTCGTACTTCCGGTGGGTGGCGGCGAAATCGAAGTCGAAACTGTTGCCGGAGCGGTTGTTGTGCAGCAGGTCGCCGACCTTCGGCGCGTACTGCGCGACGCGCCGCCCCAGGAACACGCCCTGCCCGGCCTGCGCGTTGGCGATGGCGGCGTGGATGAAGTCGCCGTGGCGCGCGGAAAACCCGAACTGGTTTTTCGTCGCGCCGGCCTGTTTCATGCACCAGCTTACGAACACCGCCGACCAGGCGGTGCCTATGCCTGGAAAGGACAGGCCGAGTTCGGTCCAGTACAGGCGGATCTGCGCGGACAAGGGGTTCTGGTTCTCCCGGAACAACGAGAACTTGCGATGCTGCTCCTGGGCGACGGTGGCCAGCTTCTTGGTGAAGGTCGAAGGCATGTGGCTGCTCCTGCGTGACGTTTCGCTTCCTTTGCTGTTCCGCCGTCGCGAAGGCCTGTGCCGCATCGCGTCGAATGCGCGAGGTCGATCGCCGATCCTGTCCGACGGCTCATGCCCGGCATCGAGCGCAACGCGGCGAAGCTTCCTCCGCGTTCGTCAATCAACTACGCGCCGTCGCGGGCGGGTCGGCCACCGTTGGTCGGGTAGCGGCCGGAACGCGTGGCGCTTCGCCCTGGCCGCGGGCGCGAGCGAGATGCCCAGGTTGTATCCCGCGGGCCGTTGCCGGAGTTTTCAGCGCTTCGCAAGATGCGGGACTGAAAGTCAGCGGCGGCGAACCGGTTCAACTCCGGCAAGGGCTATGGATCTGCTGGCCGAAACACGCGCAAGGAGATATTCGCGTCCACTGCCGCCAATCCAGGGACGAGGATTTCGAACTTCGACCGCGGGGCGGCAGCGAGTAGCGTTCGAGATCGGCGAAGGCCAGACACGATCATTTCGGCGTCCGATCCAAACCAAACTCCATCACCGGCCCCATATGCAGGACTCACTCCTCCGCCATTGCGTTGTCCATAGTCCCGCATTTCCTGGGGTAGCCCTGGACCGCGACGAATCGATACAGAAAATCCGAAAACTCGTCGCCCCAGATTTCGTTGTGTCCCGAGATTATTCCCTTCTCGACCTGGACCACCATGTAAGGATTGAAACGGGCCGACTCGAGGCTCGACCGCGAGCTTTCAGACTTTGCCGGAGTTCGGGCGAGCGCAACCGCTCCGACATTCCACCGATCGGTTGTCCCGTTGCTGTAAGCCTTCCACGAGCAGGCGAAGTCCCTGAATTCGACCGTCGACGGCGTGGCGAGCTGCATCAGGGTGTGGGTCTGGTAGGGCGCGTAGTGACCAATCGCCTGGATGTTCTGGCGTTTTTGCTCGGCAGTGCTGTGCTCGGAGAACAAGGTCGCCAGCGCGCGACCGGCCGGGAACGCTCGCTTGGTCGCGGTATCGGCCTGTGAGGTGAATATCGCCAAGATCGGCATCTGTCCGGGCGTGAACGTCATCGCCGATGCCTTGCGCTGGAGCGCGTTGAAGCGTGCGGCCTCGAATGCGGGATTGACCAGCACCACCAGGTTGGCGACGTTGCGTACGACCCTGCCGTCTTTGCCGACATACGCGGTGTCGCGAATCAGCAACTGATTGAGCGCGTTGTAGACGAGCGCGCCGCCGAAGCTGTGGCCGGTGATGATCAGGCGATTGGCGGGCCGTGTGGCCTTGATCTTGGCCAGTTCGGTGAGCACCTCGGTGGCGCCGTCGGTGCCGACGCGATGCGCGCGCCCTTTGCGTCCCCAGAATGTCAGGGTCTTGAACGGTTCGACCCTGTTGGACAGCCCCCGCCAGCCGAGATAGACCCCGACGACCTGGCGCGCACTGCATGCGCGGTTCTTGCAGACATCCGCATCGGCTTTCGCGATCTTTCCGAGGAACTGCGCGAATGCCTGCACGTTGCCGTCGTCGGGCGCGGCGTTGTGCTTCCATCCGTGCGCGAAGACGACCATGAGGACCGGGCGATCGTGGTCTATCGCGCGGATGTGTTCGATCAAGCGGTCCTTGCTTCTGGCATCGCGCAAATAGCCTTGGTCGTCGAATTCGACGTAGCCCATCAGGACCGGCACGGACGACGGCGACGAAGGCGTCTCTCCCACTTGGTGCAGCAACTCCTGGGGACAGTCGCCCTTCGCCTTGAAGATGCAGTAGTCGTTTGTATGCAATTGGGTTCGATAGGTCCGTCCGGAAACACAACCGGCGTTGATGCAGGCAATCAGCAATAGACAGACCACGCCGAGCCGATGCGAGAGGCGCCCAAGGCTCCTGTCGTCCATGTCCTGTCCCCAGTTGTCCATTCGTACCTGGGTTAACGGATGAATGGCTGGGCTGCGGACAGTCGGTGGGGCTGTCGTCGAGTAGGCGCGACGGTCGATCCTGGTTCCGGATCGAAGGTTTCAAGTCCGACAACTGGCGATCTGGATGCGGACTGCCGGGTCTTCGGGCTTGCGTTCGCCGAATTCTGCCCGGGATGGCGGCCAAGATTGCCGGTGATGTGTGCTGAGGTCGGGGGTGGTGCTTGCGTTGCTGGGTTGAGCTGAGAAAAAGCAAAAGCAAAAGCAAAAGCGAATCCCCCCTGCCCCCCTTTTCCAAAGGGGGGAAAAGCACGGTATCGCGCTCTCCGAAAATCACGCCGCTACCGATCGCGCGCCACGAGAATCATGCCCACTTTGAAAAAGGGGGCGAGCGCCCGACGCGACCATGCGGTCACCGCGTCGCTGTCGCGCGGGGGATTCGCTTCTGGATACAGATCGCCATGCGCTTAAAGCAAAACAACGTCGCGCACCACGAGAATCATGCCCACTTTGAAAAAGGGGGCGAGCGCCCGGCGCGACCATGCGGTCGCCGCGTCGCTGTCGCGCGGGGGATTTGCTTTTGGCGGATCCCGATGCGCTGAAAGCAAATCCCCCTGCCCCCTTTTGCAGGGGGAAGCGAATTGGGGGACTCAACAATCAGCGGCAGCGCGGGCCGATTTCTATCGGCCGCCGCCGAGCGGCCAATCGGGCCAGCCCGATGCATTGGGATCGGGCGCTTTCGTCGTCCACTGCCCGGTTTGCGGATCGATGTACCAGCGGCCGACGTCGGCGGGAATCTCGGGCACGCCGTCGGGGAAGCGTTTGTTGAAGCTCTCCTCGACCGGACCCATGGTGTGGCCGACCGGGAACTTCGGCGGCAGCATCTCGCGATGGCCCAGGGCGTCGGGCATGCCCGGAATATGATCCTGCAACCAGTTGAGTTCGTCGTTCTTGACCAGGTAGGCGCGCACTATGCCGCCTTGCTCGGCGAAATACGGCGCCAGGTCGCGGCTGTTGGCGAAGGTGCCGCCGTCGGGCGCCTGCTGCACGCCGCCATCCTCGCGGAACAGCGGATTGTTGCGGGCCAGATTGCGCGGATGCACGGCCGCCGGGTTGAACACGATCGCCGGCAGATTACCGCCGCCCACCGCCATCGCCGCCTGCGAGGCGAGCCCGCCGCCTAGCGAATGTCCGGTCAACACCAGGTTCTCGCCATAGGTTTCATAAGCGCGACGGGTGAGATCCACCGCATGCCGGTATTGCGCGGTGTCGAAGCCCAAGCCCTGCGCGGCGTCGGTGTAGATGTCCTTCAAGGCCGTGCGGCTGGTCGGCGCGGTGCCCTTGAACGCGAGCACGAACTGGCCCTCGCCGTTGGTGTACAGGCCCGCGCGCAGGCCCGAGGAATGGTTGAAATCCGCCGGGGTGAAACCGGCCGGCAGATCGGCGTCGGCCACCTGGCGGAAGCTGCCTTCCAGGGCGGAACCGTCGGCCTTGTAGACGTGTTTGGCGACTTGCAGCAGATCGCCGTCGAGGCGATGCGGCGTGGTGCCCGCCATGTCGTCGGCGAACGAGCGGCCGGGCGGCACCTGGTAGGCGCCGCTCGCGCCGGCCGGCGGCAAGGCATCGGGAGGATCGACGCCCTTGGCCACGGGCTGGAAGGGATCGTTCTTGCCGGCATAGATCTGCAGGCGTCCGCCTTCGGTCGGCATCGACAGGGTGTTGTCCGGTATCGCCCAGGTGTCGTCGATGCGGTTCGCGGTCGACACCAGCACCTGAGTGTCTTCGGTCAGCACGTAGCGCGTGGACACCTTGGACACGATGCCGTCGGGAGTGATTTCCGCGGCGTATTTGGGATCGACGCCGACATGCGGCTGAGCCTGGATATCGCGCACACGACCGTACACGCCCGGCCCGGGACCGATGTCGGCGATCCCGATGTCGGTGGGACGCGCGCTTTCGCTGAAGGAGAAGTAGTTGCCCTTCGGCCCGCCCGGCACCTGCCACTGATAGACCTCGGTGCCCTTGGGCAAGGTCCGCACTTCCACCGGGCGGGTGAAGTCGATGCCGGCCACATGCGAAAGATCCGCGGGCTTGCCGGTCGCGCGTTCGTAGAACGAAATCGCCGTGGCCTGGCGCTGGGCGATGACTTCCGCGGTCGGCGCCGCGTCGAGCGCCAGACGCTGCGGCGCGCCGCCGAGCACGCCGCTCGGCGGCGGCAGATCGGTGATGTTGTAGACGCCGTCGGGGCCTTGCGTCGCCAGACGCGGCTCGGTTGCCGGCGGCGTCACCGGGCGGCCTTGCTGATCGATATAACGCAGCGGACTGTGGGCCACGTCGTCGACCGCGCCGGCCGCGCCGGGCAGTTTGATCTTGGGAATCTTGAGCGGGATAAGCAGCGAGGCCACGTCGAAGGTGACGTTGCCGAGCGCCTCGCCGTAGCGGCCTTCGCTCCAGGCCTTGCCGATGTGATCGAACATGTGCGGCAGGCCTTCGACCATCGCCTCGCCGGTCTCCATGCCGCGCTTGGCGCTGGGCAGGAACGCCGGCGCGTTGCCGCCGCTGATCTGATCGACGAGCACGCCGGTGCCGCTGAGGTCGTACGCGGTCCTGGCCAATGCGCCGAGGCCGACGACGAAGCCCACCGCCGCGTCCTTGACCCCGCCGCCGAAGCCCTGCAACTGGCCCATGAACGAGGTTTCGCCGTTGCCGCGCACATCGGTGATCAGCTCGCGCATCTGCGGCGTGAACGCCTCGTTGCCTTCGGTGGCGCGGCTGATGATGCTGTCGCGCAGCCAGTTCAGACGCGCATCCGGATCGGTCTTGACGATCTGCCGCATCAGCGCCGCCTGATCGTCGGGATCGAGCGCGCCCATTTCCTTGACCAGCGCCTGCACCCGTTCTTCCTGGTTGTCGACCATGAAGCGGCGAACACCCGCGTCCATCACCCGGTCGCGCGCGGCGAGCACGGCGGGGCTCTTGTCGGCCGCGGTCTCCAGGCGATCGCCCATCAGCGTGTTGTAGGTGTCGCCGTCGATCTTGACCGTCTGCGCGGTGAAGGTCGTCACCCCGGTGTCGCGTGCGCTGGCCAGGTGTTCGTCGCTGAGGAAGCCTTCGGTGAACGCATCGCCGTGCATGCGGTTGTACAGCGCCACGAAGCGCGCCTGCGCGGCGGGGTCGGCCGCGCGCGCCTGATACTGGGTCATGAACGCCTGCAACTGCCCGGCGTTCTGTTCGTCGCTGGTCGCGGCCAGTTCGCCGTATTCGCCGGTGTAGTTGTCGCCGTTGGCGTTGTACTGATCGATGTCCTTGATCGCCTGCAGATCGGCGGCCTTGGTGCCGGGCACGCCGGTCATGATGTCCAGGCCGCCGTTTTCGAGCTGGGTCATCTGCTCGGGCGACAGATTCTCGAGGATGCCGGTCTTGAACCACGACTGGCCCATGCCGGGATCTTTTTCCTGTAGCGCCGACAGCACCATCTGCTGGGACACCGGGTCGAGGTCCTGCAGCGTGTCCAGCGCGTAGTTCAGGCGCTTCTCGTAGTCGTCGCGCCACATCGTGCGGTCGCCCTGATCGAGAATCTCGTCGGCGACCTGCCCCGCTCTGCCCTGATCGATGCGCTCGCCCTTGAGCGAACCCAATTCCTTGACCACGCTGCCGTCGGCGGCGGTCTGGCGCACGCCGACCGGCTGCCGCTGAGCGTCGTACTCGGTCACCACCTTGCTGCCGTCGGCGTTGGTGGTGGTATCGCGAGCGGTGACGACCGGCAGGCCGCTGACCGACTCATGCTGGGTGGTCTGCTGCAGCGCGCCCTTGGCGTCGTAAGCCTGGGTCGTGGCGAGTTTGCCGTCGTCGCCCAGCGAGTACACGGTGCGGCTGCCGTTCGCGGCGGTGTCGATAACCTGCCTGCGTCCGTCTTCGCCGACCCGCTCGGTGCGCGCGACGCCTTTTTGTTCGAAAACCACGGTTCCGTCCTGCGCGACCAGCTTTTGCGACAGCTGCGCATCGGCGATGCCCTGCGATCCGGCCGGAGCCGCATGCACCTGGTACTCCATGCGATAGCCGCCGTCGTACTGGTGCGTCACGGTGCTGACGCCGGGCTGGCCGGCCACCGGGGTGGTGGTGATCTTGCTGACTTCGCCGGTATCGAAGCTGGTCGCGCCGTCGGCGGACACTTCGCGAATCCGCAGCGGCTGCGGCCCGGTGACGTCGGCGCCGTTGTCGCGCAGCGTCACCGACTGGACCTGATAGCCCTGTTCGTTCGGGATGACCGCATGCTGCACGATCCGCGCCGGATCGGCCGCGGTACCGCCGTAGGCATCGGTGATGACGGCGCTCTTGCCGTCAGGACCTTGTTGCACGGTGCGCTGCGGAAGCCCGCTGACGGTCGACACGCCGTTGTCGACGACGCTGCGGCTTTCCAGCGGCACCGCGGCGGCGGGACCGGTCGCCTTGGGATCGAAGACCTGGGTGGTGACCAGCGCATTGCCGTTGGCGTCGAGCCCATCGGTGTGTACGACGCGAGTGCCGTCGGCATAGGTGCTTTCGCGCACCGCCGCGCCATCGGCCGTCTGCGTGGTGCGGCTTTGCGTCGGCGCTTCCGGCTTGGCCTGGGCGACGACGTTGTCGGCATCCAGTCGCGCCTGCGCCTGATCGTAGGCGCGGTTGATGGTGTTGATGTCGCCGGTTCGGCCTTGTTGCGAGGCCTGATCGATCGCGCTGCGACGGCTGTCGCTGAGATTGGCGATGGTCTGCTGATGGGTCGGCCCTTGCAGGGTGCCGCCCTTGTCGAAAGTAGCCTGCGCCAGCGCGTCTTCCGGCTTCTCGATTTTGACCGGAGGTTTGAGCGGGGGCTTGACCGACTCCGGCGGCGGCGGAGGGGGCGGCGGCGGTGGCGGCAGCGGTTTGATTTTTTCGTCGCTCATCGGGGCTGTCTCCGTCTCGCACCTGCGGGTTTGCCGTTCGACCGCGGCGCGCTTCAAGCGCCGCGTCGTTCAGGCCATCGTCTGTCGTGCCGCGCGCTCGCGCATTCGGCTCGCGCATCCAGCTCAGCACAGGCAGGCGACCGCAAAGTCACGCATACCCGCGCAGGCCCGAGAATTGCATCGCCGACGGCACCTATTCAATACGGGGCTACCCTAGGAAGCGTTTATTCTGAGCGTGCGTGTTCACCTGATTGAACGAAACACCGTTCAGTCGCCACCGCCTCGATGCCCGCCCTTGGTTCACCTTCGCTCACCGCGGACTCGGGTGTTCGGCTGCGACAGCGCGGCATGCAAGTACCTGAACAAGTTTGTTTCCACTTGCGTGATACGAGTCCGGAAGCCGCGTGCGCGCGGATATTTTTCGCGTTGTTGTGCAGCGCGACGCGGGCATACGGTGCGTTGTGGCCGCCAGACCCGGGTCACGTCCGAGGTCGCCGCGCATCGGCGCTTCGCGCAATCGAGTGCTTTCGTAACCGACGTTCAACAACCGTCTTTCAACCGCCCGACTCCCATCGCCGGCCTCGCCGCTCCACGGCCTGGTTTGCCGGATGCGCATGCCTGCGTCGCGGACTAGGTCTCATCCCTGCGTCTTAACTCAAGGAAGGAAAGAGCCATGAAACGACTGTACGGTTCCCTCGCTTTGCTGTCCCTTTCGATCGGCGCCGCGATCGCCGCGCCGGCGACGCTGCCGGCCGCGTTCGAACATCCGAACGTTTCCTCGCTCGACAAGGTCGCCGTGCGCATCATGCCGGCGGTCAATGTCGACAAGTTGAAGGCCGAAGATCGTCTGCGCGACAAGCGCGGCGACATCCCGCGCTTCGCCTTGCCGATGACGGTCGACATGACCCCGCTGAATTCCGGCGTGTGGGAAGACGTCGACGCCGACACCGTGGTCTGGCGCCAGCGCATCCGTTCGGACAAGGCGATGTCGCTGAATTTCGGCTTCACCCAGTACCACATGCCGGCCGGCGGCCGCATGCTGATCTACCCGGCGACCCAGGAAAAAGGCGGCGACCGCGACCTGATCCGCGAGTACAGCGACCGCGACAACAACGAACTGGGCCAGTTGTGGACGGCGATCGTCCCGGGCCAGGAAGCGGTGATCGAAGTGGTGGTGCCGCGCGCCAGCGCTGGCCAGTTGAGGCTGCATCTGACCAAGGTCAATCACGACTACGTCGGTTTCGGTCCGCTCGCGCGGCGCTTGGCCGAGGCCAGCGGCGAGAAAGGCGTGTCGGGTTCGTGCAATGTCGACGTGGTCTGCCCTGACGGCGCCAGCCGCAGCGACATCATCCGCTCGGTGGGCGTGTATTCGAAGAACGGTTCGCTGGCCTGCACCGGATCGCTGGTCAACAACACCGCCAACAACAAGAAGATGTACTTCCTCACCGCGCACCACTGCGGCATGACCACGACCGCGGCCGCGAACAGCATCGTGGTGTACTGGAATTATCAGAACTCGACCTGCCGCGCGCCCAACACCCCGGCCAGCGGCGCCAACGGCAACGGCTCGCTGGCCCAGAACCAGTCGGGCTCGACCTTGCGCGCGACCTCGGCCAATTCCGACTTCACCTTGCTGGAACTGCGCACCGCGGCCAACCCGGCCTTCAACCTGTTCTGGGCCGGTTGGGACCGCCGCAACCAGAACTTCCCGGGCGCGGTCGCGATCCATCATCCGAACGTCGCCGAGAAGCGCATCAGCCTGTCGACAACCTCGACCTCGTTCGTGGCCTGGGGCGGCGGCGCTGGCACCACCCACTTGAACGTGCAGTGGCAGCCGACCGGCGGCGTGACCGAACCGGGCTCCTCGGGCTCGCCCTTGTACAGCCCGGAAAAGCGCGTCATCGGTCAGCTGCACGGCGGCCCGTCGAGCTGCAGCGCCACCGGCACCAACCGCAGCGACCAGTACGGCCGCGTGTTCACCTCGTGGACCGGCGGCGGCACCAACGCCACCCGCCTGAGCAACTGGCTGGATCCGGGCGCGACCGGTGCGACCTTCATCAACGGCATCAACTGATCCGCGCGTGATGCTTCACAAGTCCGGCTGAGCATCGTTCGGACCGGCGAGTCGCTCCGCGCTGGAGCGGCTCGCCCTTCGCGGCGCCGAGCCGCCGGACCGGCCGCTTGTCATGGCCGGCGCGCCTTCGAACTGCGGACCGTCAGGTCGTCGTCAGGTCGCCGCAGCGCGCCTGTGCCCGACATCGCGGGCGTATTGCGCCGGCCTTGCAACCGTCAGGTTTCCGAAAGGTGCGCACGCCCCGCGATGTGGATGCTGGACTCAACCACCGGCCAGGACGACGCCGGTGCGGCTCGCGCCGCAAGGCCGCGAGCACGAGTCGTCTCATCATCGGATCGAGGACAGCATCATGTCGACCATCAGCTACGCCGGTTACGGCGTGTGGAACAGCACCAACGACGTCACCAGCAAGGTCACCCAGCAGTACGCCAACAAGCAGCGCGAGTTCTTCGCCAACAACGGCGATTACGGCGATCCGGCGCCGGGCGAGCGCAAGTACCTGTACATCGTGTGGAACAACAACGGCAGCGCCAGCGGCGTGGTCGGCGAAGACGACAGCCGCGGCATCATCCTGCCGTAAGCCGCGGCGGCGCCGACCCCGGCTTGATTCGATTACGCATCAAAACGGGCTGGCCTGGGCAACTGGGCCGGCCCGTTCTATTTGTGGCGTCGCTTCGTCACCGTGGCTGGACCGGTTGCAGTCTCGCGGCTGCGGCGACGCCTTGCTCACCCAAGCTCTGCCCTGCCTCACCGTTTCGCCGAGTCCGTCGGCCGATGATCTCAGGCGTCCAGGGTCGCGCCGCCATCCACGCGCAAGTCGTGCAAGGTGATGTGGCGCGCACGATCCGACAGCAGGAAGCAGATCGCCTCGGCGATGTCGTCCGGATCGGCGATGCGTTGCAACGGAATTCCCAGGCGATAACGCTCGGCCACGCCCATCAGAATGTCGCGCCGCGCCTGTTCGTCGTCGGCGAAGGCGCGCTGCATCGCGGTGTCGGTCGATCCGGGCGATACAAGATTGCAACGCACACCGAACGGCGCCAGTTCCAGAGCGAGGCAGCGCAGATACTGGCTCGCCGCGGCCTTGGACGCCGCATAGGCCGCCATGCCCACGCGCGGCGTGGCGGCGGCGTTGGAGCCGACCGCGACGATGCTGCCGCGACCGCGCGCCTGCATCGATCGCGCGACCGCGCGGGTGGTGGTGAACACCGCGCGGGCGTTGACCGCCATGCACGCGTCCCAATCGTCCGGATCGAGCTGCAGGCAATCGCCGACCCGCAGGATGCCGGCGACATGCGCCAGATGTTCGATCGCGCCGAGCTCGTGTTCGATCTCGGCCACGGCGGTCTCGACCGCGGCCGCATCGCACAGGTCCAGCGCCCTCGCCCATACCGTCGCGCCGTGCGCGCGCAATCGCGCGACCAAGCTGGCCAGCGAATCCGCTTCGCGATCGATCAAGGCCAGCACGGCGCCCTCGCCCGCCAGCCGCCGCGCGGTCGCCGCGCCGATGCCCTGCGCCGCGCCGGTCACCACGGCGACGCGGCCGGCAAAGTCCCCTGTGCCCGCGCCAATCGCGTTACCGCTCATGCCTGCGCCTCATCGAACGCATCCATGATCCGATGGCGTTCCTCGTGATACCTGTCTTCGTCCCAGCGGTCCTTCCAGTACGGCACCGCGTACATCATCGACCGATGCACGCCGCGTTCGCCGGCGAGGAAATCGCGGATCGCCACGACCTGCGCGCTCTCCCCGGCCAGGGTCACCGAGACCGATTCGCCGTGCGGCCACGCCAAGGCCCGCACCGCATCGAGCAGCAAACGACTCGCGCCCGCGGGTTTTCCGTCGCGCGACAGCCAGCGCGAACGCAGGCGCGGATGCGGCGGCAGCGCCTGGATCTCGCTCGCGTCGGGCACTTCCAGCAAGGCGTCGATATCAACGCTGTCGGGCAGCCTGGCGATCACCGCGCACAGCAAGGCATAGCTGCTCGGATCGCCGATCAGCACATGCCGCTGCGCGTCGGCGCGAAACAACTCGGGACCGCCCGGCCCGGCCAGACCGAGCGGATCGCCGACCCGCGCCGCGCTCGCCCAGCGCGACGCCGGCCCTTCGTCGCCATGCAGCACGATGTCGACATCGAGTTCGTTCAACCCCGGATCGATGCGCGCTACGGTGTAGGTGCGTATCAGCGGCCGGATCGCGCCTTCGGGCCAGACCGGGCCGTGTTCGCCCAGGGCCGGCAACTGCGGCGCTTCGCCGGCCAGCGCCGGAAACAGCAGCTTGATATGCGCGCCTTCGCTGCCGCCGGGAAACCCGGCCAGATCGATCCCGCCCAGGGTGATGCGCCGCATCTGCGGCGTGCGTTGCGCGATGCGAAGCACCCGCAGCAAGCGGGCGCGGGGACGCGTGCTCATGCGGCGCGCACCGCCGACTGCTGGGCGATACGGCCGCTCAGGACCTCGATGCGGCACTCGGGTTCGGCGATGATCCGCTGCAGCAAGGCCAACAGCGCCGCGTGATGCCCGGCCAGACAGGCCGCGTCGTAGGCCAGCGGATTGGCCTCGATGTCGAAACGCACGCCGTCGGCCATCGGCGACACGGTGATGTCGAGATCCTCGACCGAACCGACCGAAATCGGATGCGCGCGGCTGCGCAGCCCTTCGAACACGAAACCGCGGTCGAACGGCATCAGGTTGACCACCGGCCCGTACAACTGCGCATGGCTGTCGCCCAGGCCGAGATCGTTGCGCAGCCATTCGTA
The DNA here is from genome assembly GCF_014779555.2 of Lysobacter capsici. Lineage (NCBI taxonomy): Bacteria > Pseudomonadati > Pseudomonadota > Gammaproteobacteria > Lysobacterales > Lysobacteraceae > Lysobacter > Lysobacter capsici. Next base: position 3,109,269 of record NZ_CP094357.1, read on the forward strand.
GTTGTAACGCTGGTGCGGCCGCAGCTCGCGCAACTGCGCCGCGACCGCGCGCGCCAGCGCATCGAAACCTTGTTGCGGATCGACCCGCAGACGCAGCGGCACCACGTTCATCGCCATGCACGGCACGCCGAGCGCGGCCGAGCCGAGCCGGTTCATCACCAGCAGACCGACGCTGATATCACGTTCGCCGCTGCGCGCATGCATCCAGGCGAAGATCGCCGCCATCAGCCAGGCCGACCAGTCCACGCCGAGCCGGCGCGCCGCGGCCTGCCATTGCGCGTACTGCGACGGCAGCAACATGGCGCGTTGCGAATGCGAGCTGTCGCCGGGCGCGCGTTTCGGCCCCAGCGTGACCGGTTCGCCCAGGCCGCTCAGGCGCTGTGACCAGTATTCGCGATCGTCGGCGAAACGCTGCGATTGCCGGTAGTCGGCTTCCTCGGCGACCACCGGCTCCAGCGACCAGTCGCGTACCGGCGCCGGTTCGCGTCCCGCGATCCGCGCCGAATACAGCTCGGCGACGCGATGGATCAGCAGCAGATAGGCGAACCCGTCCAGGGCGATGTGATGCGCGCGCAGATACCACAGATGACGATCCGCGCCGAGCCGGATCAGGGCGCAGGCGAACAACGGACGCCGGGCCAGATCGGCCTGACGCAGCAGGTCCTCGCTCATCCACTCGCGGGCGCTGCGCCACGGGTCGGCGCAGTTCGAATAATCCTGACGCTCGATCACCACCGGGCGTTGCGGGTCCAGCGACTGCGCGACCTCGTCGCCGCGGCGGGTGTAGCGCATATGCAAGGCATCGCAGGCGCTCAGGGTTTCGCGCACGGCATCTTCCAGCGCGCACGGATCGAGCGCGCCGTTCAATTCGATCGCTTCGGCGGTCCAGAACGAAGGGCTGTCCGGATCGAGCTGCTGCCCGGCCCACATGCCCAACTGCGGTCCGGTCAACGGCCACGACGCTGGGTTGCGTGCGTCGCGATCCATCACGCCGCCCGCCGCGATTCGATCAAATCCCACCATTCCGACACGCTGCCGCGTTCGGCCAGTTCGACCAGGCCGATGCGCTCGCCGCGCGCCGACCAGCGTTCCAGCAAGGTCATCAGCCGGATCGAATCCAGCCCGGCCTCGAACGGATTGTCCTGCGCGTCGATCTGCTCCAGCGGCAGTTCCATGATCAGCGCCAGTTCGGTACGCAGCGCGGTCAGGCTGCGCGGCAGGCCGATGCCGTCAGTCAGTGACTGGATGCACGAGGCGCGATCGCTGACCACGCCGCAGCGGCGCGAGACGTAGTTCAGGGCCAGCGCATGCTCTTCGGCCGAGAAATCGGCGACCGCATCGGCGACCAGGAACGGCTGGATATCGTGCATGAACGCATCGCCGACGGTCATCATGCAGCCGATATGGGCGTAGATGCCGCACACGATCAGCTGATCGCGGCCTTGCGCGCGCATGCGTTCGCGCAGGTCGCTCGAGACGAAGGCGCTGTAACGCCACTTGGTCAGCACGGTGTCTTGCGGCCGCGGCGCCAGTTCGGCCGCGACCGGCGCGAGTTCGGGCCTGGCGGTGATGCCCGGCCCCCACCACGGTTGCAGCAGGCCGCGCTGTACCGCGCTCTGCTGCGTCGGCTGCGCGGTGTAGACCACCGGCACGCCGGCATCGTCGCAGGCATCGCGCAAGGCGCGGATGTTGCCGATCAGCTCCGGCACCGGCGCCTGGGCGCGGTCGTAGAACGCAAGGAAATACTCCTGCATATCGTGGATCAACAGCACCGCCCGCGCCGGATCGGGATGCCAGTCGACGCGATTGGCCGGCCACGACTCGGCGCCGGGCATGGGGTAACTGGCGATGGTGGGAATCGTCATGACTGCGCTTCGCTGAGAGGAAGAGAGGAAGAAATCGGAGATTGGGAAATCGCGGCGACCGGCGACGCGAATCGCGCGCGCAGCGCCTTCTTGTCGGCCTTGCCGACCGCGGTATACGGCAGGGCCGCGACCAGCTCGACCCGGTCGGGAATCTTGTAGGCGGCGATGCCGCGTTCGCGCAGGAAGCGTTGCAACTCGCGCGGCGCCATTGGCGGCGCATCGTCCGCTCGCGGCCGCAGCACCACGAACGCACAGGATTTCTCGCCGAGCCAGCGGTCCGGCATCGCCACCAGCGCCGCGTCGAACACCGCCGGATGTTCGAGCAGATGGCTTTCGACCTCCTCGGCCGCGATCTTCTCGCCGCCGCGGTTGATCTGGTCCTTGGCTCGGCCTTCGACGATCAGATGCCCCGAGGCCAGGCGCCGCACGCGGTCGCCGGTGCGATAGAAACCGTCCGCGGTGAATGCGCGCGCATTGTGGGCGTCGGCGCGGTAATAGCCGCGGATCGTGTACGGGCCGCGGGTCAGCAGATGACCGACCTCGCCGTCGGCGACGTCGTTGTCCTCGTCGTCGACCACGCGGATCTCGTCGTGCGCGCTGATCGGCCGGCCCTGGGTGCTCAGCACCACGTGCTCGGGATCGTCGTCGCGGGTGTAGTTGACCAGGCCCTCGGCCATGCCGAACACCTGCTGCAAGCGGCAGCCGAATGTCGAGGGAATGCGTCGCGCGATATCGCCGGCGAGGTGCGCGCCGCCGATCTGGATCGTCCGCAGACTGGACAGGTCGTAGCGCGCGAGCGACCGCGATTCCAGCCATGCCAGCGCCAGCGACGGCACCAAGGCGGTCCAGGTCACCCGTTCGCGCGCGATCAGGCCGAAGCAGGACTCCGGATCGGCCTGCCGCGCCAGCACCACGCAGCCGCCGACATGGAACACGCCGAGCGCGCCGGGCGAACTCATCGGAAAATTATGCGCGGCCGGCAAAGCGCACAGGTACACGCAGTCCCGGCCGAGCCCGCAGATCTCGGCGCTGGCGCGGACGCTGTAGAAATAATCGTCGTGAGTGCGCGGGATCAGTTTGGGCACGCCGGTGCTGCCGCCGGACAATTGCAGGAACGCGACCTCCGAGGCGTCCGGCAAGGCCTGCTCGATCGGTTCGTCGAGCAGCGAGTCGAAGGCGATGAATTCCTGCGCCTCGCCGACCACGATCACCTCGCGCAGGCACGGCTGGGCGGCACGCACCTCGCGCATGAGTTCGCGAAAATCGAAGCCGCCGTCGCGGTCGGCGATCACGCAGGCGCGGATCTGCGCGTGTTCGACGAAATAACCGATCTCGGCGCGGCGATGCGCGGGCAAGGCGAACACCGGCAACGCGCCCAGGCGGAACAAGGCGTGGCAGGCGACGTAGTGTTCGGCGAGATTGGGCAGTTGCAGCAGCACCCGGTCGCGACGGCCGATGCCGATCCGCGCCATGCCCGCCGCGAACCGGCGCACCTGTTCGTCGAAATACGCGTAACTCCAGCGCCGTTCGCCGCAGACCAGCGCGGTGCGCTCGGGGTATCGCGCGGCGACCTGGGCCAGCCGCTGATACAGCCCGACCCCGCTCCAATAGCCCAACGCGCGATAACGCGCGGCGAATTCCTCCGGCCATGGCGTGAATCCTGGCAGCGTCGTCGGCTCAACATCGAACGGTTGCGCGCTCATGCCCTGCCCTGCGTGCCGCCGGCCTCCGCCGCGTGCGCCAGCCCCATCGCGCCGAGCATGGTGCCGAGCTTGGCCGTGGTTTCGGCCAGTTCGTCGCGCGGTTGCGAACCGGCGACGATGCCGGCGCCGGCATACACCGTCGCGCATTCTTCTTCGACCACGGCGCAGCGGATCGTCACCGCCCATTCGCCGTCGCCTTCGTTGTCGCACCAGCCGACCAGGCCGGTGAACAGGCCGCGTTCGTAACCTTCGAACTCGCGGATCACTTCGCGCGCACGTTCGGTCGGATAGCCGCATACCGCCGGCGTGGGATGCAGCGCCAGCGCGAGTCGCAGCGAACTGGTCGACGGATCGATCAGCACGCCGTCGACGCGGGTCGACAGATGCCACATGGTCGGCGTGGCGATCAGCGACGGCGTGGCCGGGACCTGCAATTCGCGGCAATACGGCCGCAACGCCGCCGCGACCGAGCCGATCACCAGCGCGTGTTCGTGCAGATCCTTGGCCGATTGCAGCAAACCGCGCGCACGGCGCTGGTCCTCCTGCGGATCGGGGTGGCGCGGAATCGAACCGGCCAGCGGATTGGAAACGATGCGGGCGCCGCGCTTGGACAGCAGCAATTCCGGGCTGGAACCGATCAGGCACGCCTGCGGCCCGCCCGCGCCGGCCAGGTCCATCGCGAAGGTGTAGGCGCCGGGCGCGCGCGCCAGCAACTGAGCGAGCAACTGCGGCACGTCCACACGCGCGGCGATGCGCAGGCTGCGCGACATCACCACCTTGCTGATCCCGCCTTCGACGATGCGATCGAGCGAGCGCTCGACATTGCGCATGAACTGCGCCGGCGCCGGCACCGGTTCGACCCGCGGCATCGGCCGTTGCTCCGCGTTCAACGCGCTCAGCGCCGCGCCGCGATGACGCGCGCGACCGGCGGCGAATACCGCCTGCGACGGCAGCCACATGCGCGAGGGTTCGTCGCTGGCGAACGGCACCGCGCCGAGCATCGGCAAGCGGCCGGTTTCTGCGGCGACATAGGCCAGCAATCGCTCGCTGGCGCCGGCCAGGTCGTCGTCGATGCTCCGCGTCAGCGACTGCAACACGCCGCGCGCATGCAGTTGGGTCGATGACGAGGAAAACAGCGAATCGCGCGGCTGATAGTTCGACAGCAAGGCCGCGCCCGTCGTGGACGCGACCGCCGACAAGGCCGGCGCGAGCGCCGGCGCGAGGTCTTCGACCCCATGCAAGGAATACGCTTCGCCGATCATCGCCAGACTCCGCACCGCGCTTGCGCGGCTGTCGAAGCGGCACGATCGGATTGGGGAGCGCCGCAATGGGCACAGCTCTGCGCGCAAGCCGCGCGACGGAATGCGTTCACTGATTCACCTGCAAGCTCTGAGTGTGATCGAGCTTGCGGGCGCGAACGCCGGCTGGCAGGAGGGACGGGACCGGCCCGTCGGGATGCGGCTTAAACTACGCCAAGCCCACCGCATCGGCAAGGTGTTGCGATGCGGCAAGCGCATGGCGTGTGATGGCGCACACGCGGATAATCCGCGCTCGCCGCTTGCGCAAGCGGGCCGAGCGCGAACCGCGTCACAGCGCGTGATATTCGCACTGCGACGCGGATCGCGGGATCGACTGCCGGCTCAGTCGCGGCGAATCTCCGACTCACAAGTCTTGGTAGTAGACATTGTCGATGAACACCTCGACGTTGCTGCCCGGCGGATCGGACACCAGCATGAACATCTGCTTCACCGCATGCAGGTCCAGGTCGTGGAAGGCGCTGAACGGAATGCTGACCTCATGCCATTGGCCGTCGCGCACCAGGCCGTATTGCTGGCCGCCGTTGACGAAATCGATCCAACTGTCGCCGAATGAGGTGCTGATACCGATCTTGAAGATCGACGGCGTGGTCGTGCGCATGTGGAACTTCAATTTGCCGGGCGCGAAGCGGCTCATGTTCTTATAGTCGGTGGCCACGCCCAGCCCGTACCAGGCTCCGGCGTTGGCGCGGTACGCCATCAGCTGGCTGCCTTCGAACGGCGACGCCGCGATCGGGGTGAGGTTGTTCCACAGGTACAGGTTCGCATCGCCGTTGTAGTTCAGACGTGCGTTCATGTCGTTGCGTTCGGTGAACACGCCGAACTTGCCGCTGGGCGGATTGGCGCCGGTGTACAGGCTGCTGCCCGGGTTCTGGTACAGGCGGATGTAGTCGATCTCCATGCGCCCGGGCAAGGGCGCGGTGATGCCGCTGGCGTTGGGAATGCCGGTGTAGTTGCCGCCGACCGCGAGATTGAGCAGCAGGAAGTACGGCGCATGGAATTCATGCAGCGACGCGCCTTCGATATTGGAAATGGCGAACTCGAAGAACTGCTGGCCGTCGATCGACACGCGCACGAACTGCGGGTCCCAGGTCAGGCGATAGGTATGGAAGCCGCCGTTGAGGTCGCTGCCGCTGTTGAAATCCTGGCCGAAGTCGGCCTGCGATCCCCGATAGTCCCAATGCACCGCCGCGCCGACGCGGCGGTTGGTCATGTTGGCGGCGATGGCCGCGGCCGAGCCCATTTCCAGCAGATCGATCTCGCCGCGCGCCGGCCAGTTGCCGGTGGTGCCGAGCATCCAGTACGCCGGCCACAGGCCGTTGCGCAGGTCGGGCACCTTGATCCGCGCTTCCAGCGTGCCGTACTTGAAGTGCATGCGGCCTTCGGTCTTCAGGCGCGCCGAGGTGAAGCCGCGGCTGCCGAAATTCTCGCGCCGCGCTTCGATCACCAGGCTGCCGTTCTCGATGCGCGCGTTTTCCGGGCGGCTGGTGTAGTACTGCAATTCGTTGTTGCCCCAGCCGCACAGGCCGATCTGGCAGCCGTCGCCGACGTCGTAGATCCATTTTTCGCCGTCGATCGAGGGGCCGTTGAAATTGTCTTCCCAGACCAGGGTCTGGGCTTGCGCGGTCTGTGGCGACAAGCAGACGCCGGCGGCGATCAAGGCCGCGGCGGACACTGCGTATGCGCGTGCGAAGTTCATGGTGCGCTCCTGAAGGGGGACGGACCCGCGCGAAACAGCGCCGCGCCGGGTTCGCGGCCGAAGCTGTCTTCCTATGACAGCGCTGTCAACGGCTTGTTTTTCGGTGCTTCCTTTTACCCGGACGGGTTCACATTCCGGATGTGGGCTGGTTGGTAGTCCCCGGTCAGACGCGGACGATGCGTGTTGCACGACAGCACGCGCGTCCGGCTCAACGGTTCGCGCGTCCGACTCGATGCGGCAAATCGGCCACTGCGTCCCGCGATGGCCGATAATCCCGGCCTCGCCGCTTGCCGAACCGTCATGACCGTGCTGTCGCGTTTGCTGTTTTCGTTGGTGCTGGCCGCGGCATCGCCGGCCTGGGCCGCCACCGTTGCCCTGCCCTCTGCCTGGATCCACGGCGCCGGCGACGAACCTCCCTTGCAGGTGCAGCCGGCCGCGCCGGGCCTGTGGGTGCTGCGCCAATCCAGGGCCAGCAACTTCGAAGCGCCGTTTCTGTACCTGATCGCCGGCGACGAACGCGCCTTGCTGCTGGACACCGGCGCCGAGCCGGAGATCGACAATTCGTTGCCGCTGCGCCAAGTCGTCGACGATCTGCTGGCGCAATGGCAGCGCGAGCGCGGTCTGAGTTCGATGCCGCTGATCGTCGCCCACACCCACAGTCATCGCGATCACGTCTTCGGCGACAGGCAGTTCGGCGATCGTCCCGATACCCGCATCGTCGGTTTGCGTCCCGAGCAGGTCGCCATGGTCTTCGGCCTGGACCGCTGGCCCGACGGCGAGGCTTCGTTCGACCTGGGCCATCGCGAACTGATCGTGCTGCCGCTGCCGGGGCATGAGCCGGCGCATATCGCGATCTACGATAGGCAGACCGCCAGCTTGTTCAGTGGCGACACGCTGTATCCCGGGCTGCTGACGGTGCGCGATCTGGCCGCGTACCGGGCCAGCGCCGCGCGATTGACTGCGTTCGCGCAGCGGCATCGAGTCGAGCGCGTGCTCGGCGCGCATGTCGAGATGAGCACGACGCCCGGCGTGCTGTATCCGCTCGGCGGACCGTATCAGCCGCACGAGCACGGGCTGGCGCTCGGCGCGAAGCAGCTCGCGCAATGGCAGGCCGCGCTGACCGATGCCGGCGATTTCGTGCACGAACATATCAGCGACGATTTCGTGCTGGGACGCGTCGCCCAGCCCGGTGAATTCGCCGACTCGCCCAACACCCACGGCATGCTGGTGGTCGGTACCGACGCGGTGTATCTGTCGCATCTGCCGATGTTCCATCCCCCGCATCACTATCAGCTGATTTTCGAAGCGAACCTGCCGGCCGACGGGCTGCGCGAGTATCGCGACGATGCGGCCGCGCATCCGGACACCTACTACACCCTCGCCCCGACCCAGCGCTGGGTCTTGCCGGACACGATCAAACCCGACGCGCATTTCAAGGCCGACCTGTATCGCGGTCATTTCGAACGCGGCGGCACGCCGATCGCGCGCGACATCGATGTGTCGGTGCGCCGGATCGTGCATTTCCGCCGCTTCGAAGCCGGCCGCACCCCGCAGCCCTCACGCTGGATCGGTTTCGGCCGCGGCAGCCAGCGCTTCGCGGCGCATCGGATCGAAGCCGCGCCGGACATGGACCAGATCGTGCAGATCAGCGCGCCTGCCGCCGCGGCGCGAATCGAGGATCAGCCACTCGTCCATCCGGCGCGAGGCAGCGGCGAGCTGCGACGCGGCGATCGCATCGGTGGCGGCCGGGTCGAACGGGTGATCTACACCGAGTACGGCGATCTGGCCCAATGAGGCCTGCGCGGCGCGGCGTTGACGGCCGGGCTCGACGCGTCTGGAGCGACAACCTTCCTACTGTGGACAGGTCGATTGCAGGCCAAAGACTCACAATCCATTAACGCGCGCGTCGGCGAAACGGTTGAAACTCGCGTCCACCTGCACCATCCTGTGCCGCACTCGATCCGGCGCCCAATGACCTATTTCTCGCTCCTGCTGCGCATCGTGCTGATCGTCTCGATCAGCCTGAACGGTTACGCCGCCGCGGCGATGACCGTCGGCGGCGCGCAGGCGATGCATCGGGCGCATACCGTCGCGGCGGTATCGAGCGATGCGGCGTCCAGCGAGACGGCGATGACGGCCGAATGCCACGAAGGCGTGGCGGCCGGCGTGGGTCCTGCCGCCATGAATCACGACGGCATGAACCACGCGGGCATGAATCCCGCCGCGATGAACCACGATGCCGAAGCGACGACCGCGCAATCCACGGACGCCACGCTGTCGGCCCAGCCCGACGATTGCTGCGGCACGTTCCGCTGCCAATGCGACTGCACCCACGCGGTCGCGATCGTGCGGGTCGCCCTGCGCCTGGCGCCGGCCCTGGCCGGCCCCGCGCTCGCCCTGCCGCCGGAAGCGGCCGCGCCCAACGGCGTGTCGAGCCTGCCGATCCGACCTCCGATCGCCTGATCGCCGTTACCGGGTCTCGCCCGGTTTACGACTCCGCGCAGATTTCACGCAGCCTCGCGAGGGTTCTCGCGACCCTGCACGCGTCGGCGTCGTTCGTTCGCGCACCTTGACGACCATCCATTCGGGAACGGGTCGCAGCCTGCGCACATCGCGAGACATTCGCGACTCTTCCAGTTGTAGGAAGCCCAATGAACAGATTTTTCTCCGACGACGGCGGCGCATCGATCGATGCCGGCCGTCGCCGTTTCGTCACCGGCCTGGCGGTCGGCGGCCTCGCCGCGGGCAGCGGCCTGTGGCGTTCGGCTTATGCCGCGCCCGCGCTGGCCGGTGCGCCGCAGGTATTGAGCGGGACCGAATTCGATCTCTCGATCGGCTCGTCGCTGGCCAACTTCACCGGCAATACGCGCCCGGCGATCACCGTCAACGGCAGCCTGCCCGCGCCGATCCTGCGCTGGCGCGAAGGCGATACGGTGACCTTGCGGGTCGCCAACCGGCTCGCCGAAGGCATGAGCTCGATCCATTGGCACGGCCTGATCCTGCCGGCCAACATGGACGGCGTGCCGGGCCTGAGCTTCGACGGCATCCATCCGGGCGAAAGCTACGTGTACCGCTTCCGGGTCGGGCAATCGGGCACGTACTGGTATCACAGCCATTCGATGTTCCAAGAACAGGCCGGGCTGTACGGCGCGATCGTGATCGATCCGCGCGAACCGGCGCCGTTCCACTTCGATCGCGAGCACGTGCTGCTGCTGTCGGACTGGACCGACATGGACCCGGCGGCGCTGTTCCGGCGCTTGAAGAAGATGTCGAGTTACGACAACTACGCCAAGCGCACGGTCGGCGATTTCATGCGCGACGCGCGCGAACGCGGGCTGGCCGCGACCCTGCGCGATCGCGGCGAATGGGGCCGCATGCGCATGACCCCGACCGATCTGTCCGACGTCAACGGCAACACCTACACCTACCTGCTCAACGGCGCCGCGCCGGCCGGCAACTGGACCGGGCTGTTCCGTCCGGGCGAAAAGGTGTTGCTGCGTTTCATCAACGGCTCGGCGATGACCTACTTCGACGTGCGCATTCCCGGCTTGAAGATGACCGTGGTCGCCGCCGACGGCCAGTACATCCATCCGGTCACGGTCGACGAATTCCGCATCGCGGTGGCCGAAACCTTCGACGTGCTGGTCGAACCCGCCGGCCAGGACGCGTACACCATCTTCGCCCAGGACAACGGCCGTACCGGCCATGCGCGCGGCACCCTGGCGGTGCGCGAAGGCCTGCAGGCCGAGGTGCCGCCGCACGATCCGCGGCCGTTGCTGACCATGGACGACATGGGCCATGGCGGCATGAGCGGCATGGATCACGGCGCGATGGGCGGCGGCGGTCACGACATGAGCAAGATGAAAGGCATGGAAGGCGGTTGCGGCGCGAATATGGGCATGGCCGGCATGGATCGCGGCGCGATGCAGCACGGCGCCGCGGCCACGCCCGCCCAGGGCGACGAACGCCTGATCGACATGCGCGCGATGGCGACCTCGCCCAAGCTCGACGATCCGGGCATCGGTCTGCGCAACAACGGCCGTAAAGTGCTGACCTACAGCGACTTGCGCAGTGTGTTCGACGATCCCGATGGTCGCGAACCCAGCCGCGAGATCGAACTGCACCTGACCGGCCACATGGAGAAATTCGCCTGGTCGTTCGACGGCCAGAAATTCATGGGCGCCGAGCCGATCCGCCTGACCTACGGCGAGCGCATGCGCATCGTCCTGGTCAACGACACCATGATGACCCACCCGATCCATCTGCACGGTCTGTGGAGCGACCTGGAGAACGAGGCCGGCGAATTCCAGGTGCGCAAGCACACCATCGACATGCCGCCGGGAACGCGGCGCAGCTACCGCGTGCGCGCCGATGCGCTCGGCCGCTGGGCCTACCACTGCCACCTGCTGTACCACATGGAAGCCGGGATGATGCGCGAAGTGAGGGTCGAGGAATGAACACGATGCCGTCCCTTCCCTATCGCGCGCTCGCGTTGAGTCTGGGCCTGGCCTTGGCCGGCGCCGCGCAGGCGCAAGGCCACGACCATTCGAAAATGGATCACGCCGCTCATCAGGCCGCGCAGAAGCCGCCGGCGAAACCCGCGGCCGCGGTCGATCACTCGACGATGGATCATTCGAAGATGGATCACGCCGGCATGGGCGACACCAAGCCCGCCGCGCCCGAAGCCAAGCCCGCGCCGATGGATCACAGCCAGATGGACCATTCGCAAATGGACCATTCGCGGATGAATCAGGCAAAGCCCGCCGCCAGCGAACCGCGCGAACCGATCCCGCAGCCCACCGACGCCGATCGTGCCGCCGCGTTCGCCCCGATCAAACTGCACATGCAGCACGCGCCGGAGTTCAATCATTACGTGTTGATCAACCGTCTCGAAGCGGTCGACGCCGAGCACGGCAACGCGCAAGCCTGGGAAGGCCAGGCCTGGTTCGGCAACGACACCGACCGGCTGTGGCTGCGCAGCGAAGGCGAGCGCGAGGACGGCCGCGTCGAATCGGCCGACCTGGAAGCGCTGTACGGCCGCGCGATCTCGCCGTGGTGGGACGTGGTGGTCGGCGCCAAGCACGATCTGCGTCCCGAGCATGGGCAGACCTGGGCCGCGTTCGGCGTACAGGGCATGGCGCCGTACAAGTTCGAAATCGCGGCGACCGCTTACATCGGCGAAGCCGGCCGCACCGCGTTGAACTTCGAAGCCGAGTACGAACTGCTGCTGACCAACCGGCTGATCCTGCAGCCGCTGATCGAAGTCGATCTGTACGGCCGCGACGATCCGCAACGCGGGATCGGCGCAGGCCTGAGCACGGTCGAAGCCGGTCTGCGCCTGCGCTACGAGATCACCCGGCAATTCTCGCCCTACCTCGGGGTGACCTGGGAACGCGCGTTCGGCGACACGGCCGATTACCGACGCGCCGCGGGCGAAGACAATAACGATGCTCAGTTGGTCGCCGGCGTGCGCGTGTGGTTCTGAGCTGGGCGATTGGCGATGCGCCGAGTTTGCTCGGGCCCGGGAGCCGAGGCCCGGCGATGGCTCGGCCGTTGCGGATCGACGCGGCGCGGGCTCTCGCGCAAAGCGTGAACGCGGGCAGGTTGTTGCTTGCGTGAGCGCTGTCTCTGCCGCGTCCGGGCTCGGGTCCGGACGCGGCGGTGTGTCGTATCTGCCTGAATTTACGGGCGCTTTGGCTGAACGAAAGCGCGCGCGGGTTCAGCCCGACCGGCCGACAGGCTATGATTCGGCCAGGACGAACCGGCCTCACCGAGGAGCCACCATGTCGATCAACTCCAAGGCCCGCCGCGACGCCAAGAAGCGCAAAATCGCCAAGGCCCGCAACGCGCCGTTGCCGGGCCCCAGCATCGAACCGCATGCCGAACTGCGCGACGCCCAGGGGCGTCTGCTCGGCGGCATCGTGCGCCGCGAAGGCGAATGGACCCTCGGCCTGGGCGGCCGCATCGTCGGCGGCTCCGACAGCGCCGCGCGGGTGCTGGCCCTGCTCGAACGCGCGGCCGACCTGCACCGTCGCGACGGTCTGGAGGTCCGCCTGGGCTGCTCGAGCGCGCTGCGCGCCGCGGCGAACACCGAGGTCGCCGAACGCGGCATCAGCTTCGAACAGTTCCAGCTCGAACTCGAAAAGGAACTCGCGATCGATCCCTCGCCCGGCCTGCACGTGGTGCAGCCGATGAGCGAAGTGCGTCACTGAACGCTTCACCGTAGTCGTATCGCGTCGATCGGAAGCGCGATCGGCGACGCGCAATCACCCTGCCGTTACGCCGCGCCGGGTTTGCTAGGGGCATGACCTACTCGCCCCCTATCTCATTGCATTTGACTCCGTGGACCTGAAAAGCGGCTATCCCTTCTGGGCGATCCACAATGGCCTGATGCACGCGTTCCCGCGCCTGGAGCGCGATCTGCGCTGCGAGATCGTGGTGATCGGCGGCGGCATCAGCGGCGCCTTGATCGCCGACGAACTGGCCGCGCACGGCCACGACGTGGCGGTGATCGAACAACGCGATATCGGCTGGGGCAGCACCGCCGCCAGCACCGCGTTGTTGCAGTACGAAATCGACACCCATCTGATCGACCTGTGCAAGCAATACGGCGAGGCCGACGGCGCCCTGGCCTATCGCGCCTGCGCGCAGGCGATCGACGATCTGGGCGAAGTCGCGCGCGGTCTGCGCGATGTCGACTTCCGCCGCAGCGCGAGCCTGTACTACGCCAGCAAGCCCGGCCACATCCCGGTGCTGCGCGAGGAAGCCGCGCTGCGCAGCCGGCACGGCCTGAGGCTGCGCTGGCTGGAAGCCGATGCGCTCGAATCCGACTACGGCCTGCGGGCGCCCGGCGGCATCCTCAGCGAATGCGCGGCCTCGGTCGATCCGTATCGCATGGCCCAGCGCCTGCTCGCGCGGCTGCAACGCAATGGCGCCCAGGTGTTCGACCGCACCAAGGTGGCGACGATGCGCACGACTCAACGCTCGGTCGAACTGCGTACCGACGATGGCCTGCGCGTGCGCGCCGAGCATGCGGTGATCTGCGCCGGTTACGCCGCGCAGAAGTGGATCGACCAACGGCTGGCGCGCAATCGCAGCAGCTACGCCTTCGTCACCGATCCGCTGCATAAGGACGAACTGCAGGCGCTCGACACCACCATGGTGTGGGAATCGGCGCGACCGTATCTGTATATGCGCAGCACCGGCGACGGCCGCTTGGTGGTCGGCGGCTGCGACGATGCGATCGATCTGCCGGCGCGGCGCGATCGCCGGGTCGAGTCGAAGGCGCGGGAGTTGGTCAAGAAAGTCGGCCAGCGTTTCGCACGCCTGCAATTGAAACCCGCCTTCGCCTGGGCCGGCACCTTCGCCGAGACCGCCGACGGCTTGCCCTGGTTCGGCCCGCATGAGCAACACGGCCCGCGCGTGCAGTTCGCGATGGCCTATGGCGGCAACGGCATCACCTACAGCATGATCGGCGCGGGCCTGGTGCGCGCGCGGATCGAGCGCCGCCAGCATCCGCTGGCGCGGCTGTTTTCGTTCGAACGCGGCGAGCGCTGAAGCGACCGGCCCGCGGTTTGGATCGGGCGCGAAGCATCGCGCCGCCGGGGTTCAAAGCGTCGCCGCCAGCCGTCCCTGCAAGCCGCGCACGCCGCGGGTGAAAGCGGCCACCGCATGATCGAGATCGGCCACCGCCTCGCTACGCAGTTGCGCTTCCAGTTGCTGGCCGATCCGGGCCAATCCGACATCGAACAAGGCGATGCTGCCGACCGCGCGATGCACCGCGGCGGCCGCGGCCTGGCCGCTGCCGCTGGCGATGGCCTGATCGATGCGGGCGAGATCGCGCGGCAGTTCGCGCAACAGCACCGGCACCACTGGCTGCAGGCCCGGCGCGACCACGAGCGCCGGCGCGGCGTCCGCGGACGCGGTCTCGCCCGGCCCGTCGCCCGCCTCGGCCGGCAGCCAGCGCTGCAGGGTTTCGCGCAACTGCGACAGATGCACGGGCTTGATCAGATACGCGTCCATGCCCGCGGCGATGCATTGATCGACTTGCTCGGGCAAGGCGCTGGCGGTGATGGCGATGATCGGCAGGCGCGATCCGCCGCCGCGACGCGCGCCGGCGTCGCGTTCGCTAGCGTTGTGCTCGCGAGCGCGAATCTCGCGGGTCAGGGCGTAGCCGTCGACCAGCGGCATCTGGCAATCGGTCAACAGCAGGTCGTAGCGTTGCCTGGCTAGCGCGGCCAGGGCCGCGTTGCCGTCCTCGCACAGATCGCAGCCATAGCCCAGCTGCGCGAGCTGGCGGCGGATCAGTTCGCGATTGACCGCGTTGTCCTCGACCACCAGGATGCGCGCGGCGCGCGTCGCTTCGATCGCGGCGGACGGCAGGCGCTCGCCATGGCCTTCGCCGGCCGGATCGCGACACCAGGCGCAGGCGCGCACGACGTGCAGATGCAACAGCGGATTGGCGTCGATGACGCAGTCCGCCGCGGCCGCCGAATCCGGCTGGCGCACCACTCGCACCGTATCGGCGATCTCGCCGTCGACGAACAACAGCTCGACCGCGTCACCGGGTTCGACCTGGTGGCCCAGCGCCGCCAGTTGCTGCCGCAGCGCATCGGCGCGGCGCGGATCGCGCACGGCGACCGCGACCCGCAGCGGCGGCGGATCGGCGACGGACAGCTCGGCCCGGCACAGCGGCAAGCTGGCGATCACCCGCGTGCCCTCGCCTTCGCGGCTGTCGATATGGATCGACCCGCCCATCAACTCGACCAGGCTGCGGCAGATCGACAGGCCCAGGCCGGTACCGCCGAAACGGCGCGAGGTCGAATCGTCGGCCTGATGGAACGGCTCGAACACGCGCGCGACCTGTTCGGCGCTCATGCCGATGCCGGTGTCGCCGATCTCGATGCGCAGCCGCGCGGACGGCGCCGGACCGCCCTCGCCCGCGGACGCTACGGCGTCGTCCAGGCCCATCGTCAGCCACACGCCGCCGTGCTCGGTGAACTTGACCGCGTTGCCGAGCAGGTTCAGCAACACCTGCCGCAGCCGCATCGCGTCGCCGAGATAGCAGCGCGCGACCGCGGCGTCGATGTGCACGTCCAGGCGCAGGCCTTTCTTGCGGCAGGCCGACGCGGTGTGCATGGCGACCGTGTCGGCGAGCACGCGCGGCTGCAGCGGCGCGTGTTCCAGGCGCAGATGACCGGCCTCGATCTTGGACACATCGAGAATGTCGTCGAGGATCTCCTGCAACGAGCGCGCCGAGTC
Source organism: Lysobacter capsici (assembly GCF_014779555.2). Taxonomy (NCBI): domain Bacteria; kingdom Pseudomonadati; phylum Pseudomonadota; class Gammaproteobacteria; order Lysobacterales; family Lysobacteraceae; genus Lysobacter; species Lysobacter capsici. The sequence continues at coordinate 3,125,113 of NZ_CP094357.1, forward strand.
CTGCATATGCCCGAGCAGGACCTTCTGGTCCTCGTTCAAGTCGGACTGGCCCATCAGTTCGAGCATGCCGATCATGCCGCCCATCGGCGTGCGGATCTCATGGCTCATGGTCGCCAGGAAATTGGATTTCGCCCGCGTCGCCGCCTCGGCCTGTTCCTTGGCCGCGGCCAGCGCCTCGGCCTGGGCGTGGGCGTCGGTGATGTCGACGAAATAGCCGGCGTAACTGGCCTGGCCGTCCTCGTCGTCGGGTTGCGGACGCTGCGGCAGCGCGCTGACCCGCACCCAGCGGATCGAACCGTCGTCGGTCAACACGCGAAAATCGGCGCTGATCTCGCCGCGGGTCAGCGCGGCGTCCGCGATCGCCTGGCTCAGGCCGCGCCGATCGGCGGGATGGATGCGCGAATAGATCAGCCGCTCCTCGGCGACGAGGCGCTCGGCGTCGACCCCGAACAGCAGTTCCGGTCGGCCGGTCAGATAGGGAAAACGGATATGCCCGCTGGCGCTGCGCTGGGCCTTGAACACCACGCCGGGCAGATTCCCGGCGACTTCGCGCAGCTTGCGGTCGGCCAATTCGCGACGGCGCGATTCCTGGCGCAGGCGCAGGTAGAACGCGCTGATCGCGGCGATCGCCAGCAGCGAACCGGCCACGATCAAGATCACGTTGGACCAGGCCAGACCGTAGTTGTAATCGGCGCTGATCCAGTGCGTGTGGATGCGCTGGCGCTCGGCTTCCGACAGGCTCGACAGTTGCCGGTCGATGATCGGAATCAGCGGCGCCAGGCGTTCGTCGACGACGAAGGCGATGTCCTCCTCCATGCCCGCCGGCGCGACCTGGAACGAACGCGGGTCGAACTGGGTGTTGATGACCTGATCGATCACCGCCAGATTGCCCACATGCGCGTCGACCTTGCCGGCCGCGACCAGGCGCAGGCCCTCGGCGTGGGTGGTCACGCCGACCACGCGCGCGTCCGGCGCGGCCTTGAGCACCGCCGCGCCGATGCGATGCAGCTGATTCACCGCGACCCGCTTGCCGGCGAGGCTTTCCATGCCGATCGCGGCCGGGTTGTCGTGGCGGGTCACGATCACCGTGGGCATGCGATCGACCGGCTGGCTGTAGACCCAATGCTCGCCGGGCAAGCCGCCGATCGGTATCAGGGCGATATCGGCGGTGCCGGTCAGCATCGCGTTGGCCACGCTCTTGTAGCCGTTGCCGAACACCGGTTCGAACTGCACCCCGAGGTGCTCCTCGACCATATGGATGTAGTCCGGCAGGATGCCCTCGGCCTTGCCGTCGCCGTCGATGGTGCTCAGCGGCGCGGAATTGTCGGCGATCGCGACGCGCAGCTTGGGTTGCTTGCCCAGCCATTCGCGCTGCGCGTTGGTCATGCCCGCGACGCTGCTCTCATCGAGTGCGTCCTCGCCCAGCCACTGCGTGCGCAGGCGCTGTATGCGTTCGGGGTCGCGCTTGAGTTCGGCATCGATCTGGCGCAACAGCGGCAGTTGCGCGTGCGGCGCGGTGAACAGCAGCGAGATCACCGGCTCGCGTATCGCCGCCGGCAACTGATCGGTGGCCAGCACGTTCAGATGCGGGTAGCGCTCGTGCTCGAGGTGCCAGCGGATGATCGGCGGCGTATCGAAGTACAGATCGGCGCGGCCCTCGTCGACCAGGCGCAGGGCTTCGCCGACGTTGGCGACTTCGATCAGGTGCGCCTTCGGAAACCAGTCCGGCGCCTGCACCTTGATCTGCGAGCCCTTGAGCACCGGAATGCGCATGCGCTTGAGGGTTTCGCTGTTGATCACCCGGGTATCGGCGCTGTGACGCACCGCGTACACGCCCAATTGCAGGTAGGGATCGGTGTAGGCGATGCAGCGGGTGCGCGCGGTGGTCAGGGTCACGCTCATGGCCAGGTCGACCCGGCCCTCGCACATCGCCCTGGCGATTTCGTCGACATTGGCCAGCGGCACGTACTTCAACCGGATGCCCTTGGCGCCCAGGATCTCGCGGATCAGCGCCACGCTCATGCCCTGCGGCTTGCCCTGGTTGTAGTCCGCATGCGGCATCGCGCCGTAGGTCGGCACGGCCAGACGCACGACGCTCGGCAAGGTCGGCGCGCGGGGCGCGTCCGCGGCCCGTTGCGCGCTGGCGGGCACCGCCGCGTTGGTCGCGGCTTGCGCGTTCGGCGCGGGCGCATCCGCCGCGACCGCGACACCGACCGTGTTGTCGGCGCCCGGCTGCGACGACGCCTGCGGTGCATGCTGCGCTTCCAGCGGCGACAGCCCCAGGCACAGCGTGCACACCACCGCGCAGGCCCAGCGCCGCCACCGCGCCGACGGCGGGGCCGTCGTTGTCGCGGTTTGCGGCGTCGCGGCCGAAGCCGCTTCGATGTCGGGCCCGCGCGGCATCTCTAGCGACTCAGGACACCAGGCCCATCGAGCGGGCGTAGTCGTAGATCTCCAGATCGTTCTTCAAGCCGAGCTTGTCCATCGCGTCGGTCTTCTGCCGGCTGATGGTCTGCTTGCTACGATGCAGTTTGGCGGCGATTTCCGAGACCGAATTGCCGGCCACGAACAAGCGCAGCACCTCGGTTTCGCGCGGCGACAGCGCCAAGTGTTCCTCGCGTTCGCCGCCGCTGCCCTCCAGCACGCCGCGCAGCGCTTCGCCGTAGTACTCGCGGCCCTGCATCACCGAGCGCACCACGTTCGGCAATTCGGTCGCCGCGGCGGCCTTGTCGAGCAGGCCGCGCACGCCGGCGTCGGCGATCGCGCGCAGCACCGGCACGTTGCTGATCATGGTCAGCACGATCACCGGCAGATCGGGATAGCGGCGGCGGATCATGCCGATCAGGGTGAGCCCGTCGCCGGCGCGGCTGCCGGGCATCGAGAAATCGGTGATCAACAGATCCAGCTGGGTTTCGGCCAGCAGGTTCAGCAGTTCGTCGGCGTTGGCCGCCTCGGCCACCACCTTCCAGTCTTCGTTGAGACCCGAAGCGGTTTCGAGCAGCGCGCGCACGCCGGCGCGAACCACGGGATGATCGTCGGATAGGGCGATGCGCAGACTCATGCAAGGCTCACAGTGAATTGTCTTGAAGGATGACCACCCGCCGGATCGCCCGGTTTTCGATTCGACATCCCGATCAGGGGATTCGAAGCGCCGACTCCGCGGCGACCGTCGTTGATCCGGTTGGCGCTGTTGACACGGTGCTGCGTCCGACGCGTCCCCCCGCTCCGCCTGCGCGCCGCGCATGCCCGGCCTTGACGACCGTTGCGATAGCGGGCTGGGTATGGCGCGCTGCGACTGCGGTGGCTTGCCTTATCGCCTGCCCGCCTCGATCGAAGGTGGCGGACTTACCTCACTCATCGCGGCTTGCGCATCAATCAGGACACCATCAGCGGGCATTTGCGGCACATTGCGTATAAGCCGCAGGCATAGGCGTGGGCGGCGGCGATGAATGGGCGGATATGACGGAGTCCTGGAGCGGCCGGGCGATGGCGGATCAACAGGGCTAATCGTGGATTCCGTTCGCGGGCGGACATCGGTGGCCGAAGCTCGATACGGCGGCCGCTGCGGGCTCGTCGCCCGCGCTCGATGCGACGCATGCTTATGCGGCCGCGCTGCGGTCGCATGCTGAATGCGGTGAAGTTCGGGTTGGCGGCGATGAGGGGTCGACCGATAAGGTCAGCCGCTGGTCGCGATGGCCAGGATCCGTTGGGCCGACCGCTCCGGTTGCCGCCGGCGCGTGGCGCGGCGGTGCCATGCAAAAAAACGGGCCGCATGCGCGGCCCGTCATTGTGCTTCGACGATGGGGTCTGGCCGCGACGGACGTTGCGTCCGCCGTGGCCGAAGCTCATGCCGCGATCAGGTCACGAACGAACCGGGACCAGGGTGATCTCGACGCGGCGGTTCTGCGCGCGGCCGGCGTCGGTGTCGTTGCTCGCGATCGGACGGGTCTTGCCGGCGCCGGTCAGGATGAAGCGGTCGCGCACCAGGCCCTTGGACATCAGGTAATTGCCGACGCTCGCGGCGCGCTGCTCGGACAGGCGCTGATTGACCGCGTCGGTGCCGATGCTGTCGGTGTGGCCGGCGACTTCGACGATGGTCTGGTTGTACTCGGTCAGGGTGCTGGCGACGTTGTCGAGCACGCCGTAGAACTGCGGGTCGAGGTTGGCGCTGTTAAAGGCGAAGGTGATGTTGCTGGGCATGTTCAGGGTGATGTTGTCGCCCTGACGGACCACGTCGACGCCAGTGCCGGCCATGCGGTCACGCAAGGCGCGTTCCTGACGGTCCTGGTAGTTGCCGATCGCGCCGCCGGCGAGGCCGCCGACGCCGGCGCCGATCAGGGCGCGCTGGCGGCGTTCGGTCGCATCGTCGCCGCTGAGCAGGCCGGCCGCGACACCGGCCAGCGCGCCGATCAGGGCGCCCTTCTGGGTGCGGTTCATGCCGCCCTGCTGCTGCGGCGGGTTCTGGCCCTGCGGGTACTGATTATTGGGGTAAGGCTGTTGCTGGCCGCCGTAGTAGCCGCCACCGCCGGTGGCGCAGCCGGCGAGCAGCGCGGTCATGGTGGCGGCCGCAAGCGCGAGCTTGAGTTGGGTCTTCATCGGGAATCCTCGTCTGTGTGGCGGAGCGCACCCAAGCTAATCACGTCGCCGTGGGGGACGAGTGACGAGGCCGGTCGCCTGTTCAGGCGACGGCAGGCGTAAACCGTTTTCAGGCGTGTCGAAGGGCGCGCGGGTTGTGCGGGCGCTGGCGGCGGCCTGGATCGACCACGTCGTGTGCCGCCACGTCCTGTACGCCCTGCCCGCGCACCGACACGGCGCGAGCACGGTGCATCCGCCAAGGTCGACCGGCGACAGACGGGCGTCGCCGGTGACTGCGAACGCTGCCTTCAAGCCTCAGGCGATCAACGCATCCGCGGCGTCGGCATCCAGGGTCACGTCCCAGTTGCCCATCAGCGACAGGTACAGCAGTTTGTCGAACTCGGCGCCGAAACGGCTGATGACTTCGTCCGGATCCGGGATCAGCTTGCCGTCGGCGATCAGGCCGAAGTGGACCCGGCCGTTGTAGCTCAGGATCGAGATGCCCACGCCGATCGAGCCGGTCTGCGGCACCCAGAACATCATCTCGTCCAGGCGGCAGCCGGCCATGTACAGCGGCTGCTGCGGACCGGGCACGTTGGTCGCCACCGCCGTCGCCTTGCGGCTGAACAGCTCCAGCGCCAGCCCCTGGACCTGGGCCGGCGCCATGCCGAGCGCGGCTAAAAGTCCAAATGCAACAATGGCTTGGCGTGAATTCTTGAGATTATTCATGCACTCGGCGACGCGCTCGACCCGGCGGATCGGATTGCTCTCGCCGACCGGCAGGTCCAGGAACACCAGGCCGAAATGGTTGCCGAGCTTACGCGCGTGTTCGAGCGGACGCAGGTTGACCGGCACGGTCGCGCGCAGGGTCAGCCCGTCGACCTGATCGCCGCGCTCGATCATGTAGCTGCGCAGCGCGCCGGCCGCGGTCGCCATCAGCACGTCGTTGACGGTGCAATCGCAGGCGCGTCCGACCGCCTTGACCTCTTCCAGGTTCAGCGGCTCGGCCCAGGCCACGCGCTTGCTGACCCCGAGCTTGCCGCGCAGCATCGACGGCGGGTCGTCCGACAGCGACAACGCATGCAACAACTCGCGCGCGATCTCGCCGCCCTCCTTGGCCAGCATCGCGGCCAGGGTCGGGTCGCGGTACATCTCCATGCCCTTTTCGATCGCGCGGCTGCCGAGCTTCATGTAGCGATCGACCGCGCCCACGCGCCGCGCCACATCGGCGCCGTCCTGCTTGAGCCAGGCATGGGCCAGATCGCTGCCCTTGGCCGGTTGCGCGGTGGTGTCGGTCAGCGACAGCAGCACCTGCACCAGGGCGATGCCGTCGGCATAGCTGTGGTGGATGCGCGCGACCAGTGCCGAACCGCCGTTGTAGCGTTCGACCAGATGGAACTGCCACAGCGGCCGGCTCGCATCGAGCGGACTCGACGCGAGCTGGCTGACGAAACGCTCCAGCGCGCGCTTGCCGCCGCGCCCCGGCAACGCCGTGTGCTGGACGTGCCAGTCCAGTTCGAAATCCTCGTCGGTCTGCCAGTACGCGCCGGCCGCGGTGTCGACCGCCTTCTGCCGGAACCGCGAATAGGCGAGAAAACGTTGCTTGACCACGCGCTTGAGCGCATCGACCGACATCGGCTCGGCGAACATCAACACGCCGGTGATCATCATCGGATTGGTCGGACGTTCCATCCGCAGCCAGGCCGTATCGACCCGCGACATCGCTTCGCGGCGCGCGCGCTTGCGCGATGGTGCTTCCGAACCGGCGTTTTCTGCAGTGGCCATGAGCCCTCCCAAGCGAGTCCAGCGAGTGAATCACGCGCTTGTTAGCGACGTCAACGCGGGAGAGCCGGGAATGGGGAATCGGGAATGGGGAATCGGAACAGCAAGAGCCAGCGTCCGATTCCCTATTCCCCATTCCCGATTCCCGGCTTCAATCGCGCATCTTCCGATACGCCGCCAGCGCCGCATCGCGCCCCGCCGCCAGATCGACCAGCGGTTGCGGCGGATAGTCGGGGGCCACGCGCTGCAAGGTGCGCGGTTCGCGCCACGGGGCGTGCCGCAGCGGCGCGGGCAATGGCGTCAGTTCCGGCACCCAGCGCGCGATGTACTCGCCGTCGGGATCGAATTTCTCGGCCTGGGTCACCGGGTTGAACACACGGAAGTACGGCGCGGCGTCGGCGCCGGTGCCGGCCACCCATTGCCAGCCCAGGGTGTTGCTGGCGAGGTCGGCGTCGACCAGGGTGTCCCAGAACCAGCGCGCGCCATGACGCCAGTGATAACGCAGGTGCTTGGTCAGGTAGCTGGCGACGATCATGCGCACGCGGTTGTGCATCCAGCCGGTGGCCCACAGCTCGCGCAGGCCGGCGTCGACGATCGGCACACCGGTGCGGCCTTGTTGCCAGGCCTCGAGCTTCGGCTCGGACACCTTCGCCCAATCGAAATCGATGAAGCGCGGGTTGAAGTTCTGTTCCGGCGTGTCCGGAAAATGGTGCAGCAGGTGATGGGCGAATTCGCGCCAGCCCAGTTCGCGCACCGCCGAGTCGACGTCGCCGGCATTGGCCGCGGTGCGGTGCTGGCGCAGCACCGCGGCCGCTCGCCACGGCGCGATTTCGCCGAAATGCAGATGCGGCGACAAACGCGAGGTGCCGACCCGATCGGGCCGGTCGCGTTGTTCGCCATAGCCGCGCAAGGCGCCGTCGACGAAGACCTCGAGCGCGGCATGCGCGCCGGCTTCGCCAGGCGTCCAGTGGTCCCAGAAACCGTCGGCCCAATCGCGCCGCGGCGACAGGCGCAGCGCCGTCAGCGGCACGCCCTCGGGCCCTTCGCGGGTGCTCGGCAGCGAGGCCGGCGGTTCCCACAAGGGTTCGTCCTTCCAGTTCGCCAATGCGCTGCGCCAGAACGGGGTGAACACCTTGAACGGTCCGCCCTGCTTGGTGCGCAAGGTCCACGGTTCGAACATCAACGCGCTGTTGAAGCTTTCGACCTCCAGGTCCATGCGCCGCAGCGCCTGCTTGATCCTGGTGTCGCGTTTTTCGATGTAGGGCTCGTAGCGGCGATTCCAGAACACCGCCTTGGCATCGGTCGCCAGCACCAGCGATTGCAGCGTGGCCAGGCTGGGACCGAAGAAACGGCGCAGGTGCGAGCCGCGTTTGCGCAGGTCGCGATCGAGCGCGTCGAGCGAGCGATGCCGCCAGGCGTCGGAGGCGGCGCCGGGGCGCCAGCTGCCGTGCTCGTCGGGCGCATGGATGTAGATCGGGACCGGGATATAGCCCGCGTCCAGCGCGGCGCGCAGGGCCGGGTTGTCGGACAGGCGCAGGTCGTTGCGGAACCAGACCAAGGCGATGGCGTTGGTATCGGGCATCGCGACGACCGTGATGGAAGAGACCGGCAGTATGCCGTGTCGTCGGCGCGCGTGGTCGGGACGTGGATCGTGGCGTGGGGCGCGTGTTCGGGCCGTGCACGGATGCGGCAGCCCTCGCCCGCCCCGCTGGCTCGTCGAACCCCTCTCCCCGCGAAGGGAGAGGGGCCGAAGCTTGGACTATGGGTTTACTGCGACTGCAACTCGGCGATCGCGGCCGGGATTTGCACCAGTCCCCAGCCGGTGTTGTTGTCGCGGCCGGCCGCGTCGATGTCGAGCGCGGAGGTTTCCAGCGCCTCGAGCACCTGCTGCGCGGTCGCGGTCGGCTTGCTGCTCCACACCACCGCGGCCGCGCCGGCCACGTGCGGGGTCGCCATCGAGGTGCCGCTCTTGTTCTCGTAGGCCACGTTGCTGAGCGACGGGGTGGCGTCGACGGTGGCGGTCTGCCCGGCCAGGCTGGCGATGATGGTTTCGCCGTCGGCCTTGCTGATGCCGACCGCCGGCAAGGTGCTGGTCACCGGCTGCGGCGGCGTGGCGGTGTTGAAGAACGCGGCCGACAAGGGGCCGTCGACGTTGTTGTAGACGACCATGGCCAGGCCGCCGCCGGTTTTGACCCGGGTGACCTTGTCGTTGAAGGTGTTGGTGCCGCGCTGGCACAGCACGACCTTGTTGCGCCAGGTCGACGAAGAGGCCGTGCACAAGCCGCCGTTGACCCAGCCGGCGCTGGCGGTGGTCTGCCTGGAACCGGCGATCGGATTGGCCGCGAACTGGCTGTTGCCGATAACCAGCGGATCGTTGGCCAGCGGCGTGGTGCTCAAGGTGTCCACGCCCGGGCCGGCCAGTTCGACCTCGGCGTTGAACTGCGAGAAGCTGGCCTTGACGTTGTTCTGGTCGACCGCGGCCACCGACACCACGCTCGGGTAGGAGGCCGGATAGCTCAGGGTCGCGTTGCCGTCGTTGCCGGCCGCGGCGATGCTCAGCACGCCGTTGTTGGCCAGGGTCTGGAACGCGTTGCGTTCGGTGGTGGAGCTGTTGGCGCCGCCCAGGCTCATGTTGATGACCTTGGCGCCGGCGCTGGCGCATCGCTGCGCCGCGTCGACCAGGGTCGAGCTGTAGGTCCACGAGCACTGGCCGTGGCCGCTGCCGTTGTAGCCGTTGCTGCCGAAGATCTTGATGATGTGCAGCGAGACCTTGCCCGGGCTGACGCCGACCACGCCGGTGGCGTTGTTGGCCGCGGCGATGGTGCCGGCGACATGGGTGCCGTGGCTGCAGGTGTCGGTGTTCCAGCCGGTCGGGTAGCCGGTCAGGGCGACGCCGGCGAAATCCTCGTGGGTGGAATTAATGCCCGAGTCGATCACGCAGACCTTGATGCCGGCGCCGGTCGCCGCGCCCGCGTCGATCGTGCCGTCGCGGTTGGCGTCCCACGCGTCGCGCGCCTGGACCTGGTCGATGCCGTAGGGAACGCTCTGCGCCATCGGGTAGCGCGGGTAGTCGATCTCGACCGACTCGACGTCTGGATTGGCGCGCAAGGCCTTGATCGCGTCGGCCGACGGCAGGGTCAGCACCGCGGCATTGAGCTTGTCGAACTGGAAGTTCACCGTCGCATCGCCGGCCTTCGAGGCGGCCAGCTTGTTGCGCAGCGCGCTCACCCGCTGCTGCAGGCTGAGCGGAATGGCGCTCGCGCTCTTGCCCAGGGCGCCGGCGGCGGTGTTGTTGTTCTGCTTGAACTTGACCCACACGCGGTTCGGATTGGGCTGTTCCTGCGCCATCGACGTCGCGGACGACACCATCGCGGCCAGACCCAGGCCCAGCGCGCATACCAACTTGCTCTGCTTCATCGATCCCCCTGCTTGCAACCATGGGCCTGACTCCGGGCGGAGCGGCCGCCGGCGCGCATTGCGCGCCCGACATGGGTGCAAACGGGTCGACGGTTGAGCACCCCTACCCAGAAATCGGATTTTCAGACCAATCCGAGCACCACGAGGCACAAAAGACGGACCTGATGCACAGAACGTGCATGCATCGCAGGTATCGAGTGCGCCCTGCCCGCCGCAGACCGGACACGGGTCCGGCGACGGCGGACCAAACCGGCAGGCTCAGCTCTCGACGAAACGGACCCGGCGCGTAATCGAACAGGTCAGCTCGTAACCGATCGTGCCGCTGACCTGGGCGATGCGTTCGACCGGCAGCTCCGGCCCCCACAGCACCACCGGATCGCCGACCTTGGCCTGCGGGATGCCGCGCAGGTCGATGGTCATCAGGTCCATCGAGACCCGGCCGATGACCTGGGTGTCGTGCCCGGCCACGCGCACCGGCGTGCCCGAGGGCGCGGCGCGCGGGTAGCCGTCGCCGTAACCGATCGCGGCCACGCCGATCAGCATGTCTTCCGGGCATACCCAGGTCGCCGCGTAACCGATGCGTTCGCCCTTGCGCACCGCGTTGACCGCGATCAGGCGGGTCGACAGGGTCATCGCCGGACGCAGGCCGAAGTCCTCGCCGTTGCGGCCTTCGACCGCGCTGATCCCGTACAGCAGGCCGCCCGGACGGATCCAGTCGGCATGCGCGTCCGGCCAGCCGAGCACCGCGGCCGAATTGGCCAGCGAGCGCGCGCCGGCCAGGCCTTCGATCGCGGCGGCGAATGCGCGCTGTTGTTCGCGGGTCTGGCGGCTGCCCGGCGAGGCGGGGTCGAATTCGTCGGAGCTGGCGAAATGGTTCATCAGCACGATGCCGTCGGCGACGCTGGCCGCCGCGCTCAGTCGCGCGTGCGCCTGATGCACCTGTTCGGGCGCGAAGCCGAGCCGGTGCATGCCGGTGTCGACCTTGAGCCAGCAGCGGATCGGATCGCCATCGCCGGCCTGTTCGAGCATCTCGACCTGGCTGATGTGGTGGACCACGGTTTCGACCCCGAGCCGGCGCAGTTGCGGCAGGTCGTCGGCTTCGTCGAAGCCCGACAGCAGCACGATCGGCTGCGACAGCCCGGCCGCGCGCAGGCGGTCGGCGTCGGACAGCGCGGCCACGCCGAAGGCGTCGGCGCCTTCGAGCGCGCGGGCGACGCGTTCGAGCCCGTGGCCGTAGCCGTCGGCCTTGACCACCGCCATCACCCGGCTGTGGGGTGCGAGCGCGCGGGCCTGGGCGAGGTTGTGACGCAGGGCGTCGGTGTGAATGAGTGCGGAAGTCGGTCGTGCCATGGCGCACATTCTAGCGAGACGGCTTCGCGCGCCGATGAGGCGAATGTGAAGTGCCGGGATTGGGGATTCGAGATTTGGGATTCGGCAAAGCGGTTCGTGGCCGATCCCAAATCCTGCGCCCCAAAAGAAATCGGGACTGGCTTTCGCCAATCCCGAATCTCGAATCTCGAATCCCGAATCCCAGCTTTTAATCGCAACGACGCTCGATCACGGTCTCGGTCTTGTTCTGCTGGTTTTCCTGGATCTTGCGTCCGGCGAACGCACCGCCGACCGCGCCGGCCGCGGTGGCCAGCTTCTTGCCATTGCCGCCGCCGACCTGATTGCCCAGCAGACCACCCGCGACCGCGCCGATCGCGGTGCCGGCTATCTTGTGCTGGTCCTTGATCTGCTTGGGACGCTGCACTTGCACGTCGTAGCAACGCGGCGTCTTCGACTTGGAAGACTTGCTCTGCGCGGTCGCGGCGCCGGTCACCATGACGCAGGACATCAGCGCGGCGGCGATCACGGATTTGAAATGGGTGTTCATGGACTCACCGATTGGGTTATGGGCAACGGTCACCATGCGCCGCGGCTTGTCATGAGAACGTCAAACCCCATTCGGGCGCCGCGGGCACTGCCGAGCGATCAGGCTAGTCCGCGACAGCTGAACGGGCGCATGCCCGCGCCCGCGGCCGCGAAACCGGCGAGGCGGAGCGTGCGCGGCGTCAAGGATCGCGGGGTTGCCGGCCATGCAGTGGGATGCGGTCGCGATGGCCAGCGCGAGGCGGCAAGCGAATTGCGCGACACCTGCGTACGACGCACCTTTGTGATTGATCGGCGTTGCATGGCGACCCAGACGACGTCATCGCGCCGCGATGGCCGTCGGTACCGCGGCGGTCTTCCGCGCAAAGGAACTTCAATCCGAGCGTTCTTGTTCAGTGCTGGCCAACCTGCATCTCCCGAGCGAGAGCCTCGCGCTGACGCCGCTCGCACCAGCGACCTCGTGGCGTCTTCCACTGCTCCATCGGCGACGTGGTCCACCTCGCCCATGCACACAAGCATCGCGCTTCGAACGCAGTCCGCATTCTGCGCAATCGGTCGCTCACATCCGTGCATGCGCACCCGCATTATGGACAGCCCGATAACGGCCAGCTCGATGGAGCCATCATGCCGACCTATGACGTCGTAGTAGCAGGCAACGGAGTGCTCGGCATGGCGACCGCGCGCGCCTTGCAATTGCGCGATCCGCGGTTGCGGGTGGCGGTGATCGGCCCTGCCGCGCGCGGCGGCGCGGCCTCGGCGGCGGCCGGCGCGATGATGGGCTGCTACGGCGAAGTCACCGCGCAACTGCTGCGCACCGATTCGGGCCGGGCCAAGCTGGCCAAAGGCAAGCTCGCCGCGCGGCATTGGCCGGCCTGGCTCGAGGGCATCAACGCCGAACTGGCGCAGGCCGATCGGGTGTCGATGACGCCGGGCACGGTGGTTTTCAGCAACGCCAAGTCCGGCACGATCGAAGACGAAAACTACGCCGCCATCCAGCAGGCCCTGCGCGAAAGCGGCGAGGCCTGCGAAGAACTCGATCCCAACCGCATACCCGGCCTGAACCCGGCGGAGGATTGCCGTCCCTCGCGCGCCTTGTTCCTGCCCGGCGAAGGCTCGATCGATGCGGCCCGGCTGTTGCAGGCGATGACCACGCTGATCGAACGCTCGGCGACCCTGAGTTTCGTCGACGCCACGGTGAAGGCGCTCGACATCCAGGGCGGGCAGATCAAGGGCGTGCGGCTTCAGGACGACAGCGTGGTGTCGTCCCCGCAGGTGGTGCTCGCGGCCGGCGTGTGGACGCAGACGATTCTCGATGCGCACCCCGATCTGGCGCGGCGCATTCCGCGCCTGTTCTCCGGCGGCGGCACCTCGCTGGTGCTGGAAACCGCGGCGGCGACCTCGCAGCAGCATGTGCTGCGCACGCCCAACCGCGCCTTCGCCTGCGGGCTGCACGCGGTGCCGCGCGGCGGCCGTCAGCTCTACATCGGCGCGACCAATACCTTGTTCGCGCAACCGATGCTGCGCACCTCGCCCGCGGACATGTTCTTCCTGCTCGAATGCGCCCTGGATCAGCTCGATCAGGATCTGTGCGCGGCGCAGCTGGTGACCTGGCAAGCGGGCAATCGGCCGGTCGCGGTCGACACCTGCCCGCTGATCGGCCCGACCTCGGTCGACGGCCTGTGGCTGCTTACCGGCACCTACCGCGACGGCTTGTTTCTGTCGCCGTTGCTCGCCCAGCACATGGCCGACCGCGTCTGCGGCGGTGCCGGGCTGTTCGAGGAAAGCTTCCGCCCCGAGCGCAAGCCGATCCGCCTGTACACCCAGGCGCAGGCCCGCGCCGAAGCGCTCAAGCACTATCTGGCGATGGGCTCGGAACACGGCATCCGCCTGCCCCGGGTCGGCTGGCATCGGGCCTTCCCGCGCTTCTACGAGCAGATGCTCAATGGCCTGTACGACGAACTGGGCGAGGACGAATACGTATTGCCGCCGGAGCTGCTGGCGATCGTCGCCAGCGATCGCGCGAGGATGGTTCCGTTCTTCCGCGACTACTACGCGCAGGTTCGTCAGGCCTGGGCCTGAAGGCGCGCGGTCATTGCGCCGGTGAATCGGCCGGAGCGTAACCCGGCCGATGGAACCACGCGGCGAAGCTGTTTTTCCATTCGCGGAAATACGCGCTGTCGAACTCGGGCGCGATCGTCGCCGAGCGCTTGTCCACGGCCAGCTTGTGCGTATAGCCCAGCGTCGCCATCGCCTGTTCGATCAGCCGGTCGCCGAGCACCAGCGAGAAGCCGCAGTCGGGGCGTTGGTTGTAGCGGTAATTGCAGCTGTTGATCATGTGCGGCACCACCACCCGCAACTCGTCGACGCCATGGTTCAAGGTATCGATCAGGATCCGTTGCGGCGCCAGATACGCCATCGCCTCGAGCAACACGAACGGATGCGCGGAGTGATACAGCACGCCCGCGCAGACCACCACCTCGAAGCGGTTCGGCTCGAACCGCCACAGTTCGTGATGCATATCGCCTTCGATGACCGTCAGCCGATCGCCGAACCGATCGCGCAGATGGGCGACGCAACGCGGGTTATTTTCGATGGCCGTGACCGACGCGGCGTGGCCGATGATCGATTCGGTCAGACCGCCGGTGTGCGCGCCGAGTTCGAGCACCGATTTGCCGCGCAACCATGCCGCGCAATCGTCGATCAGATGCCGGCGCCTCACCGGCGTCGCATGGGCGTGATCGGACTGCTCCAGCACGATCGCAAACCGCGAATGCCACTGCGCGGCCGAAGCGCTGCCGTCGCTGTCGGACTCGCCGTCGAGCCAGGCGTAGTCGATCGTTTCGGCCGAGCATCGCAATACGACGACGGCCTTGTCGCGGTCGTTCAGGGGGCGCCATATCTCGCCCACGGTCGGCGGAGCACTCAACTCGCCCATCCTTCCAGTCCAAGAAACCTGCCGCACCCGTTGCGAGCGCGGCAGATCCCCGTTACCTAGGAATTCGCCGCCTGGGTCGGCGCAACGCTGTACGGCGGCCACCAGCGACGTTCATCGGCGGAGCCGGTGGTCACTTCCGATTCTTCCAGAGTCTTCTTGTTGCTCAGGAGGCTCTTGAGCGTCTCCAGGCAAGTTGATTCATTGTTCATGAACTATCTCCTCTGTGGTGGAAGTACTGCTTGCTTTGCTACGGTCGCGACATCCGTGTCGGCTGACTCCCCTGCTCCATAACTGTCCTGTTTCAAGACGACTCGTCCGTCACGCGGGCGCGGCTTCGATCAGCCGGCTGCCCAACAGCGATTCGAGTCCGCGCTGCGCCTGCCGCCGCGCGCCGTCTTCGTTCAACTTGTCGCCGGCGAGTTCGGCATAGCCGCGCTCCACTTGCTCGACCGTGCGGCCGTCGCACAGCTCGAACACCAGCCAGGTGTTGAGGCCGAGCCAGTGGATCTTTCCCGACTGCGGCGAGAACACCATCAGGCAATCGGCCTGCGGCACCGGGCGCGAACGCAATCCGCTCGCCTTGCGTACCGTCAATTCGTCGCGCATAAGGCCTCCGGCGCTTCGCTGAACACCGCCTCGTCGACCGGGTCGAGCGAGCTCCTGAGCCAATCCACGAAGTCGATCCCGCCGGCCGACAGCAACGGCGACCATTGGGTCTGCAGCATGTGGCCCAGATAGCGGGCGCGGTCGATGGAGCGGCCGTACTGCGCGGCGGTGTCGTTGTTGACCACCGACATGGCATGCGGCCGGATCACGTACGCCGACGGGTCGCCGAACAGTTCGAAGCTGCGCTTGTCCGCGCACAGCGCCGCGGCCTTGAACAAGGAAAGATGCACGTACACGTGATAGGCGAAGATCGCCCGCACGATCGACCAGCGCACGTTGCGCCACGGCACCTGGATGGTTTCGTCCGGCGCCTTCGCCAGCGAAACCGAACGCGCCGCGTCGAACAGCTTCATGTGCAGGCCCTCGTGCAGCAGGCAGCCGGCGATGTCCCACGGGTTGCCGAGTTGCTCGAGCGAAATGAACACGGTCGACGGGGTCAGGTCGCCGCCTGCGGCGGACAGCACGATGCCGCCCTCGAGCTGCGCATCCAGCAGCGCGATCGCGCCGACGTGGCGCAACGCCGCGGTGCCCGAGTTCGGCAACAGCATCGACAACAGCGCGATCGCATCCTGCACCTTGGTTTGCGCGGCGGCATCGGGATTGAGCAAGGTGCCGCGGTTGGCCGGGCTGGCCGAGAAAATGCCGTCGAACGCGGTCTGCAATTGCGCCGCATACGGATCGGAGCTGCCGGCGATCGCCCACATCCAGTGGCGCTCGTCCGAACTCAGGTCCCAGCGCGCCAGCATATGCGACTGGCACAGGCCCGACGGCAATGCGGCGATCGCCTTCGGCAACAGGTCTTCGAGCCGGTGCGGCGATGCCAGCTGCCCGGTTTCCAGTTCTGTGAATGCATCTTCTGTCGCCAGACGAACCAGCGGATCGAAGAAGATGCGCCGCACGTCGGCATCGGGCATCGTGTCCAGACGCTCCAGCGCCGCGGCGACCCCGGGCAAACGATCGGCGAACAATTCCGCTCCGAACCGATAGCGCGCATACACCTTGGCCAGAATCCGGTTCGAATCGCCGAAGTTCGGATGCTCGGACAGGATGCGGTCGGCGGTGGCGACGACCTTCGCGGTCGTGCTCATGCCGCCCTGCCTTCGCGGGCGGCCGCCGCGTCGTCGATCGGTACGATCATGCCGCTGGCGACAAGATGCCCGAGCATCGGCTCGACCTTCTGCCAGGCGCGGTCCTCGGCGACGCCGGTGATCTGCGCATAGGCCTGGGCCAGGTCGCGCTCGTTGCGACCGTCGCACAACTCGAACATCAGCCACGCGGCGGTGTTGAGCTTGCGGATCTGCGGCTGTTCGATCGCGGATGCGAACAGGATGCCGTGCTCTTTCAGCGGGCGCAGGTGCAGCTTGGGATTCTTCGCGTAACGCGTGGTCGGTGCCGGCGCGGTCGCGGTCTGCGCCTCGTCTGCCGTCGCCTGCGCGTTGTCGAGACGTTCAATGCGCATGTCGACCATCGGACTGATCGCTTCGCACAGCCAATCGACCATGCGGCGCGCGGCCGGGGTCAGGTACGAAGCCCAGGTCGTTCTGAACTGCTCGCCCAGATAGATCATGCGCTGATGACCGCGCGAGAACGGCGTGGTCGCGGCGGTATTGACCACCGACATCGCATGCGGACGCGTGTTAGCCAGATACGACTCCGGCGCGCCGTAGACCGCGTAGTGCTGCGGCCCCAGTTGTTCGACCGCGGTGCGGAACACCTGCAGATGCACATAGGCGTGAAACGCGAACAGGCAATTCGACACCGAGATTTCCCGGCCCCACGGCAAGGTCACCATGGCTTCGTCGACGACCGCCGCGCTGGTGCGCACCATGTCCGACAACTTCAGATGCACGGCTTCGTGCATGATGTGAACGGCCGTGTCCCAGGGATTGGCCAGTTCCTCCGGCGCGATGAAGATCATGCACGGCGTGGAATCACCGCCGGACGCGGTGAGCATCGGCCCGCGCTCGTTGCGCATGTGCGCGATCGCGACCGAGTGCAGATGCGAAAACACGCTGTGCGCGACCTGCGGCACCAGCGCCTGCAGCAAGGTGCAGGCGCGATCGAGTTGCGCCACCATCTCCGGCGTTGGCCGGATAATCTGCGCCTCGCAGTGGCCGCCGGGCATGAACCCCAGTCGCAGCGCTTCGCGCAGCGCATCGGCCACCGGTTCGGATCCATCGGGAAGATCCCAGACCCAGATCCGCCGGCCGTCGATCTGAGGTCCCACCTGAAAATCGCGCTCCATCGCAGCAGCGGACATGCTTTTGCTCTCGCCGGCGATGGCCAGGCTGCGCTCCAGGCACCAGACCAGCCGTTGCGTGTCCTGAGCAGCCGACGCATCGGTTTCCAGGCGTTCGATGGCCGCTTCGAGTTCGGCCCGGACCAACAGATCGCCGAGGATCTTGTTGGCGAGCGCCTCGTCCAGCCGCTCCACCGCCGGCAGCAAGGCCTGCAGCTTCGCGTCGTTCTGCGCGAGCACGGCCAGGGCGAATTTATAGCGCTCGATATTGAGCGCGATGATCTGTCGTGAATTTCCGAATTCTTCGTGAGCCTGCAGATTGGCGTCGACTTGCTCGATCAGATCTTTCATCTCAAGACCCTGTCCTTGCGCATCCAGCGTTCGAGTCGGAATGGCGCGCGCGACGACGGATGCCGATGGATCGCTGCGCGGCCTTCATCTACTTGCAACGCTTATAACAAGAAGGCGTCACGCGCATAGGCGACGCCGATCGCAAAGCGAACAGGTGGTGCATCGCATCGTCGCAATGCGATGACCGATAGGTAGCCATGCGCGCGATTCATCGAAAAAACGCGATGCAACGCGCAAAATCACATAGTGACGCACGCGTTAAGCGGGTGTTCGGATGATCGGACTTGAAGGCGCGGGCGAGTGCCGGTGGCAATGCAATCGCCATGCTCGATGAAACGTAGCGGACTTATATCGGCGATGTGTGCCGGGAAAATCGTCGCCCGTACATCTCCTCGGACGCGCGTAAGCCCATGTGCGGGACACGACATCGCACATCCACATCGACAAGACCGAAAGAAGCTCGCTACTCGAAGCAATACTCGAAATTCTGCCGATCCATCGGCAGCGCATTGAACTTCTTCACGAACGACTCCGGCTTGCGCACGAATCCCTCGAAACGCGCCTGACCACTGGAAACCGCATAGGCCAGGGCGTCGTAAAAACTATCGTCGCCGCCGAGAAACAACTGTCGCCGCGCGGCTTTTTCCGCCTTCTCCACGGCGCGTTGCAGTTCGCGCCGCATGCGCGCGGCCGTGCGCAGCAGCCGGCTCAGATCCTGCTGGCGATAGCATTCGCGCAAGACCGATCGGGCCGTATCGGCATAGCCGTCGTCCTGGGCGAATTTCGGCCAGTTCAGCGCCGCGACCACCGCCCAGAAATCCTTGGGATCGGTCTTTTGCAGACGCGACAGCAGCGTTTTCGCCCGCGGATGCGAGTGCGCCGAAGCGTCCGTCAGCGGACTGCTTTTCTTGAGCAGGCCGAGCACCTCCTGCTCGGACAGCGAAAACACCATGCGCGGGCCCAACTCGCGCACGATCAGGCGATAAACGCCTTTCTTCGATCCGGCCTGGCGCAGGCCGAAGATCCGGCCCTTGATCAGAGACTCGGTCCGGCCACGCGCGTTCTCCAGGCGGTAAACCGCCTTGGCGTTGTAGACGCGCCATTCGTAAGCGGCATTTTCGACGATCGTCATGCGGTCAGCACCCGCGGCGGCCCGATCCTGGGCACGCGCCGAATGATCCACGTTTCTGCGCTCAGCGCCAATCCCGGCCGCGACGCGGCCGGAGACTCAGCCGCGGCAGCGCTTTGCGATAAAGTCGGCGCGAGCCGCGCCCGCGTCTCATCCGAACCTGTCTGCCTCAACGCGCCAGCGCATCGACGCATCGCGGCCCGGCCATCGCCTAGTGCTGCTTACGAGCGGGACGCCGGCCGCCTTGCGTTGCGGTCTTTCGCTCAGGCTCTGCGCGCTGCTCGACGACATCGGGCTGGATCATGCGCAGGTCGATAACGCACTCCGGACCGTATACCTGGACGAAAGCAGCCACGTGATCCGCAATCCGGCGTCGGCCGTGCCCCCTGGCGGTGCTGTGCCACCACGGCGATCGCGGCGTCCATGCCGCCGAACATTTGCGTCGCCTGGGCCATCGGGATGTGTACTAATCGAAGGCGGCATCGAGGCCTGAGCCAATCTTGTCGACCCCTCGATTCCGCACTATTGAAGCCACACCCTGCCCGCCCGCGAACCGCGGCACACGCTTGTGCGCGCGGTTCGGACCAGCCCGACGCTATTCGAAACTGCCGATCGAATCGTGGGCCAGATTGTCGAAGCGGGTGTATTCGCCGAAGAACTTGAGCTTGAGCGAACCGGTCGGGCCGGAACGCTGCTTGCCGATGATGACCTCGGCCAGACCTTTGTCGGGCGAAGTTTCCTTGTTGTAGTAATCGTCGCGGTAAATGAACACGATCACGTCGGCGTCCTGCTCGATGGCGCCCGACTCGCGCAAGTCGGCCATCACCGGGCGTTTGTCGGCGCGCTGTTCCAGCGAGCGGTTGAGCTGCGACAGCGCGATCACCGGCAGGTTGAGTTCCTTGGCCAGATGCTTGAGCGAGCGCGAGATCTCGGAGATTTCGGTCGCGCGGTTTTCGTTGTTGCCCGGCACCGACATCAGCTGCAGGTAGTCGATCACGATCAGGCCTAGGTCGTGCTCGCGCTTGAGCCGGCGCGACTTGGCGCGCAGCACTTCCGGCGACAGGCCCGGGGTGTCGTCGATGAAGATCTTGGCTTCGCGCAGCTGACGGATCGCGCCGGTGACGCGGCTCCAGTCCTCGTCCTCGAGCTGGCCCGAGCGCAAGCGCTGCGCGTTGACCCGGCCGACCGAGGAAATCAGACGCAGCGCGAGCTGGCTGGCCGACATTTCCATCGAGAACACCGCGACCGCTTTCTTGGTGCGGAACGCGGCATGCTCGGCGATGTTCAAGGCGAACGCGGTCTTGCCCATCGCCGGACGCGCGGCCAGGATCAGCAGGTCGGTGTTCTGCAGACCGGCGGTCATCTCGTCGAATTCGGTGTAGCCGGTCGGGATGCCGGTGACCGAGCCGCCGTTGGCGTAACGCGTCTGCAGCACGTCGAAGGCTTCCGACAGCGCCTTGGTGACCGGGGTGAAGTCGGTGCGTCCGCGCGAGCCGGCTTCGGCGATCGCGAACACCTGCTGCTCGGCCTTGGCCAGGATCTCGCCGCTGTCGCGACCATCGGGTTGGAAACCGTCGTTGACGATCTCGGTGCCGACCTCGATCAGCTTGCGCATCACCGCCTTGTCGCGAACGATCTCGGCGTAGGCGGTGATGTTGGCCGCCGACGGCGTGGTGCTGGCCAGTTCGATCAGATAAGCGCCGCCGGCGACTTCTTCGACCAGGCCCTGCGATTCGAACCACTCGCCCAGGGTCACCGCGTCGAACGGCCGGCTCTTTTCCGCCAGTTCGCGGATCGCGCGGTAGATCAGCTGGTGATCGCGGCGATAGAAGTCTTCCTCGACGATCTGGTCGGCGACGCGGTCATAGGCGTCGGGCGCGAGCATCAGGCCGCCGAGCACGGCCTGCTCGGCCTCGATCGACTGCGGCGGCACGCGCAACTGGTCGATGCGCTGCTCGGCACGGGTCTCGAAACGTTTTTCGCCGCGGAATCCGCCGGCACGTGCGCTCATCGTGGAGGCGCTCCTCGTCGGTTCGGGCGCTCGCGCGCCCAACCGAGCCCGCGAGGGCCCGGAACTTTAAGTGATTGGCGTGCCGGCCGCTTGTCCGTCAAGGCCGTGTGCGAGCGCCAGACCGGCAAAACGGAGTCGAATGCACATCGTAGACGCGAAAGCCCTCATCCGGTTGCAGATAACGTTGTGGATAAAAAGGGATAACTCGCCTTTCTATCGCACGCGCGGGTCGCAACCGCTGAGACGGTGTCGATCGGCGGCCAGTTTCGGCGAACGACCGCGATCGGGACCTCGTTGCCGGTCCATCGCGCCCGCTCGCATGCGCTTGGAAATCCGATCCGTGCGCGCCGACAAAAACGAAAGGCGCCTTGCGGCGCCTCTCGTAAGTACCGCGATCAGGCTGCGATCAGGCGACTTCGCCGGCGACCGTGACCTTGACCGTGACTTCGACGTCGGCGTGCAGGTGGATCAGCACGTCGTATTCGCCGGTGCGGCGGATCGGGCCTTCGCCCATGATCACTTCCGACTTGTTGACCGGGAAACCGGCCTTGGTCAGCGCCTCGGCGATATCGCGCGGGGTCACCGAACCGTACAGCTTGCCTTCGGTCGCGGCGTTGGCGTGGACCGTGACGGCCGCGCCTTCCAGCTGCGCCTTGCGGCCTTCGGCACCGTCGAGCTGCGACTTGGCCTTGGCTTCGTACTCGGCGCGACGGGTTTCGAAATCGGCCAGGTTCGAGGCGGTGGCCGGCACGGCCTTGCCCTGCGGCACGAGGAAGTTACGGCCGTAACCCGGCTTGACGTTGACCTTGTCGCCGAGCTTGCCGAGGTTGGTGACGTTCTGCAGGAGGATCAGTTGCATGGTCTTGCTCCGTATTCGTTAGCGGGCCTGTAGGTCCGCAGCGGGATTCGCTGTCCGAAGAGCTGGAATCGATGAGTTGCGCTGGGAGTGATAGGCGGGTTGCGATGCAGAGCGTCGCGACCTTGGCCCTCACCCCTGCCCTCTCCCGCGTGCGGGAGAGGGGGACAAAGAGTCAGTCCGCTGAGCGGACTGACTGCTTTTTTCAGGCGTTGTGGTTGTCGGTGTACGGGATCAGCGCGAGGAAACGCGCGCGCTTGACCGCCGTGGCCAGCTGGCGCTGGTACTTCGACTTGGTGCCGGTGACGCGGCTCGGCACGATCTTGCCGGTCTCGGTCAGGTACTGGCGCAGGGTGTTGAGATCCTTGTAGTCGATCTCTTTGACGCCTTCGGCGGTGAACTTGCAGAACTTGCGGCGACGGAAAAATTTGGACATGGGATCGATCCTCAGGCGGCTTCGGCGTTGTCTTCGGCGCTGTCGGCGGTGCCGACTGCGTTGTCGCTGTCGTCGTCACGACGACGGCGCTCACCGCGCTCGGGCTTGTCGCCCTTCTCGTCCTTGAACTTCATGATCAGCGACTGCTCGGTGTCGGCGTCGTCGCGCTTCATGACCAGGTGACGCAGGATCGCATCGTTGAAACGGAAACCGTCGACCAGCTCGTTGAGCACGGTCTGGGTGACTTCGATGTTCAGCAGGACGTAGTGGGCCTTGACCAGGTTCTCGATCGGGTACGCCAGCTGACGGCGGCCCCAGTCTTCGAGACGGTGGATCTTGCCTTCACCGGCTTCGATCAGCGACTTGTAGCGCTCGATCATGGCCGGCACCTGCTCGCTCTGGTCCGGATGGACCAGGAACACGACTTCGTAATGACGCATGGTGTGATTCCTTGTGGATGATGGATCGCCAACGGCGAACCCGTCGGCAACCCGGTTCAGCCCCCCGACGTCCGTAGCGGATGCGGTGGAGCAAGGTCCCAGAAGGCCAGTCGCCTCTTGGGAGCCGCGTATTATGGCGGTGTTTGGCGGCCGGGAGCAAATCGCGGCCTGGCGTGGGCATGGCTGGCCCCGCATGCGGGAGCGTTCGACGGGCTGCCGATGCCGGCCTGGGCGAGGACTTCGGCCAGTCGCGCAATTCTATGCGACTGCCAGTCAGGTCGCGATCGGGCCGGACCGGCAACTCGAAACCGATGTCTCAACACCGATTGCGACACGGCCTCGCACGAGCAGCGGAACCGGTCCGCCGCTCGCGCCATGCGATTCGTGGACGCCGTGGGATCAGCGCCCGGCCTTCTTGCTCGCGATCCACTCGTCGATGTGCTTCTCCAGCACGCTCAACGGCACCGAACCGGTCGAGAGCACTTCGTCGTTGAAGTCGCGCACGTCGAAGCCCTCGCCCAGTGCCTGCTTCGAACGCTCGCGCAGTTCGGAGATCTTGAGCTGGCCGATCTTGTACGCCAGCGCCTGGCCCGGGGTGCCGATGTAGCGGTCGATTTCGTTGACGATGTCCTGCTCGGTCTTGGGCGCGTTGTCGGTGAAATAGGCGATCGCCTTGTCCCGGCTCCAGCCCTTGGCGTGCATGCCGGTGTCGACCACCAGGCGCACCGCGCGCCACATGTCGTAGGCCAGCTGGCCCATGCGGTCGTAAGGATCGTCGTACAGGCCCATGTCGTAGCCCAGACGCTCGGCGTACAGGCCCCAGCCTTCGCCGTAGGCGACGAAATAGCCGGTGCGGCGGAACATCGGCGCATCCGGCAGCTCCAGGCCGCAGGCGAACTGGAAGTGGTGGCCCGGCACCGCTTCGTGCAGCGACAGCGGGATCATTTCCCAGGTCGGCCGCACTTCGGGCTTGTACAGATTGACGTAGTAGAAACCCGCGCGGCTGCCATCCACGGCGCCGGGCTGGTAGTACGCGGTGGTGGTGTCGGGCGCGACGTTGTCGGGGATCGGTCGCACGCCATAAGGCTGGCGCGGGATGATCTTCGACACTTTGACCAGTTCCGGATCGATGCGCTTGGCGGTGGCCTGGTAGGCCTCCAGCAGTGCGGCCGGGGTCTTGTGGAAGAACTTGGGATCGCTGCGCAGGTAGGTGAAGAATTCGCCCAGGCTGCCCTTGAACCCGACCTCGGCCTTGATCTTTTCCATCTCGGCGCGGATGCGCGCGACTTCCTTCACGCCGATCTGGTGGATCGCATCGGCGCTCAGGTCGGTGGTGGTGTAGTACGCGGCGAGGAAGTCGTAATAGGCCTTGCCGTCGGGCAGATCGCTGACCGCGATGCTGGTGACGGTGTGCGGCAGATAGTCCTTGTCGAAGAACTCGCCGAAACGGCGATACGCGGGCACCAGAATGTCGGCGATGACTTTCTTCGCCTCGGCCTGCAAGGCCGCGCGATCGGCCGCGCCGATGCTGTCGGGGAAGCGGTTGAAGGGCTTGTAGAACGGGCTGCGGGTCGGATCGGCGACCACCTGCTTGGCGATCTGCGCCGGCACGCGCTGCATCAACACCCGCGGCGGGGTGATGCCGGCCTTGACGCCTTCGCGCATCAGCACCTGATTCTGCTCGATCACCGCGGGCAAGGCGCGCATGCGCGCGAGCCAGTCGCGGTAATCCTTGACCTGATCGAACTGCAGCACTTCGACCATGCCGTCGGCGCTCTGCACGCCGCCGGCCTGCCCCACCGGCGACAGGTACTCGCGGAATTTCTGCCGCTCGATGCCTTTTTCCAGATCCCAGGCGAACACGTCGTAGTTGAGCTGGTCGGCGACCGACAAGTCGCCGCGGTCGATGGCCTTGAGCTTGGCCAGCGCGTCGGGATCGGCCTGGTTGCGCGCTTCGATCGCGGCCAGGCTGTAATCGGTCCAGCGGTCGTTGAAGCGCTTGTCGCCGTTGTAGCTGGCGTTTTCCGGGCTCTCGCGCAGGCCGCGTTCCCACTGCGCGTCGAACAAGGCGTGCAGCGCCAGCGCGCTGGGCTTGCGCGCGACCGGGCCGGCGGTGGTGGTGGATGCGGGCGCGGCGAAGGTGGCGGGCGATGCGGCCAGCACCACGGCGGCGATCGCCATGGCGAGCAGGACGGGACGGAGCATGCGGAATTCCCCTCGGAGTCAGCGTCCGAGTCTAGCCCGGCGTCGCGGGGACGCCGCATGGCGAAAGTTGGGCTGGGTCTGGATCGGCCCGCCGTGTCCGCCGCGTATCCGACTGTAGGAGCTGCGCGAGCTGCGACCGCGAATTTACGCAGGCCGGCGCGGGTTTCGATCAGGCGTGTCGGATGGCGGTCGCGGCTTGCGCCGCTCCTACAGGAGGCTGACGGAGCTGCGCGGCGGTTGGATCAGGTTGCGAGGCATTGCGGATGCCGACTGTAAGAGCTGCGCGAGCTGCGACCGCGAATTGGCGTAGGCCGGCGCGGGTTTCGATCAGGCGTGTCGGATGGCGGTCGCGGCTTACGCCGCTCCTACAGGGGGCTGACGGAGCTATGCGGCGGTGGATCAGGTCGCCACGATTTATGCGCGGCGGTTGGATCAGGCCGCGTCAGCCTGGGTGGTGAAGCTCTCGCCGCAGCCGCATTCGGCGGTGGCGTTGGGGTTCTGGAACACGAACATCTCGCCCAGGCCCTGCTTGAGGAAATCGATGCGGGTGCCTTCGACCAGCGGCAGGCTGATCGGATCGACGTAGATGCGCACGCCGTCTTGTTCGAACACGGTGTCGCCTTCGCGCTGTTCGCGGGCGAGGTCGGCGGTGTGTTGCCAGCCCGAGCAGCCGGTGCGGGTCACGCCGAAACGCAGGCCCAGGGCGGTCGGCGTTTCCGTCAGGAAGTGCTGGACTCGGGCAAGCGCGGCGGGGGCGAGGGTAACGGGCATGGCGGTACTCGTAGGGTGGGCATGGCGGCACGACGACCGGCGGATCGGAGCGATTGGACTGAATCTGAGCGACTGTCGATCAGATCGCGTCCATCGCGATGGTCTCGTGCACGAACACGCGTGGACATGCATCGATTGGCCGATGCCGGAATGGTAGCAGCCCGGCATCCACGGGCTGTACCCGATATGGCGGCATGGGTCGCGGGGTTCAAGGCGTGGCCAGGTCCGCATGGCGGGCTGCGGATAGCCGTCGCGCCGGCTTCGGCCTGCCCTGCACCGCCTCAAGGCGTGCCGCTGATCCACCGATCCCTAAGGAACGCTCGGACCTGCTGCCCCGCCCCGTTCAGTCCCCGCGACCGGCCGCCGCGCCCGCAGCCGCTGCCGGCACATCAGGCGGCGCCAGCAGATAGGTCGCGAAGCTGCCCAGCCAGTGCGCGCCGGCGTAATGGGTGTCGCCGACCGCGATCAGGCCGAGCTTGCGGTGCTCGGTCGCCGCCGCGCGCAGGGCCGGGATCCGGCGGTCGCCCGAGGCCAGTCCGCGGGCGATGCCCTCCAGCATCCAGGCGCGGCTGAGGTTGAGGCCGTCGAGATGGGCCAGCTTGCCGTCGGCCGGGTCCAGCACCAGTCCCGGGGTCAGCCAGTCGTTGCGGGCGCGGCGCGGGATCTGCGGCAGGAAGGTCTTGAGCCAGCGCGAGAATTCCTCCGGCGCCAGCACCCGCCGCATTAGGTCGGCCTCGGCCAGGCACGGCGACAGGAAGTCCTGGCCGGACGGCTCGTAGGCCAGCGGGCAGTTACGGTCGGCCAGGTAGTAATAGCGCGAGCGGGCAATCAGCGCGTCGCGCAGGACCTGATCACCGCTGACAGCGGTCCAGTCCAGGGCCAGGCCGAACGCGAACGCGGTCTGGCTGTGTTCGCCGACCCGGATCGGCTTGGTCAGCTTGGGCAGCCAGCGCAGCAGACGGCCGGCGGCCTCGCGTTCCAGCGGTTCCAGCGCCGCGGCCCATTGCCGCGCCTGCGGGTCGTCCCAGCCGCGCAGCTGCGCGCCCAGTTGCAGCAGCCAGGCCAGGCCGTAGGGCCGCTCGAAGCTGTCGTCGTCGCCGCGGCGCAGATAGGCCAGCTCGCCGGCGATGTTCTGCGCGGTCAGGTTGCGCGCCAGCGCGGCGCGCGCGGGCGCCGCGAACGCCGCCTGCGGGAAGCGCTGGACCAGACGCGCCAGCAGCCAGTGGCCGTGGACCGAGGAATGCCAGTCGTAGCAGCCGTAGAACGCCGGATACAGCTGGCTCGGCGCCTGCACGTCGCGCGCGTTGTCCAGGCGGTGGGCGATCTTGTTCGGGTATTCGCGACCGACGCAGCTCAACGCCAATCCGGCGAAATGGGCGGCGTGGGCTTCGTCGAGCACCACGTCCGGCGCCGGCGCCGGGATCGGCAGGGCCTTGGGCACGGCCTCTTGCTGCTGCGCGAAGGCCGCGCCCGTCCACAACACGAATGCCGCGATCAGGCTGCCTCGCACGCTCGCACCCCAGCCGTTCGTCCCGTTCCGACCTGCCCCGCCCTTGCCCATGCCGCGTCCCCCCGTGATCGACTTGGCAGTCTACGATCGCGCGCGCCGCCGCGCTTCGCCGGAATCATCCGTTATGATCGCCGTCCCTCACACGCAACGCGCTAAGGCGGCACGACATGACGGTGGTAAGCGTCGAACAGGCACTCGCGGGCAAGATCCCGGCGGGCGGCGAGGTCACGGTACGCGGCTGGGTACGCACCCGGCGCGATTCCAAGGCCGGACTGAGCTTCGTCAATGTAAGCGACGGCTCCTGCTTCGCGCCGATCCAGGTGGTCGCGCCCAATTCGCTGGCCAATTACGACAGCGAGATCAAGCACCTCACCGCCGGCTGCGCGGTGGTCGCCACCGGCAAGCTGGTGGCCTCGCAGGGCCAGGGCCAGGCCTTCGAAATCCAGGCCGAAACCTTCGAGGTGATCGGCTGGGTCGAAGACCCGGAAACCTACCCGATCCAGCCCAAGGCGCATTCGCTGGAATTCCTGCGCGAAGTCGCCCACCTGCGTCCGCGCACCAACCTGTTCGGCGCGGTCACCCGCATCCGCAACTCGCTGGCCCAGGCGACCCACCGCTTCTTCCACGAGAACGGCTACTTCTGGATCAGCACGCCGATCATCACCACCTCCGACGCCGAAGGCGCCGGACAGATGTTCCGCGTGTCGACCCTGGACCTGGCCAACCTGCCGCGCGACAAGGCCGGCGCGGTGGATTTCTCGCGCGACTTCTTCGGCAAGGAAACTTTCCTGACCGTGTCGGGCCAGCTCAACGCCGAGGCCTACGCGCTGGCGATGAGCAAGGTCTACACCTTCGGCCCGACCTTCCGCGCCGAGAACAGCAACACCACGCGCCACCTGGCCGAGTTCTGGATGATCGAGCCGGAGGTCGCGTTCAACGATCTGGCCGCCAACGCGCAGCTGGCCGAGGATTTCCTCAAGTACCTGTTCCGCGCGGTGCTCGCCGAGCGCGCCGACGATCTGGCCTTCATCGCCGAGCGGGTCGAACCGACCGCG
This sequence comes from Lysobacter capsici, assembly GCF_014779555.2. NCBI lineage: Bacteria > Pseudomonadati > Pseudomonadota > Gammaproteobacteria > Lysobacterales > Lysobacteraceae > Lysobacter > Lysobacter capsici. The sequence continues at coordinate 3,153,363 of NZ_CP094357.1, forward strand.
CTCACGCGTCTGGAAGCGTTCGTCAATGCGCCGTTCGAACGCATCGACTACACCGATGCGATCGCGCTGCTGCAGAAGTCCGGGCAGAAGTTCGAGTTCCCGGTCGAATGGGGCCTGGACCTGCAGACCGAGCACGAGCGCTGGCTGACCGAGCAGCACGTCGGCCGCCCGGTGGTGGTGACCAACTACCCCGAGCATTTCAAGGCGTTCTACATGCGCCTGAACGACGACGGCAAGACCGTGGCGGCGATGGACGTGCTCGCGCCGGGCATCGGCGAGATCATCGGCGGCAGCCAGCGCGAAGAGCGCCTGGACGTGCTCGACGCGCGCATGGCCCAGTTCGGCCTGGACCCGACCCATTACGGCTGGTACCGCGATTTCCGCCGCTACGGCACGGTGCCGCACGCCGGCTTCGGCCTGGGCTTCGAGCGGCTGGTGGTGTACGTGTGCGGGCTGAGCAATATCCGCGACGCGATCGCGTATCCGCGCGCGCCGGGGAATGCGGAGTTTTGATTCGAGGGCGCGCCGACAGTGATCTGTCGCGCGCCTTGTTTTGATCCGTCTTTCGCCCTGCTTTTTTGCTTTTGCTCGTCATTCCCGCGAACGCGGGAATTCAGCGACTTTGATCGCAACCGGCACGAAAGGCACTGGATCCCCGCGTTCGCGGGGATGACGTTCTTGGAGAGATGCGCCTCGGATACGCCATTGATGCATAACCGGCGTCTCATGCAAAACCGGCGTCGTCTCCCAGCACCGCAACGAGGTAAGCAACACGTGATCCTGTTCCTGGCCCTGACCTTCGTAGGCATCGCGGTATCGGCCTTCTGCGCGTTCGCGATCTTCTGGCCGCTGGCGCTGGTGCATCTGCGCGATCGCCATCCGCCGCTGCGGCATGAGCTCGGCGAGGCGGCCTTCGTCAATCCGGCGGCCTGGAGCTGGCTGCTGCGCCAGCGTTACCGCGCCGCCAGCGATCGCAATCTCGACGGCCTGGCCACGCCGGCGCGGGTGTCGTTGCTGATCGTTTTCGTGTCGCTGGCCTGCGCCGGCGTGTTGTGGATCCTGTCTGCGGTGGTGGCGTGATGAGCGAATATTCCGACGAGAGCTGGTGGCTGGCGACCCTGGGCCGCACCGTGGTGTGGGCGCGGCTGCGCGTGCGCGAGGCCGGCACCGCAGAGGTCTTCGACAGCGACGGCAAGATCCTGCCCTACGACAGCGAAGACACCGCGCGCGCGGCCTTGATGGACGCCGAGTTCGTCGAACTTAGCGGTCTGGACGACGACGATGCGCAGGCGCGCGGTTTCGCTCTGGCCGAGCTGGTTCCGCCGCGGGCCGGCGATGATGCCGCGCTGGCGTCGCTGATGATCCAGAAACTGCCGCAGCCGCACTGAGCACGGCCATGTACCTGCCGCGCGCCTTCGCCGAAACCGACCTGGGCGCGCTCGATCGCCTGGCCGAGCAGTACGACTTCGCCACCCTGATCACCGTGCGCGACGAACTGCCGACGGTGAGTCATCTGCCGCTGCTGTACCGCCGCGACGGCGATCAGGTCGAACTGCGCGGCCATTGGGCGCGGCCGAACCCGCAGGCGCGGCACGCCGGCCCGGCGCTGGCGATCCTGCAAGGCCCGCAGGCTTATATCTCGCCGGGCTGGTACCCCGACAAGGAAACCGCGGCGCGGGTGCCGACCTGGAACTACGCGATCGCGCATCTGCACGGCCAGTTGGAAACCTTCGAGGACGAGCCCGGACTGGCCCGGGTCGTCGACGATCTGAGCGTGCGTCACGAAACCCGCATCGGCAGCGACTGGCGCTTCGAAGTCGAACGCGAGGAACTGCGCCGGCAACTGCGCGGCATCGTCGGTTTCCGCTTCCGGGTCGAGCGCATGGAACTCAAGTTCAAGCTCAGCCAGAACCATCCGCTGGCCAATCGCGAAAACGTCGCCGCGCAATTGCAGGCGCAGGACCGCGACGACAGCCGCGCGGTCGCCGCGTTGATGCGCGAGCGCATGCGGCACACCGTCGCGGACGATTGACCGCGTCAGACTTCCACTTGCGCCGCGTATTGCCACGCAGATCGCGCCGCCACCATCGGAGACCGACATGGACCTCAACCTCACCGGCAAACACGCGCTGGTCTGCGGCGCCTCCGAAGGCATCGGTCGCGCCGCCGCGCACGAACTGGCCCTGCTCGGCTGCGATGTGACCGTGCTGGCGCGCCGCGCCGACGCCCTGGCCGCGGTCGCCGAGGCCTTGCCGCGCAGCGGCGCGCAGGCGCACGGCTGGATCGCCGCCGACGTCGCCGATGCCGCCGCGCTGAGCGTGCAGGTCGAGGCGCTCGCCGCCGGCAAGCCGGTGCAGATCCTGATCAACAACACCGGCGGCCCGCCGGGCGGCCCGGCGCATTCGGCGACCGACACCGCGTATCTCGATGCATTCGCGCGCCATCTGCTCGCCAACCAGACCCTGGTGCGCGCGGTGTTGCCGGGCATGCGCTCGGCGCAGTGGGGCCGCGTGGTCAACGTGATCTCGACCTCGGTCAAGGAACCCATCGTCGGCCTGGGCGTGTCCAACACCATCCGCGGCGCGGTCGCGAGCTGGGCCAAGACCTTGTCGCGCGAACTCGGCGGCGACGGCATCACCGTCAACAACGTGCTGCCCGGTTACACCCGGACCGCGCGCATCGAACAGATCGTCGGCGATCGCGCGCGCACGACCGGCTTGTCCGAAGAAGCCGTAATGGATGCGATGCGCAAGACCGTGCCGCTCAACCGCTTCGCGGATGCATCTGAAATCGCTGCGTGCATCGCCTTCCTGTGCTCGCCGGCGGCGGGTTACGTCGACGGCGTGAGTCTGGCCGTGGACGGTGGGCGGATGCAGTCGATCTGAGGGATCGAGTGATCGGGTGACGCCGAAGATGCCCTGCGATCGAAACTGAAGGGTCGCGAGATGCTTCGTGGTTCAGCGGAAGGGACTTCAGCCCGCCCCTGCCCCGATCGCCGCGTTCGATCATGAAGAGTCCTTGACGATCACAGCCGAAGCGCCTTCGCGCGGACGCTTCGTGCCGACGCCGATGCTTGCCGATCAGCTTTGCGCGGACGTTGCGGCATCCGCGCCATAGCGCCCCAGTCGCGAACGCTCCAGCCACCACAGCCCCGCGGCGCAAACCAACCAGAGCAGGAACCACGGCCATGCCGGTCCGCGCGGCAGGTCGCTCGCGAACAGATCTTCCCAGCCGTCGCGCTCGGGCGCATCGGCGCCGGCGTCGTCACGCCGCGGCTGCGGCGACACCAGCGCCAAGGTCGCCTCGCGTAATTCGTTCGCGCGCAATCCGGGCGCATCGTCGCGGGCGCGAACGAAGAACGCGGTCGTACGCTCGCCTTGTTTCAACGCATGCCAGCCGGCCGCCTCGGGCCAGAACGCGGCGCAACGCTCGGCGCCGCGCACCGGGTCGATCAGCAGGCTGAGCGATTTGTTTTGCGGGTCGGACACCTGCGCGCCGTCGGCCAGCCCGCACAGCACCATGCGTTCGCCCTGCCGCGCCACGCCTTCGATACGCAATGTGTCGCGCGGCTTGGCCCGCGCCAAGGTCGCGAACGCCTGACTCCACAACTGCGCATGCAGATCGTCGCGCCCGGCCAGGGCCAGCACGAAGCTGTCGCCCAGGCTCCACAGGCCGATGCGCCCCTGCCCGTTCGCGCGCCAGGCGGCGAAGGCGTTACCGTCGGCATCGCGCAGCAGACTTTGCACCTTCGGCCCGGCCAGCGACAGATTGCGCCGGGTCAGCGCCGGCACCGCCGCGACCGGTTGATCGCGCGGGCGCGGCGCGTGCTCGCTGCCCGGCCCGAGTCGCGCGCGCAGCGCATCTTCGTCGATCGACGGCGCCGGCAAGCGCATCGCGATCGAGTCCGCGCCCACGCCCAGTTCGAATCCGAGTTCGCGCAGCTGCGCGCGTGTGCGCGGCGACAAGGGCCCGGCGATGCGCAGCATCACGCCTAACCCCGTGCGCATCGCCGCCATCAGCGCCTCGCGCTGCGGCGCGCCCAGCGCATCCCAGGCACGCTCGTCGAGCACGACCAGATCGAACCCGGCCAGGGTCGCGGCATTCAGCGCAACCGGCGCATCGCCGAGCTGCATGCCGGCACCGACGCTGATCTGGGTATGCAGCTTCAGCCCCGCATCCAGCGCCCAGCGACGCAGGTATTTGAGTTCCGGTCCGGGCGCGCCGGCCAGCAGCAATACCTTGGGTTGCGCATCGGGCAACACCGAAACCGGCAGTTCGATCTCCTCGATCACGTTCTGGCGAGCATCGCGCAGCCGCAAAGTAAATGCAGTCAGTCCGGCGCCGCGCGCGACCGCGCTGAGCGCGAACCCGCCATCGCGATCGGGCGCGATCCGATCCACGCGCCGCCGGCCCGGATCGAGCAGTTCGATCGTGCCGTCCTGCAAGCCCTGCACTCGACCATGAACCGCGAACGTCGCACCGACGCCGACCCGCGACGGCGCCCACACACCGACCAAACCGCGCGGCAATGCCGGCAGCTGGAATTCGATCGCCAGTCCGCGCGCGGCGTCGCGATCGCGCGCTTCCAGTCCCGCGCCGATCACCCGCACTCGTTGCGTGCCGGGATGGCGGCGCAAGGCCGTGGCCAGGTCCGGCGCACGCTCGCGTTCGGCCGACAACGGCGCTTCGGGCAGGCCGATCTGCAGGTCGCCCGCTGTCGCAACACCGCTTTGCGCCGCGCCGGCGGTCGCGACCACCATCGTGCCGGCCTGGGTGCGCAGCGGCGGCGGCAGCAAGCTCAGGTACAACAACACCGCGAGGATCGGCTGCGCCGCGAGCAACAACGCCAGACGCCAGCCGCGCGAACGCGCCGGGCGATCGGTACGGCGCTGGCGGTGGATCAGGCTCGCCATCGCGATCAGCGCCGCGAGGCCCAGGACGACGGCGATCAGGATGGGCAAGTTGATGGGCAAGTTCATCGGCCGCCCTCGCCTTGCAGCGCTTCGAAATAGCGTCGGTCGAGCGCGTCGCCGGCATCGCGCGGCGTGACCGAAGCCGGCGGCCGGGTCAGCAACGGCCACAACAGGCTGCGCAGTTGCGCGCGGCACGATGCGCAATCGGGCTGGTTGCGCAGGTTGTCGAGCGCGGCCGCGAACGCGAGCGGATCGGCGACCCGCGCATCGTGTTCGCCGAGCCAGCGTTCCAGCGCGCCGTAATCGATGGCCGCCACATCGCGGCTGCCCGGCGCGGTCTGCAACTGCAGCCACAGGGAACCGAGCAAGGGATCGGCCGCATTCGCCGCGATCAAGGCATCCTCGCGCCGCGCCAGGCCTTTGCGGTCGCCGCTCAGGCGCCGGCTCTCGTCGATCGGCGGCAGCTCCGGGCCGACCCGCGCCAGGTAGATGCGGCTGGCCTGCTGCACCTGCTTGATGAATCCCAACGCCTTGTACGCATACGGTAAGGCCAGCTTCGGCTCGCCCTGGCGCAGATGCAGCTCGGATTGCCACATCTCGTCGAGCGCGGCCTTGAGCAACTTGCGCGTTCCCGGATCGAGCAAGGTCGCGGCCTCGGCGTGATCGTGGGTGTGGCCGTATTCCTCCAGCACCGCGCCTTCTTCGCCGAACTTCGCCGGCGCCGCGTTCGGCGCGTGATCGTGATCGTCGTGGGGCGCGTCCTGCGTCGCAGCGGGTTTATCGCCGTGCTCGTCTTTATGCTCGGCGTCGGCCGCGGGCGCTTCGTCGTTGGTCGGCAAACGCGGCTCGCCCTCGGCCTCTTCGCCGAGGAACTGACCGTAGCGCAGGCGCAACAGGCGCTGGTCGACGCCGATCGCGTCGGAGCGCTCGAGGAACTCGTCGGCGCCGAGCTTGCGCCGCTGCGGGATCAGGGCTTCGGCGTCGATGATGATCTGGCGCTGGCTGCGGAAATACGCCGGCAAGGTGGTCTTGACCATGCCTTCGAGGCCGGTGGCTTCGCTGCCCAGATCGGCCGGCCAGCGCAGGATCAGGCTCGGACTCAGCGCGGTCTGCGGCTGCGGGCTGCGGTTGTCGTCGACGCTGAGCTGCACGATCAGATCGTCGCCGACCGCGAAGCCCAGCGCGGTCAGATCCAGCCGCTGCGCATAGCGTTTCTGCGTGGCCGCGCCGATGCCGCGCAGGCTGATGCGCTGCTCGCGGAAGGTGATGTTCTCGCCGCTGCCCTGGGCCAGGGTGATGCGCAACTGCGCGCTGGACGCCAGGCCGTAATCGTCGGTGGCTTCGAACATCAGCGGCCAGGCGCGTTGCCCTTGCGCCATCAACGTCAGGCCGCGATCGGGTTCGAGCACGCGCAGTTGCGGAGCGCGGTCGGGCGTCACATCGAGTCGATACAGACGCCGCGACTGCGCCGGCGCAGCGCCGGCCGCTTCGATCCGGTACAGCGCCGACTTGGCCAGGCTGCGCTGCGCGATCCAGTCCTCGCCCTGCCGGCGCAGCGGCAAGCGCAGGCCATCGTGGAATACCAGCGCGACGCTGGCCGGTTGCGGCTGGAAACGCAGGGTCCAGCGCAGGTTCGAACCTTGCGGCACGCGCGCTTCCAGCGTCGGTTCGCTGCGTGGCGGCAAACGCGTATAGCTCGGCGGATCGACCCGCAGCGCCTGCTCGGTCAATCGAGGCTGCCCTGGAAGCGCGGCGACGGTCGGCGCGGGCGACAGTGCGTCCAATGCCTGCGCGGCGGGTTTGGGTGCTGGCCACAGTGCGATCACCGCGAACACCAGCGCGGCGATCAGCAGCGAGAGCAGCGATCGCTTCGTCGACCACGCCGGTCGCAGGTCCACTGGCGTTGCGTGTGCGAGGCGATCCTGCAAGCGCGAACGCTGCAGGCTCTGCAAGCCGGTAAGCCCCTGGGCCGACGCGAACAGCAGATCGGCGCTGTCGTCCATGTCCGCGCGCAAGGTGTTGAGGCGACGGATCAGCCACAGCGCGTCCAGGCGTCTGGCGCGGTACGCACTTGCCACCGCGATCAGCGCGAGTGCAACCATCAGCGCGACCACCGCGGCGGCGATGCCATGGAAACGCAGCACCATCGCCGCGACGACCAAGGCCCACGGCGCGCAGCTCAGCGCCAGATCGAGTCCGCGCCGGATGCGTACGCCGCGCAACAAGCTGTGCAATCGTTCGCTGGCGTTCATGGCGCCGCTCCACGGCGCGGCCGCGTCGCCAGCCAACGTTCGAACAGGAACACCAGCGCGATCAACAGCGCCAGCCACAGGCGCAGATCGCGCGGCGGCAACGCGAATGCGGCCGTGCCGGTCGACGGTGCATGCTCGCGCGCCATCACCCGCGACGGCGGTTCGTGCGGCGGTTCGAACAAGTTACGCAGTTGTCCGGCGAATCCGGGTTCGAGCAATTCCGGCATCGTCTGCGGGGTCAATGCGCGGGTCCAGCGCATGACCTTGCCGCGGCCGTAACGTGCACCCTCGACCAGAACTACGCCGTCGGCGTTGCGCCACAACGGCACCGGCATGATCGCCGCGCCCTCGCCCGCACCGCCAGGCCGGGCGCTCGCAGCGTCGAGCAAAACCGTGCCGCCGCCGGCGATCCATTGGCTCACCGCGTTCGGCAGCGGGCCGGGCTTGAGCCACAGCAACTGCCTGGAGCCCGCATCCAGCGGCTGCGTGTCCGGCGCGATCGAACCGTTGACGCGACCCGCCGTGGTCGCGCCGGGCTCACGCCACGACGCGATCGCCGCGCGCAGGTACGGCAGCGCCGCCGCGCGATCGGCGGCGTAGCGAATCGATGGGTCGGGCACGGCGACGGCCTGCGCGGTTCGCATCGTCATCGCGCCGGGCAGCACCCGCCATTCGACTTGTCGCGACAGCCGCGGTCGCTGCGCATCGGCGCCTTGCAGTTGCTCGGGTACGAGCACGGTCACGGCGACCTGCGCCGGCAGCGTGGCGTCGAGTTCGCGCAGCAGGCTCGATACCGGCAATTCGAACGACGTCGGCGGCGCGGGCGCGGCTGGATCGAAGGCCGGGAATCCCGGCGTCAACCAGTGCATGCGCGCATCCGCGGGCCGGTCCAGCGCCGCCAAGGCCTGTCCCTGCACCCCCGGCACCACCGCGATCCACGGCGCATCGCTCTGCGCGCCGTACAGCGCCGGCCGCGCCAGCAACACAGCCAGCAGTGCCAACAACAACAGGCGCACCGCCAGCAGCAGCCGCTCGTCGAAACGGATGCGATGGCGCGGCTTGGGTCGCTGCCGCAGCCAGCGCAGCGCGGCGAAATCGGTCGGACGCTGTTCGCTGCGCCGGGCCAGATGGATCAGCAACGGCACGATCAGCGCGGCGAGCGCGGCCAGGCCGATCGGCAGCAACAGGACCGGGTTCACGCCGCCCCCGCGCCGAACAATCGCCGCAGCGGCAGATCCAGCGCTTCGTCGAGCACGTACTCGGCGTGACGGATGCCGCTCGCGTCCAGACGCGCGTCCAGCGCCGTGCGCGCGGCGGCGAAGCGGTTGAGGAAGTCCTCGCGCAAGGCGGCGCCGTCGCCGAGCAATTCCCCGCCGGTTTCCTGATCGCGGAAACGGTAGCCGCCGCGGAACGGGAAATCGCGTTCCTCGGCGGTCAGGATGCGGATGCTCAACACTTCGCGCCGTGCCGCGGCCAGCCGTTCGGCGGCTTCGAGCGCGCCCTCGTCGAAGCCGTCGCCGATCATCACCACCAGATCGCCGGCGCCGATGCGTTCCCACAGCGGTCGCAAAGCATCGGCCGAGGGCCACGCGCCCTGCGCCGACAAGCCGTGCAGTTCCAGCAGCAAACGATCGCGCTGACGCACGCCGGTCGCGGGCGCGGCCAGGCGCAGGCCGTCGCCGCGCAATGCGATCAGTCCGAACCGGTCGCCCTGGCGCAGCGCCAGTTCGGTGATGCAGGCCACCAGCGCCTTGCCCGCTTGAAGGCGCGACCAGCCAGGCCGCGCCGCATCGCCCTGGCTCATCGACGCGGTCGCATCGAGCAACAGCCACACCGCGAGCGGACTCTCGCGTTCGGCTTCGCGCACGAAGAAACGGTCGGAGCGTGCGTACAGTTTCCAGTCGACCTGACGCAGTTCGTCGCCGGGCTCGTAAGCGCGGTATTGGGCGAATTCCAGCCCGGCGCCGCGACTGCGGCTGCTGTGCAGGCCGATGCCGTGGTTGCCGACCGCGCGCCGCGACAGCAACTGCAGGCTGCGCAATCGCGCCCGCACCTCGGGTGGAATCAGGTCGTTCACTGTCCGATCCGCGCCGCGCTCAGGCGCCGGGCAGCGGCACGCCGCGCAACAGCGCGGCGATCACGTCGTCGGCGCTCTTGTTCTCGGCTTCGGCCGCGAACGACAGCAACAGGCGATGGCGCATCACCGGCGCGGCCAGCGCGGCGATGTCCTCGCGGGTCGCGGCGAAACGGCCGTGCAACAACGCACGCGCCTTGGCCGCGAGCACCAGCGACTGGCCGGCGCGCGGACCGGCGCCCCACTTCACCCACTGCCGCACTTCCGCCAGCCCGCCTTCGTCGGGACGGCTCGCGCGCACCAGCCGGGTGATCCACAACAGCAGATCGTCGGCCAGATGCACTTCGCGCACCCGCGCCTGCAAGGCCAGCACGTCCTCGCCGCCCATCACCCGCGGCACCTGCGCGCTGTGCGCGCCGGTGGTCTGCTGCAGGATGTCGTGTTCTTCGCGCTCGCTCGGATAGCCCACGCGGATATGCAGCAGGAAACGGTCGAGCTGCGCTTCGGGCAAAGGATAGGTGCCGGCCTGTTCGAGCGGGTTCTGGGTGGCGAGCACGAAGAACGGCGACGGCAAAGTGTGGGTCACGCCGGCGTAGCTGACCGTGCGCTCCTGCATCGCTTCGAGCAGCGCCGCCTGGGTCTTGGGCGGGGTGCGGTTGAGTTCGTCGGCGAGCAGCAGATTGGTGAAGATCGGCCCGGGCTGGAAGCGGAAATGACGATGGCCGGTGCCGTGGTCTTCTTCGAGCAGTTCGGTGCCGAGGATGTCGCTGGGCATCAGGTCGGGGGTGAACTGCACGCGTCGGAACTGCAATTCCAGCGCCTGCCCGAGCGAGCGCACCAGCAGGGTCTTGCCGAGCCCGGGGACGCCTTCGAGCAGGCAGTGGCCGCCGGCGAGCAGGCCGATCAGCAGCTGCTCGACCACGTCGTCCTGGCCGACGATCGCCTGCGCGATCGCCTGGCGCAGCGCGCCTAGACGATCGAGTTGCGCCTTGAGTTCGGCTTCGCTGTTGTTGTTTGCCGCGTTCGTAGTCATTTCATCGTCCCGGGGGCCAACGCCACATCAGTCACCACGTCAAAGTCCCCCTTTGAAAAAGAGGAGTTAGGGGGGATTTGCTTTTGCCTTCGACAAACAGCAAGAGCAAAAGCAAATCCCCCGCGTCCGCTGCGCGGTCGCCGCCCCCTTTTTCAAAGGGGGCAAAAGCAACCACCACGCCGTACATCAGACTTCGCCGGCATCCATTCCCGCCTCACCACACTCAGCCCGCAGATCCCGCGTCACAACACAGCGCTTCGCAAGCCGCCTTTGCGATTCCCGACTCCCAATTCCCGATTCCCGGCCTTCAAGCCCCCAACGCATACATCACGATATTGACCCCGAACTTGGTATTGTCCTCGGCCAGAAAACGCTTGTTGCGCCAGTCGTAATCCCACTCGCAGCCATAATCCTTGTTGCTGTACAGCACACCCAGACGACCGTCGATCTCGATGCCCTGCAGATAGTCGTGAACCAGATCGTCGCCCCAGCCGTTCAATTCGAAACCGGTCGCGGGCGGACCGTCGAAGACGAAGAAGCTGCGGTAGATCGGGTGGTTCTTCGACAATCGCTTGAGCGCCTTGGCGCCGAAGATCTTGCCCATCTGCGCTTCGAACGATTTGGCGAACAGGCCGTCGATGTCGTGGTTGCAGTCGTCGACGAACACGAAGCCGCCGTTGCGCACGTAGCGTTCGAAGTTGCGCCGCTCATCGGGGTTGAACTCGACCAGCTTGTGCCCGGCCAGATAGCAGAACGGCGCGGCCAGCATCTTCGGATCGGCCAGCGCCAGCACGTGCTCCTTCGGATCCACGCGCAGATTGGTGTAGTCGATCAGCGAGGTGATCAGATTGGCCGGCATGCGCTGGTCGACATCCCAGTCGCCGGAATCGTACTTGAGCCGGGTGAACCAGAAATCGTAATCGGCCGCGGCCTGCGCCAGCGGCGAGCGCGCGAGCCAGGCGCCGGCCGCGCCGCCCAGCATCAGCCGCAGGAACTGCGCGCGGTTCACCGCGATGCGCCCTCACGCAAGACGATCGGCAATGAGGCACCCTCGCCCATCGGATTCATCGCCTACAGCGCACGCGCGGTGTTGATGACGTTGATGCCGTTGAAACGCGTCGTGCTCGACCCGTGCGACACCGCCGAGACCTGGCTGGGCTGGCCCTTGCCGTCGAAGAACGAGCCGCCGAGGCGGAAATCGCGCTCGTCGCACACCGCCACGCAGGCGTTCCAGAATTCCGGCGTGCGGATCTGATACGCCGCATCCTCGATCATGCCGGTCACTTCGCCGTTCTTGATCTCGAAGAACAACTGGCCGCCGAACTGGGCGTTGTAGCGCTGCTGATCGATCGAATACGAGCCGCGGCCATGCACGTACAGGCCGCGCTCCACGCCCTTGATCATCTGCGCCACGCTCAGCGGCGTCTTGCCCGGTTTCAGCGAGACATTGGCCATGCGCTGGAACTGCACGCTCGACCACGAATCGGCGTAGCTGCACCCATGCGATTGCTTGTGGCCGAGGATGTGCGCCTCGTCGCGCGTGGCCTGATAGTCGACCAGGATGCCGTCGCGGATCAGGTCCCATTCGCGGGTCTTGACGCCTTCGTCGTCGTAACCGACCGCGCCCAGGCTGCCCGGACGGGTCTTGTCGGCGACGAAGTTGACCACTTCGCTGCCGTAGCGATAACCCTGATCGCGCTTGTCCAAGGTGGCGAAACTGGTGCCGGCGTAATTGGCCTCGTAGCCGAGCACGCGATCGAGTTCGAGCGGATGGCCGACGTTCTCGTGGATGGTCAGGAACAGATTGGACGGGTCCAGCACCAGATCGTACTTGCCCGGTTTCACCGACGGCGCCTTGAGCTTGGCGCGCGCGTGGCCGGCCGCGGCGACCGCGTCGGCCATCACGTCGTAGGAGCGTCCGTAGCCGATCAAACCGCCGGGCAACGACACCCGGCCCGCGGGATCGGCGTCGAGGTATTCGTAGCCCATGCCCATCGGCGCCGACAAGCCGTCGCGGGTGCGGAACTTGCCGGTGGCCTTATCGACCGCGGTCGCGGTCAACGGCAGCCAGATGCGATGCACGTCCTGATCGATGTAGCTGCCGTCGGTGGACGCGAAGTATTTTTGTTCGTTGATCACGAACAAGGTCGAATTGACGTAGTCGGCGCCGGCCTTGAGCGCGGCCGCGTTGACCGACAGCAGCAGATCGACCTTGTCCTTGATCGGTACCGCCATCGCGTTCTTGCGGATCGGCGTTTTCCAGGCGACTTCGCCCACCCCGGTCACCGGCGCGAGCTCGACCTTGCGGGTCTGCGCCCGTGCATTGGCGCGCGCGATCGCCACGGCCTGGCGGGTCGCGGCGGCCACCGCGTCGGCGCTCGACGACGCCGTGGCGGCGAAACCCCAGGCGCCCTCGCACAGCACGCGGATGCCGACGCCGGCGGATTCGCCGTTGACGATATTGCGCACCTGCGCCTCGCGGGTGATCACCGACTGGCGCAGATAACGCCCGATGCGCACGTCGCAATAACTCGCGCCGCCTTCGCGCGCCGCGCTCAACGCGGTGTCGGCCAGATGCCGGCGCTTGGCCTGGTCGGCCGGTTCCAGCAGCGCATCGGCCGCGATCGCGCGGCCGTAGGGAAGCGCCAGGCCGGCCAGGCCCAGACCGGTGAAACTCAGGAAATCGCGTCGTTGCACAGGCGGCTCGCACTCAGTGGATCGGATGCATCGAACGAAAGGACTCGCGACTCACGCGGCGATGGCGAGTGGCGCACCGCAACGCGGCCGCGCCACCCGCCTGGCGCCGGTCAGACCGCGTCCGACAGCGAGGTGAAGGTGAAATCGCGCAGCTTCATCGGCGGGATCATCATCACGAAGCCCGACTCGTCGCCGGCCACGCGCACCGGACGGCCGAGTTCCTCGATGTTGTTGAGCATGATCACCGGCGATTCGTTGAAGCGGAAATTCTTCACCGGGTGCTTGATCACGCCGTTCTCGATGTAGAAGGTGCCGTCGCGGGTCAGGCCGGTCAGCAGCACGGTCTGCGGATCGACCATGCGGATGTACCAGGTGCGGGTGACCAGGATGCCCTTCTGGGTGCCCTTGATCAGCTCGGCGGTGGACTTGTCGCCGCCGGCCATCAGCAGGTTGCCCGGCGAGCCGATCGCCTTCTTGCCCTGCTTCTTCGCCCAGAAGCGCGAGTAATCCAGCGCGGCGACCTTGCCGTTGTCGATGATCGCCATCTTCTCGCGCGGCAGGCCCTCGCGGTCCCACGGCAACACCGAGGCGCGCGGGTCCCAGGGGTCGGCGCTGATGTTGACGCGCGGGTCGTAGACCAGTTCGCCGAGCTTGTTGCCGCCGCCCTTCTTGGACAGGAAGCTGCGGCCTTCGTCGGCCTGGCGCGCGTCGAAGAAATTCATCATGAACGAGATCAGGCCGGCGGCCGCGGCCGGTTCCAGGATCACCGTGTACTTGCCCGGTTCCAGCGCCTTGGCCTCGGCCGATTCGGTGGCCTTGCGCATGGCGATGCGCACGTCGGCATCGGTCTTGAACTGGCCCGAGTCCTGCAGGTTGCGCCCGACCCAGCCCGAACCGCGGCCGTCCTCGGTGCGCACGGTGCAGGTGTAGTTGAAGTTGGTCGCCTGCTGGTAGCCGAAGTTGCCCTTGCTGTTGGCGAAGGCGACGAAGCTCTGGCCGTCCTCGAGGAAACCCGCGGCGGTGAGCTTGCCGTCGCGGCACGGCGCGATCGAATCGGTCGCGACCTGGGCGCGGAACTCGGGCGTGATCGCCGCGGTGGCGGCGCTGAAGGTCGAGCTGGGCTTGTAGGTCTGCTTCTCGATCGCCGGCATGAACTCGGGATTTTCCGGCGCCAGTCGCGCCAGGTCCTCGGCGCGGCGGACCACGCGTTCGAGCGCGGCGTCGTCGAACTCGTTGATGGTCGCGGTGCCGGTGCGGTTGCCGAAGGCCACCTGCACGGCCAGGTCGGCGTTGCTGACGATGCCGCTGGTCGACACGTTGTTGAGGGCGAACCGGATGTTGCCGTCGATCGAACCGGTCAGGGTTGCGGTGCATTCATCGGCCTTGGACAGCGCGATGACCTTGTCGAGGATGGCCTTGGACTGCGCTTCGGTAAAAATACTCATTGTCTGATTCTCCTGCGCCGGTCAGCCGAGCTTGCGGGCGGTGTTGATGACGTTGACGCCGTTGAAACGCGCCGTGCTCGAACCGTGCGAAACCGCCGAGACCTGGCCGGGCTGGCCCTTGCCGTCGAAGAACGAGCCGCCCAGGCGGTAATCGCTGTCGTCGCAGACCGCGACGCAGGAATTCCAGAACTCCGGGGTGCGGATCTGATAGGCCACGTCCTCGAGCATGCCGGTGATCTTGCCGTTCTTGATTTCGTAGAACAGCTGGCCGCCGAACTGGGCGTTGTAGCGCTGCTGGTCGATCGAGAACGAACCGGCGCCGACGATGTAGATGCCGTTTTCCACGTCCTTGACCATGTCGGCGACGCTGAGCTTGCTCTTGCCCGGCGCCAGCGAGACGTTGGCCATGCGCTGGAACTGCACCGACGACCACGAGTCGGCATAACAGCAGCCGTCGGACTCGGTCTTGCCCAGGATGTGGGCCTGATCGCGGATGGTCTGGTAGTCGACCAGGATGCCGTCCTTGATCAGGTTCCAGCGCTTGGTCTTGACGCCTTCGTCGTCGAAGCCGACCGCGCCGAGGCTGCCTTCCTGGGTCTTGTCGGCGAACACCGTGACCTGATCGCTGCCGTACTTGAAGCCGGACTTTTGCTTGTCGAGGGTGGCGAAGCTGGTGCCGGCGTAATTGGCCTCGTAGCCGAGCACGCGGTCGAGTTCGAGCGGATGGCCGATCGACTCGTGAATGGTCAGCCAGGTGTGCGAGGGATCGAGCACCAGATCGTACTTGCCCGGCTTGACCGACGGCGCGGTGAGTTTCTGCTGCGCCTGCTTGGCCGCGGCGACCGCGTCGGCGAGCATGTCGTAGGACTTGTTGTAGGCGACCGCGCCGTTGGGCAGCGCGACCTTGCCCGACGCGGCGCCGTCGAGGTATTCGAAGCCCATGCCCATCGGCGCGGACAGCCCGTCGCGGGTGCGGAACTTGCCGCTGGCCTTGTCGATCGCGGTGATCGTCATCGGCGCCCAGATGCGGTGCACGTCCTGGTCGATGTAGGAGCCGTCGGTCGAGGCGAAGTACTTCTGCTCGTTGACCAGGAACAGCATCGAGTTGACGAAGTTGGCGCCGGCGTTGATCGCCGCGGCGTTGACCCCGAGCAGCAGGTCGGCCTTTTCCTTGATCGCCACTTCCATCGCGTTCTTGCGGATCGGGGTTTTCCAGGCGACCTCGCCCACGCCCGGCGTCTTGGCCAGTTCGACCTTGGACGTCTGGCTCTTGGCGTTGGCGCGCGCGATCGCGGCGGCCTGCTGCGCGGCCTTGGCGACCGCGTCGTTGTTGAGCTGGTTGGTGGCGGCGAAGCCCCAGGCGCCGTCGACCAGCACGCGGATGCCGATGCCGGTGGATTCGGTGTTCACCACGTTCTGGACCTTGTCCTCGCGGGTGATCACGAACTGGCGCAGATAGCGGCCGATGCGCGCGTCGCAGTAGCTCGCGCCGGCGGCCTTGGCCGCGTTGAGCGCGATGTCGGCCAGGGTTTTCTTCCTGGCCACGTCCAACGGCACCAGCAAGGCCTCCGCGGCGATCACGTTGCCGAAGGGAATCATGAGCCCGGCGATGCCGAGCCCGGACATGCTGAGGAAATTGCGTCTATCCACGTGATGGTTCCGCCGTAGTGAGCCCCGCAAGCGCGCTTCGGCGATCGCCAGGCATGGATGAAAGTGACCCCGCCGGAATGTGCGCAGCGTCGTACTTGCGCGTCAAGTGCCGAGAGGCGCGCATGACCATGACCATGCCGTGCGCGTTTGATCCATCTGCGCATGAATTACCCGTTGTTTCGCGACTCATGCATTCCAAGCATGACTTTCGACCTAGATCGCATTGCACAGGCCATGATCGGCAAACTTGGGGTCGTGTTGTTCGAAGGCTTCGAAGTCTTTTGTGAAAAGGCTGAAGCCCGAAATCTTTCGTGGAGGGATGAGGTCTTGGCGCCGGCGCAGGACCGCCGTGGCAGCAAGGCCGACGCCACGAGCCCTTTTGTGGGAGGGACTTGAGCCCCGACGCTTTTCTTTCGAATCACGGCGACTGAGCGCACAGCGTCGGGGCTTAAGCCCCGCCCACAAAAGACCTCCTGCATTCGTAATGCCCATGGGATTCGTGATGGCCCTGCCTGCCACGTCGCCACGAACCACAACCGTCGTCGCAACTGCCAACCGAGCAGTCGTTCATCAAACGCAACCCCGCCGACGCTCACGCCCGGCGCGGCCGCCAGCCCGGGCTATGGGCGTCCCCGCGCCCACGCGTTAAGCTTGGCGCATGCAGAAATTCCGGCACTGGATCGACGGTCAGGCGCGCGATGCGGCCGGCGGCCGTTGGCTCGACGTCCACGATCCGGCCAATGCGCAGGCGTATGCCCAGGTCGCCCGCGGCGACGCGGCCGATGTCGAGGCCGCCGTCGCCGCCGCACAGGCCGCATTCCCGGCCTGGTCGGGCCTGCCCAACAGCGAACGCGCGCATTGGCTGGACACGCTGGCCAATGCGCTGGAAGCGAATCGGGAAGCCTTCGCCCAGGCCGAATCGCGCGACGGCGGCAAGCCGATCGCGCTGGCCCGCAACGCCGAGATTCCGCGCGCCGTGTCCAACCTGCGGTTCTTCGCCCAGGCCGCGACCCAGTTCGCCAGCGAATCCCACCACGGTCAGGCCGGGCTCAACTACACCCTGCGCGCGCCGTTGGGCGTGGTCGCGGCGATCTCGCCATGGAACCTGCCGCTGTACCTGTTCACCTGGAAGATCGCGCCCGCGCTCGCGGCCGGCAACACCGTGGTCGCCAAGCCGTCGGAAATCACCCCGGCCACTGCCACGATGCTCGGCGAACTGGCCGCGCAAATCGGCTTCCCGCGCGGTGTGCTCAATATCGTGCACGGGCTGGGGCCGGAGGTCGGCGAGCCGCTGATCGGCCATGGGGCCGTGCGCGCCATTTCGTTCACCGGCAGCACCGCGGTCGGCCGCCGCATCGCCGCGATCGCCGCGCCGCTGCTGCGCAAGGTTTCGCTGGAACTGGGCGGCAAGAACGCGAGCCTGATCTTCGCCGACAGCGACTGGCGCGCGAATCTCGACACCCTGGTGCGCTCGGCGTTCCAGAACTCGGGGCAGATCTGCCTGTGCGGCTCGCGCATCCTGATCGAGCATTCGATTTACGACGAGGTCCGCGACGCCTTGGTCGAACGCGTCAACGCGCTCAAGATCGGCGATCCGTCGGATGCGGCCACCACGCTCGGTCCGCTGGTTTCGCAGGCACATTACGACAAGGTCGTGGCCGCGCTCGATCGCGCCCGCGATGAAGGCGGCCGGATCCTGTGCGGCGGCTCGGCGCTGGACCGCCCCGGTTGGTACGTCGCACCGACCCTGATCGAGGGCCTGGGCCCGGATTGCGCGAGCAATCGCGAGGAAATCTTCGGCCCGGTGGCGACCCTGCAGGCCTTCGACGACGACGAACACGCGCTGGCCCTGGCCAACGCCAGCGACTACGGCCTGTGCGCCTCGCTGTGGACCCGCGATCTCAACCGCGCCCATCGCCTGGCCGCGCGGCTCAACGTCGGCATGGTCTGGATCAACACCTGGCTGCAACGCGACCTGCGCACGCCGTTCGGCGGCACCGGCGCGTCCGGCCTCGGCCGCGAAGGCGGCGCCGAGGCGATGCGTTTTTTCACCGACGCCAAGAACGTCGGTCTTCATCTGGGATGAGTGCTGCATGAGTGCCAAAGATTCAAATTCCGAGGGTTCCGATGTGACCGGCGCGGCCAACCCCGGCTCCTCCATCACCCTGGACGAGTTGCTCGAACGCAACAGGGAGTGGTCCGAACGGGTCAACGCCGAAGATCCGGGTTTCTTCGATCGCCTCTCGCAACAGCAGGCGCCCGAATACCTGTGGATCGGCTGTTCGGATTCGCGCGTGCCGGCCAACCAGATCATCGACATGGCCCCGGGCGAGGTGTTCGTCCATCGCAACATCGCCAACGTCGTGGTGCACACCGACCTCAACTGCCTGTCGGTGATCCAGTTCGCGGTCGACGTGCTCAAGGTCAAGCACATCATCGTGGTCGGCCATTACGGCTGCGGCGGCGTGCATGCGGCGCTGCACGGGCTGCGCGTGGGCTTGGCCGACAACTGGATCCGCCATGTCGGCGATGTCGCCGACAAGCACGCCGACTGCATCGCCCATGTCCACGAAAGCGAGCGCCACGACCGCCTGTGCGAGCTCAACGCGATCGAGCAGGTGCAGAACGTGTGCATGACCACGATCGTGCGCGACGCCTGGAGCCGCGGCCAGCCGCTCAGCGTGCATGGCTGGGTCTACAGCCTGCGCAACGGCCGCGTCCACAACACCGGCATGGACGTGGATTCGTTCGAATCCCTGCAATCGGCTTACACCCGCGCGATCGCCACGGTCCATTCCACCCACGGCGGATCGCCGCGATGAGCGACTCGCACGGCAACGGCGGCATCCGCGCCGACGGCGCGCCCAAGCCGGTCGGCTCGTATCCGCATGCGCGCCGGGTCGGCGAACTGCTGTTCCTGTCCGGGATCGGCCCGCGCGACGCGGCCAGCAACGCCATCGTCGGCAATGTCCACGATGCCCAGGGCCGGTTGATCGCCTACGACATCGAGCTGCAATGCCGCGCGGTGTTCGCCAACGTGCGCGCGGTGCTCGAAGCCAGCGGCGCGGGCTGGGACGATCTGGTCGACGTGACCGTGTACCTGACCGACATGGCCCGCGACTTCACGGCCTACAACGCGGTGTGGGCGGAGTATTTCCCCGACATCGAGCGCGCCCCGTGCCGGACCACCCTGGGCATCACCGCCCTGCCGACCCCGATCGCGATCGAACTCAAATGCATCGCGCGCCTGCCTGGCGCGGCAACGGAGTAACCGCATGCTTCCCGGACCGCTCAACCTCGCCGCGTGGATCGACGAACACCGCCACCTACTCAAGCCGCCGGTCGGCAACAAGGTGATCTATGTCGGCGACTTCATCGTCATGGTGGTCGGCGGGCCGAACCAGCGCACCGATTACCACTGGGACGAAGGCCCGGAGTGGTTCTACCAGCTCGAAGGCGAGATGGTGCTGCGCATCCAGGAAGACGGCGCGGCGCGCGACATTCCGATCCGCGCCGGCGAGATATTCCTGCTGCCGCCGCGCGTGCCGCATTCGCCGCAACGCATGCCCGACTCGGCCGGGCTGGTGATCGAGCGCAAGCGCCTGGCGCACGAAGACGACGGCCTGATGTGGTTCTGCGAACAGTGCAACCACAAGATCTACGAAGAGTATTTCCACCTGCACAACATCGAGACCGACTTCCCGCCGGTGTTCGAACGCTTCTATTCCTCGCGCGAGCATCGGACCTGCACGAACTGCGGCCATCTGAACCCGGCGCCGGGCCGCTACGTGATGCCCGACACCTGAGACCGCGATGCTCAAGATCGACACCCACGCCCATTACCTGCCGCGCGACTGGCCCGATCTGGCGCGCAAGTACGGCGACGACCGCTTTCCAGTGATCCATCACACCGACGACGGTCGTCATCGCATTTATAAAGACGGCAAGTTCTTCCGCGAAATCTGGTCCAAGACCTGGGACCCGCAGGAACGCGTCGACGACTACGCGCGTTTCGGCGTGCAGGTGCAGGTGATCAGCACCGTGCCGGTGATGTTCAGTTACTGGGCCAAGGCCAATCAGGCGCTGGACCTGCATCAATCGCTCAACGACCACATGGCCGCGACCTGCCGCGAGCATCCGCGCCATTACGCCGGCATCGGCACGGTGCCGCTGCAATCGCCGCGCCTGGCGGTGCAGGAACTCGAACGCTGCATGGACCAGCTCGGCCTGCAGGGCTGCCAGATCGGCAGCCACGTCAACGACTGGAACCTCGACGCGCCGGAGTTGTTCGAATTCTTCGAGGCCGCGGCCGACCTGGGCGCGGCGATCCTGGTCCATCCCTGGGACATGATGGGGACGCCGAGCATGCCCAAGTACTGGCTGCCGTGGCTGGTCGGCATGCCCGCCGAGCAATCGCGCGCGGCCTGCTGCCTGGTGTTCGGCGGCGTGCTCGAACGCTTGCCGAAGTTGAAGATCTGCCTGGCCCACGGCGGCGGCAGCTTCCCCTACACCATCGGCCGCATCGAGCACGGCTTCAACATGCGTCCGGATCTGGTCGCCACCGACAACCCGCGCAATCCGCGCGATTATCTGTCGCAGCTGTATTTCGATTCGTGGGTCGCCGACCCGCGCGCGCTGCAATACCTGCTCGACACCTGCGGCGTGTCGCGGGTCATGCTCGGCACCGACTATCCCTTCCCGCTCGGCGAGCAATCGCCCGGCGCCGGCATCGCTTCGTTGCAGTTGGACGAGGCCGATCAGGCGCGGCTGTATCACGGCACCGCGCTGGAATGGCTCGGCCTGTCGAAAGCGCGGTTCGAGTAGGCGCATCGGGCCACGTCGCCGCCCATGATCGATATCGATACCCTGCTCGCCGCGATCGAGTCCACGGCCTGGCACCTGCGCCAGCGCGACCAGGACGTCGACGAAGCCGTCATCGCCCAGTATCTCGATTCGCGCGACGAGCCGCCTTTCGATTCGGATTGGACCGCCGCCGATGCCTTGGTCCAAGCGTGCAAGCGCGGCCTTTCGGCCGAATCCATCGCAGCGATCGACGCCCAGTCCAGGCAAGTGCGCCAGGACGCGTTCGCGCTGGTGTTGCGCGTCAGCGAGCACGACGAATTGGCCGGCTACTTGTCCGACGACGCCGGACTGATAGTCGAAGCCGACCGGCTCGGCGTCGACTCGGCCTGGATCGCCGCGCTGCGGCGCCGCTACGAACGCCATGCGGCGCCGTTCGGACCTTTGCTTTGATTCCGCTCACTCGCTTTGACCTCGCTAGAAAGTCCCCGCGCCCATCGCGCCACGCCCGCCCACGCAGCGAAGCCACTCACTCATGACCCAACCGCACTCCCCCGCCCATGCCGCCGCTCTCGACGCGGCCGATCCCTTGCAGACCTTGCGTGGCGAGTTCCTGATCCCGCGCCACGCAGATGAGGAGCAGGCCTACTTCGTCGGCAACTCGCTCGGCCTGCAACCGCGCGGCGCGCGCGCGCATGTCGAGGAAGTGCTGGACAAGTGGGCGATGGAAGCGGTCGAAGGCCACTTCACCGGCCAGGCGCAGTGGATGCCGTACCACGAACTGGTGCGCGAGCCGCTGGCGCGACTGGTCGGCGCCTTGCCGAGCGAAGTGATCGCGATGAACTCGCTGACCGCGAATCTGCACCTGATGATGGTCAGCTTCTACCGCCCCACCCGCGAACGCCCGGCGATCCTGATCGAGGCCGGCTCGTTTCCGTCCGACCGTTACGCGGTGGCCTCTCAGATCGCCTTCCACGGTTTCGATCCCGATACCGATCTGATCGAAATCCAGCCCGATGAACCCGGCGGGTTGATCTCGATGGCGAGCATCGAGCGCGCGATCGCCGAACACGGCCCGCGCCTGGCGCTGGTGCTGTGGCCGGGCGTGCAGTACCGCAGCGGCCAGGCGTTCGACCTCGACGCGATCGTGCGGCTGGCGCACGCGCAGGGCGCGGTGTGCGGGTTCGATCTGGCGCACGGCGTGGGCAATCTGGAACTGGGCCTGCACGACAGCGGCGTCGATTTCGCGGTGTGGTGCCATTACAAATATCTGAACTCCGGCCCCGGCGCGGTCGCCGGCTGCTTCGTCCACGATCGTCACGCGCGCAGCGACGTGCCGCGTTTCGCCGGCTGGTGGGGGCATGAAGCCACGACCCGTTTCCGCATGGGCCCGCAGTTCGTACCCACTCCCGGCGCGGAAGGCTGGCAACTGAGCAATCCGCCGATCCTGGGCCTGGCGCCGCTGCGCGCTTCGCTGGACCTGTTCGACCGCGTCGGCATGCGCGCCCTGCGCGAAAAATCCCTGCGCCTGACCGGTTATCTGGAAACGTTGATCCGCGCGCGCCTGGCCGACACCCTCGACATCGTGACCCCGGCCGATCCGGCCCAGCGCGGCTGCCAGCTGTCGTTGCGGGTGATCGGCGGTCGTGGCCTGAGCGGTCGCGCGGCGGGCCGCGATTTGTTCGACTATCTGGCGCAGAACGGCGTGCTGGGCGACTGGCGCGAACCGGACGTGATCCGCATTTCGCCGGCGCCGCTCTATAACACGCATGGGGATGTTTCGAGGTTTGTGGCGGCGGTTGAGGGTTGGCGGGGTGCTTAAGCTCCGGCCATAACCGCGCAACCCCAAGCCCGTCATTCCCGCGAACGCGGGAATCCAGTGACTTTAAGCCCTCAAGGGCGAGGCATGAACAAACAACCTGCCGTCTACCTGATGGCCAGCGGCCGCAACGGCACTTTGTATATCGGCGTCACGGGTGACTTAGTGCGACGCGCATGGCAGCATCGGGAGCACGTCACCCAGGGATTCACGCAACGCTACGACGTGCATCAACTGGTGTGGTTCGAATTGCACGATTCATTCGAAAGCGCCATCACCCGCGAGAAGCAGATAAAGAAATGGCGACGAGAATGGAAAATCGATCTGATCGAGGCGAAGAATCCGTATTGGCTCGATCTGTGGCCCGGCTTACTGGCGACGTGACAAAAGTCGCTGGATTCCCGCGTTCGCGGGAATGACGGCCTGGAAGTTACGCTCCCGGCCGGAAGCATTCTTTTTAGCCTGAAGCATCCTTAGCAGTACTCGCCCTGAAGGCTCACGCTCCTTGAACACACCCACCCACCCCAAGCACATCACCCTCATCGGCGCAGGCCTCGCCGGCGCCCTGCTCGCCACCCTGCTCGCGCGGCGCGGCTGGCAGGTGGATGTCTACGAGAAACGCGGCGATCCGCGCCTGCAGGGCTACCAGGGCGGGCGCTCGATCAATCTCGCCCTGGCCGAGCGCGGCCGGCATGCGCTGCGCCTGGCCGGCGCGGACGAGGCGGTGATGGCGCAGGCGGTGATGATGCGCGGGCGCATGGTGCATTTTCTCGACGGTCGCGCCGATCTGCAGCGCTACGGCCGCGACGACAGCGAGGTGATCTGGTCGGTGCATCGCGGCGAGTTGAACCTGATCCTGCTGCAGATCGCCGAAGACGCCGGGGCCAGGCTGCATTTCCATCGCGGCCTGAGCGAGGTCGATTTCGACCGGCGCATCGCCCGCTTCGTCGACGATCGCGACGGCGGTTCGCACGAAATCGTCTTCGACAGCCTGGTCGGCGCCGACGGCGCGGGCTCGGCGCTGCGCGCGTCGATGAAGCAGGCCGCCGACCTGGGCGAACGCACCGAGTTCCTCGGCCATTCCTACAAGGAACTGGAAATCCCGCCCTCGCCCGACGGTGGTTTCAGCATCGAACCCAACGCACTGCACATCTGGCCGCGCGGCCGCTACATGTGCATCGCGCTGCCGAATGACGAACGCACCTTCACCGTCACCTTGTTTTTACCCAACGAAGGCGATCCGAGTTTCCAGACCATCCGCGACGGCGCCGACGCGCGTGCATTGTTCGAACGCGACTTCGCCGACGCGCTGCCGCTGATCCCGAACCTCGAGCACGATTTCGAACACAACCCGGCCGGCCTGCTGGCGACCTTGTACCTGGACCGCTGGCACCTGGACGATCGCGCGGTGCTGCTGGGCGACGCCGCGCACGCGATGGTGCCGTTCCACGGCCAGGGCATGAACTGCGCGTTCGAGGATTGCGTCGCCCTGGCCGAGCGTCTGCTCGCCGACGACGACCGCGCCGCGGCCTTCGCCGCGTTCCAGCAGCAGCGCCTGCCGAGCGCGCGCGCGATCCAGGCGATGGCGCTGGAAAACTATCTGGAAATGCGCGACCGCGTCGACAACGACGATTACCTGCTGCAGCGCGCCCTGGAGCACGAACTCGCCCAGCGCCATCCCGAGCGTTTCATGCCGCGCTACGCGATGGTGACCTTCCACCGCATGCCGTACGAGGTCGCATACGAACGCGGCCAGCGCCAGCGCGAGTTGCTGGTCGAGCTGACCGCCGGCCACGAGCGCCTGGACACGCTCGACTGGCACCGCGTCGACGCGCTGGTGCGCGAACGCCTGTCGCCCCTGCCCACGGACGAATGAGCGCCGACTGACCATGCCCGCCAGCTTCCTGTTCTACGATCTGGAGACCTACGGCTCCGATCCGCGCACCACTCGCATCGCCCAGTTCGCGGCGATCCGCACCGACGCCGATCTCAACCAGATCGACACGCCGATCAGCGTGTTCGTCAAACCCGCCGACGACCTGCTGCCCTCGCCGATCGCCACCGTCATCACCGGGATCGCGCCGCAGGACGCATTACGCGACGGCGTCAGCGAGGCGGAGATCTTCGCGCTGATCTTCGACGAAATGGCGCGGCCGGAAACCTGCAGCGCAGGCTACAACTCGCTGCGCTTCGACGACGAGTTCGTGCGCTACGGGCTGTTCCGCAATTTCTACGACCCTTACGAACGCGAGTGGCGCGGCGGCAATTCGCGCTGGGACCTGCTCGACGTGCTGCGATTGGCGCATGCGTTGCGGCCCGACGGCATCGTCTGGCCCAGGCGCGAGGACGGCGCGACCTCGTTCAAGCTCGAACACCTGGCCGAAGCCAACGGCGTGCGCGAAGGCGACGCCCACGAGGCGCTGTCGGACGTGCGCGCACTGATCGGCATCGCGCGCAAGTTCAAGGCCGCCCAACCCAAGCTGTGGGAATACGCTTTGCGTCTGCGCGACAAGCGCTTCGCCGGCTCGCTGCTCGACGTGATCGCGATGACCCCGGCCCTGCATGTGTCGCAGCGCTATCCCGCCGCGCGCATGTGCGCCGCGCCGGTGATCCCGCTGGCGCGGCATCCGCGCATCGACAACCGCGTGCTGGTGTTCGATCTGGCCCAGGACCCGGCCGCGCTGCTGCGTCTGGCGCCCGACGAAATCGCCGACCGCCTGTACACGCCGACCGCCGACCTGCCGCAGGGCGAGGAACGCATCGCGCTCAAGGAAGTGCATCTCAATCGCTGTCCGGCCCTGATCGCGTGGAATCATCTGCGGCCGGCCGATTTCGAACGCCTGCAGATCGATCCGGCCCAGGTCGAACGGCATGCCGCGCAGATCCGCGAGGCCGGGCCGGAACTGGTGGAAAAGGTCCGGCGGGTGTATGCGAACGATCGCGCGCGCGATCCCTCGGACGTCGACGCCTCGCTGTACGACGCCTTCATCGGCGACGGCGACAAGCGTTTGTTCCGCAACGTGCGCACCACCGCGCCCGAAGCGCTGGCCCAGGCTGCGTTCGAATTCCGCGATACGCGCCTGCCCGAACTGCTGTTCCGCTACCGCGCGCGCAACTGGCCGCAGACCCTCAGCGTGGCCGAGCGCGAGCGTTGGGACGCCTACCGTCGTCATCGCCTAGTCGACGACTCGGGCCTGTCGGAATTCAACTTCGAGCGCTTCGCGATCGAGCTGCAGCAAGCCCGCGCGATGGTCGGCGAGGATGGGGCCAAGCAGGCCCTGCTCGATCGGCTCGAGGACTGGGCGGGCGCGATCGCGCGCGATCTGAACGCTTCAGGGTGAACCGCGGCGTCCGCGAGCGGGCGCGCAAACCCGCGCTTCGGCTCGGCGTCTCTTGGATTTCGCGCATCCATCGCTATTTTGTCGGGATCGAACCAATCCGGCCCGGACCCGCCGCGACCCAGGCCAATGGCCTGGACGCCGCGCCGGATCGTTCGTCCCACCTTTCGCTTCGCGCTTTCGAGACTGCCGCATGAGCCGATATTTCTCCGATGCCAGCTTCAAGTTCCTGCGTTCGCTGGCGCGCAACAACAATCGCGAATGGTTCCACGAGCACAAGGCCGCTTACGAGAGCCATGTGCGCGGCCCGTTCCTGCGCCTGCTGACCGATCTGCAGCCGGCGCTGGCGCAGATCAGCCCGCATTACCGCAGCGAACCCAAGAACGTCGGCGGCTCGCTGTTCCGCATCCATCGCGACACCCGTTTCGCCAACGACAAGGCGCCGTACAAGAGCTGGCAGGGCGCGCGCCTGTTCCATGAGCGCAAGCGTCAGGTCGAAGCGCCGTCGTTCTATATCCACCTGCAGGGCGGCGAGTGCTTCATCGCCTCGGGCGTGTGGCATCCCGAGCCCGATTCGCTGCGCAAGATCCGCCACTTCGTGCTCGACAACCCGGGCAGCTGGAAGGCGGCCGCGCACGATCCCAAGTTCCGCAAGCGCTACGACCTCGACGACAGCGAGATGCTGACCCGCGCGCCGCGCGGATTTCCGGCCGATTTCGAATTCGCCGAGGATCTGCGGCGCAAGAACTTCGTGGCCTTGCGATCGATCGACGACGAGACCATGACCGGGCCGCGGCTGCTCAAGACGCTGGAGAAGGATCTGGCCGGGCTGGCGCCGTTTACCGATTATCTGTGCGCTGCGCTGGATCTGGAGTTCTGAGTCACCGCGGTTGGCTGGATTGCCGCGCTTGTGGTGAGTAAAAGCGAATCCCTCATGCGCCCCTTTTCCGAAGGGGGGGAACAGCAAAGGCGGCTGTCGCGCATGCGTTGGTTCATCGCGCATCCCGTGGCTCAGCGCGCACCACATGGCCCACTTTGAAAAAGCGGGCGAGCGTGCGGCGCGGGTACGAAGTCAGGAGTGTCCTCAGCGCGGGGGATTCGCTTTTGCCGCAACGGCCAAGCGAAACGTTCAACCCCGCGCGGCCCGTCGCGACAAGACACAAATCGACACGAATATCCACGCCGGCGCACCCGACCCACCCCCACGCTTCCGGTATCGTGACCACTCCGCCCCACACCGTCGCGAGCCCGCGCTTGTCCCCCGCCGAATTCCGCCGTTACGCGCTGTTCTACCTGGGCTACTACGGCGCGCTGGGCGCCTACACGCCGTACATCGGCCGCTGGGTCAGCGCCAACGGCCACGGCGGTTATGCGGTCGGAGCGATGCTGGCGCTGTGGTACGGCGGCCGCATCCTGGCGCCGCCGACCTGGGCGCGGCAGGTCGCGCGCAGTCCCGCGCCGGGGCATTGGCTGGTCGCCGGCTGCGCGCTGGCACTGGCGGTGTTCGCCGGCTTCACCCGCTTCGACCACGGCCTGATGCTGTTCGTGGTCATGGGCGTGTTCGCGCTGTTCTTCAATGCGGTGATGCCGCAGTTCGAGGCGATGACCTTGAACGCGCTGGGCACGCGCAATCACGACTACGGCAAGATCCGCATGTGGGGATCGGTCGGTTTCCTGCTGGTCGCGGCGAGCTACGGCTGGCTGCTCGACCGGCTGGGCAACGATGCTTTCATCTGGCTCACCTTGCCGTGGCTGGCGCTGACCGCCGCGGCCGCGTGGCTGCACCGCGCCGATCCGCCCTCGCCGGCGATCGACCCGGGCGTGGCGCGCGAACGTCTGTGGCGACGCCCGGGCACGCGCCGCCTGCTGTGCACCGCGCTGCTGATGCAACTGGGCTTCGGCCCGTTCTACGTGTTCTACACCCTGCAACTGCAGGCGCACGGCCACGACGGTTTCGCGGTCGGGCTGCTGTGGGCGATCGGGGTGATCTGCGAGATCCTCATGTTCTGGCAGGCGCCGCGACTGGTGCAACGCTTCGGCGCGCACAAGCTGATGGCGGCGTGCCTGATCGCGACCGCGTTGCGCTGGACCCTGGTGGCGTTCTTCGCCGATTCCTTCGCCTGGATGGCGTTGGCGCAGACCGGGCACGCGCTGAGCTTCGCCGCGTTCCACGCCGGCTGCATGCGGCGCATGGCCGAGCTGTTCCCGGCGCGGCGCGACATGGCCTCGGCGCAGGGCATGCTGTACGGCTTCAGCGGCGGTATCGGCGGCGTGCTCGGCGCCGGCATGGCGGCGTTCGCCTGGCAGCACGGCGGTGGCGCCGCGGCGTTCGTGGCCGGCGCGGGTTGTGCGTTGATCGCGTTGTGCGTGCATGTGGCCACGCAGCGATTCGCGCGGTCGGTTCCCGCCTGAGATCGCCACCGCGCTACGGCGAGCGCTGAGTCCGCATCATCGTCCAACCGGTTTGCGCATTGCTTGATGCGGCTTCCAGGCCCGCGCCTGCGCCGTCGATGCGGCCGGACGAAACACGCCGCACTCGCCTTGTCGGACATCGCGCTGACCTGGCGTGTTGCGATGGTTGCGAGCGCCCACTTGCGCTGGCGTTTACCGCAACTGTGCGCGTCGTCGTTTCGCGATCGACCCGCGGTCACGCTTTGCCTTCATTGCATGGCGCATTGCCGCATGACAGCAACATTCGGCTACGTATGCTCGGTCGACCGCCGCGCAGGGACGCCGCGGCCAACGACCGGGGGCATGCGGGCACGACGCCGGCGGCAGGACGTTCTCGGCAATCGGGGAGGATTCATGGATAAGTTTTCGATCGCGCGGCGGCCCTTGGCCGCGGCGATGCTGGCGGCCGCGTCGTTGATCGCGGCGCCCTTGGCCGCGAACGCCGCCGCCACCGGCGTCGCCTTCGTTCACGGCACCGGCAATCAAAGCAATGCGTATCAGGACTACTGGCAACCGGCGATGGTCGACAGCGTGCGCGGCGGCCTGGCCAATCCGTCCAACTACGTCGTCATCAACTGCGATTTCGAGCAGTACATGTGGGACAGCCGCGCCGCCGGTTGCCTCGCGCAACAGTTGACCAGTTTCATCAGCGCCAAGGGCATCACCCAGCTGATCGTGATCACCCATTCCAACGGCGGCAACGTGATGCGCTGGATCATGTCGAACCCGACCTACGACAGCCGCTATCCGAACATCATCAGCAAGATCGTGCGGGTCAACGCGATCGCGCCGTCCTCGGCCGGCACGCCGTTGGCCGATGCGGCGATGAACGGCAACGGCTTCGAACAGGCGGTGGGCTGGCTGCTGGGTTACAAGTCCGACGCGGTGAAGATGCAGCAGGTCAGCTGGATGGCGACCTACAACGCCAACAATCTGTACGGCACCGCCGGCCGTCCCGCGCTGCCCAAGACCTTCCGCAGCGTGGTCGGCACCGACGTGGATTCCTCGCCGTTCGACAGCGACAGCTATTGCGGCGGCTATCCCGAGAACGTCGGCCTGGAAACAACGCAGAACTGGTTGAACAGCTGTTCCGACGGTTTCCTCAACTGCTCCAGCCAGTCGGCCGCGGGCACCGTGTGGTTCCAGGACAAGCAGCGCACCGCCGGGGCCGAACCGCTCAGCCACAACCAGAGCCGGCGCGCCTGCTTCAACCTCAACACCATCCTGCGCAGCGACATGACCCCATGAGGCCGACGACCATGCGAACCCTTTTGACTCTCGCTTTGCTCGCCGCGCTGTCGAACGCACACGCAGCCGATACGCCGATGCTGCCGGCGACGAAATCCGATCAAGTGCCGCAGCGCCTGGCGGTGCTGGCCGCGCCCAAGAGCGCGGCCGAACGCGCGCCGGTGCAGTTTTCCTGGGCGCTCGATCCGAATGCCGCGCTGACCAGCGACGCGAAACCGGCGGTGATCGAAAGCCGCGAGTACTGGCAGGAAACCGACGGAGCCGCGCTGCAACGCGGGCTGGACATCGCCACCAGCGCGCCGGGCGCGTTGATCCGGGTCAGCCCGGTCACCGGCGCGGCCAAGGTCTCGGCCGACGCGGTGCGGATCAGCCGCGCCGGACGCGCGGTGAGCGCGGCCAAGCGCACCGACGCGGCGCAATTGCAATCCGCTGGCTTGGCGGTCGGCGAAGGCACCGCGGCGGTGCAACTGGCCGACGAAGCCGGCGCCGGGCATTACGCGGTGCAGGTCGCGCAGGCGCGCGGCCGTTACGTGGTGCATGTGTTCGAACCACGCAGTGAAGTGCGTCTGCTCGCGGCGTTGAGCCACGACCATGGCCTGGCCGGCACCAGCCGCGAAGTGGTGGTCGATCTGCAGCGCGGCGATACCCGGCTCAAGGCCCAGGGCGGCGCGTTGCTGGTCGCGCCGTCGGGCCGCAGTTGGCCGCTGAGCCTGAAGGACGGCGGCGATGGCCGGTTGCGCGCGGCGGTGACCTTGCCGAGCGATGCCGGCGAACAACCGCCGGGCCTGTGGGAAGTGCAGGTGTTCGCCGGCGACGGCGAGATCCAGCGCGACGCGCGCACCGCGATCGCGGTGGCCCAACCGACCGCCAAACTCGACGGCGGCTATCGTTTCGACGCGGCCAGGCTGAGTTTCGAGCTGCCGTTGCGCGCGGCCTCGCCGGGCCGTTACGAGGTGCGCGGCACCTTGTACGCCACCGGGCCGGGCCGCGCACTGCGTCCGGTCGCGATCGCTCATAGTGCCCGTTGGCTGGATGGCGGCGCGGGCCGGATCGAACTCGCCTTCGATCGCGCGCAACTGGCCAAGGGTTATGGGGCGCCGTATGAGCTGCGCGATGTCGAGCTCAACGATCAGAGCCGGCTGGCGCCGGTGGAGCGTCGGCAGCGGGTGGCGCGGATCGCGCGGTGATTTGAATCGGCCCTCATCCGCCCTTCGGGCACCTTCTCCCGCATGCGGGAGAAGGAAGCGTTCCCAGGCCCGCATCATCACCCGCGGCAGATAAAAGCCCCTCTCCCGGTTGCGGGAGAGGGGTTGGGGTGAGGGCCGCGTGACACCGCATACCCTGCGCAGATTCCTCACCTCTGCCCTCATCCGCCCTTCGGGCACCTTCTCCCGCACGCGGGAGAAGGACTCCAGCATGGCGCCGGTGTAAACAAAGGACGTGCCGCGCTCGCCTCTTAAGCCCCGGTAACCCCAGCAGCGCTACTCTGGCCATCCGCAACCCGGACTGCCTTCGATGAAGAAATGGATCGCCCTGTTCGTCCTCGTTCTGGCCCTGCTGCTCGGCTACGTCGCCGCGGGCCCGTTCCTCACCGTCCACGCGATCCGCACTGCGGTCAAGGAAGGCAACACCGGCGAACTGTCCAAGCATGTCGACTTCGCCGCGATCCGGCTCAGCCTGAAGGCGCAGGTCGAGGACTACATCGTGCGCCGCGCCGGTCCGCAGGTGCAGTCCAGCCTGTTCGGCGCGCTGGGCCTGAGCGTGGCCAGCGGCCTGGCCGGCACCGCGGTCGATGCGATCGCCACGCCGATGGGCATCGGCGCGGTGCTCGAAGGGCGCAAGGTGTTCAAGCGGTTCGACGGCAGCGCCGCCCGCCGCGACGCCTACGAACCGGTGGCGCCGGCCGAGCCGCTCAAGGACCTGCAGTACCGTTTCGAGTCGCCATCGCGCTTCACCGCCACGGTCAACAACGCCGACGGCGATCCGGTGGTGTTCGTGTTGACCCGCGACGGGCTGAGCTGGCAGGTCACCGACGTGCGGCTGCCGCTGGACAAGCTGCTGCCCTGAGTTCCGGCCGAACCTGGACCTCGCCGCCGCGCGCCGCCCGCCCCCGCCCCACCGTTGCCCGACCGCGTTCGCGCTGGCCTGCGTATTGCGACAGCGTGCATACTTCGCGCGGGCCCGCATCGGTTCACCGCGGCGGGCTGGGACAGGCCCGTCCCGTATCGATCGCCACCTCAGTACCCCTTTGGACAGGAACGCCATGAAAACCATCTTCTGCGCCGCGGCGCTCGGCCTGCTCGGCCTCGCCTCTTTCGCCGCCAACGCCCAGGGCGAGTGCGACAAGTACCGCACCAGCTACGACAAGACCTATTGCTTCGCCAAGCTGTTCCTGGAGTCGGACAAGGAACTCAACACCGCCTACAAGGATCTGCGCGCGGTGGCCAAGGAAGCCGCGAACCAGAAGCTCAAGGCGACCCAGCTGGACTGGATCAAGTACCGCGACGCGACCTGCGAGTCGTCGGGCAGCATCAACGTCGACTGCAATTACCGGGTCAACCGCGAGCGCACCGAGTACCTGCGCGACCGCGCCCGCGAGTGCAAGGCCGGCACCTGCCGCGACGAGATGATCGGCAAGAAGTCCTGGAACTGATCGGATCGCGGGCGCCTCGTCCGGGCTCGCGTTGATCGACGCGATGCAGTGAGGGCGTTCGACGGTTGCACCGATGAAGAACGGCGGGTCGGAAACGGCCTGCCGTTTTTTTTGCGTCGATGGCTGTGGCCGGAAACGCCTTGCCGAGTGTTTGCGCCCGGCGGCGGAATGCGACGGCGCCAGTACGAGCGCAAGTGCAAGTGCACCGATAGCATGGCGAACGGCGCGCATTGCGTCGATTACGTTGGCGAGCGATGTGTCGTGGTCGCGGCTTGCGCCGCTCCTACAGGGAGAAACGAAACTTCGATCGCGCCCCTGTAGGAGCGGCGCGAGCCGCGACCGCGACATATCGATGACCGCGAACGCAGCAGCCAAGCGATGGCCCGCGACACGCAGCTTTTGCCCCCTTTGCAAAAGGGGGCGGCGACCGCGAAGCGGACGCGCGGGATTCGCTTTTGCTTTTGTCGTTGCGGTTGCTCGGGCTCAGAGCAAAAGCAAATCCCCCCTGCCCCCCTTTTGCAAAGGGGGGAACCGGTCTGATGGGTTTGCTTCGAATCCAACGGTCAACGCTCAGACGTCGGTCGCCAGTCGCCAGCCGTCAATCGCATCCGCCGACCACCCATCGCGCTCAAGCAAAACGACCGCGCAGTTCAGCGATTCGCAACCCCATGCGGCACATGTCCCGCCGCGACGTGATCGCGCGCCGACAGGATGTTGTGCTCGGAATCGTCGAAGAAGATGTCGGCGCCGAATGCTTCCAGGAACGGGCCCTTGGAACGGCCGCCCAGGAACAACGCTTCGTCCAGGCGGATGCCCCAGTCGCGCAGGGTGCGGATCACCCGCTCGTGCGCCGGCACCGAGCGCGCGGTGACCAGGGCGGTGCGGATCGGCGCGTCCTGGCCGACCGGGAACGCTTTCTGCAGGCGATGCAGCGCGTCGAGAAAACCGCGGAACGGCCCGCCCGACAGCGGTTCGCCGGCATGGCTGCGCTCGTGTTCGGCGAACGCGGCCAGACCGCCCTCGCGCGAAACCCGCTCGCCTTCGTCGTCGAAGATCACCGCGTCGCCGTCGAAGGCGATGCGCAACTGGTCCGGACGCAGATGCGGCGCGAGCTTGGAGCTGCGGGTCGACGGCAGCAGAGTCGCCGCGGCGACACCGGCGGCGAGCGCCGCGCTGACATCCTCGGCGTTGGCCGACAGGAACAGGTCGGCGCCGAACGGCCGGATGTAGGGAAACGGCGGCGCGCCGTTGCTGAAGGCCGCGCGCTTGATCGACAGGCCGTGATGGGCGATCGAATTGAAGATGCGCAGGCCGCTGTCGGCCGAATTGCGCGAGATCAGGATCACCTCGACCCGCGGCGCCTCGGCCGGCGCGCCTGCGTTGAGCGCGAGCAGTTTGCGCACCAGCGGGAAGGCGATGCCCGGGCGCAGCACATCGTCCTCGTGCTCGCGCTGGAAGTCGGCATAGGCGTCGATGCCCTCGCGTTCGAACAGCGAATGGCTCTCTTCCATGTCGAACAGGGTTCGCGAGGAGATCGCGACGATCAGGGGGTCGGCATCACGGTCGGGCATGCGGCTATTGTGGCAGGAGTGAGTGGAGAGGAGTGAGGAACGAGTAGGAGCCGCCTTTACTCACTCCTCACTCCTCTCCACTCGTTTCTGCTTTCCGGCTCCTGCTATCGTTCCGCACCGCTATCCGGCCCGGAACCGCCATGTCGCCCAGCCCCGCACCCGCCTCCGCCGACGCCTCCAGACTCGGCCACGCCCTGAAATCGCGGCAACTGGTGATGATGGGCCTGGGCAGCGCGATCGGCGCGGGCTTGTTCCTGGGCTCGGGCCTGGGCGTGCAGACCGCCGGGCCGGCGGTGCTGCTGTCGTATCTGATCGCCGGGGTGCTGGTCATCATCGTGATGCGCGCGCTCGGCGAGATGGCCGCGCTGCGGCCGACCAGCGGCGCGTTCTCGGTCTACGCCGCCGATGCGATGGGCCCGACCGCCGGCGCCACCCTGGGCTGGCTGTGGTGGGCGCAACTGGTGATCGTGATCGCGGCCGAATCGGTCGGCGCCGCCGGCCTGTTGGCGACGGTGTGGCCGTCGTTGTCGGTGGCGGCCGCCTCGCTGGTGTTCATGAGCGTGTTCACCGCGATCAATCTGCTCGGCGTGCGCCATTTCGGCGAGTTCGAATTCTGGTTCGCGATCCTCAAGGTGGTCGCGATCCTGGCCTTCATCGCGATCGGCGTGGCGCTGCTGCTGGGCCTGCTGCCCGACGTGCCCTCGCCGGGCCTGGGCAATTTCACCGAGCACGGCGGCTTCGCGCCCAAGGGCTGGGGCGGCATCGGCGCGGCCTTGCTGCTGGTGGTGTTCGCCTTCGGCGGCACCGAGATCGTCGCGGTCGCCGCGGCCGAAACCCAGGACCCCGAACGCAGTATCACCCAGGCGATCCGCACCGTCGCCTGGCGCATCCTGGTGTTCTACATCGGCTCGCTGGCGGTGATCATCGCGGTGGTGCCGTGGACCAGTCAGGCGCTGAAATCGCCGTTCGCGGCGGTGCTCGATGCGGCGCGGATTCCCGGCGCGGGCACGGCCATCACCCTGGTCGCGGTGGTCGCCCTGCTGTCGGCGCTCAACGCCAATCTGTACGGCGCCTCGCGGATGATCTATTCGCTGGCCGAACGCGGCGAAGCGCCGCGCGGGCTGGCGCGCCTGACCGGCAACCGGGTGCCGGTGATCGCGGTGCTGGCGAGCGTGGCGTTCGGCTTCGTCGCCACCGGCCTGGAGCTGCTGTACCCGGACAAGGTGCTCCCGGCGCTGCTCAACGTGGTCGGCTCGACCTGCCTGCTGGTGTGGACCTTGTCGCTGGTCGCGCAGTTGATCCTGCGCCGCCGCGCCGACCGCGCCGGAGTCGAGCTGCCGTTCAAGATGTGGGCGTTCCCGTACGTGACCTGGCTGGGCCTGGCCATCCTCGGCATGGTGTTCGTGCTGGCCCTGGTCACCGAGGGTTCGCGGACCCAGTTGCTGTCGACCGTGGTGCTGACCCTGTGCATCGCGGGGATCAGTGAAATTGCGCGGAGGATGCGGGCGCGGGGGTGAGTTTGATGGGCTTGTGATTGCGAGCCAGTCAGCTAAATCACTTCAGTTATGTCGCGCAAGTATTTGATTTATATTTACTCACGAACTCAAAGTAAGTTCTTAAATCACGCGTCCGGGTGCCCCGCGTTACGCCTGTCGACGATTGGCACATTGAGGCCCGATTCGGCCGCCGAACCGCCCCCCGATCTACAACCGCTCCAGCCCGGCGAGCAAGGCCTTGCGCTGCGCCGCATCCAGCCCATCGAGCTGCAACTGCAGCGCGCCCGGCTGACGCCAGTACAGCGCGACGCCCAGGGTCTGTCCGCCCTGCCCGCCATGCCAGATCAACAGGCCGCCGGCATCGAGAAACGGCCGCGTTTGGTCGACCGAGGCCAACACCTGCACGTCGCCCTCGCCGTCTATGCCGCTGATCCGCCCGGCGGCGTCGGTCAGGCGCCAGCCCAGTTCCGGCAACCCGGCCAGGACCCGTTCGGCGTCGGCCGCGGCGATCAGGACTTCGTATCCGCTCATCGGCGCATCAACCGCTCTTGCCCGCGTTCTTCAGTACGCGTCCGGTGCGCAGGTCGACCTCGAACGGTAGCCATCCGCCGGGCGGGTCCCATTCGCCGCTGCCATGCACGACGCCCTGCCTGACGTCGGATATCACCACCCCGTCGATCCCCAGATCGTCCACCCGCCATAACTCCTGCCCCGAGGAGTCCAGATGCCATAGCGCATTGGACGAGCTGATCAACAGCCCGAACGCATCCGCATCCAGGCCCATTTCCCAAGGTTGCTGCATCTCGCAGATATACCAGCCGACCTCGGTCGAGCGCACTTCGCGCCGCTCCGGCCAGATCACATGGAACGCGGTGGCGACGCCGATCACGACCACCTCGTTGGAACAACGCAGCTCGCTGTTGAACGAATCGTATTCGTGGAAGACATCGATCCGCAGCAACGGCGCGCCATCGCGGTCGCGAATGCCGACGCGGGTACCCGAACGGCAGCCGGGGCGTTGGGGCGTCGGTATTTCCAGGCATGCGACCGCCGACCACCCCGTGGCGTCGTCGTTGAGAAATTCGGCGCTGTACATATTGATCCGGCTCCGATCGCCGTCCTCAAGCGAGGCTCAACCGCTGGTGAACTGCTCGATCAGCATCCGCTCTTCCAGGTTGTGCTCCGGATCGAACAGCAAGGTGACCGTGCGGTCGCGCGATTCGCGGATCATCACTTCGACCACGTCGCGCACTTCGTGCGAGTCGGCGGTGGCGCTGACCGGGCGCTTGTAGGGATCGAGCACGCGAAAGCGCACTTCGGTGTCGGCCTTGAGCAAGGCGCCGCGCCAGCGCCGCGGGCGGAACGCGGCGATCGGGGTCAAGGCGATCACCGCCGAGCCCAGCGGCAGGATCGGTCCGTGCGCGGAGAAGTTGTAGGCGGTGCTGCCGGCCGCGGTCGCGACCAGCACGCCGTCGCAGATCAGTTCGTCGAGCCGGGTCTGGCCGTTGAGGTCGATGCGCACGTGCGCGGCCTGGCGGGTCTGGCGCAGCAGCGAGACCTCGTTGTAGGCCAGCGAGCCGAAGGTCGCGCCCGATTCGGTCTGGGCGACCATTTCCAGCGGGCGCAGTACCGCGGGTTCGGCCGCGGCGAGGCGTTCGAACAGGTCGCCGGCGCCGTCGGCGTATTGGTTCATCAGGAAGCCGACCGTGCCCAGCTTCATGCCGTACACCGGTTTGCCGAGCGCGCCGTGGCGATGCAGGGTCTGCAGCATGAAGCCGTCGCCGCCGAGCGCGACCAGCACGTCGGCGTCGTTGGGTTCGTGCTGGTCGTGTTGAGCGATCAGCGCGCTCAAGGCGCGTTGCGCTTCGTCGGTGTGACTGGCGAGGAAGGCGATGCGTGGCGTCGCGGTCATCGGCGGCTCCGGAAGGATGGGCTCAGCATAACCCGTGGGCCATGAAAGAACCCTTGGCAAAGCCCCCGTCTCCCGCCTTGCGGGAGAAGGTGCCCGAAGGGCGGATGAGGGCTCGCGAAAATGAGCGACGCCGCAAGATATGCAGGATGGCGCGCCCTCACCCAACCCTCTCCCGCTTGCGGGAGAAGGTGCCCGAAGGGCGGATGAGGGGCGCGCGAAACTGAGCGACGCCGCAAGATATGCAGGATGGCGCGCCCTCACCCAACCCTCTCCCGCAAGCGGGAGAGGGCTAAAGCAAGAAGTAGCTGCACACGGGAGAAAACTGGAATTACAGCAAACGTGCTTCACGTCACGCGCTGCATCACCTGAAACGCCGCGCCGCCGCCCCAGACTTCGACCCAGGGTTCGGATTCGTCCAGGGTCCACGCCAGCAGCGCGCGTTCGCGGTTCTGCTCCCAGTCGCCGTCGGGCCACGGGAAATGCCAACCGCCGAGCACGGCGACGATGTCGTCGGCGTACATCGGGCAATGGGCTTGCCAGTGGACGAGGTAGGCGTCGTCGGCGTCGCCGTCGTCGAACGCATCCGGTGGCGGCAACGAAGGAGATGGGTGGGCGTACAACGGCTCGCCCTCAAGCGGAGCATCGGCCCGCGGCAAGCGCGCCTGCGGATCGTGGACGGCGAATCCCGATTCGCCGTCTTCCTCGTCGGTGTAGATGCTCAGCACGCCGCTGTCCGGGCCGAGGCCTTCGGGCAGGAACCGGCAATCGATGCTGAGCCAGTGGCGGTGATTCGCGTCGGGCGCGGTGACCACGCCGGGCCCACCCCACCATGCGGCGAATTTCTCGCCATCGCGCTTGAGCAATACGCTGGCGCGGGCCAACGCGTCGGCTTGCGCGATCAGCGCCGACACGGTCGGCGCGGAATCGTCGGATCTAGCCATGTTCATCGTTCCTTGATGAAAGAATTCCGTGATGTAGAGAAAAACCGACCGGCCGCGGGAGCGCCAAGCGGCGCCCCCGCGGGACGGCTTAGCCGCGCGCGGCCAACTGCGACAGACGCTGCACCGCGACCGAGGCGGTCGGATAGTCCAGGGTCTTCTGCGCCGCCAGTTCGGTCAGCATCGCCAGGGTGAAACGCAGCGACTGATCGTCGCGTCCCAGCCATGCCTGCACCTTCGCGTCGGCGTTGGCGCCCGGCATCTTCAGCACCTGGCCGACCAGGATGCGCTGCTGGGTCGACAGTTCCTCGCGCAGCACGCCGCGCGCCACCGCATGCCAGCGGCCGTCGACGGTCAGCGCGTCGATCTGCTCCTGCAGCCACGGCAGACGCAGCGCTTCGCCGAGGCGGAAGTGGACCTTGGCCACGTCGACCGGCTTGAGCTTGCGCTCGCGCGCCAGTTCGATGATGTCGCAGCTCGGTTCCAGGTACGGCAGCGCGGCCAGCTGCGCGGCCAGCGATTCGGGCACGCCCTTGGCCTTCCAGTCGGCGAACGCGGCATCGTGGGCCGGGCGTTCGCCGTCGCCGAGGATGCCGACGCCGGCGCGGATGTTCTTGAAGCCGTCGTGGTAGCGGTCGACCGCGGTGGTGATGTCGGGGATCGCGCCCGGACGCGACAGCAGCCAGCGGGTGAACGAACGCTGCAGCGTCCAGATCACCTGCAGGGCGTCGATCTGGGTCGACTCGGCGACCTTGCCGTCGAGCGCGTCGATCTGCGCCCACAGCTCGCGCGCGTCCAGCGTCTCGCGGGTGATGGTGAAGGCCTTGGCGACTTCGCCCGGGGTGCGGCCGCTGTCTTCCTGCATGCGCAGCAGGAAGGTCGCGCCCATCCGGTTGATGGTCGAGTTGGTCACCGCGGTGGCGATGATTTCGCGCTTCAGGCGGTGGTTTTCCATCGCCTTGGCGTACTTGGCCTGCAGCGGCTGCGGGAAGTAGCGCACCAGTTCCTTCGACAGGTACGGGTCTTCCGGCACGTCGGAATCGAGCATCTGCTGGAACGCGACCAGCTTGGAGTACGACAGCAGCACCGACAGTTCCGGGCGGGTCAGGCCCTGGCCGCGCGCCTTGCGCTCGGCGATCTCGGCATCGCTCGGCAGGAACTCGATCTGGCGATCGAGCAGGCCCTGCGATTCCAGCGTGCGGATGAAATGCAGCTTGGAACCCAGGCGCGACAGGCTCATCCGCTCCATCAGGCTGATCGCCTGGTTCTGGCGGTAGTTGTCGTTGAGCACGAGGTCGGCGACCTCGTCGGTCATCGACGCCAGCAGCTTGTTGCGCTCGGGCAGGGTCAACTTCTTCGCCTGGACCTGACCGTTGAGCAGGATCTTGATGTTGACCTCGTGGTCGGAGGTGTCCACGCCGGCGGAGTTGTCGATGAAGTCGGTGTTGAGCAGCACGCCGTGCTGCGCGGCCTCGATGCGGCCGAGCTGGGTCAGGCCCAGGTTGCCGCCCTCGCCCACCATCTTGCAGCGCAGGTCGCCGCCGTTGACGCGCAGCGCGTTGTTGGCGCGGTCGCCGACATCGCTGTTGCTCTCGCTGCTGGCCTTGACGTAGGTGCCGATGCCGCCGTTCCACAGCAGATCGACCGGCGCCTTGAGGATCGCGCTCATCAGCTCGACCGGGCTCATCGCGGTGGCGTTGCCCTCGATGCCGAGCGCGGCCTTGATTTCCGGCGACAGCGGGATCGACTTGGCCGAACGCGGGTACACGCCGCCGCCCTTGCTGATCAACGCCTTGTCGTAGTCGTCCCAGCTCGAGCGCGGCAGCTTGAACATGCGCGCGCGTTCCTTGAACGTCCTGGCCGCGTCCGGATTCGGATCGAGGAAGATGTGGCGGTGGTCGAACGCGGCCAGCAGGCGGATGTGCTCGCTCAGCAGCATGCCGTTGCCGAACACGTCGCCGGACATGTCGCCGATGCCGACCGTGGTGAAGTCCTGGGTCTGGCTGTCGCGGCCGAGCGAACGGAAGTGGCGCTTGACCGACTCCCACGCGCCCTTGGCGGTGATGCCCATGCCCTTGTGGTCGTAACCGACCGAACCGCCAGAAGCGAAGGCGTCGTCGAGCCAGAACTTGTGCTCGGCGGCGATGCCGTTGGCGATGTCGGAGAAGGTCGCGGTGCCCTTGTCGGCGGCGACGACCAAGTAAGGGTCGTCATTGTCGTGGCGCACGACATTGGCCGGCGGAACGATCTTGCCGCCGACGATGTTGTCGGTGATGTCGAGCAAGCCGTTGATGAACATCTTGTAGCAGGCGATGCCCTCGGCCAGGACCGCGTCGCGGTCGCCGCCGATCGGCGGGCGCTTGGCGAAGAAGCCTCCCTTCGAGCCGACCGGCACGATCACGGTGTTCTTGACCATCTGCGCCTTGACCAGACCCAGCACCTCGGTGCGGAAGTCCTCGCGGCGATCGGACCAGCGCAGACCGCCGCGCGCGACCGGACCGAAGCGCAGATGCACGCCTTCCACGCGCGGGCCGTAGACGAAGATTTCGCGGTACGGACGCGGCTTGGGCAGGTCCGGCACGTTGGCCGAATCGAACTTGTAGCTCACATAGCCGCGCTCGGAACCGTCGGCGGTGGTCTGGTAGTAGCTGGTGCGCAAGGTGGCGTTGATCACGCCGATGAAGCTGCGCAGGATGCGGTCTTCGTCGAGGCTTGAGACGCGGTCGAGCAGCGCCTTGATCGCTTCGACCGTGGCCTGGGCCTGCTGTTCGCGCTTGCCGCTGCGCGCGTCGATGACCGGCTTGAGCGTGGTCATGACCGCGGCGTCGCCGCCGGACAAGGTGTCGAACTGCTGGACCAAGCGTTCCTGGCCGGCCTTGATCTCGTCCTTGCTCTCGCTGCCGGTGCACGGGTCGAAGCGGGCTTCGAACAGTTCCACCAGCAAGCG
This sequence comes from Lysobacter capsici, assembly GCF_014779555.2. NCBI lineage: Bacteria > Pseudomonadati > Pseudomonadota > Gammaproteobacteria > Lysobacterales > Lysobacteraceae > Lysobacter > Lysobacter capsici. The sequence continues at coordinate 3,194,600 of NZ_CP094357.1, forward strand.
CGCCAGCAGCGGATAGCGGCTGAAGGTTTCCTCGACGTAGCTCTGCGAGAACGGCACGCCGACCTGCAGCAGATACTTGCAGTACGCGCGCAGCATCGCGACCTGACGCCAGGAAAGGTTGGCGGTCAGGATCAGGCGGTTGAAGCCGTCGTTCTCGGCATTGCCGCGCCAGATCTGGGCGAAGGCTTCCTCGAAGTTTTCGTCCAGGCGATCGACGTCGATGTCGTTGTTGGCGGTCTCGACCTCGAAGTCCTGGATGTAGACCGGCTGGTTGTCGACATTCAGGCGATAGGGATGCTCGGAGATCACCCGCAGGCCCATGTTCTCCATCATCGGCAGCGCGTCCGACAACGGGATGTCGTCGAGCTGGCGGTAGAACTTGAAGCGCAGCCCGCCCTCGCCGCTGCGCGTGCGGCACAGGCTCAGGCGCAGGTCGTCGGGGCCGCTCAGGGCGGCGACGTGGGCGATGTCCTGCGCGGCGACGGCGGCGGAGACTTCTTCGATGTAACCGGCCGGCAAGGCGCGGCCGTAGCGGTTGGCCAGGGCCAGGCCCTGCTGCTCGCCGTTGTTGCGCACCAGCGCTTCGCGCAGGTCGTCCTGGCGGTTGCGCACGATCTCGGCCAGTTCGGCCTCGATCGCGGCGTTGTCGATCTGACGGCCGCCGTTGTGGACCGCATCGCCGGCCTTCGGCCGCACGATCAGATGCAGCTGCGCCAGCGGCGATTCGCCGATGTGCACGGTGGTGTCGATGTGCTCGCCGTGCAGCTGCTCCTTCAACATCGCTTCCACGCGCAGGCGCACGTCGGTGTTGAAGCGCTCGCGCGGGATGTAGACCAGGCCCGAGTAATAGCGGCCGTAGCGGTCCTGGCGCAGGAACAGCTTGCTGCGTACGCGCTCCTGCAGGCCGAGGATGCCCGAGGTGGTCTTGAGCAGTTCTTCTTCGCTGGACTGGAACAGCTCGTCGCGCGGCAGGGTTTCCAGCACATGGCGCAGGGCCTTGCCGCTGTGGCTGTCGGGGCCGAGGCCGGACTGCTGCATCACATAGGCATGGCGCTGACGCACCAGCGGGATGTCCCACGGACGGCGGTTGTAGGCGCTGGAGGTGTACAGGCCGAGGAAGCGCTTCTCGCCGGTCGGACGGCCCTGGGCGTCGAAGCTCAGCACGCCGATGTAGTCCATGTAGCCGGGGCGATGCACGGTGGAACGCGCATTGGTCTTGGTCAGGATCAGCGCATCGACCGAACCGGACTGCGGCATGTAATGCGCCGCCAGCGAGGTCAGCAGGCGCGGCTTGCCGACTTCCTTGCCGCGCAGCAGGCCCAGGCCGCTGTCCTTGACCGCGCGCAGCACCTCGTTGCCGCCGAGCTTGACGACTTCGTACTCGCGATAGCCCAGGAAGGTGAAGTGGTTGTCGGCGGCCCAGTGCAGGAACGCCTGCGCCTCGCGCTTGCCGTCTTCGTCGATCGGCAGGTTTTCGCTGGGCAGATCGTCGGCGACCTCGTTCATCTTGTCGCGCATCTGCGCCCAGTCGCGCACGATCGCGCGCACATCGGCGAGCACGGTTTCCAGCGCCTGCTTGACCGCGGCGGCCGATTCCGGAGTCTGCCGGTCGATTTCCAGGTGCATCAGCGATTCGGCCACGCCCTGCCCGACCGCCAGCAGCTTGCCGGACTTGTCGCGCTGGAACGTCACCACCGGATGGCCGAGCACGTGCACGCCGATGCCCTGATCGGCCAGCGCCATGGTCACCGAGTCGACCAGGAACGGCATGTCGTCGTTGGCGATCTGCAGCACGGTGTGCGGCGATTCCCAGCCATGAGACTTCAGCGTGGGGTTGAACAACCGCACCAGCGCAGAGCCCTGCTTGCGATCGCGCGCGTAATCCAGAAAGTCCACCGCCAACGCCGCCCAGCCATCGGGCTGATGCTGCGGCAGTTCATCCCCGCTCATGCGCTTGTAGAACGCATGCGCGAACGCCTCGGCCTCGGCATGGCGCGCCTTGGGCAGGCGCTTGCGCATCGCCGCGACGATCGGCTCGAGGCTTACCGCCTGGCTGTCGACCGGCGGCGCGGACTGACCGCTGTCGAGCGCGGCCTTGCCGGGCGTGGCCTTCTTGACGCTGGCCGACTTGCTGACGGGCGCGGCCTTGTCCGCGGCGGGTTTGGCCGAGGTTTTCTTGGCCGGGGCTTGCTTGGCCGATGCCGACTTCGTCGCCGGTTTGGCGGCGGCGCGTTTGGCGGGTTCGGGCTTGGAAGCTTTTTTAATGCTCATGGGGATGTCGAGATCCGGATGGAATGAGGCCCACGCTTTCGCGCGGGCCAAGAGAGTGGTTATTGCTTGGAGGTCGAACCTTGCAAGGCGGCAACGACGCCGGCGCCGTAATCGAGCGACGCGCCCACCCGGGCCCGCGCGCTCACGCGCGGGCCGGCCTGCATGGCGCGGATCGAAACGCGCAAGCCCTTGCCGCCGTCCTCAGGACCGGCGGTAGGCCTAGACGAACCGAAACGTTTCATCGTCGGTGGTTTTCAGCGCAGACCGGTTTCGTTGCGGGCGATGACCAGACGCTGGATCTCGCTGGTGCCTTCGTAGATTTCGGTGATCTTGGCGTCGCGGAAATAACGCTCCAGCGGCATTTCCTTGGAATAGCCCATGCCGCCGTGGATCTGCACGGCCTGATGGGCGATCCACATCGCCGCTTCCGACGCGGTGAGCTTGGCGATCGCCGCCTCGTTGCTGAAACGCCCGCCGTTCTTCTCGGTCTGGCCCTTCTGCCAGGCCGCGCGCAAGGTCAGCAGCAGGGCCGCGTCGAGCTTGCACTTCATGTCGGCGATCTTGGCCTGGGTCATCTGGAACGCGCCGATCGGCTGGCCGAAGGCCTTGCGCTCGCGCACGTAGCTCAGCGTGGCCTCATACGCCGCGCGACCGATACCGATGGCCTGCGAAGCGATACCGATGCGGCCGGCGTCGAGCACGCCCATGGCGATCTTGAAGCCGTGGCCTTCCTCGCCGAGCACGTCCTCGGCGGCGGCGACGTAGTTTTCGAATTCGATCTCGCAGGTCGCCGAGGCGCGGATGCCGAGCTTGGGCTCGGTCTTGCCGCGGTGGAAACCGGGCTTGGCGGTGTCGATCATGAACGCGGTGATGCCGCGCGCGCCCTTGTCCGGGTCGGTCATCGCGAACAGCACGATGTACTTGGCGACCGGGCCGGAGGTGATCCAGCTCTTCTTGCCGTTGATCACGAAGGTGCCGTCGGCCTGCTTGACCGCCTTGCAGCGCATCGCGGTGGCGTCGGAGCCCGACTGCGGCTCGGTCAGCGCGAACGCGCCGATTTCGCGGCCTTCGGCGATCGCGCGCACGTACAGCTGCTTCTGTGCCTCGGTGCCGAACTTGAGAATGCCGTTGCAGAACAGCGAATTGTTCACCGACACGATGGTCGAGTGGGCCGCGTCGCCGGCGGCGATTTCGACCATCGCCAGCACGTAGGAGATCGGGTCCATGCCGGCGCCGCCGTACTCGGCCGGCACCTCGATGCCCATCAGGCCGTTCTCGCCGAGGGTGCGGATGTTCTCGAGCGGGAACTCGCCGGTGCGATCGTGGTGCTCGGCGCTGGGAGCAATCTTTTCCTGGGCGATACGGCGCGCCACGTCCTGGATCATCAACTGCTCTTCGGTAAAGCCAAAATCCACGTCGGCACCTCTCGGGTCTTGATTGCTGTGGTGATTGCCATCGCAGCCCGATCGAACGGCGCCGTCGCCTCACTGGCGCGTTGCGGCCGATCCGACCCTGGCTCATGGTCCGCGCGTCCATTCGGTTGAACCGCGAACGCGAATTGTAGCCGCGCGCGCCGAATAACCCCACCCATCGGCCTGCCCCGATCTGGCGTTCGGCCGGCGCGCTTTCAGTCCGCTTTTAGACGTCGTCCGGGTCGTCCCGGCTTTTGTTGCGACGCGTCATGACTTGACCTGGGGGGCTTCGGATACCACACTTATCGCTATATCGCGATACGTTGATGGAACAGCGGGGATCGGGAACGGAAAATCGGGAATCGGCTGCAAGCCGCCGTCGCCGACGCCGTTTACCGATTCCCCATTCCCGACGCCCCATTCCCGTTCAAGGCACCCCGCATGGATCTCGAAGGCTGGTCATCCCGTCTCAAAGTGTTCGCCGACGCCACCCGCGTGCGTCTGCTGACCCTGCTCGAGCGCGAGGAGCTGACCGTGGCCGAGCTGTCGGCGATCACCCGCCTGGCCCAGCCGCGCGTGTCGACCCATCTGTCCAAGCTCAAGGAAGCAGGGCTGGTGCGCGACCGCCGCGCCGGCGTGTCGGCCTATTACCGCTTCGACGAGGGCGCGCTCGATCAGGCCCAGCGTGCCTTGTGGCAGACCCTGAGCACCGGCAGTGACGATCCGCTGCTGCGTCAGGACGCCGAACGGGTGACCGCGGTGCTGGCGATGCGTGCCTCCGACCAGAACTGGGCCGATTCGGTGGCCGGCGACATGGAGCGCCACTACTCGCCCGGCCGCACCTGGGAAGCGCTGGCCCGCTCGGCGGTGCCGCTGCTGCAGCCCGGCGACGTGCTCGACATCGCCTCCGGCGACGGCGTGCTGGCCGAGCTGCTGGCGCCGCACTCCAACCGTTATGTGTGCCTGGACGCCAGCACCAAGGTGGTCGCGGCCGCGTCCGAGCGCCTGCGCAAGCTCAAGAACGTGGAAGTGCGCGAGGGCGACATGCACGCGCTGCCGTTCGCCGCCGACAGCTTCGATCTGGTCGTGCTGATGCACGCGCTGACCTATGCCGAACAACCGGCGCAGGCGGTGATCGAGGCAGCGCGGGTGCTGCGTCCCGGCGGCCGCCTGCTGCTGACCAGTCTGGCCCGGCACGAACACCGCGGCGCGGTCGAAGCCTTCGGCCACGTCAACCTGGGTTTCGCCGAAAAGGACCTGCAGAAATTCGCCGGCAAGGCCGGGTTCGAGATCGTCAGCTGCGAGACGGTCACCCGCGAACGCCGGCCGCCGCATTTCGAAGTGATCGCGTTGATGGCGCGCAAGCCCGGCGGCGAGCCGGTGCGCAAGCCCGGCAAGAAGTGAGGAGACCGATATGAAGCAGTTACCGTGGATCAACCCTGAGCGCGCGCATGCGCTCGAGCGTGGATTGGCGCAACGGATCTTGGTCATGGACGGCGCGATGGGCACGATGATCCAGCAGTTCACGCTGGAAGAGGCCGACTACCGCGGCGAACGCTTCGCCGAAGGCTTCGACCGGCTGTACGCGCCGCAGGACGAACACGGCGCGCACGTGCATGGCGAGGGCTGCGGCTGCGCGCGCGACCAGCGCGGCAACAACGACCTGCTGACCCTGACCCGGCCCGACATCATCCGCGGCATCCACGCCGATTATCTGGCCGCCGGCGCCGACCTGATCGAGACCAACACCTTCAACTCGACCACGATCTCGCTGTCGGACTACGGCCTGGAGCATCTGGCGCGCGAACTCAACCTAGAAGGCGCGCGCCTGGCGCGCCAGGCCTGCGACGAAGCCGAAGCGCGCGATGCGGCCGCCGGCAAGGACAAGCCGCGCTACGTGATCGGCGTGCTCGGTCCGACCAGCCGCACCGCATCCTTGAGCCCGGACGTGAACCGCCCCGGCTACCGCGCGATCACCTTCGACGAACTGCGCATCGCCTACCGCGAAGCCACCGACGGACTGATCGACGGCGGCGCCGACGTGATCATGGTCGAGACCATCTTCGACACGCTCAACGCCAAGGCCGCATTGTTCGCGGTCGAGGAAGCCTTCGATGCGCGCGGCGCGCGGCTGCCGGTGATGATCTCCGGCACGATCACCGACGCCTCTGGCCGAACCTTGTCGGGCCAGACCGCCGAGGCGTTCTGGTACTCGGTGCGCCACAACCAGCCGGTCGCGATCGGCCTGAACTGCGCACTCGGCGCCAAGGACCTGCGCGTGCACATCGACGTGCTGGCGCAGATCGCCGACGCCTACGTCAGCACCCACCCCAACGCCGGCCTGCCCAACGCGTTCGGCGGTTACGACGAAACCCCCGAGGACATGGCCGCGGTGCTCGGCGAATTCGCCCGCGCCGGCCTGCTCAACCTGGTCGGCGGCTGCTGCGGGACGACGCCGGCGCATATCGCCGCGATCGTGGCGGCGGTCGAAGGGGTGGAGCCGCGGCAGCCGTTGCAGTTGGTCGATGCGGCCTGACCGCAAGGCGCGAGGAAAGAGTGGGCAGGAGTGAGGAACGAGCGAAAGCGCGCCTCGCCTTAGTCACTTCTCACTCCTCTCCACTGTTTTTTCCACCGGCAATCCCGATCAAGGCAAAAAACTCCCCCGCATGACCGCCACCCTGCCCCGTCAAACCCGACTCAGCGGCCTCGAACCGCTGCAGATCACCCCGCAAAGCAACTTCGTCAACGTCGGCGAGCGCACCAACGTCACCGGCAGCGCGCAGTTCAAGAAGCTGATCCTGGAAGGCCGCTATGACGAGGCCATCGTGGTCGCGCGCCAGCAGGTCGAGAACGGCGCGCAGGTGCTCGACGTCAACATGGACGAAGGCATGCTCGATTCCGAGCTGGCCATGGTCACCTACCTCAACCTGATCGCGGCCGAGCCCGATATCGCCCGCATCCCGGTGATGGTCGACAGCTCCAAGTGGTCGGTGATCGAGGCCGGGCTCAAGTGCCTGCAGGGCAAGGGCATCGTCAATTCGATCTCGATGAAGGAAGGCGAAGCCGAGTTCCTGCGCCAGGCCCGGCTGGTGCGACGCTACGGCGCGGCCGTGGTGGTCATGGCCTTCGACGAGGTCGGCCAGGCCGACAGCATCGACCGCAAGGTCGAGATCTGCTCGCGCGCCTACAAGCTGCTGACCGAGGAGATCGGTTTTCCGCCCGAGGACATCATCTTCGACCCCAACGTGTTCGCGATCGCCACCGGCATCGAGGAGCACAACAACTACGCGGTCGATTTCATCGAGGCCACGCGCGAGCTCAAGCGGCGCTTTCCGTACAGCCATATCTCCGGCGGCGTGTCGAACGTGTCGTTCTCGTTCCGCGGCAACGAGCTGGTGCGCCAGGCGATCCACGTGGTGTTCCTGTATCACGCGATCAAGGCCGGCATGGACATGGGCATCGTCAACGCCGGCGGCCTGCCGTTGTACGACGATCTGGATCCGGACCTGCGCGAACGGGTCGAGGACGTGGTGCTCAACCGCCGCAGCGACGGCACCGAACGCTTGCTCGACATCGCCGACCGCTTCAAGGGCAAGAAAGGCGAGAAAAAGGTCGAGGACCTGCGCTGGCGCGACAAGCCGGTACGCGACCGCTTGAGCCATGCGCTGGTCCATGGCATCGACCAGTGGATCGAGGAGGACACCGAAGCGGCGCGCATCGAATCGACCCGCCCGCTCGACGTGATCGAAGGTCCGCTGATGTCGGGCATGAACGTGGTAGGCGACCTGTTCGGCGCCGGCAAGATGTTCCTGCCGCAGGTGGTCAAGTCGGCGCGGGTGATGAAGAAGGCGGTCGCCTACCTGCTGCCGTACATCGAAGCCGAGAAGCTGCGCACCGGCGATGTCGGCAAGTCCAACGGCAAGATCGTCATGGCCACGGTCAAGGGCGACGTACACGACATCGGCAAGAACATCGTCGGCGTGGTCCTGGCCTGCAATAACTTCGACGTGATCGACCTGGGCGTGATGGTGCCGGCGCAGACGATCCTCGATCGCGCCCGCGCCGAAAACGCCGACCTGATCGGCCTGTCGGGCCTGATCACGCCGTCTCTGGAGGAAATGAGCCACGTCGCCCGCGAGATGCAGCGCCAGGGCTTCACCATGCCGCTGCTGATCGGCGGCGCGACCACCTCGCGCGCGCACACCGCGCTGAAGATCGACCCGCATTACAAATCGCCGACGATCTGGGTCAAGGACGCCTCGCGCGCGGTCGGCGTGGCCCAGTCGCTGATCTCGATCGACCTGCGCGAGCCCTTCGTCGCCGCCAACGCCTCCGACTACGCCGAGATCCGCGAACGCCACAAGAACCGCGGCGACGGCAAGCGCCTGGTGTCGCTGGAAAAGGCGCGCGGCCAGCGCTACGACGGCGGTTGGGACGAGTACGTTCCGCCCGCGCCGAAACAACCGGGCCTGCACGTGTTCGACGATTACCCGCTGGACGAACTGGTCGAGTACATCGACTGGACGCCCTTCTTCAACACCTGGGAACTGGCCGGCCGTTACCCGGCGATCCTCAGCGACGAAATCGTCGGCAAGCAGGCCACCGAGCTGTACCGCGATGCGCGCCGGATGCTCAAGCAGTTGGTCGAGGAGAAGTGGATCAAGGCCAAGGCGGTGTTCGGGCTGTGGCCCGCCAACTCGATCGGCGACGATGTCGAAGTCGACATGAACCTCCCTCTCCCGCTCGCGGGAGAGGACCGGGGTGAGGGCCAGCACGCAGCGACTGGCGTGTCCCCATCCCAGCCTTCCCCCGCAAGCGGGGGAAGGAGCGAAGCGGTGCGCCTGCACTTCCTCAGACAACAAGCCGACAAACCCGCCGACCGCCCCGACTTCTGCCTGGCCGACTTCATCGCGCCGAAGGAATCGGGCCGGCAGGACTGGATCGGCGGCTTCGCGGTCACCGCCGGCATCGGCATCGAGCCGCATGTCGCGCGCTTCGAGGCCGATCACGACGACTACAACTCGATCATGGTCAAGGCGCTGGCCGACCGCCTGGCCGAAGCGCTGGCCGAGCGCCTGCATCAGCGCGTGCGCAAGGAGTTCTGGGGCTACGCCGACGACGAAACCCTCAACAACGATGCGCTGATCGACGAAGGCTACCGCGGCATCCGCCCCGCGCCGGGCTATCCGGCCTGCCCCGAACACAGCGAGAAGACCACGCTGTTCCAGATGCTCGACGCCACCCGCCACACCAGCCTGGAGCTGACCGAAAGCTTCGCGATGTACCCGGCCGCGGCGGTCTCGGGCTATTACTTCAGCCATCCGGGCAGCCAGTACTTCGTGGTCGGCCGGGTCAACAAGGAACAGGTCGAGGACTACGCCCGGCGCAAGGGCGTCAGCCTGATCCAGGCCGAACGGTGGCTGGCCTCGAATCTGGATTACGATCCCGAGTGAGCGCGCCGGGGCCCTGCCCCGATGCGCCGATCCGATCCGACCCAGCACCGAGCCGAACGAGTACGCAAGGATGAGCGACGAAATCCTGTTGTCCGCCGATGTCGAAGAGCAGGCCGAATCGGCCGACGCCTTCGGCAATGCCGCCTTTATCGAGAAACACGCCGGCCCCGGCCGGATCGGCCTGTGCGGCGGCCGCGACTGGATCAACAAGCTGATCCGCAAGGCGCAGTCGCCGTTGACCGTGGACGGCCACCGCAGCCTGTGGTCGCACGCCTTCATGTTCAGCGAGCGCCGCATCGACGGGCGCTGGTGGGTGATCGAGTCCGACCTGGACATGCGCTACAAGCAGATCCGCCTGGGCGTGCAGGAGAACCGGGTCGAGCGCTATTACGACGCCGAGGCGTTCCCGAACATCGCGATCCTGGATTTCGGCCTGGACGACGAGCAACTGCGCAAGGTCCAGATCGCCGGGCTGGACCTGCTGTCGGGGCTGTCGAGTTATTCGATCAGCGAACTGGTCGGCACCTTGATGGCGATGCACAGCCGCCGCCTGCGCAAGCGCAGCAACCTGCTGGCCAAGGAAGGCGCGCTGTACTGCTCGGCATTGGTCCAGCATTGCTATGCCGCGGCCGGCATCGAGTTCCTGCCCGGCGTGCCGGGCAAGAACATCGCGCCGCACGACATCGACGAATCGCCGCTGCCGCATCGCACCCATCGCATCATCCGCGACCTGGGCGTGTCGACGGTGCGCGAACTGGCGCACAGCGCGCGCGCCATGTTGCCGGCGTCGCTCGGCGGCGACTGAAACCGCGCGGCGGATCGATCGTCGTCGCAGCCTCCGCGCGTGGTGACGAACGTCGATCGACGACAGCGTCGGCGCGCGCATCGCCCCGTGCATCCGCACCGGCCAAGAAACTCCGCCGGCGCGATGGCCGGCGGAGCGTCAACACCCTGGTAAAGCCAGCGACCGACTTACGGAGCCGGCGGCAACGGCTGTTCGACGTTGTAACGGGTGACCGCGCACTCGGAAAAACCCGAGTGGATCGTGTTGATGAACACGTTCTCCACGCAGGTCGCCCCGCTCGCGCCGCTGAGACCGAACATCACGTTCTGCTGACGCGACATGATGGTGTTGTGGACCACGCGCGCGCGCGGCGACTGTTCCAGACGGATCATGCGATCGACCGCGGCCGGATCCAGGAACTGGTTGTTGGTGATCTGCACGTCCGGCGAGTCCACCAGTTCCAGGCCGACCGGCCCGCGGTGGCCGGCGACGACGTTGTTGCTGATCACCGCGCGGCCCAGGCCGATCACGCGCAGCGCCGGGGCCCAGCTGGACGAGGGATCGTTGGGGTTCGGGTAGCCGATCACCCGGTTGCCGACGATGCGGGTCGGTTCGGCGAACGGATCGTTGTTGTTGATGCCGTGGACCATGATCGCGACATCTTGCGCACGCACCACGGTGTTGTTGAGCAACTGCGCATTGGACTGCACGTTCATGTCGATGCCGATCGGAAAACCGTCGACTCGGCAATTGCGCACGATGACCTTGTCGCCGGAGTTGATCCGGATGCCGGTCGGGCCGCCGCCGTTGGGACTGGGATTGATGATGGAGCGGGTACGGCAATCGAGTTCGATGTCCGGGCCGCTGATCTCGATGGGAAGGCTGCGATTGGCGCTCAGGCAGTACTTGCCCGGGCCATAGATCGATATTTGCTGCGACGGGACGATGGTGTCGCAGGCGAACGCGGAGGTGCTGAGCATCAGGCCGGTCAGGGCCAGGCCTGTAATCGGGAGCAGTCGCATGAAGTTCCTTTTCCTTGAAGGGTGTGACGGATGAGCGCAGTGCGCGAGGTGATGAATCGATCAGTCGCCTCGCTGTGCTGCGCCGACGATTGTATCGACATTGCATCTCAGTCATCGCGACGAAGCGCCGATCGCTTCTGACTCTGTCGCCTGCACGTTCATCGCAAACGACGACGCCCCGCTGTTTCGAAGGAAGCATCTTGAAGGTGCATATCGGCACGTTATCGACGGCGATTGGCGCGAACGATTCGTCCTAGTTCTCGACGAGGCGCCGATCGCGTCTGACCCAATCACCTGCACGTTCACCGCAAACGACGCCGCCCCGCTGTTTCGAAGGCGGCGTCTTTGAGATGCATGCCGGCACGTTATCGATGACTATCGCCGCAAAAAATCAATCGCCGTTGTTGATCTGATCGACGTTGTGACGCGTCACCGCGCAGCCTTCCAGGCCCGAGTGCACGGCATTGATCAGGATGTTCTCGATGCAGGTCGCCTCGCTGGCGCCGCTCAGGCCGTGGGCGTTGACGCCGCGACGCAGCATCACGGTGTTGTGGACCATGCGCGCGCGCGGCGAGAAAATCAGCTCGACGCCGACCGATCCGCCTTCGTTCAAGTCGAGCAACTGATTGCCGGTCAACTGCGCATCCGGGGACCGGTCCAGTTGCAACGCGGCATGGCCCATGAAACCGGCGACCACGTTGTTGGTCAGCACCGCGCGCGGCGAATGCCAGATGCCGATGGCCTGCTCGGCGCCGTTTTGCGAACCGTAGAACAACACCCTATTGCCGATCACGCGCAAGCCGTCGCCTTCGGGACGGTCGCTGCCGTAGGCGGTGATCGCCGGCCCTTCGGGGATGAAGGTGTTGTTGAGGATCTGCACGTTGAGGAACTGTTCGGCGAGCACGCTGAACTGCCAGCCCTCGAAGCGGCAATTGCGCACGGTGAGGTTGTCGCCGCGCAGCAGCACGCCGGTGCCGAATCCGGGCGAATTGGACGGGCGCGACAGCGTGCGGCCGCGGCAGTCGAGCTCGACGTTGTCGGCGCGCACCTCGATCGGCGCGCTGCGGTTGGCGGCCAGGCAGTAGGTGCCGGCCGCATCGATCGAACGGACCTCCGGCGACAACACGGTGTCGCAGGCGGCGTGGGCGGTGTGGCTGAGCAGCAGGCCGGTCAATGCCAGGCCCGCGAACGGAAGAATGCGCATGAATTCCCTCTCTGAGTGGATGTCCTTGTGGCGTGCGTCGCCGCCAAGCCGCATCGATCGGTCCGATCGGCAAACCGCTACGCACGCGGCCGCACTTTAGCCGCAACCGATCTCATCCGCGGCGATGGCGGTGGGTTCGATGCGCGAACAAGCGGCGCGTTCGCTGACGCGCATGTCATCCGGTTTCGCGACGAGGTGGCGTACGTCGAAGGGCCGATGCTTAGCCCGCGCTCGCCGAGGTGCTTCCGTCGATCCAGGCCCGGGTCTGCGCCAGCACTTCCTCCGACAGCGCCGGGTCGTCGCTGAGCCGCGCCAGGATCACCGCGCCGACCATCGCCGACCAGGCGCCGATCGCCTGGCGCCTGCGGGTGGCTTCATCCGGCGCGGATTCCATCCGGGTCATGTGCTGCAGATGCTGGCGCAAGCCCTCGGTCATCGCCTGTCGCGCCCGCGGCGACTGGCGAATCGTGTCGGCGCCGAGCGCGGCGGTCGGGCAACCGCCGGCGAGGTCGCCGCAGTGATGCGGCGACAGGTAGAAATCCACGAACGGCCGCAGTTCGTCGCCGACCTGGGCCTGGCTCAGCACATGGCCCAGGGTCTGCGCGATCAGGTCGTCTTTGGACTGGAAGTGGCCGTAGAACGCGCCGTGGGTGAGGCCGGCGGCCTTCATCACCTCGGCCACCGTGACCGCCTCGAACCCGCGCGCACGGAACAGCCTGCCGGCCTCGTCGAGGATCCTGCGCCGGTTCTCGCCCACCTGTTCGCGACTGACCTTCATCCCGTTCTCCTGCTGATTGCGGCCGATCCGACGACCCGACGGACGGGGCCTGATCGTCCTTGACATGTTACATGACGATCATCATGATAACTTAAACATGATGATCATCATGTAACAGTCCCCCAACACCCAACGAGGTTCACCGTGACTACCCCGCTTCCCACCGTCCTCATTACCGGCGCTTCCAGCGGCATCGGCGCCGTCTACGCCGACCGTTTCGCCCGCCGCGGCCACGATCTGGTCCTGGCGGCGCGCGACCTGTCCCGCCTGGACGCCCTCGCCGAACGCCTGCGCGCCGATTACGGCGTCAAGGCCGAGGTGCTGCAGGCCGATCTCGCCGACCCGGTCCAACTGGCGCGGGTCGAGGCGGTGCTGCGCGACGACCCGCGCATCGGCGTGCTGGTCAACAACGCCGGCGCCACCCTGCCCGGCAACTTCCTGGATCAGTCGCCCGACCAGGTCGCGCAGCTGATCGCGCTCAACGTCACCGCGCCCGCGCGGCTGGCCGCGGCGATCGCGCCGCGCTTGGCCGCCGCCGGCCAGGGCGCGATCGTGAACCTCGCCTCCGTGGTCGGGCTCGCGCCGGAATTCGGCATGAGCGTGTACGGCGCAACCAAGGCCTTCATGCACTACCTGAGCCAGTCGCTGCAGGTCGAGCTCGGACCCAAGGGCGTGTACGTGCAGGCGGTCTTGCCGGCGGCCACGCGCACCGAGATCTGGGAGCGGTCGGGCCGCGACGTGGAGCAAATTCCCGGGGTCATGGAAGTCGGCGATCTGGTCGATGCCGCCTTGGCCGGGTACGACCGGCGTGAGAAGGTGACGATTCCGCCGCTGCACGACGCGGCGCTGTGGGACACGCTGGAAAGCTCGCGGCAGGCGCTGCTTCCGCATTTCGGCCAGTCGCAGCCGGCGCCGCGGTATCGCGAGGCGGCTTGAGGTTTTGTCGTGGTGAGCGCGACGCGGGTTCGATGGGCCTGCGTCGTAGTTTGTGATTCGCGGTCGCGGCTCGCGCCGCTCCTACAGGGGGCGGCCGGGCATCCACGAAGTCCGACTGTAGGAGCTGCGTAAGCTGCGACCGCGGGGCAGCCGATCGCCGCGTCACTTACTGCAACTGGCACAGCGGCGACCGACCACGCGCTTGCAACGACGCCACTTCGCCCTGACACCCAGCGGCCACTACCGGCTACCGCACAACTGTACGCAATGGTATGGTTCTGCCACCTCATTGCCAGCGGCCAGTTGCGGCCCCTCGCCCGCATGCACGATCTGCTGCTGTTCTCCCACGCCAACGGCTTTCCGGCGCCCGTCTACGGGGTGATGCTGGACGCGCTCGCGTCGCGGTTCCGGATCGAGCGGCCGGCGCGCATCGGCCACGACCCGCGCTACCCGGTCAGCCTGGACTGGCCGCATCTGGTCGACGAACTCGCGGCGCGGGTCGAAGCGGCCAGCGGCGACGCGCGCCGGATCTGGCTGGTCGGGCATTCCCTCGGCGGCTACCTGAGCCTGCTGGCCGCGCACCGGCTGTCGGGCTCGGCGCTGGCCTCGCGCCTGGCCGGCGTGGTCATGCTCGACTCGCCCTTGATCGCCGGCTGGCGCGCGCGCCTGGTCTCGCTCGGCCGCCGCACCGGCCTGGACAATCTGGTGATGCCCACGCGCGCGACCTTGCAGCGGCGCAAGCACTGGCCCGACACCGACGCGGTGCGCAGCCACTTCCTGGCCAAGCCGGCGTTCGCGCGTTGGGATTCGCGCGTGCTCGAAGCCTACGTCGAGCACGGCACCCGCCGCGCCGACGACGGCGCGCGCGAGCTCGCGTTCGAGCGCGAGATCGAATACCAGATCTATCGCAGCCTGCCGACCACCTCGTTGAGCGGGCTGACCCCGAAGCTGCGGATTCCGGTCGGTTTCCTCGCCGGCACCCGTTCGCGCGAACTGCGCAATGCCGGCACCGCCGCGACCCGGCGACTGGTCGGTTCGCGCTGGGCCTGGATCGAGGGCAGCCATCTGTTTCCGATGGAGCGGCCGCTGGAAACCGCGCAGGCGGTGGCGGCGATGATTGATCGGATTATTGGGCCGGCGCAGGGAGATGTGGCGGCGGACGCTGCGGTTGTGTCGCGGTCGCGGGCGGTTGGGGCTTAGTCTTAGTCGTTGATTCGCGGGGGTGGAGCGAATCCCCGCGCCGTTGGCTCATCAGCTTCGTTCAAATACGCCAGGCGCGTGCCCCCTCTACAAAGTGGGCAATGGGTTGCGGCGGCTTCGGTGCGACAGCGGCAACGCGTTGCGACTTGAGGCTTCGCGCCTGCCGTCGTGGCCCGTTGAATAGCGGCCTGGCGATAGCCGAAGTCCACTTCGCGCAAGCACTGGACAGCTACCGCTTCTGTTCAACGCGAGCGCTGCGTGGCCGCGACGAATCAACCTTGTGGAAAATCGGCAGCCCACTTTGTAGAGGGGGCGGCGCCCGGCGCAGCCCCTTTATCGGGTCGAACCTCAGCGCGGGGATTCGCTGTTGCTGTTGCTTTCGCAACAACAACCTCCCCTATCCCACTCACCAGACCAGATCGTCCGGCACCTGATACTGCGGATCGGCGTACGGATCGTCCTCGGCCGGCGCGTTCGGGTCGACCTTCAACGCCACCGCCTGCGGGAAGATCTCTTCGGCCTGCGCCAGCAAGGCCGCCGTCACCAGCACATAGCGGCCTTCGAGCTGCAGCACGCCCAGTTCGCCGGCGTTGAGCTGCTTGAGCTGCTCGGCGTTGACGTAGACCCGCTTGATCTTGCCGCCATACGGAAAATGCCGGGCGATTTCGGCATCGGCCTGGTTCAGGCCCTGGCCCTTGACCAGTTCGGTGAGCTTGGCCCGCGCTTCGCGGCGCAGGCGCGCCTCTTCCTGCTTGGCCTGCTCGGCGGCGATGCGTTCGTCTTTCTCGCGCTGGGCGCGGATCGCGTACGCCTTGGCCAGATCGATGTCCTCGCGCGTGCGCGGCTTGCCCGGCGCGCCCGGACGCGGACCGCGCTGGTCGGGCCTGCGGCCTTCGCCGGGCCTGGACGCCGGTCGCGCCTGATCGCCTCGCGCGCCGTCGGGCCGCGCGCCGGGCGGTTTGCCGGAACGCTGCTCGCCGGGCTTGCGCGCGCCGTCGTGGCGCGGGCCGGGTTTGTTGTTGCCGCGCGCGGCGTCGGCCCGGTCAGGGCCGCCACGGCGGTCGTCGCCCTTGCGCTCGCTGCGCTCGGGCTTGGGCGCGGGCTTGAAGCCCAGGCCCAACAGTTGATCGCGAAGTGTGTCGCTCATTGCTCGGTGTTCAGTAGTGCGGCGGGGGTGGTTCGCTGCCGACATCGCCGGTCAACGGGCTGGCGGCCATCGCGGCGCGCAGGTGCTTGATCTCTTCCAGCGCACGGAACAGCAGCAAGGTGTTGCGTGCTTCCTCGCTGCGCGCGGCGGCGAGCGCATCGCTCAATTCGCCCAGCGCATGCTCTTGGAACGCGAGGCGCGTCTCCAGATCGACCAGGCGCTGTTCAAGTTCGGAGCTCACGGGCATTGCATCCATCGGCGGCGAAGACGGCTCATGCGCCGTCGATCAGGATCGAGCGGCCGCGGCCGATGCCGTAATAGGCCAGGTCCGCCGCTTCGACTTCGTCGGGATGGTACAGGTTGCGTCCGTCGAAGATCACGCCGTCGGCCAGAGCCTGGCGGACGCGGACGAAATCCGGGCTGCGGAACTGCTTCCACTCGGTCACCACCACCAGCGCGTCGGCGTCGGCCAGCGCGGCGCGGGCCGAGTCGCACAGGACCAGGTCCTCGCGCTCGCCGAAGATGCGATGCGCTTCCTCGTTGGCTTCCGGATCGTAGGCGCGCACGCGCGCGCCGGCCTGCCACAGCTGGGCCAGCAAGGTGCGGCTGGACGCTTCGCGCATGTCGTCGGTATTGGGCTTGAACGCCAGCCCCCACACCGCGAAGGTCTTGCCCGCGATCGGCCCGCCGTAATGGCGCTGGATCAGTTCGAACAAATGGCCCTTCTGGTTGTCGTTGACCGTTTCCACCGCGTCGAGCAGGTGCGCGTCGTAACCGTGCTGCTGCGCGGTGCGCGACAACGCCTGCACGTCCTTGGGGAAACAAGAGCCGCCGTAACCGGCGCCCGGGTAGATGAAGTGCCAGCCGATGCGCGGGTCCGAGCCGATGCCCTGGCGGACCATCTCGATATCGGCGCCGACTTTCTCGGCGATGTTGGCGATCTCGTTCATGAAACTGATCTTGGTCGCCAGCATGGCGTTGGCGGCGTACTTGGTCAGTTCGGCCGAGCGCAGGTCCATGACCACGATGCGCTCGTGATTGCGGTTGAACGGCGCGTACAGGCGCTTGAGCTTTTCCACCGCGAGCGGATTGGCCGCGCCGATCACGATGCGGTCCGGCCGCATGCAGTCGGCGACCGCATCGCCTTCCTTGAGGAATTCGGGGTTGGAGGCGACATCGAAAGCGACATCCACGCCGCGCGCCGCCAGTTCGCGGGCGATGGTCGCCTCGACCTGGTCGGCGGTACCGACCGGCACGGTCGACTTGTTCACGACGACGACCGGGCGTTCGATATGCCGGCCGATGGTCGACGCCACCGACAGCACGTACTTGAGATCGGCGCTGCCGCTTTCGTCGGGCGGCGTGCCGACCGCGATGAAGATCAGATCGGCGTGGCCGATCGCGGCGGCCGCGTCGGTGGTGAAGTGCAGACGGCCGGCGGCGTGGTTCGCCTTGACCATCGGCTCCAGGCCGGGCTCGTAGATCGGAATCACGCCGCGCGTGAGGCCCTCGACCTTGGCCGCGTCGATATCGACGCAGACCACGTCGTGGCCGACATCGGCCAGGCAGGTCCCGGTGACCAGGCCGACATAACCGGTGCCGAAGATGGTGACGCGCATGCGTTGGTTCTCGTTCTAGGTGAAGCGAACAGCGGGAATCGACCGCGGAAATGAAACAGGGAACAGGGAATGGAACGATCCCGCGCGCTGGCGCGTGAACCGTCCATTCCCCGTTCCCATCGGTGCTGTCGGCTTAGGCCCGCTTCATTGCGTCAATGCTTGTGGCCGTCGCCCATCGCGGCCGATTCCGCGCCGCCCGCAGCGCCCGGACCGCCGGCGTCGCCCTTGACGATGTCGAGCAGTTCCACGTCGAACACCAAGGTCGCGTTCGGGCCGATCGGGCCGCCCGGGGTACCCTGCTCGCCGTAGCCGAGCTTGCTCGGGATCCACAGCTTGAACTTGCTGCCGACCGGCATCAGCGCGATGCCTTCCTGCCAGCCCGGGACCACCGCGCCGAGCGGGAACACCGCCGGTTCGTTGCGATCGTAGGAGCTGTCGAAGGTCTTGCCGTCGAGCAAGGTGCCCTTGTAATGCACGCGCACGGTGTCGCTGACCTTGGGCTTGGCGCCCTTGCCTTCGGTGAGGATCTGGTACTGCAGGCCCGAGGCGGTGGTCACCACGCCCGGCTTCTTGCCGTTGGCGGCGAGGAACTTCTCACCGTCGGCCAGGTTGGTCTTGGCCAGCGCGACCATCTTTTCCATCTGCTTGGTGCGGACCTTTTCCTGCAGGCGCTGACGGATCTGCTGGGCTTCCTCGTCGGTCAACAGGGCCTTGTCGCCCTTGATGTTGGCCTGCATGGCCTTCTGCAGCACGGCCAGGTCCAGATCGTCCTTGAGCAGTTCCAGCGAACGGCCCATGTCCATGCCGATCAGGTAGCTGTCTTGTTCCTTCTCGGTCTTCATGCCGCCGAGCACCTTGACCTCGCTCTTGCCGTCGGCGGACTTCTCGCCGGGCTTGGCCTCGGCCGCCTTGTCGCCGGCCGGCTTGCCGGCCTTGTCGCAACCCGACGCGAACAGCGCCATCGAGGCGACCGCGAACGCGAGGGCGGTGTTACGCATGAAAGGCTTCATCAAACTGCACTCCTGAAAGACTGAATATCCGGAAGGTGGGAAACCGCGCCGGCTGCACACGTTGCCGGCCGGCAACTGAACGCTACGCGTCTGCGCGCGTCCGCCGCCGCTCCCGGCCGCGACCCGCGCAGCGGGAGGATTACAGGATGTCGAGCAACTCGACCTCGAAGGTCAACGTCGCGTTCGGACCGATGCTCGGCGGCGCGCCGTTCGCGCCGT
Organism: Lysobacter capsici; assembly: GCF_014779555.2. Lineage (NCBI taxonomy): Bacteria > Pseudomonadati > Pseudomonadota > Gammaproteobacteria > Lysobacterales > Lysobacteraceae > Lysobacter > Lysobacter capsici. The sequence goes on from NZ_CP094357.1 coordinate 3,213,655, forward strand.
AGGCCAGTTCGGCCGGAATCCAGAACTTGAACTTGCTGCCGACCGGCATCATCGCCAGGCCTTCCTGCCAGCCCTGGATCACGCCGTTGACCGGGAATTCGGCCGGCTGGCCGCGATCGTAGGAGCTGTCGAAAGTCTTGCCGTCGAGCAAGGTGCCCTTGTAGTTCACGCTGACCTTGTCGGTCGGCTTGGGACGCTCGCCCGAGCCCTGGCGCAGGATCATGTATTGCAGGCCCGAGCCGGTCACGAACACGCCCTTGACCTTCTTGTTCTCGGCCAGGAACGCCGCGCCGTCCTTGAGGTTCTTCTCGCCGGCCGCGGCCGCTTCGGCCTTGGCCTTGGACTGCATGCGCTCGCTGAAATTGGTCAGCAGGGTGCGCGCCTCGCCCTCGGCCAGCAGCGGCTTGCCGCCGCCCAGCGAGGTGCGCACGGCCTGCACCAGCACCGGCACTTCGATTTCGGTTTTGATCTGCTGCAGCGCCGGGCCGACCATGAAGGTGCCGATCAGCAGGCCAACCTTGCCCTTGTCGACCGCCGGCGGCTGCGAGCCCGGCGCGGCGCCCGCGGCCGGCTTGCCGTCGCGCGCGGCGATGCGCGCGCGCAGGGCGGTGTCGACGGTGCGCGCTTCGTCCTGGGTGATCAGCGGCTTGCCGCCGTCGAAGACGTTCTTGACCGCGCGTTCGAACGCGGCGGTGTCCAGGTCCGGGCCGACCGGCTTGAGCGAGGACGCCACGTCCAGGCCGATGGCATAGCTGATTTTTTCACGGTCGTTGGCGAGCACGGACTTGTCCTGGGCAGAGGCGGCGCCGCTCACGAGCGCTGCAGTAGTGATCAACACGGCTGCGCCGCGCACGAAAGCCTTCATCGGGGTAGAGCTCCTTAAGTTGCAAATCTCTGAATGTTCCAGGGGCGAACCCGGAGCGATGGATCGATACGCCGCGACCGGGCGTCAGCCCGACATTGTCGCGGGCCGGCGCTATGCCGGCAATGTTCCAGTGTGACGGCGGACAAGCCGCTAAGTTCCTGGCGACGAAAGGCGCGGACGCGGCGAAAACCCGACCGCGTGCGCAGATTCGCGCGCCTGTGCGCGCCTGCGATGGCGCGCGAGTGGCGATCCGCGCCGCTCAGGGCGACTTCTTCGCCGCCGCCGAGGTCGACGCCGAAGCCGCCCCGCCCTTCGCGCGCGGCGCGCCGAGCGCGCGCTCGATCGCCGCGACGATGCTGGGATCGTCCGGGGTGACCTTGCTGCCGTAACTCGCGATCAACTTGCCGTCGCGGCCGATCAGGTACTTGTGGAAATTCCACTTGGGCGCCTCGCCGGCGGCCTTGGCCAGGTCCTTGTACAGCGGCGTGGCTTGATCGCCGATCACGTGCACCTTCTCGAACATCGGGAACTTGACCCCGTAGGTCAGGGTGCAGAACTCCTGGATCTGTTTTTCGTCCTCGAACTCCTGGGCGCGGAAATCGCCCGACGGGAAGCCGAGCACGGCGAAACCCTTCGCCTTGTACTTGGACTGCAGGCCTTCCAGGGCCTCGAACTGCGGGGTGAAACCGCATTTGCTGGCGGTGTTGACCACCAGCACCACGTCGCCGCCATAGGCCTTGGCCAGATCGACCGGCACCTTGCCGGCCAGCGGACGGAAGCTGCGATCGAGCAAGCCGCCGCCGGCCGCGGCGGCGCTGCCGGCGGCCAGAACCAGGCACACCAGGACGGAAAGGCCGGCGATACGGGCCGGGCGCGGACGGGAAAGCGACGGGAGGGTCATCGGGGCGGGCTCGCAGGGGCGATGGGGACGGCGGGCGCCAAGTATGACTTCAGTTGGGTCAAGAGCGATTGACTCAACGTGCTTTGGTGTTATAGTTGCATACAACACCGGCCCACTAACGAGCAGGACGTTCAAGATGAACCGCAAGCTCCACAACTCGATTTCCGCCCTGATGGCCGCCGGCGGCGCCCTGGTGCTGGGCCTGGTGGTGATGATGCCGGTGCCCAATCCGGCGCTGGGCTCCCCGGCCGGCATGGCCGCGCTCGCCGCCGACGCCCCGGCCACCCGCCCGCTGGAACTCGACCTGGGCGTGGTCAAGGCCCAGATCGGCTTCGACCGCGCCTTCGTTGAACGCGCCAAGGCGCGCTCCAGCGATGTCGTCCAGGTCGCCCGCCGGATCGAGGCGCGCGCCCAGCAACTCGAAAGCAACACCAGCGCGGCCGGGATCGCCGCCTTCGCCGGCGGTCTGGCCAGCGAAGTCGCCGACCTGAGCGCGGTGGCCAACACCCTCGAATCCACCCCTGCCGCGGAGTCGGCAAGCAACGAAACCAAGCGCAAGGCCGGGACCGCCGCGCGTCGCAACCGACGGAATCTCGTGATGCCTTATTTCTCCTTCTTGTCGCGGGGCTGAACCCATGACCGCAATCCAATGGAGCGACGGCGCTCCGATCTATCGCCAGCTCAAGGAACGCGTCGTCGCGATGATGCTCGACGGCGTGCTCAAGCCCGGCGATGCCCTGCCCTCCGTGCGGCAGGTCGCCGCGGAATATCAACTCAATCCCATCACTGTCTCGCGCGCCTACCAGGAGTTGGCCGACGAGGCGTTGGTCGAAAAACGCCGAGGACTGGGCATGTACGTGACCGAAGAAGCTTCCAGGAAATTGCTCATGAACGAGCGCGAACGCTTCCTGCACGAGGAATGGCCGCTGGTCCTGGAACGCATCGCGCGATTGGGCCTGCGCACCGAGGAACTGCTCGGCGGCGTCAGCAACGGCAACGACAAGGCGGACGCACCATGACCAATGCCATCCACATCGATCCGGGCCACATCATCACCGCGCGCGGCCTGCGCAAGGTGTATCGCAACAAGCTCGCGCTCGACGACACCAGCTTCGACATCCCGGCCGGCCGCATCGTCGGCCTGATCGGCCCCAACGGCGCCGGCAAGACCACCGCGCTCAAGGCGGTGCTGGGACTGATCGCGTTCGACGGCGAACTGTCGGTGCTCGGCCGCGACCCGCGCACCCAGCGCGACGAACTGATGCGCGACGTGTGCTTCATCGCCGACGTGGCGGTGCTGCCGCGCTGGCTGCGGGTGCGCGAGGCGATCGACTTCGTCGCCGGCGTGCATCCGCGCTTCGACCGCGCCAAGTGCGAGCGCTTCCTGCACGGCACCCAGCTCAAGCCGGACCTGCGCGTTCGCGAAATGTCCAAGGGCATGATCGTGCAACTGCATCTGGCGCTGGTGATGGCGATCGACGCGCGCCTGCTGGTGCTCGACGAACCGACCCTGGGCCTGGACATCCTGTATCGCAAGCAGTTCTACCAGCGCCTGCTGGAGGATTACTTCGACGAGAACAAGACCATCATCATCACCACCCACCAGGTCGAGGAGATCGAACACATCCTCACCGACGTGATGTTCATCCGCGACGGCAAGATCGTGCTCGACTGCCCGATGGAACAGCTCAGCGACCGCTTCGTCGAAGTATTGGTCGACCGCGACAAGGCCGACCACGCCAAGATCCTCGGCCCGCTCGACGAACGCGCCCTGCCCTTCGGCAAGACCGTGATGCTGTTCGACGGCGTGCCGGCCGCGCAACTCAGCGGACTGGGCGAAACCCGCACGCCGGGCCTGGCCGACCTGTTCGTCGCCACCATGAAGGGGACCTACGCATGAATGCCACCCACGACGACCTCCAGGCCCCTCCCGCCGCCCGTCCGATGACCACGATCACGCCGCTGCAGACCTTCAAGATGCTGCTCAAGCGCGAATACTGGGAGCATCGCGGCGGCTTCGTATGGGGCCCGCTGATTGCCGGCGCGATCGCGATCGTGCTGGCGGTCATCACCGCGATCGGCCTGTCCGCGGCGTTCCACTACTACATCGGCAAGGGCGACGCGCACGGCGTCAACCTGGACTTCTCCAGCAAGGCCGAATCGGCCGGCCAGATCGGCGATCTCGCCCTGAGCGGCGGCCTGGCCATGGTGTTCATGGTGTTCGTGTTCGTGGTGTTCTTCTACGCCCTGGGCTCGATCTACGACGAACGCAAGGACCGCAGCATCCTGTTCTGGAAATCGCTGCCGGTCTCCGACACCCAGGCGGTGCTGTCCAAGCTGTTGTGGGCGCTGGTGCTGGCGCCGGTGCTGGCCGCGGCTATCGGTCTGCTGGTCGGACTGGTGCTGTGGGTCCTGGCCTGGTTGACCGCCGTGCTCAACGGCGTCGACGGCGCCTCGGCGATCTTCGTGCAGGCGCATCCGCTGCGTGTGGTCGCGCAGGTGCTGCTGTCGCTGCCGGTGTACGCCCTGTGGGCCCTGCCGACCGTCGGTTGGTTGATGTTGTGCTCGGCCTGGGCGCGCAGCGTGCCGTTCATCTGGGCGGTGGTGATTCCGCTGCTGGCCTGCGTGTTCATCGGCCTGGTCAACGTGTTCCTGGCGATCGTCACGCCCGACACCGGTTTCCCGGCGCTGCGTCTGGCCTACATCATCGGTTACCGCGGCTTGTTGAGCGTGGTCCCCGGCAGCTGGATGCTCAGTCCGCAGATCGCCAGCGACGCCCAGCGCGCCGCCGTCGACGGGCCGCAGGCATTGACCCAGTCGTCGATCGACTTCACCACCAACCTGCACGCCCTGACCACCATCGACCTGTGGGTCGGCGCGGTGATCGGCGCGGCGATGGTCTACGGCGCGATCCGTCTGCGCCGCTGGCGCGACGAAGGCTGATCGAGCGTCCGCCACCCGCCGCTCTCGCATGAGCGGTGGGTGGCCGGCTCTAACATCATCGATTGCAACCATCGCCGCTTCGCCCGCATCAAGACCTCGACCCTTTCATTCGGAGCACACGATGCGACACACCCTTCTTCTGCCGGCCGCCCTCGTGCTCGCCACGGCGAGCCTGCTGCCGCTCGCCGCCCAGGCCGGCGAACGCTGCGAACATTCGCAGCCGCGCAATCTGCAACTGGATCTGGCCGGGGTCAAAGCGGTGGTGTTCGAGATCGGCTCCGACGACCTGATCGTCACCGGCGCGCCAGGCGCCCGCGCCGCGGTCACCGGCCGGGCCTGCGCCTCGGACGCTGACGACCTGGCCGGCATGACCCTGGTGCAGACACGGGTCGGCGACAAGCTGGTGGTCCGCGCCGAGCATCGCTACAGCATCAACTTCGGATTCAACGGTTACCGCTACATGAAGCTGCAGGCCAGCCTGCCCGACAGCATGCGGGTCCAGCTCAAGCTCGGTTCCGGCGACGCCAGGATCGACAACGTGGCCGGGCTGAGCATCGACCTGGGCTCGGGCGATGTCGAAGCGCGCAACGTGCGCGGCGTGACCACCGCCGACATCGGTTCGGGCGATGTCGATCTCGAACGCATCGGCTCGCTGCAGGTGATCTCGGTCGGCTCGGGCGATCTCAAGGCCAAGCATATCGGCGGCGGCGCCAAGCTCGGCTCGATCGGTTCGGGCGACGTCGAACTGAGCCAGGTCGGCGGCACGGTCGAACTCGATCGCCTGGGCTCGGGCGATCTGGTCGTCGACGATGTGCGCGGCGATCTGACCGTGCGCAAGGTCGGCAGCGGCTCGGTCGCCCACCACGGCGTCAGCGGCCGCGTCGACGTAGACAAGTGAATACGTAACCCGTTATTTTGCGCGCGGTGTCGTGCCGCGCGCTTTCTTCCTCCGCACCATCTCTCGGAATCCCGCCATGAAGGCCATGAACGCTTCGCTGTCGCTGCTGTTGCCGGGCCTGCTCGCCGTGGCGCTCGCCGCCGGTTGTTCGCCGGCGCCGACCGCGCCGGCCGACGTGCACGGCTCGCCGCTGGGCTTCCTCAAGATCGACGACCAGCACGTGCAACTGCGCAACGGCAACGCGGTGGCGCGGATCGCCGCCGACGGCGCGCTCAGCATCGACGGCCGCGCGGTCGCCCTGACCGCCCCGCAGCAGGCGCTGAGCAAGAGCTACTACACCCACGCCACGGCGATCGGACTGGAAGGCGCGGCGATGGGCAAGGCCGGCGCGCAGTTGGCCGGCAAGGCCGTCAGCGGCGCGATCGAAGCCGCGTTCAAGGGCGGCGATCCCGATCAGGTCGGCAAGGACGTCGACGCGCAGACCGCGGAGCTGGAGAAGAAAGCCCAGGCCATGTGCATGCACGTCGCCGAGTTGCACACCACGCAACAGGCCCTCGCCGCCAGCCTGCCCGCGTTCAAGCCGTTCGCGCGTCTGGACGCGACCACGTCGCTGGATTGTCAGAAGTAATACCCGAACCCGCGCGCCTTGCGGCGATCGCGGCCGACCCGAATACTGCACGCCATTCGGGTCTGGACAAGGATCGATCGGCGATGGCGCAAGATCAGGGACGGCTGCTGCCGCCGGTGGAATATTGGTACGAGGATCAGCCGCGCGGCGACGCGCCGCCGCGCGAGGTGCCGTCGGCCAACGGCAATCTGCGCCACATCGACGCGAACTATCTGGAGCTGTCGCGCACCGAGGTCCTGATCAGGGGCATGGGGATTCTCGGCGGCTGCTTCGCGCTGGGTATTTTTGCCTACGGCCTGTTTCCGAGCTCATGGAGCCACTGGACCGTGTGGGACATCGCGCTGTCGATCGCCTCGGTCGGCGTGGTCGCGCTTGCGCTGTTCTGCGTTCGCCTGGACATCGCGGTGCCTTCCGATACGCCGGTGCGCTTCAATCGCGCCCGCGGCAAGATCTACATTTACGAACACACCTGGAAAGCCAATCCCTTCGTGCGCTGGCCGCACAGCATCAAGGTTTTCGACTGGGCCGATACCCACGCCGAGATCACCCGTCAGGCCGGTCGCAGCGTGCGTTACGCGTTGTTTCTCAGTCGCTGCAAGCCGGGCACGCTGGAAGTCGTCGATCGCATCCAGCTCGGCGGCCAGAGCATCGACGAAGCCCAGATGCGGCGCATGTGGGATTACTGTCGCGTCTACATGGAGCATGGCCCGGCGAACCTGCCGCCGCAGACGCCGCGGCTGGACGACGTCGATTTCCGCCGCAGCCTGTTCTTCTTCATGCCGTTCCTCGATCCGAGCGCGGAAGGCGCGGCCTGTCGCCAGCGCATGCACCTCATCGAATGGCTCGCCAGCCTGGCGTTGTTGCCGATGTTCTGGTTGCTGCTGCCGCTTGGCCTGATGCGCTACCTCGCCTTGCGCCTGGCGCCGAGGCCACAATGGCCGGCGGAACTGGACGCGCAATCGCGCGGCGCGCCGACGGCGGCCGCGTGACTGTTTGCCAGGCACGCGCCTGACAGGTGTCGGCCGCGGCGACACCGCGATCCAGCGCGGATCGCGGTGCGGAACGAGCGTTGCGGCTTACTCGTACTCGTCGGCCGTGCCGCTGTCGCGGGTGTTCTTCTGCACCGCGATAGCCGCGAACAGGCTCAGCGCGTAGGCCATGGCGTAAAAGCCTTTCTCGCTCAGGCTGATGCCGGCATTCCACAGGCCGATGCACAGCAACACCAGCGCGCTCATCACCGACGTCCAGGCCAGGCCGTAGTAGATGTTGGTGACCGGGATGCCTTCCATCCGGTCGCGCACCGCCTTTTGCACCGACACGGCCGCGAACAGGCCGTACAGCAGCAAGGTCAGGTAGTAACCCTTCTCGTTGAGCAGCATCTGCGTGTTCCACAGGCCGACCAGATAGGCCAGCGCGCCCAGCATGAGCGCGGTCCACGAAGCGCCGACGAAAGCCGCGGTCGGCTTATGGGAGATGGCACGGTTCATTTTGCTTCCTTGTCGAAAGTATCGGCTGACATAAGCCACTGTGCGCCGGCCCATGACGCGGCCGGCTTACCGTGCGAGCGCTCCCAGCTCGCGCCGCCACTATGCCGATTGCCGTGAACGCTGTCACCTGCGCATGGCGCCGTCGTCCGGCATCGAATGGCCGGACGTGACAGATGGCGAGGGTCTGTCTTTGACTCGGCCCGCGCTGCCGGCGCGCCATCGCTATCGCCCGGGCAGGCCGGACTTCGTCGCGACAGCGGTTCGATCGAACCGGGATCAGGCCGCGTGGCTTAGCGCCGCGCAGCGCTGCGAACTTATTTGCCGGATCGGACCGGCGCTTTGGTTACGCGCTTGCGCGGCTTGCCCTGATCGGCCTCGCGCGCCTGCGCATCGGCGATCAGCACCAGCACGTCGTTGATGATGCTCGACATCGTCGCGTGCGCGGCGACCGCATCGCCGGCCTTGATCGCATCGAGCACGCGCCGGTGCGCGGGAATGCTCGCGGTGTGGCCCTTGATGCGATTGGTCAGCTGGATCGAGATGCGCAGCGCGGTGTTCACCAGTTCGTGCAGTTGCACGTAGAACGGGTTGCCGGTGGCATCGAGGATGGCGACGTGGAAGGCGACATCGGAGGTCAGATGATCGTCCTCGCCGCGCTCGGCGGCGATCATCCGCTCCAGGCCGCGCTCGATGCCCTTGATCGCCTCGGCGTCGGCGCGGCGCGCGGCCAGGGCCGCGGCGGTGGGCTCGATGCCCAGCCGCATCTCGGTGAACGATTGCAGCAACTTGTAGGAGAACTTGCGCTCGAGCATCCAGCGCAGCACGTCGGCATCCAGCAGGCTCCAGCTGCGCTCGGGCTGCACCACGATGCCGCTGCGCGGGCGCGCCGACAGCATGCCCTTGGAGGTGAGCATCTTGATCGCTTCGCGGGTGACGCCGCGGCTGGTCGAATAGGCCTCGGAAATTTCCGCCTCGGTGGGAAAGCCGCTTTCGGCGAAACGGCCCAGCACGATTTCCCTGCCCAATGCATCGAGCAGCTGTTCCGTCAGCGTCATGCGGCCGCTCAACTGCGATCGTCCGGCGGACTCGATAGGAGGCATCTTCCGAAATGCTCGATGTGGGGTGGGTACGATATTCGCGACGCCGAACCGTTCCGGCAAGCACCCAGGCCTTGTTCGCGGACACGATAGCACGCGACCCGACATCGGCAGACGCGCGGATGCGCGGGTTTCCGGTTCGTCTCGCCGACTCGCCTGGCCCGATTCCGACGCCGACGCTCGCGTGATCCGCGGCGCAAGCGCGACGCGAGGGCGACGGTCGCGGCCGGGTCGACATCGCTATATTTGTATGATAAATACGATAATGATCAGACGGAGGGGTCTGCATGGGTTCGTTCCTGCTTCGCGCCGCGGGCGGCGCGGCGTTCATCGTGTTGTGCTCGCTTCCCGATTTGGCGCGGGCGTCGGTGGTTTTCGATGCGCAGACCCGGGTCTTTCGCCTCGACGGCGGCCAGGTCACCTACGCCTTCGGCATCAACGAGGTCGGCCAGTTGCAGGCCGTGCACTGGGGCGGACGGCTCGCCGCCGGCGATCCGCTCGGCCCGGTCAAGGCCTTGCCCGGCCACGCCAGCTTCGATCTGTCCGCATCGGTCACGCCGCAGGAATTTCCGGCCCAGGGCGGCGGCATCTATAGCGAGGTCGCGCTCAAGCTCGCGTATGCCGATGGCAATCGCGACACCGTGCTGCGCTACGTCTCGCATCGCATCGAAGGCGATGCCCTCGTCATCAAGATGAAGGACATCGCCGCGCCGCTGCAGGTGAGTCTGCGCTACACCATCGATGCGGACACCGGCGTGGTCGGGCGTTCGGCCTCGATCGAGAATCAGGGCGACACGCCGGTGCGCATCGATCAGGCCGCGTCGGCCTCCTACACCCTCGCGCCCCAGAGCGACTACCGCCTGCATCACCTCACCGGCCGCTGGATCGGCGAATGGACCTTGCAGCAGCGCCCGGTCACCGAAGGCGCGACCGTGCTGGAAAGCCGGCGCGGCTCCACCGGTCAGCAGAACACGCCGTGGTTCGCGATCGACCGCGACGGCATGTCGACCGAAGAAAACGGGCCGGTGTGGTTCGGTGCGCTGGCGTGGTCGGGATCGTGGCGGATCAGCATCGACAAGGATCAGCTAGGTGCGGTGCGCGTGGTCGGCGGCTACAACCCTTACGATTTCGCCTACCGCCTCGCGCCCGGCGAAACCCTGGATACGCCGGTGTTCTACGCCGGCTATTCCGAACGCGGCATGGGCGGCGCCTCGCGCCTGATGCATCGTTTCCAGCGTGAACACATCCTGCCCGGCAACGGCAAGCCGCGGCTGCGTCCGGTGCTCTACAACAGTTGGGAAGCCACCGAGTTCGCGGTCGACGAAGCCGGCCAGATGGCCCTGGCCGAGAAAGCCGCGCGAATCGGCGTGGAGCGTTTCGTCATGGACGACGGCTGGTTCGGCGCGCGCAACAGCGACAAGGCCGGCCTGGGCGATTGGACCGTCAATCCGAACAAATTCCCGAACGGACTCAAGCCGCTGATCGACAAAGTGCATGGCCTGGGCATGGAGTTCGGGCTGTGGGTCGAGCCGGAAATGGTCAACCCCGACAGCGATCTGTACCGCGCGCATCCGGACTGGGCGATCCAGTTTCCCGGCCGTCCGCTGACGCCGGCGCGCAATCAGCTGGTGCTCAATCTCGCCCGGCTCGATGTGCGCGATCACTTGTTCAAGGTGCTCGACGAGCTGGTCACCCGCAACGATATCCAGTTCCTGAAATGGGATTACAACCGCAACTGGTCCGAACCGGGCTGGTCGCAACTGGCGCCGGAAGACCAACCCAAGCTCTACGTCGAGTACGTGCGTAATCTGTACTGGATCCTGGCCGAGCTGCGCCGCAAGCATCCGAAGCTGGAGATCGAATCGTGTTCGGGCGGCGGCGGCCGCGTCGACATGGGCGTCATGGCCTTCACCGATCAGGTGTGGCCGTCGGACAACACCGATCCCTACGACCGGCTGAGCATGCAGGACGGTTTCAGCCACGCCTATGCGCCGGCGGTGATGATGGCCTGGGTGACCGATTCGCCGAACTGGGTCAACAAGCGCGAGACCTCGCTGGACTATCGCTTCCTGTCGTCGATGCAGGGCGGCCTGGGCATCGGCGCCAATCTCAATCATTGGAAGGACGCAGATTTCGCCACGGCCAAACGCATGGTCGAGGCGTACAAGGGCATCCGCCGCACCGTGCAGCAAGGCGATCTGTACCGGCTGCTGTCGCCGTGGGACGGCGGCCGCCGTTCGGCCACGCTGTCGGTTTCGCGCGATCAAAAGCAGGCGGTGTTGTTCGCGTTCTTGCATAGCGGGACCAAGGCGCTGCCGGATCCGGCGATCCGTTTGCGCGGGCTTGATCCGGGCAAGCGCTATCGCATCGCGCGCGTGGGTGGCGGCGAGCGGCCTGAATCAGCGCCGATTGAAGCCAGTGGCGCGTACTGGATGGAGCATGGGGTGCCGGTGAGTTTGCGCGGCGACTTTCAGGCGGCTGCGTATGTGTTCGAGGCGAAGTGACGGGCGGCTCGGTACGTAACGGCATTCGCGCCTTTGGCGCTCGGGCCCTCACCCCTGCCCTCTCCCGCCTTGCGGGAGAGGGAGCTCGTCGGCTTTCGAATGGCGTCGATAGCCGCTAATTCGGCTCGCATTCGATAGCGGTAAAACGAAAACGCCGCTGCACACGCGCTCCGGGCGCCAGCGCGGTCATGCCGTGTGCGAGCGCGCCGCCGGGCAGATGGACCGCGTCGATCGCGTGATCGACCGGTTCGAAGCAGAAGAAGTCCGCGCCCACCGGCGTGTACAGCACGAAGCGGTCGACGTCGCTGTCGATATCCAGCCCCAGTCGGCGACGCGGCCAGCGGATGCTCGCCCGGCCCGACCAACCGACGAAACCGTGATCGACGCAATCGGCGGGCAGCACGCGCGCGTCGTCGAATCGCCAGTGTTCGGGAATGTCGGCCAGCTCGGTCGGCAAAGGCGTGCGGCCATCGTTGAGCCAGACCCGATCCGCCGGCGCGCGCAGACGGGTGTCGGCGTCGCGCGGAAAGAACGGGTGCAGACCCAGTCCGAACGGCAGGCTCGCCAGGCCGATGTTGACCACGCTGAGCGACACCTCCAGCGCGCGTTCGCGCAGCCGGTAACGCAGGTTCGCGCGATAGCGATAGTCGCGAGCCGAGGTTTCGTCCAATGTCAGCAAGGCCTCGTCCGCGGCGGCGTAGGCGACGCGCCAGGCGCGTTGCCAGCCGCTGCCGTGAATCGGCCAGGGCTCGTCGTCGCGGTTGCGCGGCAAGTCGATGCGGCGTCCGTCGAACTCGAAGCCATCGTCGGAGATGCGGTTCGACCATGGCAGCAACGGATAGCAGGTCAATCGGTTGGAGTCAGGAACGACACCGTCCGGCGACGGCGCGAACGGGCTGGGACGCATCAGCGGCGCCAGTCGGCCATCGATGACGGCGTCCAGACCGAGCAGAGCGCCGCCCCACTCGGGCGCGATCCGCGCGCGCAAACCGGCGCTGGCCAGCATCATCGCCTGCACCGCCGTGCGCGCCGGTCAGCGCGCGCCGATCCGGTACGTCGCGGCGGCAGGCGGCGCCAACGAGCCGTCGCCCGGATGCTGTTGACGGCTCAACAGATCGCGCACCGCGTATTGCCTGGACGTGTCCAGATCCATTTCGGTCCGGCGGTGCGTCGATTCCCAATTGTTGAAACTCCTGCGCGGCGTAGCTGCCAGCGCGCTTGTGTCCGACGCCCACGCGGGCAGCTGACTCGACCCCAGGATCATGACGACAGCGAACGCAAACAGCTTGCTCAAACGCGTGGATCGCATGCGAATTCTCCCGGGAAGATCGACCGCCATCACCAGAACACGGCGTACAACACGGCCACTATCACCACCACGATGAGCGCACCGAGGTTGAAACTGGTCGGGGTGCGGTAACTCACGTCGTCGGTGCGGATCAGATCGCTGCCGGTCCGTGTCTTGCTCAACAGCGACACCACCACCGCCAGCACCAGCGCCAGCAGGAATACCACGCCGACGCGATTCATGAACGGATAGTCCGGCCACATCACCCGCACCGCGATCGACAGCAGCACCGATCCGATCGCCGCGGCCAGCGCGCCGGCTTCGTTGGCGCGTTTCCAGAACAGGCCCAGCAGGAAGATCACGGTAATGCCCGGAGTGAAGTAACCGGTGAAATCCTGGATGTACTGGAAGGCCTGATCGAAACTGCCGAGCAAAGGCTTGGCCGCGAGCATGCCCAGCGCCACCGCGATCAGCGAGGCGACGCGGCCGACCCGAACCAACGTCGCCTCGTCCTGATCCGGACGCAGCTTGGCGTAGAAATCCAGGGTGAAGATGGTCGCCACCGAATTGATCTTGGACGCCAGCGACGCCATGATCGCCGCGATCAAGGCCGCGAACACCAGGCCGAGCACGCCGGTCGGCAGCAGACCCATCATGGTCGGATAGGCCTGATCGGGCTTGCTCAAGCCCGGCGCCAGCACCACCGCGGCGATGCCCGGAATCACCACGATCACCGGCACCAGCAACTTCAGGAACGCGGCGAACAGCACGCCCTTCTGCGCCTCGGCGATGTCCTTGGCCGCCAGTCCGCGCTGGATGATGTATTGATTGAAGCCCCAGTAGCTGAAATTCATGATCCACAAACCGCCGAGCAACACGCCCAGGCCCGGCAGATCCTTGTAGTAGGGATTGTCGCGGCTCAGGATCATGTGGAAACGCTCGGGCTGGACCTCCAGCAGGTGTCGGAAACCGGCGATCACGCCCTGCCCGTCGCCGATGCGGTTCAAGGTCAGCGCGGTGATCATCAGCCCGCCGAGCACCAGCAGCGACACCTGCACGATGTCGGTCAGCGCCACCGCCTTGAGCCCGCCGTAGACCTGATACGCCAGGGCGAAACCGCCGAGCAGCAGCAAGGCGTAGATCTGGTCCATGCCGGTGACCTGGCTGACCGCGATCGAGCCCAGCCACAGGATCGAGGTGAGATTGACGAACACATACAGGATCAACCAGAACACCGCCATGACGATGCGGATGGTGCGGCCGTAACGGTTCTCCAGGAACTGCGGCATGGTGTAGATGTTGTTGCGCAGGAACACCGGCAGGAAGAACTTGCCGACGATCAGCAAGGTCAGCGCGGCCATCCATTCGTAGGATGCGATCGCCAGGCCCAGCGCATAGCCCGAGCCGGACATGCCGATGATCTGCTCGGCGGAGATGTTGGCCGCGATCAGCGACGCGCCGATCGCCCACCACGGCAGGGACTTGCTGGCCAGGAAATAATCCTGCGCGTTCTTGCGGTGTCCCTGTTTCTCCCGCGACACCCACTGCGCCAGCAAAAAGATCCCGGCCAGATAGCCCAACACGATCACGACATCCAATGCGGACAGCATCATTCGCCTCTCTCTTCCTGGGTCCGGCGATGCGGCCTGCCGGTGATTGACTGCGAAACCACGGAAACCACGAAAAACTAGATTCGCGCACGGCCGCGGCCGCGACGCGACGGATCGTCACGCCATCGGCAGACCGCGCTGTCGCGCCAGCGCATACAGGCCGCGCGCGGACACCTGCTCGTCGTGTACCTGCACGCGATGACCGCGACGGGTCAGCGCGGTCGTGTAAGGCTCCAGCAAGGCCGGCGGCGCGATCAGATGCACGCTCTGCGCCGACGCCGGCAGCCCGCGCAGCTCATGGCCGATCAACAGGCCGGACAGGAACGAGCGCAACGCCGAGGCCGGCAACACGTCGAACAAACCGTGCGTGCGCACCGCGAACAGATGCTCGATCAGATCGCCATCCAGGACGGCATGATCCAGCCCTCTGGCGAAGCCTGGCGCATCGTGCGGCCCGGGCTGCATCAGACGGCCGAGGATGCTGTGCTGGCTCAACACCTGGAACAGTTCGCCGGTCATGGCGGTGGAGAAATCGCGGATGCGGCCGTCGTCGATACGCAGATGCTTGCAGTGGGTGCCGGCCAGGCAGGCCAGATGCGAACCGGGTCCGAGCCGGTCGAGCAATCCGCAGATCTGAGTCTCTTCGCCGCGCATCACATCGTGGACGCCGTCGGCATGAACCACGCTCAGGCCCGGCGCGATCCACAGCTCGCGGTCGCGCAGAACCGACGATTCGATCCGGCGCATGCCCTGGGCGATCTCGTCCAGCCCCGCCGGACACGCCACATAAGCGACCTCGTGCCAGCCTTGGCGGCTGCCGACCATGCCGGCCATCGCCACGACCCGTTCGTCCCAACCCCGCACGACGTCCTCGAGCACCGCTTCGAAACGGCCGGCGGATGCGAGCACGCCCTGATCGGAGCGGCGCGCGTCGATCACCTGCCCCCGCGGATCGAGCCGGAACGCGCGCAGGCTGCTGGTGCCCCAATCGATCGCGATCATCGGTCGTCGAACCTCGCTTCGGCCAGCCCGCGCACGCCCGGCACCGAAGCGACGAACACGCCGCCCGCCTCGGGCTGCAGGTCCAATTCGGCGTCGTCGAGTTCGTCGCGCGCGGTGCTGATGTAGATCCGATCCAGCGCGGGGCCGGCGAAACTCAGGCAGCTGACGTTCGAGGTCGGCACCTGCACGCTGCGATCGATATGGCCGTCGCGGGCGTAACGGACCACGCGGCCGGCGCCCCAATGCGCGCTCCACACTTGGCCGTCGCGATCCACCGTCGCGCCGTCGGGAGAAGCGGGTGCGTCCACCCGCGCGAACACCCGCGGCTCGCCCACCCTCGCCGTCTCGCTGTCGTAGGCCGCGCGCATGATCCGGCCGCTGCGCGAATCGCAGTAATACAGGCCGCGCCCGTCCAGGTCGAAACACAGGCTGTTGGGAATCGCCACGCCGGGCAAGTCCAGCACGCGCAGGCCGTGGCTCAGCGAATACTGATGGAACCGGCCGATCGGCAGGCGCCGCGGATCTTCGTTGAGCGTGCCGAACACGAAGCGGCCGTTGCGGTCGGCGCGGCCGTCGTTGATGCGCAGCGTCGGCTGGTCCGCATCGACCGGCACCAAGGCCTGCACCGGCAGATCCTCGGCATGCTCGGCCTGACTCGGGTCGGCGAAGTACAGGCCTTTCGCCAATCCCAGCAGCAATCGGCCCGATTCGCACAGCGCGAACGATCCCAGTCGATCCGGCAAACGCCAATGCCGTACCTGTCCGCTCTGCGGCCGGTAGCGCCACAAGCGCGCGGCATGGATGTCGGTCCACCACAGCGCCTGCTCGCGTTCGCACCACAGCACGCATTCGCCGAGCCGGCAGCGGCTGTCGACGGCCAGCGTCGCCACGGATTCGTGCGCGGACTCATGCATCGGCGCGACCATCGCCCTCACCACTCCGCCACGCTCCCGTCGGCGTGGCGCCACAGCGGGTTGCGCCAGTCCGACACTTCGCGGCTGCGTTCGATCACCCGCGCCTCGTCGATTTCCAATCCCAGTCCGGGCAATACGAACGGACGCACCGAGCCCTGCTCCATCGCGAAGGCGTCCTTGTTGACGATGTAATCGAGCAGTTCGCCGTCGGCGTTGTAATGGATGCCGATGCTCTGCTCCTGCAGCACCGCGTTCCAGCTGGCGAAGTCCACGTGCAGGCACGCGGCCAGCGCGATCGGACCCAGCGGGCAATGCGGCGCCAGCGCGACATCGTAGGCTTCGGCCATCGCGGCGATCTTCATGCATTCGCTGATGCCGCCGGCATGCGACAGATCGGGTTGCACGATCGCCAGGCCGCCGGCATGCAGCACGTTCTTGAATTCGAAGCGCGAATACATGCGCTCGCCGGCCGCGAGCGGAATGGCGGTCTGCGCGGCCAGGCGCGGATAGTATTCGGCCTGTTCGGCCAGCACCGGTTCTTCGATGAACAACGGCCGGTAGGGTTCGAGTTCGCGGATCAAGGTCTTCGCCATCGGCCAGCCGACCCGGCCGTGGAAGTCCAGGCCGAACTCGATGCTGTTGCCGAACACGGCGCGGATCTCGGCGACCTTGGCCACCGCCGCGTCGATCGCGCGGCCGGTGTCGAGCAGGCCGAGTTCCTCGCAGGCATTCATCTTGAACGTATCGAAACCCAAGGCAAGGCGATCGCGGATCTGCGCGATGATGTCGGCCGGTCGATCGCCGCCGACCCAGCAATACGTCTTCATGCGATCGCGCACCAGACCGCCGAGCAGCTGATACACCGGCACGCCCAAGGCCTTGCCCTTGATGTCCCACAAGGCCTGGTCGATGCCGGCGATGGCGCTCATGAACACCGCGCCGCCGCGGTAGAAACCGCCGCGGTACATCGTCTGCCAATGGTCGTTGATGCGCGCCGGATCCTGGCCGATCAGCTGTTCGCCGAGCTCGGCGACGGCCGCTTCGACCGTGCGCGCGCGGCCTTCCACCACCGGTTCGCCCCAACCCACGAGGCCTTCGTCGGTCTCGATCTTGAGGAACATCCAGCGCGGGGCGACGCGGTAAGTGCTGAGTCGGGTGATTTTCAAGGGCGCGCGCTCTGGTAGGCATCGACAAAAAGACCGCCGCGTTCGCGGGTGAGCGCGGGCGATTGACCGGGGGTGTACAGATCGCTGCCTAGTCCGGCGCCGACGCAGCCGGCTTGCAGGAAACCGGCGAGGTTGTCGGGGGTGACGCCGCCGACGGCGAACAGCGGCACCTGCGGCGGCAATACCGCCTTGATCGCGCGCACGTAAGCCGGGCCGAAGTGGCTCGCCGGAAACAGCTTGAGTGCCTGCGCGCCCGCGGCCAGCGCGGCGAAGGCTTCGCTGGGCGTGGCGAAACCGACGGCGCAGGTCAGGCCGCGCTGCACCGCATGGCCGATCACCGCGACATCGGTGTTCGGCGTGACCATCAATCGCGCGCCGGTCGCGGCCAACGCATCCACGTCGGCCGGGTTCAACACGGTGCCCGCGCCGATCACCGCGCGCTCGCCGGCGATGGCGAGGGCGAGTTCGACGCTGCGCAGCCATTCGGGCGAGTTGGTCGGGATCTCGATCAGGCCGATTCCGGCGTCGATCAACGCCAGCACATGCGCTTCGACCTCGGCCGGCGCGATGCCGCGCAGGATCGCGATCAAGGGACGCCGGGCGCTCCAGTCCACGGACGATTCAGTCATGGGCGCGGTGATCATTCGTGATACAGCTGGGTGCGCCCGCCATCGATGACGATGTCGGTGGCGTTGATGAAACGCGCCTCGTCGCTGGCGAGGAACAAGGCGGTGTAGGCCACCTCGTCGGGTTCGCCGATCCGCCGCGGCGGCAGCAGCTCGGTCTGGCGGCGGCGCGCGGCCTCGGGATCAGGCTGCGACGACAGCCAGCGCTCGATGCGATCGGTCAGGATCAATCCGGGCGAAATCGAATTGAACCGCAGGCCATGCGCCGCGTACTCCAGCCCCAGCGCCTTGGTCAGCCCGATCAGCGCGTGCTTGGCGACCGGATACGGGAACGCGCCGGGGATGATCTTGTGGCCATGCACCGAGGCGATGTTGACCACCGATCCGCGCCCGTGTTCGAGCATGATCGGCAACGCGGCGCGGCTGAAATTCCAGGCGCCGCCGAGGTTGATCGCCAGATTGCGCCACCAGTCGTCCGGCGCCAGGGTCAGCGGATCGCCGAACACGTCCACGCCGGCGTTGTTGATGACGGCATCGATGGTGCCGAACGTCTGCGCGGCGCGGTCGACGAAGGCCGCGACCGCATCGGCGTCGGCGACATCGCCGGCGACGAACAGTTCGCAGGCCGAGGTCCGCCCCGCTGGCGGCGGCGCGCGATCGTAACCGGCCACGCGCGCGCCGTGCTCGACGAACAATCGGGCGATCGCCGCGCCGATGCCGTTGGACGATCCGGAGACCAGGACCGATTTTCCGGCCAGACGTTGCCCGGGTACGGAGGGAGTGCGGTCGCTCATCGATTCGCCTCGGTGCCGGCCTGGACCGGCGTTATGCGGAACTGGTAGCGCGAAGGCGCCACCGGAATACGGTACTGCGAATGCGGCTGGCCGACCTTGCTCCACGAATCGTCGCCGCCCAGGCCGATCTGGCGTTCGTCGATCATCAGCGAGACGTGCTCGCGCGCGACGATGTCGCTGCTGTGCGCCTGCCCGATCGGCTTGCGGTCCAGATCGTCGTACGGGAAGGCCAAGGCATTGACCGACAACGGCTTGGCGCCGGTCACCCGGATGCCGACGCCGTCCTTGGCGCTCAGCGTGAGCCAGCGCACATCGACCTTGTTGCCGGTTTCCTGCGGGCGGATGTAGTCGTGGTTCTGCTCGGCGATCTTGCCGGCATACACGCCGATCTCGGCGCCGGTGTAGCGATCGGCGTAGCTCTCGTGCGGGCCGCGGCCGTACCAGCTCAGCTCGGTGACGCGGCTGGGCATGGTGAACATCAGCCCCAGGCGCAAGGGATCGGGCAAGCCGGCGTACAAGGGCTTGAACTCGCCGGTGACGTCGACCGAACCGTCGCGCGCCATCGCGTAATCGACCGTGTACTGCACGTCCGGCGCGGCGGTATCGCCGCCGATATCGAACGCCACCCGCACGCGCGCGCCGCCGTCGCCCTCGCGTTGCACCTGCACGACGCGGACACGGCGGGTTTGCGACAGCGGTTTCCAGATCTGATGGCTGGCGTAGACGCCGGTGCCGATGTCGTTGTCGGTGGGCGCGCGCCAGAAATTCGGCGCGCCGCCTTGCAGCAGGGCTTGATCGTTATAGGCGTAGCGCTGGATCAGGCCGGTGGCGCGATCGATGCGCAGTTCGACGCCGGCGGCACGCAGGGTCGCGGCCTGCGCCGTATCGCTGACCGCGACTTCGGCACCCGAACCCGCGATGGCCGGCAATGACGGCGGCGGCGACAAGGCGAACTGTTCCCACGCCACCACATGCCCGGCCGGCACCAGCGGCACCGTGTCGGCGCGGGTGCGCGCGCGCAATGTCAGCAGGTATTCCGCGCCGGGGCGCTTGGTCAGCGGCGGCACAGCGAAGTCGACCGTCTGGCTGCCGTCGGCGGGCGTGGACAAGGCCGGCCCCTTGCCTTCGCGCACGATCCGGCCGTTCTCGCGCAGTTGCCAGTCGAAATCGAAACCGCTCAGATCGATGAAGTTATGCCGGTTGCGCACGGTGAAACGGCCGGCCGCGGCGTCCACGGCTTCGAACTGGATCGGCCCGTAAACCTTGCTCAACTCGTGCAGATGCGGGTTGGGCGTGCGATCGGGTTGCAGCAGGCCATCGCCGAATTCGATCGCCTCCGCGCCGGACGGATTGGGGCCGTAATCGGCGCCATAGGCCCAGTACGCGCGGCCGTCGTCGCTGCGCTTGAGCATGCTCTGGTCGACCCAGTCCCAGATGAAACCGCCCTGCAGCCGGTCGTGAGCGTAGATCGCATCCCAGTACAGCTTCAGGCCGCCCAGGCTGTTGCCCATCGCGTGCGCGTATTCGCACAGGATCAGCGGCTTGCCCGCGAACTCCGGATGGGTCGCGTAATCGACGATGCGATCGGCCGGGTCATACATCGGCGCGTAGAAATCCACGTAGGGTTCGGGCAGGTGCTGGGCATACAGGGTGCCGTGGCCGAGGTAGCTCACCAGCCGCGTGGTGTCGTGCGTGTGCAGCCAGTTCGCCGCGTTGGCGAAGTTCGGCCCGGTGCCGGCTTCGTTGCCCAGCGACCAGAAGATGATCGAAGGATGGTTCTTGTCGCGCTCCATCATGCGCTGGACCCGCTCCAGATGCGCGCGCTCCCAGCGCGGGTCGTAGCCCAGCTGGACCTGGTCGCGCGGCCGCATACCCTCGTCGCCCTTCTGCATGTAGCCGTGCGATTCGATATTGGCCTCGTCCATCACGTACAGGCCGTACTCGTCGGCCAGCGCGTACCAAAGCTCGGCGTTGGGATAGTGCGAGGTGCGCACCGCGTTGACGTTGTTGAGCTTCATCAACTCGATGTCGCGCCGCATCGAGGCCTCGGAGATCACATGAAAGGTCACCGGGTCATGCTCGTGCCGATTGACCCCGCGGATCTTGATCGGCTTGCCGTTGACCCGCACCAGGCCGCCGGACACCTCGACCGTGCGAAAACCGATCTTGACCGCGCTGGCCTGCACCAGACGGCCGCCGGCATCGTGCAGCTCCAGCAGCAAGGTGTAGAGGTTCGGCGTTTCCGCGGTCCACGGGCGCACGCCTTCGATCGTGCCCGCCAGATTCAGCGTGCGTGGTTTCGACGACGGCTCGACCGCCGCCTCGCGCGTCAGCACGACGCGGTCGCCATCGAGCACGCTGGCCTTGACCCGGCTCGCCGCGGCGTTGCCGGTGACGCTCAGGTCCAGATTCAGTTCGCCGTTGCGATAACTCTTGTCCAAAGTGGTGCGGGCGAAGAAATCGCGCAGCCAGGTGCTCGGCGCGGCGAGCAGATAGACATCGCGCTCGATACCGCTGACCCGCCAGAAATCCTGATCCTCCAGATAGCTGCCGTCGGACCAGCGATACACCTGGATCGATACGTTGTTGGCGCCGGCGCGCAGATGGCGGGTGATGTCGAATTCGGCCGGCAGCTTGGAGTCCTCGCTGTAACCGACCTGCTTGCCGTTCACCCACACGTAGTACGCCGCGCCGGCCGCGCCGATGTGCAACAGCACCTGACGCCCATCCCACCCCTGCGGCACGGTGAAATCGCGCCGATAGGATCCGACCGAATTGATCGCGTGCGGAATAAAGGGCTGATTGGCCGGAAACGGATAGGTGATGTTGTTGTACAGCGGCTGGCCGTAGCCCTGCGCCTGCCACATCGACGGCACCGGAATGGTCTTCCAGGCCGATACGTCGAACTCGTCGCGATAGAAATCCATCGGCCGCTGGTCGACGCTCGGCGCGAACGCGAAGCGCCAATCGCCGTTGAGGTCGAGGAAGTAACGCGAATCGGCGATTCGACCGGCACGCGCGAGCTGCACCGACTCGAACGGGAACGAGGTGGCGCGCATCGGTTCGCGATCGATCGCGTTGACCTCCGGACGCTCCCATTCGGCCACCTGCGTGGACGCCTGCGGCGCGGGCGCCGCCTGCGCCCCCGCCAGGGCGCACAACGCCAGCAGCACGAACAGACCGCGACCGACGCGACGGATGGGCGTGCGCATCACCATGATCCACGGATACCGAAGGACAGCGCGCGGCCGTTCGCCGCGACCCACTGCGGACGGCTTTCGTAGCGCGAATACGCCGCTTCGGTCTCGTCGTTGACGTTGGTGGCCTCGGCGAATAGCGAAACGTTGTCGTTGAGCTTGAAATTGGCGCTCAGATCGATCTGCCCATACGGCTTGACCGTGGTCGGCTCGCCCTGCGATCCGCGCACCGCCGAGAGGTATTCGTCGCGCCAGTTGTAGGCCGCGCGGAAACCGACCCGGCCCTTTTCGTAGAACACGATCAGATTGCCCGAATTGGCCAGGCCCACCACCGCGAACTGACCGGTGGCGATGGACGGATCGAAGCTCTGCTTGCTGTCGACGTAGGTGTAGTTGGCCTGCAGGCCCAGGCCGTCGAACGGCGCCGGCAGCCGGTCGAAGGTGTACTGGAACGACAGCTCGGCGCCCTTGACCACGGCGGTATTGGCGTTGACCGGCAGGGTTTCCATGAACGGATAGCCCTGGATCGTGGTCGGCCGGGTCACGTTGGTGACGAAGTTCTCGACCTTCTTGTAGAAGCCCGCCAGGCCTAGGTAACTGGTGTCGTTGAAGTACCACTCCGCGCCCAGATCGTAGTTGCGCGCCTTGTAGGGCTTGAGATCGATGTTGCCGGTGTTGATCGACCCCGGGCCCGGCGGACGCACGCCGATGTCTTCGCTGATGCGCAGGCTGGTCAGGGTCGGCCGGGTCAGGGTGTCGGACGCCGACGCGCGCAGCACCACGTTCTCGCGCAGATTGATGCGGAAGTTCAACGACGGCAGCCAGTCGTTGTAGCTGGCGCTGCGCGAGATCGGAATCGGCGGAGTGAAATGCACCTGGGCGTTGGTCGGATCGCCCGGCGTGCCGGTGATCGATTCCACCTGCGAGGACACCGCGCGCGAAACCGCATCGGTCTTGACGAAGCGGATGCCCAGGTTGAGCGTCCACGGCATGTCGTAAAAGGTATTTTCGAGTGTGGCCTGGGCAAACGCCGCGTACGACTTCTCCTCCACCAGCCATTGGCTTTGCGGCACCGGCATCGCCCTGAAGCCGCCGTATTTCTGCAAGGCATCGGCGATGCGCTGGGCGCGGCCGGGATCGTTGGGATCGTAGAACTCGCCGCCCGGCGCGAACTGGTTGTACGCCGCCGGGCTCGACAGGAAGTCGAAGTAGCGCTGCGGATCGAAGGTCAGCCACTGGGTCGGCGCGCCGGTGGAGACGCCGTTCACCAGCGAGCCGGCATTGAACACGCTGGCCAGTTCGCTCGGCAGCCGCACCGCATAACCGCAGTACGCGCAGTTCAGATCGCTGTCGGAGGTGCGCACGGTGACGCTGTCCTTGGTCCGCTTGGAGCCGGAGATGCCGAACTGCAACTGCGACAAGGTGCCTTCGATGAAGTTGCGGGTCAGGCTGACCTTGCCTTCGTACAGCTCGTCGCTGCGGTTGTCGCCCTCGCGGTCGACGAAATGCGCGCGCAGGTCGGAGGTGTCGGTGGTCGGCAACAGATTGGAATAGCTCGGAAACGCGCCGGGATTGAGACTCCAGGTCGGATTCACGCCGACATTGCGCGCGCCCATCACCATGAAATAGCCCTTGCCGCCGCTGTTTTCCTCGGCCTTGGAATAGGAGCCGTCGAAGTCCAGCGAGGTCTGCTCGCCGACCTGCCAGGCGACGTTGACGCCGAGCTGTTGGTTGACGGAGTTGCGCGGGCTCGACGAGACGATGTGATCGTTGGCCAGCCCGCCGGTGTTGCGGCGGACGAACGAAGTGGCGGTGCCGTTGGCATCGACGCTGGCCTGCTGGACGTCGGCGGGGTCGGTGTACAGGCCGAAGGCGTTGACCTTCGAATCGATCTCGTACTTGGAGTACATGGCGTCCACGCCCACCCGCACGTTCTCGCTCGGCAGCCAGTCGATCGCCGCGTTCACGCCGGTGCGGGTGCGCTGTTCCTGGTTGACCTTGTATTGCAGGGTGCGCGGCACGGCGACGTTGTTCAGGCCGCTCACGCCGTTGATGCCGTTGCCGCCGGTCAACCAGCCTTCGTCGTCGATCACCTCGCTGGTGTGATCGCGCTGGTAGCGCACCACCCCGAGCAAGGCGCCGAAGGTGCCGTCGGCGTTGGTGTCGCTGATCAGGCCGGAGAACTTAGGCTTGGTTTCGCCCGACAGGCTGTCGCGCACGGCCGACACGCTGCCGGCGACGTGCAGGCCCTTATCGTCGAGCGGACGCCGGGTCTTGATGTTGACCGTCGCGCCGATGCCGCCTTCGCTGAGATTGGCCTGCGAGGTCTTGAACACCTCGGCGGTGCTGATCAGTTCCGACGGCAGCACGTCGAAGCTGAATTCGCGCCCGGCGTTCTCGGTCGCCATGGTCCGGCCGTTGAGCAGCACGGTGTTGAACTCCGGCCCGAAGCCGCGCACGGTGATGAAGCGCGATTCGCCGCCGGAGCGGTCCACCGATACGCCGGCGATGCGCTGCAGCGAGTCGGCGACGTTCTGATCGGGGAACTTGCCCACGTCCTCGGCCGACACCGCATCGACGGTGCCGATGGCGTCCTGCTTGAGCGCCTGCGATTTCTGGATGCTCGCGCGGGTGCCGCTGACCACCACCGCGCCGAGCGTGGTCGGGTCTTTGTCGGCGCTTTCGGCCGCCGCGGCGGTCGGCGCATCGGCGGATTGCTGCGCTTGCGCGGCCTGGGCGACGACGGCGGACATCGCCATCGTGACCATCAGCGCGTTGCGGACACGAAGTGCGTTACGAACGGAAACGGTCAGTGCTGATTGATGCATTACCCTGCCCCGGCTGAACAGCGACATTGGCTGTTGATTGACGATCGACCGGACCTCGCCCCCGCTCGGTCCCTCCCTGCGCGACCGCCCCGGCTGAGCCGGTCGGTCGTGCTGTCCTATTTGTAGGATAAATAGTATTTATGGGATCAATGCCGATGCAAGCTGCACCGCAGCATGGAGTGCGCCGTGCTTGGCCGGTGCCGCGATTCGGGGAACATGACTCGACGCGTTGACGTGATCTAAGTCATCGACTCGACGCTGATACACGCTCGGTGACATGGTTCGCAGCGATTACGCCACAGCATGCAGTCTGCTTCGCACGCGATCGGCACGACGTTGCGAGTCCTCGCACGATCCTGCCATCAGATGCAGACGCAAACACATCGGACCTGGCTCGCAGACGCGCTCGGCGAGCCCGTCGGGTAAAGGCCGTCGTTCTGTCCGGATGCCTTCTTGAATACTTGGCCCGTGGGCTTGGCTTGCTCGCCACTCCGACTCACGCCGGCCCCGCGACCACGAACCTCTCGTCCGCGCACGGCGCTGCCGGTCGGCGCCCGCAACGCGCGGGGAAAGGCGAATGGAAAACCACGGACGGCATGGAGCCGCTGCTTCGTCGTGATCGAACGAATCGGCAAGCGCCATCGCGCAGCCGATCGAATCGCGACGCATCACGAACGCCCGCCCGAAAGCGCCGCGCGATGCGCACGGCGACGTCAATGCTGAAGGGTGCGCCCGCGACGGGCGACTTGGACGGCCGCAAGGATGGTGTCATCGCAATGCGGGCGTGCTTGGGCTTGCACTTCACCGACACCGCAGACCGAGGGTCTGCGATGGCGGGGCTGTCCGGATCCGCCGGCGGGCGGAACCGGACCCCGGACCAGGCGTGCCCCCCGGCCCGGGACGGGTGGATCAGTGCGCCGGCTTGACGCTGGCGACGGCGGCCTTGGCCGCGTCGGCGGCGACAGGAGCGACCTGGGTGGCCACATCGGCCTTTATGTAATCGCCGATTGGCCTGTCCTGCGGCGCGCAGGCGGCACAGGCGAACAGCGACACGACGGCGGCGTACCGAAAGAAAGTCTTGGACATCATGAGCGAGGCTCCATGGTGATGGCTGACCGGATCGGGGCGATCCGGGGTTCGGGGGAAAACACGTTGCGCGGACGCATCCGGCGGCTCGAGCAACGATGCACATAAAACCGCAAACATAACCCTGGCATTACGGACCGATTACCGCTCAATAACCGCCCATCGCTGCCCGGCGTTCGCGGACTTGCCCGGCGGCCTGGGCCGCCGTATTCGCGATAAACCCACACAACGCGGGCCTGTCGCGAAATCCGTCACGCGCGGGAAAGACACCGGAACCCGAAAATCCCGTCGCGCGCTGCCTGCTTTCGCACGCCGCGCCGCCGCTTTCCCGCCGCAGCGGGAGATTATCGCGCACTAACGCGCGAATATCCCCGAACACGCCCCGAGCATATCCAAGCGCCAGCGCCTGAAAACCCCACCTCGGTCGCGAAACTAAATCCTGGAACAATTCGATCCAGCGCGGCCGCGGGCCGCGCCTTCCCCAAGGCTCGGCCGCGACGACGACATCCGCTGCAGACTCTAATCACACTCTGACATGAATTGAAGCAGGCGACGTTCACCCAGGCTCAACCGCCCCCGCCACCGCCGCCACCGGCCTGGATGCCGCCGCGGGTCAGCCGGGCCGGATCGAGCAGGCGGCGCAGCTGTTTCTCCGGCAGCCCGGTGACCTCGATCGCCACCTCCAGCACCGGCCGACCTTCCTTATAGGCCTGTTTGGCGATCGCCGCGGCCTTCTCGTAACCGATCAGCGGATTGAGCGCGGTGACCAGGATCGGATTGCGGTCGAGCGCCTCGCGCACATGCGCCTCGCGCGCGCGCAACCCGGCGATCGCGCTGTCGGCGAGCAGACGCATGGCGTTGCCGAGCAGACGGATCGAATCGAGCAGGTCGTAGGCGATCAGCGGCAGCATCACGTTGAGCTGGAAATTGCCGCTCTGCCCGGCCACGGTGATCGCTGCGTGGTGACCGATCACCTGCGCGCAGACCATCGCCATCGCCTCGGGAATCACCGGATTGACCTTGCCGGGCATGATCGAACTGCCCGGCTGCAGCGCCGGCAGTTCGATCTCGCCCAGGCCGGCCAGCGGGCCGGAATTCATCCAGCGCAGGTCGTTGGCGATCTTGGTCAGGGCCACCGCCAGGGCGCTGAGCTGGCCGGACAGTTCGACCGCATCGTCCTGCGCGGCCAGGCCTTCGAACTTGTTCGCCGCCGATTCGAAGCGGGTGCTGGTCGCGGCCGACAGCGCCTTGGCCATGGCCTTGCCGAACCGCGGGTCGGCGTTGATGCCGGTGCCGATCGCGGTGCCGCCGATCGGCAGCCGGCGCAGGCGCTTGAGGCTGTCTTCGATGCGCGCCTGCGCGGAATCGAGCTGCGCGGCCCAGGTGTCGAACTCCTGGCCGAACGTCAGCGGCATGGCGTCCATGAGATGGGTGCGGCCGGTCTTGGTCGTACCCGCCAGTTCTTTCGCCCGCTTGCCGATGGTCTTGCGCAGATGCGCCAGCGCCGGCAGCAGGGATTCGACCACCGCCAACTGCGCCGACACCCGGATCGTGGTCGGAATCACGTCGTTCGAGCTCTGGCCCAGGTTGACGTGATCGTTCGGATGGATCGCGTGCTTGCCCGCGCGCGAGGCCAGGGTCGCGATGACCTCGTTGGCGTTCATGTTGCTCGAGGTGCCCGAGCCGGTCTGATAGACGTCGATCGGGAAATGCGCATCGAAGCGGCCGTCGGCGACCTGCGCCGCGGCCGCGCCGATGGCCTTGGCCACGCCGGCGTCGAGCAGGCCGAGCCCGCCGTTGACCTGGGCCGCAGCGGCCTTGACCAGCGCCAGCGCGCGGATGAATTCGCGCGGCATCGGCACGCCGGAGATCGGGAAGTTCTGCACCGCGCGCTGGGTCTGCGCGCCCCACAAGGCATCGCTAGGGACGCTGAGCTCGCCCATGCTGTCGTGTTCGCGGCGGAAACCGGGCGTGGCCGTGGCTTGCGCGGGTTTGCCGGATCTGCCGGATGCCGGCTTGGTCCGGGGCTCGACCGAGGTCGGAGCCGAGTTCCTGGCGGATTTCTGCGCCGAATTGCGGGATTTAGTCGCCATTGCCAACTCCATTAAGTCGTGGGGTGACGCTGAGTCGTGGGGGACGCGCGACCCATGGGCCATGCGTCGCATCGAGTGGTCGGGGACGCGGCGGTGCTCCGCAACAGCGAAGACCGCGCCGTGCTGGCATTACGACTGCGCTGGCGGGCGTCATGATCGCCGCGACCGCGAGGCGCGTCGAGTGCGCGCGGGTATTTCGCCCGATCCGGTGAGGTCCCAATCGCGCGAAGCTTCCTGTAGGAGCGGCGCGAGCCGCGACTGCGGGGCCTCATGTTCGCGCCGCAAACTGGTGACCCCGCGGTCGCGGCTCGCGCCGCTCCTACAGGGGCGCCCGGCACGCCGCGGGGCCTGGGGTAGAATGGCGGACTGTTTCCCGTCCTGCGTGTGCCATGTCCGCCGACCCCCAGACCGCTTTGCTCGCCCTGTCCCCGCTCGATGGCCGCTACGCCGGCAAGGTCGATGCGCTGCGGCCGATCTTTTCCGAATTCGGCCTGATCAAGGCCCGCGTCAAGGTCGAGGTCGAGTGGCTGCTGGCGCTGGCCAACGAGCCGGGCATCGTCGAGCTCAAGCCGTTCTCCGAGGCCGCCGCGGCGCGTCTGCGCGCGCTGGCCGACGGCTTGTCGGTCGAGGACGCGGCGCGGGTCAAGGAGATCGAGCGCACCACCAACCACGACGTCAAGGCGGTCGAGTACCTGATCAAGGAGCGGCTCAAGGACGACGCCGAGCTGGGCCCGGCGCTGGAGTTCGTGCATTTCGCCTGCACCAGCGAGGACATCAACAACCTCAGCTACGCGCTGATGCTCAACCAGGCCCGCCAGCACGTGCTGCTGCCGCGGCTGGACGAACTGATCCAGGCCCTGCGCGCTATGGCCCACGCCCACGCCGCGCTGCCGATGCTGTCGCGCACCCACGGCCAGACCGCGTCGCCGACCACGGTCGGCAAGGAACTGGCCAACGTGGTCGCGCGCCTGCAACGCCAGGGCGAGACCCTGGCCGGCGCGCAGATGCCGGGCAAGATCAACGGCGCGGTCGGCAACTACAACGCCCACGTTTCGGCTTATCCCGATATCGACTGGCCGGTGTTCTGCGAGCGTTTCGTCGCCTCGCTGGGCCTGGATTGGCAGCCCTACACCACCCAGATCGAACCGCACGACGGCATCGCCGAGCTGTGCGACGCGCAGCGCCGGATCGATACGATCTGCATCGACCTGTGCCGCGACGTGTGGGGCTATATCTCGCTGGGGTATTTCAAGCAGGCGGTCAAGGCCGGCGAAATCGGCAGCTCGACCATGCCGCACAAGGTCAACCCGATCGACTTCGAAAACGCCGAAGGCAATTTCGGCATCGCCAACGCGCTGTTCGAGCACTTCGCCGCCAAGCTGCCGATCAGCCGCTGGCAGCGCGATCTGACCGATTCGACCGTGCTGCGCGCGCTCGGCACCGCGTTCGGCCACGCCCTGATCGGCGTCGACGCGCTGATGCGCGGCCTGGGCAAGCTCAGCGTCAATCCCGAACGCCTGGCCGCCGACCTCGACGCGTCCTGGGAAGTGCTGGCCGAAGCGGTGCAAACGGTGATGCGTCGCCACGGTCTGCCGAATCCGTACGAACAGCTCAAGGCGCTGACCCGCGGCCAGGGCATCAACCAAGCCTCGATGCGCGAGTTCATCGCCTCGCTGGAGTTGCCGGCCGACGACAAGCAGCGTTTGCTGGCGATGACCCCGGGCAGCTACACCGGTTTGGCCGAGCGGTTGGCGCGCGAGATCTGATTCGGCCCAGGCATCCCACCGTTGCTCTTCGCAGGTACGTACCTACCTGTAGGAGCGGCGCAAGCCGCGACCGCCAATACCCAACTACGCCGAAACTTGCGCCGTAGCCGCATTACCGCGGTCGCGGCTCGCGCCGCTCCTACAGTCGCTCCGGCGGGGCTACGTTTCCTCCTGTAGGAGCGGCGTAAGCCGCGACCGCGAATACCCAACTACGCCGAAACTTGCGCCGTAGCCGCATTACCGCGGTCGCGGCTCACGCCGCTCCTACAGTCGCTCCGACGGGGCTACGTTTCCTCCTGTAGGAGCGGCGCGAGCCGCGACCGCGAACATTCAACTACGGCGAAACCCGCGTCGTGACCGCATTGCCGCGGTCGCGGCTCACGCCGCTTCTACAGTCGCTCCGACGGGGCTACGTTTCCTCCTGTAGGAGCGGCGCGAGCCGCGACCGCGAACACTCAACTACGGCGAAATTCGCATCGTGACCGCGAATACCCAACCGCGCCGAAACTTAGGTCGCGGCCGCATTGCCGCGATCGCGGCTCACACCGCTCCTGCAATCGCCAGGACGCGGAAGCAAAAATCCAGCTTGCTGTTGCCACAATTTCTTTTTGCTTCGCGCTGCATCCGAATCGGAGATAGTGATCGCCACTGTCCTGCAAGGGTTTCGCACATGCGTTTTCGTACCGGCGTGTTGGCCGTTTCGCTCGTTTCATCGCTGCTCGCGGCCTGCGCGAGCGCGCCGCACGCCGACAAGACCCGCATCGCGACGGTCGTTCTGCCCGCGCCCTGCTCCGCCGATCCGAGCTGGGACGAGCCGACCGCGCCGCGCCACATTTACGCCAACACCTGGTATGTAGGCACCTGCGCGATCAGCGCGATCCTGATCACCTCCGACGCCGGTCACGTCCTCATCGACGGCGTTACCGACAAGGCCGCGCCGCGGATCGAGGCCAACATCCGCGCGCTAGGTTTCGAACCGGAGGACGTGCGTTACATCGTCAGTTCGCACGAACACCTCGATCACGTCGGCGGGATCGCCCGCCTGCAACGCGACACCGGCGCGAGCGTGGTCGCGCGCGAACCCGCCGCGACCGCGCTGGAACGCGGCCACAGCGATCGCAGCGATCCGCAGTTCCTGAGCGTGGCGAAGTTTCCGCCGGTCGCTTCGGTGCAACGCATCGGCGACGGCGAGACCCTGCGCGTCGGGCCGCTCGTGCTGACCGCTCACGCCACGCCGGGCCACACCGCCGGCGGCACCAGTTGGACCTGGTCCTCGTGCGACGGCGCGGTCTGCCGCGCCATGATCTACGCCGACAGCGTCACCCCGTTCTCCGACAAGGTCTATCGCTACAGCGAAAACGCCGGCATGGTCGCGGCCTTCCGCAACAGCCTGACGACCATCGCCGAGTTGCCCTGCGACATCCTGTTGACGCCGCATCCCAGCGCAAGCCGATTGCTCGAACGCCTGGACCCGGCCTCCGGCGTCGCCCTAGCCGACACCAATGCTTGCCGCGCCTACGCCGCGACCGGCACCGAGAAACTCGACGCGCGCCTCGCCAAGGAACGGGCCGGCCGGGCCGGCAACGTGCCGAGTCACGAGAAGCCCGCGCCCAGTCATTGAAACGCGTCGCCACGCCGCCTTAGCGCGGCCCGCGCGACACTCCTGTCTTGATCCTCCGGAGCGTGACGATGCAGCAGCTGATCAATATCGACGTCCCCGACCTCGACGCGGCGATGCGTTTCTACACCCAGGCCTTCGGCTTGCACGTCGGGCGCAGACTGGGCGCGGAGGTGATCGAACTGCTCGGCGGACAGGCGCCGATCTATCTGTTGCGCAAACCCGAGGGCTCGGCCGCCGCGGGCGACGACGTCCGCCGCTACGCGCGGCATTGGTCGCCGCTGCATCTGGATGTGGTGGTCGACGACCTCGACGCGGCCTTGCGCAGCGCATTGACCGCCGGCGCGCGCCAAGAAGGCGCGATCCGCGGCGCGAACTGGGGCCGGATCGTGCAGATCGCCGATCCGTTCGGCCACGGTTGGTGCCTGCTGCAGTTTTTGGGACGCGGCTACGACGAGATCGCCGACTGAGCGCGTCCCAAGCTCACCCGCCTTGCACGGGCCTGCGCAACGCCCAGTGCCGGTAAAGCGCATACGACACCCCGGTGATCCCGGTCAGCATCGCCGGGACATACAAGGCCCGGTAGCTCCACGCCTGAAACAACACCGCGCCGATCGCGCCGCCGGCCAGGAAGCCGCAGATCACCACCAGGCACAGCCACACCCGTCGCGTGCCGACCGGCAGCCCGCGCAGCCAATGGCCCAGCGCGACGCCGACGTCGGTGAACAAACCGGTCAAATGGGTGGTGCGGATCAGCGCGCCGCTGTAGGTCGTGGCCATCGCATTCTGCAGGCCGCAGGCGACCGCGGCGAGCATCACCCCCGCATGCACGTCGCGCTCCATCAGCGGCACCGCCGCGAACAGACAGGCCGCCTCCACCGCCAGCACCACGCCATAGCGACGACCCAGCTTCAAGGTGCTGTCCTGGATGATCAGGCCGCTGAGCACCGCGCCGAACACGAACGACAACGCGACCAGGACCAGATCCAACGCCACCCGGCCCTGGCCGTGAGCGAGCGCGACCCCGAGCAAGGTCGTGGTGCCGGTCAGATGCGTGACCGCCTGGTGCTCATAGCCGAGATAACCGATGGCATTGATCATGCCGGCGATCGCGGCCAGGCAGGCCGTGCCGATCCAGACCCACCGCGGCAGTACGATTCCCATTGCGTCCCCCTGGTCCTCGTCAGTTTAGCCGCCACGGTCGGCGCTCGAACTTCGGGCCGCGCCTTCGCTGCGGCTCGATCGCATCGACTCGGGCCAAGTCCAGCAGCCCAAGCCGGCCCGCAAAGGCCGGACAGCGGCGAATTCCGATCACCGCGCACACCTATAAAGCGGGCCGAACCGACCGGTTCGGTGACGCACGCGCCGCACCCGGCATCGTCACATCGGCGACAATGCCGTTATCCGCGCGAACCGAGCGCGATCCGATCTGTAGCCATGGCCAAGAAACCCGTCGCAAGCCCCGCCCGCCGCCAGACCGCCGCTCCGGCGATCGAGGTCGACGCGGCCGCCCATCCGCCGCTGGGCATGAGCCCGGCCGTGTTCCTGCGCGATTACTGGCAAAAGCGCCCGCTGCTGATCCGCAACGCCTTCCCCGGCCTGCAGTCGCCGATCCAGCCCGAGGACCTAGCCGGCCTGGCCTGCGAGGAAGGCGTGCTGGCGCGGGTGATCGAGCACGATCGCGAGCGCGATGTGTATTCGCTGCGACATGGGCCGTTCGAGGAAGCCTTTTTCCCCGGCCTGCCGGGACAGGACTGGACGCTGCTGGTGCAGGACGTCGACAAGTGGGACGCCGACGTCGCCGCGCTGCTGCCGGCGTTCGCTTTCCTGCCGCGCTGGCGCATCGACGACATCATGGTCTCGTTCGCCGCGCCGGGCGGCTCGGTCGGCGCGCATGTCGACCAGTACGACGTGTTCCTGCTGCAGGCCCAGGGCCACCGGCGCTGGCAGATCGACGCGCGGCCCGATGCGCCGCAGGACTTCCGCCCCGACGCCGACCTCAAGCTGCTGCGCGAATTCGACCCCAGCCACGACTGGGTGCTCGGCCCCGGAGACATGCTGTACCTGCCGCCGGGCGTGCCGCACCACGGCGTCGCGCAGGACGCCTGCCTGACCTTCTCGGTCGGCATGCGCGCGCCCTCGGCCGCCGAGCTGATGGGCGATTACATCGACACCCTGGCCGGCGAAGCCGACGACAGCCTGCGCTATCGCGACCCGGATCTGAGCCCGCCGCGCGATCCCAACGAGATCGACGCGACCGCGATGGGCCGGGTGGTCGAGGCCTTGAACGCGATGCGCATGAACGACCCCGACCGCCTCGGCGACTGGTTCGGCCGTTTCATCACCGTGTACCGCGCCGCCGGCGAGGTCACCGCGGGCGGCGATGAGCCGCGCTCGCGGATCGAGATCGAATGGGACCTGGAACGCGGCGCCTCGCTGTGGCGGCATCCGTGGTCGCGGATGGCCTGGCGCAAGGCGCATGCCAAGGGCCAGGCCGCGCGGCTGTACGTCAGCGGCCAGGAATTCGCCCTGCCCGCGCGCGACGCCCAGGCCATCGCCGCGGCGGTCGAGATCGATGCCGAAGCCTATTCGGCGCTGTCCGAGACCGGCCGCGCCTGCGTGCAGGAACTGATCGCCGGCGGCCATTACCGTCTCGGCCTGGACGATGACGGCGACGACGACGGCGAGGACGCGGGAGACGGCGAATGAGCGCGGGGTTCCAGGTCGTCGCGGTGCTCGATTACGCCGCCGCCTTGCCGGCGCTGAGGCAGGTGCGCGAGACCGTGTTCGTGCAGGAACAAAATGTCCCGGCCGAACTGGAACTCGACGCCCACGACCCGCTGTGCCAGCACGTATTGGCATTCGCCGACGACGGCACGCCGATCGGCACCGGCCGGCTGACCCCGGACCGGCGCATCGGCCGCATGGCCGTGCTCGCCCCGTGGCGCGGCCGCGGCGTCGGCGAGGCCTTGCTCACGGCGCTGCTGCAACGGGCCGGCGAGCTGGGCTGGCGCGAAATCACCCTGCACGCGCAATTGCCGGCGCAGCGGCTCTACGCGCGTCACGGTTTTCTGCCGTACGGCGAGCGCTTCTTCGAGGCCGGGATCGAACACCGATCGATGCGCCTGCTGCTGGGCGCGGCCAACCCGGTCGAGACCCGCGACGCGGCCCTGGCGGCCATGCTCGGAGTGATCGCCGGCGCCCGCCGCGGCCTGTCGATCTACAGCCGCGAACTCGACCCGGGCCTGCTCGACCGCACCGATGTCACCACCGCGCTGCGCCGGTTCGCCACCGGCGGCGGCGTGACCCGCATCGTGCTGCACGACCCGGCCGCGCCGCAGCGCGCCTTGGCGCCGTTGATCGGCCTGGCCCAGCGCCTGCCCAGCGCGTTCGCGTTCCGCGCGATCGAGGAGCCGGTCGACCAGACCTACGCCTCGGCCTATGCGGTCAACGACCGCGACGGCTGGTACTACCGCACCCTGGGCAATCGTTTCGACGGCGAGACCCGGCTCGACGGCGGCCCGCGCGCGCGCCAGCTGCGCGCCCACTTCGATCCGGTGTGGGAACGCGCGCGGCCGTGCAGCGAGTACCGGGCGCTGGGAATCTGAAGACCCGAAGCCAGCGAACCTCAGCCCCTGCGCATGCGCAAGGTGCCCGGAACAGACAGGGCCACCTTGGCGAAAACGGCCTCAACCTCGACGGGCCATGTCGCTCGGCGCGCGGCCACGGCATCGCGGACCGGCCCGTGTCGAGGAAAGGCCACCTGCAGAAAACCTCCGCGGCCTGGTCGAGAGATATCGTTTTCATCGACATGCCCTGGGGCTCGCGGACCTGCCCGCCCCACCCTTGGCGCTTGAAACGCCGCGGCCCCGACCCAAGACCTGAGCGGCATTGCCGGAACGGTCCGAATCGCGCTTATCGACCCCGCGATCGACGAAATCGAACCGAATCGGCCACTTAGACGTAAGTAGTTATGCCGCTGGGCTTAACACTACCGCTATAATTCTCAGCCTTGTCCGCGCCCAGCGCCTCCGTGCGCCCGCGCGACGCCACTTCCGCCCCCAAGAGTTTCCCGATAGCCATCGTGGACAGCCTCCTCAAGCAGTTTTCGCAATCCTCGCAACTCGGCGCCAACGCCGCCTTCATCGAAGACCTGTACGAGCAGTACCTGGTCGATCCCGACAGCGTCGGGGCCAAGTGGAAAAGCTACTTCGACGGCTTCAAGGGCCGCGAAGCCGGCGATGTTCCGCATTCGGCCGCGATCGAGAGCATCGCCCAGGCCGGCAAAGCCGCCGCCCGCGGCGCGATCGCCTCCCCGGCCGGCGGACCCAGCGGCAGCGACGAGCGCGAACGCGCCGTCGGCAAGGTCATCACCGCCTACCGTTCGCGCGGCCACCTGGCCGCCGACATCGACCCGCTGGGCCTGCTGGTCAAGCCCGACGCGCCGGACCTGGCGCTGGGCTTCCACCGTCTGTCCGAGAGCGATCAGTCGGTCGAATTCTCGACCGGCGGCGTGGCCGGCCAGGAGCGGATGAAGCTCGGCGACCTGCTGACCCTGCTCAAGGCCACCTACACCGGCCCGATCGGCGCGGAGTTCATGCACATCGCCGACGCCGAACAGCGCCGCTGGATGTACGAGCGCCTGGAAACCGCGGCCGGCAAGTACGGCCGCAGCGTCGAGGACAAGAAGCGCATCCTCGAGCGGCTGACCGCCGCCGACGGCCTGGAGCGTTACCTGGGCACCAAGTACGTCGGCCAGAAGCGCTTCTCGCTGGAAGGCGGCGACGCGCTGATCCCGCTGATGGACGTGACCATCCGCCGCGCCGGCGAACAGGGCGTGCAGGACGTGGTGATCGGCATGGCCCACCGCGGCCGCCTCAACGTCCTGGTCAACACCCTGGGCAAGCCGCCGCGCAAGCTGTTCGACGAGTTCGAAGGCAAGTTCGAGCACGACGAGCACGCCCACACCGGCGACGTGAAGTACCACATGGGCTTCAGCGCCGACGTCGCCACTCCCGGCGGCCCGGTCCACCTGGCGCTGGCGTTCAACCCCTCGCACCTTGAAATCGTCAACCCGGTGGTCGCCGGCAGCGTGCGTTCGCGCCAGACCCGCCGCGGCGACAAGGGCCGCGCCCAGGTGTTGCCGATCCTGCTGCACGGCGACGCCGCGTTCGCCGGTCAAGGCGTGGGCATGGAGCTGTTCCAGATGTCGCAGGCGCGCGGCTTCGCCGTCGGCGGCACCGTGCACGTGGTCATCAACAACCAGGTCGGCTTCACCACCAGCGAGCGCCAGGACGCCCGGTCCACGCTGTACTGCACCGACGTGGCCAAGATGGTCGGCGCGCCGATCCTGCACGTGAACTCCGATCACCCCGAAGCGGTGGTGTTCTGCGCCGAGCTGGCGCTGGACTTCCGTCAGCGCTTCGGCCGCGACGTGGTCATCGACCTGGTCTGCTACCGCCGCCACGGCCATAACGAGGCCGACGAGCCGGCCGCGACCCAGCCGCTGATGTACCAGGTGATCCGCAAGCACAAGACCCCGCGCGAGCTCTACGCCGAACAGCTGGTCGGCGAAGGCACGCTCAAGGCCGAGGACGCGCAGGCGCTGGTCGACCAGTACCGCGACAAGCTCGACGCCGGCGCGGTCACCACCGAGCTGGTCGAGGTCAAGCCCGACGAATTCACCATCGACTGGTCCAAGTACCTGTCGGGCAAGCTCAGCGATCCGGTCGACACCACCTTCGATCGCGCCAAGCTCGACGCGCTCGCGACCCAGATCAACGCGGTCGCCGACACCGTCAAGCTGCACCCGCGCGTGGCCAAGATCTACGAAGACCGCCGCAAGATGGCCGCGGGCGAACTGCCCGGCGACTGGGGCTTCGCCGAGAACCTGGCCTACGCCAGCCTGATCAGCGAAGGCTACAAGCTGCGCCTGGTCGGCCAGGACAGCGGCCGCGGCACCTTCTTCCACCGTCATGCGATCCAGCACGAGCAGACCAGCGACGAGTACATCCTGCCGCTGCGCCAGCTGGTCAAGAACCCGTCCGACGTGACCATCATCGACTCGCTGCTCAGCGAGGAAGCGGTGATGGCGTTCGAATACGGCTACTCGACCGCCGATCCCATGACCCTGGACATCTGGGAAGCGCAGTTCGGCGATTTCGCCAACGGTGCCCAGGTCGTGATCGACCAGTTCCTGTCCTCCGGCGAAGCCAAGTGGGGCCGTCTGTGCGGCCTGGTGCTGCTGTTGCCGCACGGCTACGAAGGCCAGGGCCCCGAGCACAGCTCGGCGCGCCTGGAGCGCTTCCTGCAGCTGTGCGCGCTGGAGAACATGCTGGTCTGCGTGCCGACCACGCCGGCCCAGGCCTATCACATGATCCGCCGGCAGATGCGCATGAGCACGCGCAAGCCGCTGGTGGTGATGACGCCCAAGTCGCTGCTGCGCCACAAACTCGCGGTGTCGAGCCTGGACGAACTGGCCGACGGCGAGTTCCAGCATCTGATCCCGGACGCCGCGGCCAACGTCAAGAAGGTCAAGCGCGTGGTGCTGTGCTCGGGCAAGGTCTATTACGACCTGTACGAGCAGGCGCAGAAGGACGGGCTGAACGACGTGGCGATCGTGCGCATCGAACAGCTGTATCCGTTCCCGCGCGAAGCCCTCGCCGCCGAGCTCAAGCGTTTCGGCGCGGCCGCGGACGTGGTGTGGTGTCAGGAAGAACCGCAGAACCAGGGCGCCTGGTACCAGATCCGCCACCACCTGACCGCCTGCCTGGGGCCGAAGCAAGCGCTGCACTACGCCGGACGCGCGCGTTCGCCGTCGCCGGCCGCCGGTCACCTGGCCGACCACATCGCCGAGCAGACCAAGCTGGTCGCCGACGCGCTGGTCAATTCGCTGCACGGAGAATCCAGCGCCGAATAAGGCGCTGGTGCTCCGACGACCCCAATTACGCATACCCACTTACAAGCACTCCAGGATGCCTGCCCCATGAGCACCGAGATCAAAGTCCCCGTTCTGCCCGAGTCGGTCTCCGACGCCACCATTGCCACCTGGCATAAGAAAGTCGGCGATGCGGTCAAGCGCGACGAGAACCTGGTCGACCTGGAAACCGACAAGGTCGTGCTCGAGGTGCCCTCGCCGGTCGACGGCGTGCTCAAGGAAATCAAGTTCGAGGAAGGCTCGACCGTGACCAGCTCGCAGCTGATCGCGATCGTCGAGGCCGGCGCCGCCGCCAGCGCGCCCGCCGCCGAAGCCGCGCCGGCCGCGGCCAAGGTCGACGCGACCCCGGCCGCCGGCGCGCAGCCGATCACGCCCAAGGCCGAAGCGCCGAAGGCCGCCGCCGCGAGCGCCAACGACCAGCTGCCCCCGGGCGCGCGCTTCACCGCGAACAAGGAAGGCATCGACGCGGCGCAGGTCGAAGGCACCGGCCGCAAGGGCGCGGTGACCAAGGAAGACATCCTCAATTACGCCAAGAACGGCGGCGTCGGCAACGCCGCCGGCGCGCGTCCGGAAGAGCGCGTGCC
Organism: Lysobacter capsici; assembly: GCF_014779555.2. Taxonomy (NCBI): domain Bacteria; kingdom Pseudomonadati; phylum Pseudomonadota; class Gammaproteobacteria; order Lysobacterales; family Lysobacteraceae; genus Lysobacter; species Lysobacter capsici. The sequence goes on from NZ_CP094357.1 coordinate 3,252,487, forward strand.
GATGACCCGCATGCGCGCGCGCATCGCCGAGCGCCTGATGCAGTCGAAGAACTCGATCGCGATGCTGACCTCGTTCAACGAAGTCAACCTCGGCAAGGTCATGGCGATGCGCAAGGAACTGGGCGAGTCGTTCGAGAAGGCCAACGGCGTCAAGCTGGGCTTCATGAGCTTCTTCGCCAAGGCCGCGGCCAACGCGCTGCAGCGTCACCCGGTGGTCAACGCCTCGGTCGACGGCAACGACGTGGTCTATCACGGCTATGCCGACATCTCGATCGCGGTGTCGACCGAGAAGGGCCTGGTCACGCCGGTGTTGCGCAATGTCGAGCGCATGGGCTTCGCCGACGTCGAGAAGGCCATCGGCGATTACGCCAAGAAGGCGCGCGACGGCAAGTTGGCGCTGGAAGACCTGCAGGGCGGCACCTTCACCATCACCAACGGCGGCACCTTCGGCTCGCTGATGTCGACCCCGATCGTCAACCCGCCGCAGTCGGCCATCCTGGGCATGCACGCGATCAAGGAACGCGCGATCGTCGAGAACGGCGCCGTGGTCGCCGCGCCGATGATGTACATCGCGCTGAGCTACGACCACCGCATCATCGACGGCAAGGACGCGGTGCTGTTCCTGGTCGATATCAAGAACCAGCTCGAGAACCCGCATCGCATGCTGCTCGGCATGTAATGCAACGAGCCCCTCTCCCGCTTGCGGGAGAGGGGTTGGGGTGAGGGCCTTCCGCAGCAGCGACGCCCTCCCCGCCCCCTCATCCGCCCTTCGGGCACCTTCTCCCGTAAACGGGAGAAGGGAAAAGGAATAAGGAATATCAGATGTCTGAGCAATTCGACGTAGTCGTCATCGGCGCCGGCCCCGCCGGCTATCACGCCGCCATCCGCGCCGCCCAGCTCGGTCTGAAGACCGCCTGCATCGACGCGGCGCTCGGCAAGGACGGCAAGCCCGCGCTCGGCGGCACCTGCCTGCGCGTGGGCTGCATCCCGTCCAAGGCGCTGCTCGACAGCTCGCGCCAGTTCTGGAACCTGCAGCATCTGTTCGGCGAACACGGCATCAGCGCCGACAACGCCAAGATCGACGTCGCCACCATGGTCGGTCGCAAGGACAAGATCGTGAAGCAGTTCACCGGCGGCATCGCGATGCTGTTCAAGGCGAACAAGATCACCCCGTACTACGGCTTCGGCGTGCTGCACCCGGGCAACATCGTCAAGGTCAAGCAGCACGACGGTTCTGAGGTCGAGCTCAAGGGCACCAACGTCATCATCGCCGCCGGTTCGGATTCGATCGAACTGCCGTTCGCCAAGTTCGACGGCGACAAGATCGTCGACAACGTCGGCGCGCTGGACTTCACCGAAGTGCCCAAGCGCCTGGGCGTGATCGGCGCCGGCGTGATCGGCCTGGAACTGGGCAGCGTGTGGAAGCGCCTGGGCTCGGAAGTCACCATCCTCGAAGCCCTGCCCGACTTCCTCGCCGCCGCCGATGCCGAGGTCGCCAAGACCGCGGCCAAGGAATTCAAGAAGCAGGGCCTGGACATCAAGCTCGGCGCGAAGGTCAGCAAGGCCGACATCCAGAAGGACGGCGTGCACCTGACCTACAACGACGGCAAGTCCGATCAGGAACTGGTGGTCGACAAGCTGCTCGTCGCGGTCGGCCGTCGCGCCGCCTCGAAGGGCCTGCTCGCCGAAGGCACCGGCGTCAAGCTCAACGAGCGCGGCCAGATCGAAGTCGACGAGCATTGCCACACCGGCGTCGACGGCGTGTGGGCGATCGGCGACTGCGTGCGCGGGCCGATGCTGGCGCACAAGGGCTTCGAGGAAGGCATCGCGGTCGCCGAACTCATCGCCGGCCTGCCGGGCCACGTCAACCTCGACACCGTGCCGTGGGTGATCTACACCGAGCCGGAAATCGCCTGGGTCGGCAAGACCGAGCAGCAGCTCAAGGCCGAGAACATCCCGTACAAGACCGGCAGCTTCCCGTTCGCGGCGATCGGCCGCGCGGTGGCGATGGGCGAGCCGGCCGGCTTCGTCAAGGTCATCGCCCACGCCGAGACCGATCGCGTGCTGGGCCTGCATCTGGTCGGCGTCGGCGTGTCCGAACTCGTGCACGAAGGCGTGCTGACCATGGAGTTCAACGGCTCCGCCGACGACCTCGCCCGCATCTGCCACGCTCACCCGACCCTGTCGGAAGCGATCCACGACGCGGCGATGGCGGTCGACAAGCGCGCGATTCATAAGGCGAATTAAGCCGGGAATCGGGAATGGAGAATCGGGAATCGGAAGAGCGCAACGCGCCCGTCCGGTTCCCGATTCGCTTTTTGGGCCTCCCGAAACCCGTGTTTGCCGTTCCGATTCCCTATTCCCCATTCCCGATTCCCGCCCCCCCATGAAAAGCATCTGCATCTACTGCGGCTCCAACGCCGGCGCCAAGCCGATCTATACCGAACGCGCGATGGCGCTCGGCCATCGCCTGGCCAAGGACGGCATCGCCCTGGTTTACGGCGGCGGCAACGTCGGCCTGATGGGCGTGGTCGCCGATGCCGTGCTCGAGGGCGGCGGCGAGGTGATCGGGGTGATCCCCGAGCAACTGGTCAACTGGGAAGTCGCCCATCGCGGCCTGAGCAAGCTCGAAATCGTCGGTTCGATGCACGAGCGCAAGGCGCGCATGTTCGACCTGGCCGACGGTTTCGTCGCCCTGCCCGGCGGCTTCGGCACGCTCGACGAAATGTTCGAGATGCTGACCTGGCGCCAGCTCGGCATCGGCAACAAGCCGTGCGCGTTTCTCGACATCGACGGCTTTTATGCGCCGCTGATGGCGATGCTCGACCGCATGGTCGCCGAACGCTTCGTGCATGCCGACCAGCGCAACGACCTGTGGCACGGCGACGACATCGACGCGATGCTCGGCTGGATGCAGGGCTACACCCCGGCCGCGGCCTCGAAGTGGATGGACGAGAAGCGCCGCAAGGCCTTGCGCTGACGCCACGACCGCGCCGGCGGCGTTCGCGCGCCGTCGGTGCGGATGCGTTCGTTGCATGAGCGCGCAGCCCCGCGCCTTGGCGATCGGCGCCCTCGGCAACGCGCCGGGCGACCCCGTATAGTCGGCCAACCCCAGAAAGGATTCGAGGATGGCCCTGACCACCCGCCGCGGATTGCTGGCCGCCTGGCTGATCCTGGCGTTGCTGCCGACCGCCTCGCGCGCGGCCGAGCCGACTAAGCCGGCCGCGCGCAGCGGCGATTGCGACCTGGCCAAGGAACTGCCCGCCGATGCCGACGCGCGCAGCCGCCGCATCGCCTGCGACATCCCGCTCAAGTACCAGAGCGACGTGCTGATCGCCGAGAACGTCGGCAGCCTGATCCGCCGCCACGACATGGCCGCGTGGCTGACCAGCGACGAATTGCTCAAGATCGGCGCGCTGAAGGATTTCCCCGGCTCGCCGAAGGGCTGGCTGACCGACGACCGGGGCGACCGCGTCGACGTGAACTATTTCAGTCAGGACGGCGACACACTGATCTCGTTCGCGCAATCCAGCCTGCACATGCAGCCGTTCGGCGTGCGCGACACCAAGCGTCTGGACCCGCCGCGCCCGGCCAATCCGCGCGAACAAAAATTGATGGCCGCGCAGACCCTGGCGCGCACGCAGAAGCCGCTGTACTGCAGCGACACCCCGCCCAACCTCGTGGTGTTCGACGTCGAGGAAGACCACAAGCCGCAGATCTTCGTGTTCATGATGCCGCCGTGGCAGGACGACGACGTGCCGATGGGCGGCTACACCATGTTCCGCATGGACCAAAGCGGCGAACGCATCCTCGATCACTACGAACAGACCCGCAGTTGCCTCAACTACGACGGCAAGCAGCTGAAGAAGGCGCAGGCGTTCTACGTCAGCCACCTGACCTCGGCCGCGCCGACCATGTTCCACGTGTTCATGAGCCTGCAATATCGCAAGCCGCTGATCGTGTTCACCACCCAGAACCAGTTGCTGTGGAAGGTCGAACTCGGCCGCATCCAGTTGCTCGACAGCGACGACAAGGAATTCAAGCGCGCCCGGAAATGGTCCAAGCGGATCAAGTCCGAGCGCGAGGTGGTGCCTACTTCCAGTGATATTGGTTGAGGTGAGGCGGGAATCGGGAATCGGGAATCGTAAAGAGCAAAGCACGCATCCAGGCTTTTACGATTCCCGACTCCCCATTCCCGATTCCCGGCCCCAAACCCTCAGCTATCATCGCGCCGTACACCACGAGCCCGCGCCGATGACCATTCCCAGCAGCTTCAACGCCTTCCGCATCCACAACGACGCCAGCGGCTACCGCAGCGGTATCGAGCAGGTCACGCTGGACGATCTCGCGCCGGGCGAGGTGGTGATCAAGACCGCGTTCTCGTCGGTCAATTTCAAGGACGCGCTGGCCGGCACCGGCGAGGGCAAGATCCTGCGCCGGTTTCCGCTGGTCGGCGGCATCGACGTCGCCGGGCACGTGGTCGCCTCGCGCGATGCGGGCTTCAAGGAGGGCGATGCGGTCCTGGTGACCGGTTGCGGCCTCAGCGAGACCCGCGACGGCGGCTACGGCGAATACGCGCGCCTGCAGGCGCAGTGGGTGATCCCGCTGCCGGCCGGCCTGAGCCTGCGCGAGAGCATGATCCTCGGCACCGCCGGCTTCACCGCCGCGCTCGCGCTGCATCGGCTGCTCGACAACCGGCAGACGCCCGAACACGGCCCGCTCGCGGTCACCGGCGCCACCGGCGGCGTGGGCTCGCTGGCGCTGGACATCTTCAGCCGCGCCGGTTTCGAAGTGCATGCGATCAGCGGCAAGGCCGATCAGGCCGAGTACCTGCGCTCGATCGGCGCCAGCCAGGTGCTCGACCGCGACGCGCTGGCGACCGCGCGACCGATGGAATCGGTGCGCTTCGGCGGCGGCCTGGACAACGTCGGCGGGCCGATGCTGGCCAGCCTGCTCGCGCAGACCGCGCCCTACGGCAACGTCGCCACCGCCGGACTGGCCGCCAGCGCGGAACTGGACAGCACGGTCATGCCGTTCATCATCCGCGGCGTGTCCCTGCTCGGGATCGCCTCGGCCGGGACCGCGCGCGACATCCGCGACAGCGTCTGGCAGCGCCTGGGCAGCGACTGGAAACCCGCGCACTTGGAGCGGATCTGCACCCGCGAGGTCGGTTTGGCACAGTTGCCGCAGGTCTTTGGTGGCATGCTGGCAGGCGGTTCGGTGGGCCGAACCCTGGTCGTGATCTAGTTGGCATTGCAGCCGCGCGCCGCGTCGCTACAATCGGCCGCAGATCCTTGGGGGAAACACATGGCGCGTATTTTGATCGTCGACGATTCGCCGTCCCAGTTGATGGGCATCCGTCGCATCGTCGAGAAATTGGGGCACGAAGCACTGACCGCGGAAGACGGCGCCGCCGGCGTCGAGGCGGCCAAGCGCGAGCTGCCCGACATGATCCTGATGGACGTGGTCATGCCGAACCTCAACGGCTTCCAGGCCACCCGCTCGATCTGCCGCGAGGCGACGACCAAGCACATCCCGATCGTGCTGGTCACGACCAAGGACCAGGACACCGACCGCGTCTGGGGCATGCGCCAGGGCGCCAAGGCCTACATCACCAAGCCGTTCAGCGAGACCGACCTGTCCGAGATCATCGGCCAGTTGCTGCCCTCGGCCGGCTGAACGGGCGGCGCGGGCGATCCGCGCGGTTTCGGGTAGACACGATCCCGGCTTCGGCCGGGATTATTTTTGGCTGGTCGTGCGCGCCGCCCGACTGTTTTGGCTGGCGTCGGCCGGTTCCGTGCGGCGCTGGGCGCGCCCGCGGGGACGCAATGCACCTGCGCATACCTGAGACTTTCCGGCTCGCGGCGCCCACCTGCCGGCATCACGAGACTATCGGGCTCGCGTCGCATGCAGCTGTTGCCTCCGCGCGACTACCCGCCTGCAACGCGCCCGCCTTCCGTCATCCCCGCGAAGGTGGGGGGCCAGAGACTTCAGAGTTCTGTCGCGGTGAAGCCCTGGATTCCCGCGTTCGCGGGAATGACGGCTTGAAGTGTCGCTGGATATTTGGCTTGCGCCAAAGTAAAGCGGAGCCCGTGTTTACGGGAATGACGGCAAAGAGTTACGGCGCGAATCAACGAAGTAAATCACGCAGGAATCAGTCGCAGAAGTCAGAGCCGTCGCGACCGACACCACGACGACGAAGCCCTAACGATCAACCGCGCATCGCCACGCCAGCGCGCACCATCGCCTTACCCGCGCGCGCCTCACTCCTCGCGACTCACTTCTCACTCCTCAGGACTCACTCCTCACAACTCACTCCCGCCGCCAATCCTCCCCAAACGCCACCCGCATCGTCTCGTACGCCTCATGCTGCGCATCGGTCTGCGGCCGCGGCGCCAGCACTTCGAGTTCGACGATCTGGTCGCCCGCCGGGGTGCCCGGCAGGCCGCGACCGCGCAGGCGCAATTTGCGGCCGGCTTCGGAATTGGCGGGAATCTTCAGGTCGACCGGCCCGCCCAGGGTCGGCACGCTGATCGTCGCGCCCAGCGCCGCTTCCCACGGCGCCAGCGGCAACACGTGGATCACGTTGCGGCCGTCGACTTCGAACTGCGGATGCGCGGCGTATTCGATTTCCAGCAACAGATCGCCGTGCGTGCCCTGCCCCGCGAGCCGGATCAGCTGACCCGGGCGGATGCCCTTGGGCACGCGCACGTCCAGGGTCTTGTTGTTAACCGAAATGCGGACGCTGCCGCCTTCGTGGACCAGTTCCAGCGAGATCGCCAGCTTGGCGCGGGTGTCGCCGCGCGGCGGCGCCGGACGCGCGCCGGCGTTGCCGCCGAAGCCGCCACCGGCCGAGCGCCCGCGACCGAACAGATTCTCGAAGAAATCGCTGAAGCCGCCGCCCGCGCCGCCACCGGCGAAGATTTCCTCGAAATCCGGATTGCCGCCGCCATAGCCGCCGCCGAAGCCGCCCGGCGGCGCCTGCACTTCGTCGCCCGGCCGATAACCGCGCGCGCGCAGTTGATCGTAGGCGGTGCGCTTTTGCGGATCGCGCAAGGCCTCGTAGGCTTCGTTGACCGCCTTGAATTTTTCTTCCGCGCCGGCCTCCTTGCTGACGTCGGGATGGTACTTGCGCGCAAGCCGGCGATACGCCGTCTTGATCTCGGCTTCGCCCGCGCTGGGCTCCAGGCCCAAAGTTTCGTAGTAATCCTTGAACTGCATCGATCGCTCCGGCGGCGTCGCGCGGCCGCGGCGCTGTCCGCCCAGCCCGCCTTGACGCATCATTAACCCGACAGCATGGCGACTATGACCGCGATTTCAAGTCGTTGACGCGGTGTTTAGACCCGCCTGCCTAGACTCGCACCCACTATCAGGAGAACCCCATGAGCATCCAGGTCGGCGAACGCCTGCCCGAAGTCGTACTCAAGCGCATCAACCAGGGCATCGAATCGGTCGACACCCGGGCCCTGTTCGGCGGCCGCAAGGCGGTGCTGTTCGCGGTGCCCGGCGCCTTCACCCCGACCTGCTCGGAAAAGCACCTGCCCGGTTTCGTCCAGCATTTCGAGGACTTCCGCGCCAAGGGCATCGAAGTGGCCTGCCTGGCGGTCAACGACCCGTTCGTGATGCAGGCCTGGGCGCAGAGCCAGCACGTGCCCGACGGCATGATCATGCTGTCCGACGGCAACGGCGACCTGACCCGCGCGCTCGGCCTGGAACTCGACGCCAGCGCCTACGGCATGGGCTCCCGCGCCAAGCGCTTCGCGCTGTACGCCGACGACGGTGTGGTCCAGCAACTGCACGTCGAGGAACCCGGCGAATACCGCGTGTCCTCGGCCGAGTACATGCTCGAACAGGTCTGATCGCCACGACCGCCGCGGGCCCGAATGCATCCGGGCCCGCGTTCTTCCCGCCCACCACGCCAGCCTGAGGTTCCCTGCCCTTCCCCCGACTGCCAGGAGACGTCATGTCCGCCAAGCCCGTCAGCAAGCTATCGACGCACAAACCCGCCGCGAAACCGTCGGCCTTCGTGACCGATATCGCCGCCATCCGCGCCCGCGCCCGCAAGCACATCGAGGACGGCGCGATCACCGACAGCTACACCGCCGATCGCGAAGCGGTGATCCGGCTGCTCAACGAGGCCCTGGCGACCGAGATCGTCTGCGTGCTGCGCTACAAGCGCCACTACTTCATGGCCAGTGGGCTGATGGCCGACGCGGTCAAGTCCGAATTCCTCGAGCACGCCAACGAAGAACAGGCGCATGCCGACCTGATCGCCGAACGCATCGTGCAACTCGGCGGCGAACCCGACCTCAATCCCGACGTGCTGTCCAAGCGCTCGCACGCCGAATACGTCGAGGGCAGCGACCTGCGCGACATGGTCAAGGAGGATCTGGTCGCCGAACGCATCGCGATCGACAGCTACCGCGAGATCATCAACTTCATCGGCGACAAGGACACCACCACCAAGCGCATGATGGAGAGCATCCTGGCGCAGGAAGAAGAACACGCCGACGAACTGGCCGACATGCTCGACGGCTGGACCGGCCGCTGAGCGACGCGTCCAGGTTCCGCAAAAAACAACCCCGCCGAACGCGGGGTTGTTTGTTTGCGCGGATAGCTCGCCCGGCGCGAAGCGCGCTTGCCGGTCAGAACGTGGCGAACACCTGATCGAGCCGGTCCATGTAGGCGCGCTTGGCCGAGGCGTCGATGAAGCTGCCCTCGAAGCTGTTGGCCGCGAGTTGCCACGCCTGCCGCGCGCCCAGGCCGGTGGCGGCGAAGGTCTCGGTGAAGTTCTGGTTGACGTAACCGCCGAAATACGCCGGATCGTCGGAATTGACCGTGGCGACCAAACCCGCGTCGAGCAAGGCGCCGAGGTTGTGCTGAGCCAGGTCCGGGAACACGCACAGTTTCAGGTTCGACAGCGGGCATACCGTCAGCGGGATGCGGTCCTGGGCCAGACGCTGCATCAGCGCCGGGTCCTTGACGCTCTGCACGCCGTGATCGATGCGCTCGACCTTGAGCACGTCGAGCGCGCTCCACACATAGGCCGGCGGCCCCTCTTCGCCGGCGTGCGCGACCAGGCGCAGGCCCAGTTCGCGGCAGCGCGCGAACACTTGCGCGAATTTCTCCGGCGGATGGCCCAGTTCGCTCGAATCCAGGCCCACGCCGATGAACTTGTCGCGAAATGGCAGCGCCTGTTCCAGCGTTTCGAACGCCTCGCGCTCGCTGAGATGGCGCAGGAAGCACAGGATCAGCAGCGCGCTCACGCCCAGCTGCGCCTGCGCGTCGACGCAGGCGCGATGCAGGCCGTTGATCACCGTCTCGACCGCCACGCCGCGCGCGGTGTGGGTCTGCGGATCGAAGAACATCTCGGTGTGCACGACGTTGTCGGCGGCGGCGCGCTGCAGATAGGCCCAGGCCATGTCGTAGAAGTCCTGCTCGGTAAGCAGCACGCTGGCGCCGGCGTAGTAGATGTCGAGAAAGCTTTGCAGATTGCTGAAGGCGTAGGCCTTGCGCAGCGCTTCGACATCGGCGTACGGCACGCTGACGCCGTTGCGCCGGGCCAGGGCGAAGATCAGCTCGGGTTCCAGCGAGCCTTCGATATGCATGTGCAGCTCGGCCTTGGGCATGCGGCGCAGCAGCTCGGGCAGACGCTGCGCGTCGATGCGGCCGAAGTCGTGGGTAGTGCGGGTGGCCACTGGATTCTCCGTGTCGGCGCTTGGTGTGGTGCGAATCGGACGAAAAGCGCCCGGTTCCGGCATTGCGGCCGCCATTGTCGCAGGCCGGGCCGTCTGGTGTGGGCGATGTATAGCATTGCGCGCGGCCCGATGCAGCCCGCCCCGCGTGATGCGTCGCCGCGCCTGCGACAGCAGTCGCAAGCGCGCGTTACCATGCCGCGGTGAACCCGACTCCATCGCTTGTGAACGCCGATGCCGACCGATCGTAGCGAACCGACCTTGTTCCGCCTGTTCGGCGCGCCGGTGAGCTTTCACTGGTCGGTGCTGCTGATCGTGTTGCTGGCGCTGTTGTTCAGTCGCGATCCGGCCACGGTGATGAGCGGCATCGCGGCCTACCTGTCGCTGATCGTCGCCCACGAGGCCGGCCACGCCTGGGTCGCGCGGCATAACCGGCTGCGGGTGCACGCGCTGCGGATTTTTCCGCTGCACGGCGTGTGCAACTACGAAACCGCGCGCACGCCCGGCCAGGAGATCGCGGTCGCCTGGGGCGGTGTCGGCGCGCAGATGCTGTTGTTCGCGCTGGCGATCGCCTTGTCGCTGCTGAGCCCGCACTTGCCCGAACCGCTGCGCTCGCCGCTGGGCGCGGCCGTGCTGGTGTGGGGGCCGATGAACCTGTTGAACGCGATTCTCAACCTGCTGCCGATCGCGCCGCTGGACGGTCGCACCGCCTGGGGCGTGCTGCCATGGGCATTGCAGCGCTTGCGCCGCGAACGCGCGGATCACAAGCGGCCGGCGACCTCGGTGAAACCCGCGCCATCGACAAACGCGTCGTCAAAAAATGCGTCGTCGAACAAGCCAATGTCGAGCAGCGGTTCCGGCGATAAAGTCGTGTCGCTGGACGAACGACGCAAACAGCGCTGAGTCGAGCCGTATAGCGCGCAGTCGCCACGGCGATCGCCGCTCACCGCAATACCCGGAACCTGATCCGCGACCACGCCCCGGTATCGGCCAAGGCGGTCAAGGTGTGATCGCCGACTTCGCCGAAATCGTGATCGAAGCGCGCGCGTCCCTGCGATTCGCCGATCAGCCGGCCATCGAGCAGCCAGCGCACCCGTGCGTCGCTGCCGAGCGCGCGCAGCGACAACCGCAGCGGCGTGGCGTTGCCCGGCGCGCGCGCCAGGGTGGCCAGATCGTCGATGCCTTCGATGCGCAGCTCTTCGATCGCGTCGCGGCCGTCGTCGATGCAGTCGGGCGACAACGCCGGCAGGCGCGCGGCCTTGCGCGTATCCGCCGCGAGCCAGGGCGACGCCAACGCCGGCCAGCGCGCCAGTTCCAGGGCCTTGCGCTCATGCGGCTTGGCGCAATCGGCCGACAGCCGCAAGCCGCTGCGCGCATCGACCTCGTAGCGCTCGATCCCCGCATTCCACAGCCGCGCGTCGCGCTCGGCCAGGGTCGGCGGCACCGAACCGTCCAGGGTCCAGGCTTGCATGCGCCGATGGCATAGCTGCGGCGCGTTCGGGTCCGGCGGCAGGCCCAGCGGCCAGCACACTTCGATCTGTTCGACGTTGGCCGGCTGCGGCCGCGGCGTCGCGTCGCCGCGCTGGCGCGGCAGGCTGTCGATCACTTCGAACAGCAACGGCAGCGCGGTCACCGCGCCGTACTGGCCTGGCAGCGGCGTGCCGTCGGGCCGGCCGACCCACACACCGACCGTGTAACGCCGCGTGCTGCCCAAGGCCCAGGCATCGCGGAAACCGTAACTCGTGCCGGTCTTCCAGGCCACGCGCGGGCGGCCGCTCGCATCGAGCGTCTGCTCGACGCTGCCCGGGCGCGGATTGGCTTCGAGAATTTCGCGCACGATCCAGGCCGCGCCCGGCGACAACAGCCGTCGCTCCAGCACCGGCGCGTCGGGTTGATAGCGCACGCGCCCGGCGACGCCATCGCGATTGAACGCCGCATACGCGCCGACCAGATCTTCCAGTCGCGCGCCGGTGCCGCCGAGGATCATCGCCAGATTCGGCTGCGCGCCGCGCGGCCATTGCAGGTCGATGCCGGCATGGGCCAGCCGCGCCGAGAACCGCACCGGGCCGACCCGATCGAGCAGATCCACCGCGGGCACGTTGAGCGACAGGCGCAGCGCGGTCGCCGCGCCGACCGGTCCGTTGAACGCGGCATCGAAATTGCCCGGCCGGTAGCCGTGGAAGGATTGCGGCGCATCCACGAACAGGCTTTCCGAATGGATCAGCCCGTCGTCGAGCGCGAGCCCGTAAAGAAACGGTTTTAGCGTCGAACCCGGCGAACGCCAGGCCTGGACCATGTCGACATGGCCCAGGCGCGCGGCGTCGCCGAAGGTCACCGAGCCCACATAAGCGCGCGCTTCCAGACTGGCGTTGTCGACAACAAGCAGCGCCGCGGAAGTGCGTTCGGGCAAGCTGGAAAAATACGCCGCGACCCGATCTTCCAGGGTGCGTTGCAACGGCAGGTCGATGGTCGACAGCACCCGCGCCGCCTTGGGATTGGCGAAGCGCAACCGCTGCGCGAGCAAGGGCGCGTAGCGCGGCGGTTGCAGCGAGCGCGCGACCACCGGTTCGACCCGCGCATCCTCGACCTGCGCGCGCGACCACACGCCCAGCGCGGCCATGCGCGCGAGCACCTTGTCGCGGGCCACGCGCGCGCGTTCGGGTTCGCGATCCGGACGCAGCCGGCTCGGCGATTGCGGCAGCACCGTCAGCAACGCCGCTTCGGCATGCGACAGACGCGAGGACGGCTTGCCCAGATAGGCCCAGCTCGCCGCTTCCACGCCTTCGACGGTGCCGCCGAACGGCGCGCGGTTGAGATACAGGGCGAGGATCTGCGGTTTGCTCAGATGCACTTCGAGTTGCAATGCGCGCAGCATCTGCCGCGATTTCGACCACAAGCTGCGCCGGTTCTGCCCGGGCTGCGCATCGAGGATGCGCGCGACCTGCATGGTCAGGGTCGATCCGCCCGACACCACCCGCCCGCTGCGCAGCCATTGCCCGGCCGCGCGCAGCATCGCCACCGGGTTGATGCCCGGGTGCTTCCAGAACCAGCGGTCTTCGTAATTCAGCAGCGCCTGCAGATACAGCGGCGAGACCTTGGCCGCATCGACCGGATACCGCCACACGCCGTCGCGATCGGCGAACGCGCGCAGCGGCGTGCCGTCGCGCGCGACCATCACCGCGCCGGCGTCGCGCGGTTTCGGCAAGGGCAAGAGAAACGCCAGATCCAGCAGCATCGCCGCGGTCGCCAGCAGCAACAGCGCGAGCAGGGCTTTCAGGCCGCGGCGGCGCCAACGCGGCCCGGCCGCCGCCGCGGGCGCGGCATGGCGCGCGGCCATGGCGGCGTCAGGCGATGGGGAGGACGGCATGCGGCGCTCGTTGCGTTTCGCGATGCGCGCGCCTCAGGCCCTCGCGGGCCCGGGCGCGGATGCGATCGCGTGGTGGGTCGATGGATCGATCGCGAATGTCCGCATCGATGAGGCGTCCATCCGCGGCGATGCGAACCGACGGCGATCAGCCGGCGGTGTTCATCGCGACGATCTTCAACTGGCCTTCGATCAGCAGCAGCACCAGGTTCTGGCCGCCGTCGCCCTCGGCCATGCCCAGGTCGACGCGCGCATCGACGATGCGGTTGTCGTTGCTCTCCTCGCGGTCTTCGTCCGGATCGGGCTGCACCACCAGGCCGTAGGTGATGCCGTCCTTGCCCGGCGAGCTCGACGAGGTCGAGCCGCTGGAATCGGTCTTGAGCGGCCGGCCCTGCAAGTCCCCGATCGCGTCCGCGTACAAGTCGGCGCGGTCGTTCGGGAACAGGTCGGTGTAGTACTTCTCGGCCATCGCCCGGTCGATCTTGCCGCCGGCGGCCTTGGCCGCCTTCTCCAGTTCGGTGTCGTAGACCGGCCAGTTCGACGCTTCCAGCGGGAAGGTCATCGCATCGAGCACGACCTTCTTGTCGCGGGCGCGGAATGCGACGCCGAGCGGCTTGAGATCGGCCAGCACGCGCTGCGGCATGGTCTGGTGTTCGGCCTGGACGATGGTCTTGCCGTTCCACTTATAGACGTAATAGTCGGTGGCCTTGGGCCGCGCCGCCGAGCAGATGTCGATCTGGTGCAGGTACAGCTTGCCGGCTTCGATCTTGTCGAGCTGCGGGCAGAAATCCGGCATGTCGGACTGCGGCAACGCCTGCGGGCCGCCGGGACGGGTCATCAGCACGACCAGTTTCTGCATCGCGGCCATGGTCGCGTCCGGGGTGCCGGTGCCGTACAGCACGGCGACGTCGTCCTGGCCGTCCTGATCGATGTCGCCGACCAGTTCGCTGTAGCCCAGGCGTTCGAATTGCGGGTCGATCTTGCGCAGCGCGGCGAAGGCGCGCTCGGCGGTCTGCTTGGGATCCGACGGCGCGGCCGCGGCGGGCGGCGGCGTGGCGGTCGCGCCGGTCTGGGCCGCGGCGGCGGCCTTGTCGCCGGATTGGCAGGCCGCCAGGGCCAGCATCAGCAGGGACGGCATCAGAGTCTTGCGCATGTTCACTCCTTGAAGGGTTCGGGGTTCGGGGGCGACCCTGGTTAACGCGGTGATTCGAGATTAGGGATTCGGGATTCGCAAGCGGCGCGGCGGCGGGCGCAGGCGCGGCATCAACGTTCTTCGTCCATGTCGAAGGGGCCGTGTTCGGACAGATACAGGTCGCCGTCGATCAGGTTGAACCTGACTTGATGGCCGCCGCGCGTGCCCGGGTCCGGCCAGCGCACCAGCACGCTCGCATCGAGGACGTAAGTGTAACCGTCGGACTCGAGCATGGAATCGTCGGCGCTGGGCTCCAGGTCGAGGTACAGGGCGCGTTCGGCCGACTTGCCCGCGCCCGACGTCGCCAGCGTCGCCTTGCGCGCGTGCTTGCCGTCGTTCTGGAATTCGATATGGCTGAGCATGCCGACGGTATCGCTGAAGCCGCGGCGCAGCGCGGCGTCGGCGAAGATCTGCTCGGGCGCGGCGCGCGGCTTGGCGCGATCGGCCGGCGCGGTCGGAGCCGGAGCGGCGCGCAGATGACGGTCGACCTCGTCCTTGCGCTGGGCCAGCAAGGCTTCGCGCAACTGCTGCAGACGCATGACCACGCGCTGCTCGGTGTCCTGCTCGTACACCTGACGCAGGCGCTTGCGGCGGTCGTCCCATTCGAACGCGTAATAGCCGATGGTCTTCGGAAACGGCACGATGCACGCTTCCAGCGCATCGGCCAGCAACTGGCCGCCGACGATCTCGCGCACCACCGGACAGCCCGAGAACGCCTCGGTGACCTCGGGCTGCAACTGCAGGCCGCCGTCGCGCGCGAGCAGCAGGTAGATGCTCTTGGCGACATGGCGCGTCGCGTCTTCATCGCCGACGCCGTACTCGATCACCACGTCGTCGCGGCCGTCGCGGTCGAGATCGCCGGTGGTGTAGTTGACGTCGAAGCGGTCGAAACCGGGATCGGCCTTGCGCATGACCGCCTCGGCCTGCGCCAGCAACGGGTTGGCGACCGGCGGCGTGTCGTGCGGCGTGGTGCCGCCCCAGTTCAGGGCGGGATCGGTGGCATTGCTCGGCGCGGTCGCGGCCGGTTTCGGGTTCTTGTCGACACCCTCGCCTTCACCGCCCTTGCCTTTGTCGACGCAGCCCGCCACCGACAGCAGCGAGGCCGCCAGCAACGCCATGCGCGCGGCGGGAAGCGCGAAGCTTCCCGCCCTGCTCATCGAACTCACGGCTGACGCACCGACAAGCTCGCCGGCGAGGCCTTGCCGACGCCGCGCATCTCCGGACGGTACATGTCCTCGACCAGCGACGGCGGCACGGTGTAGGTACCCGGCGTCACCGCGCGGACCAGATAGAACACGCGCGCGGTCTGGTTCTGACCGAGCTTGAGCGCTGCCACGTAGCGATCGTCGCGGAACTCCTCGTGCTTGACCTCGGCGGCGCTGGAACGCTCGGACAGTTCGATCCCGTCGACCACCACGCCGGCCCACTGCTTGGCGTCGCCGAGATTGAAGTTCTCGATTTCCAGGCCGGCCGGCAACAGGTCGGTCAACAAGGCATCGGGCATCGCGCTATGCGCCTTGATCGTGACCTGCACGATCAGCGCCTCGCCCTCGACCAGGCTGCCGCCCGACCAGTCCTTGCCCTCGGTCGTATAGAACTTGCGGCTGACCTCGATCTGCGAAGCGTCCGCGGCCGGCGCGGTGCGCGGCACGCCGGCGACTTCCAGGCTCGCGTACAGCGGCGGCTGGCCGTTCGGGGTGAAGCTCACCCCGCTCGACAGCGCGGCGAAGTCGAACACGCGGCCGATTAGCTTGGCCGGATCGGCATCGGTCGAGGCGCCGGCGATGGTCCAGCGGCCGGAGATCTGCTTGCCCTGATCGGCCATCAGCGCCTTGCCCAGACGCGCCAGCGCGACCTGCTCCTGCGTGCTCAGGTACAGCCAGCCGCTGTTGCGGCGCGCATCGAGGTCGCGGCCCATCGACACGGCGCGCGCGTCGTACTCGGGCTGCGACAGCTTGTGCTCGTGCACCAGCGCGATCATCAGCGCGTCGTCGCGCAGACGGCTGCCGTAGTCGCCCAGGTACGGCGGGCGCTGCGAAGCGTCGCGGGCGAAGCCTTCCTTGATCGCCTTGCCGCCGCGCGACTTGTCGCCCTGCAACGACAGCGCCAGGCCCAGATGCACCAGCGGCAGACCGGTCAGGCTCTGCTTGCGATCGTTGTCGTACAGCGCGCGCAAGGTGCCCAGCGGAGCGCGGTTGACCCGCGCCAGCACGTAGCCGGCATGCGCCTGATAGGCGAACTTGAGGTGTTCGCGGCGATCGTAGCCGTAGAACGAGGCATTGCCCGAAAGCAGATCCTCGTTGAGCACCTTGAGCGCTTTCTGCAGCATCCCGTCGGGCACGGCGAAACCGGCGTCGCGCGCATCGAGCAGGAACTCGACCACGTACGGCGTCAGCGCCGGATTGACCGAGTCGCCGTCGCTGTCGCCGCCCCACATCGAGAAGTGGCCCGAGGCGATCTGCATCGCCGCCAGCCGCCCGAACGCGCCTTCCATGCGGGTGCGCCGCTGCTTGGCGTCGATGCCCTTGACCCCGAGCATCTTGGCCGTGGCTTCGTCGAGTTCGAGCGCGGCATAGCCCTTGCTCGTGGTCTGCTCGGCGCAGCCGTACGGGTATTCCAGCGCGCCTTGCAAGGCGCTGGCGAACGGAATCGGCGGCAAGGCGCTGACCACCATGCGCGCGTTGACCGAATCGGGCATCAGGCCGTCGGCGAAATCGGTGCCGATCTGGATCGCGCCGAGTTCGTCGAGCACCCGCGTGCGCGAACGCAGCACCGATGGCCAGGCCGGACGCACCGGCACGTCGTAGCGGCGATCGACCTTGTAGCCGTTGCCGTCGACCCGCACCCGCACCTGCGCGGTGGTGTAGCCCTCGCGCGCCACGACCGGGAAGGTCAGGGTCTTCTTGGCTTCCACCCCGAGCGTGAGCGTGTGCTCGCCGTTGCTCAGCGACAGCGGGCCGATGCCCTCGACCTTGACCGCGAACTCGCCGGGCTTGCCGGTGAAGTTCTGCACGTCCAGGGTCACGTTGCTCCTGTCGCCGGGCGCGAGCACGCGCGGCGTGCTGGCCTCGGCGAGCACCGGCGCGCGCACGATGGTTTCGGCGTCCTTGTTGCCGTAGCTGCCGCCGGAATACACCAGCGCCGACACCCGCAAGGTGCCGTTGAAATCCGGCACCGCCAGCTTGATCCGGGCGATGCCCTGGGCGTCGAGCTTCACGGGACCGGCGAACAGATCCACCGTCTGCACCCGCGCGGTCGGACGCCGCGCCTGCGGCAGCGCCTGCAAGGCCATGTCGCCGCCGAAGCGGATCTTGGCGACCTCGCCCTCGTAGCTTTCGATCACCCGCCCGTACACGTCATAGGCGTCGACCCCGAGCCGGCGCTGGGCGAAGAAATGCGCGGCCGCGTCCGGCACCGGGAAACGGGTGATGTTGAGAATGCCGACGTCGACCGCGGACACGGTCACGTACGCGTCCTTGCCGGCCAGTTGCGGCGCGCTGACGATGACCGGCAGGTCCTGCTCGGGCTTCATCAGCTTGGGCACGTTGATGCCGACGGCGACCTTGCGCTCGCGCCGGTCCATCGGCACGTGCGCCACGCCGACCGCGCGCGCCGGGGTGATCTTGCTCGGCGCGCTGCCGCCGCGGAACACCAGCGCGGTCACGTAGACATCGTGGCGTTCCCAGTCGGCGGTGACCGGAATCTTGAACTTGCTGCCGGCCTTCACCTCGATCGCCTGCACGTACAGCATGCGGTCGGCTTCGACCATCAGCAGGCCGGAGCCTTCGTGCGGCGGGGTCAGGGTCACTTCCAGCGTATCGCCGGCCTTGTACGCGGTCTTGTCGAGCGCGAGCTTGACCTTGTCGGGACGCGCGTCCAGGCCGCGGTTCTGATCGTCCCAGCTCCAGCCGGCGCGGAACGGATAGCGGCTGGTGAGCTTGGTCGCCGGGTCGTACACGTCGACGCGGTATTCGCCCCACTTGACCGCGAAATTCAGCTTGGCCGGGGAGGCGCCGACATCGACGTTGCGCACTTCGACATCTTCGAAGCGGCGAGTGAAATCGTAATCCCAGCCGCCGTCGTCGGCGTAGTTCCAGTGGTAGTCGCGATGTTCGCGCACTAGGGTCACGCGCAGGCCGGTGGCCGGACGCGGCTTGCCGTCGCTGCCTACGCGGGTGATTTCGAAGCCGGCATTGCTGTCGGCGTCGCTGCCTTCCTTGTCGTCGAACAAGGGACGCACGCCGACCAAGGCATCGGCCGGCCACAGCACCCGCTTGACGCTGCGATTGACGCTGCGTCCGCCGGTTTCGAACACGCTGCCGGTGACGATCGCGGCGATCGGGCTGACCGGCTTGGCTTCGTCGGGCAGCGCGATGTCCTGGGTCAGCTTGCCGTCGTCGCCCAGGGTGGTGTCGACCACGTCCTTGGCTTCCTTCGGCAAGGTCAGGGTCGGGTCGCCGAAGAAATAGCCCGGCAACTGCTCCAGCGGATGCTGTTCGACCAGCACCGCGAGCTTGGCGGTGAAACGGTTGCCCGCGGCCGGCGCGCCGTACAGATAGGCCGCGTCGACGCCGAGCTTGAACGGCTGGCCGGGTTTGAGCACCGGTTGCGCGGTCAGGTCCAGCTTCAGGCGTTCGGGCAGGAACTCCTCGATCCGCAGGGTCATGCCCTGCACCGCTTCCTTGCTGCTCGGATCGGTACGGAACTCGACCCGCCAGCGGCCGGTCGCGGCATCGGCCGGAATCACCTGCGCATGGCGCACATAGCCCTGCACATCGGGTTGCAGGCGGGTTTCCAGGAAGGTCTTGCCGTCGGGCTGCACATAGCGCGCGAACACCGGCTGCAGCGCCTTGCCCTTGGTGTCGATCGGCTTGCCGTCCTGATCGCGCAGCAGCGCCGACAGCCGCACCGTCTCACCGGGGCGATACAGGTCGCGGCCGGACCAGGCGAACACGTCGAACCAGGCCTGCTCGCGGCCGGCCACGGCGAATTCGGACAGATCCAGCGCCGGCTGATTGAACGGCAGCATGGTGACGTCGCTGCCCTTCTTGGCGATCAGCACCTGCGCCGCGTCGAGCTTGTACGGCAGCATCGCGTTGCCGTTGCCGTCGGTCTCGCCCTTGAGCACCGGCTCGCCTTCGGCGTTGAGCACCTTGAGCTCGACCCCGCTGACCGCGCCGCCCTTTTCCAGCGAGGCGACATGCACGAACAGCTTGTCCTTGTAGGCGCGCGCGTGCAGGCCCAGGTCGCTGACGGTGAAGAACGCGGTCTCGAACTCGTCCTTGAACTGGCCGGCGCGCTTCATCACCGCGAAGTACAGGCCGGGCTCCTGCAGTTCCTTGATGTCCTGCAGCGGCAGATAGGTCAGCACGCGCTCGTTGGGCTTGCCGCCGAGCACGAAGCGGTTGACGTAGACCGGTTCGGCCAGCTTCGACAACGGCTTCTTGTCGTCCCAGTCGCGTTCCAGGTCCCAACTGCCCTTGCGCCCGCCGCGCTGGTACTCGGCGAAGAACTTCGGCAATTCCTTTTCCTTGACCCGCAGGAATTCGACGTCGACCTCGGCCACGTTGATCGACACCACCGGCAGGCCGCGGCTGTCGCGCGCCGGCAGCACGCTGCCCTGCGAGGCGAAGCCGACCACCGGATCGAGCGGGCCGGTGTAGACCTGCTTGGTGATCGCCTGGGCGATGCGGTCGCCGGCCGCGGCGGTCAGGCCGGGCTTGATCGTGACCGTGTAGTCCTTGCTCGCTTCCACATGCGGGAAACGCAAAATCTTGCCGCCGTCGTCGAGCACCCAGCTGCCCTGCACCGCCGCGCCGTTCTTGTCGGCCACCGCGAGCAGTTCGTCGAAGCTCTGGGTGCCGACCAGCGGCTGGCTGAATTCCAGGGCGATGGCGAGCTCGTCGCCGCGCTTGCTGTCGGGATAGGCCGCGACCAGGGCGAAGCCCTTGATCGCCTCGCGCTTGGCGACGATGGCTTCGCCGCTGACCTCGGGCAACTGCCCGGTGGTGTCGCGCTTGCAGCCGGCGACCACCAGCGTGGTCGCCACCAGCACGGCCACCAGCGCGCGCGCCAGCCACCGCGGCGCACAGGCGGCCCGCTTCGCGCCAGGCGGGTTCGGAGCAGCCGGGCCTACCGCGGGCCGGCTCGAGTCAGGGGTATCCAAGATCGCAGTTCCATCCAGGGGGTGCGCGCGCTTCATGCGTATCTCTCCGAAAACTGCGACGAGTATAGAACGAGCTTGTGTGATCCACGACCGACTTGAGCGTGTCCGGAGCTTGCCTGTCCGGGCGCGATGCGCGGACGCGCGTCGGCTGTGCGAGTCCATCGCAAGCGATCCGCGGCGCTTACGGCGACCGAGTGACCACCGCGGTCGCCACTGCTCCGCTCCGACGTCCATGCAGCAGCGAGCAACAATCGCAATGGCGCGGCCGCAGTCGAACTCGTATCCCAAGCCCCGCCTTGGCAGATCCCGGCCGCACCGACGGCCACGTCAGCATGCCGTTATCGCCGCAGTCGTCAGCGGCCGTCGAGCGGCAGGACTTGGATCGCGCAACCCTCGCCCCACTCTCTTACGCAGCGCGATGCCGTTCGCCCAACCGCAATCGCATATTCAAAAAGAACTCAATCACATCGCAGGCAATTACCCGCCATCGGAAAATCGTGAATCAATACCGATAAATAATCGCAATTCGTCGCCCGCCGACTTCGCGCCCGGCCATATACACAAATAAAACACCGACGCGGCACATCCAACATATCCTTTAAACACAGCTACTTGCGGCATTATTGCTGCGACGCATCAAATTCCCTGAAACTGTATTACAAAATCATCGGCAGCGAATGATATCGATTACTTCGATTCCGCAGCGCGTATTTCCAGATACTTCCGAGCCGCGGCGACCGGCCGGCGAAAACGACCTGGTTTGCATTTTCTCTGTGAAACCCATCGACCGCGTTGACGCTTTCGCGATCGCGCCTCCACGTTCCCTGCGCCGCGCCGCAACCCGTGCCGCGGCTTTCGCGCCGGACACCGGCCGCACCCGTCCACGCGTCGTCTCCCATCGACGTCGCCCGGCCCCGTGCCTCGTGTCTGCCCGGCCTTATCAACGCTTCGGGGAACCCACCAATGAATCGCAACCTGTCCATCCTGGCGATCGCCATCTCGCTCGCTTCGGCCGCCAGCGCCGCCACCGCCGCGCAGCGCGTCGACCTGCGCGCCAAGGACGTCGCCAAGCTCAATCAGCAGTACCGCTCGGCCGTGGCCAAGTCCGGCGCGGCGGTCAAGGCGAACGTGCGTCATGCCGAACTGATCGCGCTCGACGCTCAGTCGTCGCTGAGCCAGCTCAAGAGCAGCCAGGATGCCGACGGCAGCCGCAACTACCGTTACCAGCAGACCTTCCGCAACGTGCCGGTGTTCGGCGAGCATGTGGTCGTGCGCGAAGACGCCAACGGCAATGTGCGCAGCCTGTTCGGCCGCTCGATCGAAGGCCTCGCCGCCGAACTGCCCGACGTCGCGCCCAAGCTCAGCGGCGCGCAGGCCTTGAATCTGGCCAAGCGCGCCGCGCTCGGCAAGCGCCTGGGCCAGATGCGCATCGAGAACGAAAGCAGCCGGCGCATGATCTATATCGACGACAACGGCGTGGCGCACATGAGCTATGTCGTGTCGTTCTTCGCCGACACCGCCAAGGGCGAGCCGACGCGTCCGTACGTGATCGTCGATGCCGACAGCGGCCGCGTGCTCAAGCAGTGGGAAGGCCTGAATCACGCGTTGATCGGCACCGGCCCGGGCGGCAATACCAAGACCGGCCAGTATGAGTACGGCACCCAGTTCGCCAAGCTCGACGTGCAGCAAAACGGCAGCACCTGCGTTATGGAAAACGAATTCGTCAAAGCCGTGGATCTGGCCGGCTCGACCAGCGCCGCGGGCAAGCCGGCGTTCTCGTACACCTGTCCGCGCAATACCTTCAAGGCCATCAATGGCGGGTTCTCGCCGGTCAACGACGCGCATTTCTTCGGCAAGGTCATCTACGACATGTACAACAGCTACGTCGGCATGGCGCCGCTGTCGTTCAAGCTGACCATGGCCGTGCATTACGGCACCAATCACGACAATGCCTACTGGAACGGCACCACCATGCTGTTCGGCGACGGCGCCACCGTGTTCTATCCGCTGGTGAGCCTGGACGTGTCGGGACACGAGGTCTCGCATGGCTTCACCGAGCAGCAGTCGGGCCTGCTCTATTCCGGCCAGTCGGGCGGCATCAATGAAGCCTATTCGGACATCGCCGGCGAGGCGGGCGAATTCTTCATGAACGGCACCAACGATTTCATGGTCGGCGCGCAGATCAAGAAGGGCAGCGGCGCGTTGCGCTACATGGACGACCCGACCCGCGACGGCGTCTCGATCGGGCATGCCAGCAACTACCGCAGCGGCATGAACGTTCATCACTCCTCGGGCGTCTACAACAAGGCCTTCTACACCCTGGCCAAGAAGGCCGGCTGGGATACGGTCAAGGCGTTCAAGGTCTTCGCCAAGGCCAACAAGGACTACTGGACCCCGAGCACCGACTTCAACAACGGCGCCTGCGGCGTGCAACAGGCGGCTACCGATCTGGGCTTCAACGTGGCCGACGTGACCGCCGCGTTCCAGGTGGTCGGCGTGGCTTGCCCCGGCGGTCCCGGCCCGGGCCCGGGTCCGGGCACCCAGACCTACAGCAACGGCAACGACGTCGCGATCGGCGACAACACCACCGTGGAAAGCTCGATCGTGGTCTCCGGCCGCACCGGCAACGCGCCGAGCAATGCCTCGGTGTCGGTCAACATCGTGCACACCTACAAACAGGACCTGAAGGTCGACCTGGTCGCGCCGGACGGCTCGCTCTACAACATCCACAACCGCACCGGCGGCAGCGCCGACAACGTCGCCGGCACCTTCACCTTCAATCTGTCGAGCGAAACCCTCAACGGCACCTGGAAGCTGCGGGTCAACGACAACGTCGGCGGCGACGTCGGCCGCATCGACACCTGGAGCATCACGTTCTGATGGTACGCACCACGTAATACGCAACACCTGAGGCGATGCGCATGATCGCCCCGAAAACCCCGGTCCAGGCCGGGGTTTTCTTTTTCGCCCGGCGACGATGTCGCGATGCGACCACGCCATGCGGCGCGGCTCGCCAGCCGTTGTTGCTTCGCCGCGGGCGGTCGTCGAACGCGGTTTTGTGCGGTCGTGCCGGTTTCGGCCATATAACCCCAGCCATGACGAAACGTTATGCCACGACATAATGATTCGATATTGCCAAGACAGGTCACATGATTCGACGGATGAGTGTCACGCGGCGCTATTGACGAATCCCGGCGATGGTGAGTTTCGAGTTTCAAACGCCCTCGCCCGGCTCATGGCCACGCCCGCGGCGGCGACGAAAACCCGCCGCGGTCACAGTATCGGGCGCCGACGAATCCAGAATCGTCCAGTTCGCCCGATTAAATTATGCTGCATTGCAACATAGTCGCTGAAACATTATTACCCGACGCGGTTTTAGCCCAAAAAAACAGGGAAATAGCGCGATCCAGACAGCGCGCGGCTTTCCGCCGCAATCCCCGATCCGGCGCGGAAATAGCGGTCTCATCGCGGGTGTGATCGCGGTGCGCGGGTTTGACCGTTCTTGCCGGCGATCCCTAGCGTCGATTCCGCCGCACGGCCCGTCCGCGCGGCATCCGCCTATATCCCACCCCACGTCGGATGCGGATGCGAAACGCCGCAAACCGGTCGCACGACCGGCCCTCATTTACTCACTCACTTTCGGGGTTACAAATGAAGCGCAACGTATCGGTACTGTCCTTCGCTGTCTCGATCGCCCTCGCCGCCGGCGCCGCCGGCGCCGCCCAACGCGTGGATCTGCACGGCGTCGACGTCGTCAAACTCAACCAGCAGTTCCAGGCCGCCACCGCCAAGTCCGGGGTCGCCGCCAAGGCCAACGTGCGCCACGCCGAGCTGATCGCGCTCGATGCCGACTCGACCCTGACCTCGCTCAAGAGCAGCCAGGATGCCGACGGCTCGCAAAACCATCGCTACCAACAAAGCTTCCGCGGCGTGCCGGTGTTCGGCGAGCACGTGATCGTGCGCGAGGACGCCAAGGGCAACGTACGCGCCCTGTTCGGCCGCTCGGTCGCCGGCATCGCCGCCGATCTGCCGAAGCTCGACGCCAAGCTCAGCGCCGCCCAGGCCTTGAGCCTGGCCAAGGGCGCCACGCTCGGCAAGCGCGCGGCGACGCTGCAGGTCCGCAACGAGAACAGCCGCAAGGTGATCTACCTCGACGACGCCGATCGCGCCCATCTGGCCTATGCGGTCGACTACTTCGCCGATGCGCCCAGCGGCGGCGAACCCAGCCGTCCGTTCGCGATCGTCGACGCCAACAGCGGCAAGGTGCTCAAGCAGTGGGAAGGCCTCAACCACGAGCAAGTCGGTACCGGCCCCGGCGGCAACCAGAAGATCGGCCAGTACGAATACGGCAGCGGCGGCCGCCCGTTCCTCGACGTCACCCGCAGCGGCAGCACCTATACGTTCAACACCCCGAACGTGAAGACGGTCAATCTCAACCACGGCACCAGCGGCTCCACCGCCTACTCGTACGCCGGCCCGCGCAACACGGTCAAGACCATCAACGGCGCCTACTCGCCGCTCAACGATGCGCACTATTACGGCAAGGTCGTGTTCGACACCTACCAGGCCTATCTGGGCATCTCGCCGCTGACCTTCCAGCTGACCCTGCGCGTGCATTACAGCAACAACTACGAGAACGCGTTCTGGGACGGCCGCGCGCTGACCTTCGGCGACGGCCGCACCACCTTCTATCCGCTGGTCTCGCTCGACGTGGTCGCGCACGAGGCCTCGCACGGCTTCACCGAACAGCAGTCGGGCCTGATCTACTCCGGCCAGTCCGGCGGCATCAACGAATCGTTCTCCGACATCGCCGGCGAAGCGGCCGAGTTCTACGCGCGCGGCAGCAACGATTTCCTGGTCGGCGCCGACATCTTCAAGGCCAGCGGCCGCGCGCTGCGCTACTTCGCCAACCCGCCGCAAGACGGACGCTCGATCGGCCACGCCAGCAACTACACCAGCGGACTGGACGTGCACTACTCCTCGGGCGTGTTCAACAAGGCCTTCTACATCCTGGCCAACAAGCCGGGCTGGGGCACGGTCAAGGCGTTCAAGGCCTTCGCCAAGGCCAACAAGGACTACTGGACGCCGAGCACCAACTTCAACCAGGGCGGCACCGGCGTGCGTCAGGCCGCGGCCGACCTGGGCTACAGCACCGCCGATGTGGTCAACGCGTTCTCCCAGGTGGGCGTGACCGCGCAATAAGTCGGTATGGCCGACCGGTCGCCGAGCGGTTTTTTCGGCACCGGCCATGCGATCGATCGCTCACGATCGCCGGCCCTGCCGCGTCGGCCCACATGCAATCTGAAAACCCCGGCCCCGGCCGGGGTTTTCTTTTCCGACACCGGAACCGTGGTTCGCCAAGCGAACCGCTTATGCAAAAACATAATAAATACGTATTTGGGAGTGCGCTCGCAGAACCGTGCGTGCATGGGTCACAGGCAGGGCTGGAATTTCCATAACACGCTAAAAAACCGGAAACGCCGCGGTTCATGCATGAATCAAGCAGGCATCTGGCAAGCGGCCGAGCTCCGGCGCGAGCCCTTCGAGCAGCCCTCGACCGATATATCCAACGCAATATGTGACCTATTACCCCACCTCGACGACGCAGGAATCTGCTGCATTGCAGCAATAATCCTGAAACATTATTACGCTCCGAAATTTCGTGACGCGCAAACGTGAAAACGTTTCAGGCCTGATCGTAGAACGATCTCAGACGAAATCATTTGTCGCCGCGATCCGCACACGTCGCATTCGACGTGTGACCGGCGTCGGTCGCGTTGACTCGACTTTAGGGCACGGCCAGCGTGCCACCGCCGTGCTACGCGTCAGCACGGTATCCGCACGGAGTTCGACTACGCGAACGTCCTCGGGCACGGAATGCCTCGGGCCGAACGCGCGAACGACGGGGGAGCGGATGTACGAGCACTGAGAGCCGGCCGCGAACGCGGCCACCATCCACACTCGTTTGGGGGTAATACCAGTGAATCGCAACGAATCGCCGTCCCTGCACGCTCTGTCCTTCGCCCTGTCGCTCGCCCTCGTCTCCGGCGCTGCCGGCGCCGCGCAGCGCGTAGACCTGCACGGTCAGGACGTCGCCAAGCTCAACCAGCAGTACCAGTCCGCCGTCGCCAAGTCCGGCGTCGCCGCCAAGGCCAACGTGCGTCACGCCGAACTGATCTCGCTCGACGCCGAATCCGGCCTGAGCCAGATCAAGAGCAGCCAGGACGCCAACGGCACCCGCAACTACCGTTATCAGCAGACCTTCCGCGGCGTGCCGGTGTTCGGCGAGCACGTGGTGGTCAGCGAAGACGCCAAGGGCAACGTGAAGACGCTGTTCGGCCGCTCGGTCGCCGGCCTCGCCGCCGAACTGCCGGCCACCGCGCCGAAGCTGAGCAGCGCGCAGGCGCTGGATGTGGCCAAGGGCGCCGCGCTCGGCAAGCGCGCGGGCGCGCTGCAGGTGCGCAACGAAAGCAGCAAGCAGATGATCTACATCGACGACAACGGCCGCGCGCACATGGCCTATGTCGTCAACTACTTCGCCGACGCGGCCAAGGGCGGCGAGCCGACCCGTCCGTTCGTGATCGTCGATGCGAACAGCGGCAAGGTGCTCAAGCAGTGGGAAGGCCTGGCGCACGCCCTCATCGGCACCGGCCCCGGCGGCAACGCCAAGACCGGCCAGTACGAGTACGGCACCAACTTCGGGTTCAACGACGTCACCCAAAGTGGCAGCACGTGCACGATGAACAACGCCAACGTCAAGACCGTGAACCTCAACCACGGCACCAGCGGCACGACGGCGTTCTCGTACACCTGCCCGCGCAACACCGTGAAGACCATCAACGGCGCGTATTCGCCGCTGAACGACGCGCATTACTTCGGCAAGGTCGTGTTCGACATGTACAACAGCTACGTCGGCACTCCGCCGCTGACGTTCCAGCTGTCGATGCGCGTGCACTACAGCAACAGCTATGAGAACGCGTTCTGGGACGGCTCGGCCATGACCTTCGGCGACGGCGCGACCACGTTCTATCCGCTGGTCAGCCTCGACGTGTCGGCGCACGAAGTCTCGCACGGCTTCACCGAGCAGCAGTCGGGCCTGGTGTATTCCGGCCAGTCCGGCGGCATCAACGAAGCCTACTCGGACATCGCCGGCGAAGCGGCCGAGTACTACATGAACAACACCAACGACTTCCTGGTGGGCGCGCAGATCTTCAAGGGCAGCGGCGCGCTGCGTTACATGGCCAACCCGCCGCAGGACGGCCGTTCGATCGGTCACGCCAGCAACTACACCTCGGGCATGGACGTGCACTACTCGTCCGGCGTGTACAACAAGGCGTTCTACACCCTGGCCAAGACCGCCGGCTGGGATACGGTCAAGGCGTTCAAGGTGTTCGCCAAGGCGAACAAGGACTACTGGACCCCGAGCACCGACTTCAACAACGGCGCTTGCGGCGTGGAAACCGCCGCGACCGATCTGGGCTTCGTCAAGGCCGACGTCACCGCCGCGTTCGCGGTCGTGGGCGTCACCTGCCCCGGCGGCCCGGGCCCGGGTCCGGGCACGACGTACACCAACGGCACCGACTACGCGATCAACGACAACGCGACCGTCGAAAGCCCGATCACCGTGTCCGGCCGTACCGGCAATGCCCCGACCAACGCCTCGGTGTCGGTCAACATCATCCACACCTACCGCGGCGACCTTAAGGTCGACCTGGTGGCGCCGGATGGCTCGCTGTACAACATCAGCAACCGCAGCGGCGGCAGCGCCGACAACGTCACCGGCACGTTCACTTTCAACCTGTCGAGCGAACCGCTCAACGGCACCTGGAAGCTGCGCGTGAACGATAACGCCAATGCCGACGTTGGCCGCATCGATACCTGGAGCATCACGTTCTGATTGGTACGCAACACGTAAGGCGATGCGCATGATCGCTCTGGAAACCCCGGCCTAGGCCGGGGTTTTCTTTTGCGCGATGGGCACGGCTACGCACTTGGTTTGCGCTTCGCGCCGAGGTAATTTCAGCCGAGCGCATGGGAGACAAACCGCCAAGCCGATCCCGCCTCGCGCGACGGCTTTATTCAGACGGCATGCGTGAACACAAGATCGCCACCCTGTGAACGCAACGGGTATCGTGCCATGACAGATTTCGGTTCCAGCTTCGCATCGCTTTCCGGCATTCTTCGCAAGCACAGCGCCGGCATGTCCATCAAGACGGACGAACCCGGTCATTTCTACGTCGAACGGGCCGCGGCCACGGCCAAGGCGAAGCCCCGGTTTTTCGGCGCCGTGCAGACGAAGAAGTCCTACGTCAGCTATCACCTGATGCCCGTGTATGAAGATCCGTCCCTGCTCGATGGCATCAGCGACGGCCTGCGCAAGAAGATGCAGGGAAAATCGTGCTTCAATTTCACCGCGAGCGACCCGTCGCTGTTCGAAGAACTCGATGCGCTCACGAAAAAATGCGCGGCGGCAGCCGACTGATCCGGCACGGCGCCTGATGCTTCATTCAAAACCGACTTGCGTGATTCCAGCAAAAGCGCGGCATCGACAGCCCGGCAGGCGCTTGCGTCTCAACTGCGCGCCGCCCCGCTCGAGCGAGGCGGCGCGCCTCACGTGACGGTCCGATCAGAACTCGACCAGCTTCTTGAACCCGCCGAAGATCATCCGCTTGCCGTCGAACGGCATGTTCTCGGCCTGCATCTTCAGGCGCGGGTCGTTCATCACCTGCTTGTTGATGCGGTCGCGCGCCGCGCGGCTCTTGTAGACGATCCACGCGAACACCACGACTTCGCCGGGCTTGAGCTTCACCGCCTGCGGAAACGAGGTGCTCTTGCCCGGCTTGACGTCGTCCTCGACCGCTTCGACGTACGACAGCGCGCCGTACTCCATCCAGATCTTGCCGGCCTGGCGCGACAGGCGCCGGTATGCGGCGAGATTGCTCTTGGGTACCGCCAGTACGAATCCATCCACGTAGCTCATGCGTCCTCCTGCGGGCCAGGCCCGTTGCTGGGATTGAAGCCGTTCGAACTTATTCGTGTGGGCAACGCTCAATGCATCGCCGGCTGCGCGCTCTCGGCGGCCTGATTCGCCGGCGTGCGCAGCAGCAGGCCGCCGAGCAAGGCCGCGGTCAAACCGAATACCGCGCCGACCGCAAACGCGAGGTGATAACCCTCGGCCTGCGCCGCGATCAGCTCGCTGCCCGCGGCGATCCGCGCCGAGGTGCGCGACGCGGCCAGGCTGGCCAGAATCGCCAGTCCCAACGCGCCGCCCATCATGAACGCGGTGTTGACCACGCCCGAAGCCAGGCCCGATTCGGCCGGCGAGACATCGCTCATCGCCGCCAGCAACAAGGGATTGAACGCGATGCCGGCACCGAGCCCGAGCAACAGCATGCCGGGCAATACATCGCTGACGAAATCGCCGCCGACCGGCGCGCGCGCGAACAGCAGCAGGCCGATCGTCGCCAGGGCCAGGCCGGCCGCGAGCGGCCAACGGATGCCGAAGCGCATCACCAGCTTGGCCGACAAGCCCAGCGAGAACGCCGCCATGATCAGGTTCGACGGCAGGAACGCGAGACCGACCTGCATCGGCGAGTACTTCAGCACCAACTGCATGTACAGCGCCGACAGGAAGAACCAGGCGAACATCGCCGCCGCCCACAGCACGCCGACCGTATTCGCCACCGCGACATTGCGCAGGCGGAACAGGCTCAGCGGCATCAGCGGCGCGCTGACCCGCGATTCGATCCACAGGAACGCGAGCAACAACACAATCGCAACACCGAGCAGGCCGAGCGTAGCCAGCGAGGTCCAGCCGGCTTCGTTGCCGTTGACGATCGCGTACACCGCGAGCATCAGCGAGGCGGTCACGGTGATGGAACCTGCGACGTCCAACTGGCCCTCGCCCGGCCCGCGCGACGCCGGCAGCAACTTCAGCGTCGCCGCGATCACGATCAGGCCGATCGGAATATTGACCAGGAAAATCCAGTGCCAGCTCAATCCGCCGGTGAGCAATCCGCCGAGCAGCACGCCGACGCTGCCGCCGCCGGCGCAGACGAAGCTGTACACGCCCATCGCCTTGGCCCGGTCGGCCGGCTCGGTAAACAGATTCATGATCAGCGACAACGCCACCGCGGTGACGACCGCGCCGCCAAGCCCCTGCACGCCGCGCGCGGCCACCAGGAAGGTCTGACTGCCGGCCAGCCCGCAGGCCAGCGACGCCAGGGTGAACACCGCGATGCCGATCAGGAACACGCGGCGATGGCCGAACAGATCGCCGAGCCGCCCGCCCAGCAACAGGAAGCCGCCGAAGGTCAGCAGATAAGCATTCACCACCCAGGCCAGCGAGCTTTCGCTGAACCCCAGGTCGGTGCGGATCGACGGCAGCGCGACATTCACGATGGTCGAGTCGAGCACGATCATCAACGCGCCCATGCACAGCACGGCCAGCGCGGCCCAGCGGTGGTCGTGGGGCTTGCGCTCGGCGTGCTCGGCGGAAAGCTGTTGATCGGTCATGCGCGATGAAGTCCTTTGCTGCGGAGATGCGGCCCGGTTGCCGGATCGATCGATCCGGAAACGATCGTTCGCTCGGGTCGGGCGCGCGTTGATTGCGATACTCGATGCATGCGGATGCGAGTTGCAAGCGGCTTGCGATTTCGCGGTTCGATGGATCGCGGTTCTAGCCGGTTCGATGCAAATCCGCAGCCAAATCCACGGACGTCGCCGCTGCTCGCGCGGCGACGCCGCATCAGCCGCGGCCGCTTTCGACGCGCCTCATGACCGAATCCGACACGAACCGCACATGCCCACGCATCCGAGCCACCGCCAGCCTGCGAGCGACTATCGCCCGCGCCCGCAGCCGGTCACAGTGTGATTTGTCATGCCAGATCTTGACTTGAATCAACCAAATGCGTGTTCTCTGGCACGCGATCGCACTGTATCGACACAACGAACCTCGCATCCGCGTTCAGCCAACACCATGGCCACGTCGACGATCAAGGCCGACACCTCGCAATCGATACGATCGCGTATCGATGTGGAATCGGCGAACGATCTCAACTTCGCGGATCGTGGATCGGCACAATCGCAAGCTCGCGTCGCTGCCGACGGATCGCCTCGCAGTTCGAACGCGCCTCGTTCGTGGATCGACGAGTCCGACCGATCCCGGATCGCCCCCCAACGCCTGGGGATGCCACTGGAGAAGGATTCTCTATGCGCTACGTCAACACCCGCTCCCAACCCACCCGCTCGCACGGCCTGAGCCTCGCCATCGCCGCCTCGATCGGCCTGTGCTCGCTCGCCGGCGCGCCTGCGTTCGCCGGCGAAGCCCGGCTGTCCGGCCTGGATGCGCAGCCCTCGTTCGATCGCTTCATCGTCCGCTATGTGCCCGGCAGCGCCGCGCGCGGCACCGCTTCGGCCAAGGCGTCCGCGTTGAATCGCGCCGCCGAACGGGTGCGACGCGGCGCCGAACCGGCGCTCGCGCTCAAGACCCTGCGCTCGACCGCGCTGGCCGGCACCGACGTCGTCATCGCCGACCGCCGTCTCGACCGCGATCAGGCCGCCGCGTTGATGCGCCGGCTGGCCGCCGATCCACAAGTCGATTACGTCGAGATCGATGCGCGCATGCACACCACCATGACCCCCAACGATCCGAGCTACCCGTTGCAATGGGGTTACAACGACGCCGACGCCGGCATCCGCGCCGAACAGGCCTGGGACATCGGCAACGGCGCGGGCGTGGTCGTCGCCGTGCTCGATACCGGCATCACCTCGCACGGCGATCTAAATGCCAACATCGTTGCCGGCTACGACTTCATCAACGACGCGGCCACCGCACGCGACGGAAACGGTCGCGATCCCAACCCGAACGACGAAGGCGATTGGGAAAGCGCCGGCGAATGCGGTCCGTTCGCGGCCGCCAATTCGAGCTGGCACGGCACCCATGTCGCCGGCACGATCGCCGCGGTCACCAACAACGGCTCCGGCGTCGCCGGCACCGCGTTCGGCGCGCGGGTCCAGCCGGTGCGCGTGCTCGGCCGTTGCGGCGGCTATCTGTCCGACATCGCCGACGCGATCGTATGGGCGTCCGGCGGCGCGGTCGCCGGAATTCCGGCCAACGCGACGCCCGCCAACGTGATCAACATGAGCCTGGGCGGCTCGGGCGTGTGCAGCGCGACGTATCAGAACGCGATCGACGGCGCGGTCGCGCGCGGCACCACCGTGGTCGTCGCGGCCGGCAATGGCAACGTCGATGCCGCCAACGCCAACCCCGCCAACTGCAACAACGTGATCGCGGTCGGCGCGGTCGACAGCAACGGCGCGCGTTCGGTCTGGAACGCCAGCCAGCAATCCAACTTCGGCGCCCTGGTCGATCTGGCCGCGCCGGGCACCGATATCTACTCCACGCTCAACTCGGGCGCGACCACGCCCGCGGCCGCCAGCTACGGCTATATGAGCGGCACCTCGATGGCCGCGCCGCATGTCGCCGGCGTGGTCGCGCTGCTGCGTTCGGTATCGTCGCAGCAACGCACGCCGGCGCAGATCGAAAGCCTGCTCAAGTCGACCGCGACGCCGTTCCCGAGCACGCCCTCGCAACCGATCGGCACCGGCATCGTCAATGCCGCCGCCGCGGTCAATGCCGTCGCGAGCGGCGCGGCGCCGGGCACGATCGTCGGCATGGGCAACAAATGCCTGGATGTGCGCGGTGGCGCCACCGCCAACGCGAGCGTGGTGCAGGTGTTCGGCTGCAACGGCTTTGCGCAGCAGAACTGGTCGCTCGGCGACACCTACGCCAATCTGCGCGGCGTGCCGAGCGGACGCATGCTCGACGTGGTTGGGATCAATCCCGACAACGGCGCGCAATTGCAGATCTACGACGCCACCGGCGCGAGCAATCAGGCCTGGAGCTTCACCAACACGACCATCCTCAGTCTGGGCAGCAAGGCGGTGGACGCGATCGGCGGCAGTTCCGCCAACGGCACGCTGCTGCAGCTGTGGGACAGCTCCGGCGTCGCCCAGCAGACCTGGAACTTCAATCCGCAGACCGGCGCCATCACCGGCATCGGCGGCAAATGCCTGGACGTGATCGGCGGCAACAGCGCCGACGGCACTCCAGTGCAGTTGTGGGACTGCAGCGGCGTGGCCCAGCAGAAGTGGCGGCTCGGACCCGGCGGCCGCATTCTCGGTATCGGCGGCAAGTGCCTGGAAGCGGCCAACGGCAGTTTCGCCAATGGCACCCAGATACGGATCTGGAGCTGCAACGGCCTTCCCCATCAGTCCTGGCGTTTACGCGGCGAAATCCGCAGCGGGCTCAACGGCAAGTGCCTCGACGATCCGAACTTGGGCCAGTACGACGGATCGCTGGTGCATATGTGGACCTGCCACGGCGGGCCCAATCAGCGTTGGGAATATCGTTCGTACTGAGTCGGCCGCGCTTGCGATGATCGGCGACATGCGCCTGGGCGAAACGACGCTCAAGCACCCTGCAGAACCAGACGCGCCGCCCGAGGGCGGCGCGTTCTGGTTTCTGTCTTGCGGGTTTCCCGCTTGCGCGGTGCACCGCGCGATTTGCGATCAACGATTTCCAACCGCGCGATCGCGACGCGGATCGATCGCGCCGCGCGCGATCACTCCGCCGCGACCGCCTCGATCTGGATACGCAGGTTCACGTCCATGCTGAAGCCCCAGTCCTTGCCGGCGGCGATGCCGAACTGGTCGCGCTGGAAGGTCGCGCTGGCGTCGGCGCCGCAGACCTCGCGCTTGAGCATCGGATGCGGCATGCACTTGAACTTGTTGATC
The DNA here is from genome assembly GCF_014779555.2 of Lysobacter capsici. Taxonomy (NCBI): domain Bacteria; kingdom Pseudomonadati; phylum Pseudomonadota; class Gammaproteobacteria; order Lysobacterales; family Lysobacteraceae; genus Lysobacter; species Lysobacter capsici. The sequence continues at coordinate 3,286,701 of NZ_CP094357.1, forward strand.
TTCAGCTCCAGCGGCTTGGTCACCCCGTGCAGGGTCAGCTCGCCCTCGACCTTGCTCGGCGCGCCGTCCTTGAAATCGGCCAGCTTGCCCTTGTAGGTCGCGGTTGGGAACTTGGCGGTATCGAACAGCTCGGCCTTGTTGGCGTGCTCGTTCATCGCGTCCAGGCCGAAGTCGATGCTGGTGGTGTCGATGGTGACCTCGACCGTGCCGGCGCCGGCCTTCTTGTCGAGCGTCACCGTGCCCTCGGACTTGTTGAACTTGCCGCGCCAGGTCGACAGGCCGCCCATGTGGTCGGCTTCGAAGCTGGGATAGGTGTGGGACGGGTCGATCTTGTAGGTGACCGGCGCGGCGAAGGCGCTACCGGCGAAAACGGCCAGCGAGGTCACGGCGCAAAGCGTCAGCTTGTTCATGAGAAGGTCCCATTGGCGGAAGTCGGGGCACGCTACCACCGCGAGCCGGCGCCTCGCAATCGTGCCGATGCGCGGCATCGTGAACGCGCGGCGCGCCATCGTTACGATGCGGTGCAACAACGTCCACGCGACGGATCGCCGGACGGCGATACGCCGCGTTCCGACCGTCGCGCGGCGCGGCATAGCGGCATTCGCCATTTTCGCTCGATGCCTGCGCATTCACGCGCTGGCACTGCGTATCCAATCAAGGCCGTCGCGCGCGACACGACCCGACGCACCGCCGCCGCGGTGGTACGCGGCGGCGTTCGCCAATCCCGCTGCGCCGGCGCATCGGCTCGCCCGCGATGCGACCCGACGGATGCGTCGATCAGAAGTCGATATTGGTCTTCAACCCGAGGATCAACGCATCGCGATTCGCATCGGTACCGCCGGGATGACGGATGTACTGCAGATTGGGCCGCAGCGACACCGAGGCGATCGGCGACCAGTTGTAGAACAGCTCGGTCACGTACTCGTTGCCGTCCTTGACCGGCGCCGCCGACTGCGGATGCAGCCGATTGAACAGACGCTGATGATCGGCCGCGCGCGGGCCGGCGTGGGTGGCGCCGAAGGCCAGGCCGACGTAATCGTTGGGCCGCTGGAACACGCCCTTGTAGGTCACGCCGAGCGCGATCTGGCGATCGGTCGACGAGGTGTTGCGGTCGGCCTGGGTCAGATTGAGGAAAACGCTCGCTCCATTGCGGCCGCTTTCACCGCTGAGTTGTTGCTGGAACGACAGGAACCCGCCGTAACGGCTGCCGCGATGCAACGCATCGCCGCCGGTCAACGCACGCGGCTGCCCGGTGCGGTCGTAGAACAGATCGGCGCCGCCGGCGTTGCTGTACCAGCCGCCGATCTTGTAGCTGCCCGGTCGGCCGCCGAGCTTCGGCGTCCAGCCGAACTCGACCGGAATCAGCGCGCCGGTGGTGCCCGACGGGAAATCGGGTTTCCAGCCGTTGCGCTTGGCGTAGGCGTCGTCGACGTACTTCGGATTGAGCTGGTACGCGCCGATTTTCAGATAGGTATCGGCGCCGGTGTCGAGCTTGATCCGCGCCGCCCATTGGCTGGTCGGCCAGTTCACCCAGTAATCGCCGGCGATATTGCCCGGAGGCGCGCCGCAGAAGGTCAGGCTCATGAAGTCGCAGCTGAAGCCGGCGAAGTCCTCGCCGACCGGCAAGCGGCCGATGCGCAGATTGGCCTTGCCGCCGAACAGGTCCTGGCTCAGCGCGAACACGGTCAGATGCCAGGTCTGGCCGCGGCCATAGACTTCCTGGATGAGCTGGTTGTTGCCGATGCCGGCATCGGCGCCGAGGTTGTCGCCGCCGCGATGGGTGAACATCACCTGGAACGCGCTGCCGGTCCAGCCCCAGGTCTTGTCGAGGTCGACGACGGCGCCGAGTTTCCATTGATCGGTGTAACGGGTCAGTTCGCGCTGGCCGCCACTGCGATTGCGCGCGGTTTCGCTGGTGTGTCCGAATTCGAAGCTCACGCCGCGATCGGCCAGCGCGGTGCGTTTGCCGCCCCAGTCGCCGAACAGGTACGGACTGTCCTCCTGCGCGCTCGCCGGCGCATGGGCGACGACGCCGAACAGCGCCAGCAACAAGGAAGCGTGAAGCGGATTTTTGAGTAAAGCGGGCATAGCACGCCTCCTGAAAGGCATGGGTGGGTACGAGGATCGAAGGGCGGCTATCGCGGCGCGGACCGAAGTTCGCGACGCGACAGCGTCAGTGGGTCGGCATGACGAACTGGGCTCCGCCGCTGGCGCCGCCGGCCAGCCAACGTTGGGTGACGGCTTTCTGCCGGGTGTAGAAACGCACCGCTTCCGGGCCGTGCGCGTGGTGATCGCCCATCAGACTCTTCTTCCAGCCGCCGAAGCTGTGAAACGCCATCGGCACCGGGATCGGCACGTTGATGCCGATCATCCCGACCTGCACGCGATGGGCGAACTCGCGCGCGGCCAGGCCATCGCGGGTGAAAATCGCGGTGCCGTTGCCGAACTCGTGCGCATCGATCAGCGCCAGCGCCGCGGCGAAATCGGGCACGCGCACCACGCACAGCACCGGTCCGAAGATTTCCTCGCGATAGATGCGCATGTCGGTGCCGACGCGATCGAACAGGCTGCCGCCGAGGAAGAACCCGCGTTCGCGACCGGCCACGCGATGGCCGCGTCCGTCGACCACGAGTTGCGCGCCGGCGGCCACGCCGTCGTCGATGTAGGCGAGAATCTTGTCGCGATGCTGGGCGGTGACGACCGGCCCCATTTCGCTGCCCGGGTCCATGCCGTCGCCGATGCGCAGCGCGCGCACCTTCGGCGCAAGCCTGGCGACCAATGCATCGGCGGTGGCCTCGCCGACCGCGACCGCGACCGAGATCGCCATGCAGCGCTCGCCGGCGGCGCCGTAACCGGCGCCGATCAACGCATCCGCGGTCGCGTCCAGATCGGCATCGGGCATCACCAGCAAGTGGTTTTTCGCGCCGCCCAACGCCTGCACGCGCTTGCCGCGCGCGCAGCCGCGGGCATAGATGTATTCGGCGATGGGGGTGGAACCCACGAAGCTGATCGCCTGCACGTCGGGATGGTCCAGCAGCGCATCGACCGCGCGCTTGTCGCCTTGCACCACGTTGAACACGCCATCGGGCAATCCGGCCTCCTTGAGCAATTCGGCCAGGCGCAGCGCGGTGGACGGATCGCGCTCGGACGGCTTGAGCACGAAGCTGTTGCCGCAGGCGATCGCCATCGGGAACATCCACATCGGCACCATCGCCGGAAAATTGAACGGGGTGATGCCGGCGCACACGCCCAGCGGCTGGCGCATGGTCCAGGCATCGATGCCGTTGGCGATCTGCTCGGTGTAATCGCCCTTGAGCAATTCGGGGATGCCGCAGGCGTACTCCACCACCTCCAGACCGCGGATCAGCTCGCCGCGCGCATCCGACAGCACCTTGCCGTGCTCGCGGGTGATCAGCGCGGACAAGCCGTCCAGTTCGCGTTCGATCAGCTCCTTGAAGCGGAACATCACCCGCGCGCGCTTGAGCGGCGGCGTGCGCGACCAGGCGGGAAACGCGGCGCGCGCGGCGGCGACCGCCGCATCGACCTCGTCCGCGGTCGCCAACGCGACCGCGCCGATCACCTCGCCGCTGGCCGGGTTGTAGCAGGCCGCGCTGTCGCCGTCGCCCGCGCGCGGGCGACCGTCGATGTAATGGCCGATGCGCGCGGGGCCGGTTTGAGGTGACATCTGGGCGGACATGTTCGGTCTTCCTGTCGTAAGCGGGATCAGGGCTTCATCAGCCAGTCGTGGGCCGGATCGTTCTTGAAATGCCAGACCCGGCGCGGACCGGCCATCACGTTGAGGTAGTAGCCGCGATAGCCGTGCGGCATCACCACCGGGTGGTAACCGCGCGGCACCATGACCAGATCGCGGTCGCACACGGCCATGGATTCGTCGAGCTCGCGATCGTCGGTGTAGACGCGCTGAAAGGCGAAGCCCTGCGGCGGATCGATGCGGTGGTAATAGGTTTCCTCCAGCGAACTTTCCTGCGGAACGTTGTCGCTGTCGTGCTTGTGCGGCGGGTAACTGGAGGAATGCGCGGCCGGCGTCACCACTTCCACCACCAGCAGGGATTCGGCCGCCTCGGTCTGCGGCAGGATGTCGCAAACGTAGCGGGTGTTGCTGCCCTGCCCGCGCACGCTGCGCTGCATCGTATCGGCGGCGATCAGCCGCAGCGGATGCCGGCCTTGGCCCGGCGCGGTCGCCAGGGCCAGTTCGGCGTCCTCATGCGCGTGGATCCGAAGCGGCGTCGCCGGCGGCGCGTACACCGCGTCGGGCGAACGCGGCTCGAACACGCTCGCGCGTCCGCCGATGCGTTCGAACAAATGCGCGCCCGCGCTGACATCGACGGTGCCGGTCAGCACCACCAGGCAGCCTTCGCGGCCCGGCGGCAGATCCAGCGCGGCGTCTTCGCCGGCGCGAAGCCGCAGGCTTTCGAAACCGACATGGCGCCAGCCGGCGGACTCGGGCGTGACCTGGACGATCCGCCGGCCTTCGGGTCGGGCCTTGACCAGCAGACTCATGCGACCTCCCGCATCGCGGCGCCGTCGACCAGCGCGCGCAAGGTCCGATAGCCTTGCTCGGCATAGGCATAACTCGGCGCCACCGCCGGATCCTGTTCGGCCTCGACCACCAGCCAGCCGGCATAGCCGTGTTCGCGCAACACGGCGATCAGCGCGGCGAAATCGATCGCGCCGTCGCCGGGCACGGTGAACACGCCGTTGAGCACCGAGTCGAGAAAACTCCAGTGGCGATTGCGCGCGAGCTTGATCAGCTCCGGCCGCACGTCCTTGCAATGGACATGACAGACCCGGCCGATATGACGGCGCAGCAACGCCAGCGGATCGCCGCCGCCGAAATAGGCATGACCGCTGTCGAACAGCAGGCCGACTTCCTCGCCGGTCGCCGCCATCAGCCGGTCGATATCGCCGGGCGACTCGATATAGGCGCCCATGTGATGGTGATAGGCCAGACGCACGCCGTGTTCGAGCAGATAGCGCGCGAACGCGGTCACCCGCTCGCCGTAGCGCGCGAATGCGTCTTCGTCGGCGAAGCGCGGGCGCTTGTGCAAGGCCACGCCGCGCTCGCCCTGGATCGCGTCGGCGACTTCGCCGTAGACCATGACCTTGCAGCCGTTGCCGGCCAGCAAACGCAGATGCGCTTGCACCGCGGCAATTTCCTCTTCGACCCCGCGCTGCGCGAGCCGTCCGGAGTACCAGCCGGAAATCACCTCCAGCCCGTAGCCGGCCATGAGTTCGCGCAGCGCCTCGGGCTCGCGCGGAAACTTGTTGCCCAACTCGAAGCCCTGGTAGCCGATCTGGCGGCCTTCGAGCAACGCCGTCGCCAGCGGGATTTCGCCGCCCAGCGAGGGCAGATCGTCGTTGCTCCAGCCGATCGGGTTGATGCCGATCTTCACCGCGAACGCGCCGTCAGACATCGCAGTCTCCCTGTGCGGCCGGCGGCCGCGGTTGCTGTCGTTGTTTGGCGATCTCGTAATCGCGCCGCGCCTGCCGCACCGCGTCGCGCTCGGACACTTGCGGCACCGCCACCTCCCACCAGCAACCGCCGTGCTCGGTGGTGCGGCGGTGATCGGTGTCGATCGAGATCAGATAGGTGCCGCGCGCCGCGCGCGCGCGCCGCATCGCCTGCTCCAGCGCGTCGATGTCGGCGACATGCTCGGCCTGCGCGCCCATCGCCCGGGCATGCGCGGCGAAATCGATCGGCGGCGCGCCGTCGCCGGCGTGCAGGCAGTCGTCCCACATATTGTTGAACGCCGCGCCGCCGCAGGCCTGCTGCAGGCGGTTGATGCAGCCGAAACCGCGGTTGTCCAGCACCACGACGATCAGCTTCATGCCCAGCATCACCGAGCTGGCGATCTCGGCGTTGAGCATCAGATAGCTGCCGTCGCCGACCATCACCACCACTTCGCGCTCGGGCCGGGCCATCTTCACGCCCAGGCCGCCGGCGATCTCGTAGCCCATGCAGGAGTAGCCGTACTCCATGTGATAGCCGCCGGGCGTGCGCGTGCGCCAAAGTTTTTCCAGTTCCGCCGGCAAGGTACCGGCGGCGCAGACGACGATGTCGTCGCGATCGGACCGCGCGCCCGAGCGTTGCACCGCGCCGATGACTTCGCCGTCGTACGGCAAGGTGCCCGCGGCCAGTTCGCGCCGGCCGGTGACGGCGTCGACGATCGCGCGCCACGCCTGCGCTTCGTCCCGCGCGCGCGCAGCCCACGGCGCGGGCGCGTGCCAGTCCGACAGCGATGCCGACAGCGCGCGCAGGCCCAGACCGGCGTCGCAGATCAGTTCCGGTCCCCCGCCCTTCAAGGCGTCGTAAGCGTTGACGTTGATCGTGGCGATGCGCGCGCCGGCATACAGCGCATTCGAACCGGTGGTGAAATCCTGCAGCCGCGTGCCCACCGCCAGCACCAGATCGGCCTGCGCGAGCAGCGCATTGGCTGAGCTGGAACCGCAGACGCCGGCCGCGCCCAGTTGCAAGGGATGATCCCAGGCCAGCGCGCCCTTGCCGGCCTGGGTTTCGGCCACGGGCACTCGATGCAGGTCGGCGAAGCGACGCAGCTCATCGCCGGCGCGGCCGTACAGCACGCCGCCGCCGGCGATCAGCACCGGCCGCTGCGCCTCGCGCAATGCGGCGGCGAGCGTCGCGACCTCGTCGGCCTGCGGCGACAACGCACGGAAGGCATGCAGGCGCGGCGCGAAGAAGGCCTGCGGCCAATCCCAGGCTTCGGTCTGCACGTCCTGCGGCAAGGCCAGGGTGACCGGGCCGCACAGGGCCGGATCGGTGAGCACGCGCATCGCCCGCGGCAATGCGCGCAGCAATTGCTCGGGCTTGACGATGCGGTCGAAATAACGCGACACCGGACGCAGGCAATCGTTGACGCTGACCGTGCCGTCGGCGAAATCCTCGAGCTGTTGCAGCACCGGATCGGGCGCGCGCGAAACAAAGATGTCGCCCGGCAACAGCAGCACCGGCAATCGGTTGACGTGGGCCAGCGCCGCCGAAGTGACCAGATTGGTCGAACCCGGCCCGATCGACGCGGTCACCGCCATCATGCGCCGGCGCATATGCGCCTTGGCATAAGCGATCGCGGCATTGGCCATGCCCTGCTCGCTGTGCGCGCGGTAGGTCGGCAACGCATCGCGGTGCTGATACAGCGCCTCGCCCAGGCCGGCGACATTGCCGTGGCCGAAGATCGCGAACACGCCGCCGAACAGGCGCACGCGTTCGCCACTGTCGGGATCGATCGTGTACTGCGCGGCGAGGTAACGCACCAGGGCCTGGGCCATGGTCAGGCGCACCACGCCGCCGGAACCGGATGCCGTCGCCGACGCGGGGGAGGACGTAGCGTTCATGCGGCATGCCCGACGGTTCCGGCGGCGGGCGCGCACCGGACTTGACGCGACCGCGCCCACAGCGCGGCGAGTTCGGCGAACCCGGCGCAGGCGCGGGCCACCAGGGTTTCGTCGTCGATGTCGCCGCGCAGCCAGGCGCGCGCGGGCTCGACGAAGATGCTGCGGCCCACCGCGAAACCGCGGCAACTGCGGCTGCGCGAGGCGGCGGCGAAACCCTCGGCCAGTTCGGCGAACGGCGCGTTCAAGCCGAGCAGCAACACGCCGCGGCAATACGGGTCGCGTTCTTCGATCAGCGCGTCCAGCGCGTCCCAGTCGCGCATCGGCAGCGGCGCCAGTTTCCACCACTGCGGACGGATGCCGAGGTTGTAGATCCGCTTGAGCGAACGCAGCACCCGTTCGCCGCCGCGCCGGCCTTCGCTGTCGGCCGGCGGTATCACTTCCAGCAACAACTCGTGCCCGCTCGCCCGCACCGCGTCGTACAGACCGCGCAACTGGGTTTCCTGTTCGATCCGCGCCCGCGCATCGCCGTCGGGATCGAACTGCACCAGGCACTTCACCACGTGTTCGAGCGGCCAACGCGACAACTGCGTGCCGATCGAGCGGCCGTACTCGAACTCGAGCGGATTCGAACCGGGCATTTCGACCGGACGGCCGATCCACCAGCGGCGTCCGGTCGCCGCATCCAGCGCATCCTGGCCGTAGGTTTCATCGCACAGCAAACCGATCCGGCCATGCAGATCCAGACTGCGTTCGGCGCGATCCACCGCCTGCACCAGCAAGGACTTGAGCCGCGGCAGGCGCGATTCGGGCGCGCCGCATTCGCGCGCCAGGTCGAACAGCTGGCTGCGATGATCGAACGCGAACACATGCAGATCGTCCCACTGCGCGCGCGCCACGCTGACCCGATGCAGATGGGCCAGCTGTTCGTCGCGATCGGGCCGGCGCAGGCGTTCGGCATTGGCGAGGAAATAATCGAGTTCGGCGCGGCTCGGCATCGCCGGCGCGCAGCCGTGGCGCGAAACCACCAGCGCGCCGCAGGCGTTGGCATAAGCGCAGCAGCGTTCGATCGGTTCGTCGCGCAACCAGCCCGACAGAAAGCCGGCCATGAACGCATCGCCGGCGCCGAGCACGTTGAGCACCTCCAGCCGGGTCCCGCGATAGGTCGGCGCGTCGTCGATATCCGTCGGCACCGCGGCTTCGATCACGCTGCAGCCCCGCGCGCCGCGCTTGACCACCAGCAAGGCCGAGGTGACCGCGCGCACCGCGCGCAACGCCGCGATCAAATCGCTGCCGCCACCGGCGACGAGGAACTCTTCTTCGGTGCCGACCACCAGATCGAACAAGGGCAACACCGACTGCAGATGCCGGGTCACGCCGTCGTCGGCGATGAAACGGGTCTCGCCATCGCCGCGTCCGGTCAGTCCCCACAGCACCGGCCGATAATCGATGTCGAGCACGCTGCGCACGCCGTGGCGACGCGCGAATTCCAGGGCGCGCAGACTCGCCGCGTGCACGCCGGCGCTGGACAGATGGGTGCCGGTGATCGCCAGCGCGCGGCTGGAGGCGATGAAATCCTCGTCGATATCGGCCGCGCTCAGCGCCATGTCGGCGCAATTTTCGCGATGGAAGATCAGCGGAAACGTATCGCGGTCCTTGATGCCGAGCAGCACCAGCGCGGTGAGCCGGTCCGGATCGGTGCGCAGCCGGCTCACATCGCAGCCTTCGCGCGCGAGGGTCTCGCGCAGGAACCGGCCCATATGATCGTCGCCGACCCGGCTCAGCATCGCGCTGCGCAGGCCCAGCCGGGCCAGGCCGAAGGCGGCGTTGGCGGACGAGCCACCCAGGTACTTGGCGAAACTGGCCACGTCCTCCAGACGCGCGCCGGTCTGCTGCGCGTACAGATCCACGGCCACGCGGCCGAGGAAGATGGCATCGAGAGCGCGATCGTTCATGGGCGGGTTCCGGAAAACAGTGGGGGCCGGCGTGCGCGATTCATGCGGCGCTGCGTCCTTCGAGCCGGTCGAACAGGGTCTGGATCTCGCTGCCGCCGGCCATCATGTCCAGCACGCGTTCCTTGCTGATCTCGTGCTTGGCGAAACTGCCCATCGACTGGCCGCGGTTGAGCACGGTGAAGCTGTCGCCGATCGGATAGGCGTGGTGGACGTTGTGGGTGATGAAGATCACCGAGATGCTGCGCTCGCGCGCCTGATGAATCAGCGTCAACACGTTGCAGCTCTGCTTGACCCCGAGCGCGGCGGTGGGTTCGTCCAGGATCAGCACCTTGGCGCCGAAATGGATCGCGCGCGCGATCGCCAGGCATTGCCGCTCGCCGCCGGACATGGTGCCCACCGGCTGATGCGGCGAGCGCACGTGGATGCCCATCTCGGCGAGTTTGGTCATCGCCGTTTCGGCGGCGAAGTCCAGGTCCATCACCGGGATCAAGCCCATCAGCTTGCGCCGCGGCTCGCGGCCGGCGAAGAAATTGCGCGCCACGCTCATCAACGGCACCAGCGCCAGATCCTGATAAACCGTGGCGATGCCGCGATCGAGCGCCTCGCGCGGCGATTTGAAGCACACCGGCTGGCCTTCGACCAGATAGCGGCCCTCGCTGGGACGGTGAACGCCCGCCAGCGTCTTGATCAGGGTGGACTTGCCGGCGCCGTTGTCGCCGAGCAGGCAATGCACCTCGCCACGGCGCAGGCGCAGGCTCACGTCCTTGAGCGAGATCACGCTACCGAAATATTTGCTGACGTTTTCCAGTTGCAGGATGCAGTCGTCGTTCATGGCCGGGCCCTCACTTCGCGCCGGTCGCGCGCAGGCGGATGTAATGGTTCAACAGCACCGCCAGCAGCAGCATCGCGCCGAGGAACACGCGGTACCAATCCGAGTTGATGTCGGTGTAGGAGATGCCGATCTGAACCACGCCGAAGATCAGCGCGCCGATGCAGGCGCCGCGGATCGAACCGTAGCCGCCGGTCAGCAAGGCGCCGCCGATGACCGCGGCGATGATCGCCTCGAACTCCTTCTGCAGGCCGCGATCGGCCGCCGCCGAGCCGATGTCGGCCACTTGCAGCACGCCGAACAGGCAGGCGCACAGCGCGGTGACCACGAACAGGCCGATCTTGACCCGCCGCACCGGCACGCCGACGTTCTTGGCCGCGGTGGCGTCGCCGCCGACGGTGAAGATCCAGTTGCCGGTGCGGGTTTGCGACAACACGAAACCCGCGGCCGCGGCGAGCGCGCCCCACCACAGCAAGACCTTGGGAATGCCCTCGACCACCGGCTTGCCGTTGGGCAGGCGCTCGATCGCGCCGCTGTTGGCGAGCCATTCGAACAACCCCGGCAAGGCCGCGCCGCGGAACAAGGCGCTGATCAGCGGATCGCGCGCGACCGCTTCGCCGACGCCGCTGACCACGGTGCTGTTGGAAAAATGCGTGGACAGCACCAGGGTCAGCCCGCGCAGGATGAACATGAAGGCGAGCGTGACGATGAAACTGGGCAGGCCGGTGCGCACCACCAGATAGCCGTTAAGCCAGCCCAGCGCGGCGCAGCACACGAAGGTGAACGCCACCGCCGCCCACATCGGCCAGCCCAGGAACATCGCCGGCACCGCCATCAGCATGCCGGCGAAACCGATCATTGAACCGATCGACAGATCGAACTCGCCGGCGATCATCAGCAGACACGCACCGACCGCGATGATCCCCAGATAGGCGGCGACCTGCGACCAGTTCATCACCCCGTCGAGGTTGAACATTCCCGAATCGCCGGCGAACACCGCGAACAGGGCGAACACCAGCACCGCGCCGGCCAGGGATCCGAATTCGGGCCGGGCGGCGAACGCGCGCCAGAAGGCAATGGGCCGCACGCGCTCGTCCTTGCGCTGGCCGGGAAGGTCGTTCATGGAAGTCGCCATGTGAGGGAACGTCGTACTCATCGGGTTCTCCGTGCGAAAGCGGACGAGCGCCGGCCTTGCGACCACGGCCCCAGGCCGGCTCGCACGCGGTGATCGGACACGCTCGGTGCTGCTGCTCGGCGCTAGGTGCTCAGCGCCATGGGCTCAGCGGTATTGGCCTGCGTACTTCTTGATCACATCGAGCCGCTCGCGGGTGACGAAGCCGGGGCCGGAACTCACGCCGTCGGCGGTGTACACCGGCTCCAGCGCGTACTGCTTCAGCCGCGCCTGGATCTTGGGATGGGCGCGCAGCCTGGCGACGATCACGGCCGGATCGCGGGTGGTTTCGTCGTGCGCGATCTTGAGCGCGGCGATCGCCAGATAGCCCTGCAGATACGGCTGCTGGTCGATGGCGAAATTCAGTTCGCCGTCCTCGATGCCCTGCACGATCGTCGGCGACAGATCGAAGGTGGCGAAGAAGATCTTGCCGGCCAGGCCCATCTGCTTGAGCACCTGCAGGGTCGGTTCGGCCGAGTTCGGACCCAGCGCGAGCACCGCGCCGGTCTTGGGGTTGTTGCGCAGGTAAGCGCCGACCTTGCTCGAGACCACGGTGGGGTCCACGCCGGTGTCGAGCATCGAAGCGCGCAAGTCCGCGCCGAGCGCGTCGGCGAATCCCTTGCAGCGCTCCACCGAGGCCAGATTGGTCGCGTAGTGGTTCACGCACAGGAACGAGGTCACGCCGGCGGCCTTGGCGCGTTCGCCGGCGGCCTTGCCGGCGTCGTACTCGGGCTGGCCGATGTGCATGATCGCGTCGAGCTGTTTGCTCTGTTCGCGCGTGCCGGAATTGATCGTGACCAGGGCGATGCCCTTGCCGGTGACGCGCGAGGTCGCCTTGGACAGCACGCTGAAATCGGCGATCGAGGTGGCCACGCCGGCGTAATTGCGCGCGGCCGATTGCTCGATCAGCCGCGCCATGTCGGCCAGGTCGCCGTTGGGCGGATTGCGGTAGTCCACGGCCACGCCGAAATCCTCGCCGGCATCGACGACCGAGTTCTTGATCGTGTTCCACCACGAATCCGAATCCGGCGCATGGCTGACCAGCACGTAGCGCTCGCCGCCGCGGCCGCTGCCCGCGCCGCCACCGGCGGAAGCCGGCGCGGACGGCGCCTCGCCGCCGCCCGAGCACGCGCTCAGCACCAGCGCCAATGCGATCGAAACCGAGCGCAGGCCGAATCGCCCGTGCAGAAATGACCCGATAACGCGCATACACCCCACTCCCCTATGGACCGGCCAGGCCGGCGACGGACCGCCGCTGCGACCGCGAAACGGCGGCAGCGACTCGATGGGGGCCGAGCATAGGGGCAAGGAAATCGCTTTTGCAACCCGCAGTGCAACATTTTTAAAACTAGAATTTAAATTCCATTTCAGGTATAAAGACACCCACACCACTCCAGGAGCCCGCATGTCCACCTACCAGGGAGTCGATGAGCTGATGCAAGGCATCGCCGCCGAGTTCGACAACCTGCCGCGCCAGTTGCAGAGCGTGGCCCGCTACATCGAACAGCAACGCGCCAACCTGATGGTCCAGCGCATCAACGAAATCGCCGAGGGCAGCGGCGTGCACAGCTCGGCGGTGGTGCGCTTCGCCCAGCGCTTCGGCTTTTCCGGCTTCACCGAGATGCAGGCGCTGTTCCGCAACGCCTACACCGAGCAGGTCGCGCCGGCGCGCAGCTACCAGCAACGCATCCGCCGGGTGATCGAAGACGACGGCGGGCGCATGACCAGCGCGCAGATGGCGCTGCGCTTCATCGACGCCAGCCGCCTGGGCCTGGACGAACTGGCCGCCGAGTTCGACGCCGAGCGCTTCCAAAGCGCGGTCGACCTGCTGGTCAAGGCCGAGAACATCTACGTGGTCGCGGTGCGCCGCAGCTTCAGCATCGCCAGCTACATCGCCTACGCCCTGCAGCACACCAACAAGCGCGTGCATCTGATCACCGGTCTGGGCGGCATGCATCGCGAACAGATCCGCAGCATCGGCAAGAACGACGTGCTGATCGCGATCAGTTTTCCGCCCTACGGCAAGGAAACCCTGTTCTGCGCGCGGGTGGCGCGCGAGCGCCACGCCAAGGTGCTGGCGGTCACCGAAAGCGAACTCGGGCCGCTGGCCAACTACGCCGACGTGCTGCTGAAGGTGCAAGAAGGCAGCGCGTTCGCGTTCCGCGCGCTGACCAGCACGATCTGCCTGTGCCAGGCCTTGTTCGTCGCCCTGACCTACGAGCTCGAACTCAAGGTCGAAGAAACCAACCGTCCCGGGGAATACGATGATTGAAGTGGCTTTGTTCGGCGCCGGCCGCATCGGCAAGATCCATGCGGCCAATCTGGTCCGTCATCCGAAGGCGCGGCTGCGTTATGTCGTCGACGTGCACGACGCGGCCGCGGCCGAACTGGCGCGGACGCACGGCGCGCGCGTCGCCAGCGCCGAGCAGGCCCTGGCCGATCCGGCCGTGAACGCGGTGGTGATCGGTTCGAGCACCGACACCCACGCCGATCTGATCCAGCGCTCGGCGCTCGCCGGCAAGGCGATCTTCTGCGAGAAACCGGTCGATCTGGACATCGGCCGCGCGCGCGCCTGCGCCGACACGATCGCGCGCACCGGCGCGGCGTGCATGATCGGTTTCCAGCGCCGTTTCGATCCGACCTTCCGCGCGCTCAAGCAGCGCCTCGACGCCGGCGAGATCGGCGCGCCGGAAGTGTTGCTGATCACCAGCCGCGATCCGGGCCCGCCGCCGCTGGACTACATCGCCCGCTCCGGCGGCGTGTTCAAGGACATGCTGATCCACGACTTCGACATCTTCCGCTGGATCCTCGGCGCCGAAGCGGTCAGCGTCTACGCGACCGGCGCCGCGCCGGAGTTTGCCGAGATCGCCGCCGCCGGCGACCTCACCACCGCCGCGGTCACCTTGCGCACGCGCGAGGGCGCCTTGTGCCAGATCAACACTTCGCGCCGCGCCGCCTACGGCTACGACCAGCGCTTCGAAGTGCTCGGCAGCCGCGGCCTGCTGCAGGCCGGCAATCTGCGTCCGACCGAAGTGGTCGCGTGGAACGCACAGGCGATCAGCCAGGACACGCCCGAAGCGTTCTTCCTGGAACGCTACCGCGCGGCCTACGCGCTGGAAATCGAGCATTTCTTCGATGGCTTGAGCCAGGGCACGCCGCTGCATCCGAACATCGACGACGGGATCAAGGCGCTGGAACTGGCCGAACTGGCCACGCGCTCTTGGCGCGAAGGCCGGGCCCTGGACTGCTCGATCTGAATACGACGGCGGCCCGATCGCGCGCACCGCCGCCGCGCTCATCCGTGCGCGCCAACAGAGGTAGTCATGAGTCAGAAGTTGCTGAAAATCGGGGTCGCCGGGCTCGGCCGTCTGGGCCGGCGCTACGCCGAGAATCTCGCCCGGCACGTGCCCAGGGCGCGCCTGGACGCGGTCTGCAGTCCAATCGCCGACGAGGTGGATTGGGCGCGTGAGCACCTGGGCGTGCAACGCGCCTATGCCGACTACGCCGCGATGCTGGCCGATCCTGAGCTGGACGCGGTGTTCCTGATCACCCCGACCTCGCTGCATCCGCAACAGATCGAACAAGCGCTGGACGCGGGCAAGCACGTGTTCTGCGAAAAGCCGCTGTCGCTGCGGATGGACGAATGCCGGCGCACGGTCGAGCACGCCCGGCGCCATCCCGCGTTGCGCGCGATGGTCGGATTCGTCCGCCACTTCGACGCCAGTTATCGCCAAGCCAAGACCCGCATCGACGACGGCGCGATCGGCAAGCCGTTCCTGGTCTATTCGCAGACCGCCGACCTGTTCGACCCCAGCGGCGCCTTCGTCAAATTCGCCCCGACCAGCGGCGGCCTGTTCCTCGATTGCAGCGTGCACGACGTCGACCTGGCGCGCTGGCTGCTGGGCCGGCCCAAGGCGCGGCGGGTTTACGCGATGGGCACGATCGCCGCGTATCCGGATCTGCAAGCCATCGGCGACATCGACAACGGCGTGGCCGTGTGCGAGTTCGACAACGGCTGCATGGCGATGTTCTACGCCTCGCGCACCCAGGCCCACGGCCACGAAACCTGCACCGACGTGGTCGGCACCGCCGGCAAGCTCAGCATCGGCCGCAATCCGCGCCTGGATCGGCTCGAGATCGCCGACGCGCACGGCGTGCGCAGCTTGTCGACGGCGAACTTCTTCGAACGCTTCGGCGACGCCTTCCTGAGCCAGTGCTCGCATTTCGTCGACGCGGTGCTCGACGATCGGCCTTTCGATCTCGACCTGGAGGACGCGGCCGAAGCCACCCGCATCGCGATCGCCTTGCGCGAATCCTTGCAGACCCGGCAGCCGGTGGACCTGTGACCGGTTCCGGCCGATCTGTCCGCGCCGCCCCGTAACGGTCGAGGCGACGGCAGACCGCCCGAACGCGACCGCAAAAGAAAACGCCGCTCGAAGGCGGCGTTTTCTCAAGGCTCATGCAAACGACGATCAGGCATCCGCAGCCGGCGTTTCCACCGCGTCACCGGCATCGGCCACCGGCGCGGCCGGCACCTCGCCTTCGATGCCGTCCTCGACCTCGTCCAGCGACGCGTCCACGCGCTCGATGGTCTGCAGGGTCTCGTCCTCGGCCAGGCGCATCAGGGTCACGCCCTGGGTATTGCGGCCGACCTGGGAGATTTCCGCCGCGCGGGTACGCACCAGGGTGCCGCCGTCGGAAATCATCAGCACTTCGTGGTGATCGCTGAGCTGGATCGCGCCGACCAGCGCGCCGTTGCGCTCGGTGGTCTTCAGCGCGATCACGCCCTGGGTGCCGCGGCCCTTGCACGGGTACTCGTCGACCGGCGTGCGCTTGCCGTAACCACGCTGACTGGCGGTGAGGATGTCGCCGTCGCCGTCGATCACGATCATGCTCACGACCGATTCGCCCTTCGCCAGCTTGATGCCGCGCACGCCACGGCTGTTGCGGCCGGTGGAACGCACGCCGCCCTTGCCGCGACGCGACCGGTCGGCGCCCTCGCCTTCGGCCACGACTTCAACGGCGTCTTCGCCGCTGTCTTCGGCGCCGTCGGTGTCGACCGATTCCTCGACCGCGTCGGCATCGTCCTCGCGGCCGCTCTCGGCGAAGCGCACGGCCTTGCCGTTGCTCGCGAACAGCATCACTTCGCGCTGGCCGTTGGTCAGCGCCACGTCGACCAGGGCATCGCCGTCGTCGAGATTGATCGCGATCTTGCCGCGCGCCAGACGATAGGCGAACTCGGTCAGCGGGGTCTTCTTGACCATGCCGTTGCGGGTGGCGAAGAACACGAAGTGGCTGTCGTCGTACGCACGCACCGGCAGCACCGCCTGCACCTGCTCGCCGGCTTCCAGCGCCAGCCAGTTGATGATCGGACGGCCGCGCGCGTTCGGGCCGGCGTCGGGCAGCTGGTGCACCGGCAGCCAGAACACCCGGCCGGTGCTGGTGAAGGTCAGCAGCGTGTCGTGGGTGTTGACCAGCCACAGCTTGTCGATGAAATCCTCGTCCTTGGTCATCGCCGCGTTGCGGCCCTTGCCGCCGCGCTTCTGCGCGCGGTAGGCGCTGACCGGCTGACGCTTGGCGTAACCCGAATGCGACAGGGTCACCACCACGTCTTCCGGCGCGATCAGGTCGAGGATGTCGAGGTCTTCTTCGCTCGCGCGGATTTCGCTGCGGCGCGCGTCGCCGAATTCTTCCTTCAGATTAAGCAGTTCGGTTCGGATCACCTCGAGCAGCACGTCGGGATTCTCGAGGATCTCGATCAGGCCGCGGATGGCCTCCAGCAGCACCTTGTATTCGTCGGTGAGCTTTTCCTGCTCCAACCCGGTCAGGCGATGCAGGCGCATTTCCAGGATCTGGGTCGCCTGCGTCTCGGTCAGCTGATAGCGGCCGTCGTGCAGGCCGAACTCGGCCGCGAGGTCCTCCGGACGCGAGGCCTCGGAACCGGCCGCGGCCAGCAAGGCGCCGACCAGACCCGGTTCCCAGGTCTTCTCCAACATGCGCTCGCGCGCTTCGTTGGGATTGGCCGAGGTCTTGATCAGCTCGATCATCTCGTCGATGTTGGCGAGCGCGACCGTCAAACCTTCCAAAATATGCGCGCGCTGACGCGCCTTGCGCAGTTCGAAGATGGTGCGGCGGGTCACCACTTCGCGGCGGTGACGGATGAAGGCTTCGAGGATCTGCTTGAGGTTCAGCAACTGCGGGCGGCCGTCGACCAGCGCCACCATGTTGATGCCGAACACCGACTCCATCTGAGTCTGCTGATAGAGGTTGTTGAGCACCACCTCGGCCGATTCGCCGCGCTTGACCTCGATGAAGATGCGCATGCCGTCCTTGTCGGACTCGTCGCGCAGCTCGCTGATGCCTTCCAGGCGCTTTTCCTTGACCAGCTCGGCGATCTTCTCGATCAAGCGCGCCTTGTTGACCTGGTACGGGATCTCTGTGACCGCGATCGCTTCGCGGCCGGTGTCCTGATTGACCTCGATCTCGGCGCGCGCGCGCATCCGCACCCGGCCGCGGCCGGTGCGGTAGGCGTTGATGATGCCGGCGGTGCCGTTGATGATGCCCGCGGTCGGGAAGTCCGGACCGGGGATGTATTCCATCAGCGCATCGACGTCCAGCTCCGGCGCGTTGATCAGCGCGATGGTCGCGTTGATCACTTCCGACAGATTGTGCGGCGGGATGTTGGTCGCCATGCCCACGGCGATACCGGCCGAGCCGTTGATGAGCAGGTTCGGCACCCGGGTCGGCATGACCGTGGGTTCGAGTTCCTTTTCGTCGTAATTGGGCTGGAAATCGACGGTTTCCTTGTCGATGTCGGCCATCAGCTCGTGGGTGAGCTTGGCCATGCGCGATTCGGTGTAACGCATCGCCGCGGCGGAGTCGCCGTCGACCGAACCGAAGTTGCCTTGGCCGTCGACCAGCAGATAGCGCAGCGAGAACGGCTGCGCCATGCGCACCAGCGTGTCGTAGACCGACTGATCGCCGTGCGGGTGGTACTTACCGATCACGTCGCCGACGATACGCGCCGACTTGAAATGCGGCTTGTTGCTGTGGGCGCCCAGCTCGCTCATGGCGTACAGGACGCGGCGATGCACAGGCTTGAGGCCGTCTCGTACGTCGGGAAGCGCGCGTCCGACGATCACGCTCATGGCGTAATCGAGGTAGCTGCGGCGCATCTCGTCTTCGAGATTGACCTGGATGATTTCCTTGGCGAGTTCGGCCATCAGGGTTCCGTTGCGGGCGGTGAGTCGAACAACCCGGGCGAACGGCGTCGGCGTCCCTCACGGAACGCCGCGGATATGGCTGAAAACAGGGTCCCTGCGGGCCTGTCCTGCAGCTCGCTCGGGGCGGCATCAAAACGACAGGAAATCATAGCACAAAACGCGGTTTCACGGGAGTCTGATTCCCACGCAGAAACAAGCACTTGGCGGGGTTTTTCAGCTGCATTGCAGCATTGGGTGCGGGGTTGGATTGGCGTTGCCTGCGTTGGGCGTTTTGGCGGGCACCGGAGATGCTCGCCAAATGGGCTTTGGCGGCTGTCCCGCGCTCATGTTGGGCAGCCTTCGCAGTGCATGAGCCGGGGGCAAGCGCGAGAGCGCTGCGCGTTCGGGAGAGCTGTCCGACATCGCGAATGCTGCGCTCATCCAAGAGATCTGCGCCCCCCAGCCGTCATTCCCGCGGAGGCGGGCTCTGCTTTACTTCGGCGAAGCCGAACATCCAGAGACTTCAGCGTCATTTCTCAGAACGTCATTCCCGCGAACGCGGGAATCCAGGGCCTTTCGCGCGAGAACGCCTAAAGTCGCTGGATTCCCGCCTTCGCGGGAATCACGGCCTCAACGAATGGCGCTGAAGATATTGGCCTGCGAAGACAGCACGGCAACCAAACGCAATCGCGCCGGAGCGAGTCGAAACCTCAGCCAGCAACCACCGGAAACCTCACCCCCCAAACGCCGCCTTCATCGCCGCCGCATCCGGCCGTTCGATCACCCCGCGCTCGGTCACGATCGCGTCGATCAACTCGTGCGGGGTCACGTCGAACACCGGGTTCCAGGCGCCGACCCGCTCGGCCGCGGTGCGGGTGCCGCCGACGGCGAACAGCTCGCCCGGGTCTCGTTCCTCGATCTCGATCAGGTCGCCGGACGCGGTATCCATGTCGACCGTCGACGACGGCGCGGCGACCATGAACTTGACCCCGTGATGGCGCGCGGCGATCGCCAGCTGGTAGGTGCCGATCTTGTTGGCGGTGTCACCGTTGGCGCAGATGCGGTCGGCGCCGACGATCACCCAGCCGACCTTGCCGGTCTTCATCAGATGCGAGGCGGCCGAGTCGGCGATCAGGATCGGCGCGATGCCGTCCTGCTCCAGTTCCCACACGGTCAGGCGCGCGCCCTGCAGCCACGGCCGGGTCTCGCCGGCGTACACCTGGGCGATGCGACCCTGAGCGACGCCGGCGCGGATCACGCCGAGCGCGGTGCCGAAACCGGCGGTGGCGAGCGAACCGGTATTGCAGTGGGTCAGCACGCCGTTGCCCGGTGCGATCAGGGCCGCGCCGAGCGCGCCCATGCGCCGGTTCGCGGCCAGGTCTTCGTCGGCGATCGCCTGCGCTTCGCGCGCCAGCACGTCGCGCCAGTCGGCGCCCGCGACGGCCAGCACGCGGCGCATGCGCGCCAGCGCCCAGGCCAGGTTGACCGCGGTCGGTCGGGCGGCGTTGAGGCGCTGCATGGCCGGCTCGATCCGCGCCAGCGCGGTCGCGCCGTCGTCGGCCTCGATCGTCTTGGCCGCCAGCACCACGCCCCAGGCCGCGGCGATGCCGATCGCGGGCGCGCCGCGCACGGTCAGCGCATGGATCGCCGCGGCGACCGCGTCGCTGTCTTCGCAGGACACGTACTCCACCGCGAACGGCAGCTTGCGCTGGTCCAGCAGTTCCAGGGCCTGCCCGGTCCAGCGGATCGGGCGGATGCGGTCGTAGCGGTCGAAATCGATGGTGTCGTTCATGGCGTCGAGTTTAACGGATGCAGGTGTCGGCCCTGAAACATCCGCCGCCACAAACGACATCGCCCCGACCTTGCGGCCGGGGCGATGGGTACCAGCGTCAACTCAGGATCGAGCGCGATCAGTTGACCTGGAAGCGACCGCGGCAACCGTTCGACACCCACACGCCGTTGCGGTCCCAACCCCAGGTCTGGCCTTCGATGCACGGCGAACCCGAGTTCTGGCGCAGCAGACGCACGTCGCGGCGCACGCTCATGTTGCAGCGGTTCTGGCGGTTGTTGTTGGACTCGCAGGAAATCTCCTGACCGCCACCGCCCCAGCCGCCGCCGTTGTTGCCGCCACCACCGTTCCAGCCGCCGCCACGGGTGGCGACGAACTCACCGCGGCAACCGCCCGACACCCACACCTGGCCCGGACGCGAACCCCAGTTCTGACCCTCGATGCAGGTGGTGCTGGACAGCTGGCGCTGCAGACGCGCGCGATTGCCGCTGATGCTGCAGCTGCGCTGACGGCCGCCGTCGGATTCGCAACGCACCACGTCGCCGTTGCCGCCGCCGTTCCAACCGCCGCCGCCACCGCCGTTCCAGCCGCCGCCGCGGCCGAGCGCGAATTCGGCGCGGCAACCTTCCGACACCCAGATGCCGTTGCGGTCGTAACCCCAACTGCGGCCCTGGATGCACGAGGAACTGGACAGTTGACGGCTCAGCTGCACGCCGCCTCGGGTATCGGCATCGCAACGGCGCTGACGGCCGCCGTCGGATTCGCAGCGGATGACGCCGTTGTCGGAGCCGTAACCGTAATCGTTGTACTGCGGCGCCGCCTGGGCGACGCCCGCGGACAACCCCAAGCCCACCATCAGACCCAGACTGGAAAGAATGCGTGCGGACATGCTTGTGCTCCTTGTCGATTTGTCGAGGACTCTAGCCGAACCCGCTTAACGCCAGCTCAAGATTTCGCCCTGTTCGCCAATCACGGTAACGATGCGACCGTTTTGTTCATGACGGGCTTAGTTTGCGCCCTGTTTCGCGGCCGATCTCCGCCGTTGGTCGCATGACGCATGGCCCATGACGCGCGCCGATCAACCGCCGCCGCGCCGGTAATCGAGTTCGAATTCGGCGCGGCAACCGTCCTCGACCCATACGCCATGCGCGTCGTAGCCCCAACTGCGGCCTTCGACGCATTCGGTGTTTGACAGCTGCTTGACCATGCGCACGCCCTGGCCGGTTTCGCCGTCGCAACGACGGGCCTTGCGATCGCGCGATTCGCACAGCAGCAGTTTGCCCGGCGCCTGCGCCGCCGGCTCTGCGCCGAGCAGACGGAACTCGCCGCGGCAACCGCCGGAGACCCACACGCCGTTGCCGTCGGTGCCCCAGGACTGATTGCGCAGGCAAGGTTGTTTGGACAATTGCTGGGCCAGGACCACGCCGGCCTCGGTGTTGGCGGCGCAGTGATTCCAGCGCCCGCCGATCGACTCACACTTGATCACGCGCGCGCCGGTCCTGCTGTCGCTGCCGCTGCCGCCGCGTCCGAGCACGAAGTCCGCCGAGCAGCCCTGCGAGACCCACACGCCGCCGCGATCGGCGCCCCAGCTGGTGCCTTCGACGCAGGGCTTGCCGGAGGTGCGCCGGACCAGGCGCACGCCGCCGCGGGTATCGGCCGGGCAACGCACCGTCTGCTCATCCTGCGATGCGCAGCGCAGCACGTCGCCGCCGAACATCCGTTCGCCCGCCGGTTCCGCGCGCGCACTCGTCGCGCACACCGCGGCGGCGAACGCAAACAGATGGATCGCGGCTTTCACACTGCGCATGCATGGCCCCCGGCACCCGATGCGAGCACTCTAACCATGATCGATGAACTTGCAATCAAAAACGCGCAGTGAGCCGATCCGGCGAAGCGCATGGTTCATCGCGGTCAAGCGCGCGTGAAATCGAAGGCCAGTACCTCGGCGATGCGCGC
Source organism: Lysobacter capsici (assembly GCF_014779555.2). NCBI lineage: Bacteria > Pseudomonadati > Pseudomonadota > Gammaproteobacteria > Lysobacterales > Lysobacteraceae > Lysobacter > Lysobacter capsici. Next base: position 3,308,971 of record NZ_CP094357.1, read on the forward strand.
GCTGTCGAGCATCGCCATCAGCAGCCGATCCATGCCCAACGCGACCCCGGCGCAATCGGGAAATCCGCCGGCCAAGGCGTCAAGCAAGGCCTCGTCGCGCGGCGGACACACCGCCCCGCGCTCGCCGCGCCGCTCGCGGTCGCGATCGAACCGCGCGCCCTGCTCGGCCGCATCGGCCAGCTCGTGATAACCGTTGGCCAATTCCAACGGCCCCAGGTACAGCTCGAAACGCTGCGCGACCGCGACGCCGTCGCGATCCTCGCCCACTCGGGCCAGCGCGCATTGCGAGGCCGGATAGGCATGGATCGCCAGCAATTCGTCGCGGGAAAACTGCGGCTGCAGGCGGTGGGTCATCAACAGATCGAGCCAATCGTCGCGGTTCAACCCCTGCGGATCGATCACCACCTCGCCGAGCGCGGCGCGCAACTGCGCTTCATCGGCGAGCATCGGGTCGAGGCCCAGGCGATCGCGGTACAGATCGCGATACGCCACCGTGCGCAGACGCGCATCGCGCCCGACCAGGGCCAGCGCGGCGCGCACCAGATCGGCGGTTTCCTCGATCAGGCGACGATGGTCCCAGCCGACCCGATACCACTCCAGCATGGTGAATTCGGGGTTGTGGCGGCCGCCGGCTTCGCCGTCGCGGAACACCCGGCCCAGTTCGTAGCAGTCGCCGAACCCGGCCGCGAGCAGACGCTTGAGCGGGAATTCCGGCGACGTGCGCAGCCAGCGCGTGCGCGGCGCGCCGTCGGTGCGGCCGCTGAACTGCAGCGCGAACGAGGCGATGTTCGGATCGGTATTGCCGGCCACCGACATCAGCGGAGTTTCCACTTCGATCACCGCACGTTCGGCGAAATAGGCCCGAACCGTGGCGTTGAGCCGCGCCCGCAGGCGCAGCGTTTCGAAGCTCGCCGACGGATGCCAGTCCGGCGGCCGCGGCGCTGAAGGGTTCATTCGTTCTGCGCCAGGAACGCCAGCAACTGGTCTTCGTCCCAGACCTCGATACCGAGTTCCTGCGCCTTGTCGAGCTTGGACCCGGCTTCGGTGCCGGCGACGACGAAACTGGTCTTCTTCGACACGCTGCCGGCGACCTTGGCGCCGAGCGCTTCCAGACGCGCCTTGGCTTCGTCGCGGGTCAACGCGGCCAGGCTGCCGGTCAGCACCGCGGTCTTGCCGTCGAGCACGCCAACCGAAGTGGCCGAGGCCGCAGGCGTCAACGCATCGAGTTGCTTCAGCGCGTCCCCTACCCGCGTCAACAACTGCACGTTCTCATCGACGCTCAACCACGACGCCAGCGCCTGCGCGCTGTCGGCCGGCAATCCGGCGGTGATGTAAGCGTGCTCGGGCGCATCGCGCAGTTTCCCGGCATCGGCGAACGCGGTGGCGAGCTGCTCGGCGCGGATCTTGGTGACCTTGGGAATTTCCATGTCGACCAGCAAGGTCGCCAGGTTCAGGCCTTCGCGCAGTTTCGGCGACGGCGCATGGGTGTCGGCGATCAGCACGCCGCGTTCGAGCAGATCGTCGATCACCTGCTGGTTGCCGGGTTGATCGAAGAAATGCCCGAGCGAACGCGCGACTTCGCCGCCCACATCGGGCAGACGCTTGAACACCGGCCACGGCAGGCGGCGGATCAGCTGCAGATCGCCGAGCCAGCCCGACAAGGCCTTGGAGGTGTTTTCGCCGACGTGCTGGATGCCGAGCGCGAACAGGAAGCGCTCCAACGTGGTCTTGCGGCTTTGGTCGATCGCCTCGATCAGGTTGTCGGCCCACTTGGTCGCGACCTTGCCGGCTTTCACCGTCTCCGGCGTGGTGCCGTCGCGCTCGTCGGCGCGGCGCTTCATCTCGAGCAGATCCTCGAGCTTGAGCTTGAACAGGTCGGCGACCGATTGCAGATAGCCCAGGTCGGACAAGTCCTCGATGTAGCGATCGCCCAGGCCTTCGATGTCCATCGCCCGACGCGAGGCGAAATGGCGGATGGCTTCCTTGCGCTGCGCGGGGCAGCTCAGTTCGCCCGAGCAACGCCACGCCGCCTCGCCTTCCTCGCGCACGATTTCCGAACCGCATACCGGGCAGGCGGTCGGCATCTGCCATTGCGGCGCGTCCGGGTTGCGGTACTCGGGCACGACCCGCACGATTTCCGGGATCACGTCGCCGGCGCGGCGCACGATCACCGTATCGCCGATGCGCACGTCCAGACGCGCGATCTGGTCGGCGTTGTGCAAGGTCGCATTGGTCACCACCACGCCGGCGACCTGCACCGGCTTGAGCCGCGCGACCGGCGTGGCCGCGCCGGTGCGGCCGATCTGAATGTCGATGCCTTCCAGCACGGTGGATTGTTCCTGCGCCGGGAACTTGTGCGCGATCGCCCAGCGCGGCGCGCGCGAGACGAAACCCATTTCGCGCTGGCCGGCGTAGTCGTCGAGCTTGTAGACCACGCCGTCGATATCGAACGGCAGCGAATCGCGCTTGGCGCCCATCTGCCGGTAATAGCCGAGCAAACCGTCGGCGCCGGCGACCACGCCGCTCTCGGCGCTGACCGGGAAACCCCAGTCGCGCAATTTCTTCAGCGTCTGCGAATGGCTGGCCGGCAAGGTGTAGCCCTCGACCACGCCGACCGCATAGGCATAGAACGCCAGCGGCCGTTGCGCGGTGATGCGCGGATCGAGCTGGCGCAGCGAACCGGCCGCGCCGTTGCGCGGGTTCGCCAGCACCTTGCCGCCGTCCTTGAGCGCTTTTTCGTTGTAGGTCTTGAACGCGGCCAGCGGCATGTAGACCTCGCCGCGCACTTCCAGCACCGGCGGCCAATCCTTGCCGCGCAAGGTCATCGGAATCGCCTTGACCGTGCGCAGGTTGAGGGTGACGTCCTCGCCGGTGGCGCCGTCGCCGCGGGTCGCGCCCTGGACGAAGCGGCCGTTCTCGTAGCGCAGGCTGATCGCCAGGCCGTCGAGCTTGGGTTCGACCGAAAACTCGGGGTTGGCGGTGTCCAGGCGCTCGACGATCTTGCGCACGAAGTCGGTCACCTCCTCGTCGCTGAAGGCATTGCCCAGCGACAGCATCGGCACGACGTGGGTGACTTGGGCGAAGGTGCCCGACGGGGTGTTGCCGACCCGCTGGGTCGGCGAATCGGCGCTGGCCAGTTCGGGATGCGCGGCTTCCAGCGCTTCGAGCTCGCGCAGCAGCCGGTCGTAATCGGCGTCGGTCAGGGTCGGGTCGTCGAGGACGTAGTAGCGGTAGTTCGCGTCGTCGAGCTGGGCGCGCAGTTGCGCGGCGCGTTGGGCCGCCTGGGCGGCGTCTTGCTTGGATTGGGTCGTCACGGGCGGTTTGTCCTTGCGCTGCCGTTCGTGCGGAGCGGATGCATTTTGAACGGATTGGCCGTGATTGTGGATGCTGGGCGTGTCGCGGGTTGCGACCGGCGGCCGGCGGCGGTTAGGGGCGGGCGTCTTAGCCGTTAGTTAGCGCCGTTAGCTGTTGCGGTTAGCCGTTTGCGTCGTTCCTGCCGCTGCCGTCGATGGTAGGGACCGCAGGTGTCGCTATGGCTATGGCTGTAGCTATGAGCTATGAGCTATTAGCTGTGGCTGTGGCTGTGGCTGTGGCTGTGGCCGGCAGAGAATCATGCCCACTTTGGAAAAGGGGGCTGCGCGTTGCGCTGATTGAGGTCTAAACATAGATCGGCGCGCGGGGGATTCGCTTTTGGCCCCGGCTGGCGCGGCGTCTGAGAGCAAAAGCGAATCCCCCCTACCCCCCCTTTTCCAAAGGGGGGAAACAACTTGAGTAGCGGGATACGACTGAGATGGGCGATCAGGTGCAAGGCCGTAGCTTACGGCGAGGATTCGAGAGCCGGATCAAACGCGGCTACCGCGTGCGATCCACGTTGCGCAATCTAACCAGGCTTCGCAACTCACCCACCCACGCCACTCACCAACGCGTCGGCTTACTCAACGGCGGCGCTTCGCGCTGGCGGTCGTAGGCGCGCAGCTCGTCGCGCAGGTGGGCGATGCGCTGGCGGCCGAGTGCGTTGCGCTGTTCGTCCAGCACCACCGCGTCGAGCAGTTCGGCCATGCGCTGGGCAGTCGGCAGCATGGTTTCCCAGGCGTCCAGGGCCGCCACCGGCGCCGGCAGGGTCAGGAAGAACGCGATCGCCGGGGTTTCCAGCGACTGGATCGCGGCCATGTCGAAACTGCCGGGCTTCATGATGTTGGCCACGCTGAACACCGGGCCGCGCTCGGGGTGGCCCTCGACGAGGCGGTGGTACACGCCCATGTGGCCATAGACCAAGCCGGCCTTTTCCGCCGCGACCACGATGTCGGGACCGTGCAGCTTGTGCCCGGCGCGCGCGGCCAGGTACAAGGTGACGATCTTGTCGAATTCTTCGCTGACCCGGCGGCCCAGCTCGCTGTTGGCGGCGTTGGCGTTGCCCTCCAGGGTCTTGTCGAACAGTTCCAGTTCGGCCTGGGTGGTGGCCTCGCCGGGCGCGCCGGCCTGCTCGAGTTCGCTCTGGATCTGCTCGCCCAGGGTCGGTTCCTGGCGCGGCCCGCTCTTGCGCGGTTCGGCGCCGCGCGCGGCGTCCTCGCGCGCGACGCGCTTGCCCTGCCCCGGCTTGCGCGGGCGGCCGAAGAATACGATCGCGCCGATCAGGATCAGGCCGGCGATCAGGATGCCGATCCTCATCAAGGTCACGTCGGACATTCGTTGCTCCTTTTGGTGCGGGGATTCGGCAGTGGGGATTCGGGATTCGTCACAGCGGCGACGCCGATCGTTGATTCCCTGCCCGCTACCGATTCCAAAAATATGACGATTGAGAGATTGGTATCCGCAAGAACGGCGGACGCGCCGACGTTCGATGACTTACGTTGCACCAACTCAGAAAAAAATTGCTAAGGACTCGTTACGTCTTGGCGTTTGCCAATCCCGAATCCCGAATCACCAATCCCGGGTGCGGCCTCAGGCCGCGCCCGCCAACCGCGTCGCCTCGGCCAGATCGACCGACACCAGGCGGCTGACACCGGGTTCGCGCATGGTCACGCCCGACAGCTGCTGCGCGGCTTCCATCGTCGCCTTGTTGTGGCTCACGAACAGGAACTGTACCTGTTCGCTCATCTCGCTGACCATCGCGGTGAAGCGGCCGACGTTGGCTTCGTCGAGCGGCGCGTCGACCTCGTCGAGCAGGCAGAACGGCGCCGGATTCAGACGGAAGATCGCGAACACCAGCGCCACCGCGGTCATCGCCTTCTCGCCGCCGGACAGCAGCGAGATGTTCGACACGCGCTTGCCGGGCGGTCGGGCCATGATCGCCACGCCGGTGTCGAGCAGGTCTTCGCCGGTGAGTTCCAGATACGCGTGGCCGCCGCCGAACAGACGCGGATACAGCTCCTGCACGCCGGAATTGACCCGATCGAAGGTGTCCTTGAAACGGCCGCGGGTTTCGCGGTCGATCTTGCGGATCGCTTCTTCCAGGGTTTCCAGCGCGGTGTTGAGGTCGAGGAACTGGGCGTCGAGGTAGTCCTTGCGCTGCGCGGCCTCGGCATGCTCGGCGATCGCGGCCAGATTGACCGGTTCGAGCCGACGCAGCTTGTTGTCGAGCTCGATGACGCTGCGTTCCCAGGTCTGCGGCTCGGCGTTTTCGTCGAGCGAATTGACCACGTCCTGCAGCACCGCGCCGGCCTCGGCGATGGCCTCGGTCAGGGTCTCGGCCTTGAGCACCAGGGCCTGCTGTTCCAGGCGGCGCTGGCCGATCGCTTCGCGTTGCTGCAGCGCCTGTTCGTCGCGTTGCTGGCGGGTCTGTTCGAACTTGCGCAGGTCGTTGTCGATGCCGTCGAGCGCGCTGCGCGCGGCGGTGAGGTCCTGCTCGGCCAGCACGCGCTGCTCCAGCGCGACCTGACGCTGTTCTTCCAGCGCGACCACCGGTTCGTCGCCGTCGCTGAGCTGGGCCGACAGTTCGCTCAAACGCGAATCGAGCTGGCCGCGCTGGCCGCCCATGCGCTCGAGGGTCTGGCTGAGGCCGGCGATCTGGGCGCGCTGGGTTTCCAGGGTCAGGGTCAAGGCATGCGCGGCGTCGCGCGATTCGCGCGCGGCGTTGCGCGCGGCGTCGCGCGCTTCCGACAGCGAGCGGCGCTCGGATTCGAGCTGCAAGCGCGAGTCTTCCAGTTCGCCCATGCGCTCGACCGCAGCTTCCTGGCGCATGCGCGCCTCGCGCGCCTGCTCGCGGCCGGCGTCCAGGCCGATCAGCAACTGCTCCAGGTCCGCGTCGATCTTCTCGATCCGGTTGCGCGCCGAATCCAGGCGACCCTGGTGGCTTTGCAACTGGCCGGCCAGTTCGGACACGCTGCGGTGAGCCATGTACAAGGCGCGCTGCGCGTCTTCGCGCTGCTGTTCGGCGGCCAGCGAGCGGTCGCGCAACTGGATCTGGGTCTGTTCGAGTTCGCGCTCGCGGGTCAGCAGTTCCTCGATCTCGACCCGCAGGGTCTGGATCTCGCGCTCGCGCAGCAGCGCGCCCTGCTTGGCCGCGCCGGAGCGCAGCACCCGCACCCAGCCGGCGCCCAGGCGCTCGCCGTTGCGGGTGATGATGGTCTCTTCCGCGCCCAGCGAGGGCTGCAGCGCGCGCGCCGCGGCCAGATCGTCGGCGCCGTGCAGGCGCGCGAGCAGGCGGCGGATCGCGGCCGGGCCCTGGACCTTCGATGCCAGCGAGGTCGCGGCGTACGTGGCGTCGTCGCGCTCGGGCGAGACCAGGGTCAGACGGCCTTCGCCGAGTTCGCCGATCGCATCGACCAGGGTTTCGGGCGATTCGACCAGCACGCCTTCGATCAACTGGCCCAGCGCGCTTTCGACCGCGTTTTCCCAGCCCGATTCGACGCTCAGGGTTTCGCCGACGCGTTGCGCCGAATCCAGGCCGCGCGCCTTGAGCCAGGTCAGCGCGGCACCTTGCTCTTGACCGAGGGCCGCATGCTGCAAGGTTTCCAGCGACGACAGGCGGCCGCGCGAGGTCTGCGCCTGCTTGCGCACCTCGGCGAGCTGGTTCTGGGTCGCGCGCTGCTGTTCCTGCAGATCCGACACCGCGGTCTTACGGATTTCCAGTTCGTCGGTCAGGCTTTCCAGCGATTCTTTCTGCAGGTCGTGCTGGCTCTGCAATTGTTCGAAGGCTTCCGACAACGCGCCCAGGTCGAGGCCGGCGCGTTCGCTGGCCAGCGATTCGCGGCGGCGGTCGGCGTCGAGCGTCTGCCGGTCGAGGCCTTCGATGCGGGTGCGTTCGACCTCGGCCGCGCGCGCGGCTTCGGATTGTTCGCGGCTGTGCGCGTCCCAGCGCTGCTGCCAGTCGCTGAGCCGGTTTTCGGCGTCGCGCAGCGCGTCCTGGCGCGCTTCGTCGTCCTCGCGCATCGCCTCGATACGCGGCTCGGCGTCGGCGACCGCGGCCAGCAGCACGTCCAGGCGCGCCTGATCGCTGCCGATGTGCTCGCCGATCTCGGCCAGTTGATTCATCGCTTCGTCGCGCGCCTTGAGCAGGCGGCTGGACATCTCGCGCTGATGCTGGATCTGCTGCTCGATCCGCGCCAAGGCGCCGCCGACTTCGTAGCTGGCTGCCTGGGCCTTGTTGAGCTTGGCCGCGGCTTCCTCGCGGCTGACCCGGCCGGTTTCCAGTTCGCGCTCGGCCTCGCGCTGTTCGGCGATCAACTGCTGCAGGCGGGTTTCCTGCTGCGACAGCTTCTCGCGCTGGGCCTGCAGTTTCTGGTCGAGGGCGCGGTACTCCAGCGCCTTCCACTCCACGTCCTTGATCTTGCGCTCGGCCTGGATCGCCTGGTACTGCTCGGCCTGGCGCGCCTGCCGGCGCAGGTGTTCGAGCTGCTTGCCGACTTCCTCGCGCAGGTCGTTGAGGCGATCGAGATTTTCGCGGGTGTGGCGGATGCGGGTTTCGGTTTCCTTGCGCCGTTCCTTGTACTTGGAAATGCCGGCGGCTTCTTCCAGGTACACGCGCAGGTCCTCGGGCTTGGCCTCGATGATCTGGCTGATCATGCCCTGCTCGATGATCGAATAACTGCGCGGGCCCAGGCCGGTGCCGAGGAACAGGTCGGTGATGTCGCGACGCCGGCACTTGCCGCCGTTGAGGTAGTACTGGCTGGTGCCGTCGCGGCTGACCGTGCGCTTGACCGAGATTTCGTTGAACGCGGCGAATTCGCCGGTGATGGTGTGATCGGAGTTGTCGAAGATCAGTTCGACCATCGCCTGCGACACCGGCTTGCGCGCCGAGGAACCGGCGAAGATCACGTCGGTGAGCGAGTCGCCGCGCAGGCGGCTGGCCGAGCTCTCGCCCATCACCCAGCGCACCGCGTCGATGATGTTCGACTTGCCGCAGCCGTTCGGACCGACCACGCCGGTCATATTGGTGGGCAGGTGCAGCGTGGTCGGATCGACGAAGGACTTGAAACCGGACAGCTTGATCGTGGACAGACGCATGCGGCGTTGGGGCCTCTGGGTGCGGCGGACGCGGCCGTGAGTAGGTTGTTATGCAGGTTATCAAGTAATGCGGCCAAGTGATTGAATCGGCTGGGCCGGGCGCGGTTCTTGGCCGCGCTTACCCGGGAGTATAGCGGGCTGGCGCCGAGCTCGCCGTCGGTGCGCCGCGACGGGCCCGGGCGGCACGCGATCCGTGACGTCGCCAACGCGTCGCCGGCCGCCGCCTCAGTACCCGCCGACGGCGGCGGGATCACTACTAATTCGATAGTTGACAGACCCGATCCGGGCATGCTCCCATCAATCAACTAATAAACCAGTAGATCCCCATGGCCCGACCTGCCTCGCCCACGCTCACCCAGTCCGAGCAAGCGATCCTGGAAGTGCTGTGGGACAAGGACGAGGCCTCGGTGCGCGAGGTCGCCGACGAACTGTCCCGGCACAAAGCGGTGGCCTATACGACGGTGCTGACGATGTTCAACGTCCTGGCCAAGAAGGGCTTCGTGACCCATCGCCAGGAAGGCCGCGCCTTCATCTACCGCGCCGCGATCAGCCGCGAGCAGGCCCGCAAGCAGGCCCTGGACCATCTGCTGCAGCAATTCTTCGACGGTTCGCCGAACCTGCTGGCGCAGCATTTGCTCGACCGCCACGACGTCGACCGCGCCGAACTCAAGACGCTGCGCGACAAAGTCAGCGCGGCCAAGGCCCGGGGGGACGCGTGATGGAAGGCCACGTGATCGAAAGCCTGATCGACGCCGCGCCGGCGTTCGCGGCCCAGCATCTGCTGCAAAGCGCAGTGTTGTTCGCGCTGGCGGTGGTGTTCATGCGGATGCGCGCGCTCGACGCCGAATTGCGCTCGTGGCTGCTGCTGGCGGTGTTCGCGCTGGCGCTGCTGGCGCCGTTGGCGACGCTGCTGCCGGGACCGCCCTCGCCTGCGTTCGCTGCGCCCGCCGAGCAACTGGTCCCGCTGCCGGACGAAGGCCCGACGCCGGACGAGGCGATCTACGAGGCCGGGCAACGCGCCGACGTGCTGTATCTGGAAATACCGCAATCGTTTTCGACCGCGCTGGCGCTGGCCTGGGCGCTCGGCGCGCTGTGGCAGTTGATGCGGCTGGTCGAGGGCGCGCGTCAGGCGCGCCGGCTGCGTCGCTGCGCGCATCCTGCGCCGGCGCTGGAGACGTTGCTTGCGCAGGAACTGCCGCGCCGTGCGCGAATCGCGACCACCGCCATCGACGGCCCGATGGTGGTCGGCCTGCTGCGCCCCACCATCCTGATTCCGCGCGCATTGGCGAACACGCTGGACACCGCCGCGCTGCGCGACATCCTGCGCCACGAAATCGCGCATATCCGCCGCGGCGACCTGTGGCTGACCGCTGCGGTCCGCGTCGGGCTGGCGGCGTTCTGGTGGAATCCGCTGCTGCGGCTGATCCATGCGCGCCTGGACCTGGCGCGCGAGATGGCCTGCGATGCGCGCGCGGCCCGCGCTTGCGAGGCGCGCGTGGATTACGCCGGCTCCTTGCTCAGCAGCGCCGAGACCCTGCTGGACCTGGGCGAACGGCCGACCTGGCTGGCGGTCGGCATGCTCGAACGCCGCAGCCATCTGGCCCAGCGCATCGACGGACTGATCGAACCCGGCCCGGGCGATGAACCGCGGCGCCGGCATGCGGCGGTCGCCGTGTGCGTAGCGGCGCTGCTCGCGTTCGCCGGCCTGGCGCTGGCGAACACGCCGCGGCTGGACGTGAGCGGCCGCCATGTCGCCGAACCCGACGCCCGGGTCGTCGCCCTGCTCGCCGCGGCCAAGGCCGGCGATGCCGCCACGCTGCGGACACTCGCCGCCAGTGGCGTCGACATCGACGCACGCGTGCTCGGCGACGGCACCGCGCTGATCCAGGCCGTGACCGCGCGCAACCTGAGCACCGTCGACACCTTGTTGGCCCTGGGCGCCGATCCGAACCGCGCCGCGCTCGGCGAAGGCAATCCCTTGATCGTCGCCTCGCGGCTCGGCGCGCAGCCGATCGTCGAACGCCTGGTGCGTGCCGGCGCCGACGTCAATCGGGTGGTGACCTACGACGAAACGCCGTTGATCAACGCCGCTCGCGCCGGGCATCTGGCGACGGTCCAATACCTGGTCGCGCGCGGCGCCGACGTCAATCTGGGCATGGTCGCCGACGGCTGGCTGGGACGCTGGCGTTCGCCGCTCAATCAGGCCCGCGATCCGGCCGTGCGCGCTTATCTGATCGGTCGCGGAGCGGTCGCCGGCCAGCCCTGATCGTCGCGTTTCCCGCTGCATCCGTTCGAACTGCCTTCGGCGCGGGCCACGACCGTTCGCGCCCGGCCCCGCTTTGCCCGCAATCCCGCCCCCCCCCTACGACCGCCACAGGGTATGACCACGATGAAATCCATGATGCTCGCCTGCACGCTGGCGATCGGTTTGCTCGGCGCCGCCGCCCATGCGCAAACGCCGGCCGAACCCGACGCCGCGCGCTTGAAAGCCGCGATCGAGCGCGGCCTGCGTCCCAGCATCGTCAAGGCCGGCGAATCCATGCCGACCTGGACCCTGCAAGAGCGCATGGCGCACCACAAGATCCCCGGCGTCGCCATCGCCATCGTCAAGGACGGCAAGCTGCTGTACGCCGCCGGCTACGGCGTGCGCGAAGCCGGCACCCACGATGCGGTCGATGCCGACACCCTGTTCTCGGTCGGATCGGTCAGCAAGATGATCGCCGCGGCGACCACGCTGCAACTGGTCGCGCACGGACGCATCGATCTGGACCGCGACGTTAACGCCTACCTGAAATCCTGGCGCATTCCGGCCGCGCCCGCGATCAAGAACCCGACGGTGACGATGCGCATGCTGCTGTCGCATACCTCGGGCCTGGGTGTGCATGGTTTCCAGGATTATCTGCCGACCGAAACCCTGCCGACCCTGGTGCAGACCTTGAACGGCACGCCGCCGGCGAAGAACGATCCGGTGCGCCTGCAATACGAACCGGGAACGCGCAGCGATTATTCCGGCGGCGGCATCATGCTCGAGCAGCAGATCATCGAAGATCTGACCGGCCAGCCGCTGGACGCGGTCGCGCGCGCGCAGGTGTTCGAACCCGCGGGCATGCGCCGCAGCACTTACGAGAATCCGCTGTCGCCCACGCGCGGCAATATCGCCAAGGCGCACGACGGCAACGGCGCGCTCACCGCGCTGCCGCGCGGCTGGCAGACCTTTCCGGAGCAGGCCGCCTCGGGCCTGTGGACCAGCGCGAACGATCTGGGCGCGTTCGTCGGCGCGCTGATCCAAAGCTATCGCGGCCAGGGCGGCTTGCTGCCCCAGGCGATCGCGCTGCAGATGATGAGCGAGGTTTCGCCGGGCGTGCGCGGCCTGGGACCGGAACTGGGCGGCAGCGGCAAGGCGCGCCGGTTCTTCCACAACGGCGACAACGACAGCTACCACGCCGCGATCGAGGGCTATCCGGAAACCGGCTACGGCTTCGCCATCCTCACCAACGGCGAAAACGGCGGGCGCATCCGCGGCGAAATCCGCAATGCGATCTCCGATGCCCTGGACGACGGCATGAAGCCGCCGATCCGCACGATCGCGCTGGACCTGAGCGCGCCCGCCTACGCCGACTATGCCGGCAGCTATCGCCTCGATCCGGCCGTGCCGATGGATATCCGCAGCGCGCTCGCCGACTGGTTCGACTTCGACTCGATGACCGTCAAGGTGGCCGACGGCGCCATCAGCATGGATCTGCCCGACGGCCCGACGGCCTCGCCGTTGCTGCCGCTGAGCCCGACCCGGTTCTTCGCCTCGGCCGCCGGCGCGGAACTGGAGTTCCATCGCAACGCCCGCGGTGTCGTGCATGCGGTGAGCGTCGTGGCCGGCAACTCGCGCGCTTACTACCGCCGGCAAGTCGCGCACCCGGCGGGCGCCGGCGCCGAGCCCGATCGCGATCGCCCGCGCCCCTGAGCTCGGCCGCGCGCGCGCGCGCGACAATCGCCGCGTGCGGCAAGCGCATTCGGCGACCGCGTGCGTGTTTCGTGCCCGCGGTACGCCTGCTTTCGCAGCCGCGACGCGCGACGTGGTACATAGGCACGACCCGCCTTCGATCGCGATCCTGGAACGATCCGCCCCGTATGAGCCGACCGCGCGCATCCAATCCCGCCCGCAAGGCCGGCGAACACCTGACCATGGCCGACCTGGCCGAACTGGCCGGGGTTTCGGCGATCACCGTCTCGCGCGCCCTGCGCGACAGCCCGCTGGTCAATCCGGAAACCCGGGCCAGGATCAAGGAACTGGCCGAGCGCGAGGGTTACCAATTCAACATCAGCGCGCGCAACCTGCGCCTGCGCCGCAGCATGACCGTGGCGGTGGTGGTGGAAATGAAACCCACGATCGAACGGCAGATGTCCGGGCCCTACCCGCTCGACCTGCTCGGCGGCATCAGCCAGGAACTGACCTCGGCCGGCTACAGCGTGCTGCTGACCTCGCTGCAGGGCGGCGCGCTGCCCAGCGTGCAGGCCGCCGACGGGGTGATCCTGCTCGGCCAGGGCGCGCACGAGGACGCGATGCACGAGGTCCGGCGCTGGGGCCGGCCGATGGTGGTATGGGGCGCGGTGAGCCGGCACGAATCGCAGATCGTGGTCGGCAGCGACAATCATCTCGGCGGCCGCCTGGCCGCCGAACGTTTCCTGGCCCTGGGCCGGCGCCGGCCGGTGTTCCTGGGCGACAGCGCGCACGGCGAATTCGCCGAGCGCCTGGAAGGTTTCCAGCGCACCCTGGCCGCGCACGGCATCGAGCCGTTGACCCCGACCGTGGCCAATTTCACCGTCAGCGCCGGCGCGCAGGCGGTGCATGCCCTGCTCGACCGGCACCCGCAGTTCGACGCCTTGTTCGCGGCCAGCGACCTGCTGGCAATCGGCGCGATCCGCGCCCTGATCGAACGCGGCCGGCGCGTGCCCGACGACGTGTCGGTGATCGGTTACGACGACACGCCGCTGGGCGCGACGTATCTGCCTCCGTTGACCTCGATCCATCAGAACTTCGTCGATGCGGGGGTGTCGTTGGCGCGCAAGATTCTGGCGATGATCGAGGGGGAGCCGGCGCAGTCGGAGATTTTGCCTACGCATTTGGTGGCGCGGGTTACCTGAGGGGTTCGCGGGTTATGGGGTTGGCGACGCGACGGTGGCCTATCGCGGGAGTGGACGGCTGCGCCGTTGACGCGGGTTCGCGGTCGCGGCTTGCGCCGCTCCTACAGGTAGGCCATGTGGCTTTTGCTTGAGCCAGAAGTCACGCAGTTCATCCAGCGCTGCGACGCTCGGAACTCGCGAGAACAAGAGGACACCCGAAGGGCGGCGCACATGGATGTGCGCCGTGCGCCACAGGGACAGGATGTCCCGTGTGGCGCATGCCTGCGTCTGCATCGATCGCGCGGGCTCTTGATTCACAAAAAAGCATTTTTCTTTGGTTACCTTTCTTTTGTTGCTTTAGACAAAAGAAAGTGACCCGCCGCTTTAGCGGCGGAACGCTTTTGATCCTGCTTGCAGCTTTAAGGCTCTAAAGCTTTGAAGCTCTAGAGCTTTTGAAGCCAGAGGCAAGATCAACAGCTTTCGTCCGCAAGCGGCCGAGTTACTTTCTTTTGTCAAAAGCGACAAAAGAAAGGTAACCAAAGAAAAACGCTTTTTTGTGAATCAAGGGCCCGCAAGTTCGGCGCAGACGCGGGCATGCGCCACACGAGACATCCTGTCTCGGTGGCGCACGGCGCACATCCATGTGCGCCGCCCTACGGGTGTCCTGTTGCTAACGCGAGTTACAAGCCTCGCAGCGCTGGAAACGAAACCTGACCTCGAACGAAAGCCACATGGCCTACCTGTAGGAGCGGCGCAAGCCGCGACCGCGAACCCGCATCAACGACGCAACCTCCCACTCTCGACAAACCGGCCAAACCGAAACTCTCCGCGCGAAATCGGTACTCCGTCATGCTGCAACGCAGCGACAACGCCGACGCCAGATGATGGTGCGCACATGGATTTTTGCGCATCGCAACAATCCTTAAGCATCTGATCCAACGCGATAAATCGCAAATCAACACCGACACACAACAGCCTCCAGGCACACCGACGCACAACCCGCCCAAGCTCAATTGTTATCGGTAACTTGACATCGATAACAATCAATCCCTACGGTCCGCCACCAAGACATCGCCGCACACCATCGCAACCCGCCACATCGCCGATGCCGCCCACCCGCTTTCAGGCCTTACGCGTGACCCCGAACCCCGCTCCCGCAATGCCCGCCTCACCCCACGACACCAACGCCTGGCGCCTGCGCCAGGATCGTCACGACCCCGCGTTGCGTCGCCGCGACGAAACCCTGTTCGCCCTGGCCAACGGCTCACTCGGCGTGCGCGGCGGCTTCGAGGAGGCCGACGGCGGCAGCGACGGCAGCTTTCTGGCGTCGGTGTTCGAACAACACCCGATCCACTACCACGAGCGCTTCCCGGGTTTCGCCCGCAGCACCGACACCCGCCTGCCGGTCGCCGACGGGCAACGCATCGCGGTGTGGCTGGGCGCGCAGCGCCTGGACATCGACGCGGCGCAGTGGCTCGCGTTCGAACGCGAACTCGATCTGCGCAGCGGTCTGCTGCGGCGGCGTGTGCGCCTGAAGACCGCGCAAGGCCACGGCATCGAAATCCGCGCCGAGCGCGTGCTGCCGTTCGACAGCGGCGCGGCCGGCGTGGATCTGCTCGCGATCCGCTACACCGTCGCGTCGATCGACTACACCGGCCCCGTCACCCTGGCCTCGGCGATCGAATGCGGCCACGCGGCCGCCGAACAAGGCGACGACCCGCGCATCGGTGTGGCCTCGGCCGAAGGTCTGCAATTGCTCTCGCGCCAGGCCGATCGGCGCAGCGCGGACGTGGTCCAGGCGACCCGCCGCAGCGGCGTGCGCGTGGTCTGCAGCCAGGCGCACCGTCTGGGCGAAGGCGTGAGCTTCGGCGAGGCCGAAATCGGCGAGGAGCATGTCGCCCAGCGCTATCTCGCGCAGTTGCAGCCCGGACAGGCGGCGACGATCGAGAAGTTCGTCGTCTACGCCACCGACACCAACCCGCACGCGACCGACCTGCCCGCGCACGCCGCGCAGGCCTTGCATCAGGCGGTGGCGGACGGCTTCGATGTGATCGCCGCGCGTCAGGCCGCGTCGCTGGCGCAGTTCTGGGACGGCGCGGAATTGTTCATCGACGGCGATGCCGCCGCCGAACAGGCGCTGCGTTTCAACCTGTTCCATCTGCTGCAATCGGCCGGGCGCGACGGCGTCAACGGCACCGCCGCCAAGGGCCTGACCGGCGAAGGCTACGAAGGCCATTATTTCTGGGACACCGAAGCCTTCATGCTGCCGGTGATGGCCTACACCGCGCCGGACGTCGCGCGCGCGATGCTGCATGCGCGCTTTCTCGCGCTGGAACCGGCGCGCGAGCACGCGCGCGAGATGAACCATCCGCGCGGCGCGCTGTTCCCGTGGCGCACGATCACCGGCGGCGAATGCTCGGCGCACTACCCCTCCGGTTCGGCCGCGTATCACATCAATGCCGCGGTCGCGTATGGGCTGGGCCTGTACCTGGACGCGACCGGCGACCTGGATTTCCTGGTCGAATGCGGCGCCGAAATCCTGTTCGAAACCGCGCGCATCTGGCCGCAGATCGGCCACTTCAACCCGCGTCGCGGCGGCGCGTTCTGCATCCACGAAGTCACCGGCCCGGACGAATACACCGCGCTGGTCGACAACAACTTCTACACCAACCGCATGGCCCAGCAGCATCTGCTGCGCGCGGTGCGGGTGTGGGAACAGCTGCGGCGCGAACGTCCCGAGCAATTACAAGCCCTGGCCCAGCGCCTGCAATTGGAGCCGCACGAGATCGATACCTGGCGCCGCGCCGGCGAGCGCATGTTCCTGCATTACGACGACGCGCTGGGCATCTACGCCCAGGACGACACTTTCCTCGACAAACCGCGCTGGCCGTTTCCCAAGCACGAGGGCGAACACCGTCCGCTGCTGCTCGACTACCACCCGCTCACCTTGTACCGCCACCAGATCTGCAAGCAGGCCGACGTGGTGATGGCGCTGGTGCTGGCCGGCGACGGCATCGGCGCCGACGTCAAGCGTCGCAGCTACGACTATTACGAAGCGGTCACCACCCACGACTCGACCTTGTCGGCATCGGTGTTCGGCATCCTCGCCAGCGAAGTCGGCCACGCCGAGCAGGCGGCGAAATTCTTCGGCGACAACCTGCGCGTCGATCTGGACGATCTGCACGGCAATACCGATCACGGCGTGCATATGGCGGCGCTGGCGGGGACGTGGCTGGGTCTGGCCTCGGGTTTCGCCGGCTTGCGCACGGCCGACGGCGTGCTGAAATTCGCGCCGACCTTGCCGCGGCAATGGCGCGGTTTCGGTTTCGGCCTGCGCTGGCAAGGCCGGCGACTGCGCCTGCGGGTCGATCGCGACGGCGTCGAATACACCTTGCTCGACGGCGCGGCACTGCGCATCGAACACGCCGGCCGCGCGATCGAACTGAGCGCGCAAACGCCGGTGCGGGTCGCGCTCGCGCGGCCCGGCAGCCGGCCCGGCGACGACGGCAAGCTCGCGTTCCCGCGCCCGGCGCAGGCGCTGATCTTCGATCTCGACGGCGTGCTCACCGACACCGCGCAGACCCACTACCGCGCCTGGAAGCGCATGGCCGACGAAGAAGGCCTGCCGTTCGACCAGCACGTCAACGAGCAGCTCAAGGGCGTCGACCGGATGAATTCGCTGGAGATCATCCTGCGCCACGCCGGCAAGGTACTGAGCGCCGAGCAGAAACTTGCGCTGGCCGAACGCAAGAACGGCTACTACGTCGAGGCCATCGCCGAAGTTACGCCGAAGGATCTGTTTCCCGGGGTCGAACGCGTGCTCGAACAGGCGCGCGCGCGCGGCCTCAAGCTCGGCCTGGCCTCGGCCAGCCGCAACGCCGCCGCCCTGCTCGACCGCCTCGGCATCGCCGATCGTTTCGACTACATCGCCGACGCGGCGCGGATCGCCCGCGCCAAACCGGCGCCGGATATTTTCCTGGATGTCGCCGCCGCCTTGGGCGTCGCGCCGCCGCTGTGCATCGGCCTGGAAGACGCCGCCGCCGGCGTGGTCGCTATCAAGACCGCCGGCATGGCCGCGATCGGCATCGGCGACGCGGCGACGCTCGCGCGCGCCGACGCCTGTCTGCCCGACATCGCGTCCTTCGATCTGAACGCTTTCGTTTCGCCCTGACCGCGTCGGCACGTACCGCCGCGGCAGACCGCCTTGCAGTTCAACAATCCATAACAACCGGGTGGGGAGATCACCATGCACCACGCAGCCTTCAAGCAAACCCGTCTGATGCGTTACGCGCTGTCCGCGGCGATCGCCGCCGCGCTCGCGCCAGGCCACGCACTGGCCCAGGACGCGGCCGCCGCCGCGCCGCAGGACGCCGCGCCGGCCGAAACGTCGGCGACCACTCTCGACGCGGTCGTGGTCAGCGGCACCGCGCGCTTCAAGGGCCTGCGCAAGCGCGACGCGAGCTTCTCGATCACCACCGCATCGCTCGAGCAGATCCAGGAAGCCGTGCCCTTGAGCACCGCCGACGCGCTCAAGGTCGTGCCCGGCATCTGGGCCGAATCGGCCGGCGGCAGCACCGGCGCCAACATCTTCGTGCGCGGCATGCCCTCGGAAGGCGACGCGCCGTTCGTGACCGTGCAGATGGACGGCGCGCCGCTGTTCCCGCCGCCGACCCTGTCGTTCCTGGAAAACTCCACGCTGTTCCGCATGGACGACACCATCGACCGCATGGAAGTGCTGCGCGGCGGCCCGAGCCCGATCTTCTCCAACGGCCAGCCCGGCGCGACGGTCAACTTCATCCAGAAGAAAGGCGGCGAAGACCCCGCCGGCAGCGTGCGTGTGGGCGTGGGCAGCGACAATCTGCGCCGGGTCGACCTGTTCAACAGCGGCAAGCTCGGCGAAGGCTGGTACTACAGCGTCGGCGGTTTCTACCGCAGCACCGACGGCGTGCGCGACACCCAGTTCCCGGCCGACAAGGGCGGCCAGCTCAGCGCCACCCTGACCCACAGCTGGGACAAGGGCGAAATCACCGTGTACGCGCGCCACACCGACGACAAGAACGCGTTCTTCACTCCGATCCCGCTGCTTTCGCGCAATAACGGCGGCAGCCTGTCGAGCTTTCCCGGCCTGGACGCGCAGACCGGCACCCTGCTCGGCAACGATTTCCGCCACGTCACCATTCCGACCGGACCGAACGGCCAGACCATCAGCCGCGATCTCGCCGACGGCCGCGGCATCAACCTCGACGTGTTCGGCGCGTCGATGGATTTCTACGCCGGCGACTGGACCATCAGCGACCGGGTCAACTTCGTCAGCGGCAGCGCGCCGACCAACGGCCTGTTCACCGGCGCCAGCCCGCAGACGCTGGGATCGTTCATCGCCGGCTACGGCAGCGCCGGCACCGCGACCTACGTCAACGGCGGCGGCGCGGTCGATCCGAATCAGCAGGTATTGACCGCCGGGTTCTGGGTGGTCGACAAGGAAATCGAATCGTTCACCAACGACCTGCGTTTCAGCAAGGATCTGTTCGAAGGCAACACCCTGACCGCCGGCGTGTACTTCGCCAAGTATTCGTCCAAGGACACTTGGTACCTGGGCAACAACATGCTGCTGACCGCGCAGAACAACGCGCGCCGGATCAATCTGACCCTGGCCGACGGCCGCCAGGTCACCCGCGACGGCTTCACCGGCACCTCGTTCTTCTCGTTGCGCGGCGACTACGACGGCCAGAACACCGCGGTGTTCCTCGCCGACGAATGGCAGATCAACGACCGCCTGCGCCTGGACGGCGGCATCCGCTACGAGTGGCAGCAGGTCGACGGCACCGTCCACGACACCGCCACGGTCGACCTGGACGGCAATCCGAACACGCTGTACGACAACGCCACCTCGATCTCGCTGCCGGGCAGCCGCCGCATCGACCAGGACGACAAGCATTTCTCCTGGACCCTGGGCCTGAACTACAAGCTCAACGACAGCTCCAGCGTGTTCGCGCGCGCCAACTCGGGCTACAAGCTGCCGACCTTCGATGCGTTGCGCGACGGCAACAACAAAGTGCAGGAAATCGACCAGTACGAACTGGGCTTCAAGTCCGGCAACTCGGTCTACGACTTGTACCTGACCGCGTTCTACAACAGCTTCACCAACTCGCCGTTCCAGGCCTTCCTCGACGACGGCACCAACTTCACCACCGCCGGCGATTCGCGTGCCTACGGGATCGAGGTCGAAGGCGCGGTGCGGCCGGTCGGCGGGCTGGAACTGGCCCTGACCGGCGTGTGGCTGGATGCGAAGTACGAGAACTACCGCGAGTTCACCGGCAATCAAGTCATGCGCCAGCCCAAGCAGCAGTTCCGCTTCACTCCGAGCTATTTCTGGACCCTGCCGTTCGGCGATCTGAAGATCTTCGCGACCTACTCGCGCATCGGCGATCGTTTCGCCGATCTGGCCAACACCCAGAAGCTGCCGTCGTACGAAACTTTGGATGTCGGCGCGAACATGCATGTCGGCGACAACTGGGAGTTCGCGCTCAGCGGCAGCAACGTGACCAACGAGCTGGGCCTGACCGAAGGCAACGTGCGCGTGCCCGGCGCGGCGACCGGCGGCGTGTTCATGGGCCGGCCGATCGCGGGGCGTTCGTATCTGTTCTCGGCGGCGTATAAGTGGTGATCGCGCGCTGAGTCGACGTGCTCAAAGCCCCTCTCCCGCTTTGCGGGAGAGGGGTTGGGGTGAGGGCAAGATCATCGCCACGCGCCCTCATCCGCCCCGTCGGGGCACCTTCTCCCGCGCGCGGGAGAAGGATTCACTCTCGATACGTTCAAAGCCCCTCTCTTGCGAAGCGGGAGAGGGGTTGGGGTGAGGGCAAGATCGCCACGCGCCCTCATCCGCCCCTTCGGGGCACCTTCTCCCGCACGCGGGAGAAGGATTCACACTCTGGATGCGTTCAAAGCCCCTCTCCCGCTTTGCGGGAGAGGGGTTGGGGTGAGGGCAAGATCATCGCCACGCGCCCTCATCCGCCCCGTCGGGGCACCTTCTCCCGCACGCGGGAGAAGGATTCAATACGCGGTAGATGATTCGCCGGAGCCCGCATGACCGCCACCGCCACCGCCGCCAACCGCCGCCTGATGATCGTGGCGATGATCCTGACCTACATGATGTTCGGGATCCTGCTCAACAGCGTGGGCACGGTGATCCTGCAGTCGATCCAGGGCTTCGGCATCAGCAAGGGCGACGCCAGCATCCTGGAGGCCTTCAAGGACCTGCCGATCGCGGTGGTGTCCTTCCTCACCGCCGCGCTGATGCCGCGGCTGGGCTATCGCCGCGCGATGATGCTGGGCCTGGGCATCGTCGGCGTCGCCTGCGCGCTGATGCCGCTGCTGTCCTCGTTCTGGATGACCAAGGTCTTGTTCATCGCCACCGGCGTGTCGTTCGCCCTGACCAAGGTCTCGGTGTATTCCTCGATCGGCCTGCTGACCGAAGGCAAGCAGGCGCATGCCAGCCTGACCAGCATCATCGAAGGCTGGTTCATGGTCGGCGTGCTCGCCGGCTACTGGATCTTCGCCTGGTTCATCAACCCCGATTCGCCGGCCGACCCGGTCTGGCTGCGCGTGTACTGGCTGCTCGCGGCGATGGCCGCGTTGATCGTCGTGCTGCTCGCGTGTTCGCGCATGGACGAATCGGCCGCGCGCGACGGCCATGCCGCCGCCGATTCGTTTCTCGACATGTTCCGCCTGGTCGCCCAGCCGCTGGTCGCCGCGTTCCTGGTCTCGGCGTTCCTGTACGTGCTGATCGAACAGAGCGTCGGCACGTGGCTGCCGACCTTCAATCGCGAAATCCTGCACCTGCCCACGACCATGAGCGTGCAGGCGGCGAGCATCTTCGCGGTGTCGCTCGCGCTGGGCCGGCTCGCCGCCGGCCTCGCGCTGCGGCGCGTGCCGTGGCACTGGCTGTTAATCACCTGCGTGGTGGCGATGGCGTTGCTGGTGATCGTGGCCCTGCCATTGGCCGGTCAGGCACGGCCGAGCGACGACATGACCTGGGCGCGCGCGCCGCTGGCGGCGTATGTGTTCCCGCTGATCGGCCTGTTCATGGCGCCAATCTATCCGGCGATCAACTCGGTCGTGCTCAGCTCGCTGCCCAAGTCGCGGCATGCGGCGATGACCGGCCTGATCGTGGTGTTTTCCGCGCTCGGCGGCACTACCGGTTCGTTCATCACCGGCCAGTTGTTCGCGCGCATCGGCGGCGGCACCGCGTTCTATCTGTCGCTGCTGCCGATGGCGCTGTTGCTGCTGGCGATCGCGATGCTCAAGCGCCAGTCCGCGCGCGCCGAACGCGCGATCGCGGCCGCCTGAGCGGGCGCGCCGTTCGCGACCGATCATCGGCATTCTGTTTCTCCCAGGGCTGGGCTATGCTCGACCTCGTGGCTATGGGCGTCCTTCCTTCTACTTGAAACTAGGGTGCCCGCTTCCCACACAGCCCGCCTCCCGGCGGGCTTTTCATTGAGGACCTCGCGGAGGCACGGCGAATGAATGGAATCTACCTGCGGCGACGCGGCAAGCTGTACGTCAAGCCCGGCGACGGCGGCGTCAGCACGGCCGAGGTGGCGATGGTGCAGAAGGAAACCGAAGCGCTCGGCTACGTCTTATCCGAGGCAGCAGTCGAGCGCCTGAGCACGCTGTCGATCGAGCAACTCACCCGGGTGCTGCGCGAACTGCGCAAGCATCTGGCGCCGATGACCGGCGCGCACCGCAAGCACAGGCCCTTGTTTCCGGATTTTCCGAAGGGCTCGCTGGCGCTGGCCGAAGCCGAGTTGTACCTGCGCGCGGTCTACCACTACCTCACCCATCGTCGCCTGCACCTGCAGCAACCGTCGCAAACCACGCCGCTGCTGCATGGCCGCGAGCCGCGCGAGATCGACCTGGGCACGACGGAGGATTTCGAAGCCATCTGCACCCGGCTGGCCGCCGCGCCCACCTCGCTGTCGGCGCAGGACAAGACCGATCTGCTGTGGTTCATCAAGCAGTACCAGGCCCAGGTGCTGCGCCTGTTGCCCGAACAAATTCCGTTCAAGGAGAACCTCGCGCTGATTGGCGCCGGCCTGCTGCGCTACGCGCCGGGCGCGGCCGCCAATGCGTTCGTCGCCACCCGATTCAAGACCGCGACCGACCTGCTGCGCCTGGCCGTGGCCTTGAACGACGGCGACGTCTCGCTGGCCGAACCGACCCGGTTCAAGGCGATGAAGCGCGCGCATCGCCGGCTGCTGCTGGACGGGCTGGAAGCCTGCGGCGATCCGACCGAGGACATGCGCCGTTGGCGCGAACGCTGGAAGCGCCTGGGCGAAGTGCTGCATCCGGGCGATTACCGCGAACGCTGCCCGAACACCTGGCGCGCGTTCCAGGTGCTGCGCGAGGACCTGCCGTTCGAGAGCTTCAACAGCGCGGTCGAACGCGAACTGGAGCAAGGCCGCACCGATGCGGTCGCGCAACGATTGCTCGCGCGTCCGGGCGAACTCGCGCGCCGGCTCGATCATCTGCTGCGCGGCGACGCGCCGGCGCGGGCCGTGCTCGATCACTTCCGATCTGTTGCCGAACGAGTGTCCACACCGGTGCTGCTGCAGGCCTTGAGCCAGTTCGAACATCGCGGTGAATCGTCGTTGCGCACCTTCTTTCCGAAGGGCGACGCGGCGCGCGCGTGGACGCTGCACGATCGACGCGCGCCGATCGACCCGACCGTGCTCAACGACGTCATCGCACTCTGCCGCGGCGCCCTGCTCGCCCGCTTCGCTCAGCGCGCGCCACTGGGCCGCTGCTACGTCGACCCGGCCCTGGCCGACATGCGCGTGCCGCTGGTCCAGCGCTCGGCCTCGCGCGCGCTGCGCACGCTGGTGCGCGGCAGCCGCCTGCCACTGCCCGACACCCGCTTCATCCGCCTGTTCCTGTGGTGGACCAACGGCCGCGAGCGCACCGACATCGATCTGTCGGCGGCGTTCTTCGATCGCGACTTCGTGTTCCGCGATGTCGTCGCCTACTACAACCTCAAGGGTTACGGCGGCCATCACAGCGGCGACATCGTCGATGCGCCGCGCGGCGCGGCCGAGTTCATCGATCTGGACCTGGCGCGCTTGCGCGAGCTCGGCCTGCGCTTCGTCGTGGTCAGCATCCACAGCTTCACCAATCAGCCGTATTGCGACCTGCCCGAATGCTTCGCCGGCTGGATGGCGCGCAGCGATGCGAACTCGGGCGAACCGTTCGAAGCGCGCACGGTCGAAGACCGCCTGGACCTGGCCTCGAACCAGCAAAGCTGCCTGCCGTTCGTGCTCGATCTGGAAACCGACCGGATCGTGTGGACCGATATCGGCCTGGGCGGTTTCCCGCGCTGGAACAACGCCGCCAACCATCTGTCCGGCATCTCGCTGATCCTGCGCGCGATGACCGCGCTGGCGACGCCGGACCTGCGGACCTTGTTCGAACTGCATGCGCGGGCACGCGGCGAGCTCGTGGATACGCCCGAACAGGCCGATACGGTGTTTTCGATGAGCGAGGGCATTACGCCGTTCGACCTGGATCGGATTCGCGCGGAGTTTCTTTGATCGCTCTTATGTAGGAGCGGCGCGAGCCGCGACCGCGCAGCGGCCGATCGCGGCGGACACCGGCAATCGCGCATGACTTCACATGCGGATGGATCGGCCAAACCACGACGTGCGGTGACGGGATCGATGCAGGTCTCGCCGGCTGGCGTGGGTGCGCGGTCGCGGCTTGCGCCGCTCCTACAGGGAGCGCCGGGCTGCACCTCGTCTAACGCGGGTCAGGCGTTTTGCTTCAACGCGATCAGGCTTTGCGCGGTCGCGATCAACGCGTCCTCGCGCGGTCGCGGCACCCAATCCAGCACGCGGTGGGCCTTGGCGCTGCTCGCGTTCTTGCGCTTGCCCAGGTCCGGGATCACCTGCCGCACCGCCGGATCGCGCAGCGCGGCCAGGCGCACCATCCAGTTCGGCACCTCGCGTTTGGGCACCTTCGCCGCGGCGGCGCCGAGGTGGTTGCGCAGGGTCTGGGCCATCTGCAGCACCGACATGAAGTCGCCGGCGACGGCCAGGAAACGTTCGCCGTTCGCGGCCGGATCGGTCATCGCGCGCAGGTGCAGGTCGGCGACGTCGCGCACGTCGACCGCGCCGAAATGCAGTTGCGGGCAGCCGGGCAAGCCGCCGTCGAGCATGCGCTGGATCAGGCCGATCGAGGTCGAATAGTCCGGCCCCAGCACCAGGCCGAACACGGCGACCGGATTGACCACCGCCAATTCCAGCGCCCCGCCCTCGCGTTCGATGAAGTCCCAGGCCGCGCGTTCGGCCAGGGTCTTGGATTTCGGATACGCGGCCACCTCTCCGCTCAGGTCCGACCACACGCTCTCATCGAAAGGCTCGGTGCGCCCGGGATGGCCGTAACCGATCGCCGCGAACGACGAGGTCAGCACCACCCGCTTGACCCCGGCGTCGCGCGCGGCGCGCAACACCCGCAGGGCGCCGTCGCGCGCAGGCACGATCAGATCGTCTTCGTGTCTGGGCAATCCGGGCGGAAACGGCGAGGCCACGTGCAGCACGTAGTCGCAATCGGCCATGGCCTGCGCCCAGCCGGCGTCGTGTTCGAGATCGGCGACGACGAACGACAGGCGCTCGTCCGGATCGACCCCGGCCCGCCGCAACATCGCCCGCACCGCGCCTTCGCGCTCGAGGCTGCGCACGCTCGCGCGTACGCGATGGCCGGCCTGCAACAACTGGACGATGCAATGACTGGCGATGAAGCCCGAGCCGCCGGTGACGACTACGGTGTACATCGGTGGCGTCTCGCATTGCAGCGGCGCGACGATCGAATGCGGCGCGGTCGCGTGGCGATCGGACACGCGGGATTACTCCGCCCCCGCCGGCTCGAGCAGCACGTACTCGCCCTTGGCCCCGTAAGTCTTTCCGGCGCGCGCACACAGCGCTTCGCCGCAGCGGGTCAAGGCGCCCGACTGGGTCGCGTGCAGGATGTCCTTGGCGAACTGGGCGCGCTCGATCTCGCGCATCGACTTGCGCATGAAGTACCAGCTGCTGCCAACCGCCAGGATCGAGCCGACCAGCAAGGCCGCCACGCCCTTGTAGATCAGCCCCTGCTGCGAGCGCAGCAGGCCGATGTGCTGGTCCTCGAGCGCCTTGGCCGCGCGCTCGGCGAGTTCGGCGCTTTCGCGCAGTTGCGTGCCGATCGGACCGAAGGTCTGATCGACGCCGCGGCCGATCGCCTCGCGGGTCTGGTTCTGCACCGCGTTGATCAGCTGGTGGGTCAGTTCCTGCGCGTCGGCGCCCATGCCCTGGGCGGTGCGATGCAGTTCGTCGGCGCTGCGGTCCACATGCTGGACCGCGCGTTCGCTTTGTTCCTGCATGTGCTGGGCGAACACCGCCAGATCGGCGGCCAATCGTTTCAGGTCTTGCGCGTCCTGCACTTCGTTCTCCGTCAGGGTTACAGGCCCGGCGCGCGCGGATGCGCGCTGGGCGGTTCTTGCTGCGGCGGCGGCTGTTGTTGCGTCGGCGGCGGCTGGGTCGGTTGCTGCGGCGCCGCCTGCGCCTGCTCGGCCTTCATCTGCTGGTATTGCTCGCGTCCGTTCTGCAGCCAGGCCTGGCCGGCGTCGGAACGCGCATGGTCCTGCGCCGCGGCGCGGAACGCACCGTCGTCGCGATTGCGCGCCGCTTCGGTCAGGCGGGCGAAGGTGCGGTCGATGTCGCTGCCTTCCTGCGCGGCCGCTTGCGGCGTCGCCTGCTTGCCCGGGGTGTCGCCGATCGGCACCGGCCGGCGCTCGAAGCGGCCGTCCATGCGCTCGTCGATCGGCTCCTTGCGGGTCGGATCGGGCACCGAGTGATCCTTGACCTGCTGCTTGCTCGCGACGATATCGGTGTGGTCGCGCTGGCCGTCGCGGAAATCGCGGGTGGTGTAGAAGAACTGGTGCTTGTCGGACCGATGCACGACGTTGAGTGTCGGGTCCTGCGGCTCGGCGCGCTTGTCCAGAAACGGTTTATCGCTGAGCCCGTTGAGGTAATCGGTCATCAGATTGCCGCTTCGGATCGACAGGCCGTTGAGCTCGTAGCTGCCGCCGATGTTGCTGTGCGCGCCGCCGACGGTGACGTTGAGGAAGCGTTTGTCCTCGCTGAAGCCCTCGCGCAGGATGCTGGTCGACTTGAACAGGTCGCGGCGTTCGTCCTCGGCGGTGATCTGGAACGCCGACATCACCGACGGCGGCAGGCGCCGGTCGTGATTGCGCGGCTCGCCGGTGCCGACCGGGTCGAACAGACCGACCGCCTGCGGCACCTGCCCCGGCGCCACCAGCGGCGGCTTGCTGAACTCCACGCCGGTGATGTTGCCGTCCTTGTCCTTGCTGTAGGTCGCGCCGCTCGGGTCCTGGATGCCACGCTCGTGGACCAGCCGCGCGAACGCGGCCTCCTGTTCGGCGCCGCGGCTGAAACCGATCCCGGCCACGTTGATCTGCGCCTTCGGGTCCTGATCGAGCCACTGCTTGGACTGCTCGGTGAACTGCCGGTACATCTGCTCCACGCGCGGCTCGAAGGTGCGCCCGCTCATCTGGTCGCGGGTGCTCTTGAGCCAGCCGTCCTGAGTGCCCGGGCCTTCCACGTAGCCGTAGCCGATATTGCGGTGCATGCCGGCTTCGAGTTGCTGCACGACCCCGGCCACATTGGTGTGGTTCTTGGGGTCGTCCTTGTACATGCTGTTGCCGGTGCCATCGAAGGCGGCAACGAACAGGCGCGCATGCGGATCGCTGGAATCGAGCAACAGCGGCGCGCGCAGCTGCGACAACTGGCCGCTGGCCTGCACGTAGCTGTCGAGGTCGTGCTGGTCGGCGGGATAGGTCTTGACGCCGTCCGGATTCTTTTCGCCGCCCATCGCAAACTCTCCTTAGCGCTGCGGTTGTGGTACTGCCGGGTGCTGCGGCTCGGGGCTGCGGCTCAGTAGGTCTGGCTGAAAACCTGGATCAGGTCGGCACGGTAATCGCTGTTGGGATTGCCCGGATCGCGCGGCGCCTTCAACGGAATGAAGCTGCGCATG
The DNA here is from genome assembly GCF_014779555.2 of Lysobacter capsici. Lineage (NCBI taxonomy): Bacteria > Pseudomonadati > Pseudomonadota > Gammaproteobacteria > Lysobacterales > Lysobacteraceae > Lysobacter > Lysobacter capsici. The sequence continues at coordinate 3,336,613 of NZ_CP094357.1, forward strand.
TAGACGTTGATGGTGCGGTCGTCGACTTCCAGGATGATTTCCGGATCGTTGATGCTCACGCCCGGCGCGATGTCCTCGCGCGCGACCTCGTGCCGCACCAGCCGGTCCTTGAAGATCTCGCCGATGTCGATGCGCGCGCTGTGCTCGCTTTGGTCCTTCGAACGCCAGCTGACCTCTGCCGGCGGCGGGAAGTTGACGATATCGATGTGGCCGGCCTTCATCAGGCTGCGGTAATCGGCGCCGAACGACGCGGTCGAGGCGCTGAGTTTGCTTTCGTCGGGCTTACCGTGCGGAAAGCCGTGATAGACGATGCGGCAGCCGTAGGTATCGAAGCAGTAGGCGCCGAAGCGGTGGCGCTCGAAACGCAGCGGCCATTCGGCCGAGGTGCCCGCGCCGGCTTGCGCGGCGGCGGACGGGCTGGAGGCGGCGGACGTAGACATGGCGGTTTGACATCCTGTTGCGGCAAATAGGGCAAGCATCGCGGCCAGTGCGCGCGCGCGGCGGGCATGCGCCTGCCGGCGATGCGGTTCGCAACGCGGCACGGCATGACGGCGACGGCGGCCGGTCACGGATTGACTGTCCATCTGGGTCCCTTCGCTGGCTCCGGCACACTAGCATCGGCGGGTGGGCGAACCCACTGTACGGATAGTTCCCCTTCCGTACTGCGCTGCGATGTGCCGGAACACGAGACCGGAGTTTGCACGCAATCGGCGACAAGACTCAACTGATGTGCCGGTCTGTCACTTGGCGCTGAGAGGTTTGTGCGTATTCGCGTGCCGGGTTTGCGCTGGTGGCGGCGCGGCTATCGAGCGGTCCTGGCCCGGTCGTGTGGCGACCGGCAGCGGGCCGAGTCGGCAAACAGGCGCGTCCTTCGCCATCTGCGGATCTGCGACCGATCGCACCGTTTCGGGGGCGAGACGCTTCCAGCAGGAACTGCGTCTGATGGCGCTGTCGGGGCGTGCTGGCCTGGGAAACACGGACGAACTGATCGCCGCGCTTTGCCGGGGCGAGACGGTCACAGACTTATTGGTGCTGGCGCAATTGATCGCCGTTATCGCGCGAAAGTCGCTGGATTCCCGCGTTCGCGGGAATGACGTTCTGATAAGACCTGGCTATTTGAGTGAGTTGAGTAATCAGCCTTCAATCCCGCGCCACTCCCAGCCCGTCATTCCCGCGAACGCGGGAATCCAGGGACTTTCGTGCGAAAGAGTACGAAGTCGCAAACGTTCCCGTTTCAATCTTTCGCTTGTCGCGTTGCCTGCGTGAAAGCAGAGCGCATCGACTTCAGGCGTTCTCACTCGAAAAGCCCTGGATGTTCGGCTTCGCCGAGGTAAAGCAGAGCCCGCCTTCGTGGGAATGACGACTGAGAGTGACGCGGCGAACCCGAACTTCACTGCTCCGGCAACAGTTCCCTACAACCGCAACTCGCTCTCCCGATCAAAGAAATGCATCCGTTCCGCCGAATACGCCAGATGCACGGTGTCGCCGACCTTCGGCAAGTGGAACGGCGGCAGGCGCACCACCAGGTCGCAGCCGCCGCAGCCCAGGTTCAAGAACGCTTCGTTGCCGACCGGTTCGACCACCTCGACTTTGGCCGGCAAGGTGTCCGGGCCGGCCTCGGCCGGATGCATGTCTTCCGGGCGCAGGCCGATCATCAGCTCGCGGCCAAGATAAGCGCGGACTTTCTCCAGCAACTCGCCTTCCGGCCGCAGGCGCAGTTCGACGCCGTCGGCGATGCGCAGGTACAAGGCGTTATCGCGTTCGACCACCTGGCCCCACAGGGTGTTCATCTTCGGGCTGCCGAGGAAGGTCGCCACGAACAGATTGACCGGCCGGTTGTACAAGGCCATCGGCGTGTCGATCTGCTGGATCTTGCCGTCCTTCATCACCACGATCCGATGGCCCAGGGTCATCGCTTCGACCTGATCGTGGGTGACGTAGATCATCGTGGTCTCGAGCTGCCGGTGCAGGCGCGCGATCTCGACCCGCATGGTCATGCGCAGCTTGGCGTCGAGGTTGGACAGCGGCTCATCCAGCAGAAACACCTGCGGCTTGCGCACCAAGGCGCGCCCCAGCGCGACGCGCTGGCGCTGCCCGCCCGACAACGCGGCCGGCTTGCGGTCCAGCAGCGATTCCAGCTCGAGCGTCGCCGCCGCCGCCTTGACCCGCTCGGCGATCTCGACCTTGCTCGCGCCGCGCAGTTTCAGGCCGAAGCCGAGGTTCTCGGCCACGGTCATGTGCGGATACAGCGCATAGCTTTGGAACACCATGGCGATGTCGCGATCCTTCGGCGGCATGTCGTTGACCACCCGGTCGCCGATGCGCAACTCGCCCGAACTGATCGACTCCAGCCCCGCAACCATGCGCAGCAAGGTGGATTTGCCGCAGCCCGACGGGCCGACCAGCACCAGCAACTCGCCGTCGTCGACCTCGAAACTGGCGTCGGCGACGCCGACGTAACCGTTCGGATAGACCTTGCGCAGCTGCTGCAGAGTGACCTTCGCCATGAATTCTCCCGACAATGCGATCGAGGCGATGCATTTGTGCCCGCCCTGGGCTATTCTGCCATGTAACCGTTTTCATGCACGCCCGCTTCCAATTCGATTGGCTCCGGAGGCCACGACGAATGACCGATTCACGCAATGCCGCCGACCGCACCTTCCCGAACGGCTTTCTGTGGGGCGCCGCCACCGCCGCGCACCAGATCGAAGGCTCGCCGATGGCCGACGGCGCCGGTCCCAGCATCTGGACCCGCTTCGCCCACACCCCCGGCATGACCCTCAACGGCGATACCGGCGATGTGGCCTGCGACCACTATCGACGCTGGAAAGAAGACGTCAAATTGATGAAGGAGCTGGGCCTGCAGGCGTATCGCTTCAGCGTCTCGTGGTCGCGCATCCTGCCCGAGGGCACCGGCCGGGTGAACCAGGCCGGCCTGGATTTCTACTCGCGCCTGGTCGACGAACTGCTGGCCAACGGCATCGAACCGCTGCTGACCTTGTACCACTGGGACATGCCGGCCGCGCTCGACGATCGCGGCGGCTGGCTCAACCGCGACTGCGCCGACTGGTTCGCCGAGTACGGCCAGGTCATGTACCGCGAGCTCGACGGCCGGGTCAAGAAGTGGGTCACGCTCAATGAGCCGTGGGTGATCACCGACGGCGGCTATCTGCACGGCGCGCTCGCGCCGGGCCATCGCAGCCGCTTCGAAGCGCCGATCGCCTCGCACAACCTGATGCGCGCGCACGGCGCGGCGGTGCAGGCGTATCGCGCCGAAGGCAAGCACGAGATCGGTCTGGTGGTGAACATCGAGCCCAAATACGCCGCCACCGATTCGGCCGAGGACGCCGCCGCGGTCAAGCGCGCGCACGCCTACATGAACGAGCAATACCTCGATCCCGCCCTGCTCGGCACCTATCCGCCGGAACTGCGCGAGATCTTCGGCGAAGCCTGGCCGGAATGGCCGCAGGCCGATTTCGACCTGATCAAGCAGAAGCTCGACTTCATCGGCGTCAACTACTACACCCGCAGCGTCACCAAGGACGCGGTCAGCTACCCGCTCAACACCGGCGTGGTGCGGCAGCCGTCGGGCACCTACACCGAAACCGGCTGGGAAGTGTTCCCGCAGGGCCTGACCGACACCCTGACCTGGGTCAAGGACCGTTACGGCGACATCCCGATGTACATCACCGAAAACGGCGCGGCGTTCTTCGATCCGCCGGTGGCCGAGCCCGATTCGACCGGCCAACGCCGGGTGCGCGATCCGCTGCGCATGGACTACCTGCAAAAGCACATCGGCGCGATCCACGACGCGATCCAGGCCGGCTGCGACATCCGCGGCTACATGGTGTGGTCGCTGCTGGACAACCTGGAATGGTCGCTGGGCTACTCCAAGCGCTTCGGCGTGGTGCACGTGAACTACGCCACTCAGGACCGTACGCCGAAGGACAGTGCGCGCTGGTATTCGAAGGTGATTGCCAGCAATGGCAAGTTCCTGGAAGAGCCGTTGCCTTGAGGCGGGATTTGAGATTTGGGATTTGGGATTTGGGATTCGAGATTGGAATTCGAGAGTCGGAAGTCAGTATCCGGAACCCGGGACACGGCGAATCCGACATTCGACATCGCATCCCTAAGGAACGTCATCCCCGCGAACGCGGGGATCCATCGACTTTCGTGCAGGTCGCGACAAAGACACTGGATATTCGGCTCCGCCGAAGTAAAGCGGAGCCCGCGTTCGCGGGAATGACGGAGTGATGGTTCGCGGCTGAAGCCCTGATGGCCTCGCCGCGATAACGTCAACCACCCGCTCCACGGCACGTCGCCGCCCCACTCCGCTCCCTGAGCCCAGCAGCACCTCAAACCCACCAAGACCGATACCCCCGACACCCCCAAACCCCGCACCAACCGACATCCATAACAACGAATACTCGCCCCGACCCCGAGCGGCGATATGCTTGGGGCCCGAGCCGGGAGCCCTTCCCGGCGCACGATCGAACGCAGTTGCCGCGCCCGATCGCTGTTTCCCCCACTTTCAGAGCTCGCGGTTCCATGCACGACACCCTGCTGCTGTTCGGCGCCACCGGCGATCTCTCCCAGCGCTATCTGTTTCCGTCGCTGGTCCATCTGTGGCGCGATCGGCTGCTGCCGGCCGGGTTCCGCATCGTCGCGGTCGGCCGCCAGGAGCTGTCCGACGACGAGTTCCGCGCCTGGCTGCGCGAGCACATGGCCGGCGAGGTCGCCGACGATCCGGCGCTGGTGGAAGACCTGCTGTCCAAGATTGCCTACGTCTCGGTCGATCTGCGCGACGAGACCTCGATCGCCGCGGCGCTGTCGAAATACGCCGACCGCCCGAGCGTGAGCTACCTGGCCACGCCGCCGGACCTGTTCGTGCATTGCGCCAACGGCCTCAAGGCCGCCGGCCTGCTGGAGGGCGAATCGCGCCTGGTGCTGGAAAAACCGATCGGCCGCGATCTGGCCTCGGCGCGCGAGATCAACGCCGCGCTGCGCGCCTGCCTGGACGAATCGCGGATCTTCCGCATCGACCATTACCTGGGCAAGGCGGCGGTGCAGAACCTGCTCGCGCTGCGCCTGGGCAACACCTTGCTCGAAGCGGTGTGGGAACACCGCTGGATCGAATCGGTCGACATCCTGGTCGCCGAAACCGCCGGCGTCGACGGCCGCGAAGGCTATTACGCCGGCTACGGCGCGCTGCGCGACATGGTCCAGAACCACATGCTGCAATTGCTCGCGCTGATCGCGATGGAGCCGCCATCGGTGCTCGACGCCGACAGCATCCGCGACGAGAAGCGCAAGGTGCTGCGCGCGCTGCGGCCGATGAGCCGCGACGACGTCGCCGCCCGCACCGTGCGCGGCCGCTACGGCGCCGGCGTGGTCGAGGGCCGCGCGGTCAAGGGTTTCGTGCACGAATCCACGGTCGAGACCTTCGTCGCGGTGGAAACCTATATCGACAACTGGCGCTGGGCCGGTGTTCCTTTCAGGCTGGTCACCGGCAAGCGCCTGGCCGAACGCGCGACCGAGGTGGTGGTCTCGTTCCGTCCGACCTCGCACTGGCTGTTCGAACGCCCGCGCCGCGGCCGCGAACGCCCCAACCGCCTGCGCATGCGCCTGCAACCCGACGAAACCATCGAGCTGGGCCTGATGGGCAGCCTCGCCGCGCCCGAATGGGGCGCGATGGAGCTCAAGCCGATGTCGCTGGATCTGTCGATGTCGGGCTCGCCGCAGCGGCGCATCGCCTACGAGCGCCTGCTGGTCGACGCGCTGCGCGGCAACCAGACCCTGTTCGTGCGCGACGACGAAGTCGAAGCGGCGTGGCAATGGATCGACAGCATCGAAGGCGCCTGGAGCCAGACCGAGCAACCCGCGCTGGACTACCCGGCCGGCTCCTGGGGCCCGGCCGAGGCCGAACGCTTCCTGCCGCCGACCAATGGCTACAAGTCCGGCGGAGGTTCGGCATGAGCGGCGCGTTGCTGGCCGACATCGGCGGGACCAACGCCCGCTTCGCCCTCGCCTCGTCCGATCCGGCCGTGCCGGCGCTGTTGCCCGACAGCGTGCAGGTTTTCTCGGTCGCCGACTTCCCGTCGCTGGCCGACGCCGCGCGCCATTACCTCGACCGCATCGGCGCCAGCCCGACCGATGCCGTGTTCGCGGTGGCCGGGCGCGTCGATGGCGACGAGGCGCGAATCACCAATCACCCGTGGGTGATCTCGGCCGAACGCACCCGAATCGCTCTGGGGCTCACCCAGCTGCGTTTGGTCAACGACTTCGCCGCGCAGGCGATGGCGGTGTCGCTGCTGCAACCCTCCGACGTGGTGCCGATCGGCGGCGTGCGCTGGAACGGCTGGAGCGGCGACGGCGACCGCACCTACGCGATCATCGGCGCCGGCACCGGCCTGGGCGTGGGCGCGCTGCTGCGCCGCGACGGCCGCTATTACCCGCTGCAGACCGAGGGCGGCCACGTCAGCTTCGCCCCGGGCACGCCGGAAGAAATCGAAGTGCTGCAACGCCTGTCGGGCGAATTCGGCCGGGTCTCCAACGAGCGTCTGCTCAGCGGCAGCGGCCTGGTCAACCTGCATCGCGCGCTGAGCCAGATCGCCGGCGAAGACCCCGGCCCGCTGCAGCCGCAGGACATCACCGCGATGGCGCGCGAGGGCGACGTGCGTTGCCTGCGCGCGATCGACGTGTTCTGCGCGGTATTCGGCGCAGCCGCGGGCGACCTCGTGCTGACCCTCGGCGCCTGGGACGGCGTGTTCCTGCCCGGCGGCCTGGTGCCCAAGCTGATGCCGTGGCTGGCGCATTCGGGCTTCCGCCAGCGTTTCGAACACAAGGGCCGGTTCTCGCCGACCATGGCGCGGGTGCCGACCCTGGCGGTGACCCATGCGCAGCCGGGCCTGCTCGGCGCGGCGGCGCTGGCGGCGCGGCACGCGCCGATGGCGGCGCCTGCGAGCGAGGTCAGCGCGGGTTGAGCGGCGCTGCCGCGCTTCGCCGTTATCGGCGCGGCGCGGTCGCGGCTTGCGCCGCTCCCGCAGGTAGTGGGCGCGGATTCCAGATCGTGATGTGACGCAGGCCGCGACCACCCGGCCGCGCCACGACATGGCCTTAAACAAGCCCGTGCGACGATGGACGGATGCTCGACGACTCCGCCCCCGTCCCGCACGATCCCGCCCTGCCTCAGGCCGCGCCGTATCGCTGGCATGAGCATCGCAGCGTCGACACCTGGGTCTGGGCCAGCGCGGTGGCCATCGCGGCCGAACTGCGGCGCGATCTGGCGCGGCGTTCGCGCGTGCGCCTGCTGCTGTCGGGCGGCACCACTCCGGCGCCGGTCTACCGCGCCCTGTCGCGCGCGCCGCTGGACTGGGCGCGGGTCGATATCGCCCTGGTCGACGAACGCTGGCTGCTGCCCGACGATCGCGACAGCAACGCCTGGCTGGTCCGCCAGTACCTGCTGCGCCACAACGCCGCCGCCGCGCGCTTCGAAGCGCTGACCGCGCCCGGCCGCAGCCTCGAGGAAGCCGTCGCCTTCGCCAATGCGCACGCACGCCAGAGCGCCAGCGCGGCGGTGCTGGGCATGGGCGAGGACGGCCACACCGCATCGCTGTTTCCCGGCCTGCCGGGCCTGGATCGGGTACTGGCGTCGAAACAGCCGTATGTCGCCATCGACGCCACCACCGCGGCCGGCGCCAGGCAATGGAGCAAACGCATCAGCCTGACGCCCGCTGGCTTGGCGTATGCGCAATCGCGGTTCCTGCTGATTCAGGGCAAGGCCAAGCGCGAGGTGTTCCGTCAAGCCATCGCCAGCGGCGAGGTACAGCGCTGGCCGGTACTGATCGGCATGCAGGGCGACGTCGGCCTGGATGTGCATTGGTGCGAGTGATTCGATCGGGCTGTGCGTTCTGCCCAGAGCAACTACCTCGGCTTGTCGATCCGCCTTAGCCCCTCTCCCGCTTGCGGGAGAGGGGTTGGGGTGAGGGCCGCCCACTGCGGCGCACCGCCCTACTCCATCTCCACCACCACCCGCGCCGGCACCTGTTCGATCTTCAACTCGCCGTCCATCCACGCACGTTCGCGCCCATCGACCCGGGTCTTGCCCGGGGCGCGATCGAACGGCCACTTCACCATCACCCCGCCCGGCGGAACTTGCAGACCGGGCGACAACTCCAGCGACACGCGCTTGCCGTCGCGCTTGAATCGATAGCCCAGTTCGCCATACGGCGTGCGCAACTTTTCGACCGACACGCCCTCGCCGTCCAGCCACGCCGCCGGCACGCCGGCCGCGATCACCAGCGCCTGATCGACGTCGCGGGTGTAGGCGAACATGTCCAGCGCCGAGCGCACATAGTCCGACTCGACCCAGGCATGCGGCAGATCGCCGACGAAGAACGGTTTGCGCGGCGTGCGCGACACCACCTCGGCCCATTGGTTCCAGCCGCGCGGTTGCTGATCCTTGAAGAAGAAATCCAGCGCCTCGTGCGCGCGATCGCGCCAGCCCAGGCGGACGAAACTGCCGATCGTGCGCAGTTCGTACGGCGTGTAGTCCTTCCACTCGCGGCGGCCGTCGCGGCGATCGACGAACTCTTTCCAGTAGCGCTCGAAGGTGTTGTTCAACAAGGTGGGCGGCAACAAGCCCTGCTCGCCGCCGGGCGCGAGCGCGATCGTGGTCGAGGTCGCGTCGAAATCGCCGAGTTCGGCCGCGCCGGGAATGTAGTCGATGCGGTGTTGCTGCGTTGCCGATTGGATCGAACGGTATAGATCGTCGCGGAACTGATCGCGCGACGCGGTGTAGGCCTCGGCCGCCTCGTCCTCACCCAACCACTTCGCGATCTCGACCGCGTCCTTGTAACCGCGCAGCGCCCAGAAATTGTCCCAGTACGAATGCATCGGCTTGGCCGAATAGCCCTCGTGACTGATCGAGGCCGGCATCATGCCGTAGAAGGCCGGATTCAAGGCGCGGTTGGCATCGGTGCGCTCGCTCGATCGCAGCTCGTCCATGTAGCGCACCGCGCCCTGCACGTGCGGCCACATCGCCTTGAGCAGTTCGCGATCGCGGGTGTAGCGATAGACCTCGGCGACGGTGAAGATCAGTTCGCCGTGGCTGTCGTTCTCCGGCACCGGATCGCTGCCGCGGTCGTCGACGCAACACGGCACCTTGCCGTTTTCGAACTGATACGGCGCGTACCAGCGCAGGAAATCCTCGGCCACGTCTTCGCGGCCCATGCGCAACAGGCCCTCGCCGATCATCGCGCCGTCGCGGATCCACGCACGCGCATACGAGCGCGTACCCGGCTGCAGACGCGGGCCTTCGCGGCTGATCAGCATATGCGCCAGCCCGGTGCGCAAGGTGTCGACCACGTGCTGTCCGGCCGCCGGCACCCGCAGCTTCACCCGGTCGAGTTTGTCGCGCCACATGCGCGCGGTCGCGGCCTGCCACTTGATCGCGTCGGCGGGATCCAGGCTGGGCAACGACGCGCCCGGATCCTGCGGCAGATAGATGAACACCTCGCGGCTTTCGCCCGCGGCCAGACGCATCGGATACAACATCGCGCCGGACGCCAGGCCATCGGGATCGACCACCTCGCTCTTGGCGTCCGCGACCCGCCCCGAACGCAGACGACCGACCACTTCCCCGCTTTGCAAGCCCGACACCAACGCACCCGCCACCGGCGTCAGCGATTGCACGCCGGGATTGCCGTTGACGGTGGCCAGGCCATTGCCGACGCCGTCGCGAGTTTGGTCGGCGACATCGATGCGCAACCGACGAATACTGCTGACCCCGCCGGTGGTGCTCAGGAACTGGGTCGGCGGATTGACCTGGAACGGCCGCACCGCCAAGGCCAAGGTCAGCGCGCGCGCCTGCTTGCCGGTGTTGCGCACGCGATAGCGCGCGACGATCTGCTCCTGCCCTTCGAATTCGGGCGAGAACGCGGTGACGGTCAGCTTCAGATCGCCGGCATCCCAATGCACGCTCGGGATCGGCAGATAGCCGTCCTGCAGACTCTGGGTGATCGCCACGTCGGCCCAGGTCTTGAGTTCGCGTCTGGACGCGTCTTCAAGCAGCAGCAACGGCTCGACGCTGAAGCCGGCCTTGTAAACCTCGATCGCACCGTCCTCGCCGATCAGTCCCTGTTGCAGGCCGCCGTCGGTGCCGACGATGGTCCAGTACGGCTGCTCGCCGCTGAAACCGCGCGGGTAGTCGCCGCGCGGCGCGCGCTTGGCCAGTTCCTTGACGAAATCGTTGGGCGTGGCCGCGAACGCCAGCGGCTGCACGCTCAACTCGGCCAGGCCGAAACCCAGACCGAGGCCGCGGATCGGCACCACGCGCAGATAGCGCGCTTGCGCTTCAGGCAAGGCGATCAGATCGGTGCCGCCGTCGCCGTGATCGACATGGCCCGCGTTTTCGCGCCACCGCTTGCCGTCATCGGACAGATCGATGCGGTAGTCGGAGGCGAACTCGTCGTCGGCCCATCGCAGCACCACGCCGCCGAACTCGCGCACGCGGCCGAGGTCGAGCGTCAACGCCGGCTCCGGATCGGTTTCGAAACCCGCGCGCCAGGCCGTGGCCGGATCGCCGTCGATCGCATAGTCGGCGCGGCTGCCCTGCGCGGTCGTGGTGGCGACGACGGTTCCGGTCAACGGCGAGCCGTCGTCCTTGGCCAGCGGTTGAAACGTCAATTGATCGAAGCAGACCGAGCCCTTGCCGCCGGCACTGTTGTAGACGGTGAATTCGAGCTTGGCGCTCTTGCGCAGCGCCGGATCGGGCGCCGGCCCCCAGGCGCGGCTGATATGCCGCTGCTTGTAGACCACCGGCGTCCATTGCTTCGGATACTCGTACTTGGGCCGGTTCACCCACCACACGTTGTCGCCGCTGGCGTCGACCAGCTTGAACTGCAGATCGTTGGCCGGCGAATCGCCGCGCATCTGGAACGCGAACTGGTAATTGTCCGGATAGTCCAGCGGCAATTCGCGCTGCAATCCGGCGTAACCGGACACGCCGTTGAAATCGTAGTCCAGGCACAGCGCGCGCCCCTTGCTGCTGTCGACCGGGCGCAGGCTCGCGGTGACCTGGTTGGAGGTCACCACGGTCCACGGCTTGGCCGATTCGAAATCGTCGAGCACCCGCGGTTTCTGCGCGAACGCCGCGCCGCCGCTGGAAAAAAATGCGAGCAACGACAACCAGGCCACCGCCACAACGGACTTCGCTGCAGCGCGCCGCGCCGATCGAGGCGATGCGGCGACGGGATGCGATGCGGCGACAACCCGCGCCACGACCGATGGGTAGCGTTCCGACATCGAGTTCACTCACCTTGTTCGCGCCGCATCATCGCGGCAGACGGTTCAACCCTTGACGCTGCCGACCAGCAGACCTTGCAGGTAGTGGCGTTGCAGCACCAGGAACAGCAACAGCACCGGCACCACGGTGACCACCGAGCCGGCCATCATCATTTCGTTGTCCTGCACGTGCTCGCGCGACAGCGACGCCAACGCGACCGGCAGGGTCTGCAGGTTCTCGTCGCTGAGCACGATCAGCGGCCACATGAAATCGTTCCAGGCGCCCAGAAAACTGAAGATCGCCAGGGTCACCAGGATCGGCCGCAACGCCGGCAGGACGATCTGGAAGAAGATGCGCAACTCGCCGGCGCCATCGATGCGCGGCGCCTCCAGCAGCTCATCGGGAATCGAGCGCGCGTACTGGCGGACCAGGAAAATGCCGAAGATGCCGGCCATGCCCGGCACCACCGCGCCGGCATAGCTGTTGATCAGGCCCATCTGCTTGAGCATCAGGAACAGCGGCATCATCGACACCTGCGCCGGAATCACCAGCGCCGCGAGCAACACACGGAACACCCGCTCGCGCCCGCCGAAATCGAGTTTGGCGAAGGCATAACCGGCCAGGGTGTTGAGCAGCACCGCGATGATCGTGACCAGGGTCGAGATCAGAAAACTGTTGAACAGGTAGCGGCCCATGCCCATGCGCGCGAACAGTTCGTGGTAGTTGTGCAGGGTCGGGCTGGACGACCACAGCGGCGGCGGAAACGCGCTGGCCTCGCCGGGCTGCATCAGCGAGACCGCGAACATCCACAGCAACGGCGCCAGGCTCAGCGCGGCCAGACCGACCAACAGGCCGTTGACGATCGCCTTGGCCAGCCAGGCCGGCATCCCGTCGCGATTCATTCGACCCCCTTGCGGCGCGCGATCCACATCAGGCCGCTGGTCGCCACCGTCATCAACACGAACAGCAGGAACGCCACCGCCGAGGCGTTGCCGAGGTTCCACCACTTGAAGCCTTCCTCGTACATCAGGTACAGCACGCTGACCGTGCTCTGCAGCGGCCCGCCCTGGGTGATGACGTAAGGTTCGGCGAACAACTGGAAATAGCCGGCCAGGGTCAGGATGCTGACCATCAACAGCACCGGCCCGAGGATCGGCAAGGTGATGTAGCGGAACTGCCGGCCGTGACTGGCGCCGTCAATGCGCGCGGCTTCGTACAGGTCTTCCGGGATCGCCTGCAGGCCGGCCAGGAAGATGATCATGTTGTAGCCGAAGTTCTTCCACACCGCGAACAGGATGATGCTCGGCATCGCCCAGTGCGGGTCGCCGAGCCAGTCGATCGGGTCGATCCCGGCCCACGACAGAACCCAGTTCACCAGGCCGTAGCGGGTATGGAACAGATAGCGCCAGATCACCGCGACCGCGACCACCGTGGTCACCACCGGCGCGAAGAACGCGGTGCGGAAGAACGGCTTGAAGTAGCCGAGCTTGGAATGCAGCAGCAAGGCCGCGCCCAGCGACACGCCGATCGACAGCGGCACCCCGACCACGACGAAATACATCGTGTTGCCGAGCGCGCGCCAGAACAGCGGATTGTTGAGCAGGTTGATGTAGTTATCGAAAGCGACGAAGCGCAGGTTGTCGATATGCGCCAAGGCGTAAATATCGAAGTCGGTCAGGCTCAACGCCAGCGCGGCCAGCACCGGCAGGCCGAAGAACAGGCCGATCACGGTCAATGCGGGCGCGGCGAACACCCAGCCGGCGGTGGACGGTTTCATCCGCCCTCCTTGTTGCTCGCGGCCGGCGCGGTCGTGGTCTTGATGGTCTGGTGATCGAGCATCCAGCGGCGCTTTTCGAGAATGCGGTCGGCGCGGCGATCGAGTTCTTCGGCCGCCTGATCCACGCTGACGCGCCCGTTGGCCAGTTGTTCGCCGACCAGTTTGATTTCGGTCGCGATGCGCTCCCACTCCGGCACTTTGGGCGCCGGCCGCGCGCGTTCGAGCTGATCGCGGAACGCGCGCGCGTACACATCATTGGCCAGAGCCGGCGTGGCCCAGGCCGCGCGCCGCGGCGGCAGGTTGCCGGTCAGGCCGTGGAAGCGCACCTGCACCTGCGGCTCGGACAGGTACGAGATCAGTTTCCAGGCCGCGTCCTGGCGCTTGGAACTGCGGAACAGCACGAAGCTCGCGCCGCCGGCGACCGAGGCGCCCAGGCCGTGTTCGCCCGGCAGCGGCATGGTCATCCATGAGGCCTGCTGCTGCGGCGGCAGTCGTTTCTTGAATTCGGCGATGTTCCAGGGGCCGTTGACGTAGAAACTGAAATAGCCGCGGCCGAATTCGTTCCACACATTGGCGATCTGGGTATTGCTGGCCAACGGCGCCCACTTGTTGTCGAAGACTTCGCGATAGAACGTCAGCGCGCGCTTGAACCCGGGGCTGCGAAAATTGCCGTAGCGCCCGTCGTCGCGCAGCAGCGGATCGGGCGACTGGATGCCCAGGTTCAACAGCGGCTCGGCTTCGTTGAGCGGCAGCAGCGCGGCATAGCGGTCGGGCCCGACCTCGCGCTTGATCGCCGCCATCGCGATCTTCCATTCGTCCCAAGTCTGCGGCGGCCGCGCGATACCGGCCTGCTTGAGCAGATCCTGGCGATAGAACGGTAGCCGCGTTTCGACGTACCACGGCACCGCGTACACGGTGCCGCCGATCACGCCGGTGTCCCAGGCGCCGGCGAAATAATCACGGCTTTGCAAACCCGGCGTTTGCGCCAGGCGCGGATCGAGCGGGATCAAGGCATCGAGCAAGGCGAACTCGGACACCCAGGTATTGCCGATCGCGCACACGTCCGGCAAGGCATCGCCGGCGAACGCGGTCAGCAGCTTCTCGTGCGCGGCGGTGATCGGCAGTTGCTGCACTTCCACCCGGATGCCGGGATTGCGCCGCTCGAATTCCGGAATCAGCTGGGTGACGACTTCGCCCTCGTAGCCCATCGCCCAGAACCGCACCAACTCGCGCCCATCGTCGCGCCGCGTGCAACCGCCGAGCAGCACGACCGCGCACACAAGGATCAAACCTCGTACCGCCCCGTAGCCCGCGCCACCACCACGCCCACCACGACCCAGTTCCCCCCTTTGCAAAAGGGCGGCCAGGGGGGATTTGCTCTTGGCCACGACCTCGCGCGAACCCGCGCCCATCAAGCGCCGCCTCAGCGTCCGCACACACCCCAACGCATAAGCCGCCACCACGCTCACGCCGTCATTCCGGCTTCGGCGCATTCTGCTTCACCGGCGCATTGGTGCGCCCGGAGCGCGACTCGGCCTCGCCCAGCGCGCGCGCCGTGGCCGGGTCCATGGTGCCGGCCGGCTTGACCTCCGCCTTGGCCTCGCCCTCGCCCGCCTTCTTGTCCTTGCCGTCCTTGGCGTCCTTGCCCTGCGCATCCACCGGCGTCAGCCAGCCGCCCTTGAACCCCGCGCGCTCCAGGCCGCTGCGGATATAGGGATTGCGCTTCATCACGTTCCAGACGAATTCGTTGCGGTAGTTGCTGATCATCGCCAGGATCGGGCCCTGATCGATGCCGATGTAGTCGCTGGCGACCCAGCCGTGATCGGGCACCAGGCGGCCGGTCTTCAACGGAATGTCGTAGTTGAAACTGGGATTGAACGAATCCAGGAAACCGTAGCTGGAATAGATGTACTCGCCGTAGCGCTCGTGCATCGCCACGGTCGTCGGAATCACGATCTCCGGCGCGAACGGCAGGGACGCGATCGCCGCGGTCGGGGCGATGGTGCCGTCGTCGAAATTCTCGCGCAGGCCGGCGCCGCGCGCCGAATAGTGGCGGAACTGGCGCTGCTCGCCGCGGTAGGTCTGCAAGGTCTGCTGCGGGCCGTCGCTCGCGGTCAGGCCCCACAGCTCCGGGCCGTAGCCCTCCCACTTCATCGGGTTGGCGATCGCATACGCGCGCTGCGCGTACGCGGCGCGGCGGCTGTTCTCGAAATAATCGATGCCGCGCTCGCGGATGTATTCGTCCTGGATGCCGCGGAAATCGATCCAGACATGGCTGTACTGATGGCCGAACAAGGGACCGAAGGCCAGGAATTCCTCGCCCTGGTACACGCCCCACACGTCGTTGTAGGTGCGCGTCCATACCGTCCAGGCTTCCGGCTCGACCGGGTGCGAGGGCGAACCCAGCGCCAGCACGTACAACAGCATGGCCTCGTTGTAGCCCATCCAGTCGTGCTTGATGAAACCGCTCTCGGGAAACCAGCCCATCGAGATCAGCGGCTTGTTCTGCTGCAGCCAGGTCCAGTCCACGCGCTTGTACAGCGTGTCGGCGATGTCGCGGATTTCCTTTTCGCGCGGGTCGTCTCGGTCGTAATACGACTGGGTGAACAGCACGCCCATCATCAACAGGCCGGTGTCCACGCTCGACAGCTCGACCCAGCTGTTGAAGCGCTCGCCCTTCTGCATGTCGAGGAAGTGATAGTAAAAGCCCTTGTACGCGCCCTTGCCGGTCGGCTGCGGGCCGCTGGGCAGATCGCGCAGGAACTTCAAGGTGGTCAAGGTGCGATCGACCGCCTGGGTGCGATTGACCCAGCCGCGCTCGATCCCGATCGGGTACGCGGTCAACGCGAATCCGATCGAGGCGATGCTCGCGAACGGCCGCGACGGGTAGCGGTCGGGGGTCAGGCCGTTTTGTTCGTTGGTGGTGTCCCAGAAGAACTGGAACGTGCGTTTTTCGATGTCGCGGAACAACGGCGGCAGTTCCAGCCGTTCCTGCTTGAGCGGTTCGATCACCACCGGCTCCGGACTGACGATCGGCTGGGTCTGCGACTGCGTCTCGGGTTTCTTGCATGCGGACAAAGCGAGCAGCAACGTGCTCAGAACAGCGAATGAGACTGCACGTGTTGTCGGCTTGGCGCGTTGCATGAAACTCGAAACCCCTGTGTTGTGATTGGAACCCGATGCCGGTGACGCTATCTATGACCGGCGAAGCGGCCCATGGTTCTTTGCCGATGCCGGCCGTCCGCGAACGGACGGCCGGGATGCGGGTTACCAGCTGAAGCCCATCGACAGCTTGAACATGCGGGTCGGCAGGATGATGCCGTCCTGGTGATCGCCGAAATTGGCGTTCGGCGCGTTCAAGCGGCCGGCGAAGGTGTCGTACTGGTTGTAGTTGCGCGCGTTGGTGACGTTGAGCACGTCGCCGCGGATGCGGAACTTGATGCCGGCGCCGGTATCGAACTCCTTGGTCACCGCCAGATCGAGCTGCTTGAAGCCGATGGTCTTATCCGGCTTGAACTGATCGGTGAAGCAGAAATTGTCGTTGGGCCCGGACTGCGAGCAGTTGACGAAGTAGTAACCGGTCGGGCTGGCCAGGGTCATCTTGCCGGAGAAGGTCAGGCCCCAGGGACCATCGTAGATACCGGTTGCGACCAGCCGATTACGCGGCACGCCCTTGGCATCGTGCCAGCCGAACCCGGACAGGTTCGGATGATCGAGCGAGAACGACTCGCCGTTCTCGCGGTTTTCCTCGGCATCGGTGAAGGTGTACGCGAGGGTCACGCCCCAGCCCGATTCGCGCGTGTACGGCTTGTCGATCTTGACCAGCAACGAGTTGGCGCGGGTTTCGATGCCGTTGACGCCCAGGATCAGCGCGCGGCCGAATCCGGGAATGCCGGCGCCGAACGGCGCGCCCCACACCGCGTCGGGCGCCGGATAGAACGAGCCGTCCGGATTGCGATTGCCCAGCAGGAACGCGAAACCGTCCTTGCTGACGATGCGCGACACGCCGATGTCGGTCTGCCATTCGGTCTCGCCGATCATCACCGCGTTGCGCATGCCGATGCTGTACTGATCCGAGTACGGCGTCTTGAGATCGTTGTTGAGCAGGAACACTTCGCGGCCGGTGTTCGGATTGGCCGCGACCAAGGCTTCCAGCGCCTCGCGGCTCAGCAGGCCGGGATTGAAGGCCAGGCAGTCGCCGACGCCCGGCGTGCAGGCATGACCGGGCTGATTGAACCGGAACGAATAGGTCGGGAACGTGCCCTTGGTGGTTTCCAGCTGCAGATTGTTGAAGATGTTGCGGTCGTAGGCGCGACCGGCGCCGCCGTAGATCACATGCCGCTGGTCGGCGTTGAGATCGTAGGAGAAGCCCAGGCGCGGCTGGAACGCGTCCTTGAAGTTGCTGCGTTCGCGGCCGGTGCTGATGTAATCGTTCAGATCGACGCCGCCGCGCGCCAACGTCTGGCGATAGGTCTGCCCGGACGGTGCGCGCGGATCCTGGCTGTTGAGCGCATTGACCACGTCGTTCGGCGTGCGGTAGTCGGTGTAGACGTCGCTGGTCTCGTAATCCCAGCGCACGCCGAGGTTCAAGGTCAGCTTGTCGTTGACCTCCCAGTCGTCCTGGATGTAGATGCCGAACTGCTTGTTGTTCGACTTGACGCTGCCGTCGGCGATCCCCGGCAGACCGGCGCCGAAGCGCACCAGATAGGGCGAGGCCAGATCGCCATTGATGTCGTAGAAGAACTGCGGATTGAACGGGATCTGCTCGGTCGCGCTGATGTCGATCGACTTGTACTTGATGCCGGTCTTGATGGTGTGGCTGCCGTGCCACTGCAGGTCGGTGAAGGTCAGGTCGTCCTGGAACGAATACCCCTTCTGCGCCTTGTCCTGGAAATTCTCGCCCGGCCCGGCGTTGAGCACGCGCTTGTCGCCGGTCGAGTTGATGTCGGCGCGGGTCAGCACATAGCCGTTACCGAACGAATTGGCGCGCGGGTTGTAGCTGCCGTCCTCGTAGGTGATGTGGGCATCGTTGAGCCAGCCGTTGCCGGTGTACTGGTAACGCAGGTCCAGGCGCTTGTCGCTGTTGTCCTTGGCGGTGCCGAACGGAACGGTGCTGATGCCGTCCACGCCGGTGATTTCGGTTTCGTCGCGGTACTTGCCGGTCAGTTCGAAATAATGGTTTTCGCCGAGGGTCAGGTCGACCTTGCCGAAATACAGGTCTTCCTTGAACGGCGCGTTGACGCCGCCGACCAGCGATTGGAACTGCGCCGGCAACTGCGCGGCGGTCACGCCCTCGCCCGGCTTGATCGTGAACGGCGTGTTGTATTCCTTCGCCTCATAGGCGACGAAGAAATGCATCTTGTCCTGGATGATCGGGCCGCCGAAGGAGATGCCGTACTGCTCTTCCTTCGAGTCGGTCTTCTTGCCGGACTTGTCTTCGGCCGGGGTCGGCGAACGCCACTTCTCGGAGGTGTGATCCCAGAAGAAATCGCCGTGGAATTCGTTGGTGCCCGAACGGGTCACCGCGGTGATCGCGGCGCTGCTGAGCTGGTCGAACTCGGCCTTGTAGTTCGAGGTGATGACCTTGTACTCGCCGATCGCCGACTGCGGGAACGGATTGCCGCGGGTGTCGTCCTGGCCGCCGACGCCGCCGGGCAGCACATAGTTCTTCTGGCCCACGCCGTCGATGTAGACGTTGACGCCGTTGGAGCTCTGCGCGCCGCTGCGGATCGAGGTCGAGCCGTTGCCCGATTGCACGAACTGCACGCCCGGCACGGTATCGGCGAAGGCGAGGAAGTTGCGCGTGCCCTGCGGCAGCGATTCGATCTGCTTGTTGGAGATGTAGGTGGCGTTCTCGGAGGTGCGCACTTCGGCCAGCGCCGAGGACGTCACCGTGACCTTGTCCAGATCGGTCGCCTCGCCCGCCGGCGCGGTCTCCGCGACGCCGCCGGTCGACAGGTTCAAGGTCGCCGACTGGCCGACCGCGACGGTGACGTTGCGGGTGTTGCTTTGCCCATCGGCGTTGACGTCGATGCGGTAGGTGCCCGGCGGCAGGCCGGCCAGGGTGTAGTTGCCGTCGGCGGTGGTCTGCACCTTGCGGACCAGGCCGCTGGCGGTGTTGGTGGCGGTCACGCTGGCGTTGGCGGCGGGACCGGCGTTGCCGCTGATCGTGCCGCGAATGGTCGCGGCGGTGCTTTGCGCCAAGGCGACCGGCGCGGCCATCGCCAGGCAGCTGGCGAGCGCGCAGGCCAGCAGGTTGCGGCCGGTGTCGAAGCGCAAGCCGGATCTGGGGCGTTGCGGGGTTTGCGGATTGGTCTGATTCATGAGCGTTCCTCCCTCCAAGGAGCACGTACTGCAAGGTTGCGTGGTGGTGCGGCTGTTCTGGTGTAATCGCTTACACGCGCGACCAAATTTTTTTCGCCGCGATCAGGCACCGCCCCCTCGGCGAACTCCCGACTCGCGCACGATCAATTCCGGCCGCAACGGCTCGCTACGCCGCGGTTCTTCTTGGTTGTGTTGCGATTCCTGCACGCCGGTATCCGCGCTCAGACGCGTCAGCAACAGACGCGCCGCGCGGGCACCGAGCTGGGCGATATTGACCCGCATGGTCGTGAGCGTCGGGTGGACGTAACGGGCCAGCGGGATGTCGTCGAATCCGGCCAGGGCGATATCGTCCGGCACCTTGACCCCGGCCTGCACGAACGAAAACAGACAGCCCAGGGCCATCATGTCGTTGGCCGCGAACAACGCATCGGGCCGTTGCCCGGCGGCGAGCAAGGCCTGTCCGGCGGCATGGCCGGAGGCTTCGTCGAACGCGCCCGGCAGCACCCATTCGGACGCATCCGGCAGCAGACGCGCGAGCGCTTCGCGGTAGCCGCGCAGGCGCTCGTGGGCGTCGAAATTGTCTTCGGGGCCGGCGATGAAGGCGATCCGGCGATGACCGCAGGCGACCAGATGCTCGGTCATGGCCTGGGCGCCGCCGTAATTGTCCACGCTCAGCGACAGCACGTCGGGCGACGCGTCCTGGGTGTTGATCAGCACCACCGGCAGCGCCGAGGCCAGTTCCTCGACGATCGACACCTGCGCGGCGGCGTACGGCGACATCACCAGCAAGCCGTCGACCCGGCCGCGCATCGCGCGCAAGGCGGCGACTTGCTCGTCCGGTCGGCCGTGATAGCTCGACACCAGCAGATGCAGGCGGTGTTCGCGCGCGACCAGATCGACGCCGCGCACCAGTTCGGAAAAGAATTCGCCGTGCAGATCGGGCAGCACCACGCCCAAAGTGTGGGTACGCCGGCTGCTGAGGCTGCGGGCCGCGGCATGCGGCGTGTAGCGCAGGTCGTTGGCGACCGCGAGCACGCGCCGACGCACGTCCTCGGCCACGTTGCCGTGGCCGTTCAAGGTCCGCGATACGGTCGCCACCGACACTTGGGCCGCGCGGGCGACATCTTTGATCGTCACGCTCACCACTGTCCTGGCCGCCCCTCGCGGTTGGAAAGTGGGACGACTGTAAACGTTTTCAAGAACGAGTGTAAAGCGCTTGTTATGTAAAGCGCTTAGGGCGTCCGCGCTGGACCGCGGCGTGCTGCGATGCAGCACGAAGTGCCGTCATGGTGAGCGACGAACACGCCACGCGATAGGCGATGGCATGTCGGTGCGATCAGTCGGTACGCGAACCGTGCACGCATGCCGACACGACGACGATGGTGTCATCGGCCGCGAGCGTGGGATCCGACCGACGTCGCATTCCGCGCACCGCCCTGCCCGATCCACCGCTTACGACCGCGCCGCTTCCTCGGGCGTCTGCGCGCTGATCGACAGCGCGTGGATGTCGGTGGTCATCAACTCGCCGACCGCCGCGTACACCGCGCGATGGCGCGCGATCGGCGCGAGCCCGGCGAACGCCGCGCTGACCACGGCGACGCGGAAATGACCGCGCCCGTCCTGGGCGCCGGCGTGACCGGCATGACGATGGCTTTCGTCTTCGATCTCCAGCGCGGTCGGCGCCAACGCGGCCTCGATCGCCGCGCGGATCGCGGCGACGCGCTGATCGCGCGGCAAGGTCACGGCAGCACCTTGCGGAACGGACGCACCTCGACCCGCTCGTACACGCCGGCGGCGACATACGGATCGGCATCGGCCCAGGCGCGCGCGGCGTCGAGCGATTCGAATTCGGCGACGATCAGACTGCCGCTGAAACCGGCCGGACCCGGGTCTTCGGCATCGATCGCCGGGCACGGGCCGGCGAGCAGCAGACGGCCTTGATCGCGCAGCGCGGTCAGTCGTTCAAGATGCGCCGGGCGCGAAGCGCCGCGCTTGGGCAGCGCGTCGGGGAAGTCGTAGCCTTCGATCAGATACCACATAAGCCCTCTTCGCGAGACGTCGCGCGCGGCGCCGCCCCTGTGAATTCCAGCGATGGCGGCCGCCATCGTCGCCTGCGTCAGGCGCGCTCATGATACATCCGCGTCTACGTGTCGATCCGGACCGGATCGGTCGGCTCGCTGTGTCCACAGCCATGCGAGCGTCGCATGCGCGCTCGCCCGCGACGAAGGCAGACAACCGCGACGCGGCGATCGCAAAACAAACGGCCCGCATCGTCACGATGCGGGCCGTCGATAACACCGACGAGCGACAGCGGCTTACGCCACCATCGATTTCGCCTGCTGCGGCTGCTGCGCCGGCTGCTGGGTCTGCTGCGGCACGTCCTGCTGCAGCTTCTGGGTCGATTGCTCGATCGTCTGCTGGGTCGCCTGCTCTTTATTGACGAAGGCGCGATGGCTGGCCGGGTTGCCCAGTTCGCCCTGCACCGCGAACAGGCCGGTGCCGTTGGCGTTGGGGACGACGTGGTCGATCTTGTTCAGACCGCTCACGCGCGCGTCGTAGGTCAAGGTGGCCGCGGCGCGCTCGAGCGCGGCGTGGTCCTTGAAACCGGCCTGCGGGCCGAGTTTCTCCAGGCCTTCGACCGCCTGCTTGTACATCGCGTTGTTCGGATGCGCGGCGTCCGACAGCAGCGGGCCGCGCACGGCCGGATCGACGTTGCCGACGGTCTTGGGGTCGGCGGTCTTCGGATCGGCATGCGGGTGGGCATGATTCGGCTGCGCGGCCTTGAGCGCCTTGAGCGTGTCCGGACCGGCGATGCCGTCTACGTCGAGCTTGTGGTCGCGCTGGAAGGCTTCGACCGCTTCCTTGGTGTGCTTGCCGAACTTGCCGTCGGTGCCGAGCGCATGGCCCTGCGCATCCTTGTAACCCAGCGCGTTGAGCCGTTCCTGCAGCGCCTTCACCTCCGGACCGTGCTCGTCCTTGCGCAGCACGCCGTCGGCCATCGGCGCGGCGGCCGTGGTCGAACCGGCGCCGCCCGGGCTGTGCACGTTGCGGCCGTTGCCGGAGACGTTGCTGACCTGGGTGTGGCCGGTGGCGTTTTCCTGGTGCGGCGGGCGCTTGTCGGTGGTGATCGCGCCGCTGTCCATGTCGCGCACGTAGCGCTCCATCTGCGGCAGGTAGCTGGTGTTGATGTCGATGTGGACGTGCTTGCCGAACGCGTTCGGGTTGCCGTTGTTGAAGCCGCCCTGGATGCCGAGCGGCTGGCCGTATTCGACGTGCTGCCCGACCTTCAGTTCGGTATTGCGCAGGTCCATGTGGCGGTACTGGGCGATCATCTCGCGGCTGGGATCGTTGGCCGGCTTGTCGTATATCTGGACGATGCCGTCGCTGGGATCGATGCGGCCGATGTAGCCGTTGGCCACCGCCGGCACCTTCACCGCCGAGGAATTGCCGGCCTGCAGCACGAAATCCTTGGACACGTAGTAATCGCCGTCGCGCGAGACGGTCGGGGTGCCGGCGTAGTTGCCGAGCAGCTCTTCGCGCTCGCCGTTGACCGTGCCGTAGACGCGGCCGCGCTCGTTGCCGCGGCTGGGGTGGTGACGCTCGATGTCTTCGTAGTCGTGGACGTGCTGGACGCCGCTGCCGACCGATTCGACGATCTTGTAATTGGGCATCGTACTTCTCCTTGTCGATGAACTTCAGATTTGGGCGCGCATGCCCGCGATGTATTCGAGGCCTGCGTTGCTGCGAACTGCTGTGATCCAGGGATCGGTACGGCCCCGCCTGGGTCGAGCAGGCGGGACGGGATCAGCGCAGCTGCTGGGTGAGTTGCCAGCAGCCTTGCTTGAATTCGAATACGTAGGCTTCGGGCTTGCCCAGGGTCTTGGTCACTTCCTCGTCGGGCGAGAACTCGGCCTTGACGAAATCCACGCGCATGCGGTCGCCGTTGAGCGTGCGGTCCATCTTGACCCGGGCGAACTGGCCGGCGTCCTTGCCCGGTTCGTTGTAGGACCACTGGTTGTCGACCATCGCGATCCGGAACGGGCCGGGCTGCTCGGAACCCAACAACTTGGCCGGGTCCTTGATGTCGCGCACTTCCACGGTCGGCGCGCTGTAGGCCGCGCGCACCGGCGCTTCGTAGACGAACTGCTCGAAGAAGCTGGCGAAGCCGTCCTCGCTCTTGACGCAGGCCTCGGGCGGTAACTGCACGGCCGGAGCCGCGGGCGCGGCGGTCGGCGCGGCGGCGGTGGGCGCGGGCGCCGGAGCGGCGGTCGTTGCAGGCGCCGCGGCGGGCGCGGCCGGCGCTGGCGCGGCGGGTGCTTCTGGTGCAGCCGCTTTACAGGCCGTGAGTGCCAACACCAATACGGCGATGGCGGTCCTTGCTGGTTTCATCGTGCGTCCCCGGTCCCTTATTTACCCCAGACGTCAGTCTAATGCGGTTGCGGACAGATTTGGCCGGCGGCGGCGCCGACTTCGACCGGCCCCTCCCACGGGCCGAACCCGACCGATCGGGGCTGAACACTCGCCCGTTGCGGACAGCCGCGCGGGCCGCGGCATTCATACCGGCGCTGGACACTGCCGCCCCCAGCCCTTACCCTAAACCTCAATTGCCGTCAGGCCGGATGCAGCAAGCCCCGTCGCGACCGGAACCCCACACCGTCGCCACGTCCGCACCCGTACTTCCCCGCACATCATCGGTGCGCCAGTACGCAGTGCATCGCTGCAGAGCACCGGTCCGCGCCCGCAACCCCCTTCAGTCTTACGCCGCCACGCCCCGCGTGTCGGGCAGGCCGGGGCCGTTCGGGCCAAGCACCCGCCTTTTATGAGTGGTCCGTAGCACCCGTAGGGACGCTTCGATCCGGTCTTGCACGACCGGACCGCGTGCGTTCCGATGCGGCCCGGCGCCGCATGCATCGTCGCAACAGCAGTGCCCACGGCCCGGAGGGGCCGGTCTCGAATGACCAACGAATCCGCGCTCGCCGCGACCGAATCCAATGTGGGGCCAAACCCGGGCCCGACCGCGCCTCAGCAGCAGGAAATGCCGCTGGCGGTGGTGCATGGCCAGCCGGTGCTGCAGATCCCACAGGACCTGTACATCCCGCCGGACGCGCTGGAAGTCATCCTGGAAGCCTTCGAAGGCCCGCTCGACCTGCTGCTGTACCTGATCCGCCGGCAGAACCTGGACATCCTCGACATCCCGGTCGCCGAGATCACCAAGCAATACGTCAACTACATCCAGGCCATGCACGAGATGCGTTTCGAGCTGGCCGCCGAATACCTGGTCATGGCCGCGATCCTGGCCGAGATCAAATCGCGCATGCTGCTGCCGCGCGCGCCCAACGAAGAAGGCATCGAGGAAGACCCGCGCGCCGAGCTGGTCCGCCGCCTGCAGGAATACGAGCGCTTCAAGCAGGCCGCCGAGGACATCGACGCCCTGCCCCGTCAGGACCGCGACACCGTGCCGGTGCAGGCCTTCGTGCCGGACCGGGCCTCGGTCAAGCTGCCGCCGCCGGTCGACCTGAAGGAAATGCTGCTGGCCCTGCACGACGTGTTCAAGCGCGCCGAGCTGTACACCCAGCATGCGATCAAGCGCGATGCGCTGAGCGTGCGCCAGCGCATGGGCGAGCTGCTCACCCGCATGAGCGACGGCGTGTTCCACCGGTTCGAATCGCTGTTCACGGCCGAGGAAGGCAAGCTCGGGGTGGTGGTGACGTTCCTGGGCCTGCTGACCCTGGCCAAGGAACAACTGATCGAGATCGTCCAGGAGCTGCCCGACGACGCCCATTCGGGCGCGACCAAGCCGCCGGCGCCGATCTACGTCAAGTCCCTGGCTCTGATGAAGGACCCCGACGAGATCGAACTGAGCAGCGAGTTCGACGACGCCGCCAACGACGACCGCGCCTCGTGATCGCCCGCGCCCGACTGTCCGCACACCGGACCTCGCCAGCGCCCGGCACGCCATCGCCACCCGCAGCACCGCGCCCCGCGCCATCGGGCACGTCCGCTTCACGCCCGACCGGCCGGCGCTGATCCGCCGCCCGCGAACCACCGCACGAATCCCTACTCCCGAATCCCGAATCCCGGCTCCATGGACCAACTCCTCGTTACCCGCATCGTCGAAGCCTCCCTGCTCGCGGCCACCCAGCCGCTGACGCTGGCGCAATTGCATGCGCTGTTCCCCGAGGACCAGCCGGCCCCGGCCGACAGCGTCGAGACCGCGCTGCAGATCCTGCGCGAAGGCTGCGCCGATCGCGGGGTGGAACTGGTCGAACTGGCCTCGGGCTTCCGCT
This sequence comes from Lysobacter capsici, assembly GCF_014779555.2. Lineage (NCBI taxonomy): Bacteria > Pseudomonadati > Pseudomonadota > Gammaproteobacteria > Lysobacterales > Lysobacteraceae > Lysobacter > Lysobacter capsici. Next base: position 3,362,285 of record NZ_CP094357.1, read on the forward strand.
TCCAGGTCCAGGCCGACGTGCATCCGTGGGTCGCGCGCCTGTGGACCGAGCGCCAGACCCGCTACACCCGCGCCACCCTGGAAACCCTGGCGCTGATCGCCTACCGCCAGCCGATCACCCGCGGCGAGATCGAACAGGTCCGCGGCGTGGCGGTCAGCAGCAACATCATCAAGGCGCTGGAAGAGCGCGAGTGGATCCGCGTGGTCGGCCACCGCGACGTGCCCGGCAAGCCGGCGCTGTTCGGCACCACCAAGGCCTTCCTCGACTACTTCGGCCTCAAGCGCCTGGACGAGCTGCCGCCGCTGTCGGAGCTCAAGGACATCGGCGAACTCGAGCCGCAGCTGCAGTTCGGCGCCGAAGCGATCGCGGCCGGCGGCATCGGCGGCGGCGATGAGGCGGGCAACAGCGAGCAGGCGAATGCCGAGGGCGAATCACAGGATGGCGAAATCGCCGCCGCGGCCAACGACGAAGCCCTCGGCCACGCCGATGCGCCTTCCGACCAATCCGGGCAAGACGATGCAGACGCGGCCGCGCAATCCGGCGCCGCCCAGATCGATGACACCCACGCCGATGAAGCCCACGCGGCCCCGGCCACCGCCGGCGAAACCGCCGAGGCGCACGGCGCCGACGATGCGGGCGACACCGCCGCTTCCGAGACCGATGAAACCGTCGCCGACGCACCCGCCAGCGACGAGCACCACCCCCAATCCCACGACGCCGACGAGCCCGAGCCCGCCGACGCCGAAGATGCCAACGAACATACCGTCCTGTCGGACGACCCCGAAGCCGCGCCGGGCAAGCGCGCGGCGGACGCGAACGATCACGAGCAAGACCAACACGCCGTCGAGACGACGACCGTTCCGGAACTTGAGGCTGAGTCCGAAGACGACCAGCCGGAGCAACAGAAATGACTGACGAAAAACCCCGCAAGCTCTCTTTGAAGCGCAGCGGTGACAGCGCGGCCCCCGAAGCGCCGCGCCTGGAAGAACGCCTGCACAAGGTCCTCGCGCAAGCGGGCCTGGGCTCGCGCCGCGCGCTGGAACAGCGCATCGCCGACGGCCTGGTCAAGGTCAACGGCGAGACCGCGCAGGTTGGCATGAGCATCAAGGGCGGCGACAAGATCGAACTCGACGGCCGCAGCTTCGTCGCCAGCGCGCTGACCGAACCCTCGCGCGTGCTGATGTACAACAAGCCCGAAGGCGAAGTCACCACCCGCGAAGATCCCGAAGGCCGGCCGACCATTTTCGATTCGCTGCCCGCGCTCAAGGGCGCGCGCTGGATCGCGATCGGCCGCCTCGACATCAACACCACCGGCCTGCTGCTGCTGACCACCGACGGTGAGTTGGCCAACGCGCTGATGCATCCCTCCTTCGAGGTCGAGCGCGAATACGTCTGCCGCGTGCGCGCCCCCGAAGGCCAGGAGACCGTGCCCGACAACCTGGTCGACCGCCTCGCCCGCGGCGTTTCGCTCGACGACGGCCCGGCCAAGTTCGACGAAATCGAACGCATCGGCGGCAGCGACTCGCACGACTGGTTCCGGGTCGTGGTCAAGGAAGGCCGCAACCGCGAAGTCCGCCGTCTGTGGGAATCGCAGGGCTGCCAGGTCAGCCGGCTCAAGCGCATCCGCTACGGCACCGTGTCGCTGCCGCGCGAACTGCTGCGCGGCCACTCGCAGGAACTGGTCAACGACAAGGTCGACGCGCTGCGCGCGAACCTCGGCCTGGAAGACGGCACCCCGTCGGCGCTGACCCTGCAGCCGGTGATCGGCCAACGCAAGGCGGCCAAGTCGACCGTGCATCTGTCCGGCAACGAGCGTTCGGCCGGTTATGTCGGCGGCCACAACACCGCCGACGAAGGCCGCGAACTGCGTCGCTTCGACCACGTGCGCGAAGACCGCAACGGCCGCGGCCGAGGCGGTCCGCGCAAGCCCGGCGGCCTGACCGTCAGCGGCGAAGCCGCGGCGCGCCAGTCGCAGAAGCCGTTCAAGCAGCGCAAGGACAAGGGCGCCAACTCGCTGCCCGACGGCAACCCGGCGGCGTTCCGCACCTGGTACGTGCCCGAAGGCGTCGAGACCGGCCCGAGCGGCCATCGCAATCCCGACGGTCGCGGCAAGAAGCCCTACGCCGGCAAGCCCGGCGGCGGCGCCGGTCGCGGCCCGGCCGGTGCCGGCGCGGGTGCCGGTCGCGGCCGTGCGCAAGGCGGCGGCTTCGGCGGCGATCGCAACGGCAACACCACCGGCGGCGGCAACGGCCCCTACGGCGAGCGCCGCAGCGGCGGCGGTCAGGGACAAGGCCAGGGTCAGCGCAGCTCGCGTCCCTACGGTCACCCGGGCAACGCGCCGAGCTTCCCGTCCGATCACGCCAATCCGGGCTTTACGCCTTACGGCAGCGAGCGCCCGGCACGCAACAACAACGGCCCGCGTCCGGCCGGCGGCAAGCCGGGCGGTCGTCCCGGCGGCCCGGGCGGTCCGCGTCCGGCCGGCAATGCGCGTCCCGGCGGCAACCGTCCGCCGGGCGGCGCGCCGCGTCCGGGCGGTCCGCGCGGTGGCGGCCGTCCCGGCGGCGGTCGCGGTCCGCGCGGCTGAGGTCGCGAAGGCTGATGCGAGGCCCGCGGATTCGCCGGCGATCGCAGTGACTTAAAGACAAGGGCGCTTCGGCGCCCTTTTCTTTTGGACGTCGCGCTCAAACCGCCGCTCTGCTGCAGGTACGCACGACCTTGGTTTGCGCCGTGGTTCAAGTGACGTGGTCGCGGCTCGCGCCGCTCCTACAGTGACCGTCGCCAACTTGCCGAAAGCCACATGGGCTACCTGTAGGAGCGGCGCAAGCCGCGACCGCGCCATCCCGGCAACGACGCAAGCTGCGCCGGAAGCCGCATCCCCATGCTTGCGACGCACGCCCTGCGAGCACCCCATCGGCAAACCGACTGTCCGCATTCGGTAAACCCCGCGCCCTACCCTGCAATCACCTGCGCCACGCCACGCTTAACCACAATCCCGCGCGCGGCATGGCAGTGTTTCACCGTCACCGCTTGTAGCCGGCGAAGCCGCAACCAGCTTCGCACTGTCTTTCCGTTGGCATAGGCAATCCCCCCATGAATCTGCCCGCTTCCGCCCCGATCGAGTCGCTCGCCGCGCTTGAACCGCCCGCCCCCACCGTGCTGCGCGACCGCGTCGACGATGCGATCGACCGCGCCATCGCCGAGCGGCGGCTGATCGGCGCGGTCGTGCTGATCGCCCGCGACGGCGTGCCGGTCTATCACCGCGCGGCCGGCCTGGCCGATCGCGAATCCGACCGGCTGATGCGCGAGGACGCGATCTTCCTGCTGGCCTCGGTGACCAAGCCCTTCGTCGCCGCCGCGGCGATGAAACTGGCCGAACAAGGCCGCATCGACCTCGACGCACCGGTCACCCAATGGCTGCCGCGGTTCCGCCCGCGCCTGGCCGACGGCACCGCGCCGGCGATCAGCCTGCGCCAATTGCTAAGCCACACCTCGGGCCTGAGCTATCGCTTCGGCGAAGCGCCCGGCGGCGATTACGACACCCTGGATATTTCCGACGGCTTCGATCAGCCGGGCCTGGGCATCGAGGAAAACCTGCGCCGGATCGGCGAAGCGCGGCTGCGCTTTCCGCCCGGCCAGGGCTTCAAGTATTCGATCGGGATCGACGTGCTCGGCGAAGCGATCGCGCGCGCGACCGGCACGCCGCTGCCGAAACTGATCGAAGAGTTGATCACCGCGCCGCTGTCGCTGCACGACACCGGCTTCCACATCGCCGATCACCGCCGCACCGCCACGCCGTACACCGACGGCGTGGCCGCCGACGGCTCGCGCCGGCCCGCGCGCATGCTCGACGGCGCCACCGTGCCCTTGTTCGACACGGTGCTGCGCTATGCGCCGAGCCGCTTGGAACACCCCGCCTCGTATCCGTCCGGCGGCGCCGGCATGGCCGGTACCGCCGCCGACGTGCTGACCCTGCTGGAAACCCTGCGCCAGGGCGGCGGCGCGATCCTGCAGCGCGAATCGGTCGCGGCGATGATGCGCGAGCAGGTGCCCGCGCCGATCGAAGGCCTGGATCCGGGCTGGGGTTATGGCTACGGCTGGGCGTTGTTGAACGACCCGCTCGCGACGAACACGCCGCAGTCGCCGGGCACCATCGCCTGGGGCGGCGTGTACGGCCACTCGTGGTTCGTCGACCCGCAGCGCCGGTTGAGCGTGGTCGCGCTGACCAACACCGCCATCGAAGGCATGCAGGGCGAATTCACGATTGATCTGCGCGATGCGGTGTATGCGGGCCTGGGCGCGGATTGACTTTAATCCCGTCGCGTAACCGATCCCTGTAGGAGCGGCGCAAGCCGCGACCGCGAATCCACACCGGCGTCGTTGCTTTGTCTCATGCGACGTTGCTGCGGATACGTCGGCACTTCGTCGCATACGACGTTGACGTGAATTCGCGGTCGCGGCTCGCGCCGCTCCTACAGTCGCTTCGCCCAGCAACGACTACGCCCCAGCGCGAATACGTCGTCGCATGCGACGTTGCCGCGGATACGCGGTCGCGGCTTACGCCGCTCCTACAGTCGCTCCGTGCGGGAACGACTGCATTCCTGGCGCGGATACGTCGTCATGTCGTCGCATGCGATGTTGCCGCGAATTCGCGGTCGCGGCTTGCGCCGCTCCTACAGTCGCTCCGTCCGGCAACGACTACATCCCTAATTCGCTCAAGCCGGGATGATCGTCCGGCCGGCGGCCCTGCGGCCAATGGAAGCGACGTTCGCTCTCGGCGATCGGCCGGTCGTTGATGCTCGCCAGACGCAGCCGCATCAGCCCGTCGTCGCCGAATTCCCAGTTCTCGTTGCCATAGCTGCGATACCACTGCCCCGAATCGTCGCGCCACTCGTAGGCGAAACGCACCGCGATGCGCCGGCCTTCGAACGCCCACAGTTCCTTGATCAGCCGGTACTCGAGCTCGCGGTTCCACTTGCGCCGCAGAAACGCCACCGCCGCGTCGCGGCCCTCGACGAATTCGGCGCGGTTGCGCCAGCGCGTGTCCAGCGAATAAGCCAGCCCGACCCGTTCGGGATCGCGCGAATTCCAGCCGTCTTCGGCCAGGCGGACTTTCTCGATCGCGCTGTCGCGCGTGAACGGCGGCAACGGGGGACGGGTTTCCATGACGGCTCCTCAGGCATGTAGACAGATCGGTCTACATAACATTAATCAATGTGGACAGGTTTGTCTACTGCGAATGGAAAAGGCAGACGAAGCGGTCTACGATCGCGGCATGAGCCGAAAACCGACCGCCTCCGCCCGCCTCGCCGATGCGCCTTCCGCGCGCGAGCGCATCCTGCAGACCGCGCACGACCTGTTCTACCTGGAAGGCATTCGCGCGACCGGCATCGACCGGGTGATCGCCGAATCCGGCGTGACCAAGGTGACCTTGTACCGGCATTACCCGAGCAAGAACGACCTGATCCTGGCGTTCCTGGACTATCGCCATCAACGCTGGATGACCTGGTTCGACGGGGCCCTGCATCGTTTCGGCGCCGACGCGGCGGCGCTGCTGCCGACGATGGCCGAATGGTTCGCCCATCCGCAGTACCGCGGCTGCGCCTTCATCAACACCGTCGCCGAACTAGGCCCGGTGCTGCCCGAAGCAGTGCAGCGCGCACGCGACCACAAACGGCAGATGCAGGCCCGCATCGCCGAATTGCTGCCGGCGAGCGAGGATCGCGAGGCTCGCGCGCAGGCGCTGGCGATCGCGGTGGACGGCGCGATCGTGCGCGCGGCCTGCGATGCGTCATCGGATGCGGCGTTGGCTTCGTTGAAGATGGCCATCGATGCATTCGCGTATGCCGGTGATCGCAGTTCGTCATGAATCGTCGTCTGCGATAGAACGAAACCGGACACGCGCAAACCATTGCCCACTTTGGAAAAGGGGGCACGCGCCCGGCGCAAGTTCGTTTCTATGCGTTAAGCGGAGCGCGGGGGATTCGCTTTGGCTTGGGGCGAAAAGCGAATCCCCCCTGCCCCCCTTTTCCAAAGGGGGAACAGCAAAAGCGGATGCACAGGGATGGGTGAATGCGCGAGCCACACACTTCACACAGCCCCCATACGCGCTTCGTACTGCGCTCCCACACTGCGTCGCAACTCCCACGACAAGGTGCGTCCATGAACTCCGATACCGGCCGTTACGATTGCGATCTGGTCGTCGTCGGCGCCAGTTTCGCCGGCGCCGCCTGCGCCTTGGCCGCGGCGCGCGCGGGGCTGCGCGTGGTGGTGCTCGAGCGCAAGCGCGATCCCGGCGACAAGCTGCGCACCACCGGCATCGTGGTCAAGGAGGCCGCCGAGCAGACCTGGCTGAGCCGCGCGCCGGCCGGGTGCGTGCATCGGGTCGAACGCGTGCGGCTGTATTCGCCGAATCTGCGCAGCATGGCGTTGAGCGCGCCGGGTTATTACTTCCTCACCACCGACACCCCGCGGCTGATGCGCTGGCTGGCGCAGGAACTGGTCCGCCACGGCGTCGACCTGCGCCTGGGCGCGTCGTTCAATCAGGCTGAACGCGACGGCGACGGTTGGCGGGTCGAAGGGGTCGGCCGGTGCCGTTTCCTGGTCGGCGCCGACGGCGCCAAATCGCGCGTCGCCGAGCGCGCCGGGCTGGGCCGCACGCGCGAATTCCTCTACGGCATCGAATACGAATTCCCCGGCCTGTCGCTGCCCGAATCCGGCGCCCTGCACTGCTTCGTCAGCAAGCGCTATGCGCCTGGCTACATCGGCTGGATCGCGCAGAACCCGACCGGCGTGCAGGCGGGCCTGGCGCTGCGCCACGATCCCGAGCGCGCTCGCGTGCCCGATATCGACGGCTTCCTCGCCCGCGTCGGCGCCGCGGTCGGGCTGGATCCGCAACTGCGTCCGAGCGCGACCCGCGCCGGCCTGATCCCCTGCGGCGGCCCGGTGTTTCCGCTGGCGCGCGACGGCGTGATGCTGACCGGCGACGCCGCCGGCATCGTCTCGCCGGTCACCGCCGGCGGCATCCACTCGGCCTGGGCACACGGCGAAACCCTGGGTCAGGCGATCGCGCTGCACGCGCTCGGCCACGGACCGGCGCCGGAAATCGTGGCCCGCGACAGCGCGCCGCGGTTCCGCCGCAAGCGCGCCCTGCGCTGGGCCTTCGACCGTTTCCAGTTCGACTGGCCGTTCGATCTGCTGCTGCATTCCGCGCCGCTGCGCTGGGCCGCCGAGCAGGTGTATTTCCACAAGCGCGGCTCGCGCGAAGACGATGAGCCGGCGCGTGCGCCGCGCTCGTCGGAAACGTATTGAGGCGGGTGTCGCGGGCTTGAGGTCTACGAGGCCGCGCGTCGAGCTGCCAGGCCCGCTTCGTCGATTCGCGTGGGGCCGGAACAAATCCGGCCCGCCGCCTTCACGGGCGGGAAGCGCAATTGAAACTTGGCGGCGATGCGTCGTTTTGGCGGTGGCTCGCGCGCGCGGCGCGGGGACGGCGTACATTCGGCGGATGAAGACACTCACCGCGCCCGCCCGTTTCGTCCTGTCCGCCTGTCTGTTCGCGGGCCTGTCCATCGCTCAGGCCGAACCGGCCAATGGCCTGAGCCTGCAACCCGATTCGCGCAATCGCGACGTGGTCGCGATCGTCGGTTCGCAGCGCAAGCCCTTGCTGCTGTGGAAGGTCGCCTCGATCAAGGGGCCGATCCAGGGCCAGACCTTGATCGCCGACTCCGGCCCGGGCAAGGAACGCTACATCCTGCTCTCGGTCGATTCGCGCAGCGGCACCGGCCCGGCCGACGGCCCCTGCGGTAAGGGCGTGGAAACCGATCTAATCTGGCTGGCCTTGAACGACAAGCTGGAGGTTCGCAAGAACGACACCTACCGGATCGCGTCCTGCCTGGAACCGCTGGAAGGGTTGAAGCGCGAAGACCAACCCGACGGCTCGGTGCGCGCCACCTTGGTGCGTCCGGCGCATGGCGGCGAACCCAGTCGCAATGTCACCGTGCGTTACGACGCCGCCGATGCGGCGCAGGGGTTGCAGGTCCACGACCGGGTCAATTGATCGGGCACCGACTGTAGGAGCGCCGCGAGTCGCGACCGCGACATCGCGCTGACGAGGTAACTGTGATGTCGCGGTCGCGACTTGCGTCGCTCCTACAGCGGGTATAGGTGAGCACCGCATCCACTCACGCCAGCTCGAACCGATCCCCATCCAGCATCGCCGGGAAACGCTCGCGGTGCGCGGCCAGTTCGGCGGCCTGCAAGGTGGTGGTGACCACGACTTCTTCGTCGGTGCATTCGCTCACCGCATGGCCGAGGAAATCGATCACCGCGCTGTCGCCGGCATAGTGCAGGCCGTTGCCGTCGTCGCCGACGCGGTTGAGGCCGGCGACGTAGCACAGGTTTTCGATCGCGCGCGCGCGCAGCAGGGTCTTCCACGGGTAGGCGCGCGCCGACGGCCAGTTGGCCACGTACAGCAGCAGGTCGAAATCCAGCGCGCCGGGGCGCTCGACATCGAAACGGTTGCGCGAAAACACCGGGAACCGCAGGTCGTAGCAGACCAGCGGACAGATCCGCCAGCCCTTCCATTCCACGGTCAGGCGCTCGCGGCCGGCGGCATAGCGCTCGTGTTCCTTGGCGTAACGGAACAGGTGGCGCTTGTCGTAGGTCTGCAGCCCACCGTCGGGCGTGGCGAACAGCAGCCGGTTGAACACGCCCTCGTCGGTGCGCAGTTGCACGCTGCCGGTCACCGCGGCGCCGAGCCGGGCGGCCTGCTCGCGGATCCAGGCCACGGTCGGCCCGTCCATGGTTTCGGCGTTGCCGATGGCCTCGTTGCTGAAACCGCTGGTGAAGGTTTCCGGCAGCAGCACCAGGTCGGTGATGCCGCGCAGCGAGGCGAGCAGATGACCGTAATACTCGCGATTGCCGGCCGGGTCGTGCCAGCGGGTCGCGCCCTGGACTAAGGAGATACGCAGATCTTTCATGGCGGGTCGGCCTGACGTACGTGCAGTCCGCATTATGCCGCGCGGCCGAGGCGATGGATCAGGTCACCGGTGCAAAAAGCGCGCGTCGAGATCCTGTGCTCAGAACCCATCGTCATGACGCCGCCATCGGCTCGGACCTGGGTTCGGTTTTGCCATCGCCATAAACCAGAACGCCGCCGCGATGAGCCATCGCGGCGGCGTGCGGAGTCAGACGTTCGCGCCGATCAGACCTTCAGGTCCAGCATCGGCACCGTCACCTTCGGCAACAGCCGCTGGGTGAACATCTTGTCCTGGTAGTACTTGATCTTGTCGCACTTGACCGGGTGCGGGATGCCTTCGTACAGGAACACCTCGGTGTCGAAGCCCATCGCCTTGAGCTCCTGCGGCAGCATCAGCGCGCGGCGCTCCTCGGACTCGCTGCGCGAGATGTCCTTGCCGCGGGTGATGTTCTCCTTGCGCACGGTGGTGTAGCCGAGCATGTCGGAGTAATCGTTGGCGTCCTGCTGTTCGCGCGGCGCGTAGATGATCTGCAGCGCGTGGTTGGTGATGATGGTGCGCGAGATGTCCTTGCCGTAGGTCGCGTCGAGCTGCGACATGCTCTGGATGATCGGCAGCAGACGGATGTTGTAGCCGGCCATGTACGACACCGCCGAGGCGATGATGTCGACCTTGCCGATGGAGGTGAATTCGTCCATCAGCAGCAGGCACTGGAACTTGAGCTCGGGATTGTTCTGCGGCAGCTCGCGGGTGTTGAGGTTGATGATCTGGCTGAAGAACAGGTTGATGATCAATCGGCTTTCGGCCAGCTTGTTGGGCTGGATGCCGACGTAGATCGTCATCTTCTTCTTGCGCAGGTCGGTCAGCAGGAAATCGTCGGTCGCGGTGGCCGCGTCCAGCACCGGGTTGATCCAGGGGTTGAGCGGTTCCTTGAACGTGCCCAGGATCGAGGCGAAGGTTTCATCGGCCTGCGAGAGCATGTTGGCGAACGCCGAGCGCGCGTTGGAGCTGAGGAACGGACGCTCCGACAGGCCCTTGAGGAAGGGCTTGAGTTCGCTCTTGCCGTCGCCCGAGGACAAACGGTAGACCGCGCCCAGGGTCGGGATGGTGCCGAACGGGAAGCCGACCTTGTTGGCGTCGTCGTAGGCTTCGAACAGGTACAAGGTGAACGCCATGAAGGCGTTGCGGGCCTGGCTGACCCAGAACTTCTGATCGTCCGAGCCGTCCGGATACAGCATCGCGGCGATGCTCATCAGGTCGGACACGCGGAACGCCGGATCGGCCGAGACGTAGGTCAGCGGGTTCCAGCGATGGGTGCGGCGGTCTTCGGCGAAGGGGTTGAACAGGAAGATCTCCTGGCCCTGCTGCGAACGCCAGCCGCTGGTCAGGTCGAAGTTTTCCTGCTTGATGTCCAGCACCACCATCGAGCCCTGGTAGTTGAGCAGGTTCGGGATCACGATGCCGACGCCCTTGCCCGAGCGGGTCGGCGCGGCGAGGATCACGAACTGCTGGCCGCTGAGCTGGACCAGCTGGCCGTTGTACTTGCCGACCACGATGCTGGTCGGGGTCGACTTGAACATGTCCTTCTTGCTCAGGTCGCCGCCGTTGGCGAAGCGCGCATCGCCGTGGATCGACTTCTTGGCCGGCTTGAACATCAGGTACAGCAGGCCCAGGTAAGCCGCCACCAGCAGGCCGTAGCCGATGAAGCCGCCGGCCTTGATCTTGCCGGCATAGGGCTTGTACTGGGGAACGTCGAGCACCTTGAGGTAATCGAGGTAGGTGTTCCACTTCAACGCCGCGGTGTCGATCTTCATCAACATCAACGTCAGGTATCCCGACAGATACGTCCCCGCGACAGCCACCAATACCAGCGCCACCAGGGCGAAAATCGCTTTCCCTTTCACGTTTGTTTCCTGCTTGTGTCCCCGAACCCGCTGTCGGTCAGCGTCGCTTCCGGCCTGCCCGGAGCCCGGAAGACTCCGCCGGGCGCGATGGCGCCATCATATCCGGGCCGGCGCCGCCGCTGGAGACCATTTCTCTGACAATCCAGTCGTCGAGCCAGATCTGGGCGTCGCTGAGGGTCAATTCCTGGCGCATTTTGACCCCCGACGACGACATCACCGCGTAGGCGTAGATGTCGTTGGGATCAAAGGACGCCTCGTCGGTCAGGGCCACGATCTGGTAGCGGCCCTTGGTCAGTACGTGGTGCTGGTACTCGTTCATTGCAGCCTCCTGGGCCGCGCGCCCGGGTGCGGGTGCGCGCGGCGGGTGTCAGTCCTTGTCCTTGAACAGGCTGCGCGCCGGCGCGGATTGCTCGCGTTCGTTGCGCTCGCCCTGCTGTTGCGCCTGGGTCCCGCCCTGGCGCTGTTCGTGTTCGCGCTGGCGCTCGAGCAGGTCCTGCTCGCGATTGAGCTGGGCGAACTGTTCGCTGCTGCGCTGCATCGACTGGCTCGCCGCCTGATGGGCGTCGACGTAACTCATGCGCCGGCTCGGCGAATCGGGGTCGCCCTCGACCGCGAACGCGCGCGCGCCGTCCTTGCTGAATACGACATGGTCGACGCCGTGATGGCCTCGCGCGGCTTCCAGCGCCAGCGCGGCGGCGAGATTGTCGCGTTCGCCGCTGCTGTACTGACGCGCCATCTCCTGCTTGTCCAGGCACACGCGCGTGGTCGAAAACAGATCGTGCTGCGGATGGCTCGGGCTGCTGAGCAGGTTGCGCTGCTCGCCGCGGCGCATGTCGTCCAGGGTCTGGCTGCTGGCCCCGGTGCCGATGCCCAGATGTTGATCGGGTGGATTGGCGTTCATCGCTGCGACCCTCCGCTGGTTTCGTGGGCGACGCCGGCCGCGTGTCCGCCACGCCTGCCGATCCCGTCGACCTGTATATATCCGATTGCCCGTCGGCGCATTACCGCTGGTCCCACCGCGCGTGCCGCCCCACGTCGGCGCGACGCGCGCCCGGCGCCGCCGAAGCGACGACAAAGCGGCAGCGGCAGGCTCGATCTCCCTAGCGATCGAGCCTGCCGTGCCCACCCCGCCCTTGCGGGAGGAGCAGCGACATCCCTGTCCAGGACTCCACAGCGACTGCAAAGCCGTCCATGGCCTGCGAAGCCCTCAAGCCGAACCGGACGACCGCCTCCACCGATGGTTGCGGGCGCCGGCTCGGACCAGCTGTCGAAGCGGCGGCGCCCCACGCGCCACCGCCCCTTGAATTAGTGCCGCGACGCATCCGTGCGCCGCTTTCCTTGCCGTCCGGTCCGATCTCGCGATCGAGCCGGTTCCTGCAACACCGATCAGGCTCGCCAGCCGCGGCCTCCGTCGCCGCGCCGTTCGATCCCGCTGTCGATCAAGCAACGACGCATGCCGCGTCGCCGCCTGTTGAATGGGTGCCGCGACGCATCCGTGCGCCGCTTTCCTTGCCGTCCGGTCCGATCTCGCGATCAAGCCGGTTCCTGCAACGCCGATCAGGTTCGTAGGCCGCGGCATCCGTCGCCGCGCCGTTCGATCCTGCTGTCGATCAAGCAACGGCGCATGCCGCGTCGCTGCCTGTTGAATGGGTGCCGCGACGCATCCGTGCGCCGCTTTCCTTGCCGTCCGGTCCGATCCTGCGATCGGGCCGGTTCCAAACCGAACTTGCTGCGTACATCCACATCGGGCGTCACGGTGAAGCGGATCGCGCCGAGGCCTCCAGAATCTGTCGCCGCGACGCATCCGTGCGCCGCTCTCCCTGCCGTCCGACCCGATCCTGCGATCGCGCCGGTTCCAAACTCAGACCGAAGCCGTCAAATCAAACTCATCTTCGGCGACGCCTGCTGCTGCGCCTGCTGTTGTTCCTGCTGCTGTTGCTGCGCCTGCGCCAGCTTCGGCGCGTCCTGCTGCAATTTCTGCGAGGACTGCTCGATCGACTGGCTCATCGCCTGATCCTTGTCGGCGAACACGCGCTGGTGCGCCGGATCGTTGAGCCCGCCCTGGACCGCGAACAGGCCGCTGCCGTTGACGCTCGGCACGACGTGATCGATGCGGTTCATGCCGCTCATGCGCGCTTCGTAGGTCAAGGTGCCGGCGGCGCGCTCGAGCTGCGCGTGATCGCGGAACCCGGCCCGCGGCCCGAGCTTCTCCAGGCCGTCGACCGCCTGCTTGTACATAGCGTGGTCGGGATGGCTGGGGCTCGACAGCAGCTTGCCCTGATCGTCCTGGCGCGGGGTCGCGTGCTTCATCGCGTCCAGGGTCTTCGGACCGGCCACGCCGTCGTCCTTGAGCCCGTGTTCGCGCTGGAACGCCTGCACCGCCTGACGCGTGCGCTCGCCGAAATCGCCGTCGGCGCTCAATGCCTTGCCTTCGCCGTCGCGATAGCCCAGGCGATTCAAACCTTCCTGCAAGGCGCGCACGTCCTGGCCGCGCTCGCCGGCGTGCATGACGCCGTCGTTGGGCTTGTGCTGTTCCGCGCCTGCCTGGTTCGCGCTGCGCGCGCCGGTGGTCTGGCGCTGGTTCCAGAACTCTTCCGGATTGAGGTTACGGCCTTGCGGATCCTTCATCTGGTAATGCACGTGCTGGGCGTACTGCGCCTCGCCGTTCGGGCCGCGCCCGCCCATCGTGCCGATCACCGCGCCGGCCTCGATGCGCTGGCCTTCGACCACCGACTGGCTCTGCGTGTGCAGCAATTGATGACGGTTGCCTTCGGCGTCGCGGATCGAAATCGTGCCGTAACGGCCACCGACGAATTCGACCGTGCCCGCGACCGGCGAATGGATCGAGGGATGCTCGAGATTGACCCCAGCCTGGCCGCCGACGTAATTGAAATCCGAACCGCCGTGCGGACCGCTTGCGCGATGCTCGCCGTAGTGGCCGGTGATGTGCGACGAACGCCCCTGCTGCGGCGGCAGAATCACGTTCATGATGTCCTGGTACGACATATCGATGTCCTCTCAGCTCAGAGCGAATCGTCGCGCTTGCGGTACAGCGTCCAGCACTCGCCCTTGCGGAAGAAGAATGACAGCTGGTAGTCGGTATCGGGCTTGACCAGCATCACTTGCTTGTCGCCGTTCAACTCGGTCTGGCTCAGGACCAGGCCATCGTTCTTCTGGGTCTGGCTGCTCGGCATGACCGGGAATTGCAGCGCATCGCCGTCGAGCATCGCGGTCACCTGCTTGGGCTCGGGATCGGCGTTGGGATCGACGCTGTCGCTCTGCAGCGGCCGCTGGGTGTGCGCCTTCTGCACTTCGACGTCGTCGGTGAAGGCCTTGAGGAAGGCATCGAAGTCCTGCGACGGGCAGGCGATCGCGGCTTTCGCCGGTGCCGCAGCCGGTGTCGTCGCCGAGGGGGCCGCAGCCTGTGTGGCCGGCGCCGCTTGCGAACTTTTGGACGCGACATCGCAACCGGCCAATGCCAGTGAGCCAAGCAACGCGGACAACAACAGCAACTGATTGCGCTTCATCATTTGAGCTTCCGTCGGATCATGAGTGGTTCGCCTTACCGGCCCAGGTCGGCCTTGAACGTTGCCTGGAAATCGATGCGCTGGTCCGGCGCGTCGAGCAGGAAGTACTGCCCCGCCACGATCAGCTGACCATCGTCCCAGCGCAGGTGCTGCGCGCCTTCGGCGACGACCGCCGAGTACGCGCCCTGCGCGCCCGGCACCGCCACATCGCCACCGCCGCGCACCGCGCCGTTGCCGGCGTCGAGCTCGACCACCCGCAACAAGGTCTGCGACAGCGACTGCTGCGGCTGGGTGTCCGACTGCAGCAGCACGTACAAGGCGTCGTCCTGGTGCAGGCAATGGGTCGCGCGGCTTTGGTACGTGTCCTTCGGCAATTCCAGCGTGCGCGTCCACACCGGCTTGCCCGAGGTCTGTTCGATGTAGACCACCGGCTTTTGGTTCATGCCGTCCTCGTCGACCGCCGCGCCGACCACGCACTGCCTGCCGTCGCCGATCGATTCGCTGGCATACGAGGAAAAACCCGCAGGAATGACCGTTTCGGTGGCCGCTCCGCTCGCGCTCGCAGCCGGCGCGGCCGGGCCCGCCGTAGTCGCGCCCGCCGCAGTCGGCGCCACCGGCGCGACGTCGCCGTGCGAGGACGAATCGCAGGCGACCAGCGCCAGCGATGCCATGCACACGGCCATCAGGGACATGCGGTGGTGCTTATTCATCGGAACAATTCATAACGGCAGCGAATCCAGGCCATCGATCATTAATAACCAAACAACATAAAACCTTTGCGACGCAGGTTGCGGAACCATCCCGATGTCCGGGATGACGCGCCCGCCGGATTGCCCGGCGGACGCGCCATCCCCAACCCGTGCCCGCGCGCCGGTCTCGACGCGCGGGACTTGACTCATGCCGCGATCAGACCAGCACCGGCTTGGCCGGCTGACGCTGTTCGGCGTCCTGCGCCGGCGCGGCCTGCGGCTTCTGCGCCGGCACGTCCTGCGCCAGCTGATGGGTCGAACGCTCCACCGGCTGGCTCACCGCGGTGGCCTTGTCGACCAGCGCGCGCTTGCTGGCCGGATCGCCCAGTTCGCCCTGCACCGCGAAATAGCCGGTGCCGCTGGCGTTCGGCACGACGTGGTTGATCTTGTCCAGACCGCCCAGGCGCGCTTCGTAGGTGATGCCCGCCGCGGCGCGCTGACGCTCTTCGGCGTTCTTCAGGCCGCTGTTGGCGCCGAGCTTTTCCAGACCCTTCAACGCGTCTTCGTACATGCCGTGATCGGGGTGCCTGGCATCCGACAGCAGCGGCGACTTCTGCGCGTTCTTGAGCGCTTCCAGGGTCTTCGGGCCGGCTTCGCCGTCGACGGTCAGGCCGTGCGCCTTCTGGAACGAACGCACCGACTCCTCGGTGTGCTTGCCGAAATCGCCGTCGGACTTGAGCGCATTGCCCTGCGCGTCGCGGTAGCCGAGCTTGTTCAACGACTCCTGCAACTCGCGCACCGCGGTGCCCTTCTCGTTGCGCTCGAGCACGCCGTCGGCGTTCGCCGCCGCGGCGGTGCGGGCCGGCGCCGGGTCCTTCTTGGCTTCGGTCTTGGCGGCCGGATCCTGGCTCTGGGCCTGCTGGTTGTCCTTGAGCAGCGAGCGCGATTCGGCCAGCGGATCGGTGGCGTACAGCTTGACGCCGTTGGCCTGCTTGCGGCTGAGGTAGGTGTCCAGCGACGACAGCTCCACGCCTTCGCCGCCGCGCGACTGGCTGATCATCAGTTCGTTGGTCTTGGGATCGCGCACCACCATGGTGATGTGGTCGATGCCCTTGAAACGGCCCTTGTCCCAGCTCTTCGGACCGTTGTCCTCGCCGATGATCATGCCTTCCTTGAGCACGTCGCGGGTCACCGCCTTGCCCTCGATCATCACGCCCGAACGCTGCTGCGCCTTGTCGACGATCATCGCCGCGCCGTCGTTGCCGAGATTGAACTTGTCTTCCTTGCCGAAGACTTCGCGGCCGGCCTTCTTGTTGATCTCGTTCATGGTCGCGTTCTGCATCGTCGCGACCCAGCCCGAGCAATCCACATAGCCCTGGTCGGGATGCTTGCCGTCGACGCCCGGGTACTTGCCGCTCATCGCGTACTTGACGTTGTCGTACTTGACGCTGAGGTCGTGCGCGGCGGTCAGCGAGATGCCGGCGCCGGTCTGGGCCTGAGTCTGCGTCTGAGCCGGGGCGGTCTGCGTCTGCGACGGCGCGGTCTGGGTCTGGGTCTGGGTCGGCGCGGTCTGGGTCGGCTGACGGTTATCGGTGATCGGCGCGATGCCCTTTTCCGGAATCGCCACGCGGTCGAACTTGGTGTCCCAGTACTGGGTGAACGTGGTCGCCATGTCGCGATCGGACATGCGCGAGAACTCGGAGTACTTGTGCCCGGTCACGCGCTCGAAATCGCGCGAGCTGACGTTGTTGAGGATGTTCGAACGGGTGTCGTCGCGCGAGAAATGACCGGTCGCGATCGCCGACTGGATCGAGCGATAGCCCGCGCCGCCCTGCTGATGCGCCATGTACATGTCCAGGCCATCGGGTTCGGGCTTGCCCGACAGGTACGGACGGCCGTCGCGCTCGTGGCGGTTGACCAGGGTGTTGCGGTTGTCCAGGTACAGGCGCGCGGCGGCGTCGGTGTTGGCGACCGCATCGAGCTCGCGGCCGCGGATGCCGTAGGCCTCGGCGGTCGACGGCACGAACTGGAACAGGCCCTTGGCGCCGGCCGCGCCGCGCGAAGCCTGTTCGTTGAAGCTGCCGCCGGTTTCGATGTAGGCGAAACGCATGAAGTCGTCGCGCGGGATGTGCCGCTCGGCCGCTTCGCGTTCGATGATGCCCAGGACTTCAGTGCGGGAATAGTCGCGTGCCATGTCTCAATCTCCTTATGAGTGCCGCTATGTCTTTGTGGGCCGCCGTGATCGGATCGGCCCGCCGGTGTGAATGTGGTTACTGCGCGCTGGGCTGATACTGGTTTTCGGTCGCCACGTAGCGGTACTCGAGCGCATCGGCCGGGCCGAGCGTGCGCACCTTGCCGGCCGCGACGATCCGGGTGCCGCTCATCGCGACATGGATCAACGGCAGGTCGTCGCCATGCGGTTCGAAACTCAGCGCGCCGAAGCTGCGCGCGCACGGCTGCTGGTCGTCGTCTTCGTCGCAGCTGGCGCCGTTGTCTTCGCCGGCGGCGACGCTGCCCAGATAGGTCCAGTGGGTCGTGTTGGGATCGGTCAGGTCGGCCGGATCGAACGCGAACAGGTCGTACGCGTCCACGCGCACGCCGCCGCTCAGCGACCAGGTCGGCACCGCGAGCACGAACTTGCCGTCCGGGGTGTTGTAGGTCTGCGGCTTGCGCTTGTCGTCGATCGCGTTGCCGCGCTCGAACGCGCCGAACTTGCCGATCGAGAATTCGGCCATCTCGAAGCCCCACGAACGCGCCGCGCCGGGCTGCGCCAACGAGAACGTCGCCTGGCTCAGGGTTACCTGCGTGTCCGGGGTCGGATCGGCGTCCTTTTCCGCGTCGTTGTATTTTTCCGGGGTTTCGGCGACGAAACCGGTGTAGTAGCCGGCGCCGTCGAGTTCGAAGGCATGGCCGAACCAGAACGTGGCCACGCTGCCGTTCTCGATCTCGTACGAGTCCGAGCCGTCGCCGGCGATGTCGTGGATGGCGTTGATCACTTCGCCCGGTGTCGGCGGCGTCGCGGCGGAAAGCAGTTTGGCGATTTCAGACATGAAGAACATCCTGTTTTATGCGGTTTTTTGAACACCGCACGCATGGGTTGGCGAGGCTTCGACCAGCTCGGCATATGCCGGGCGCATCGTGGTCGGAACAACTCAAAGCCAGGCACGACGTGGGCGAGCGGTGCGGGCATCCGACGACGCGTAAGCGGCGGCGATGAAACCCGATGGATTCAGGCGAAGGTCGGAACGACGGATTCGAACGGCTGACAGGCCACGCGACGACGCGAACGTCGACGCGGCACGATCGGCTGCGCGCAGGCAGCGGAGCGTTCCGCGCTACGTGCCGAGGACCTTGCCGGGCTTGGGCTCTTGCGAGGCCTGAGCCGGTTGCGGCGCGTCCTGCTTGGCCTGGAAGGTCGATTGTTCGATCGGCTGACTCGCCGCCTGCGCCGTATTGGCGTGGACGCGAAGATGGCCGGGATCGTTCAAGGCGCCCTGGACCGCGAACAAGCCGGTGCCGTTGGCGGTCGGGACCACGTGATCGATCCTGTTCAGACCGCTCACCTTGGCCTCGTACGTCAACGTGCCCGCGGCGCGCTCGAGGTCTTCGCGATTCTTGAACGCCTGCGGGCCGAGTTTTTCCAGCCCTTCGACCGCGCCCTTGAACATGCCGTGATCCGGGTGCGCCGGACTCGACAGCAGCGGCGTGCGCTCGGCCTGCTTCAACGCATCGAGCGTCTTCGGGCCGGCAATGCCGTCTTCCTTCAAGCCATGGGCCTTCTGGAACGCCTGCACCGCTTCCTTGGTGCGATCGCCAAAATCGGCGTCCGCGCTCAACGCACGTCCGTGCGCATCGCGGTAGCCGAGCTTGTTGAGGCCTTCCTGCAGCGCGCGCACGTCCTGTCCGCGTTCGCCATGCTTGATCACGCCGTCGGCGGCCGCATTGGTGCGGGCCGGCGTGGGTTTGGCGTCGTCCGGGGCCTGGTTGAGGCTTTTCGGATCGCGCGTCATGTACTGGTTCAGACCATCGCGGTTGCGCGTGATGTCGTGCAGATAGTCGTAATTGCTGGTGCCGTTGGCGTCGCGGATCGCGCGGCCGCCGGTGACGGCCGCCTTGGCGCCGCCGTAGCCGGCGATGTGGCGGGCCTTGAGGAAACCGGCCACGGTTTCGGCCTTGTCGTCCTCATGCAGCACGCCGTCCTTGATCGCCTGGCGATAGGACTTGTCGCTGTTGATCTTGAAGGCCTTGTCCTGCAGATCGCCGGAGGCCTTGTACTTGTCCAGGCTCAGGCCGTCTTTCCAGTTATGGGAATCCTGGAGAAAACGCGACATGCCGCCGCTGCTCGCCCACTTCCACTCCGCCCCGCGCACTTTCTCGGGGTCGAAGCCGTCGTGTTTCATCGCAGCGTCGAGCTTGTGCTTGTCGACATAGCCGGCATCGGACAGCCAACCGGCTCCCGCCTGGTAGCGTCCTACATAGCCTTGCTTGTTGGTGATGGCCAGATCACCGCCGTTGCTTTCGGTCATAACCGTGGAAGCAACCAATCGTCGGGTCATCGCGGCATCCAAGCCGGCGATATTGCCCTGGTCGTACTCGTTGGCAGTGGCCACTGCCTTCTCTCGTCGATCAGCCATGACGCTGTCCTCTTGGATTGACGAAGTTATTGGGTTGTGTGGGTCTTGGGAGACCGCGTACCGCACCGCTTAGGGTCTTATGACTCCTTGCACCGCATCGAGGCGATCTTCTGCGTCGGGCGACTGGTGGTGAATTCGAAGGTCGTGGTGCCGGGGCCTTGATTGCCGCCGTCGTCCACATAGCCTTCAGCATACACGATTTTTGTGTTTGTCAAACTCAGCTTGAAGAACTGGTTGGCCTGGGTGTTTTCGGCCGTGGTGCCGTAATCGAGCTCGCATTGGCCCGCGATCGGCTCGACCGTGGCGCCCGGCCCGAACTGGCGCTGCAGCACCTGCTGGTAGTCCTCGTTGGCGTAGAACTTGACCAAGGTCACGGAACGGACCTGGTCGGCGCTGCCGTTCAAGGTCACCCCGACCTCGCCTTCGTTGGCCTGCTTGGTGCCGGCCTCGGCGCCGACCTTTCCGTCGGGCACCTCGACCACGCCGAAGCCCGCGAGCAGCAGATTGCCGCTGCGGTAGCGCGCGTTGTCGGGCGAATTGGAATCGGGATTGTCCTGCGGCGCGGGATCGCGCCACTGCACGCCGGCGGCGTGATCGAACGTCGACCAGGCCGCACCGTCTTTCGCGAGAAGTAGATCCAGTACACCTTCCAGCGGACTCATCTGCTGCTTTCCTTGCTGATCTGCGGCTGCCGGAGCGGCGGGAGACGGGGCCGTAGCGGCCGAAGAAGGCGCCGCGGCCGCGTCCGGTGCCTTATCCGGAGCTCGGCTACAGCCTACCACCAGCGACGTGGCGAGCATCAAGGCGAAATGCGCTGAGTACTTCATGGGGTCCTCGTGTGCGGAGCTGACTGCGTTGCTCGTACCTCAATAGCATAGACGCACGCGGTAGCGCTGGGTGAGACCGAAGGGCTTGGGTGGCATGCACGAGGCGTGAAGACGAAGCGTCGTTCGCAGCGCGCCTCGTCGGGCCGGTTGTCGTGGCCAACGGGCAGATCTGGCAAGACCGCGTTGTACTCATGAGCGCGGTATGTCGCATAGCTCCAGGCTGACATCGTGACTGCGGTAGCGCGGTCGCGGCTCGCGCCGCTCCTACAAGAATCACCCACCGCCACGTTACTGCAACGCAGCGACTGTAGGAGCGGCGCAAGCCGCGACCGCGCCACTACGCCGACGTCGCCAATCCGATGATCCCGGCGCAACCAGCATCACTACGATGCGATGTTCCGCGCGACGAGTTGAAGCGGCATCGACCTTGGTTTTTCGCACTGGGCACGCAAAAAAACGGCGAGCAAGGCTGTTCGTCGTCTATTTTTACTTCCTGATGCAGTGCTCTCAGTTCGTCATTCCCGCGAACGCGGGCTCCGCGTTACTTCGGCGGAGCCGAATATCCAGTGCCTTTGACGCCCTCGCACGAAAGTCGCTGGATTCCCGCGTTCGCGGGAATGACGGGCCTGGGAGGCATCACGCGAACTTGAAACATCCAGCAGTCAGACCGACCATCGCTCCCTACCCCAACCGCCCACTACCGGCCGTCTCCTACCCCGGCCGCTCCCGCACCGGCCGCTTAGCCAACCGCCGCTGCAAGGTCCGCCGATCCACACCGAGCACCCGCGCCGCAGCCGAAACGTTGCCTCCGCATTCGGCCAGCACCCGCTGCATGTGCTCCCAGCCTTGGCGACGCAGCGAGGGCGGATCGCTCGGCGGCTCCGGCGGCGGCGTTTCCGGCGCCGATTCGAAGGCTTGGGTGAGCGCGTCGATGTCGAACGGCTTGGGCAGATAATTCCAGGCGCCGCGACGCATCGCATCGACCGCGGTGGCGATGCTCGCGTAACCGGTCGCGAGCACGATCCGCGCCTGCGGACGGCGCGCGAGCAGATCCCGGATCAGCAGCAGTCCATTATCGGCGCCGAGCTTGAGGTCCAGCACGATGCCCTCGGCGGCGAAATCCTCCAGCGCCGCCAGGGCGCTGGCCGCGTCGTGGCGCGCCTGCACGCTGATGCCGCGCCGCTGCAACAAACGCGCCAGCACCTGGCAGAACGCCAGATCGTCGTCGATCAGCAGCATCTTGCCGGGCAGGCTCATGCCGGCAGTTCCACCAGCGGCAGATCGACCTCGGTCACGCAGCCGCCGCCTTCGCGTTCGACCTGGCGCATCCGGCCGCGGTTGCGTTCGATGCTGGCCTTGGAAATCATCAGGCCGATACCGAGCCCGGGGCCCTCACGCTCGCGCCGCGGCAACGCGGTGATGCGCGCCGGGCCCGCGCCGCGGTCGAGAATCGACACGATCAGCCAACCGTCGCGGACTTCAGTCGCGACTTCGACCGGTCCGTCGTGGCCGCGCCCGGCATTGGCGTCGGCGGCGTTGTTGATCAGATTGATCAGCGCCTGCGGCAAAGCGGCATCGACGCGGACCGCGCGATCGGCCGCGGCCGGCGTGAAGATCGCGCTGGCATTGGGCCGCAGCAGACGCCAGCGATCCACGCAGGCATGCACGAAGTCGTCGGCGGCTTCCACCGTGGCTTCGCCGGCCGCGCCGCGTCGCGCCATGTCGGCCAGGGCGCGCACGTGATCGCGGCAATGGGTCAGTTGCGAACGCAGCAGTTCGATGTCCTCGCGAGAGGGCGTCTGTTCGCTGCCGATCCAGTCGTCGACCAGCAGGCTCATCGTCGCCAGCGGCGTATTGAGTTCATGCGCGGTGCCGGCCGCGAGCGAGCCCAGCGCCGACAGCGATTCGTCGCGGATCGCGCGTTCGCGCGCTTCCGACAAGCGCCTGCGCTGATCGCGCACGATGGTCATGAACCGGCTCAGCACCACCACCATGATCCCGGCCGAAAGCAGGAAATTGACCCACATCCCGGTCACGTGCAGTTGGAAATCGCTGCCGTGCACATGCGGCAACGCGATGTGATGCCGCAGCAGCCAGGTGTACAAGGCCGCGGTCAGCACGGTCAGGCCGAGCATCGGCGCGATCTCCAGGCCGATCGCCGCGACCGCCACCGGCAGCAGGTACAGCGAGACGAACGGATTGGCCGGTCCGCCGGAGTAATACAGCAACGCCGTCAGCGCGAGCAGATCGACCAGCAACTGCAGGACCAGGGTGCGGGTGCCGGAGTCGCGATGACGCAGCCACCACAGATGGCTGACGAGGTTGAACGCCAGCAGCGCGCCGGAGATCGCCAGCAACGGACGCACCGGCACCGGCAGGTTCAAGCGCTCCACGACGAACACGACCGTGAGCATCTGCCCGGCCACCAACAGGTATCGCAGGTAGATCAGCAATTGCAGCACGGGGCCGTCCGTCAGGCGTGAGGGCACGATTATCGCACCCGCGCCGGGTCCGGCCCGCCGGTGTTGCGATGGCGGTCACGCCGGCCTGCGACATTCGGACGCAGCCGCGGTTTTCGCGGCGGTATTCTCGTTGCGCCAGGGTCGTCTGGCGATCACAGGAATGGATCTCATGGAATCGAAGATCATGCAAACAACACGATGGACTGTCATGAATGCCCTGCTGTGCGGCGCGCTGGGCCTCACCGCGCTCGGCACCAGCGCACCCGCGTCGGCGCAGCCGAATCCCACCGGCACGGTGCTGCACTGCTACGTCAGTCCGAACGATCAACCCATGCCGCCGGGCAATCTCGGCCGCTGCACCTCCTTCTATCCGAGCCCGCAGGGCTATGTGGCCGAGTTCGAAATCCGCAATCTGCCGGCCGGCAGCTACAGCTTCGTCTGGACCTCCGACCTGGGCGTGGTGCTGCCCTGCTCCACCGCGTATTGCAGTCAGCGCTATCGCGGCGACATGGCGGTGTTCGACTTCGTCACCGTGACGTATACCAACCTGGTTACCGGTGAGGTCAAGAGTCTCAGTCGCGGGGTCAGGATTGGTGGGCCGTTGTGAGGTTTGGGAATCGGTAATTGGTCAATGCGTGACATTGCCGCCTCGATGCCGCGCCAGGCATCCATGGTTTCAACTGTCTTCTTGTATCTAAAAAGCGGGCTCAGGCCCGCTTTTTTTGATGGCACGAATCACGCACGGCTTGCCACATCGGCATCGATCGAAACGCCAGGATCGGCTATTCATGCGCCTATCTTCGCGGCCGGACCTCGTAAGGCGCGGCCCATGCCACTGCGTTCCACGCGATCGCGACGCCTGTCAATTCCAACAGTTCGCGTGCCGCGCGACAGCCCGACGTTATCCTCGTCCGGCCAGATTCTTCTGGCGATCACAGGATCGGATCTCATGAAATCGAAGGTCATGAAAACAAACGGATGGACTCTCATGAACACCGCGCTGTGCGGCGCGCTCGCCCTTGCCGCGATCGGCTCCAGCGCAATCGCTCCCGCGGCCGCGCAATCGTTCCCGAGCGGGCCGGTATTGCACTGCTACATCAGTCCGAACGATCAACCGATGCCGCCGGGCAACTTCGGCCGCTGCGCGTCGTTCTCCCCGGGCCACAGCAGTTACCGCGCCGACTTCGAAATCCGCAATCTTCCGGCCGGCAGCTACACCTATGCGTGGACCACCGAGATGGGCCTGGTGCTGCCATGCAACACCTCGCGTTGCAGCGTGACCTACCGCGGCAACGCGCCGGTCTCCGACATCGTCAACGTGACCTACACCAACCAGGCCACCGGCGCGGCCAACACGCTCAGCCGCAGCGTGCAGATCAACGGGCCGCTGTAACCCGTCGCGGCGCCTTGCAAAGAAAAAGCGGGCATGCGCCCGCTTTTTCTTTGTATCTAACAACGTCAGGCTCCCTCTCCCGCTTGCGGGAGAGGGCTGGGGTGAGGGTCGGCGAGCGCGGTAAAACTGCCGAGCGCCACCCTCGCCGCTCCACCCATTCGTCAATTGAACTTGTAATTCGCCTCCAGCCAGAACTGGCGGCCGTACGGATCGTAGTTGCCGACCGGATAGAACGGCCAGCCGCCGCCGCTGCGATCGGCCGGCGGCCGCGAGTCGCGCAGGTTGTTGACGATCAGCGACACGCTGGCCTGATCGCTCAGGCGATACGACACGCTGCCGTTGTAGCGGGTGTACGGCGCGATGCGGCCGCTGCCGTCGCCGTTGGGCAAGCTGCCGTAACGCAGCGCGGTCAGGTTGCTGTTCCAGCGGCCGATGTTCCAGCCCAGGCTCGCGTTGACCTTGCTGCGCCAGTCGGTGTAGTCGAGCGAATTGCGCACGTCGATCTTGGGATCGTCGGAGAATTGCTGATAGTCGTGCTTGAGCACCAGGGTATAGCCCACACGCGTGTTGAAGTCGCCGAAACGGCCGGCGCTCCAGCGGAAATTGCTCTTCAGGTCGATGCCGTCGGTGCGTTCGGAGGCGGCGTTGATCGCGTTGATCAGCACGCGTCGCACCTGGTCGGGCTGCACCGGCGCATCGGAAGGATTGCGGATCACCCGGCTCAGCACATCCTGGCAGTTCGGCGAATTGATATCGCGCGGCTCGCCGCCGATGGTCTGGCCCAGGCGGCAATCGGCTTCCTCGCGCAGGATGCGGCTGCTGCTGAGGTTGGTGACCTGATCGTCGAGGCGGATGCTGTAGTAATCCACGGATACATCGAAATGATCCGACGGCGACCAGACGATGCCGAAGCCGTAGGACTTGCCGTTTTCCGGCTTCAGATTGGGGTTGCCGGCGCTGGTGTAATCGATCGACAGGCCCGAGTAATCGCAATCGTCGAAGTCCTGGCCGGCGGTGCGGCAGCGCCAGTAGTCGGTCATGCCCGGGTTATAGCCGCGGGTTTGCGCGGCGAAGATATAGTTCATGTCCGGCGCGCGGAAACTGGTCGCGGTGGTCGCGCGCAGCAGCAGGCTTTCGATCGGGCGGAATTCCAGGCCGACGTTCCAGGTCGCCTTGCCCGACTTGCGTCCGGCGAAACGGAAATCGTCGTAGCGCGCGGCGGCCGAAGCGGTCAATGTGCTGAAGATCGGCACGCTGATTTCGGCGCCGATCGCGTAACGGTCGCGTTCGCCCGAAGCGCTCACGCCCGCGGTGGTGTTCCAGAACGTGCCGTCGCCCAGACGCGGATCGGGCAGATTGCGATAGCCCTGGTTGCCCGCCTCGATCACGCCGGCGAAACCGACCGGACCGGCCGGCAGGTCGAACAACTCGCCGTTGACGGTGAAGCTCAGGTTCTGGATCCAGGCGGCGTTGTCGCTTTCGTAGAAGCCGGTCAGGCGCTGGTAATCGGCCGGGGTCAGCGGCGTGTACAGACGCGCCGGATCGGGGTTGTAGATGCCGATGCCGGACGCGGTCGTGCCCAGGCGCGGGCCGAGGTAGAACTCGTTGATGCCCGACAGGAACTGGCGACGCTTGGTCAGGTTCTGATAACGGCCGCGGTTGTAGGCCAGTTCGTAATCCCAGTCGGACTCGCCGAAACTGCCGCGCACGCCGGCGCTGAACGACCACGAGCGCTCGAGGAAGCGGTTGTTGTTGGCGTGCGCCGAACCGATTTCCTCCGGCGCGATGCGGCGGTACCAGATCTCGTTGAGGCCAGTGGCCTGGTTGAGGAAGTAGTTGTTGTCCGACGTCCAGCTCGGCGCGCGGGTATTGTTCTCGATGCTGGAAATGCCCAGTTGCAGATCGGCGAACACGTCGGTGCGATCGGACACATGCCAGGTCAGCGAGCCGTAGGCGTCGGCGTTCTTCTTCTGCGTCTGCACGGTCCAGAACGCCGGCGAGGCTTCGTTGCTGCCGCAGTACCAGCCCTGACGCGGGTTGTTGGCGCGGAAAGTGGAGCCGTGATACAGGCCGCCGAGATTGTCGCAGTTCGCACCCGGATCGATGTAACCGTTGGTGCGCGCGTTGCGGCGGAAACCGACCTGGGTCGGCGGCAGCGGATCGCCGGCCGGCTTGTCGAGCAGCGAATCCATGAAGTCGCGCTGATCGCCCCAGATCGCTTCGCGATGCGACAGCTCCAGGCCGTAGACCGCATCGATGCGGTCGTTGGAATAACCGCTGACCACTTGCAGGCGCTGGTTCTGGCCGCCGCCGGCCTCGGTGCCGCCGACGCGCAGATTGATGTCTGTGCCGTCGAACTTGTCCTGCAGGATGATGTTGACCACGCCGGCCACCGCATCGGAGCCGTACACCGCCGAGGCGCCGCCGGCCAACACTTCGATGCGCTTGATCAAGGCGCTGGGAATATTCGCCAGATTGACCACGTTGACCGAGCCTTCGTAGGCCAGCGGGTAATCGGCCAGGCGCCGGCCGTTGACCAGCACGAGGGTGTGATTGGGGCCGAATCCGCGCAGATTGATGGTATTGGCCGCGGGCGTGAAGGTGTTGCCGTAGTCCTCGCCCTGCACCGAGCCGGTGTTCTGGGTCAGCGCGCTGATCGCGTCGAACGCGCTGCGATAACCCTGCGCATCGATGTCCTGCTTGGTGATCACGGTGACCGGCGACGGCCCTTCCAAGGTCGCGCGCGGAATGCGCGAACCGGTCACCACGACCTGATCGAGCAAGGTCGCCGGCTGACCGTTGTCCGAAGCGGCCTGGGTCGGCGTGCGCTCCTTGGCGGTCTGCGCCTGAGCGACGGCGGAAGCGAGAAAGGCCGGCAGGGCCAGGGCGACGAAGACGGTCAACGGGCGGCGTCGCAGCCGTGGAGTGGCATGCATGAATATTCCTTCGAAAGGGGGAATTCGCGCCGGCGGGTTGTGATCCCCACGTCCGCCGTCGCGAGGTTGCACGCATCTTTGTTGCCCCGCAGCAAACGCAGAAATGAAGGCGCGGCATCTGCATATGGCGACGGGGCATTTGCGCTGCGCATGGCAGTCTGCCGAACACGCCGCAGCGGGCCTGTGCGCGCGGACACGAATCGCGGCGCGGGCGTGGACGCGACGCGCGCGCTCAAGCCGACACAATCGGCAAACCGACACAGTGCCTCGCTCGACTCGCGCGCACTGCCGGCGTGATCGCGCGCACGCACGACCCGGTATGCGCGGCCGCGAACGTGTCGCAGATGTAAACACCGCGTTGAGAACAGTGACGCAGCGCATGCCGATGCGCGGCGATCTGTGACGCAGCCGGGGCTTTGCCGCTTGCCGGCCGACATAAGCTCGCGCTCCCCGAGCCACCACAACAAAGGAGTGCGCCATGACCCGCTCCATGTCCGTTTCCGAACAAGCGGCGATCCGCAGTCATCTGTTGCAGCGCTATGGCGCGCTCGGCCGCGCCGTGCCGTCGACGGCCGCGCGCAGCAAGCTCGACAGCGCGCTGGACAGCGCGCGCGTGACCGCGCCCGATGCGCAGGCCTGGCCGGTGATGCCGTTGCCGCTGGACCTGCCGCGTCCGTCGCTGGCGATCCGCGTGCTGGGCAATCTGAGTTACGGCGCCACGCCGCAATCGATCGCCGAATTCAACGCGCTCGGCAGCACCGATGCGCAACGCCTGGCCAACTACGTCGACTGGCAGCTCGACTGGGCCGCGATCGACGACAGCGCGGTCGAAACCCGTCTGACCAACGCCGGCTACACCACCCTGGGCAAATCGCTGACCCAGCTGTGGAACGATCACGTCAAGGCCGATCCCACCTATGACGTGCGCATGCGTCCGGCCTGGGAATCGCAGCGCGCGGCGCTGGTGCGCGCGGTCTATTCCAAGCGCCAACTGCGCGAGATCATGGTCAATTTCTGGCACGACCATTTCAACGTCACCGCCAGCGATTACGATGCCGGCCCGGTGTACGTGAGCTATCAGCGCGACGTGCTGCGGCCGCAGGCGTTCGGCAATTTCCGGGTCATGCTCGAGGAAGTCGCCAAGAGCACTTCGATGCTCTACTACCTCGACAACGCATCGAACACCCGCGCCGGCCCGAACGAGAATTTCGCCCGCGAATTGCTGGAACTGCACACCCTCGGCGCCGAGCATTACCTGGGTTTCATGGACCCGTTCCAGGTGCCGCCCGATGCCGAAGACCCGAGCTATCCGGCCGGTTACACCGATATCGACGTGTACGAGACCGCGTCGGCCTTCACCGGCTGGTCGGTCAAGAACGGGCATTGGCAGTATCCGGCCGAGAACGACGGCAACTTCGTCTACCGTCAGGCCTGGCACGACGCCGGTCCGAAATTCCTGCTCGGCCGCATGCTCTATCCCGAGCAGCCGGCGTTGAAGGACGGGCGCGACGTGCTTGATCGCCTCGCCAGCCATCCGGGCGTGGCGCGCTTCATCTGCAAGAAAATCATTCGCCGCTTCGTCAGCGATACGCCCGATCCGGCATTGGTCACCAGCGCGGCGACGATCTTCCGGCAGAACTGGCGCGCGGCCAATCAGATCGAACTGACCCTGCGGCATATCCTCACTTCGACCGCGTTCGCGCAGACCTGGGGCGCGAAATCGCGGCGGCCGTTCGAAGCGGTGGCCGCGGCGATGCGCGCGCTCGGCAGCGACTGGACGCTCAACGTCGGCACCGCGAAGAGCGACGAATTCGCCTGGCGCATGGGCTTCACCGGCCATGCGCCGTACGACTGGCCGGCGCCGAACGGCTATCCGGACACGCAACAGGCATGGTCGGGTTCGAGCAGTTACGCGATGACCTGGAAGATCCTCAACTGGCTGACCGAAACCAGCGACAACGCCGTGCCGCTGGCGCCGATCCTGGCGACCACGCGCGCGCAGGTGCCGTCGTGGACCGCGACCAAGCTGGTCGACTTCTGGTGTCAGCGCATCCTCGGCTACGCGCCGACCGCGGCGCGGCGCCAGACCCTGATCGCCTTCATGGCCCAGAACGGCGACCCTGCCAGCTACGTGATCACCGACACCAACACCTGGGCCGCGACCGATCTCAAGCGGCACTACAACCAGGAACGTCTGCGCAGCATGGTCTCGCTGATCCTGATGTCGCCCGAATTCCTCAGCCGCTAGCCGTAACTCAGCCAGGACGCCGACATGACCCTGACCCGACGCGAATTCCTCAAGGGTACTTGCGCCACCGCCGCCGCAGGCGCGGTGGGCGGACCCGCCCTGCTGTTCGCCGATTCCGCCATCGCCGCGCCCAACGGCCACGACACCGTCGTGCATCTGTTCCTACGCGGCGGCCTGGACGGCCTCAACCTGGTGGTGCCGATCGACGGCGCCGACCGCGGTTTCTACGAGCAGGCGCGGCCGAACCTGGCGATCGCCGCGACCGGCGCCTACGGCGCGCTGCCGCTGACCCTCGCCAGCGGCGCGGGCACCGGCTTCGGCCTGCATCCGTCCGCGAGCGGCCTGCGCGATCTGTGGAACGCCGGGCATCTGGGCATCGTGCATGCCTGCGGCCTGTTGACCAGCGTCACCCGCAGCCACTTCGACGCGCAGTTGTACATCGACCTGGGTACGCCCGGACAACAGGGCATCGGCAGCGGCTGGCTCGCGCGCGCGATGAACACTCAGCCGAATTTGAACGGCGCGGAGAAATTGCCGGCGCTCGGCGTCGGCGCGCGCCAACCGGTCGGATTGCTCGCCTCGGTGCAGGCATTGACCATGGCCAGTCCGTCGGACTTCGCGCTCAATGCAGGCGCCTGGTCGTGGCAGACCGTGCGCGCGGGCGCGCCGACCGGATTCGCCGGCGTCAACGAAACCCTGGCCGCGTTGTGGAACGGCAGCACCGCGCTGGAACTGGGCGGACAACGCGCCGATCGCGCCTTGAAGGTGATCGCGCAGCAGACGTACAGCGCGCCGCCGACCGGCTGGCCGACCGGCGCCTTCGCGCAGCAGATGTGGACGATCGCGCAATCCATCCAGTTCAACCTGGGCCTGCATTACGCGACGCTCGATCTGGGCGGCTGGGACACCCATGACGGCCAGGGCACGGCCGGCAGCGGCTATCACTACTACCAGAACAAGATCGCCGAACTGTCGCAGGCGTTGTCGGCGTTCTACGCCGCGCTCGACGCCAGCGGCCACGCCGGACGCGTGACCGTGGTGGTGCAGTCCGAATTCGGCCGGCGCGTGCGCGCCAACGCCAACGGCGGCACCGACCATGGCTACGGCAATCCGGTGCTGGTCCTGGGCGGCGCGGTCAACGGCCGGCGTTTCTACGGTTCGTGGTCGGGCCTGGACCCGGAGATCCTGTCGCCGCATTTCGGCGACGTGCCGGTGACCACCGACCACCGCCGGGTGCTGTCTGAGATTCTGGTCAAACGCATGGGCAATGCGAATCTGTCGACGGTATTCCCGGGCTATAGCGGCTATGCGCCGTTGGGGATCGTGCGCGATTTCGGCGCGGTGGCCAAGCCGATGCCGGGCATCTCGACGGAGTTGCGGGCGCGTTCGGCGATGGCGGCGCAGCCGCGGGTGGAGGATCCGGATTTGCTGGAGCGGTTGATGCGGTATATGCGCGAGTTGGTGGACTGACGTCCAGCGCGACTGGTGCGAGGCCTAAGCTTGGGCTTGGGCTTGGGCTTTGGCTTTAGCTTTGGCTTCGCTTTAAGCCACGTTTCGCGCATCACATCCAGCGCTGCGAGTCAGAGAACTCGCGTTGACAAAAGCACACCCGAAGGGCGGCGTGCAGGATGCACGCCGTGCGCCACCGGGACAAGGATGTCCCGTGTGGCGCATGCCTGCGTCTGCACCGATCGCGCGGGCTCTTGATTCACAAAAAAGCGTTTTTCTTTGGTTACCTTTCTTTTGTCGCTTTTGACAAAAGAAAGTAACTCGGCCGCTTGCGGACGAAAGCTGTTGATCTTGCCTTTGGCTTCAACAGCTCTAGAGCTTCAAAGCTTTGAAGCCTTTAAAGCTGCAAGCAGGATCAAAAGCGTTCCGCCGCTGAAGCGGCGGGTCACTTTCTTTTGTCTAAAGCAACAAAAGAAAGGTAACCAAAGAAAAATGCTTTTTTGTGAGTCAAGGGCCCGCAAGATCGTTGCAGACGCGGGCATGCGCCACACGGGACATCCTGTCCCGGTGGCGCACGGCGCACATCCATGTGCGCCGCCCTTCGGGTGTGCTTTTGTCAACGCGAGTTCTCTGCCTCGCAGCGCTGGAGGTGAGGTAGGAAATCGGGGCTTAAGCCAAAGCAGTAGCCACAGGCAAAGGCAAAGGCAAAGGCGAAACCAGATGAAGTGGACGCGCGATGGCGATCCTC
Organism: Lysobacter capsici; assembly: GCF_014779555.2. Taxonomy (NCBI): domain Bacteria; kingdom Pseudomonadati; phylum Pseudomonadota; class Gammaproteobacteria; order Lysobacterales; family Lysobacteraceae; genus Lysobacter; species Lysobacter capsici. The sequence continues at coordinate 3,394,074 of NZ_CP094357.1, forward strand.
TTCACCGCGATGCCACCACTCACCAGCGACTACGCCACCGCCGCGGAACCCCCAAACTTGTCCGCAAACACCCCCGACACCCAATCCACGAACACCCTCACCCGCGGCGACAACTGCCGATGCTGCGGATACAACACCGACACCGGCACCCCCGGGCTCGCGAATTCGCTCAACACCTCGATCAAACGCCCATCGCGCAGATAGGTTTCCACACCGTGCCGCGGCAACTGGATCAGGCCGCAACCGCGCAGCGCCGCGGCGGTGTAGCAGGCGGCGTCGTTGACGCTGATCCATGAGCTGAGTTGATACTCGCGCAATTGCCCGTCCACGGTCAGTTCGAACGGATAACGCAGATCGCGGTTGCTGGCGAAAAAACCGACCGCCTGATGCGCCGACAAGTCGTCGGGATGCCGCGGCGTGCCGAAGTTCTGCAGATACTCGGGGCTCGCGCACACCACTTCGGGCATCGTCGCCAGACGCTTGGCGATCAGCGAGGAATCGCGCGGGTTGCCCGAACGCACCACGCAGTCGATGCCCTCCCGGACCAAGTCGACCAGGCGATCGCCGCTGCTGATCACCAGGTCGATGTGCGGATAGCGCGCGCGGAATTCGTTGATGCGCGGCAGAATGATGCCGGTCGCGTGGGTGCCGTGCAGGTCCAGGCGCAGGCTGCCGCGCGGGTTGCTCGCGAGCGAGCGCAGCGCCGACTCGGCGTCGTCGAGTTCGGCCAGCACGTGCATGCAGCGTTCGTAATAGGCCTGCCCGTCCAGGGTCGGGCGCACCTGACGCGTGGTGCGTTCGAGCAGGCGCACGCCCAGGCGGGCCTCCAGTTCCTTGATCGCATGGGTCGCGGTGGCGCGCGGCAGGTCCAGCACCGCCGCGGCGCGGGTGAAGCTGCCCAGTTCGACGATGCGGGTGAACAGGCGCAAGGCTTCGAAACGGTCCATGACGGCTCCCGGGCCGCCCATCCGGCAGCCATTGTTGGCAATTATTGAATTGTATTGCCAATACAGCCTGATTTATCCAGACACGCGCAACCTGCAAACTGTCTCCACCGCGGAACCCCTGGCATCCCGCCAGCGCCGCCCGACCTGGAGAGCCGTCATGACCCCTCAATCGTCCACTCAAGCCGTGACCCCGAAGGCCGCCTTGGTCACCGGCGCCTCGCGCGGCATCGGCCGCGCCATCGCCCTGCGTCTGGCCGCCGACGGCTATGCGGTAGTGGTCAACTACGCCGGCAACGCGGCCTCGGCCGATGCGGTGGTCGCGCAGATCGAAGCCAACGGCGGCCAGGCCATCGCCGCCCAGGGCGACGTCGCCGATCCGGCCGACATGCAGCGGGTGTTCGAGCTCGCGCTGCACACCTACGGCCGCCTCGACGCGGTGGTCAACAGCGCCGGCGTGATGCCGTACGTACCGATCGCCGGCGGCGACCTGGGCGAATTCGACCGCGTCATCCACACCAACCTGCGCGGCAGTTTCATCGTGCTCGGTCTGGCCGCGCAGCACCTGAGCGACGGCGGCCGCATCGTCGCGCTGTCGACCAGCGTGATCGGCAAGGCGTTTCCGAACTACGGGCCGTACATCGCGTCCAAGGCCGGCGTCGAAGGCCTGGTCCACGTGCTCGCCAACGAACTGCGCGGCCGCAACATCACCGTCAACGCGGTCGCGCCCGGCCCGGTCGGCACCGAGCTGTTCTTCAACGGCAAGACCGAGGAACAGATCGCCCATTTCGTCAGCCTCGCTCCGCTCGAACGCCTCGGCCAGCCCGAGGAAATCGCCTCGGCGGTGGCGTTCCTGACCGGCCCCGACGGCAGCTGGGTCAACTCGCAGGTGCTGCGGGTCAACGGCGGCTACGTGTTCTGATCGATCTGGCCCATCGGCGTTCGCATGCGCGTGGATGCGTGCGGACCCGTCTTCGCGCATCGCTTCGTGATCGATCGATGTGGCAAACCATCGACACCACGCGCGGCCGCGATCCGAAAGCCGCCATCGCAGTATCCGGCGCCGCATTCGCCACGCCGCCCTCGCCTTCCGATCCCTCATCCCGGACGTCTTCGCGACGTCCGTCAGCGGAGCATTGCCATGAACCAGCAGCAGATCGTCCTCATCACCGGCGCCTCCAGCGGTTTCGGCGCCCTCGCCGCGCGCGCCCTCGCCCGCGCCGGCCACACCGTCTACGCCAGCATGCGCGAAACCACTGGCCGCAATGCCGCCCAGGTCGAAGCGGCGCATCGCTACGCCGACGACCATCGGGTCGACCTGCGCACGCTCGAACTCGACATCGCCTCGCAGGCCTCGGCCGATGCCGCGATCGCGCAGTTGATCGCCGCGCACGGCCGCCTCGACGTGCTGATCCATAACGCCGGGCACATGGTGTTCGGCCCGGCCGAAGCGTTCACGCCCGAACAGTTCGCCCAGCTCTACGACAGCAACGTGATCGGCGCGCAGCGGGTCAACCGCGCCGCGTTGCCGCAGATGCGCGCGCAGCGTCGCGGCCTGTTGCTGTGGGTGTCGAGCAGCAGCAGCCGTGGCGGCACGCCGCCGTACCTGGCGCCGTACTTCGCCGCCAAGGCGGCGATGGATTCGCTCGCGGTCAGCTATGCCGGCGAGCTCGCGCGCTGGGGCATCGAAAGCTCGATCGTCGTGCCCGGCGCCTTCACCTCGGGCACCAACCACTTCGCCCACGCCGGCACGCCCGCCGACAGCGCGCGGCTGGCCGATTACGACACCGGCCCGACCGCCGGGTTCGGCGAGGAAATCCTGCGCAAGCTCGCGGGCAGCGTGCCCGAGGACGCCGACGTGGCGAGCGTGGCCGATGCGATCGTCGCGATCGTCGGCGCGCCTTACGGCCGTCGACCGTTCCGTGTCCATATCGATCCGGCCAGCGATGGCGCGGAGGTGGTCAACGCGGTGGGCGATCGGGTTCGCGCGGAATTTCTGCGCAGGGTTGGGCTGGGCGACTTGCTTGCGCCGCGGATGGATCGGGCTGCGGATGCGGATTTCGACGCAACGTGACGTACGCCGTTATCGCAGTCTGCATTTCCCGCCGCGATTGCCGTTGCCTCAAATCTTTGGCTTTGGCTTTTTGCTTGGCTTTGGCTTGAGTCCGAAGCCGCGCAGTTCATCCAGCGCTGCGAAGCCACTGACTCGCGTTAGCAACAGCACACCCGAAGGGCGGCGTGCAGGATGCACGCCGTGCGCCACCGGGACAAGGATGTCCCGTGTGGCGCATGCCCGCGTAAGCCCCGCACTTGCGGGCACTTGATTCACAAAAAAGCATTTTTCTTTGGTTACCTTTCTTTTGTTGCTTTAGACAAAAGAAAGTGACCCGCCGCTTTAGCGGCGGAACGCTTTTGATCCTGCTTGCAGCTTTAAAGGCTTCAAAGCTTCAAAGCTCCAAAGCTTTGAAGCTTTGAAGCTTTGAAGCTTTGGAGCTTTGGAGCTTTGGAGCTTTGGAGCTTTGGAGCTTTGGAGCTTTGGAGCTTTGAAGCTCTAGAGCTTTTGAAGCCAAAGGCAAGATCAACAGCTTTCGTCCGCAAGCGGCCGAGTTACTTTCTTTTGTCAAAAGCGACAAAAGAAAGGTAACCAAAGAAAAACGCTTTTCTTTGAATCAAGGGCCCGCAAGTGCCGTGCTTCCGCAGGCATGCGCCACACGGGACATCCTGTCCCGGTGGCGCACGGCGCACATCCATGTGCGCCGCCCTTCGGGTGTCCTCTTGTTCTCGCGAGTTCCGAGCTTCGCAGCGCTGGATGAACTGCGCGGCTTCGGGCTCGAGCCAGAGCCAGAGCCAGAGCCAGAGCTAGAGCTAGAGCCAGCGTCACCGAAGTTTGGCGACTATCGGACGCCGCAGCGGCATCCCAACCTGCCAGGCGACATCCCCGCCTCATCCCACCCGACCGGCAATCGGACGGCACAAGCACACACGCGCAATCGCTTCTATGATCCGCCGATCACCTCGACGGAACGATATCGACCATGAGCGACACCACCCGACACGGACGCGTTGTGATCTGGCTGCTCGCGCTGGCCGCGACCGCGGCCGGCATGTACTACTGGGGACGCCGCAGCGGCGAAGAACAACTCGACTCGCGCGCGCCGGTCGCCGAAACCGCCGCCGAGGGCGGCAGCCGCGCCGCGCCTGCGAGCGCCTCCGGATCGGCGCCGGCCGCGATCCCCCGCTACACCGGCACCGCCGCACGGCCGCTGCCCTCGCTCGACACGCCGCTGCGCCTGGTGCTGCCGGAACTGCAGCGCCGCGCCGCCGACGAGCCGGCCGCGGCCTGTCGTCTCGCCGCGGAAATGGAGTATTGCGACGGCCTGCGCCAGCGCCTGTCCGGGGCCGAGAGCAATCTCGACAACCTCGAACGCCAGCTCGAACGCATGCCCAACGACACCGCGCAGCAACGCGAGCAGCGCCAGCGCATGGCCGACGGTTACCAGTCGATGACCGAAAAGCTGCTGAGCCAATCCGAACATTGCGCGCAGGTGCCGCCGATCACTCCCGAGCAGCGCACCGCGTACTGGCGCCGCGCCGCGCTCGCCGGCCATCCGGCGGCGATGCGTCACTACGCCAGCGGCAACGCGTTCCGCTTCGCGCAGTTGCTCGACAACCTGCCGGCGCTCGCGGTGTACCGCAACGAGGCCGAATCGGTCGCGCGCACCGCCGCGCAACGCGGCGATTCGCGCATGCTCGCGTCGCTGGCGTATGCCTATTCGCCCGGTCGCGACGGCGGCCGGCGCAGTTTCCTGAGCCAGGCGGTGCAGCCCAATCCGGTCGAATCGCTGAGTTTGTTCCTGCAATTGCGCGACGCTCTGCCTGCAGCGCAACCCGGGGCAACGCCCGAACCGGTCTCGCCTGGCGGCGGTTGGCGCGGTGGTGGCGGTCGGCGTGGGTTCGGGGCGGGCGGCGGGCTACCGCCGCGCGAGGCGATCGATGCGCAGATCAGCGCGCTCAGTCGCGATCTGTCGCCCGAACAGGCCAGTCAGGCGCGCGAACGCGCGGCCGAACGCGCGCAGAGTTGGACGGCGCCGGCCGCGGCCAATGCACCGGTGGGTGCTGGTGGGGCGCCTTCGCCGATGTTTTTGTTTCAGGGGGCGGTGCCGGATGTGCAGCGGCAGGAATGTGGGCCTACCTGAGGCTCAGCGCCATGCCTGACATCTGTCGTTAAAAAACTCTGGAGCTTCGGGGCTTTCGAGATTTTGAGAGCTTTGAAGCTTCAAGCAACATCAGAAGCTTCCGCCGCTGAAGCGGCGGGTCACTTTCTTTTGTCTAAAGCAACAAAAGAAAGGTAACCAAAGAAAAATGCTTTGTTGTGAATCAAGGGCCCGCAAGCTCGGTGCCTACGCGGGCACGCGCCACACGGGACATCCTTGTCCCGGTGGCGCGCGACGCGCATCCATGCGCGTCGCCCTTCGGGTGTGCTTTTGTTCTCGCGAGTTACAAGCGTCGCAGCGCTCGATGAACTGCGCGGCTTCGGGCTCAAGCTAAGCTAAGGGTTGGTAGATCGGATTTACGATGCGATCGCCTCGCTGACTGCATCGGCCGTCACCGCGTGCGGCCTCAAGACTTCGCCGCGGACGCATCCAGGTCATAGCAATGATCGCCAGCCGGATGACGCCAGCCTTTGCCCAGCCACGGCATCGGATCGCGCATTGCGGTCGCTCCTTGCGCGGTGTCGGTGGCGAACCTGGCGCACAGGCGGAAGCGTCCGTTCTGGCCCGGTTGGTAGGCATACGGCGCGGTCGTGTCCGGGTCGCGGATGCTCAGCGCCAGACCCGGCTGCGCGGCCAGTTTGGTCAGGTCCGGCGGCAAGGCCTTGTGCACGTCGAAATAGCTGCGCAGTTCTTCGACGATACGGCTCAAATCCTGCACCCGGCGCTCGTCCAGGCGCATCTGCCGCTGCGCGCCCGGCCCGCCCATCTTCACCACCGCCATGGCGATCGCCGCCACGATCACGACTCCGGCCGCGATCAGCAGCCCACGTCCGACCGATACGCTCATGCCTGATTCTCCTCGCGACGCAGATCCCACAGGTAATAGCCGAACACGGTGCCGGCGATCACCGCCACCACCAGCACCTTCAGCACGAAGCGCACGCTCAATTCGCCGCCCAGCAGGTTGTAGACCAGCGAGGTCATGTCGCCGATCAACACCGCCGCGGCGATGAACAAGGTCAGGTAGGTCAACCATCGCCGCACCGGCGACAGGCGCTTGATCGGGTAGCGGGCGACATCGCGCGCGACCCGGTGCGAGACGAACGCGAACACCGGGAACGCGATCACCAGCGCCGACACCGACCAGCGCAGCGAATCGGCGACGTTGCGATACCACAGCTGAAAACCGCTTTCGGCCGGGTCCGGCCAACTCAGGTTGATCAGATCGAACAGCAGGCTGCCCAGGTGATAGGCGACGAAGTACAGCGTCGAGAACATCACCAGATAGGCGAAGGCCTCGCGCGCCGACAGCGACGCGCGCGGCTTCGGCACCGGCACCACGAAATCGACATCGGCGTAGGCGTCGAGCGCGCCACGGGTCTGCTCGGGACTCCAGCCCGCCGCCAGCGCCTGCGCGGTCGCCTGTTTCGACTGCCCACGCAACAAGGCTTCGCGTACGAAGCCATCCAGTTCCAGACTTGCCGAGGCCATGCGGGCGGCTCCATTGAGTGACGCCCGGAATTTAACAGCAAGCCGACGCGGTACGCGGCGCATCGTCGAGGTAGCGCGGAACGCTACCTGGCGGATACAGGCGGACTACGTTCTGCCGGGATCGCGAACGCATGCATCGGCCAGTGAGTTGCGAGCCTTTCGCCTCATCGCAACAGGCTTCCAGCGCAATCCACCGGCGTGACCGCCGCCGGCTGCCGCGCGTACGTGTCGCTGTTCGCCAGTACGTATCGAAACGGGCGAATACCGCCGTCAGCGCTCGCGCGCGGCGGATCGAGCGTCATATACATCCGATTCGGCCCGGTATTCGGCCGACCATTCCAGCAGGTCCGGCCGTTTCAGCCAGTACGACTCGCCGACGATGCGCAGCATCGCCCAGTGCCATGCGTGGTCGTGGAACACCAGCCCGCGTAAATGTTTCCCAGCCGGCTCGTAGGGATAGAACGACTGCGCGGCTTCGCGCGCATCGGATGGCAACAGGCCTGCGTAGGCGACAAGGCACCACGCATACATGTGCCGCTCGCTTTCGAGGTAATCGAGGTATTCCTGCTCGGTCCAATTGGCTTGGATGACGGCATCTCGGGCGCGTGTGGCGAATATTATAAACGAAGCCGGCGCGCGCCTTGGCGCTGGCTCCGCGGTGCGCATTCCCCGGCCCGCGCGGCCGATCCATGCCGGGTATCGCAAAACGGCAAAAACGCGGTCTTCGCCTTGCTCCGGCCAGCCGGATCGACGGCCCGCGCGCCGCGCCCGGCGCTGATCATGAACGCGGAAAACCTGTGTTATGTTCGCGCCCAGCCGCACTTAACCCGGATCGAGACGGCCGCGAATGTGACAAGGACCCCGTTGACCACGCGCCTGTTCCACCCTGCCGCCACGACCGCGACGCCCACTGCGCGATCGCGCCGCGCACTGCCGTTCCTGCAATCCCGATCCATGCGCGCAAGCGCGCTGCGCTGCGCCGTGCTCCTCACCCTTTTGCTATCGGCCTGCACCATGCAAACCACAGCCCCCTTCGATTCCGCCAGCTGGAAATCCCAACGCGGCGCCGACGCCCAGCACAACCGGCGCGGGACCATGGTCGCCGCGCTGGAAAAATCGATCGCGGTCGGCATGCCGCGCGCGCAGGTGCTCGGCCTGCTCGGCGAACCCGACTCCACCGATGCGGCCAGCTCGACCGATGTGTACGAACTCGGCGTGGCCCAGTACGGCGTCGACGAAGAGTTCTACCAGATCCACTACCAGGACGGGAAAGTCGCCTCCCATCGCTGGGGCCGCCGCTAGACCCCGCCCGCACTCACACAACCGACGCGTACGACTGAAGAATCAGGGAGCCTGCCATGCCGACCCGGCCCGATCTGGCGAACGTCCGCACCACCTACCAAGTCGCCGACGATCAGATGATCGATTACCGGCCGCGCTTGTACGGCGCGGTCGATATTCCGTTCACCGATTCGGTCAAGGTCACCAAGACCGAAGGCGCCCTGCTCGACAAGCTGACCCAGGATCACGGCTTGATGGGGCTGAAGGATTTCGACGGCATGCGCAAGCTGGCTTTCAGCGAGGGCGTCGCGCGTTTTCCCGACAATCCGCTGCCGGCCACTGTTCCGCCGGACCGCGCGCGCGAATGGCAAGGCAACGACGGCCATCGCGATGCGTTCCGCCACGCGTACTGGAACGCGCAGATGGCGCAGAAGTACGGCTCGCAATGGTCCGAGGCCTTCGCCACCGCGCACGAAGGCGTGCCGGGCAACACCGCCAATCGCGAAGCGATGGATCTGTACAACAACCAGATCGGGCGTTCGATCGGCGCCGGACACCCCAACGCCACGCCGAAGGAACTCGCCGATCTGGTCGAGCAATCCTTGAACCAGGGCAAGCTGGTGGTGATCGATCGCAACGGTCAACTCGAATGGAGCGATCGGGTCGCCAAGGGCCAGCACGGACTCGCGCCGGACGAGGTGATCGGGCCGCATCTGCGCACGCCCGGGGTCGTGTCCACCGACACTTCGATCAGCGCCAACACCGCGCCGCCCGCGCCCGGTCAGCCCGAGACGCGCTTGGCCGCGACGGACCCGTCGGGCAGCGTCGAGCGGATGCGTCAGGACCCGATGTACGCGCAAGTGGTCGCGGCGATGGAAGCCAAGGGCCTGCGCGACGACGGCCTGGCCGCGAACTTCTATGCCGGCGCGACCCGCGAAGGTCTGTCCGGCGTGGCCAGCATCGAGATCGGCAAGCCGGTCAACGACGCCCGCGGCCAACCCGACCGCAATTACTTCGTGATGGAAGGCAGCACCGGCCCGCTCGGCCCGGCGCACGCCCGCGTCAGCGAGAACGAAGCGCGCGCGACTTCGGTGCAGGTGGCGGCGAACAACGCCGAGCAGGCGCGCAGCCAGCAGGTAGCGGCCGCCGATCAACAGCAAGAGCGCAAGCCGGTTTCGTTGAACGTCTGACGCCGCCTGAACCGGCCGGTCACGACCGACCGCGCGGTCGGCGTGGCTTCTCATGCCGCGCGGCGGTGGCTGCGTTGCCGCCGCCGTGCCTTAGTTGAACACCCTGCCCGACTGCGCGCTGATCTGGCTGTCCGCATAGCCCGACGCCCGCAACTGCGCATACGAGGCCGGCGCCATGTCGGCGAAGGTCGCCATCGGCTGGGCGCAACCGGGACAGGCGAATGCGATGACCTCGGGCCGTCGCAGATCGACCATCTCGCCGGTCTCATCGCATACACCGAACAGCGCGCGACAGCGCGGGCAACACGCGAGGATCAACGCGCCTTCGCCGCGGCAGCACGGGCAACGCGGTAGTTTCAGGGTGTAGTGGGTGATTTCAGACATGGGGCTCAGGTGGATTGCGGGAACGCGGCCGACGCCAGTTCGGCCGCGAGCGACTGCTGCCGTCGATAGAACAAGGCCATACGAGGTTCGCCGCGCAGTGGTTCATCGCTTGCGCGGCGGGGGGATCCACTTCAACGGAATGCTGGCGCGGATGGCGGTGAAACAATCCGCGCCTTCGCGCCCGGAAACAAACGTATCCAGACAGGAGGCCCGGTCGCTGTACCGCACCGCCGAGGGTTCGACCGGTTGCAGATCCTCGGAGAAACGCCGGTTCAGCAGAACCAGCGCCGCGCCGACCAGGGCGACGCACTCGGGCATGATCGCCGCGGCCGGCGGCCTGTCGAAATGCATCGGGCAATCGACAGCGACCGCGGCATCGTTGGATCGCAGATCGCGCTCGGAAGCGGCGGCCACGTCGTAGACATCGCACCAATCACTGTTTTCCTTGCTGCATGCCCCGCTGGAATCGGAGTCCGGCACGGTCGCGCAGCCCGAAACAGAGAGCATCGCAAGCAATGCCCACGGCATGCCCGCGCGCATCGTGGCGCCACCGGCCCGGTCGACGCGCAAGCGGGCGACAGGTCGATTCGATGGCGCGATCGCCGCTGCGAATTTCATGGCTGCATCCAATGCTGTAAACCGCGACCAATATCAGTCCCACCAGGTTATGACAACCTGATCGCTCTCGCTCGCCGCAGCATAGAATTTAACGAGTGCGGACGCATGCCGCCGGATATACGCGGGAAAATCGTCGGGTAGCTCACGATCAGGATGAGCCGCACGTACTGAGGCGCGGGTTTTCGTCATCGATGCGATGGGCAGACGCGACAGTTCGGTCGCGATCTTCTTGACCGTATCGCGCTGATGCATCGCGATTTCACTGTAAACCCGATGGGTCGGCGTTCCGTCCGGGTAATCGGCATTGAGCCGTTCCGCACCGTCGAACGCCTGTTCCACTACCGCGGCCAAATCCGCTTCGTTCATGGCATACAGCGACCAATACAGAACCTGCGGCGACCAGTCGAAGTCGGCGAATGCGTCGTTCCCGGCGATATCCAAGGACACGATGGACTCCAAAGCGGCCGCGCTGCCGCGTGCGCAAGATGCTCTGAGGGCGCTGATTCGAGCCAACTGCTGGGTGACGGCCATTGCCGATGATCCTTGAATCGGTTTCGCAGGCAAGTCGAACCTGCGTATTGCAAACCCTGGCCGCTTCAGACTTCGTCGATTGCCGCGGTCACTCAATACGACGACGCCGGCAAGATCAGACCGCTCCGGCACTCACCGCGACCCCATGCGCGAGCGCATGCGCCAGGAACGCCGACTCCAGCCCCCAACGCGCATAGAGCACTCCGAACAGAAAACCGGGGACGGCGTTGCCGACGATCGCATAGATCACCACCTCCGGATCGAGCCGTATGCCCATTGCCGAGATCGCCGGAAGGTGACCGATTCCGAACAGCAACGCGGCCACCAAGGCGGCGCTCCACAGATGGACCGGCCGCGGCATGCCCGCACCGCGCGCAACGATTCGCCAACCCAGCCAGGCCAGTAGCGTCATCAATCCCCAACGCATCAGGATCTCTTCGGTGATGCCGCCGTAGAGCAGCCGAGCGGCGAGCGGGATCGTCAACGTGGCGCCCGCCTCGCGCAGCGCCGCGGGCGCGGCGTTCACCGCGGACACCAGCATCGCGCCAGCGACGAGGCCGCCGATGAGGCCCGGAACGATTTGCGGTTTTGCCGTGCTCCACCAACCCGATCGATCGGCGATCGCCTGCATCACCGGCGCCCTGAGCCCCAACGGTCGCGACAGCGCGACACCGGCCCAAACCGCCAGCGCCAGCAGCACGCCGCTTTGGACCAGGCTCGCGGTGAGGATCAACCACACAGGAACCGGGACCGGCCCCTTGAGCAAAAGCTGCGGAACGACGGTGAGCGTCAGCACGATCACCCCGGCCATGCCGGCCAGCCAGATGACGCCACCCAAACGCAGTCCGGGGCGAATACCCATCCCGTCCTTCTCAAAGCCCGCGATGCCGCCAGTCTAACCCTGAGCATTTCGCGGCGACGCCGGTTCTGTCGCGCCCCTCGCCGGCTTCATCGGAAAGTATTCCGTCGCGGACGAGCCTGTTCTTCGTGTTTTCGACACATGCCGTGCGAGACAGACCGCGTCTTGGGCGCCCGAGCCCGCTCGAACGCGCCCACGGGCCCTGGTCTATGGAAGCTCAACGGGCTTGCGGATGATCACGCCGCTTCGCCGATCGCGTCGCGGCTCACGTCCTGAAGAATATTCATCGTCCGCCGGCACGCGGCACCGGCGCGTATCTGTCGGCGCGAATCCGAGCGAACGCAGGGACCTTGGCCGCTATCGCATGCCCGCCGAGACGTAGCGACGATCGCCGCCACGTCCCTGCCGTCCAGCCCGTATCGCCCGATCAGTTCACCTGGCAGTCGAAGCTCAAGGTCGCGCTCTGGCCCGCCGCCAGCGTCGCCAGCACGATGCCGCCGGCGCCGGTCAGATCGGCGACGGTGAACGAGCCCGGCGGGACGCCATTGCCGGTGATGGTGACCGGGTTGCCGGGGGCGCAGGTGATGCCCGCGGTGGGCGCGTCGCGCACCACCGCGCCGGTGATCGAGCTCGTACCGTTGTTGGTCGCCACCAGGGTGTAGGTCGTCGTCTGCGCGGCGTTGACCGTGTCGCCCGCCTGATCCAGCGGGCCGGCCGCCGGCGTATTGGTCTTGGTGATCGACAGGTCGGTACTGCGGTGGGTATTGGTGTAGGTGCACACGATCGCCGTATCGGCCGCGCCGACGCTGAGCCCGTCGGCCGGATTGGTGTCGGCGGCGCCGGTACAGGCCAGGACGGTGTCGTACGCGCCACCGTTCGCGGCCGCCAGGGTCTCGGCCAGGGTCAGGTTGTCGCCGACGAAGCTCACCGTCGGCGTGGCGTCGGTATCGAGTTCGTTCGGGGCGCCGGCATCGGAATCGAAGGTGTCGATGACCGTGCCGCCACGCGAGGCCGTGATCGTCGCATCGTCGCCGACCACCGCGGAGGCCCATTGCTTGCGCAAGGTCAGGTTCACGGCGCGCGGCGCGTTGGTAAAGGTGCACTGGATCTGGCGTCCGCCCGTGGTCACCGACAGGCCGGCGAACGGCAAGGTCAACGTGCGCGTGGCGGCGGTGTAGGTCGCGCTCTGCCCGGCCGCCAGCCCGGTGCACGACGGCGTGCCGCTCACGTCCCAGCCGGCCGGCAGGGCGGTTTCGGTGACCGTGGTGTTCGCGGTCAGGCTTGCGATCGTCAAGGTCTGCGCCGCGCCCGCCGTGCCCGGCGCGCCGGCCGCAGTGGTGACGATGGTGTGGTTGGCGATGCCGTTGTTGCCGCTGAAGCTGAAGCTGCCGGTGGTGTCCTGCGAGATCTTGGTGACGGTCAGGCGGTTGACCACCCACTCCATCGCAACGGTCTGCAGTGCCAGGTTGAGGCCGGTCGAGGTGGTGATGTTGTCCACCGCGCCGTCGCCGTTGTTGACCACGTTGTTGAACACGCCGGCCGTGTTGCTGACCACGTCCACGGCGATCGTACAGGCGGTGGCGATGCCGCCGTTGCCGCTGGGGGTGCCGGCCGGCAGGTTGCCGTTGGTAACCGTAAGCGTGGTGCCGCCGGCGGTGGCGTTGGTGGTGGCCGTGCAGCCGGGGGTGCCGCCGACCACGATGTTGGGCGTGGCGGCGATGGTCACCCCGGCCGGCAGGGTTTCGGTGAAGGCCCAGCCGTTCTTGAGCTGGTTATCGCCCGCGGTGTTGGTGATGGTGAAGGTGATTCGCTTGGTCTGGGTGACGTAGTCGATCCCGTCCACCGCCTTGGAAAGCGTGGGCGAAACGTCCACCGCGGTGAAGTTGTCCCAGGCCCAGTCGTTGCCCGCGCCGGAGGCCTGCTGGTTGGCGATGCTGAAGGTCATCGCGGCGTTGACCAGCCGGGCTCCGGCGCCGGCTGGAAAGTAAGTGGCCACCCGGCCAGTGATCGCAGCGGACACCCCTTTGGGCGGGATGTTATAGGTTCTGACATCCGAGCCCATGGTGCATAAATCGGTATTGCCGGCGCCGAGCTGGGTGCCGTTGAGCGAGAACGTGATCAGCGGGTGGGCCGCCTGGCAGTTCTGCGCGGCGGCGATGAAACTGAAGGTCACGAAGCGGCCGGTGCCGCCGGGCGGACGGGCCGGCAGCGGGATCGTCGCCGCGTTGGTGATCACGGTATTGGGAGCGCCCGGGTCGCCGCCGGTATAAGCGGTCAAGGCCAGGTTGTTGGTCGCCGTGGCGCCCGCGTTGACGGGGTCCTGCCCGCCGGGGAGATTTGCCTGGTAAGCGCCCAGGCTGAGCGCGAGGCCTTGCACGCGGTTCCAGTTCACCTGGCCGCCGCAGGCCGTGGAGCCCGTGGCGTTGTTATCGGTCATCGCCCAGGACGTTACCCGGCCGTTGCAGTTATTGGCGGTGCCCGACCAGACCGGGTTATTGGCCGTGTAGGTCATGTTGGTGGGAGCGGCGCCGGTGAAGTTGGTGATCGACGCCGGATCGCTGGTCGGCGTGACCGGAGTGCCGCTCGAGGTGACGCGACCGCCGCTAAACGTCTCCTGGAAGATGGCTGTCTGCGCATAGACGGGAGAAGCCGCGCCCAGGCCGCAGGCCAGCAGCAATGCGAGCGGGCCCCGCCGCAGTCCCGACGAAGCCGTCGCCCGCCGCGCGCGCGCCGCAGCGCCGTCCAAACGTCCCGCCGAGGCCGCGACACCCGCGCGCGCGCCCATCTTCCCCGATCGCTTACCCATTGCATCCCCTGAGCATTGCCGAGGCGAAATCCGCCTTATTGCTTGCTATCGCCGAAAGCCCGGCGATCAGGACATGACCTGGGCGATCGCATCCGTCGCCACCGCTTGAGCGGATTGGCAAGCACGCCCGGCGGACGCAGAACACGATTTTGGTGAGCGCAGGCGCAGCGCGAAACGCGCGAACCACCCAGATGGCCCGCCACAAACGAAAAAACGGGCCGAAGCCCGTTTTTCCGAATCCGACAATGACGCGCGGCGATTACTCGGCCGCGACGCCCTCGCCTTCTTCCACGGCCTTGATCGACAGGCGGATGCGGCCCTGCTTGTCGACTTCCAGCACCTTGACCTTGACGATGTCGCCTTCCTTGAGCTTGTCGCTGACCTTCTCGACGCGCTCGCTGGAGATCTGCGACACGTGGACCAGACCGTCCTTGCCCGGCAGGATCGTCACGAACGCACCGAAGTCCATGATCTTGGCGACCTTGCCCTCGTAGATGCGGCCCGGCTCGACGTCGGACACGATCTGGTCGATGCGCGCCTTCGCGGCCTGCGCGGCGGCGGCGTTGACCGAGGCGATGACGATGGTGCCGTCGTCCTGGATGTCGATCTGGGTGCCGGTTTCCTTGGTGATCGCCTGGATGGTCGAGCCGCCCTTGCCGATCACTTCGCGGATCTTGTCCGGATGGATCTTCATGGTCAGCAGACGCGGCGCGTACTCGGACAGCTCGGTGCGCGACTCGGTGAGGGCGTGCGCCATCTCGCCGAGGATGTGCAGACGGCCGGCCTTCGCCTGGTCCAGCGCGACCTTCATGATCTCTTCGGTGATGCCCTGGATCTTGATGTCCATCTGCAGCGCCGAGATGCCCGTGGCGGTGCCGGCGACCTTGAAGTCCATGTCGCCGAGGTGATCCTCGTCGCCCAGGATGTCGGACAGGACGACGAAGTTATCGTCTTCCTTGACCAGGCCCATCGCGATGCCCGCGACCGGCGCCTTGATCGGCACGCCGGCATCCATCAGCGCCAGCGAGCTGCCGCAGACCGAGGCCATCGAGGACGAGCCGTTGGACTCGGTGATTTCCGAGACGATGCGGATGGTGTACGGGAACTCTTCCATCGTCGGCATCACCGCGAGCACGCCGCGCTTGGCGAGGCGGCCGTGGCCGATTTCGCGACGCTTCGGGCCCATCATGCGGCCGCACTCGCCGACCGAGTAGGGCGGGAAGTTGTAATGGAACAGGAAGTGTTCCTTGTACTCGCCCGAGACGGCGTCGATGATCTGACCGTCGCGCGCGGTGCCCAAGGTGGCGACCACGATCGCCTGGGTCTCACCGCGGGTGAACAGCGAGGAGCCGTGGGTGCGCGGCAGCACGCCGACGCGCGAGGCGATCGGACGCACGGTGTCGAGCGCGCGACCGTCGATGCGGACCTTGGTGCTGAGCACCGAGTTACGCATGGTCTGGTACTCGAGCTCGCCGAATTCCTTCGACAGCTCGGCGGTCTGCCAACCGTCGGCTTCGGCGCGGCCGGCGAGGCTCTGCAGCACGTCCTTCTTGATCGCGCTGATGGCGTCGCGGCGCTGCAGCTTGTCGCGCACCTGGAAGGCCTGGTCGAGCTGGCTGCCGACGGCTTCCTTGAGCGCGCCGATCAGCGCCTGGTTCTTGGCCGGAGCTTCCCACGACGACGGCTTGGTGCCGGCTTCGACGACCAGCTCGTTGATGATGTTGATGACCTTCTGCATTTCGCGATGGCCGAACATCACCGCGCCGAGCATGACCTCTTCGGACAGCATCTTGGCTTCGGATTCGACCATCAGCACCGCGTTGGAGGTACCGGCGACGACGAGCTCGAGCTCGGAGTCGGCCAGTTCGGTCGCGGTCGGGTTGAGCAGGTACTGGCCGTTCTTGTAACCGACCTTGGCCGCGCCGATCGGGCCCTGGAACGGGGTGCCGGCCAGCGCGAGCGCGGCGGACGCGCCGATCAGCGCCGGGATGTCGCCGTCGACTTCCGGATTCATCGACATGACGGTCGCGATGATCTGGACTTCGTTCTTGTAGTCTTCCGGGAACAGCGGACGGATCGGACGGTCGATCAGACGCGAGATCAGCGTCTCCTTCTCGGTCGCGCGGCCTTCACGCTTGAAGAAGCCGCCCGGGATGCGACCGCCGGCGTAGAACTTCTCCTGGTAATCCACGGTCAGCGGGAAGAAGTCCTGGCCCTCGCGCGCGCTCTTGGCGGCGACGGCGGCCACCAGCAATACGGTGTCGTCCATCTTGACGATCACGGAACCGCCGGCCTGACGGGCGATTTCGCCGGTCTCCAGGGTTACCTGATGGTTGCCGTACTGGAAGGTCTTGGTAATTTTTGCCACGTTGGGTTCCTTCGGTATCTATGCGTTCCGGTCGGGGCCCTTGCCCCGCTCCGGTCGGCCGCCGGCGCAGCGACCTAGGGTTGGTGTGTCTCGCGCGCGTTCCGGTGCGCGGCGTCGCACGTGGCCTCGTGGGGCCGGTCCAGTTCGACGGTCGCGCTTGCGTACCGGCGCTGGCGGCGCTGCATCCTGCAGAGCCTGCGGACTTTCATGCCCGCCAAAACAAACCGCGGCGCATCGCTGCGCCGCGGTTGGGTGTCCGATTAACGGCGCAGACCGAGCTTCTCGATCAGGGCCTTGTAACGCTCGGCATCTTTACGCTTGAGGTAGTCGAGCAGGCTGCGACGGCGGTTGACCATCATCAGCAGGCCACGACGGCTGTGGTGATCCTGCTTGTGCTGCTTGAAGTGACCGGTGAGCTGCTCGATGCGAGCGGTGAGCAGAGCGACCTGGACTTCCGGCGAACCGGTGTCGTTGGCGCCGCGCTTGTTGTCTTCAATAACCTTGCTGGTGTCGATCGACATGACTTATGTTCTCTGTAGATGCGGGGCCCGCAGAAGCGAATCGGTCGCGGAATTACCGCCCCGACGCACCGCCTGGCCCGCCGCTTGCTTTAAGTGAGGATTGCCGTCCAAGCGGCCTTCGAACCGAGGGCCGGTGCGAAGTGCTTGAAAAGCGGCGGAATTGTAACAGCCCGTGGCTGCGATTGCGACCGTGGTTTGGTGCGCATCGGCTATCGCGGGCGTGTATCGCGACGACTCGCGTCATGCCGACCGCCCCCGTTCAGGACCGCTCAACCGCCCTGCGCGGCCCAGCGGAACAGGCGCTGTGGCTGCAGCCGGCCATCGGCCTGGCGCAGGCCCAGGCCGAGGCAGCGCCCGGCTTCGCCGAAGATCGCCACCTGACCCGGCTCGCCGGCCTCGCAGGCCACCGCCTGGCCCTGACCGAGCCGGTGCGCGGCGGCCAGGTCGATCGAGACCCGGGCGAATTCGCTCAGGCCGGCTTCGATCGGCAGCAGATGGGCGTCGAGGGCGACGTCGCTGCCCTGTTCGGCCAGTGCGCGCAGTTGTTCCAGGGTGATCATGCGCGGCTGCATGAACGGCTCGACCCACAGCCGCCGCAGCACGCTGACATGGGCGCCGCAGCCCAGGGTCTCGCCGAGGTCGCGGACCAGGCTGCGCACGTAGGTGCCCGAGCCGCATTCGATGTGCAGTTGCAGACGCGGGCCGTCGCGGCCGGTCAGGCTCAGCCCGTGCACGACCACGTCGCGTTCGGGCGCCTCGATCGCTTCGCCGCGGCGGGCCTTGGCGTACAGCGGTTCGCCGCCCTGCTTGAGCGCGGAATAGATCGGCGCGCGCTGGCGGATCGGGCCGCGCAGCGGCGCCAATGCGGCTTCGATCGCGGCCTCGTCGAGGTCGGGCACGGGGCGTTCGAGCAGCGGCGCGCCGTCGGCGTCGTCGCTGTCGGTGGTCAGGCCGAGCACCGCGGTGGCGGTGTAGGCCTTGCGCGCGCCGAGCAGCAGGCCGGCGATCTTGGTCGCCTCGCCGAAGCACAGCGGCAACAGGCCGGTGGCCAAGGGATCGAGACTGCCGGTATGGCCGCCCTTCTCGGCGCGGAACAGGTGGCGCGCCTGTTGCAGGGCCTGGTTGGAACTCAGGCCCTGGGGTTTGTCGAGCAGCAAGATGCCGTCGACGTTGCGCCAATTGCGTTTACGCGTCGTGTTCAAGCAGCTCGTCCGCCCGTGCCTGCGCGATTTGCGCGTCCTGTACCGATTGCATGCCGGACACTCCGAAGGCGCCGATGAGGTCGCCGCCAACGGCAGCGGATTTGTCCATCCCGAGCCGCCGCATGCCCAGTCCGCCGACGGCGACCGTGTTCTCGAACGATCGGATCGGGCGAGGCGACGCCAGCGCCGTCCGGCCTCGGCCCGCGTCATGGAGATGCTGCCATATTGCGCCCGATCGGGCGTGTGCGGCATCGCCCTATGGCCGCCACTGCGGCCGATAGCGATCGCCTTCGGCCAGGGCCCTCGACGGGACTGTCGGTCCGCTCAGACCGACGAGCGGCCGGTCACTCCGGCTTGCCGCCGCCCTCGCCTTCGCCGCCGTCTTCGCGATCGACCAGATCGGGATGATCGCGCAACAGGTTGTCGATGCTTTCGCCGCGGTCGACCGAGTCGTCGTAATGGAAGTGCAGCTCCGGCACATGCCGCAGCTTCATCGCCTTGCCGAGCTGGTAACGCAGGTTCGGCGCGAGTTCCTTGAGGTCCTTGACCGCCTCGAGCGAACGCTCGGGCTGCAGCGCGGTGACGAAGACCTTGGCATGAGCCAGGTCGCGCGAGATTTCCACGTCGGACACGCTGACCGACGGCAGGCCGTGCTCGCGCACGGCTTCGTGCACGATCTTGCCCAGCTCGCGACGCAGCTGGGCGGAAACGCGATCGGTGCGGTGGAACGATTTACTGCTAGGCATTGGTGTCCGGGAATCGGGAATCGGGAGTCGGGAATCGTAAAAAGCAGGGAGAGAGTCGGAGAAATGGGAAACCGCCTTCGGCGATTCCCCATTCCCGATTCCCGGCCTTACAGCGTGCGCTGAACCTCGATGCGCTCGAAGCACTCGATCTGGTCGCCCGGCTTGACGTCGTTGTAGGCCTTCACGCCGATACCGCATTCGGTGCCGTTGCGGACTTCGTCGACGTTTTCCTTGAAGCGGCGCAGCGATTCGAGTTCGCCTTCGAACACGACCGCGTTGTCGCGCAGCACGCGGATCGGCTTGGAGCGCTTGACCACGCCCTCGACCACCATGCAGCCGGCGACCGCGCCGAACTTGGAGCTGCGGAACACGTCGCGAACCTCGGCGATGCCGATGATCTCTTCGCGGATTTCCACGCCGAGGATGCCCGATGCCACCTGCTTCACCTGGTCGATCACGTCATAGATGATCGAGAAGTAGCGCAGGTCGACGCCGTTGCCTTCGATGATCCGGCGAGCGGACGCGTCGGCGCGGACGTTGAAGCCGATCACCGTGGCCTTGGCGGTCGCCGCGGCGTTGGCGTCGGACTCGGTGATGCCACCGACGCCCGAGCTGATCACGTTGATGCGGATCTGATCGTTGGACAGCGCGACCAGGGCCTGACGCAGCGCCTCGACCGAACCTTGCACGTCGGCCTTGATGACCAGGTTGAGGCTCAGCTGGCCCTCGCCCTTGCCCATCTGGGCCATGATGTCTTCCATGCGGTTGCCGGCGGCGGCGACCAGGCGCGATTCGCGGCGCTTGGCGTCGCGCTGCTGCGCCACGTCCTTGGCCAGACGCTCGTCCTCGACCACGACGAAGTCATCGCCGGCATCGGGCACGCCCGACAGACCGAGCACCTGCACCGGAATCGACGGACCGGCTTCTTCGACCTGCTTGCCGGTTTCGTCGAACAGCGCGCGCACGCGGCCGTACTGCACGCCGCACACGAGGTAGTCGCCCTTCTTGAGCTGGCCCTGCTGGACCAGCACGGTGGCGACCGGGCCGCGGCCCTTGTCGAGCGAGGATTCGATCACCGTGCCGATGGCGCGGCCGACCGGCACCGCGCGCAGTTCCAGCACTTCGGCCTGCAGCGAGATCGCGTCGAGCAGATCGTCGACGCCGTCGCCGGTCTTGGCCGACAGCTCGACCATCTGGGTGTCGCCGCCGAAATCCTCGGCGACCACTTCCTCGGCCAGCAGTTCGTTCTTGACCCGCAGCGGATCGGCGCCGGACTTGTCGATCTTGTTGATCGCCACGATCAGCGGAACGCCGGCCGCCTTGGCGTGCTGCACGGCTTCGCGGGTCTGCGGCATGACGCCGTCGTCGGCGGCGACCACCAACACGACGATGTCGGTCAGCTTGGCGCCGCGCGCGCGCATCGAGGTGAACGCCGAGTGGCCCGGGGTGTCGAGGAAGCTGATCACGCCGCGAGCGGTTTCGACGTGGTACGCGCCGATGTGCTGGGTGATGCCGCCGGCTTCGCCGGAGGCGACCTTGGTGCGGCGGATGTAATCCAGCAGCGAGGTCTTGCCGTGGTCGACGTGACCCATGATCGTGACCACCGGCGGACGAGCGACCTTCTCGCCCTGCACTTCCTCGGCGTGCGCGATCAGCGCGTCCTCGGCGGCATTGGCGTTGGTGCGGACCACGGTGTGGCCGAGTTCCTCGGTGACCAGCGCGGCGGTGTCGAAGTCGATGCTCTGGTTGATGGTCGCCATGACGCCCATCTTGAACAGCGCCTTGACCACGTCGCCGCCCTTGAGCGCGAGCTTCTGCGCCAGATCGGCGACCGTGACGGTGTCGCCGATCGCGACGTCGCGCACGATCGGCGCGGTCGGACGCGAGAAGCCGTGCTGACCGCCGCCGGAACGCGCCTGCTCGTTGGAGCGACGCTGCTGCGGACGGTTGCCGCCCTTGCCGCGCGAATTGGTGGTGCGACGCGCGCGATCCGACGGGCTCAGGTGCAACTGGCCGGCGAAGCGGTTGGCCGCATCGTCGTCCTCGACCCCGGCGACCATCGCGTGCGAGCCGCGGGTCTTGTTACGCGGCGCATTGTGGTCGACGCGGGCCGGCGTGGCCGGCGCGGGCGGCTTGGGATGGCCGTGACCGTGCGTCGGCGCG
Source organism: Lysobacter capsici (assembly GCF_014779555.2). Taxonomy (NCBI): domain Bacteria; kingdom Pseudomonadati; phylum Pseudomonadota; class Gammaproteobacteria; order Lysobacterales; family Lysobacteraceae; genus Lysobacter; species Lysobacter capsici. The sequence continues at coordinate 3,415,392 of NZ_CP094357.1, forward strand.
GGCTTGCGCACCGCCGCCGGCGTCGCCGCCGTCGGCGCATCGCTGACGCTCGGCGCGACCGCGCTGGCGTCGGCCAGCTTGAGCTTGAGCTCTTCCTCGGCCTTGGCGCGCGCGGCGTCTTCGGCCGCCTGTCGCACCGCCGCGGCGGCATCGGCGCGACGCTTGTCGTCGGCGGCCAGTTTTTCCTGCTCGGCGAGGTTGCGCTGCTTGGACTCTTCGAGCTTGCGCAGGATGTCGGCGCGCTCATCGCTCGGCGACATGGGGCCGTCGTTCGGCTTGACCAGCGTCACCTTCTTGCGCACGACCACATCGACGGTGGTGCGGTTCTTGCCGCCACCGACGGTGATTTCCTGCTTGCGGCTGCGATTGAGCGTGATCTTCTTCGCCGCTTCGTCGGTTTCGGCCGGTTTATCGGCCTTGCCATGCGAGCGCTTGAGGAAGCCGAGCAGCTTGACTTTCTCGATACTGGTCACGACCTGATCGGGGCCGCTGAACTTCATGCCGGCCTCGGCCAGCTGTTCCAGCAACTTCTCGACCGGCGTGTTCACCAGTTCGGCCAGCTTGCGGATGGTGGTTTGCTGCGACATTCGGTTTTCCGTGTCCTTCTTGGCGTGGGACGCATCCCGCGCGTGATGGCGCCATTCTAGCCCCGCGCGCGCCCTTGCACCGGCTCGCGCAAGCCTTCCGGCCTGCCCGCGGACCGGGCCGATGCCCGATCCTGCGAATCCGGGGCCGGCCCAAGACCGTCCCCCGGTTTGCCGCAAGACGCCTCGCCGGGCCTCTTGCGACGCATCTCACCTCATTCGAACCAGTGCTTGCGCGCTTCCATGATCAGGGCGGCGGCACGTTCCTCGTCCACGCCTTCGATATCGGTCAACTCGTCGGTCGCCAGATCGGCCAGGTCGTCGCGCGTGACCACGCCGCGCGCCGCCAGGGTGAAGGCCAGCGCCTCGTCCATGCCTTCCAGCGACAACAGGTCGGCGGCCGGCTGGTGCTCGTCGAGCTCTTCCTCGGCGGCCAGCGCCTCGTTGAGCAGGGCGTCGCGGGCGCGGGCGCGCAGTTCCTCGACGATGTCCTCGTCGAAGCCCTCCACCGCCAGCAGCTCGCCGACCGGCACGTAGGCGATTTCCTCGACCGTGCTGAAGCCTTCCGAGACCAGGATGCCGGCGATTTCCTCGTCGACCTCGAGCTTGTCCTGGAACAGCTGACGGGCCGAATTCTGCTCGGCTTCCGACTTGGCCGTCACCTGGTCCTGGGTCATCACGTTGAGCTGCCAGCCCGACAGGCGGCTGGCCAGGCGCACGTTCTGCCCGCCCTTGCCGATCGCCTGGGCCAGACGGTCCTCGGCGACCGCCAGGTCCATCGAGTGCTTTTCTTCATCGACGATAATCGACTGCACTTCCGCCGGCGCCATCGCGTTGATCACGAACTGGGCCGGATTGTCCGACCACAGCACGATATCGACGCGCTCGCCGTTGAGTTCGTTCGACACCGCCTGCACGCGCGAACCGCGCATGCCGATGCAGGCGCCGATCGGATCGGTGCGGTTGTCGTGCGCGAGCACGGCGATCTTGGCGCGGTCGCCCGGATCGCGCGCGCAGGCCTTGATCGAGACCAGGCCCTGGCCGACTTCCGGCACTTCGAGCTTGAACAGCTCCATCATGAATTCCGGGGCGGCGCGGCTGATGAACAGCTGCGGGCCGCGCGGCTCGGTGCGCACGTCGAACAGGAAACCGCGCACGCGGTCGCCGGCGCGCAGCACGTCGCGCGGAATGCCCTTGTCCTTCGGGATGATCGCCTCGGCGTTGCCGCCCAGGTCGACGTAGATGTTGCCGCGCTCCACGCGCTTGACGATGCCGGTGACCAGTTCGCCGACGCGATCCTTCCAGCCGTCGACGACCTGCGCGCGCTCGGCTTCGCGTACGCGCTGCACGATCACCTGCTTGGCGGCCTGCGCGGCGATACGGCCGAAATCGGGGTTTTCGATCTGCTCTTCGATGTAGTCGCCGACTTCCACGCCCTCGACTTCGTCGATCGCGTCCATCAGGCGGATCTGCCGGTCCGGCGATTCCATGACCACGTCGTCGGCGACGACTTCCATGCGGCGGAAGGTTTCGTAGTTGCCGTCTTTCTGGTCGATGCTCACGCGCACCAGCACGTCTTCGTCGTGATAGCGCTTCTTCGCGGCCGACGCCAGCGCCGCTTCGATGGCTTCGAAGATGACCTCGCGCGGCACGCCCTTTTCGTTGGCGACCGCATCCACCACCAGCAACAGTTCCTTGCTCATTTCGTCACTCCGCACGGGTCGGCTCGCGGCCGCCGGCTATTCGGGTTGGTAATAGGCTGAAGCTTGGTACCGCTCTAAATTCTCGTACTTCTGAATTCGTGTTTACTTCTTTCGCGAAGCACCCGGCTTCGAGGGTTTGTTCTTGCCCGGCCGGGCTTTGGGCTTGGGCTTGTCGGCGCGGGCCGGCGGCGGTTCGCCCTTGCTCGGCGCGAAACCCAGCGCGGCCCAGTCCGGCACGATGCGGCCCTTGTCGATATTGCTGAACGGCACGGTGAAATGGCTGCCGTCCGGCGTGCCTTCGATCGCGAACGTCACTTGCTCGCCTTCCACCGCGACGATCTCGCCCTGCAGGCGGCGGCGGTTTTCGTGCGGCAGCTTCAGCGTGACCTTGGCGGTCTCGCCGACGAAGCGGCGGTAGTGCTCGAGCGTGAACAGCGGGCGGTCGATGCCGGGCGAGGACACTTCGAGGGTGTAGTTGCTGCTGATCGGGTCTTCGACGTCGAGCTGGGCCGACACTTCGCGACTGACCGCTTCGCATTCCTCGATGGTGACCGAGCGCGGCGGCTCGCCTTCGGCGTCGACATGCGCGGCCGGCACATCAATGTAGATGCGCAAGGTCGCGTTGCCCGCCGCCGGCAGATATTCGATGCCGAGCAATTCCACGCCCAGCGACTCGACCGTCGGGGCCAGCAATGCGGCGATTTGCGTTGCCTTGTCCGTCACTCGCCAGCTCTCCGTTAGCGTTTGTAGGTAGGGGTGCGACTGGTGCAGCCGATCTTCGGTACGCGAGGTTTCCGCAAATGGTTGCGTGCTCCGGCGCGATAAGAAAAGCCAGCGCGCGGCACGTAGCGAATCGCGGAAACCGAAAAACAACAAGGGGCCCATTGGGCCCCTTGTCCGTACAACTGGATTTCGGTGTGTTCGCGCGAGCAGAGCGCGATCACAAAGCCCAAGCCGGCGGCCAAAAAAGAAAGCCTCGTGAGAGGCTTTCCATCAGCCGAAGCTGGTAGCGGGGGTAGGATTTGAACCTACGACCTTCGGGTTATGAGCCCGACGAGCTGCCAGACTGCTCCACCCCGCATCAGGCCGACCACTATAACGGCCGGCGGAACTTCCTGCAAGCGTTTAATCAGATTTACTTGATTCTCGCCTGCCGCTTCGAGACCGTTTATTTCCGCCGGAAACTGCGCGGAAACGATGTCATTGCGTGAGCCCGCAATAATAGAGCGTGTTCAAAATATTTCAAGTCTTTTTTCGGTAATGGCATGACGCGCGAATACCAGCGAGGCGCTGGGCGTGTCAGGCGCGTGCATAGCCGCCAACGCGACGGTCGTTGCATCTGCGCTGCGACAGCCACGGGTAGGAGCGGCGTGAGCCGCGACCGTGGGGTGACCGGTCGCGCCGCAACCTGCGCCGCAAGCGTGGTGTCGTGGTCGCGGCTTACGCCGCTCCTACAACGGCTGCCCCACTACGATTGCGGCTCGCCACACGGCATTTCGGCGGCCCTGTAGGAGCGGCGCAAGCCGCGACCGCGGGGTGTCCAGTTGCGTCGAACCTGCGCCGCGAGCGTGGTATCGCGGTCGCGGCTTACGCCGCTCCTACAGGTTAGGGCCTCTAAAACGCATCGGGCCGGCATAAAGCCGGCCCGATGGCGAATCGATATGGTCGGCCCGGATCAGGCCTGGAACGCGCGCAGGCACCATTCCATGATCGGATTCCAGGTCAGGCCCAGGGTCAGCAGCGCGAGCGCGTTGACCGCGAAGACCACCCGCAGCGGACGGTCCTCGCTCGGCGCCGGCATCTTGCCCTCGGGCTCGTCGAAGTACATCGCCTTGATCACGCGCAGGTAGTAGAACGCACCGACCACCGCGAACACCACGCCGACGATCGCCAGCCACAGCATGTCGCCGTGCAGCGCGGCCTTGAGCACCGCCAGCTTGGCCCAGAAGCCCAGGAACGGCGGCAGACCGGCCAGCGAAGCCATCACGCACAGGATCATCGCGGCCAGCCACGGGTTGCGCGCGTTGAGGCCCTTGTAATCGTCGATCTTGTCAGCCTCGAAGCCGCGGCCCGACATCACGATGATCGCGCCGAACGCCGCCGCGGTCATCAGCGAATAGCTGATCACGTAGAACATCGCCGCGGCGAAGCCCTGCGGGCCGCCGCCGGCCATGCCGATGAACAGGAAGCCCACGTGCGAAACGGTCGAATACGCGAGCAGTCTCTTGATATTGGTCTGCACCAGCGCGCTGAGGTTGCCGATCGCCAGCGAGATCACCGCCAGCCCGGCCAGCAGCAGGCGCCAGTGGGCGTCGAGGCCGGCGGCGCCGACATCGAGCAAGCGGTAGGTCATGCCGAACGCGGCCAGCTTGGGCGCGGCGCCGATGAACAAGGTGATCGGAGTCGGCGCGCCCTGGTAGACGTCGGGCAGCCACATGTGGAACGGCGCGGCGCCGAACTTGAAGGCGATGCCGGCGACCACGAACACCACGCCGGTGACCATCATCAGCGAGGACGGACCGACCGAGCCGGCGACCGCGATCTGGTCGAGCATCAGGCTGCCGGTGGCGCCGTAGATCAGCGACAGGCCGTACAGCAGCAGGCCCGAGGCCAGCGCGCCGAGCACGAAGTACTTGATCGCCGCTTCCGAGGCCAGCGGGCTGTCGCGGTCCACCGCGACCAGCGCGTAGGAACACAGCGCCAGCATTTCCAGGCCGACGTAGACCATCACCAGGCTGCCGGCGGAGACCAGGAACATCATGCCGGCGATCGCGAACAGCATCAGCACCGCGACCTCGCCCTTGTACAGGTTGCGCGCGCGCAGGTACGGCCAGGTGTAGATCAGCGACAGGATGCCGACCACGCCGATGCCGAGCTTGAGCCCGTCGGCGGCGGTGTCGCGCACGAACATGCCGCTGAGCACCGTGCCCTGCCCGCCCACGTCGAAGGCGATCAGCGCGGTCGCGATGGCGACCACGACGATCGAGGCGACGTGGGTGATGACGCGATTGCGCTCCTCGACGAACAGATCGAGCATCAGCAGCGCGAACGCGCCGATGACCACCACCAGTTCGGGCAGCAGGGGCATCAGGTCGGCGAAGGTCCGTACGGGCATGTTCATTAGTGAATCTCTTGGCGGATCAGGCCCGGTTCGAGCCTTGCTCTAGGAACGAGTGGAGAGGAGTGAGAAGTGAGCTGCGGTGCCCGCGCTTGCCTCTCGTTCCTCACTGCTCGCTTCTACTCACTTCTGCGCGGGCGAGGCCCGCGCCTTACAACTTGCTGGCGACGATCTGGGTGGCGAGATTGGCGATCGCCGGCTCCATCAGGTCGGTCAGCGGCTTGGGCCACAGGCCGAGCACCAGCACGCCGGCGGCGAACACGCCCAGCACGAAGGCTTCGCGCGGGTTGATGTCTTCCAGCTCGGCGACGTGCGCGTTGCCCACTTCGCCCCAGATCACCCGCTTGACCAGCCACAACGTGTAACCCGCGCCGACGATCAGCGTGGTCGCCGCGCCGAAGGCGATCAGCGGATGGGCCTGGAACGAGGCCAGGATCACCATGAACTCGCCGACGAAACCCGAGGTGCCCGGCAGACCGGAGTTGGCCATCGCGAACAACACCACGAACGCGGCGAACCACGGCATGACATTGGCCACGCCGCCGTAATCCTTGATCATGCGGCTGTGCATGCGGTCGTACAGCACGCCGACGCAGGTGAACATCGCGCCCGACACGAAGCCGTGGCTGATCATCTGCACCATCGCGCCCTGCAGGCCCAGGCGCGCGGCATCGCTGCCGTGGACGTCGCCGTTGTGCACCAGGGTGAAGGCGATGAAGGTGCCCAGGGTGACGAAGCCCATGTGCGAGACCGACGAATACGCGATCAGCTTCTTCATGTCTTCCTGGACCAATGCGACCAGGCCGACGTAGATGATCGCGATCAGGCTCAGGCCGATCACCAGCCCGGCGTACTCGTGGCCGGCGTCGGGCACGATCGGCAGGACGAAGCGCAGGAAACCGTAGCCGCCGATCTTCAGCATGATCGCCGCCAGGATCACCGAACCGGCGGTCGGCGCCTCCACGTGCGCGTCCGGCAACCAGGTGTGGACCGGGAACATCGGCACCTTGACCGCGAACGCGATCAGGAAGCCGAAGAAGATCCACATCTGCTCGGTCGCGGTGAGCTGCAGCGCGTACATGTCCGCCAGCTGCCAGCTGCCGCCCTTGAGGTACAGGTAGATCAACCCGACCAGCATGAACACCGAGCCGAGGAAGGTGTACAGGAAGAACTTCACCGACGCGTACACGCGGCGCGGGCCGCCCCACACGCCGATGATGATGAACATCGGGATCAGCATGCCTTCGAAGAAGACATAGAACAGCAGCGAGTCCAGCGCCGAGAACACGCCGACCATCAGGCCTTCGAGGATCAGGAACGCGGCGTAGTACTGGCTCACGCGCTTGTCGATCGAGGTCCAGGCGCTGATCAGCACCAGGGTCGAGGTCAGCGTGGTCAGCGCGATCAGCGCCGCCGAGATGCCGTCCGCGCCGAGGTGGTAGCGGATGTCGTAACTGGGAATCCACGCGCGCTGCTCGACCAGTTGCATCGAGGCGCTGGTGAAGTCGCCGTGGGTGAACATCGTCAGGCTCAGGCCGAAGGTGACGATGGCCACGATCAGCGCGAACCAGCGCGCGGCGTTGGCGCGTTCGTTGCCGAACGCGAGGGTGGCGAAGCCGCCGAGAATCGGCAGCCAGATCAGGAGGCTAAGCAAGGGCACGGGGCTCACGTCTCGGGTCCTTGTGTGGTTATTGCCAGAACCGGATGACGACGGCCAGAAGCACAATCAGGCCGATAATCATCGCGAAGGCGTAGTGGTAGAGGTAACCGGACTGGACCCGGCGGGTCAGGTTGGCGACGAAGCCGACCAGACCGGCGCTGCCGTTGACGATCGCGCCGTCGATCAGCTTGCTGTCGATCGCGCGCGAGGCCTTGCCGACCTGCACGCCGCCGCCGGCGAAGCCGTCGATCCAGAGATTGTCCATGCCGTATTTGTTTTCCAGGATGCGGATCGGCAGCTTGAACAGCTTGGCGGCCTTGGCCGGAAGTTCCGGTTTCCACAGGTACATGATCGTGGCCAGCGCGAAGCCGGAGAAGGCGAGCCAGAACGCCGGCGCGGTGAAGCCGTGCAGCGCGAACTTGATCGGGCCGTGCCAGGCTTCTTCGCCGACCTGGGCGATGGTGTCGCGCGCGGCCGACAGGTCGATCGCGCCGAGGAAGAACGGCAGCTGCTTGTGGTGACCGAGCCAGTCGGTGCCGAACAGCATCGGACCTGCGGTGAAGAAACCGATCAGCACCGACGGGATCGCCAGCAGGATCAGCGGCAAGGTCACCACCCACGGCGATTCGTGCGGCTCGTGCGCGCCATGGTGGCCGTGATCGTCGTGGGCGCCGCCGTCGTGGGCATGATCGTCGTGCTTGTGCCCGTCATGCGCATGCGCATCGTGCGCATGATCGTCATGGCCGTGCTCGGCATGCGCGTCGCGGAAACGCTCCTTGCCGTGGAAGGTCATGTACAGCAGGCGGAAGCTGTAGAACGCGGTCACGAAGGCGCCCAGCAGCACCGCCCAGTAGGCGTACTGCGAGATCCAGCTGGCATGTTCGCCATGCGCGGCATGCGCGGCGGCTTCGATGATGGTGTCCTTCGAATAGAAACCGGCGAAGAACGGCGTGCCAACCAGAGCCAGGGTGCCGAGCAGGCTGGTCCAGTAGGTGATCGGCATGTACTTGCGCAGGCCGCCCATCTTGCGCATGTCCTGCTCGTGGTGCATGCCGATGATGACCGAGCCGGCGGCCAGGAACAGCAGCGCCTTGAAGAAGGCGTGGGTCATCAGGTGATACACCGCCGCCGAGTACGCCGACACGCCGAGCGCGACGGTCATGTAGCCCAACTGCGACAGGGTCGAATACGCGACCACGCGCTTGATGTCGTTCTGCACGATGCCGATCAGGCCGGTCCAGAACGCGGTGGTGGCGCCGATGAACAGCACGAAGTTCAGCGCGGTCTGCGACAGCTCGAACAGCGGCGACATGCGCGCGACCATGAAGATGCCCGCGGTCACCATCGTCGCGGCGTGGATCAGCGCCGAGATCGGGGTCGGGCCTTCCATCGAGTCGGGTAGCCACACGTGCAGCGGGACCTGCGCCGACTTACCCATCGCACCGATGAACAGACAGATGCAGATCGCGGTCGGCGCCGACCATTCGACCGGCTGGTCGAGCAAGGTCCAGGTGTGGCCGAACAGGCTCAGGCTGCCGCTCCACACCGGAATGGTCTTGTCGGCCAGCGTGCCGGCGTTGGCGAACACGATGCCGTAGTCCAGCGAACCCAGGATCGACAGCACCCCGGCGATGCCGAGCAGGAAGCCGAAGTCGCCGACGCGGTTGACCAGGAACGCCTTCATGTTGGCGAACACCGCGGTCGGCTTCTTGAACCAGAAGCCGATCAGCAGGTACGACACCAGGCCCACCGCTTCCCAGCCGAAGAACAGCTGCAGGAAGTTGTTGCTCATGACCAGCATGAGCATCGAGAAGGTGAACAGCGAGATGTAGCTGAAGAAGCGCTGGTAACCCGGGTCCTCGGCCATGTAGCCGATGGTGTAGATGTGCACCAGCAGCGAGACGAAGGTGACGACCACCATCATCATCGCGGTCAGCTTGTCGACCATGAAGCCGACGTGGGCCTCGTAGCCGCCGATCTGGAACCAGGTGTAGATGTTTTCGTTGAACGGGACGGCGCCCTGCCCGACCAGCTGCCACAGCACGAACATCGACATCGCGCAGCTCGCCGCGACGCCGAGGATGGTGATGCTGTGCGAGCCGGCGCGGCCGACCTTGCGTCCGAACAGGCCGGCGATGATGGCGCCGAGCAACGGCGCAAGCACGATCGCGAGCAGGAGGGACTTGGAGAGTACGACGGGTTGCATGCCGGTCAGCCCTTCATCGTGTCGATTTCAGCGACGTTGATCGTGCGCCGGTTGCGGAACAGCGTGACCAGGATCGCCAGGCCGATGGCGGCCTCGGCGGCGGCGACGGTGAGGATGAAGAACACGAACACCTGACCGGCCGGATCGGCCAACTGGCGCGAGAACGCGACGAAGTTGATGTTGACCGCGAGCAGCATCAGCTCGATCGACATCAGCAACACGATCACGTTCTTGCGATTGAGGAAGATGCCGGCGACGCTGATGCAGAACAGCACCGCGCCCAAGGCCAGATAGTGGCCGAGGGCTAAGCCCGACCCGATGAATTCGTTCATGGCTTGGCCTCCTGCGCGGCGGGCTCGGCGGGCGTGGGTTCGACCACGGCGGGCTTCGTCGCGTCCATCTTGATCATGCGCACGCGGTCGCTGGCGCGGACCCGCGACTGCTCGCTCGGATTCTGGTGCTTGGCGCCGGGACGGCGACGCAGGGTCAGCATCACCGCGGCGATCACCGCCACGGTCAGGATCACCGCGGCGACCTCGAACGGCAGCAGGAAGTCGGTGAACAGCGCCATCGCCAGCCACTTGGTGTTGGAGCCGCCGGAGGCGTCGGCGGTCAGCGGCGCGACGATGCTGGCCTTGACCCCGATCAGGGTGACCATCTCCACCAGCATCACCACCGCGACCAGCAGGCCGACCGGCAAATATCTGACGTAGCCCTCGCGCAGCGGCGCGACGTCGATATCGAGCATCATCACCACGAACAGGAACAGCACCATCACCGCGCCGACGTAGACCAGGATCAGGGCCACGCCGAGAAATTCGGCGCCGGCGATGATCCACACGCAGGCGACCGAGAAGAACGTCAGCACCAAGCTGAGCGCGGCATGGACCGGGTTCTTGACGCTGATCACGGCCACGGCCGATAGCGTGGCCGCGGCGGCGAAGACGAAGAAGGCGATCTGGGCGAGATCCATATCAGTACTCAGCGGAAGGCGGCGTCGGCGGCGCGGCGCTCGGCGATCTCGGTCTCGAGACGGTCGCCGATCGCCAGCAGCTGCGGTTTGGTGACGATGTTCTGTCCGCGCTGTTCGAAGTGGTATTCGTGGATATGCGTTTCCACGATCGAGTCGACCGGGCACGACTCCTCGCAGAACCCGCAGAAAATGCACTTGAACAGGTCGATGTCGTAACGCGTGGTGCGGCGGGTGCCGTCGGCGCGCTTTTCCGAGTCGATCGTGATCGCCAGCGCCGGACACACCGCTTCGCACAATTTGCAGGCGATGCAGCGCTCTTCGCCGTTGGGATAACGGCGCAGCGCGTGGATGCCGCGGAAACGCGGCGATTGCGGGGTCTTCTCCATCGGGTACATCAGCGTGTACTTGGGCTTGAACAGGTACTTGAGCGTCAGCCCGAGGCCCTGCATCAGCTCGATCAGGAGCAGACTCTTGAAATAGGAAACGATGCGATTCATGTCGAGGATGCCTGTCCTTACACGTTCGGCAGGAACACTTTGTAGTACGCCATGACGGCGACTACGCAGATCCAGGCGATGGTCAGCGGGATGAAGACCTTCCAGCCCAGCCGCATGATCTGGTCATAGCGGTAGCGCGGGAACGAAGCACGGAACCAGATGAAGCAGCTGGCGAAGAAGAACACCTTGGCGAACAGCCACCACCAGCCGTCGACCGACAGCAGCGGAATGCCCAGGCCCTGGAACGGGCTCAGCCAGCCGCCGAGGAAGAAGATCGCGGTCAGGAAGCTGATCAGGATCATGTTGGCGTATTCGGCCAAGAAGAACAGCGCGAACGCCGAACCCGAATACTCGACCATGTGACCGGCGACGATTTCCGACTCGCCCTCGACCACGTCGAACGGCGCGCGGTTGGTCTCGGCCACGCCGGAAATGAAATACACCACGAACAGCGGCAGCATCGGCAGCGCGAACCATTCCAGCGCGCCGGCGTTGCCCGACTGCGCCATCACGATGTCGGTGAGATTCAGGCTGCCGGCGCCGACCATCACGCCGACCATGGCGAAGCCCATGGCGATTTCGTAGGACACGACCTGCGCGGCGGCGCGCATCGCGCCGAGGAAGGCGTACTTCGAGTTCGACGCCCAACCGGCGAGGATGATGCCGTACACGCCCAGCGAGGTCATCGCCAGCAGATACAACAGGCCGGCGTTGGCGTTCGACAACACCGCTTTCGCATCGAACGGCACCACCGCCCAGGCCGCGAACGCCGGCGCCAGGGTCAGCAGCGGCGCGAGCTTGTACAGGAACGACTCGGCCTTGGTCGGCTGGATCACTTCCTTGAACAGCAGTTTGAACACGTCGGCGAAGGCTTGCAGGACGCCCATGCCGACGTACATCGGACCGCGGCGCACGTGCATCCAGCCGATCAGCTTGCGTTCCCAGACCACGTAGAACGCGACGGTGATGATCACCGGCATCGCGATCAGCAGGATCTTGAGCACGATCCAGGCCACCGCGCCGGCCATGCCGAACGACAGGAACCATTCGCGCGTCGGGTCGACGACCTGGGTGAAGAACATTCCGTCGGCCATGGTTTAAGCCCTCCCCGCCTGCACGCGGCCGGCACCCAGCGGTGCGGTGGCGCCATGCCCGCTTTCGATCCATACCGTGCCCGGCGCGACCTGCGCGCTGAGCACGACCGGCAACGTCGCCGTGCCGGCGTCGGCGCTGAACTTGCCGACCATGCCGTCGCCGAAACCGAGCGCGGCCGCATCGTTGGGATTGAGCACGGCGCGCGGTTCCAGATTGAGCGGATGCGATTGCAGCGCCGGCGCGCGGCGCACGGTCGCGTCGCTGCGGTAGATCGCGGTCGACACCGCGACTTCGAGCCCCTCGCCCGCCACCGTGGGCGCGCGGCCCGCGGCCGGCGTGACGGCGCGCGGCGCGATGCCGGCGCGCAGACCGGCCAGATCGGTGAAGGCGAAGCCATCGGCGTTCAACTCGCCGCCGAGCGCGCGCAGCACGCGCCAGCCCGGACGCGCTTCGCCCGGCAGCTTGCCGCCGGCCGACGCGTTCTGGGCGATGCCGTCGAGATTGGTCAAGGTCGCATCGACCTCGGGCAGCAGGCCGATCGGCAGGATCACGTCGGCGACGGCCTTGGTCGAACGACAGGCGTAATGACTGAAGGCCACGACCTGGGCCGCGCCGAGCGCGCGCAGCGCGCTTTGGGTGTCGGCGAAATCCAGACCCGGCTCGATGCCGTAGATCACATAGGCGCTGCGCGCATCGCTGAGCATGCCGCCGGCGTCGCGCGAACTCGGCAGCACGCCGTACTGGGCGAGACCGACCGCGTTGGCGCCCTGCGGAATGCGGCACAGCTTGGCGCCTGTCGCAGCGGCCAGCGACTTCGCGGCGGCGCGGATCGACGCGGCGTACGGGCCGTTCTCGGCCAGCGCGCCGACGATGATCGCGGCGTGATTACCGGCCTTGGCGACTTCGCGCAGCGCCTCGTCGCCGAGCGCGGCGGCGAGCTGCGACGGCGCGACGATGCGCTTGCTGGCGATGTCGAAGGTGAAGTCAAAATCGACCGGGTTGACTACGTGAATCTTGGCGCCGCGGGTGAACGCCTTGCGGATGCGCTGATGCACCAGCGGCAGCTCGTGACGCAGGTTGCTGCCGACGATCACCACCACATCGGCCTTGTCGAGCTCGGCGACCGGCATGGCGAAGGTTTCGGCGACCGCGGCGTCGGACAGATCGTGCTGCGAGATGCGGTGATCGATATTGCCGGTGCCGAGCGCTTCGGCCAGGCGCGCGAGCAGCGCGCCCTCTTCGTTCGAAGTCGCCGGATGCGCGAGCACGCCGAGATTGTCGCCGGCGTTGTCGCGCAGGATCTTCGCCGCGCGCGCCAGCGCTTCGTCCCACGAAGCCTCGCGCCATTCGCCGTTGTCCTTGACCAGCGGACGCTGCGCGCGATCTTCCGCGTACAGGCCCTGGTGCGAGTAGCGGTCGCGATCCGACAGCCAGCACTCGTTGACCGCTTCGTTGTCGCGCGGCACGGTGCGCAGCACGTCGCCGCGGCGCAGATGCAGGAACAGGTTGCTGCCGAGCGCGTCGTGATAACCCAGCGACTCGCGCGCGGTCAGTTCCCACGGACGCGCCTTGAACTGGAACACCTTGTTGGTCAGCGCGCCGACCGGGCACACGTCGATGACGTTGCCCGACAGCTCGGTGGTCAACGGCTTGCCGTCGAAGGTGCCGATCTGCAGATTCTCGCCGCGGTACATGCCGCCGAGTTCGTAGGTACCGGCGATTTCGGCGGTGAAGCGGACGCAGCGCGTGCACTGGATGCAGCGGGTCATCTCGGTCGCGACCAGCGGACCGATATCCTCGTCGGGCACCACGCGCTTGCGCTCGGAGAAACGGCTGACCGAACGGCCGTAGCCCATCGACAGGTCCTGCAGCTCGCACTCGCCGCCCTGATCGCAGATCGGGCAGTCGAGCGGATGGTTGACCAGCAGGAACTCCATCACGTTGCGCTGCGACTTCAACGCCTTTTCGCTGCGGGTGACGACCTTCATGCCGTCCATGACCGGCGTGGCGCAGGCCGGCGCCGGCTTGGGCATCTTCTCGACTTCGACCAGGCACATGCGGCAGTTCGCCGCGATCGCCAGCTTGTCGTGATAGCAAAAACGCGGGATCGGAATGCCGGCCTTGTCGGCGGCCTGGATGATCATCGAACCCTTCGGCGCGGCCATCTCGACGCCGTCGATGAAGACGGTGACGTGATCGGGCGGCAGGTTGGGGTTTACCGGTTGGGCGCTCATGCAGCCACCTTCTTCTCGACCACGGTGCCCGCGGCCTGATCGTCCACCAGGAATCGCTTATTGACGATCGCGTACTCGAACTCGTCCCAGAAGTGATGCAGGAAGCCCTGCACCGGCCACGCCGCGGCTTCGCCGAACGCGCAGATGGTGTGGCCTTCGATCTGGCCGGCGGCGGCGCGCAGCATCTGCAGGTCTTCCAAGGTCGCGTGCTTGTCGACGATGCGGGTCAGCATGCGGTACATCCAGCCGGTGCCTTCGCGGCACGGCGTGCACTGGCCGCAGCTTTCCTTGAAATAGAACCGCGCGATGCGCTGACACGCGCGCACCATGCAGGCGGTTTCGTCCATCACGATGACCGCGCCCGAGCCCAGACCGGAACCGGCCTTCTGCAGCGAGTCGTAGTCCATCGTGCAGGCCAGCATCTGTTCGGCCGGCAGCACCTTCATCGACGAACCGCCGGGAATCACGGCCTTGAGCTTGTTGCCGTTGCGCACGCCGCCGGCCATCTGCAGCAGATCGGCGAACGGGGTGCCCAGGCGGATTTCGAAATTGCCCGGATTATTGACGTGACCGGAGACCGAGAAGATCTTCGGACCGCCGTTGTTGGGCTTGCCCAGGTTCAAGAACCACTCCGCGCCGTTGCGCAGGATCGCCGGCACCGAGGCATAGGTCTCGGTGTTGTTGATCGTGGTCGGCTTGCCGAACAGGCCGAAATTCGCCGGGAACGGCGGCTTGTAGCGCGGCTGGCCCTTCTTGCCTTCCAGCGATTCCATCAGCGCGGTTTCTTCGCCGCAGATGTAGGCGCCGGCGCCGAGCGCGCCGTAGATGTCGATGTCCACGCCGCTGCCGAGCACGTTCTTGCCCAGCCAGCCGTTCTCGTAGGCTTCCTTCAGCGCCTGCTCGAAATGCTCGAACGGCTCGTGATGGAATTCGCCGCGCAGATAGTTGTAGGCCACGGTCGAGCCGGTCGCGTAGCAGGCGATCGCCATGCCTTCGACCACCGAATGCGGGTTGAAACGCAGGATGTCGCGATCCTTGGCGGTGCCCGGCTCGGATTCGTCCGAGTTGCACAGGATGTACTTCTGGGTGCCGCTGCCCTTGGGCATGAAGCTCCACTTCAGGCCGGTCGGGAAACCCGCGCCGCCGCGGCCGCGCAGGCCCGAGGCCTTGACCGCGTTGATGATCTCGTCCTGCGGGGTTTTCTCGGTCAGGATCTTGCGCAGCGCGCTGTAGCCGCCGGTCTTCAAGTAGTTATCGTACGACCACGGCGTGTCGTAGTGCAGCGTCGTATAGACGACCTGGTGCTCCTGCGGAGCCGGGCCGACCGGGCCGTAGCCCTTGGAATAGTCGTGGTGACCGTGAGCCATCTCGCCCGACCTCACTTCAAACCATCGAGCAGCTCGTCGACTTTCGTCGCGTCGAGCTTCTCGTGGTAATGACCGTTGACGACGACCACCGGCGCGCCGCAGCACGCGGCCAGGCATTCTTCCTCGCGCTTGAGGAAGACCCGGCCATCGGCGGTGGATTCGCCGAGCTTGCAGCCCAGCTTCTTCTCGGCGTGGCGGACCAGGTCTTCCGCGCCGTTGAGCCAGCAGCTGATATTGGTGCAGAACGCGACGTTGTTGCGGCCGACCTTTTCGGTCTCGAACATCGAGTAGAAGCTCGCGACCTCGTAGGCCCACACCGGCGGCAGGCTCAGGTACTTGGCGACCGCGGCGATCAGCTCATCGGTCAACCAGCCGCCGTTCTGCTCCTGCGCCGCATGCAGGCCCTGCAACACGGCCGAGCGCTTGCGGTCCGGCGGGAACTTGGCCAGCCAGTGGTCGATGTGCGCGCGCGTGCCGTCCGACAGTGCCACCATCGGATCGACGTGCTGTGCGGCCTCGAAATTGCCTGTCGCTTTCATAGGGGTAAAGCCGGGAATCGGGAATTGGGAATCGGGAATCGGTTGGAGCGGGACGCAGGAACTTGGGATATCCGCAGCGATCGATGCTCGGCGCGTTGCGCAGCCTCAGCTTTATCGATTCCCGACTCCCTGTTCCCGATTCCCGTCTTCACCGATCGATCTCGCCGAACACGATGTCGTAGGTACCGATCATCGCCACGACGTCGGCCAGCATGTGGCCCTTGACGACTTCGTCCATCGACGACAGATGCGCGAAGCCCGGCGCACGCAGCTTGCAGCGGAACGGCTTGTTGGCGCCGTCGGAAACCAGGTAGCAGCCGAACTCGCCCTTGGGCGCTTCGACCGCGGCGTAGGTCTCGCCGGCCGGCACGCAATAGCCTTCCGAGAACAGCTTGAAGTGATGGATCAGGGCTTCCATGTCGTCCTTCATCTCCTCGCGCTTGGGCGGGGCGACCTTGAAGTTGTCGACGATCACGGGGCCGGGATTGGCACGCAGCCACTTCACGCACTGCTTGATGATGCGGGTGGATTCGCGCATTTCCGCGATGCGCACCAGATAGCGGTCGTAGCAGTCGCCGTTGACGCCGACCGGGATGTCGAAATCGACTTCCGCGTACTTGGCGTAGGGCTGCTTCTTGCGCAGATCCCAGGCGATGCCCGAACCGCGGATCATCGGGCCGGTCATGCCCCAGGCCAGTGCCTGCTCCGGCGGAATCACGCCGATGCCGACGGTGCGCTGCTTCCAGATGCGGTTGTCGGTCAGCAGGGTCTCGTATTCGTCGACGCGCTTGGGGAAGTCGTCGGCGAAGGCGTCGAGGTAATCGAGCATCGAGCCTTCGCGCCAAGCGTTGAAGCGCTTGAGGCCGGCGCCCTTCTTCCACGGCGATTCCTTGTACTGCGGCATGCGCTCGGGCAGGTCGCGGTAGACGCCGCCGGGGCGGTAATACGCCGCGTGCATGCGCGCGCCGGAGACCGCTTCGTAGCAGTCCATCAGCTCTTCGCGCTCGCGGAACGCGTACAGGAACACCGCCATCGCGCCCAGGTCGAGCGCGTTGGAACCGACCCACATCAGATGATTGAGGATGCGGGTGATCTCGTCGAACATCGTGCGGATGTACTGCGCGCGCTCGGGCGCTTCGATCCCCAACAGGGTCTCGATCGCGCGCACGTAAGCGTGCTCGTTGCACATCATCGACACGTAGTCCAGCCGATCCATGTAACCGATCGACTGGTTGAACGGCTTGGACTCGACCAGCTTCTCGGTACCGCGATGCAGCAGACCGATATGCGGATCGGCGCGCTGCACCACTTCGCCGTCCATCTCCAGGATCAGGCGCAGCACACCGTGCGCGGCCGGATGCTGGGGACCGAAGTTGAAGGTGTAGTTGCGGATCTCGGCGTTGTTGAGGCCGGAGGTGCCGCTGTTGACCAGCGGCATGTCGGTCGCGGGATTGCTCATCACTTCACCTCGCCACGCTGGGCGGTTTCGCCCTGGGCGGTCTGGTAGCGCGCGTCGTCGCGGATCACGCGCGGCACGCCGACGCGGGGATCGATCGACACGGGCTCATACACCACGCGGCGCTTTTCGGCGTCGTAACGCACTTCGACGTTGCCGATCAGCGGGAAATCCTTGCGGAACGGATGGCCGACGAAGCCGTAATCGGTGAGGATCCGACGCAGGTCCGGATGGCCTTCGAACACGATGCCGTACAGGTCGAACGCTTCGCGCTCGAACCAATTCACGCCGGGCCAGATGTGGCACAGCGAACCGACCACCGGCAGATCGTCGTCGGCGGCGAAGGTCTTCAGTCGCACGCGCTGGTTGTGCTGGCACGACAGCAGATGCGCGACCGCGGCGAAACGACGCGCCGGCAGCGAATCGGCGGCGCCGTTGGGCGACTCGCCCCAACGGAAACGGCCGGCGCTCTTGCCTTCCACGCCACGCGAGAAGCCTTCCGAGGACACGTCGGTGTCCCATTCGTCGCTGCCGTAGCTCAGGTAGTCCACGCCGCTGACGTCGACGCACTGTTCGAAACCGAACTCGTCGCGCAGCGCGAGCGCCGCGGCGAGCCATTCGGTGGGCGCGACTTCCAGGGTGATCTCGCCGCGCGGCTGCGCCACGATGACCGAAGCGCCGGCGAAGCGTTCGTTCAAGCGCTGGGCGAGCTGCGCGCTGCTCGGAGCAACGCCGCTCATTCGCGCACGCCCTGCTTGTTGTCGCCGAAGTTGGTGCCGCGACGGATCTTGCGCTGCAGCTGCAGGATGCCGTAGACCAGCGCTTCGGCGGTCGGCGGGCAGCCCGGCACGTAGACGTCGACCGGGACCACGCGGTCGCAGCCGCGCACCACGGCGTAGGAGTAGTGATAGTAGCCGCCGCCGTTGGCGCAGCTGCCCATCGAGATCACCCACTTCGGGTCGGGCATCTGGTCGTAGACCTTGCGCAACGCCGGGGCCATCTTGTTGACCAGGGTGCCGGCCACGATCATCACGTCGGACTGGCGCGGCGACGGGCGGAACACCACGCCGTAACGGTCCAGGTCCAGGCGCGAGGCGCCGGCGTGCATCATCTCGACCGCGCAGCAGGCCAGGCCGAAGGTCATCGGCCACATCGACCCGGTACGCGCCCAGTTCCACAGCGTGTCCAGGTTGGTGGTGACGAAACCCTGCTGCAGCAGCGGGTTTTCGCCTTCCGGTCGCAGGATGTCGTCGAGGCGTCCTTCCGGAATCGGGTTATGCATCAGGCCCGACACGGTGTCGCTGACGGTTTGGATCACTCCCATTCGAGCGCTCCCTTCTTCCAGACGTAAACGAAGCCGAGCAGGAGCATGCTGGCGAAAATGCCCATCTCGATGAGCCCGACCGGACCGAGATCGCGGAACACGGTGGCCCAGGGCACGATGAAGATGATTTCCAGATCGAAGATGATGAACTGGATGGCGATCAGGTAGTAGCGCACGTCGAATTGCATGCGCGCGTCTTCGAAGGCTTCGAAGCCGCATTCGTAGGGAGACAATTTCTCCGCGGTCGGGCGCTTGGGCCCGAGCACATTGCCTACCACCAACAGGGCGACGCCGATACCACCGGCGACGATCAGGAACAGCAGAGTCGGCAGGTATTCGGCCAGCACGCGGTGTTCTCTCGGCTACTTGTTCGGCTACATGGGCGCGTTTCCGCGACCTTGGCTTGGCGCCACAGCGCCCAGTCGTGTGGACACGCGGCGCGGCCCGCCGTGCGTGCCGCACCTGCGTACCGTGGTGCGAGTTGCGAATAACTCGATAAAGCTGACAGTTGGATGTGGTGCCCAAAGGGGGACTCGAACCCCCACGACCTAAGTCGCTACCACCTCAAGGTAGTGCGTCTACCAATTCCGCCATCTGGGCACTGCTACCAACCTGCGGCCATCCTGGCCTGGACTTCGTAAGCGCTTTGCGAAGCCGCCTGGTCATCGCTGACCGATCCTGCCATCCGAAGCAGGATACTGGAACTCTATTTTAACCTGTTTATCTCAGCCGCCAGTAGCCGGCTGCTTTGCCGGGACTGCCTGCTGAGCCGGCGCCTGCGCGGGCGTCGCCGACGGCGCGGCCGGAACCGTGCCCGTGGGCGCCGGAGCAGCCTGACCCGTCGGAGCCTGCGGGGTCGCGCCGGCCGGAGCGGTGCCGGCCGGAGCGGTGCCGGCCGGAGCCGTACCCGTCGGAGCGGCCGGGACGCCAGTCGCGGGCGCGGCCGGCGTACCGGTCGCCGGCGCGGGCTGGGTCGCCGGGATCTGCTGATTCATCAGGCTCTGATCGAGCGCCTTCGGCGCGGCGGTGGTGACGCGACTCGCCTGCCAGGCCATGAACAGGCTGATCACGAAGAACGCGATCGCCAGCCACTTGGTGGCCTTGGACAGGAAGTTGGACGAGCCACGGGCGCCGAACACGGTCGCCGAGGCACCGCCGCCGAAACCCGAGCCCGCCTGCGCTCCCGCGCCGCGTTGCATCAGGATCAGCGCGATCATGGCGATCGCGATCAACACATAGATGACGTTGAGGAACAACAGCATCGTTAGGGATTCTTCGCTGGGTGGAACTCGTTACGACCGCGTCGGCCCGGACAGGTTCGCCGGAACGTCGCGATCAGGGTGCCGCCGCTGCCGCGATGGCGTTGAAGTCCGCTGCGACCAAGGAGGCGCCGCCGACCAGGCCGCCATCGACGTCGGGCTGGGAAAACAGCGCGGCGGCATTGTCGGCTTTCACGCTACCGCCATAAAGGATCGGTAGCGAGCCAGCAATTCTAGCATCGTGCGCCGCGATTTCGCTACGGATGAATGCGTGCATTTCCTGGGCCTGCTCGGGGCTGGCGGTTTTGCCGGTGCCGATCGCCCAGACCGGTTCGTAGGCGAGGATCGCGCCGTCCAGACCGAGCACGCCGACCAGTTCGAAGATCGGCGCGAGCTGTTCCTGCAGGCGCCATTGCGCCTTGCCGTCCTCGCGTTCGCTCAAGGTCTCGCCCACGCACAGGATCGGCACCAGCCCCGCGGCCTTGGCCGCGGCGAACTTGCGCGCGACCAGTTCGCTGCTTTCGCCGTGGTACTGGCGGCGCTCGGAATGGCCGACCAGGCCATAGACCGCGCCGACTTCCTTAAGCATCGCCGCGGAGACTTCGCCGGTGTAGGCGCCCTTGACGTTGCAGCTCACGTCCTGCGCGCCGAAGTTCAGGCCGCGCTCGCCGTAGTGCTCGACCAGCTCGCCCAGATACGGCAGCGGCGGCAGGATCACCCGCTCGACCCCGGCCGGCGGCGTTTGCGCCGCGACTTCATCGAGCAGGGCGAATGCGAATTCGCGGCTGCCATGCAGCTTCCAGTTTCCGGCGACGATCCTGCGGCGCATGGCCACTCCCTTGGTGCGAAGACGGCGCAGTCTAGCGGCTGGGCGGCGTTTGGGCTAACCCGGTCGCCGCGCGGCGACGCGAGCGAATTGCGGCGCGGGCACCTTGCGCGCCGCGCGATCGGCGTCACGAACGGAGCCGTTCGCCCCACTCCGCCTTTGCCGGACGCGGTTCCGCCCCCATTGCATCGGCATGGCCACGACCTCCAACTCAGCCGTGCTGCACAGCTTCGCCCCGATCCAGTCGCCACGGGCGCGGGTGCTGATCCTGGGCAGCATGCCCGGCGCGGCTTCGCTCGCCGCCGCTCGTTATTACGCGCATCCGCAGAACCGGTTCTGGCCGATCATGGGCGCGCTGATCGGCGCCGGGCCGGAACTGGAGTACCCGCGGCGGATCCAGGCCCTGCGCGCGGCAGGGATCGCGCTGTGGGACGTGCTCGCCCAATGCGAGCGCGAAGGCAGCCTGGATTCGGCGATCCGCGACGACACCGCGGTGGCCAACGACTTCGCCGGTTTCTTCGCCGGCCACCCGCGGGTCGCCACGGTGCTGTTCAACGGCGCCAAGGCCGAGGCCAGCTTCCGCCGGTTCGTGCTCAAGCCGCTGGCGCGCCCGGACTTGACCTTGCTGCGCCTGCCCTCGACCAGCCCGGCCAATGCCTCGCAGCGTTACGAGGCCAAGCTGTCGGCCTGGCGCGAGGCCTTGCGCGCGGCCGGGGTGGCGGTGCGCGAGGCCTGAGGGCGCAGATCGCCCGCAACCATCCCGCGATTTGGGTTGCCGATGACGGCTTGCCGGACCCGAGCTGCGTGACGGCTCAGCGCAAAGCACCAGGGCTGAAGTCCCGCGCGAGCCGTCGCCCACATCGGCCCAATCTCGCATCGGCACCCCGAAATCGCGTTGCATCGATGAAACACCGCGACCCCGCGTCGCGGTCCGGAGCGCCGCACTCAAACCCTTGCCGGCCAAGGCTTTGCGGCCGATGAACCGGTGCCCGGCGGCGGCCCGGCGCGGCCGCGCTCGCCGCTTTTCTTCGCTGCCGCGCTGTCCTGCGACCGCGCGCACCGCCGTTTCCTGGGGTTAGCCGCCCGCAAGGGGGCCGCCCATCACCGAACGATCGCTTGCGCCGCGCTTGAGGCGGCGTGGGAGGCCGGGCTGTTGCCCGCCACCTGGCGATCGCTCGTGGATCGGAGTTTCAACGCCGGCGCGCCGCTCGGGTCGAGCGCGCCGGACGCCACAGTCGTCGACCCGTCAATCGCCAATGGAAGCGATACCACAAGGAGCTCCACCATCATGAAGTCGCATCGCATCAATCCCCCGTGCCGTCTTTCGCGCAAGCTCGCCTTGCTCAGCGGCATCGCGCTGCTCTCCTCCGCCGCCCTCGCGATGGCCGGCGAAAAAGTGATCCGCACCGCCTACGGCGACGTCGCTTCGATCGACGCCCCCAAGTCGCAGCAGCTCAACGCCAAGAACGCCCAGGCCCACCCGTTCGCGACCGCGCGCCAGCGCGCCGCGGCCAAGCCGGTGATCTGGGTCGACCGCGACAGCAAGGCCGGCCCCGCCGCTTCGGCCGAACTGACCGACAAGCTGGTCCGCACCGCCGGCAGCGCGCCGGGCGGCGACGCGCCGGCGTTCGGCAACTACCTCGCCCGCACCCATTTCCGTGCCACCTGGGACAAGCTCGACGCGCTGGACGCGCGCCAGGGCGCCGCCCCGGACGTCTCGATCTCGCAGGAGAAGGACGGCGCGCACTACGGCTACACCCGCACTCTGGGCAACTACTACACCACCCAGTGGAAGGCGGCGCCGTGGAACAAGATCGGCAAGCTGTACTTCACCAAGCCCGACGGCAGCGGTTCGTACTGCACCGCGCAGGTCTCCAGCGGCACCGCGGTGCTGACCACCGCGGCGCATTGCGTCTACACCTTCGGCTCGGGCTGGAACTCGAACTTCCTGTTCGTGCCGGCCGAGCGTTACGGCGAGGCGCCGTACGGCAAGTTCGGCTGGAGCACCGCGCGCGTGCCGACCAACTGGATCAACCAGGGCACCCGCCGCTGGGACGTGGCGGTGATCAAGCTCACCGGTGAACAGGTCAGCGGGATTCCGGTGACCAGCTATGTCGGTTGGCTCGGCCGCGCCTGGAACCAGCCGTATTCGCTGTTCACCTACTCGCACGGCTACGCCAGCAATCTGAGCACGCAGTACACCAACATCTGCGCCGGCCAGACCTACGACTCGGTGTCGGAAGGCACCAACGTGGTGGTTCAGGGCTGCGACATGACCTACGGCGCCAGCGGCGGCGCGTGGCTGATCAACTACACGCCCAACTCCAGCGCCGGCAATCAGGTCAACAGCGTGGTCAGCGGCCCGCACATCGGCGCCTTCGGCACCGCCTGGGTGGGCGCGCGCTTCAACGACGACAACATCGTCGCGCTGTGCACCGCGATCGGTTGCTGATCGCGGCGTGACCGCCTCGTGGCGGCGGGCGCGAGGGAGCGTGCCCACCGCCATCGCGGTGATCGCGCTTGCGGCCGAGGGATCGGCCGACTCATCGGGCTCCGGAGACGGGCTCGCCGCGCGGCCCACTATCGAGGCCGCGGGCTGGGGCAAGGACGCCCGCGATACCTCGACGAAGCCGGCCATGCGCCGGCTTCGTCATGTCCGCGGCGGTGAAGTCCGGTGCCTCGCGGTCCGTGCCCGACCATCGGCAAGCGCACCTGGTCAGCGACGATCCGCACACCGGACACGCCCGAGGCCGAGGTTACGTACAAAGGATGCGGCGCTACGTCGCAATATCGGTGCAAATAGAATGCCGCCGTGGCGAGCGGCGGCAGGCGGCGTGGTTAGAGTGGGCACCATGAAACCGATCCCGCCCCGCCCGCTGCTGCCGATCCTGCCGTATCGCAAGCCGACACCGGGCCGCGACTACTGGGTCGTCGACGATGTCCTGCCCGACCCCGACGGCGTGCGCGCCCGTTTCCTGGCCAAGACCGACTGGAGCCAGGGCTACCCGTACAAACCCGAAAGCTGGCCCGGGCAGCGCGCCATGCCCGGCCTGAGCGAGGAGGAACTGGCGATCGTCGAGACCCGGGTGCGCGAGGCGCTCGGCGCCACCCGCCTGTGGGTCGGCGCCGCGCCGGACGGGCAGACCCTCAATCACAACTGCGTGCAGGTGGTCGGCATCGACGAATGCGAACCGCGCCCGCATACCGACTCACGCACGATGTGCCGCTACGCCGCGGTGCTGTACCTGAACCCTTCGGTGCCGGATCACTGCGGCACCGGTTTCTATCGCCAGCGTCTGGGCAACGGCCAGCGCGGCGGCAATACCGTGTCGCCGCCGCACGCCAATCTGGTCGAAGCCCTGGGCACCCGGTTCGTCGCGCCCGACGCCTTCGTCGAGGACGTGGTGGTCCCGCACCGCTACAACCGCCTGCTGCTGTACCGCGCCAACCTGATCCACAGCGCCAGCGGCTACTGGGGCCGGACCCTGGACACCATGCGCATGGCCGCGGTGTTCTTCTGGATGGTCTGAGCCGGGCGCGTGCGGTTTCGCACGAGGCCCGACAAGACGAAGCCGGCGCAAGGCCGGCTTCGCGACGAACGCAAGCGCTGCGGACGCTTACTTCAGCTTGATCTCGCGCAGGCGTTCTTCCAGATAACCCTGAGCGGTGATCGGCTCGGGATAGCGGCTGGGGTTGTCGGCGCTGATCGTCGAGGGCAGCACGTCGATCAGGAAATCCGGATTCGGGTGCAGGAAGAACGGGGTCGAATAGCGCGGCTGGCGCGCCTTCTCGCCGGGCGGGTTGACCACGCGGTGGGTGGTCGACGGGTACACGTGGTTGGTCAGGCGCTGCAGCATGTCGCCGATGTTGACCACGATGGTGTCGGCGTCGGCGGTGAACGGCACCCACTCGCCCTTGCGCGATTTCACTTCCAGGCCGGCGGCGCTGGCGCCGACCAGCAGGGTGATCAGGTTGATGTCCTCGTGCGCGCCGGCGCGCTCGTTGGGGATGTCGTCGGCGGTGATCGGCGGGTAGTGGATCGGGCGCAGGATCGAATTGCCGAAATCGGTCTTGTCGGCGAAATAGGTCTGCGGCAGGCCGATGTGCAGGGCCAGCGCGCTGAGCACGCGCGAACCCAACTGGTCCAGGGTGGTGTACAGGCCGTAGGCCTGCTCGCGGAACTCGGGGATCTCGTCGGGCCACAGGTTGGCCGGCATCTCGGCGGCGTACTTGGAGTCGCGCGGGATCTCGCGGCCGACGTGCCAGAACTCCTTGAGGTCGAAGTGCTTGGCGCCCTTGGCGGTCTCGACCCCGAACGGGGTGTAGCCGCGCGCGCCGCCGCCGCCGGGCACGTGGTACTTGCGCTTGACCTCCTCGGGCAGGGCGAAGAAGCGCTTGAACACGTCGTAGGACTGATCGATCTGCTCGGCCGGGATGCCGTGGCCGTTGATGCCGGCGAAGCCCCATTCGCGGTAGGCCGCGCCGAGTTCGGCGACGAACGCCTCGCGGTCGGTGTCGAAGCGGCGAATGTCCAGGGTGGGAATCTGACTCACGTGGGATGTCCTGTTGGTGTCTCGTCCGAATAGGCCGCTATCTTCGCTCAAAGCCGCCATCGGCGCGCAAGCCCGCCGGTGGCACATCGAAAGCCGCCGGCGCGGTGGCCCTGGGGATGAACGAAACCGCCCCAGCCTGAACCACTTGGCACACAAGCCGTGAACAGATCGACCGGCCCGTCCAAAGGTGGTGTTTTAGCGCTGTGCGACAGGCTAAAGTCGCGCCCCCGACCCGGCGATGTCCGCCGGTTGCAGCACTGCCCGCCGAGGCCCGTACCGCATGCAAGACCCCGCCGCTCGCCCCGCCACCCCGGCACGCCGTGCCCTGGCCTGGTTGACCGGCTTCACCCTGGGCAATGCGGCGGTCGCGATCGCGATCGCCGCCTCGAACATTCCCTTCGCCCACCTGGCCGCGCACTGGAAGGCGGCGTTCTTCCTGACCCTGGCCCTGCCCGGCCACTTCGTGTTCTTCGGGGCCCTGCTCGGCCTGATCCCGTCGCTGCTGGGCCGCCTGAGCCGGCGCGCGAGCTGGATGACGGTCGCCGCGGTCGTGTTGCAGACGGCTTGGCTATGTCTGTTGGTCGCCGACGCCAAGGTGTTCGCGCTGTACCGCTTCCACCTCAACGCGATGGTCGCCAACATGGTGTTCGGCGGCGCGATGCAGGACCAGGTGGTGTTTTCCGGCACGGTCTGGGGCCTGATCGCGCTGGCGATCGCCACCGTGCTGGCCCTGGAAATCGCCGCGGCCTGGCTGTGCTGGCGCTGGATCGAGCGGCGCCCGGGCGCGGTCAAGATCCTGCGGGCCTGGTGGGTCGCGCTCGCGGTGATGCTGTTCGGCCAGGCCATGATCGCCTACTACGATGCGCGCGGCGATCGCGCGGTGTTGTCGCAACTGCCGTACATCCCGTGGGCGCAGCCGATCACGCTGAAGGATTCGCTGCACCGCTTCGGGGTCAAGAACAACCCCAACTCCGCCCTGCCCGTGCTCGGCTCGGGCCTGCTGGCGTATCCGCGCAAGCCGCTGGACTGCGAGGCCGCGCCCAAGCTCAACGTGGTGGTGATCCTGCTCGAATCGCTGCGCCACGACGCGCTCGATCCGACCGTCATGCCCAACACCTGGCGTTACGCCCAGCAATCGCAGTGGTTCGACGACCACTACAGCACCGGCAACGCGACCCGCTTCGGCCTGTTCGGCCTGCTGTACGGCCTGCCCGGCGGTTACTGGCACCCGATGCTGGCCGAACAGCGCGGCTCGGCCTTCATCGGCCAGATGAAGAAAGACGGCTACGCGATGCACATCTACGGCAGCGCGCCGCTGTACAACCCCGAGTTCGACCGCACCGTGTTCTCGGAGGTGCGCAATCACGTCGTCAACGGCCCGCGCGAACGCCACAGCGCCGAGCGCGACCGCGCGATCATCGACCGCCTGCGCGGCGACCTCGCCGCGACCCGGCCCGACCAGCGCTTCTTCGGCTTCGTGTTCCTGGACTCGCCGCACCAGCCCTACTACATGCCCAAGGGCTACCCGCCGCTGTTCAAGCCGATGGCCGATTCGATCAATCCGCTGGAATTCGGCCCGGACCACGACCCGATCCCGGACTTCAACCGCTACCGCACCGCGGTGCATTACAGCGATTCGCTGATCGGCGATTTCCTGGCCAGCCTGCGGGCCAGTCCCTTCGCCGACAACACCGTGGTGCTGATCACCGGCGATCACGGCGAGGAGTTCAACGACCTCAAGCAGAACTACTGGGGCCACAACGGCAATTTTTCCGACTACCAGCTGCGCACGCCGTTCGTGCTGCACTGGCCGGGCAAGCCGCCGCGCAAATTCATCCACACCACCTCGCACCAGGATTTCGTGCCGACCGTGATGCAGCATGCCTTGGGTTGCCGCAACGATCCCAACGACTACAGCACCGGCCGCGACCTGTTCGGCCCGGCCCAGACGGCGCGTCCGCTGCTGGTCGAAAGCTGGTCGCAGCGCGGCATCCGCCAGGGCGACCGGATCTACCTGTTCGACAACTACGGCGCGGCGACGGTGGTGGATCGCAACTACCGGCCGCTGCCGGACGCGAAAGTCGACCCGGCGGCGGTGAGTCAGTCGTGGGAGATGTTGACGCGGTTTCAGCAGCGGTGAGGTTGGGTGTTTGAGGGCTTGAGGGTTTGAATCGCGCCTGTTGCGTACCCGAGTGATGGCGGCGATACGCGAACCCCATCGCCCACTTTGGAAAAGGGGGCGCGCGCCCGGCGCCGGTTCGTTTCGATGCGAACAATTGGAGCGCGGGGGATTCGCTTTTCCGCATGACGCAGTGTGCTTGGAGGAAAAGCAAATCCCCCTGCCCCCTTTTTCAAAGGGGGGGAGTGCATTCCGGTGATCTGGATGGGTTGCCAGATACATCGCTCCGTTATGAAAGGAGCGATGCATCCAGGTGCTTTAGGGGAACGCCGCTGTTCTGCCTAAACCCGCCACCGCGCAACTCAAACCGCCGCGCGCACCGCCGCCGCAAGACTGTCGAGCGTGTTCTGCATCAGCGTCGCATCGTCGGCTTCGACGGTGACGCGCACCACCGGCTCGGTGCCGGAGGGACGCAGGAAGGCGCGGCCATGGCCGGCGACGGCCGCTTCGGCTTGCTTCAGCGCGTCTTTGACCGAAGCCGCTTCGGTGGGCTTGGACGTGCCTTCGAAACGCACGTTGACGGTCTTCTGCGGTACCCGGCTCAATCCGTCCAGCGCCTGGCGCAGGGTCAGGCCGGTGCGGCCCAGCACTTCCAGCACCTGCAGCGCGCTGACGATGCCGTCGCCGGTGCTGGTGCGGTCCAGACACAGCAGATGACCGGAAGCTTCGCCGCCGAGGGTGCCGCCGTGCGCGATCAGTTGCTGGTGCACGTAGCGGTCGCCGACCTTGGCGCGCAGGAAACCGATGCCGCGTTGTTCGAACGCGCGCTCCAGGCCGTAATTGGTCATCAAGGTGCCGACCACCGGGCCCTGCAGGCGTCCGCTGCGCTGCCAGTCGGTCGCCAGCACGTACAGCAGATCGTCGCCGTCGCAGATGCGGCCTTCGCCGTCGACGAACAGCACCCGGTCGCCGTCGCCGTCGAAGGCGATGCCCAGGTCCGCGCCGGTGGCCTGCACGCGTTCGACCAGGGTCTGCGGATGGGTCGAGCCCACGCCGTCGTTGATGTTCAAGCCGTTGGGATCGATGCCGATCGCATCGACCCGTGCGCCGAGTTCGCGCAACACCAGCGGGCCGGTCTGGTAGGTCGCGCCGTTGGCGCAATCCATCGCGATGCGCATGCCGCTGAGGTCGAAACCGCGCGGCACCGAGTTCTTGCACGCTTCCAGATAACGGCCGATCGCGTCGCGGGTGCGCACGGCCTTGCCGAGGCGTTCGGACTCGACGGTGCGGAACGGTTCTTCCAGCGCGGCCTCGATCGCCAGCTCGGTTTCGTCGTCGAGCTTTTCGCCCTCGGCCGAGAAGAACTTGATGCCGTTGTCGTAATGCGGATTGTGCGAGGCCGAGATCACGATGCCGCCATCGGCGCGCAATGACCGGGTCAGGTGCGCGACCGCCGGGGTCGGCATCGGCCCCATCAGCTGCACGTCCACGCCGGCGGCGACCAGGCCGGCTTCGAGCGCGGCCTCGAACATGTAGTTCGAGATGCGCGTGTCCTTGCCGATGATGACCATCGGGTTGCGCCAGCCGCGCCGGATCAGCGCGTGGCCGTATGCGTTGCCAAGGCGCAGGACGAAATCGGCGGAAATCGCGCCTTCGCCCACGCGTCCGCGGATGCCGTCGGTACCAAAATATTTACGAGTCATGTGTTCGGTTCGGGAATGGGGAATGGGAAATCAAAGCCACGCGGCGTGGTACGGCGCGGTGCCGTCGGGGGATCGCCGCAGCCCGAGTTTGCCGCATGCCGCATGCGCTACGGTGCCGCGCAGCTGAACGACGCCGCGTAGCGCTTCCGGGTTCACAGTTCCGTAAAGCGGGAATGGAGAATCGGGAATGGAGAATCGAAAAAGCCAAAGCGCGCGCCGCGGCTTTGGCTTTGGTTTTGGTTTTTCCGATTCCCGATTCCCCACTCCCGATTCCCGTCGAAGCGGCCGCTCAGGCCGCCTCGACGTCGTCCTCGGGCTGCGGCTGCTTCATCATCATCGCCAGCAGATGGGCGAGACGATCGCGCAGTTCGCGCCGGTCGCAGATCTGGTCGACCGCGCCGTGATCGACCAGGAATTCGCTGCGCTGGAAGCCTTCGGGCAGTTTCTCGCGCACGGTCTGCTCGATCACGCGCGGGCCGGCGAAGCCGATCAGCGCTTCGGGCTCGGCCATGTTGATGTCGCCGAGCATCGCGAACGAGGCCGACACGCCGCCGGTGGTCGGATGGGTCATCACCGAGATGTACGGCAGGCCCGCCGCGCGCAGGCGGCCGAGCGCGGCCGAGGTCTTGGCCATCTGCATCAGCGAGAACAGGCTTTCCTGCATGCGCGCGCCGCCGCTGGCGGAGAAGCACACGAACGGGCTGCCGATCTGCAGCGCGGTCTCGGCGCCGAGGGTGAAGCGCTCGCCGACCACCGAGCCCATCGAGCCGCCCATGAAGGCGAAGTCGAACGAGGCGGCGACCAGCGGCCGCTGCTTGAGCGTGCCGCGCATCGCGATCAGCGCGTCGCGCTCGCCGGTGGCTTTCTGCGCGGCCTTGATCCGCTCGGAGTACTTCTTCTGGTCCTTGAACTTGAGCACGTCGACCGGGCCCAGTTCGGCGCCGATCTCGACCGTGCTGCCCGGATCGAACAGCGCGTTCAGGCGGACCCGGCCGCGGATCGGCATGTGGAAGCTGCACTTCGGGCAGACCTCGAGGTTTTCCTCGAGCTCGGGGCGATACAGCACGGCGCCGCAGCGGTCGCACTTCTCCCACAGACCCTCGGGCACGCTGCGCCGCTTGGCCGCGACCGTTTCGGTGCGGATGCCGGACGGCATGAGTTTCTTTAGCCACGACATGCGTTGGGGGTTTCCTATTCAAACGTGTTCAGGCGGTCCCGATGCTGCGGACCGGAGCGCCGCGAGCCATGCTCGCCGGCACGTGATGGGTTGAGTCTAACGCAGCCGGCCGCGGCGCCCGCCGCGCCCGCGTTCAGCCGGCGGCGCCGTCCAGGGCCTGGCGCAGCGGCGCGAGGAAGGCGCCGGCCGCCTGCGCGGCCGCCGCGGCATCGGCGGTTTCGGCCAGCACCGCGACCAGCGCGCTGCCGACCACCACGCCATCGGCCTCGCGCGCCATGGTCGCGGCGCTGGCAGCGTCCTTGATCCCGAAACCGGCCACCACCGGCACCTTGCTGCGCGCGCGGATGCGGAGCAGGCGGTCGTTGGCGGCGCCGGTGTCGAGCAGGTCTGCCGCGCCGGTCACGCCGGCGAAACTGACGTAATACAGATAGCCCTGCGCGTCGTCGCACAGCAAGGCGATGCGTTCTTCGGTGGTGGTCGGCGAGGCCAGCAGGATCAGCGCCAGTCCGGCGGCGGCGAAGGCCGCGCGCAGTTCGGCGGCTTCTTCCGGCGGCAGGTCGACCAGCAGCACGCCGTCGACGCCGGCCGCGACCGCGTCGGCGGCGAAGCGGGTCGAACCGCGGATCTCGATCGGATTCAGATAGCCCATCAGCACCACCGGCGTATCGGCGTCGCGGCCGCGGAACTCACGCACCGCTTCGAGCACCCAGCTCAATCCGGCGCCGCGCGCGATCGCGCGCTCGGAGCTGCGCTGGATGGTCGGGCCGTCGGCCATCGGATCGGAGAACGGCACCCCGAGTTCGATCACGTCGGCGCCGGCGGCGACCAGCGCGTGCATGACCGGCACGGTCGCCTCCAGCGACGGATCGCCGGCGGTGACGAACGGGATCAGGGCCTTGCGGCCGGCGGCGTGCAGGTGTTGGAACTTGGCGTCGATTCGATTCATGCGTAGGTCAAAGCTTCTGCTTTTAAGCCCCTCTCCCGCGTGCGGGAGAGGGGTTGGGGTGAGGGACCGGCGGCGGGCGTGGAGTTCGAAAATTCGAACATTGGAGCAACAATGCCGTGCGTATATCGCAGCTGCGTCGCCCTCATCTGCCCTGCGGGCATCTTCTCCCGCGAGCGGGAGAAGAAAAATCCGACGATCAGAAGTGCAAGCCTTCGCGTCCGGCGATGGTATGCACGTCCTTGTCGCCGCGACCGGACAGGTTGCACAGCACCACCTGATCCTTCGGCATCGTGCGCGCGAGCTTGATCGCCTGCGCGATCGCGTGGCTGGACTCGAGCGCGGCCAGGATGCCTTCGGTGCGCGCCAGGGTGCGGAACGCGTCCAGCGCTTCCTCGTCGGTGATGCCGAGGTACTCAGCGCGGCCGGTGTCTTTGAGGAACGCATGCTCGGGGCCGACGCCGGGGTAATCCAGGCCCGCGGAGACCGAATGGGTTTCGATGATCTGGCCGTCGTCGTCGCACAGCACATAGGTGCGGTTGCCGTGCAGCACACCCGGGCGTCCGGCGGCGAGCGAGGCGGCGTGGCGGCCGGTGTCGATGCCGTCGCCGGCCGCTTCGGCGCCGACGATGCGCACCGAGGGGTCGTTCAAGAACGCATGGAACAAACCGATGGCGTTGCTGCCGCCGCCGACGCAGGCGGTGATCGCATCGGGCAGGCGGCCGTATTCGGCCAGCATCTGCGCCCTCGCCTCGCGCCCGACCACCGCGTTGAAGTCGCGGACCATGCGCGGGTACGGATCGGGGCCGGCGACGGTGCCGATGATGTAGAAGGTGTCGCGCACGTTGGTGACCCAGTCGCGCATCGCCTCATTCAGTGCATCCTTGAGCGTCTGCGAACCGCTGGTCACCGGCACCACGGTCGCGCCGAGCAGCTTCATGCGGTAGACGTTGATCTTCTGCCGCTCGATGTCGGTCGCGCCCATGTAGACCACGCATTCCAGGCCCAGGCGCGCGGCCACGGTGGCGCTGGCGACGCCGTGCTGGCCGGCGCCGGTCTCGGCGATGATCCGGGTCTTGCCCATGCGGCTGGCCAGCAGGGCCTGACCGATGGTGTTGTTGATCTTGTGCGCGCCGGTGTGGTTGAGGTCTTCGCGCTTGAGCAGGATCCGCGCGCCGCCGACTTCGTCGCTCAATCGCTGGGCGTGGTAGATCGGGCTCGGCCGGCCGACGTAATGAGCCAGGTCGTTTTCGAATTCCTTGATGAAGGCCGGGTCGACGCGCGCGGCGTCGTAGGCCTTGGCCAGTTCCTCGATCGGCGCGATCAGGGTCTCGGCGACGAAACGCCCGCCGTAGCGGCCGAAGTGGCCGTTGGCGTCGGGATAGGCATGGAAGTCGATTGGCGGGGCGATCGGTTCGGCGGACATCGGCTGGCGTTCGTTCGGCAGACGCCACGCGGCGCGCGGCGGAACCGCCAGTTTAGGGCATCGCGACGCCGACCGTACGCATCGCGGCGTGTCGGAATGGGCTGCGCGGTTGCGCTGTGATCGGGTGGGCAGGGGCGAATTCCTACCGACGCCCCTGTTTCAGACTGGGGACGTGTCCAGAAGGACGGCGCAGCTGGCCCGACGCCGCAGCCCGCGAACTCCATCGCCCCTTTCCAAAGCGGCAATGCATTCCGGCGATCAGGGTGGTCCGCGAACTCCATCGCCCACTTTGGAAAAGGGGGCGAGCGCCCGGCGTTTGTATGTTTCGATGCAAAGAATCGGAGTGCGGGGGATTTGCTTTTATTCGCACGACGCTGGGCGCTTGAGGGCAAAAGCGAATCCCCCCTAGCCCCCCTTTTCCAAAGGGGGGAATGCATTCGGGCGATCGGGATCGTCCGCGAACTCCATCGCCCACTTTGGAAAAGGGGGCGCGCGCCCGGCGTCGGTATGTTTCGGTGCGAACAATCGGAGCGCGGGGGATTTGCTTTTATCCGCACGAAGCGGCGCGCTTGAGGGCAAAAGCGAATCCCCCCTAGCCCCCCTTTTCCAAAGGGGGGAACGCATTCCGGCGATCGGGATCGTCCGCGAACTCCATCGCCCACTTTGGAAAAGGGGGCGAGCGCCCGGCGTCGGTATGTTTCGATGCGAAGAATCGGAGCGCGGGGGATTCGCTTTTATTCGCACGACATGGCGCGCCCCGCAGGACACGGCGCGCTGGGGGCAAAAGCGAATCCCCCCTGCCCCCCTTTTCCAAAGGGGGGGAAAGCATTCATTGCGCCGCGCACCTCAATCGACGTGGCAATCGGCCTTGCGCACTTGTTCGACGAAGTGACGCATCTTGTCGCCGTCCTTCAGGCCCGGCGCGCTCTCGATGCCGCTGGACACGTCCACGCCCCAGGGCAAGGTCGCCAGGATCGCTTCGAATACGTTGTCCGGGGTGATCCCGCCGGCCAGCACGAAGGGTTTCTGCACGCCGACCGGGATGCGCTTCCAGTCGAAGGTCTTGCCGCTGCCGCCGCTGCCGCCGTGGGCATGGCTGTCGAACAGGAAGCCGGCCGCGCCCGGGTAGCGCATGTGCAGCGCCGAGGGGTGCTGGTCGGCCAGTTCGCCGCCCATCGGGATGGCTTTCAGGTATGGCACGCCGAAGCCGCGGCAGAACGCGTCGTCCTCGTTGCCGTGGAATTGCAGCAGGCTCGGCCGGACCTGGCGCACGACTTCGCGCACCTCGTCGACCGGGTTGTCGCTGAACAAGGCGACCGCGTCGACCAGCGGCGCCAGCGCCTGGCGCATGGCGCGCGCTTCCTCGGGCGCGACCCGGCGCTTGCTGCCGGCGGCGAACACGAAGCCGATCGCGTCGGCGCCGAGCTCGCAGGCCAGGCGCACGTCGCCGGGACGGGTAAAACCACAGAACTTGATGCGGGTACGGAACAGGGTACGGGGCTGGCTCAAAGGGTGACCTCGGCAGGCAACTGACACTCGACGGGGTAGCGCGGCCCGACGAACACCAAGCCCGACGAGGGCGCCGTCGGGCCGGCGACCGTGCGGTCGCGACCGGCCAGCAACTCGGCGATCCAGGTTTCAGGTTGTTCGCCGCGGCCGACCAGCAGCAAGCTTCCAACAATGTTGCGCACCATATGGTGAAGAAAGGCATTCGCCTGCACCTCCATCTCCACCACCTCGCCGTCGCGGCGCAGGGCGATGTGCTGCAGGTCACGGCGCGCATGCGGGGCCTGGCAGTGCACGGTGCGGAACGCCGAGAAGTCGTGTTCGCCCAGCAAGGCCTGGGCGGCGCGGTGCATGGCGTCGGCGTCGAGCGGGCGCCGCTCCCAGGTCAGGTATTGGCGTTGCAACGCCGGCCGCACCGGCCGGTTGAGGATGCGGTAGCGGTAGCGACGGGCGCGCGCGGAAAAACGCGCATGGAACCCGGGCGCGACCGGCACGCACCAGCGCACGCACACCGACGGCGGCAGGCGCGAGGTGGTGCCCAGCACCCAGCCGCGCGGCTCGCGTTCGACCGGGCTGTCGAAATGCACGACCTGGCAGGCCGCATGGACCCCCGAATCGGTGCGTCCGGCGCAGGTCACATCGATCGGCGCGCCGGCGACGAAGCTCAGGGCCTGCTCCAGGGTGGTCTGCACGGTCGCTTCGCCGCGCAGGTCCGGCTCGCCCGGACGCACCAGGCGCTGCCAGCCGGAGTATTCGCTGCCGTCGTATTCCACGCCCAGGGCGTAGCGCCGCACCGGTGCGGCGCCGTCGCTGGTCTGAGGCTGTTGCTGCTCTACCGCCATCGGTGGTTGCCCCGCCCGCTCGCCGCGCTGGCGCGCTTCAGCTGGACGCCTCGATCTCGCGCAGCAGGCGCGCGGCCTGCTGGCGGGCGGCGTGGTCGCCGTTGATCAGCACTTCGCCGAGCAACTGGCGGGCGCTGCTTTGATCGCCCAGGTCCAGGTAGGCGCGGGCGAGTTCGATGCGTTCCTGGCCCGGATTGGCCGGGGCCGGGCTAGCCGGAGCCTGACTGGCTTGAACCGGCGCGGCCGCAGCGGCGACGGCCGCCGCGGGCGCGACCGCCGGTTCGACCCGCGCCGGCGCCGCGCCGCTGCGCGCCGGGCTGGCGCCGACTTCGCTGGAATGCCAGGTCGGCACCTTGGACTTGGTTTGCGGCTCGGCCTTAGGCGCGGTCCAGAACGGCGCGCTGGCCGCTTCCTCGGCGACCGCCGCGGCCGGGACCGGTTCGACCGGTTCGACCGGTTTGGCCGGACTGTCGGCCGCGGGTTCGCCGAGCAATTGCGCGACCGGATCGACCAGCGGCGCGGCCGGCTCGCTGCGGCGACGCAGCGAATCGACCGGATCGGCCAGCGGCGCGGAGCGCTCGCTCGCCGCGTCGGAAGCCGGCAGCGGCGCGCGGAACGCCGGCTTCTTGGGTTCGCGCCGGCTCATCACCCAACCGCCGACCAGCAACGCCAGCACGCCCAGGCCGCCGAAGATCCACGGCAGCGGCGAACCGCCGTCGTTGCGCGCCTGCTGTTCGGCCAGGCGCTGCTGGCTCGCGGCCAGCTCGCTGTCCTTCATCGCGATCAGCTTCTGCTGCTTGCTCTGCAACTGTTCCAGATCGGCGACCTTGCTCTTGAGCTCGGCCAGTTCCTGCTCGCGCGCGGCGAGGGTCTCGGTGGTCTGCTGGATGTCCTGACGGACCATGTCGCCCTCGCCTCCGGCGCTGATGCCGGACTGTGCCCCGGCCTGGGTCGCGCGACTGGCGCCCGGCGGAACGATTTCCAAACGTGCGTCGTCGCTGCGCGCCGCGCTGGCGGCCGCCGGCGCGACCGGCGCCTTGGCGACCGCGTCGGACTCCAGGCCGATCGGCTGCGGCACCGGCGCGCTGGCCACGCCCTGGCGCCACTGCTGCACCTGGACCCGGACCAGCTCGCTGGCTTCGCGCGGATCGAGCGTGGCCAATTGATTGGTCGGCGGCAGCCGCAGCACCGCGCCCTGCCTGAGCCGGTTGATGTTGTTGCCGATGAACGCCTCGGGGTTGGCCCGCAGCAAGGCGATCATGGTCTGGTTGAGCGTGTGCGGGCCGCCCAGGCTGGCGGCGATGCCCGACAGGGTCTGGCCGCCCTGCACGGTGATGTCGCCTTCGGCGGCGACCTTCGGCGCGGCCGCGACCGGGCGCGGTTCGCGCGGCTCGCGTGGAATCTTGCCGGCGTTGGGACGCTGCGGCGCCGGTTGCACGGGCGCGGCGGGGACCGGAACCGGGTCGGCCTCGACCGCGATCGGCTCGGCCGGCAGCGGTTGCGCCCGCGGGTCGCCCGGCGCGATCACGCTGCCGGGGTCGTAGCGGTCGAGCTGGTTCTCCACCGCCAGCGGATCGGTCGCCTGCGGCTGGGCGCCGAACGGCAGCGGCGCCTCCAGCGGACGTTCGATGGTGTTGGGGTTGGCGCCGGTCGCGGCCTGGATCGGCGGCTGCATCGGCGCGGACACCGTGCGCGGCGCGTCGATCAGCGCGGAGTATTCGCGGGTCAGGCGGCCTTGGCCCCAGTCGACTTCGATCAGGAAGGTCAGCGCCGGCTGATTGACCGGCTGGGTGCTGGTGACGCGGATCACCGGCTTGCCGGCGGCGTCCAGCGCCAGGGTGAAGCGCAGGTCGGTGACGATGCCCTGCGGCGCGTCCAGGCCGATGCGGCGGAAGGTTTCCGGCGAGGCCAGGCCGGCGCGCAACTGCGCCAGTTCGTCCGGTCCGGTGGAAATCACCGGGATCTCCGCCAGCAAGGGTTGGCCCGCGCGCGACTTGACCTCGATCTGGCCCAGACCCAGCGCACAGGCCGCTCCGCTGGCCAGAGCCAGCGCCAGAGCCAGGGCGGTGCGTGCGAAACCCGATCTCACGGACGACATCTTGCGGACGATCCCCATTACCTAAAGTCAGGCGGCGACTCTAGCGGTCGGCGGGCGTAATGCGCAACGCGGAGTGAAGATTTCGTTGCGAACGCCGGGCGATCCGGGCGCCGGAACGCGGCTTTGTCGCCGCCGATCACGTTATCGAGTCGCGGCTTCATGCGGAGCATCGAAGCCCGCGCTGGCAAGGCGTCGCCATCGCGCTCATTGAATGAGTGCGCGCCGCAAACAAGATCGGGCCCCGCGGGGCCCGATCTTCAACCGCGACAACCGGCCCCGGCGGGGCCACCGGCGATCAGCGCTCGTTCCAGACCAGTTCGGCCAGTTGCACGGCGTTGGTCGCCGCGCCCTTGCGGATGTTGTCCGACACCACCCACAGCGACAGCCCGCGCGGATGCGAGATGTCCTCGCGGATGCGGCCGACGAACACCGGGTCCTGCCCGGAGGCATGGGTAACCGGGGTCGGATAGCCGCCGTTGACCGGTTCGTCGACCACCACCACGCCCGGCGCCTTTTCCAGCAGCGCGCGCGCGTCCGCGGCCGAGAGCTTGTCGCGGGTCTCGATATGCACCGCCTCGGAGTGGCCGTAGAACACCGGCACCCGCACCACGGTCGCGTTGACCCCGATGCTGTCGTCGCCGAGGATCTTGCGGGTCTCCCAGACCAGCTTCATTTCCTCGGTGGTGTAGCCGTTGTCGGTGAAATCGCCGCCGTGCGGAATCACGTTGAAGGCGATCTGCACCGGATACACCTGCGGATCGATCTGCTGGAAACTCAGCAACGCGGCGGTCTGCTTGCCGAGTTCCTCCATCGCGCGCTTGCCGGTGCCCGACACCGACTGGTAGGTCGCCACGTTGATGCGCTCGATCTTGGCCTGGCGGTGGATCGGCGCCAGCGCGACCAGCATCTGCATGGTCGAGCAGTTCGGATTGGCGATGATCCCGCGCGGGCGATTCTTGGCCGCTTCGGGATTGACCTCGCTGACCACCAGCGGGATGTCGTCGTCGTAGCGGAACGCCGAGGAGTTGTCGATCACCACCGCGCCGGCCGCGGCGAACTTGGGCGCGTATTGCTTCGACACCGAGCCGCCGGCCGAGAACAGCGCGATGTCCACGCCGGCCGGATCGAACAGCGCCAGATCCTCGACCACGATGGTTTTGCCCTCGTACTCGAGTTTCTCTCCCGCCGAGCGTTCGCTCGCCAACACATGCAGCTTGCCGATCGGAAATTTGCGCTCGGCCAGCACCTTGAGCATGGTTTCACCGACCGCGCCGGTAGCACCGACCACGGCGACATTGCAGGACGTCTTGGCGTTCATCTGTTCTCAGTTACCTGACTTGTGGGGACCGCCGGACCCATTTCCGGCGGGTGTTGCTATGGAGCGGGAATCGGGAATCGGGAGTCGTAAAAGCGCTGCGTCACTTCGCGGCATTCCGTTTCCCAATCCCGAATCCCTAATCTCGAATCCCGGCATTCAACAGCGATGGCGGCTTGCCGGCATTCGGGCCGTGGCCCAAGGCCGCGATCAGATTGTCGACCGCCAACGAAACCATCGCCCGGCGCGTGGCCAGGCTGCCGCTGGCGATATGCGGGGTCAGCACCACCCGGCGCTGCTCGAGCAGGCGCGGGTTGAGCCGGGGCTCGCCTTCGTAGACATCCAGTCCGGCCGCGGCCAAGCGCCCTTGTTCGAGCGCGTCGCACAGCGCGTTTTCGTCGACGATGCCGCCGCGCGCGATATTGGTCAGCGTCGCATGCGCCTGCATCTTCGCCAGCGCCGCGGCGTCGATCAGATGATGCGACTGCGGCGAGTACGGCAGCACCAGGATCAGATGATCGGCGCGGCCCAGCAGTTCGTCGAAGCTCACATAGCGCGCGGCGCATTCGCGCTCGACCGCCTCGGGCAGCCGGCTGCGGTTGTGATACAGCGTGCGCATGCCGAACCCGGCCGCGCGGCGCGCGATCGCCTGGCCGATCCGGCCCATGCCGAGAATGCCCAGGGTCGAACCATGCACGTCGCCGCCGAGCAGACTGTCGAAACTCCAGCGCTGCCAGTGGCCCTCGCGCAACCAGCGCTCGGCCTCGGAAATCCGCCGCGCGGTCGCCATCATCAGCGCCCAGCCGAAATCGGCGGTGGTTTCGGTCAGCACGTCGGGCGTGTTGGTGGCGAGAATGCCGGCCGCGCTCAGCGCCGGCAGGTCGAGATTGTTGTAGCCGACCCCGACGTTGGCGATCGCGCGCAGGCGGGTGGCGCCGGCGATCTGCGCCGCGCCGATCGGATCGTTGAGGGTGACCAGCGCGCCGTCGGCCTCGCGCAGCGCGGCGGCGACGGCCTCGGGCGCGTGCTGGGTCACCGCGGTCGTCGCCGACACCTCGAAATACTCGTCCAGCCGCGCGATCACATCGTCGAACAGCGGCTGCGAGACCCACACGCGCGCACGCTCAGACATCGCCGTCGAACTCCGGCGTGGCGGGAATGCGCGGGGTGATCGTGCCGACATCGCCGCACTGGGCGCGATGGCGCAGGGCCTGGTCGATCAGCACCAACGCGACCATCGCCTCGCAGATCGGCGTGGCGCGGATGCCGACGCAGGGGTCGTGGCGGCCGGTGGTGATCACCTCGACTTCGTTGCCGTGGATATCCACGCTGCGGCCCGGCAGACGCAGGCTCGAAGTCGGCTTGAACGCGGTCGAACAACGCAGTTGCTGGCCGGTGCTGATGCCGCCGAGGATGCCGCCGGCGTGATTGCTGGCGAAGCCTTGCAGGGAAATCTCGTCGCGGTGCGCGCTGCCCTTCGACGCGACCGAGGCGAAGCCGTCGCCGATCTCCACGCCCTTGACCGCGTTGATGCTCATCAGCGCCGCGGCGAGTTCGCCGTCGAGCTTGCCGTAGATCGGCTCGCCCCAGCCCGGCGGCACGTTGTCGGCGATCACGTCGACGCGCGCGCCGACCGAATCGCCGGACTTGCGCAGCGCGTCCATGTAGGTTTCCAGCTCGGCGACCTGGGCCGCATCGGGCCAGAAGAACGGATTGCTTTCCACCACCGACAAGTCGTATCCGTTCGGCACGACCTCGCCGATCTGCGACATGAAACCGCGCACGACCACGCCGAAACGCTCGGCCAGCCACTTCTTGGCGATCACGCCGGCGGCCACGCGCATGGTGGTCTCGCGCGCCGAGGAACGCCCGCCGCCGCGCGGATCGCGCAGGCCGTACTTCTGCCAATAGCTGTAGTCGGCGTGGCCGGGACGGAATTGTTCGGCGATCGAACCGTAGTCCTTGCTGCGCGCATCGGTGTTGCGGATCAGCAGCGCGATCGGGGTGCCGGTGGTACGGCCTTCGTAGACGCCGCTGAGGATTTCGATGTCGTCGGTCTCGCGCCGCGCCGAGGTGTGGCGGGTCTTGCCGGTGGCGCGGCGGTCCAGATCGTGACGGAAGTCTTCCGGCGCGATCGACAGCCCGGGCGGACAACCGTCGACCACGCACCCGATCGCCGGACCGTGGCTTTCGCCGAAGGTCGTCACGGTGAAGAGCTTTCCGAAGCTGTTGCTGGACACGACGGGGTTCCTGGTGCGTGCCGGTCGCGGCCGGCGTGTGGGGCAAGAAGAATGTTCGGTGCTGCGCGTGTGGTTTTTATGAAGTGGGTCGTGGCTTGCGTCGCGCGTATCGCTTCGATGGTATGACGCGGGGTTCGCGAGGGGAAATGAGCATTGGTGTGGGCTCGGAACCACGAGTGATGCAGTCGTGGCGGCTTGGCGTTGGCCCTCACCCCAACCCTCTCCCGCAAGCGGGAGAGGGAGCTTGAGGCGCGGCAAACCCGGATAGGCGCGTCACTACCAAGCGACGATGCACTACTCCCTCTCCCGCTTGCGGGAGAGGGCTGGGGTGAGGGGCCGAAGTCTCAAGCCATGAACACTCCCGCCAACACCCGCAAACCTTCGTCGCGAACGCACCACCGGCCCAAGCCACGATAGCCGACATGGCCGGTTTCCGCTGTAACGAAGGCCCGCGCGCATCCGCCACGGAGGGCGAACCCCGCGGGCATTCGACGGAAAAAGTCGCTTCCGGCGCTCACCCGCGTGCGACGGACCCAGCAACAGCGGGCCCGTCAACAACAGATAAGTTCCGACCGGCTCGGCGCCGGGACGCAGCGCTGGCGATCAGCGCAACGCGCGGCGCTGCGAAAGGCGTGAACCGCCTTTCGCTACCGGCCGCCGACGCGCGTGGCTCAGGCTCGCGCGTCGGCGAGCCGTTTGATGGCGTCGTGGTGTTCGACCAGATCGTGGCGCTGGGCCACGAAGATGCCCATCTGGCCGACCTTGAATTCGACCCAGTCCAGCGGCAGCTGCGGCAGCAGTTCGACCAGGGCGCGCTCGGCCTCGCCGACTTCGCAGATCAGCACGCCGTGCTCACTGAGGTGATCGGGCGCGTCGCGCAGGATCTTCAGTGCCAGGTCCAGGCCGTCGTCGCCGGCGCGCAGGCCCAGCTCGGGCTCGTGCGAATACTCGCGCGGCAGCGCGTCGGTTTCGTCGTTGGTCACGTACGGCGGGTTGGTCACGATCAGATCGAAGACCTCGCCCTGCAGGCCCTGGAACAGGTCGGACTTGCGCAGCTCGACGTTGCCGGCGTGCAGGCGTTCCTTGTTCTCGGCCGCCAGCGACAGCGCCGCGTCGTTGATGTCGGCGCCGATCACCTGCCAGTCGGGATGGTAATGCGCGGTGGCGATGGCGATGCAGCCCGAACCGGTGCACAGGTCCAGCACGCGCTCGACCTCGCCGCCGCCGAGCCAGGGCCCGAAGCCCGACTCGATCAGTTCGGCGATCGGCGAACGCGGCACCAGGGCGCGGCTGTCGCTCTTGAAGCTCAGGCCGGCGAACCAGGCCTCGCCGGTCAGGTAGGCGGCCGGGATGCGTTCGCCGATGCGGCGCTCAAACAGCGCCAGGACCGCGTCCTTCTCTTCGGTGGTGACCTTGCCCTGGCCGTAGACCGGGCTCAGGTCGTGCGGCAGGTGCAGCGCGTGCAGGACCAGTTGGGTGGCCTCGTCCAGGGCATTGTCGTAGCTGTGGCCGAAGGTCAGCCCGGCCGCGCTGAAGCGGCTGGCGCCGTAGCGGATCAGGTCGACGAGGGTCAGCGATTCGAAGGAGACGGAAGCGGGCACGGTGGGTCCAGGGCGAAACAAGGCGCGCAGTATACCGGCGGCGCGGGCGTTATCGCAGGGATTGCGCGGTTTTCGGGTGGGTTGGCTTGCGTTTGCGATGGATGCCGCAGGGCCGCGGGGCGCGAACTCGCGGCTCCTGGTTGAACCCACCCGAAGGGTTCCTCCCTTTGGAAAGGGGGACCAGAGGGGGATTCGCTTTTGGCTCGGAGCACGTCGTTTCTACGGAGCTAAAAGCGAATCCCCCCTGCCCCCCCCTTTTGCAAAGGGGGGAAAAGCACGGGCCGTTGGGGTGATCGCCGGTATCATGGCCCGGCACACACGCTGGAACCGCCATGTTCAATCGCACCACCGCCATCGTCCTCATCGCCGCGCTCGCCGCCGCGCTCGGCCTGTGGGCCTCGCAGAAGTATTTCGGCAGCGTGCGCCACGCCTCGCTGCCGCAGACCGAAGCGGTCCGCCTGATCGAACCGCGCCGCACCCTGCCCGCGTTCTCGCTGCGCCAGTCCGACGGCACCCAGCTGATCCCCGGCGAACTCAAGGGCCACTGGACCCTGGTGTTCCTCGGCTTCACCCACTGCCCCGACGTGTGCCCGACCACCCTGGCGCAGATGTCGGTCGCGCAGAAGGCCTGGGAATTGATTCCCGAAGCGACCCGGCCGCGGGTGCTGTTCGTCTCGGTCGACCCCGAGCGCGACACGCCCGACAAGATCGGCGAGTACGCCCACGGCTTCCATAAGGACACCCTGGCCGC
The DNA here is from genome assembly GCF_014779555.2 of Lysobacter capsici. Taxonomy (NCBI): domain Bacteria; kingdom Pseudomonadati; phylum Pseudomonadota; class Gammaproteobacteria; order Lysobacterales; family Lysobacteraceae; genus Lysobacter; species Lysobacter capsici. The sequence goes on from NZ_CP094357.1 coordinate 3,458,507, forward strand.
CACCGCCGATGTCCCGGCGCTGGAGAGCTTCGCCAAGTCGCTGAGCATGGTGTTCGCCAAGGTGCCGGCGCCCGACGGCGCCCCGGCCGACCAGTACACGCTCGATCACAGCGCCAGCATGGTCGTGCTCGATCCGCAGGGCCGCATGGCCGGGCTGCTGCGTCCGCCGTTCGACCCGAACGTGATCGCCAAGGACATGGCCGTGCTGACGGAGGCCGCGCCTTGAGCCTCGTCACCACCCTGACCTACGTCCTGCCGCATCGCCTGATGTCGTCGCTCGCGCGCGCGCTGGCCTATTCCGAACGTCCCGGCGTCAGCCGCTGGCTGATCGACACGGTGACGCGCAAGTTCGGCGTCGACCTGGGCGAGGCGGCCAACTCCGATCCGCGCTCGTACCCGACCTTCAATGCCTTCTTCACCCGCGCGCTCAAGCCCGGCGCGCGCGTGCCCGATCCCGATCCGCGCGTGCTGCTGATGCCGGCCGACGGCCGCATCAGCCAGTGCGGGCCGATCCGCGACGGCGAGATCTTCCAGGCCAAGGGCCAGTCGTTCACCGCCACCGAACTGCTCGGCGGCGACGAAGCGGCGGCCGCGCCGTTCCGCGACGGCGTGTTCGCCACCGTGTACCTGTCGCCGAAGGACTACCACCGCGTGCACATGCCGTGGGCCGGCACTCTGCGCGAAACCGTGCATGTCCCGGGCCGCTTGTTCAGCGTCGGCCCCGACGCGGTGCGCAACGTGCCGCGCCTGTTCGCGCGCAACGAACGCCTGGTCTGCCATTTCGACACCGAGTTCGGGCCGATGGCGATGGTGATGGTCGGCGCGCTGCTGGTCTCGGGCGTGGAAACGGTCTGGAGCGGCGTGGAGATTCCGCGCTACGGCGACATCGTCACCACCAAGGACTATCGCGGCGAAGCCGTCACCCTGGAGCGTTTCGCCGAAATGGCCCGCTTCAACTACGGCTCGACCGTGATCGTGCTGTTGCCGCCGGGCGTGGCCGCGCTGGACCCGGGCCTGGGCGCGGAAACCGCGGTGCGCCTGGGCCAGGCGCTGGCCCGGCGCAGCGACTGAACCTTATCAACGCTTTCCTAAGGAAGGGACCATGCCATCGACCCACCGCCCGGCGCTGCGCCGGGCTTGCCTGAGCGCGACCGTCGCGCTGCTCACGTTCGCCCTGGCCGCGTGCGGCAGCAAGAGCGAAACCGAACAACTGGCCGAACTGCGCGACGGAATCGCCTACACCCAGTACCGCCGATTGTCCGAAAACGGCCTGCCCGGCGGCTTGGCCGCGTACCAGAAAGGCCTGCGGTGGACCGGCGAAAACTGGGCGTCCAAGAATCCTGTCGCCGACCTGCCCAAGGGCGATTTCAGCGAAGCCGACCTGTGCGTGGTGCATGTGCTGATGGCCTACGGCGCGCTGATCGCCAACAAGAACACCATCGCCCTGGCCGAAAGCGACATCGTCGAAGGCCAGTCGTGCAGCGCGTTCAATCGCGCCGCGGCGACCTCGCTGCGCGCGGTGGTGTTCCAGCGCGAACAATGGCCGGGACTGGCCAAGCTGGAGGGTCAGAAGGCCTGGGCGCTGCCGAAGCAGGCCGGCGAGGATCTGCCTCCGGCCGAACACATGCTGGTGCTGCACGCGGCGCTGGCGTATTTCGCCGCCAGCGAGCAGGAATGGGAACGCGCCCAGGTGCATTTCGACGCGCTCGGCCATTTGCTGGGACAGCCGTGGTTCGCGCAGATACCGCCGGTCGGCATCGCGTTCAAGGAAGGCCGCACCCGCGACGGCCTGAGCGCGCTGAAGAAACTCAGCGTCGATCCGAGCGCGCCGGCGGAAGTGCGCAAGGAACTGGTCGCGCTGATCGCGAAGGTCGAAGCCAAGGGCGGCGATGTCGACTCGGCGATCTTCATGCCGCGCCTGGTCGCGACCTTGACCTGGGAAATGATCGCCGCCGAAGGCCCGCAACTGCTGCGCACCGCGACCGGTTTCGCCGAGGAGCAGGCCGACTGGGCGGCGCTGAGCGACTCGGTCAAGGACGGCACCGGCAAGGCCAAGGCCACCGCGGCGCAATGGTGGAACAAGGCGCGCGAGGCGGTGTCCTCGCCGAACCAAACACCCGCGGACGACACCACCGATACTCCGGCCGAAACCGACGCCCGTTCCAGATAGCCGCGCGGACCCGCGCCGCGGCGACGATCGCTAGTGGATGCCGGCGCGGGCGCAGGCCGATGCAATCGCCGCAGGCGTGCGGCGTTGCATCTAGCGATTCCACATCAGCGACGGTTTGCACGGCGTAACTCGCGACCATGCCGCAACTCGCAGGCACAAGGTGCCTGGTTCGTGCCTGTCAGAAATCACGACCTCTTAAAATCGCACTTATTTTGCGCTTCGACGCAATAGAGAAACGTTCGCGCGAAGGGCATTCGCCGCCGGCCCAGCGCTGATTTAGCCGGGATTTGATCCGCTCAAGCTCTCCACGCGTCGGCAACCTGCACTGAGTTTCCAATCGCCGCGCCATCAATCACCACGCAGGCACAACCGCCGCGCGCGAACGCCCGACCCATGCACCGACGCGCTTGACCGATCCGGCCGGCCGCGTACCATCGGGCAAGCTCCGCAATGCGCGTCGATCGAACTCGAGTGCGGGCGCGCAACATACGAAGAGGCGTGGCATGTTGCAGGGGATCTACAGCGGATACCTGGTGGCGATCTCATACGTCGTCGCGGCGCTCGCCTCGTATGTCGCGCTCCAGTTGGCCGGTCGCGCGACGCATGGCGACGGCGCGGCGCGCTGGTGGTGGCGCATCGGCGGCGGTTGCGCCATGGGTTTCGGCATCTGGTCGATGCATTTCATCGGCATGCTCGCATTCCATTTGCCGATACCGCTGGGCTACGACCTGCCCAAGACCGTCTACTCGCTGATCGCGGCGTGCATCGCCTCGAATTTCGCGCTGTGGCTGGTGACGCAACGCGAACTGCCGCCGCTGCGGCATGCGCTGGGCGCCGTGCTCATGGGCGGCGGAATCGCCGCGATGCATTACACCGGCATGGCCGCGATGGAGATGAACCCCGGCATCGTCTGGAATCGATTCTGGTTCGTCTTGTCCATCGTCGTCGCCGTGGTCGCCGCCGGCACGGCGCTATGGATCGCTTTCAGGTTGCGCGGCGAAAGCCGCGACGCATGGCGCATGCGCATCGTCGCGGCGATGGTGATGGGCTTGGCCGTGACCGGCATGCACTACACCGGCATGGAGGCGGCGGGGTTCCCGGAAGGCAGCATCTGCACGGCGGCCGGGCCGAACGGCATGCCGGTGAAATGGCTGGCCACCTTGGTGACGATCGCCGCTTTCGCGATTCTCGCGATCGCGTTGATGACCGCCGTGCTCGATCGGCGCCTGCAAGAGCGCACCTCGCGGCTGAGGTTCTCGCTCGGCAAGGCCAAGGATCAACTGGTTTTCCTCGCCCTGCACGACAATCTGACCCGGCTGCCCAATCGCGTGCTGCTGGAGGACCGCATCGACGAAGCGGTACAGAAGAGCGCCCGTTCCGGCGCCCGCTTCGCTGTGATGTTTCTCGATCTGGACGGCTTCAAGGCGGTCAACGACGTGTACGGCCATCACATGGGCGACCGCCTCTTGCGCGAGGTCGCCGCGCGCCTCACCGCTGCATTGCGGGCTCAGGACACCGTGGCGCGCATCGGCGGCGATGAGTTCGTCGTAGTGATGGAACTGGGCGAGCCGGCCGACGCGGCGATCGTGGCCGGGAAACTCATCGGCGTCATGAGCGCGGACTTCCACATCGACGGCACGCACATCCGCGTGTCGGGCAGCCTTGGCATCGCGATCCACCCGCAAGACGGCGCGGATGGGCGCGAACTGCTCACCAACGCCGACGCGGCGATGTACCACGCCAAGGAACACGGCCGCAACGGCTTCAGATTCTTCGAGCCGTCGATGAACGAAGGCGTGCGCGAGCAGCTGAGCCTGATGCAGGATTTGCGCCATGCGATGGAGCGCAACGAATTCGCATTGCACTACCAGCCCAAATACGGCGCGCCGAACGGCCCGCTGATCGGCGCCGAAGCGCTGCTTCGCTGGTATCACCCGACCCGCGGCATCGTGCCGCCGGAGCATTTCATCGTGCTGGCCGAGAAAAGCGGCACCCTCGTCAAGCTCGATGCCTGGGTGCTCAACGAGGCCTGCCGCCAACTGCGCGTCTGGCACGATGCCGGATTGGTCCTGGCCGGGATCTCGGTCAACCTGTCGCCGGCGCAATTCGAATCGACCGAACTGTTCGATCTGGTGCGCGATGTCCTGGCGCGGCACCGGCTGGAACCCGGCGCGCTGACCCTGGAAGTGACCGAATCGACCGCGATGAAAGATCCCGAGTCGAGCCTGGTGATCCTGCGGCGCCTGAGCGATCTGGGAGTGCGGATATCGATCGACGACTTCGGCACCGGCTATTCCAGCCTGCTTTACCTCAAGCGCCTGCCCGCGCGCGAACTCAAGATCGATCGCGGCTTCATCCGCGACTTGAGCCAAGGCACCGAAGACGCGGCGATCGTGTCGGCCATCGTCGAACTGGGGCGGATGCTCGATCTCAAGATCATCGCCGAAGGCGTGGAAACCACCGCGCAGGCCGGGTTGCTGGCCGACCTGGGCTGCGACTCGCTGCAGGGATATCTGTTCAGCCATCCCTTGCCGCCGGACGATTTCATGGCGCTGGTCGCTCGCGAAGCGGTGCATTGAGCCACGATGCGCACAGGTTTAACCCGGAAGAGCGTCTTCGCGGCTTGAGCGCGGCCGCGATGGCCTGTCAGGTTCGTCGCTGGCCCGACTGCCGCACGGACGAGCCGATCAACAGCTGGGCGATCCAGTAGGTCGCCAGCACCACCGCCGATGCCGCGCCGAACGGCGCGGCGAAGCGGTCGATCGCAAGCGTCGCGTCGGATGCGACGAAGAACGCGCCGCCCAGCGCCGCGAGCGCGGTCGACTGCGAGCGCCCGCATCGCCATACCACCGCCGCCTGCGCCGCCATCGCCGCGAGCACCGTCACGTAAACGATCACCGGGATGCGCAAGTCGCCCGGCAGATGCGCCCACAGCACGCTCAGCACCGCGCCGGCCAGCAGCGCATAGGCCAGATACGGCCAGCCCCGCGCGAACAGGCGCGCACGCCGCGTCAGCCCGAGCAGATAGGCGATGTGCGCGCACAGGAACGAGCCCAGGCCGAACACGAACCAGTCGCCGGGCAGCATCAGGAACACGTCGCCGCAGGTCGACAGCAGCAGGCCGATCACGATCGCGCGGCGATACGCGGGCTCGGCCGCGCCGCCGTGGCGCCAGACCATGGCCACGATCAGCAGCGTGGTCAGCGGTTTGAACAAATAATGCAGCCACGGCGAGGCGTAGGCGCCGACGATCGCGAGCACGGCCGCAACGGCCACCGTCGCCAGCCATGCGCGCGGCACGGTCACGGCATCGTCGATCGGCTGATTCATGCGCCTGCATCCTGGGTGATCGCGACGGGTCCGCGTACCGGCGTCGCGCCGGCTCCGGTATCGGGGCCGATACCGGCTTCGTCGATTATGGCGGCGATGCGTTCGCGCAAACGTGCTTCGCTCTTCAGCGTCGAAGCGAGGCCCGAGTTATCGGCACCCAAGACTCCGTCGCCGCGACGACGGAGCCTTCTTCATCGGGTCCATGTGCGTGCATGCGTCAGGCCACCGCCCCGCGCGCGGCGCGGATCAGCCCCCGCAGCCGCTCAACTTGAGCGTCTGCCCCGGCTTGACCATATAACGCGGGCCCTTGATGCCGTTGGCCTTGGCCAGCTGCTTGGTGTCGCACTGGAACTTCTGCGCGACGTCGGTCAGGGTCTGGCCGCGCTGGACTTTGTGAGTGCGCGGCGTGGCGGGCTTCTTGGCCGGCGCCGGCTTGCCGGTGGCCACCGTGGTCGGCACGCCGGTGGCGACGGTGACCGGCACCGTGCCGTCCTCGCCCGTGGCCTCGGCCGGCAACACGGTCAGCGGGCCGGTGCGCACGATCGCGGTGGTCGCATCGCTCATCACCAGGGTGCGCGCGAGTTCGGCGCGCTTGCCCTGCACGCACCAGCGGTTGTACAGGCTGACCATCTTCGGCGTGGCGTTGAGCGTGGTGCCCGCGGCCAGGTAGCTTTCGCCCTTGTAGCGCGGATTGAGGTTGCGCAGCGCGCGCATGTAGCCGTCGCGGCTGCCGCTGCTGCCCATGCAGATGGTCAGCTCGTAGATCGAGGTCGGCTTGACCAGGCGCATCGTCGCCGCCTTGTTGTCGATCTTCGGAAACTGCAGGCCGTATTCGCGCGGATGCAGGAACAGCCAGGCCGCGGCGATCACCATCGGCACGTAGTCGCGGGTTTCGGCCGGGAACTGGTTGTAGACCGATTCGTCCCAGAAATTGCGTCCGCCGCTGGCGTTGTTGATGCGCAGCGCGCGGCCTTCGCCGCCGTTGTAGGCGGCCAGCGACATCTCGATGCTGTTGTTGAGCTGCCCCAGGCGTTCGTTCAAATATTCCGCCGCCGCCTGCGAGGACGCGCGCGGATCGTAGCGGGTATCGAAACCGCTGCCGTCGTCGCCCAGGCCGAAGCGCTTGCCGGTGGCGAACATGAACTGCAACGGCCCGGCCGCGCCGGCGCGCGAGGTCGAATGCACGCGGCCGTTGGATTCCTTGGCCATGATCCCGAACAGCAGCGCCTCGGGCAGGCCTTCGCGCTCGAACGAGGGCCACATCATCTGGCGCATGTACTGATAGTTGTCGTAACTCTGCATCAGCGGGCCGCGCATGTCGGTCAGCCAGCGGCGGATGCCGGCCTGCACCGCCGGGTTGTACTGGACCATCTTGACGAAGCGCTGGCCGTCGTCGCTGAGCAGCGCGGCCGCGCGCGCGGCCTCAGGCACGTCGGCGGCGAAGTTGTCGCTGTCCAGCGCGGTGGCGTCGTCGCTGTCTTCGTTGCTGACCGCCGAGGCGTCGGCGTTGGCCTTGAGCAGGCGCTTGTAGCCGGCCAGCATGGTGTTGACCTGGCAGCCCTTCTGCTTCAGGCAGACTGCGATCACGTCCTCCATGTCCTCCAGCGCGGCGTCGCTGTCCTGGCGGCCGCTGGGATCGGCGTTGCGGATCTTGACCAGGGCCGACTGGTAGCGGGTCTCGGCCGATTGCATGCGTTGGGTCAGCGCGTCGACCGCGGCCTGATCGCGCTTGGACAACGCGGCGGCTTCGGGAGCGAGACAGCACAGGGCCAGTGCGACGGCGAGCGGCGCGAACAAGGCGCGGCCATTGAACGAAGCGAAGCTTAAGGAAACGGGCATGAGGGCGCGCGGCAGGTCCTTGTTGCGGGGGGCCAGGGTAACGGCGCGGGTCCGCGCGCGGCAAGAACTGCGACGCGATCGGGTTTTCCGTGCGTGGCGAGTGGCTCGGCGGTCTTGACGGCCATCGACACGCCGCCGGCGTTCACGAACCACCCACGCCTGCCGCTAGAATCGGCGGCTTGCTCCCACTCGAACCACGGACGCGGACATGGCCCCGACCCCCGACGCACGCCCGAACGACATCCTGCTCGGCAAGGCCGTCACCACGCCCGACAGCGGCCTGGTCTACCTGCACACCAAGCTCGGCAATCGTCACGGCCTGGTCGCCGGCGCCACCGGCACCGGCAAGACCGTCACCCTGATGACCCTGGCCGAAGGTTTTTCGCGCCAGGGCGTGCCGGTGTTCCTGGCCGACGTCAAAGGCGACGTGGCCGGCCTGGCGATGCCCGGCGCGGCCAACGACAAGCTGCAATCGCGGCTGACCGAGATCGGCATCGCCGACTGGGCCCCGGGCGCCAGCCCGGTGGTGTTCTGGGATCTGTTCGGCAAGCTCGGCCATCCGGTGCGCACCACGGTCAGCGAAATGGGCCCGACCCTGCTGGCGCGCATTCTCGAACTCAACGACACCCAGTCCGGCGTGCTCGACATCGTGTTCAAGCTCGCCGACGACCGCGGCCTGCTGCTGCTCGATCTGGAAGATCTGCGCGCCCTGCTCGGCCTGGTCGCCGACGAGCGCAAGGACATCTCGACCAGCTACGGCCTGGTCAGCACCCAGTCGGTCGGCGCGATCCAGCGCTCGCTGCTGCGCCTGGAGCAGGAAGGCGGCGATCATTTCTTCGGCGAACCGGCGCTGCAGTTGGCCGACCTGATGCGCACCAATACCGACGGCCGCGGCGTGGTCAATGTGCTCGCCGCCGATTCGCTGATCCTCAAGCCGCGCCTGTACTCCAGCTTTTTGCTGTGGCTGCTGTCGGAACTGTTCGAACAGCTGCCCGAAGTGGGAGATATCGACAAGCCCAAGCTGGTGTTCGTGTTCGATGAGGCGCATCTGTTGTTCGACGATGCGCCGCCCGCGCTGCAACAGCGGGTCGAACAGGTCGTGCGCATCATCCGTTCCAAGGGCGTGGGCGTGTACTTCTGCTCGCAGTTCCCCGACGACATCCCCGACAACATCCTCGGCCAGCTCGGCAACCGGGTGCAGCACGCGCTGCGCGCGTTCACCCCCCGCGACCAGAAGGCGGTCAAGACCGCGGCGGAAACCTTCGTGCCGAACCCGGCCTTGAACGTGGCCGAGGCGATCTCGCAGCTCGGCACCGGCGAGGCGCTGGTCTCGACCCTGCAGGACAAGGGCGTGCCGATGCCGGTCGAACGCACCCTGATCGCGCCGCCGCGCTGCCGCATGGGCGCGATCACCGAGGCCGAACGCGCCCAGGTGCGCGCGACCAGCCCGATCGGGCCGAAGTACGACACCGCGATCAACCGCGAGTCCGCCGCCGAGATGCTGCTGCAGCGCGCCCAGGCCGCGACCGAACAGGCGCAGACGCCGCCGGCCAAGACCCGCGAACAGGACGATCAGGAAGAAGGCGGCTTCGGTCAGGCGGTCAAGGACGCGGTGTTCGGCACCAAGCGCCGCCAGGGCATGGTCGAGGCCATGGCCAAGCAGACCGCGCGCACCGTCGGCAACCAGGTCGGCCGGCAGATCCTGCGCGGCCTGCTCGGCGGCATCTTCGGCGGCAAGCGCTGAGAGCGCCCGCACACGCGACCGCATCGCTCGTTTCAACCCGACACCCGTTCGTTTCCACTCATTGCACAGGAAGCCGCACATGAATCAGAAACTGCTCGCTCTCGCCTGCCTCGCCGCGCTCGCACTGAGCGCCTGCAACAAGCCCGCCGAAGCGCCGGCCGCGCCGGCCGAAACCGCCAAGGCCGCCGAACCCGCGCCGGCGCCCGAGCCCGCCCCGGTCGCCGAAGCGCCCAAGCCCGGCTTCGACGTCGCCGCCTTCGCCGGCAGCTTCAGCGGCACCCTGCCCTGCGCCGACTGCAGCGGCATCGACACCAAGATCGAATTCAAGGCCGACGGCAGCTACGCCATCGACGAGACCTACCAGGGCAAGAAGGACGGCGCCGCCAAGGGCGACGGCACCTGGACCGCCGAGGAAGACGGCAAGCGCCTGCGCCTGGATCCGAACAGCAAGACCGATCCCGATCGCCTGTTCGAGGTCGTCTCGCACGAGGAAATCCGCCAGCTCGACACCGAGGGCAAGGCGATCACCTCGCAGGCCAACCTCAGCCTCAAGCGCGCAAGCGCGGCGCAGTAAGGCCGACATGGGTCGCTGGCGTCCTCCCGCCGAACACGGCACGGCCCTGATCACGCGGGAGGGCCACGCGCGGCTCAAGCACGAACTCGACGACCTGTGGCGGATACGCCGGCCGGAAGTCGTCAAAGCCCTGGCCGCCGCGGCGGCCGAGGGCGATCGTTCGGAAAACGCCGAATACACCTATCGCAAGAAGCAGCTCGGCGAAATCGACCGGCGCGTGCGTTACCTGAGCAAGCGCCTGCCGCTGCTGCGGGTGATCGAGACCACGCCGAGCGACCCGCAGTCGGTGTTCTTCGGCGCCTGGGTCGAGGTGGAGAAAGTCGCCGACGGCGAGCTGGCGCGGTATCGGATCGTCGGCCCCGACGAAACCGACGCGCGCCTGGGCCATATCAGCATCGATTCGCCGCTGGCGCGGGCGATGCTCAAGCGCCGGGTCGACGACGAATTCGAAGCGATGCTGCCCGGCGGCATGGCGCGGTTCGCGATCGTGCAGGTCGACTACAGCGGCCCGGGACCGAACGCGCCGGACTGAGCGCGGCGCACCGTCGCATCGCGCCAGGCCGATGCACGAGCGCATAAAGCGCTCAACGCGGGCGAGGCGAAACCACCCCGACGAAATCGGTCGGCACCGCGAAGCCTTCCTTGCGCATCCACGGCGCATGCACCGGACTGAGATCGCAGCGGAAGTCGCGGACCATCATCGCGCAGAACAACACCAACTGGGCATGCCCGACCGAGGCGCCGACGCACGAGCGCGGGCCGAAACCGAACGGCACGTAGGCGCCCTTGGCTTCCTGCCGTCGCGACGACAGCCAGCGGTCGGGATCGAACACTTCCGGCTCGTCCCAGTACTCCTCGGAGTGATGCAGGATGTACGAGCTCAACTCGTAGATCTGGTCTTTCCTGACCGACACGCCGTCGAGCTCGATGTCGCGCTGGGCGACCCGCCGGGTCACGAACGGCGTCGTCCACAGCCGCATCGCTTCCTTGATGAAGCGCATGGTGTGCGGGAGTTTGCGGATCGGCAGGGTGTACAACTCCTCCCACTCCAGCGCGTCCATTTCCTCCTGCAGGTGCTCGCGCCATTGCGGGTACTGCGACATCGCATACACCAGACAGGCCGCCATCATGCCGGGCACGCCGGAGATCGCGATCATTTGCACCGTGACCAAGTAAGTGACGCGATCGACCCCGATGCGATCGACCAACCCGAGCAAGGGCTGAGTGAAGTCGTCGCGTGATTCGCCACGCGCGACACGTTGTTTGATCTGCCGCGTGATCGCCCGCGTCGCCGCGCGGTGCAGCAGGAAATCCGGAATGCGCCGCCACAACGGCACGTGTTGTTCGAGCTGGACGCGAAAACGCAGTTCCTGCTCGGCGATCAGGGTGCGCAGATCGCGGCCGTCGATGCCGTCGATCGCCAGCGGAATCAGCGCGCGCGACACCGTGCGCCACATCAGCTTGGTCAGGTCTTGCTCGGATCCGGTGTGTTCACCGAGATAGGCCTGCATGCGCTGGTGCAATGCGCGCATCTGTCCGGGCGTGACCAGGGCGCCGCTGCGCTCGGTCAACAGGGTGCGCACTTCGCGCCAGGTCACCGGTTCGGACTTGCGCATGCCGAGCACGTCGGCGAGCGAATCGATGACCTTGAGATCGTCGGAATTGATCTTGTCGACCTTGTTGGCCAGGGCCGGGCTGAAAATGCCGACGACGCCTCCGGGCAACGGAAGCACCGGGCCTTCGCGACGCACGCGCTCGAGCAGGCGCGCCGCGGGATCGTCCGCGGGATCGGGTTGGGTGGTCAAGGAGCGCCTCTGTCTGAGAGGAAGGCGACCGGCGATCGGCCGCCCTCCTTGTTCACATCGTCCTGATCACATCGTCCTGAACGCGTCAGGCAAACGTGCGGATAGAGCCCAGGATCAGAATTCCACCCACAGCGGCCACGTCTTCCACAGGCTGCTGGTTTCGTTGGGATGGATGTTCATAGCGACACGAGCAGCGCGGAGCAACCTTGCCATCTCTCATCTCCTTGTCTATGAGTACGTATCAGTACGCAACGGTGGACTGCGCGGCGAAAACCGCACAGTACCGGCCTTATAGCACCGCGTTTCCGCAAGGGTCTACCTGTCAGAAATACGCTTGCCACGACGTGTTGCGACAATGGAAATCTTCGTGCGCATCACAGAAAACCGCTGACGAGGCGACTACTTTTGTCGGCTGTCCGCTCGCCTCACGCCGCCTTGAGTTGGCGGCGCAACCCGAAGAACTGCAGCTCGGCGAACACCGCCACCACCGCCGCCTGCGCCAGCACGAAGGTCAGACCCAGCGCGTTCGGCGCGATCGCCCCCTCGACCAGCACCAACACCGAGCCGGCGACCCAGGCGAGATTCACCCCGATCACCGTCCACGCCAGCGAAGGCGCGATCGGCTTGCGCGTCGCCACCCAGCCCACGAACAGCATCCAGGCCAGCAGCACCGCGCCGCCGCCGCGCAGCCAGCCCGGATCGATCGCGAGCAAGCGCGACAACGGCGCGGTCGCGGCGAGCTGCAGCAAGCCGGCGGCGCCGGACACGCCGGCGTCGAGCACCAATGCGCGGCGCAACAAGGTCGAAGCCTGCGATTGGAAGGTAATGGCCATGATCGTTCTCCTGTGGGTGATCGTCGTGATCGTTCGTGTTTGCTTGACGCCATCACACACCCGCGCCCGCGGCCGGTCGATTACGTGCCAGGTAATGCCAACGCGCACCGCCGCTGGGCTATCGTGGCCGGCATGAACGATCAACGCCCCGTGGGCGAGCTGCTGCGCGATTGGCGCCGCCGCCGCCGTCTGACCCAATTCGATCTGGCCGGCCTGGCGCAGATCTCGACCCGCCATGTCAGCTTCATCGAGACCGGCCGTTCGCTGCCGAGCCGGGCGATGCTGCTGCGCCTGGCCGACCGCCTCGACGTGCCCTTGCGCGAGCGCAATCAGCTGATGACCGCGGCCGGTCTGGCGCCGATGTATTCCGAACGCAGCCTCGACCATCCGGCCCTGCACGAGGCCCATGCCGCGATCGAACTGGTGCTGTACGGGCACGAGCCGCATCCGGCGCTGGCGGTCGACCGGCACTGGAATTTGATCGCGCACAACCGCGCGGTCGCGCCGCTGCTCGCAGGCCTGCCCGACTTCCTGCTCGCGCGGCCGGCCAACGTACTGCGCGCGAGCCTGCATCCCGAAGGCCTGGCCACGCGCATCGTCAATCCCGGCGAATGGCGCGCGCACATCCTGCATCGGCTGCGGCATCAGATCGACACCACCGGCGACCCGGTGCTGCAGGCGCTGTACGAGGAACTCGCCGCCTACCCCGCGCCCGAGGATTACGACGAAACCGAACTGCCGTCGTCACTGCACGTCGCCGTGCCGTTCCGCCTGCGCAGCGAACTGGGCGAACTGGCCTTCATCAGCACCACCACCGTGTTCGGCACGCCGATGGACGTGACCTTGTCGGAAGTGGCGATCGAATCGTTCTTCCCCGCCGACGCCGCGACCGCGCAGGCGATGCGCGCGTTCGGCGCCAGCCTGACGCCGGACGATCCGGCGCAAGGCCGCATGCGCGACGGGCACTGATCGCGATGCACTGGCGGTTCGACCCCGAAACCCGCGCCGCGCTGCAGCGTCACGGCTGGCGCGACGATCGCGACGTCGAAGTCGGCGCGATCCAACGCGCCTGGGAGAGCGACGGCTACGACGTGTTCGCCAGCGGCCTGCGCTTCGCGCGCGCTTTCGCCGGGTTGCGCCTGCGCCATCCGTCGTGGTCCGGCGCCGATACCGATGAGTCCGTCTTCGACCCGATCCTCGCGGTCGCGCGTTTCGACCGCGCCTGGGCCGGCGAGCGCTACCAGCCGGCGGCGAAGCAGCGCCTGCTGCCGATCGGCCAGGGCTACAGCGCGCATCTGACCTATCTGATCGGCGACGACGGCGCGATCTTCGGCGGCTACGACGACAGCCTGCGCCGTTTCGGCGACAGCGTCGAAGATGCGCTCGGGAATATTCTTCTGCGGCGCAATCAGCGCATCGTCGCGATCGCGCTGGATTGAGCAGGGTCTGGCGCGGCGGCGATCGTTCGCGGCGTCGCTGGACGTACGCGACGCGGTACATCGCGCCGCCGTGGGCGAGCGCGCATCGCACGATTGCTTCGCGGGCAATCGCTCGACGCGCATCCGATCGGCTCGATCAAGGCGAACGACGGCCGTCGCCCGCTTCGCCGGCCCCTAGGCAGCAAGCCCTCATCCGCGCGTAGAGCGCGACCACCGAAGCGCTTGCCGAGACCGCGCCGCGCGCTTAACGGCTAAGCTGTAAACCCGTCATCGCCAAACCGAGGCCGCGCGTGTCCTTCGTTCCTGATCTGTCCGCCGATGCAAACCTGCCGGCCCGCCGTGTGCGCTCGGCGCTGCGCCGCGGCCTCGCGGCCTTGCCGCTGGCCTTGGCGCTGGCCGCCGCGACCGTGAGCCTGAGCGCCTGCAAGCGTCCGGCCGCGCAAGAAGAGCAAGCCGCCGCGCCGAAGGTGTTCAGCGGCCGCATCGCCCAGTTCCAGACCATCGACGAACGCCCGGGCACCGGCGCGGTCGCCCAGTCGGGCCAGGAAGTGATCGTGCAGTACACCGGCTGGTTCTACGACGAAAAGGCCGTGAACAAGCGCGGCAGCAAGTTCGACAGCTCCTACGACCACGGCAAGCCTTTCAGCTTCCTGCTCGGCGCCGGCCGGGTGATCCGCGGCTGGGACGACGGCGTGGCCGGCATGCGCGTCGGCGGCAAGCGCGTGCTGATGGTCCCGCCGGACATGGCCTACGGCCGCGACGGCGCCGGCGGCGGCGTGATCCCGCCCGACGCCTCGCTGGTGTTCGAGGTCGAATTGCTGGGCGTGCAGGCGCATTGAGTCGGCGCACGGGCCCGGCCCGCTAGCCGGCCAATCGAATCGCCGGATGCGATGTTCGCGACTGTAGGAGCGGCGTAAGCCGCGACCACGACACTTCATCTGCATCGATACCAGCGCCGAAGGCGTTGTCCCGCGGTCGCGGCTCACGCCGCTCCTACAGGGGGCGGCCCTGAATCACCGCGACCGGGGTGCGAGGTTCGCGACTGTAGGAGCGGCGCAAGCCGCGACCGCGACACTTCATCTGCATCGATACCCGCGCCGAAGGCCTGATGCCGCGGTCGCGGCTCGCGCCGCTCCTACAGGGGGCGGCCCTGAATCACGACGACTGGGCTGCGACGTTCGCGACTGTAGGAGCGGCGTAAGCCGCGACCGCGACACTTCATCGACATCGATACCGGCGCCGAAGGCCTGATGCCGCGGTCGCGGCTCGCGCCGCTCCTACAGGGGGCGGCCCTGAATCACGGCGACCGGGATGCAACGTTCGCGACTGTAGGAGCGGCGCAAGCCGCGACCACGACACTTCATCTGCATCGATGCCCGCGCCGAAGGCGTGGTCCCGCGGTCGCGGCTCGCGCCGCTCCTACAGGGGGCGGCCCTGAACCACGGCGACCGGGCTGCGACGCTTGCGACTGTAGGAGCGGCGCAAGCCGCGACCGCGACACTTCATCTGCATCGATACCCGCGCCGAAGGCCTGATGACGCGGTCGCGGCTCGCGCCGCTCCTACAGGGGGCGGCCCTGAATCACGGCGATCCGGATGCAACGTTCGCGACTGTAGGAGCGGCGCAAGCCGCGACCGCGACACTTCATCTGCATCGAGACCCGCGCCGAAGGCCTGATGCCGCGGTCGCGGCTCGCGCCGCTCCTGCAGGGAGCATCCCCAAAGCCAGCGCTCGCGCGACTCGAACCGCCCCAGCACCAACAAAACTTTGCTTATCCGGTCGTTAGCAAGCGACTGCAAAAACTGACAGTGGGTCGGTGGTTCCTGTCCGCCACTTGCCCTACACTGTGACGCAATGCATATTTTTTTGTGATTTATTACACTAATTAGTCACAGCACAATCTGCGTCAAGCGTGCTCAGGGGATCGCAAGGACATGCAGCAAACCACGGTGGAATTGTTGTTGGGGCGACTGGAATCGTCCCACCGTACCGAGAATTCGCTCGGCGTACTGCTGACGGAGGAACTCGCGCGCTGCAAGCAGCGGCTGCCGGACCTGCGCACGATCTGCGTGTCCACCGCCGACGGCCGGCCGCTGGCCGAACTCGAATCCGGCCAGGCCGATGCGCGCCGGATCGCGGCGATGGCCAATTCCTTTCTGACCCTGGGCGAGACCCTGGCCAAGGAGGTCAAGCTCAGCGGCGCCGATTACGCGACGGTGTGCACCTCGCGCGGCAACATCGTGCTGTTCCGCATCGATGCGCCCAAGCCGCTGACCCTGCTGGCGATGGCCGGCAGCGACACCAACCTGGCCTTGCTGCTGGTCGCCACCCGCGACTGCGCCACCCGCATCGGCGCCCTGCTCGCGCGCCGCTGATCCCGTATACGCCGCCCTCGCGCGCATCCGCGCGCGCGCGGCGAATGCGCGCAGCGGCCGCAACCGCGCCACCCGCTACACGCCCGACCCACCGCACTTCCCATCGAACCGCAACGGAGCCGCACATGTCGAAACTGCAACTGGACGAACTCAACAACCTGGCCGGCTTCGTCGGCGCTGCGCTGGTCGACAGCGACAGCGGCATGGCGCTGGCCACCTCCGGCGGCGGCAACGTCGATCTGGAAGTCGCCGCGGCCGGCAACTCCGAAGTGGTGCGCGCCAAGCGTCGCGTCGCCGAGCAGCTAGGCCTCAACGACACCATCGAAGACGTCCTGATCAGCCTGAGCAAGCAGTACCACCTGATCCGCCCGCTCGAAAGCAACCCGACCTTGTTCCTGTACGTGGTGCTGGACCGCTCGCGCGCCAACCTGGCGATGGCCCGTCACGAACTCAAGTCGTTCGAAAAGACCCTCGACTTCAAGTGATGGCCGCGCGGCCGCGCGCCATAACCGCCACCGGTTGATGCGAGACACGCGCATGCCATCGTCCAAACGCTACCTCGTCGTCAGCGCCGATCTCGACAAATCGCGGCATGCGCGTCTGCATGCCGCGTGCGTCGGCCTGCGCGAGCAAGGCATCGAGATCGACCTGCAGGCGTGGAGCGATCGCCCCGCGCATCTGCTGGTCACCGGCACCGAAACCAGCCTGAGCCGCAACGCGGTCGAGCAGGCGATGCGCCGCGGCATTCCGGTGTTGCGCATCGGCCGTCTGCCGTGGGATCCCGATTCGGTGCATTCGGTCGACATCAATATCGAGGCCGGCGAGCTCGGACGCAGCCTGCGCGAACGCCTGCGCCACGGCCGCGACGACGCCGAGGCCAACGGTACGAGCGCCGCCGGCGCGCTGCCGTTCGTGCAACACCTGTTGAGCGCGCCCAAGGGCCTGTACCTGTTCGAATCGGGGCTGTTCCGCCTGGTCGCCGATCTGGGCGCCTCGCGCATGCACATGATCCGGCGCATGCCCTACCCGGAGTTGGTCGCCGAAGCGATGAGCCCGAACTGGTTCATCACCGCGCTGACGCAGAAGCAGTACGTCGAGAAATACCGGCAGGACGTGACCCAGAGCTATTCGCTGGAATCCTTGCTGTGGGACATCGCCATCGCCCACGACGCGCCGCTGGCGCAGGTCGATCCGCTGCGTCCGCTGCAACTGCGCGGCTGGCCGCTGATGCCGTCGACCGCGTTGCCGACGCAATGGCTGCTGCCGCTGGGGTGTCTGTTGCGCGGTCCGTGGTCGCTGCCGGCGCTGGCCGAGGCCACCGCCACGCCGCACGCCGAATTGAAGCGGCTGTTCGCGGTCGCCCTGGCCACCGGACTGGCCGAAGCCGCGCCCGCCGCGATGCCCGCGCATCGTCAGGGCGGATCGTCCGAACTGGGTTTGATCCGACGCCTCGCGCGCCGGTTCGGCCTGAATTTCCTGGGAGCCGGCAGTGGCCAGTGACGTGATCAAACTCGCCTTCGTCGGCGGCATGGGCGCCGGCAAGACCACCGCGATCCGCGCGATCTCCGACGTCGAACCGGTCAGCACCGAAATGCCGATCAGCCATGCGCTGATGGGCGAGAAGACCCACACCACGGTGGCGCTGGACTACAGCACCATCGAACTGGACGGCGGCGAGCTGCTGCACGTGTACGGCGTGCCGGGCCAGCGCTACCTCAACTTCATGTGGCCGCTGGTGTGCGACGGCGCGGTCGGCATCATCGTGCTGGTCGCGGCCGATGCCGGCGATATGGTCGCGCAAACCGACATGCTGCTGGTCGAGTTCGCCAAGATCGCGCCGCAGGCCTCGTTCGCGGTCGGGGTCACCCACACCGACGTGAGCAACGATTTCGGCCTGCTGCATTTCCGCGACGCGCTGACCCAGCTCGGCCACAAGCTGCCGGTGGTGCGGCTGGACGCGCGCGACGGCGCGCAGGTCGAGGCCTTGATCCGGATATTGCTGTCGTACCGCTACGCCGAGTCGGTGGTGAACCAGCGCGCGTCGACATCGGTCTGAGCCGACGCCAAGACAACCACAGCGCAAGGCTCGCCGCGGCGAGCCCTGCGTGTTGTCGCCGTAACGACTAAGCGATCGCCCGCAACGCCTGCGCCGCCAGTTCGAACGAGCGCAGCCGCGCGCCGTGGTCGAACACGTTCGCGGTGATCATCAGTTCGTCCGGCCGATGCCGCTCGATGAAGGCGGCGATGCCTTCGCGCACTTCAGGCGGGTCGCCGACCACCGCGCAGGCCAGCGCCTGGGCCACGCCGGCTTTCTCGATCGGCGTCCAGAAGGTTTCGATGTCATCGATCGGCGGCGGGATCAGCCCGGGCCGGCCGCGACGCAGATTGACGAAGGACTGCTGCTGGGTGGTGAACAGACGCTTGGCCTGCGCGCTATCGTCGGCCGCGACCACGTTCAAGGCCAGCATCGCGTGCGGCCGCTGCAGGCGCGCGGAGGGTTTGAAATCGCGCCGGTACAAGGTCAGCGCTTCGTCCATCGCATCGGGCGCGAAATGCGAGGCGAATGCGAACGGCAGGCCCATCGCCGCCGACAGGCGCGCGCTGAACAGACTCGATCCGAGCAACCACACCGGCACTTCCAGCCCGCCGCCGGGCACGGCCTGCACGGTCTGACCCGGCTGCACCGGGCCGAAGTAATGCAGCAGTTCGGCCACGTCCTGCGGAAAGCTATCGGCGCCGTCGTAGTAGCGACGCAGCGCGCGCGCCGTGGCTTGGTCGGTACCGGGCGCGCGGCCCAGGCCCAGGTCGATGCGGTCCGGGTACAGCGATGCCAGGGTGCCGAACTGCTCGGCGACCTGCAGCGGCGCGTGATTGGGCAGCATGATCCCGCCCGCGCCGACCCGGATCGTCGAGGTGCCGCCGGCGATATGGCCGATCAGCACCGCGGTCGCGGCGCTGGCGATGCCCGGCATGTTGTGGTGTTCGGCCAGCCAGTAGCGGTTGTAGCCCAGCGCTTCGGCATGACGGGCCAGGTCCAGGCTGTTGGCGAAGGCCTGACGGGCGTCGCTGCCCTGGGTGACGGGGGCGAGGTCGAGCACGGAATACGGCAGCATGCGGAAGTGTTCCGGGGAGAGTGCATACGATCTGGGGGCCATGGCGCGCGATTCCAGCGGCGTATTCGGTCCGGATCGGCGTTTCTGTGTTGCCTTGGTGGCCCTTATCGCAGGATGCGGCATTGCCGCGCCCTCGCCCCAACCCCTCTCAGCTAGCGGGAGAGGGGGCTGGAACGCAGTGCAGGAAGCAAGACGATGACCGTCGTGGGCTTCAGAACAGGTCGAACTTCAAACCCTCGCGCTCGTTGTCCCAGATCGTGCAGAACACCCACCAGCGCCCGTGCTCATGGCACAGCTGGATGCTGTTGGCGCCGCGCTTGAGCAGCACCGGCGAATCGGCGCTCGGGCGCGCGTCGTACTTGCTCCACACGTGCGCGATCTGACCGAAGCGCTCGATCCGCTGGTCGGTCTCGACCTCGTAGAAGGACTGCGTGGCGAACAAGCCCTCGACGTCGGCGATATAGCTTTCCACGTCGAACACCACCGCGCGGGTCGAGCCGTCGGCCTCGACCACGGTGCGCAGGCTCAGGCCGCGCGGGTGATACAGATAGCGGAACCGCGCCCAGTCGCGCGGCGCCCCGGCCGGGCCGGAGATGCATTCGTAGATCGCGCGGACCAGGCGACCGATGTCCTGGGTGTCGGCGATCCATTGCGCGGGCACGGCTTGATGCGAGTCGTTCATGACGCGGCACACTCCTCGGTGATGATCTGAATTCGAATCGACAACCAAGCGGACACCGATGCCGGCCTCAGCCCGGCATCGGCCAGCCCGCGAGCGGCGCGATCAGCCAGTACAAGCCGCCGATCACCAGCAGCCACATCGCGCCCTTGAGCAGCAAGCCGACCAGTTTGAACGCCAGATACAACCCGGCGATTACGACGAGGATGGCGACGATGTCCATGCAGGCTCCAGCAACAAAACGGCCCCGAGCTTAGAACGTGCGGCTGTTACCGACCAAGTGCCACAGGCAAGGGGTGTCGTCGCAGGGCTGAAGCCGCGGGCAAGGCATCGCGGCGACCACAGGCATGCACCTGCCAGCTTTGTCAGGTCGCGGCGCGAAAGCGCGCGACTTGCTGTCACTATCAGGCCATGGCCCGGACCAGAGCGGCCTCGCCACCGGGTCGGTCAGCGCGTTCGCAGCCCGGTCTTCGACCCGCCGCCAACCGCCGCCGACACCCCGCAATAAAAAAATCTCGACAAGCCGACGAACGGCAGGAACAATTTCCTAACATTTGGGTCTACCGCATCGATCGATACGCGTATGTGCCGCAAAGCACACCCCGCGCGATCGAAACGTAGTCGAAACTCTTGGGGACCGGCCGGGCAGGATCGCCCGGCCCGGCACTAGCCACCGCACCACGGATCGGAATCTCCGCAATGCAAACCTCTGCCCCGCCCCCGCAACCGGCTCCCGCCGCGGAGTCCGGCGACGCCGGCCGCCCGAAACCTTGGACGCGCGCCAGCCGCGCCGTGTTCGGCGACATCGCCTGGTCGCCGCCGTCCTGGCTCGCCGCGCTGTTCGCGCGCATCCGGCAAAAACCCGGCCTGTATCTGGGCAGCCTGCTCGGGCTGATCGTGGTCGGCTCGCTGAGCTATTGGTTGGTCACCCGGCCCAAACCGGTCATCCCCGGCGCGCTCACGATCGAACTGCACAGCCCCGAGCTCACCGATTACGACCGCACCCCGCCCAAGGTCGACAGCCTGCGGCTGAGCTTTTCCGACTCGGCCGCGCCGATCAAGCAAGTCGGTTCGGCGCCGGTCGGGGTGACGATGACCCCGGAACTCAAGGGCGCGTGGACCTGGGAAGACGACAAGACCCTGGTGTTCACCCCGTCGGAAGACTGGCCGGTCAAGACTAAGTATTCGATCGAACTCGATCCCAAGCAGACCGTCGCGCCCAAGGTCGTGCTGCAGGAGAACGCGTTCGAATTCGAGACCGCGCCGTTCAAGGCCGAGATCGCCAACAGCGAGTTCTATCAGGACCCGCAGGACCCGGCGCTCAAGAAAGCCGTGTTCGAACTCAAGTTCTCGCACCCGGTCGATGAAACCGAACTGCAGCGGCGCATCGCGCTGAAGCTGGCCGACGGCGCGTCGACCGCGCTGGCCGCGCCCAAGTACACCGTCACCTACGACGAACGCAGGCTCAAGGCCTGGGTCCATTCCGAACCGCTGACCCTGCCCGAGAACGGCGGCACCGTGGTGCTCGACCTCGCCGCCGGCGTGCCCGCCAAGCGCGGCGGCACCGGCAGCGCCGACAAGCTCAGCGCCAGCGTGCGCCTGCCCTCGCTGTACAGCGTCAACGTCAGCGACGTGGCCGCGACCCTGGTCGAGAACGAGCGCTTCGAACCCGAACAAGTGCTGGTGCTGACCTTCAACAACGCCATGCGCGACACCGACGTGGCCGGCGCCGTGCGCGCCTGGCTGCTGCCGGCCAAGGACCCGCGCCGTCCGGCCGCGCAGCAGAGCGGCAATTACAGCTGGTCGCAGAGCGATGTCGACGAAGCCGTGCTCAAGGCCGCCACCGCGCTGCCGCTGAGCGCGATGCCGACCGAGCGCGAATACATCGAAAGCCACAGCTTCAAGTTCCAGGCCCCGCCGGGCCGGCGCATCTACCTGCGCGTCAACAAGGGCCTGAAGGCCTTCGGCGGTTTCATGCTCGGCGCCAACTACGCCAGCGTGCAGACCGTGCCCGAGTACCCCAAGCTGCTGCGTTTCGTCGGCGACGGCGCGCTGCTGTCGCTGCGCGGCGAACGCCGGATCAGCGTGGTCTCGCGCAACGTGCCGGCCGCGCGCCTGGAGATTGCACGCGTCCTGCCCGATCAAATTCAACACCTGGTGTTCAACAACAACGGCAGCTACGACAAGCCGACCTTCTACAACCTCAGCGCCGACAGCCTGGTCGAACGCGAGGAAAAACGCCTGGTGCTGCCGGCCGAGAACCCGGCCAAGGCTCATTACGAAGGCGTCGACCTGGGCCAATACCTCAAGCCCAACCGCCGCGGCGTGTTCCTGCTGAGCCTGCGCACGATGAGCGAGTCCGACCGCAATCGCAGCGCCGCCGAAACTTTGGCCGACGACGCCGGCAGCGAGGAAGACACCCGCCTGATCGTGCTGACCGACCTGGGCATCGTGGTCAAGCAGGCGATGGACGGACGCCGCGACGTGTTCGTGCAGTCGCTGTCCAACGGCACGCCCGTGGCCGGCGCGCGCGTGCGCGCGGTGGCCCGCAACGGCGAGACCCTGATCGAAACCGACACCGACGCCAGCGGCCGCGCGCAGTTGCCGTCGCTGACCGGCTTCAAGCGCGAAAAACAACCGGCGATGCTGACCGTCAGCCAGGGCGAGGATTATTCGTTCCTGCCGATCGACGACTACAAGCGCAAGCTCGACTACTCGCGCTTCGACATCGGCGGCGAACCCAACGACCTGGAGGCCGGCGCGCTCAACGCCTTCCTGTTCTCCGATCGCGGCCTGTACCGGCCGGGCGACACCATCAACATCGGCATGATCGTGCGCGCCGCCGACTGGAAGCGTCCGCTGACCGGCCTGCCGCTGGAATGGGAGTTCACCGATCCGCGCGGCAACGTGGCCAAGCGCGAGAAGCTCAAGCTCAGCGAACAAGGCTTCGAAAGCGCGAGCTTCGCGCCGAGCGACAGCGCGCCCAGCGGCACTTGGCAGATCCAGTTGTTCCTGCTCGGCCGCGACGATCAGCGCACCACGATCGGCTCGACCTCGGTGCAGGTGCGCGAGTTCGCGCCCGACACGATGAAGGTCAGCGCCAAGCTGTCCTCGGATAACCCCAACGGCTGGATCAAGCCCGAGCAGTTGTCGGCGACGGTCGAGGCCGAAAACCTGTTCGGCACCCCGGCGCAGCAGCGCCGGGTCGAAGGCACGATGGTGCTGCGTCCCTACTTCCCGAGTTTCGCCCAGCACCCGGGGTATCAGTTCTTCGACCCGCAGCGGGCCAAGGAAGGTTACGACGAAGCGCTCAGCGACCAGACCACCAATGCCGACGGCAAGGCCGAGTTCAAGCTCGACCTGACCAAGTACGAACGCGCGACCTACCAGCTGAGCTTCCTGGCGCGCGCGTTCGAACCCGGCAGCGGCCGCAGCGTCGCCGCGCAGACCACCGCGCTGGTGTCGAACAACGATTTCCTGGTCGGCATCAAGCCGGTCGACGATCTGAACTACGTCAAGCGCGGCGCCAAGCGCGCCCTGCAGTTGCTCAGCATCGGCCAGGACGGCAAGCCCAAGGCGGTCGACGGCCTGCATGCGGTGGTGGTCGAGAAGCGTTATGTGTCGGTGCTGACCAAGCAGGATTCGGGCCTGTACCGCTACGTCTCGCACGAACGCCGCTACGACCTGCGCGATCAACCGGTCGCGATGGCCGGCGGCCGTCAGACCGTCACGCTGCCGACCGACCAGCCCGGCGACTTCGTGCTCGAAGTGCGCGGCGGCGACGGCAAGGTGCTCAACCAGATCGGCTACCGCATCGCCGGCGCGGCCAACCTGAGCCGTTCGCTGGAACGCAACGCCGAGCTCAGCCTCACCTTGTCCAAGCCCAGCTACAAGCCGGGCGAAACCATCGAGATCAGCATCCGCGCGCCGTATGCCGGCAGCGGATTGATCACCTTGGAACGCGACAAGGTCTACGCCCACGCCTGGTTCCGCGCCGACAGCAGCGCCAGCGTGCAGAAGATCACCGTGCCGGCGGATTTCGAAGGCAACGGCTACATCAACGTGCAGTTCCTGCGCGATCCGAACTCCGACGAGATCTACATGAGCCCGCTGTCGTACGGCGTGGCGCCGTTCGCGGTCGATCGCAGCGCGCGCACCCAGCCGCTGACACTGGATTTGCCCAAGGTGACCAAGCCCGGCACGCCGATGACCGCGGATGTCACCACCGACGGCAAGGCGCGCGTGGTCCTGTTCGCGGTCGACGAAGGCATCCTGCAGGTCGCGCGTTATCGCGTCGGCGAGCCGCTGGATCACTTCTTCCGCAAGAAGGCGCTGCAGGTCGACACCGCGCAGATCCTCGACCTGCTGCTGCCCGAGTTCAGCCGCATCGCCGCTTCGGCCGCGCCCGGCGGCGACGGCGAAGGCGGCATGTCCAAGCACCTCAATCCGTTCAAGCGCAAGACCGAGAAACCGGCGGTGTGGTGGTCGGGCATCGTCGATGTCGACGGCGCGCATCAGTTCAAGTTCACCCTGCCCGATCACTTCAACGGCAAGGTGCGGGTGGTCGCGGTGGCGGTCACGCCCGAACGCATCGGCGTGATCCAGCGCGATGCGATCGTGCGCGGCGATTTCGTGCTGACCCCGACCGTGCCGACCCATGTCGCGCCCGGCGACGAGTTCGACCTGCCGGTCGGCGTGGCCAACACCATCGAAGGCGCCAAGAGCGCGGCGCAAGTCGCGGTGAGCCTGCAACTGCCGCCGTCGCTGACCCTGGTCGGCGCGGCGCCGGCCGCGGTCTCGATCGCGCCGCGCAGCGAAACCACGGTGCGGTTCCGGGTGCGCGCCGGCAATGCGCTCGGCGCCTTGCCGATCGGCATCCAGGCCGCCTCGGGCAGCGCGTACAAGGCGCAGCGACGGATCGAACTGTCGTTGCGACCGGCGCTGGTCGCGCGCCAGGACCTGATCGCCGGCCGCGCCGACAAGCGCACGGTCATCCAGCCGCTGCGTTCGATGTACGACCAGCACGCCACGCGCCAGGTCTCGGCCTCGGTGTCGCCGCTGGTGGCGCTGGACGGGCTGAGCGCTTACCTCGGCGATTATCCGCACCAGTGCAGCGAGCAGTTGCTCAGCGGCGCGTTCCCGGCGCTGGTGCTGCAGTCGCATCCCGAACTGGGCAAGGTGATCGGCCCGGGCGCGGGCAATCCCAGGCTCGGCATTATCGACGTGCTGCGCTCGCGCCAGAACAGCGAAGGCGGCATCGGTCTGTGGACGGCGACGCCGGACGCCGACGATTTCGTTACCGGTTACGCGGCGCTGTACCTGCTCGAAGCGCGCGACCGCGGTCAGGCCGTGCCCGACGACCTGCTGCGTTCGCTCAACAGCTATCTGGAACAGATGGCCGCCGACCGTTCCGGCAACGATCTGGCCTCGCTGCGCAGCCGTGCCCTGGCCGTATACCTGCTGGTCCGTCAGGGCCGCACCGCAAGCAACCTGCTCAGCGGCGTGCATGAGCAGATCAAGCGCGATCAGCCCAAGACCTGGGAAAACGACGTGGCCGGTCTGCTGATCGCGTCGAGCTACCAGTTGTTGCAGCAGGACAAGGCCGCGCGGCCGCTCGCCAACAAGGCGCTGATCCGCGCCAACCGCAACGCGCCGGCCGCGGCCAGTGCGTACGCGGATTACTACGACAACGGCATCGACCAGGCCTGGACGGTGTACCTGCTCAATCGCCACTTCGCCGCGCTGTCCAAGGAGCAGCTCAAGCCGGCGGCGCTGGAACGCCTGCTCGATCCGCTGCGCAACAACAGCTACAACACCTTGTCCTCGGCGCTGACCGTGCTGGCGATGGACGCCTACGCCGGCGCGCAGCCGCAGCAGCCGCTGCCGGTGCTGGAAGCGGCCGGCAAGGACGGCAAGTCGCGGCGCATCGGGGCCGCCCAGGGTTCGATCGCGCGCGGCGGTTTCGCCGGCGGCGATTTGCGCCTGTGGGTCGCGCCGGGCGGCCCGGCGCCGGCCTGGTACCTGGTCAATCAAAGCGGCTTCGATCGCGCGCTGCCCAAGGCGGTGCAGGACAAGGGCCTGGAAGTGATCCGCGATTACCTCGACGACGCCGGCAAGCCGATCGCCGCGCTCAAGCAGGGCCAGGAAGTCACCGTGCGCCTGCGGGTGCGCGCGTTGGGCGCGCAGGCGCGCGGCAATATCGCGGTGGTCGACCTGCTGCCGGGCGGTTTCGAACCGGTGATGCAGTACGCCGCCGCGCCGACCGCCAGCGATGCCGGCAGCAGCGATTCGGAAGAGGAAGGCTGCGAGGAAGAGTGCGGCGACAGCGAAGGCGGCGATGAAGACGGCCAGCCTTCGCGCGACGGCGCGGATCCGAACGCCGCGCCGCAGCAGACCCTCGCCCTGCCCGGTTCGACCTTCACGCCCGAGCATGTCGAGCAGCGCGAAGACCGCATCGTCCTGTACGGCGATGTCGGCAGCGCGGTCACCGAGTTCAAGTACAAGGTGCGCGCCAACAACAGCGGCAAGTTCGTGGTGCCGCCGGTGTACGCCGAGTCGATGTACGAGCGCTCGGTGTACGCGCAGGGCGGCCCGGCCGGTGAGTTGCAGGTGACCGTGCCGACGCCATGACCGTGCGCGCAATCCTGCGCCGCGGCCTGCGGCGATGGCGGTGGTGGCTGCTGAGCCTCACCGTCCTCGCCGCGATGCTGATCGGCGCGCGGTGGTGGCCCCACCCGTCGTTATCCGAATCGATTCCTCTATCCACCGTCGTGCGCGATCGCGAGGGCCGGCTGCTGCGGCTGACCCTCGCCAGCGATCAGCGTTACCGGCTGTGGGTGCCGCTCAAGGACATCTCGCCGCAACTGGTCGAAGCGGTGATGCTGCAGGAAGACGCCTGGTTCCGCTGGCATCCGGGCTTCAACCCGATCAGCCTGGTGCGCGGCGCGTGGTCGACCTATGGCAGCGGCGAGGCGCGGATCGGCGGCTCGACCCTGACCATGCAGCTCGCGCGTCTGCGCTGGCGCCTGCAGACCCGCGACGTGCGCGGCAAGCTGGTGCAGATCGCGCGCGCGCTGCAACTGGAATTGTTTTATTCCAAGGACGAGATCCTCGAGGCCTACCTCAACTTCGCGCCCTACGGCGGCAATATCGAAGGCGTCGGCGCGGCCAGCCTGATCTACTACCGCAAGCCACCCGATCGCGTGACGCTTCCCGAATCGCTCGCCTTGGCGGTGCTGCCGCAAGCGCCGTCGCGCCGCGGCAAACTCGCCGCGCGCGAAGACGACGCCTTCTACATCGGTACCGGTCTTGAGGCCGCGCGCGCCCGCCTGTATGCGCGCTGGCGCGAGCGACACCCCGAAGACCTCGCCGAGGACGCGCTGCTGAATCTGCCGCTGCGCCTGCACAGCGCGCGCGAACTGCCGTTCCGCGCGCCGCATCTGGTCGACCGGGTATTGGCCGAACGCGCCTGGCATCCGCAGGCCGGGCCGGAACTCAAGACCACGCTCGACGCGCGCCTGCAACGCCTGCTCGAAGAACGCGTGCGCAATCATCTGCAACGCGAACGCAGCCGCGGCCTGCGCAACGCCAGCGCGATCCTGATCGACACCCGCGACATGGGCGTGCGCGCGCTGGTCGGTTCGGCCGATTACTTCGACGCTTCGATCCAGGGCCAGGTCAACGGCAGCGACGCCAAGCGTTCGCCCGGCTCGACCCTCAAGCCCTTCATCTATGCCCTCGCCCTCGACCAGGGCGTGCTGCATCCGCAGACCGTGCTGCGCGACGTGCCCAGCGCGTTCGGGCCGTACACGCCGGAGAATTTCGACGGCCGCTTCATGGGCCCGGTGACCGCGACCGAGGCGCTGGTGCGCAGCCGCAACATCCCCGCGGTCAGCGTCGCCGCGCAGCTCAAGCAACCCACGTTCTACGACTTCCTGCGCCAGGCCGGGGTCAGCCGCATGGCCAGCAAGGATCACTACGGCCTGGCCCTGGTGCTAGGCGGCGGCGAAGTGACGATGGAGGAACTCGCGCGCATGTACGCGATGCTCGGCAACGACGGACGCTTGCGCCCGCTGCGCTGGCGCGAGGACGATCCGCAGGAGGAAGGCGCGCGCCTGCTCAGCGCCGAGGCGTCCTACATCACCCGCGACATGCTGCGGCAAAATCCGCGCCCCGACGCGGGTTCGCAACCGGCCTCGCGGCCCTTGCCGGTGGCGTGGAAGACCGGCACCTCGTGGGCGTTCCGCGATGCCTGGAGCGCCGGCATCGTCGGCCCTTACGTGCTGGTGGTGTGGCTGGGCAATTTCGACGGCTCCAGCAATCCGGCGCTGATCGGGGTGGAAGCCGCCGCGCCGCTGTTCTTCGACATCGTCGACGGCCTGCAGGCCGCGCGCGTGGATCTGGCCGAACCGGCGCGGCAATGGCCGATCAACATCAAGCGGGTCGAAGTGTGTCGCGCCAGCGGCGATCTGCCCAACGCGTGGTGCCCGCAGCGCGGCATGACCTGGTTCATTCCGGGCAAGTCGCCGATCCGGATCAGCACCGTGCATCGCGCGATCGCGCTGGACCGCGCCACCGGCCGACCGGCCTGCGGACGCTTCGACCCGAGCACGATGCGCACCGAGGTGTTCGAATTCTGGCCGTCGGACCTGGCCCAGGTGTTCGTGCAGGCCGGCATTCCGCGACGACGGCCACCCGCCGGCCACGAGTGCGGCGGCGCGCAGGACTGGCTGGGCTCGGCGCCGAGCATCACCTCGCCCTACCGCGCCACCCGTTACACGATGCGGCTGTCGCATCCCGACCAGGTCAACCTGAGTCTGGCCGCGACCGTCGACGCCGATGTGTCGAAGGTGTTCTGGTTCGTCGGCAACACCTTCATCGGCAGCGCCGACGCCGGCAAGGCGCTGGCGTGGACGCCGGACCGCACCGGCCAGTTCCGTCTGTCGGTGGTCGACGATCATGGCCGCAGCGACGAACGCGAGATCGAGGTCGCGGTGGTGCAGTAGCGCCGCCGCCCAGGGGTCTGAGTGGCGCTGGCGAGAGCCTGTTGGAAGTCGCTGAAAAATAGGCTCGTCATTTCCGCGAATGCGGGAATGACGAGCAAAAAACGCGGGTGCCGCGATCCGGCCGACCCTGGCGTAGGATGACGTTCGCCATCATCCCAAAGCCCCTCATGCCGCGTTCGCCGAGCGTTTGCCTATCGCCCGCCCTGCTGGCGCTGGTCGTGTCGATTCCCGGTGCGTTCGCGATGTCGCCCGCCTCCGCGGCCACTGTCTCCAACGAGCAATCCGTCGCCACACTCGCCCGGGGCTGCTGGGCCATACGCGGCGCCGCCGACGACGGCGTGGCACGCCGATTGAACTGGCGCGAAGCGAAGCTATCGCCCTCGGGATTGTTCGGCGAAATCCACCGCGTCGTCCCCGACCCGCGCGAGCGTTCGCTGCAACTGGCGCTGACCAATCACGGTTCCCAGTTGATCATGGCGGTTCTTCCCGACGGCGCCAACGACGACGGCGCCACCCTCGCCTGGCCGGCGAAGATCCCCCTGCAACCTGCCGATCCACGCACGTGGCGGCCCATCGACAGGTTGCAACTCTCGTTCACCGCGCGCGCATGGCGCATCGTGTTCGAGCACGGCGATATGCCGACCACGCTCAGCGACCGCCCGGCGATACCCGGTACGCACACGGCCTATTATCAGCAGCGGCACGGCCCGATTATTCTCCGGCTCGAAGTATCGGCCGACCGATTGCGGATGCAGACGATCCTGCTGGCGGAGCGTCTTCCCGATCCCACCATCGGACCGCAACTGGAGTTGCTGTTCGAAGGCCGGCGCGAGAGCTGCGATGCGGCGACCGCCACGCCGCCCGCATCCGATCCCCGTCTACCGAAGCGGCGACACTGAACGCCATCGTGCCCGCGCGCGCCGGCCTTCACGACAAGCAGCGCGCGAACGCCTAGTGTGGTCGTGTGCGCCACCGGTCCCTTGCGAGAACCCCGCCATGCCGCGTTCCCTGATTGCTTTCACCCTCGGCGCGTCGCTGCTCGCGCTCGGCTGCTCCCATGCCGAAGCCGCCAAGCGCCCCGCATCGCCGCCGTCGCCGGCCGCGCCGGCCGATATCGACGCGGTGCGCGGCTGCTGGATCCAGAAAGTCGAACCCGACGGCCGCGCCACCTTGCTGCTGCGCCTGCTGCCCGACCGCGAACGCGCCGATTGGCTCACCGGCCAGTTGCAGCGCGCCGACGGCGACGATCCGGACAAACGCCTGCGCCTGATGTTCTCGCGCGACGGCCAGCACGCGGCGATGGCGACCGCGCCGATCGTGTCGGCGCCCATGAGCGGCCACGCCGACGCGCCGGTCAAGACCCTGCGCTCGGCCAAGGCCCGCAAGCCCGGCGCCGATCTGATGCCGACCTTGGTCGCCAATCCCAGCGGACAAGTCGAATACGTCCGCTCGGCCACGACCGCGGCGCCGGCGAAGAATGCCGCGGCAGGCACGCGGGTGATCGAATACCTCGAACGCGGCGGCGGCAAGCGCCTGCGGGTCGAAGTCTCGGCCGAACACCTCAAGCTCAGCGTCAGCGCCACCGGATTGCGTCCGCAAAACGCGAAGGCGCAGCAAGCGGTGCTGTTCGACGGCGGACGCGACGGCTGCGATTGATCGCGCGTCCGCGTCGAACGTCGCGACCCACGCCTACTTCGCCGCGGTCACCCGCCACACCGTATTGCCGACATCGTCGCTGACCAGCAAGGCGCCGTGCTTGTCCAGGCGCACGTCCACCGGCCGCCCTTGCGCGTCTTCCTCGGCATTGAGGAAACCAGTCAGCACATCGACCGGCGCGCCATCGGGCTTGCCGTTCTTGAACGGCACGTAGATCACCTTGTAGCCGCTCTTGGGCTTGCGGTTCCACGAACCATGCTGGCCCACGAACAAACCGTTCGCGAACGCCGCCGGCAGGCTGGTGCCCTGCGAGAACGCGATGCCGAGCGAGGCGGTATGCGGCCCGAGCGCGTAATCGGGCACCAAGGCCTTGGCGACCAGTTCC
The DNA here is from genome assembly GCF_014779555.2 of Lysobacter capsici. Lineage (NCBI taxonomy): Bacteria > Pseudomonadati > Pseudomonadota > Gammaproteobacteria > Lysobacterales > Lysobacteraceae > Lysobacter > Lysobacter capsici. Next base: position 3,489,454 of record NZ_CP094357.1, read on the forward strand.
GGGTTCTGCGGTTTCACCCGCGCGTCCACATGCTGGCCGTAGTAGCTGTAAGGCCAGCCATAAAACCCGCCGTCCTTGACCGAGGTGATGTAGTCGGGCACCAGGTCGCTGCCGATCTCGTCGCGTTCGTTGACCGCGGTCCACAACGCGCCGGTGCCCGGCTCCCAGGCCAGGCCGTTGGGATTGCGCAGGCCGGTCGCGAACAAACGCTTTTCGCCGCTGGCGCGATCGAGTTCCCAGATCGCCGCGCGGCCCTCTTCCTTGTCCAGCCCGTTCTCGCCGACATTGCTGTTGGAACCGACGGTGATGTAGAGCTTGGCGCCGTCGCGGCTGGCGATCAGGTTCTTGGTCCAGTGATGATTGAGCCCGGCCGGCAGGTCGGTGACCTTGACGCCCTTGTCGGTAATCGTGGTGTCGCCGTCGCGGTACGGAAAACGCCACACCGCATCGGCGTTGGCGACGTACAGCTCGTTGTCGACCAGGGCCATGCCGAACGGCGAATGCAGGTCCTTGAGCAGCACCGTGCGCAATTCGGCGACGCCGTCGTTGTCGGCATCGCGCAGCAGACTGATCCGATCCGCGCTGGGCACGGCCGCGCCGGCCTTCTTCATCACCCGGCCCGCCATCCAGGCCTTGAAACCCGACGGTTTTTCGCCGTCGGACGGCGCATTGCTTTCGGCGACCAGCACATCGCCGTTAGGCAGCACCTGCAGCCAGCGCGGATGATCCAGCCCGACCGCGAACGCGGTCACCGCCAGCCCCGGCGCCGGCGTCGGCTTGGCGCCTTGCGGCCAACCGATCGCGGGCGCGATGTTGACGGTCGGCAGCGTGGTCGGATTCGGCGACGGCAAGGTCGGCGACGCGCCGGTGCCGTCGGAGACTTGCAGGCGCGCGCTTTCGCCGCAGGCGGTCAGCGCGAGTGCGGCGGCGATCGATAACGCGGTCACGCGCGGCGAGCGGATCATGGTCGGACTCCTGGGGCGAGCGATGCTTGCCGCGAGAATGCGGCGAAGGAAGTAAAGCCGGCGAGAAACGCGGCGAATCGGCGCGAATCGGTACGGGTAATGTGAAGCCCGCCGGTTTTGTACGACCGCCCGCGCCTGCTACGCCGTTGCGGGTGGAGTTGAGCCGCGCGGCCTTTCGATCGGTACTCGATGGAGTTTCGACGCGATCGGAACAAAAACGCCCGGACTTACGCTTCTCCCGCCAGTGTTGTCGGAATCAATGCCCGCACTGATTCTCACACGGCTCGCCGTCACCGTCGCCGTCCATCTCGGTATTGGGGCAGTGCTGCACAAAGAACCGCGCTTCTTCGCAGGAGCTCATCTGCAAGCAACGACTGCGCCCGTCGCAAACGAATGTTGGCCGAGTGCGTGAGCTGGCGGCCGCGGATTCGGCCGACGACTTGGGCAATGCCCGATGGCGGTCCGATACGGCGGCGGCGTCCGCGGGTTCGGCCATCGGCGCGGTCATGGCATCGCGACGGCCGAAGTAATGGTTGTAGCCCACCAAGCCGATCGCGGCGACCGCCGCGAGGCTCAGCGCACTGCCGATCAGCCCCGAACGCGGCGCGGCCGCGTCGCGTGTCGATCGACCACGGGTCGGCCGCGAGGCTTCGCCGGCACGCATCACATTGATCGCTTCTTTCTTGCCGTCGGGCTTGATGCGTATTTCGAACGACACCAACTCGTTCACCCGCGGCCGCGCGCCACCGCGCCGGAACGCGGACACATGCACGAACAGTTCCTCGCTGCCCTGCGCCGGGGCGATGAAACCGAAGCCGCGCTCGTCATTCCATTTGACCAGGGTTCCGTGGGTTCTCATATGCGGTGCAGGCAAGCGAGGTCGTCCCAGTATTCGCCGGGAAATACCGCCATACAAGGCCCGTAACACAGCGCAGCGGCAGCGCTCGTGCCTAGAATGCAGGCATGAAAATCACCCTGGACGAATTGCTGGCCTTCGCCACCGTGGTCGACACCGGTTCGATCACGGCCGCGGCCGAGTCGCTGGAGCAGACCGTGTCCGGGGTCAGCCGCGCCCTGAGCCGGCTGGAGGAAAAGCTCGGCACCACCCTGCTGCGGCGGACCACGCGCCGGCTGGAGTTGACAGAGGAAGGCCAGGCCATGCTGGCCCGCGCGCGCGCGATCCTGGCGTCGGTCGAGGACGCCGAGGAGCAGATGGCGCTGCGCCGGCAGCAGCCGGCCGGGCGCTTGCGGGTGAATGCGGCGTCGCCGTTCATGCTGCACGCGATCGTGCCGTTGGTCGGCGATTTCCGTATCAGGTATCCGCAGATCGAACTGGAGCTCAACACCAACGACCAGATCATCGATCTGCTCGAGCAACGGACCGACATCGCGATCCGGATCGGCGCGCTCGCCGATTCGACCCTGCACGCGCGGCCGCTGCCGAGCAGCCGCCTGCGCGTGCTCGCCAGTCCGGCCTATCTGAAAGCCTATGGCACGCCGCGCGAGGTGGCCGATCTGGGCGCGCACACCCTGCTCGGTTTCGCGCCGACCGCGACGCTCAACCGCTGGCCGTTGCGCGACGCGCACGGCAATGAACTCGACATCGCGCCGAACCTGCACGCGTCCAGCGGCGAGACCCTGCGTCAGCTCGCGCTGGCCGGGGAAGGCATCGTCTGTCTTTCCGACTTCATGACCCGACTCGACCGCCACGACGGCGCGCTGGTGCAGTTGTTCGCGCGCGAGACCCTGGACGTGCGCCAGCCGATCAACGCGGTGTATTACCGCAACACCCAACTGGCGTCGCGGATCGCCTGTTTCCTGGATTTCGTCGCCCAGCGGCTGACGCCTAGCGGTGGCGAGGCTGCCTGGGAATGAGTCTGGCTTGTCCGGTCCGGGTTCGTCTGGGCTTGCGCGCACGCCGATCCGCAACGAGAAAGCCCCGCACCGCGTAGCGCCGCGGTGCGGGGCCGGAAGTGGCGAGCGGGCACGGTCCCGCTCAACCACAAGCGGCCGCCGGCGTCCTGGAGCCACGCCGACGGGCGGACCGGACCGTAGCCCAGTCCTAGACAACAACGACGCGGGCGGCGCATCTCCCTACCCCGTCGCCGGCCACGATCCTGCGATCGGCCGAGGCGAAGCCCCGTGGCCTGGGATCGGGCGCAGGCCGGTCTCGCGAACACCCACCTGGGACATGCGCTGGTCCGGCGAGTTCCGATCAGCGACTGAAACGCGTCAGACCGCGCGGCGTCGAATCCATCGTGCGCGCGGCTTCAAGCCCGGCCCTCAACCACCGCACTCGGCGAAGCTCGCACATGGCATGACCCAACTGCGCGCGACCGAACCCGAATCCCTCACCCCGCCTTCTTGTCCGCATCCGGCTTCGCCACCGGCGTCAAACGCAGATCCTGGAAATCGAAACTGAAATCGGTCAGCGGCGAGATCGCCTCCATCCGCACCTCGCGCACCTTGCCGTCCGGGGTCAGCGAGAAATTGACGAACGCGTCGGCGTTGAGCCAACGCTGATCCCAGCGCACCACGAAGGTGTCGTGCTGCCACGGGGTGAGTTCGCCGATCAGGTCCTTGGTGCGGCCGAAACGCAGACGCAGCTTGCCGCCCGCGGCCGCTTCGACGTAGACATCGCCGTACCACGGGTCGCGATAGGTGCCGGCGTAACCCGACAGCGGCAGCGACGGCTTCGATGTCGCATCGCGCGCCTTGAGGTGCTGGTTCCAGTCCTCGTCGGCCTTGCCGCGGCTCTTGGCCAGCGCCGCGCCGTACGCGGCGTTCCAATCGGTTTTCGGCGCGCCCAGATACGCATCGAGCGCGCGCATCGTCACCGCCTGGAACGCGCCGCCGAGTTCGGCGTTGGTCAGCACCACCACGCCGAGTTTGTGCTCGGGCACCAAGGTCACCCGCGAGACCATGCCGGGCCAGCCGCCGGTATGCCAGACCAGTTTCTTGCCGCGGTAGTCGGTGAGCTGCCAGCCTTCGCCGTAACCGGAGAAATTCGGCTTGACCGGCGCGAGTTCGGGCACCGCCGGTTCGGCGATCGGCATCGGCGTGACCACCGACCACATCTCCTTCTGGCGCTTGGCGCTGAACAGCCGTTGCTCCTTGTCGCCCTCGCGCGCGTAGACGCCGCCGTCGAGCTGCACCCGCATCCACTTGCTCATGTCGTGCACGCTGGAATACAGCCCGCCCGCGCCGGCCACGTTCGACCAGGTCATCCGCGGCGCCGCCTGCAGGTCCTTGAAATCGGCCTTGGCGTGACCGCTGGCGACGTTGTCGCCGGCGCGCAGCGCATCGGAGTTGTAGCGGGTCTCGTCCATGCCCAGCGGCTTGAAGATGCGCTGGGTCAGGAACTCGCGATAGCTCTGGCCGCTGGCCTTTTCGATCACCAGTTGCGCGACGCCGTAAAGAATATTGTCGTAAGCGTATTGGCCGCGAAAGCCGCCGCTGAGCGGCACTTCGGCCAGGCGCCGCGCGACTTCCTCGTTGCTGTAATCGGTGCCCGGCCAGTACAGCAGATCGCCCGCGCCCAGGCCCAGGCCGCTGCGATGCGCGAGCAGATCGCGCACGCGCATTTCGCGGGTGACGTAGGGGTCGGACATGCGGAACCACGGCAGCTGATCGATCACCCGGTCGTCCAGGCTCAACTTGCCTTCGTCGGCGAGCATCGACAGCGAGGCCGAGGTGAAGGCCTTGGTGTTGGAGGCGATCGCGAACAGCGTGTGCGCGTCGACCGCCTCGGGCTTGCCGAGTTCGCGCAGGCCGTAGCCGCGTTCGAGCACGATCCGGCCGTCCTTGACGATCGCCACCGCGATGCCGGGCACGTCGAACTGCTTGCGCACCGCGTCGACGTAGGCGTCGAAGTCCTGCAGTTGTTCCGGCAGCGCCTGCTCCGGCGCGGCGCTCATGCAGATCAGCAGGCCGGCGCCGTGCGCCTTCCAGTCGGTGGCTCGCATCGTGTCTGTATCCCTGGTCAAACCGTCAAGGCATCACTGTCGGCGATCGCGGCGGCGGATGCCAGAGGCCCGCCGTGCGTCCAGGCCGCATAATGTCCGACCGTTCCGCGCGACCGCCTGTCCCAGCATGTCCGTTCCTATGCCCTACCCGCCCGACACGGCCCTGCCCGGCCTCGCCGTGATCGGCGGCGGCCCCGCCGGCCTGATGGCCGCGCAGGTCGCGCGTTCGCTGGGCGTGCAGGTCGATCTGTTCGAGGCCAAGGGCTCGGTCGGGCGCAAGTTCCTGATCGCCGGCAAGGGCGGGCTCAACCTCACCCACGGCGAGCCGCGGCCGGCGTTCGACCGACGCTTTGGTGCGCGCAGCGACGCGGTCGGCCAATGGCTGGACCGTTTCGACGCCGACGCGCTGCGCGAATGGGCGCGCGGTTTCGGCGTGGACACTTACATCGGCAGCTCCGGCCGGGTGTTCCCGATGGACCGCAAGGCCGCGCCGCTGCTGCGCGGCTGGGTGCGGCGCTTGCGCGAGGACGGCGTGCGCTTCCACGTGCAGCACCGCTGCCTGGGCTGGAGCGAGGACGGCGCGCTGCGTTTCGAAACCCCGCACGGCGAAACCCGGATTCGCGCGCGCGCCAGCGTGCTCGCGCTCGGCGGCGGCAGTTGGCCGGAGCTGGGTTCCGACGGCGCATGGACCGATTGGCTGGGCGAACGCGGCATCGACATCGCGCCGTTGCAGCCGTCCAACTGCGGTTTCGACATCGGCTGGAGCGAGCATTTCGTCGCTCGCCATGCCGGCGCGCCGCTCAAGGCGGTGATCGCGCATTGGCGCGACGAGCGCGGACAGGCGCAGGCGCTGCAGGGCGAATGCGTGGTCAGCGCGGACGGGATCGAGGGCAGCCTGATCTATGCCTTGTCGGCGACGTTGCGCAAGGCGATCGCGACGCTCGGCCACGCCGACTTGCAACTGGATCTGGCGCCGGGCCGCGAGCTGGACCGGCTGCAACGCGACTTCGCCCAGCCGCGCCGCGGCCGCAGCGTCGGCGAACATCTGCGCCGGCAGACCGGGCTGGACGCGGTCAAGACCGCGCTGGTGTTCGAAGTGCTCGGCAAGGACGGTCTGAACGATCCGGCCGTGGTAGCGGGCACGATCAAGCGCCTGCCGCTGCGCCTGCTGCGCGCGCGCCCGATCGCCGAAGCGATCAGCAGCGCGGGCGGCGTGCGTCTGGAAGCGATGACCGCCGAACTGGAATTGCGCTCGTCGCCGCGCGGCGTGTTCTGCGCCGGCGAAATGCTGGATTGGGAAGCGCCGACCGGCGGTTATCTGCTGACTGCGTGTTTCGCCAGCGGGTTGATCGCCGGACAGGCGGCTGCGCGGCATTTGCTGGGCGGATCGGGTGGTTGATTCGCGAAGCAACAGCAAATCCCCCGGCGCACTCACACAAGCGCCACCAAACAGATACGCAGGCGCCAGCCCCTTTTTTCAAAGTGGGCTCATTGACGCGCGCTTTGACCGTAGCGATTGAAGCGCTCGATGTAGCTTGCGCTGTTGGATTTCGAGCACGCGTTGAAATCCACGAACCCATGAATCCCCGAGGCCGATTCCCCCCTTTGAAAAAAGGGGGGCCAGGGGGGATTTGCTTTTGCTTTTGCTTTTGCTTTTGCCTGCGCAAGCAACAGCGAATCCCCCGGCGCACTCACCAAAGCGACATCAAACAGATGCGCCGGGCGCCAGCCCCCTTTTGCAAAGTGGGCTCATTGACGTGCGCTTGGATCGTGGCGATATCAAAGCGGTGCGTTGATCGGGGCTTGGAGCGTTCGATCGACGCGTTTGGCAAGACTATCGACGCGCTCGGCAAGACTCGGGCAACTGGATTTGCGAGCCCATGAGCCTGCAAACCCACATCACGTCTGTGCGAACAACCAGCGGCGATCGCTACGCCGCCGAACCCGATCGCCTCAAGCCGGCGCCTTCTCAGCCGCCTTGCCCATATAGAACATCGAGGCGCACAAGCCCACGCCCTGCGCGGTCGCCGCGGGCAGGTCGCTGCCCTGCAAGGCGATCAGCTTGACCACGTCGCCGGTCGATTCGGTGACCCTGGCCAGGGCGATGAAGCCGGTCGGCACGGTGCCGCAGAACGCGTTGGCCGGGGTTTCCTTCGGCGGGACCTGTTCGATCACGCGACGCAGTTCGATGGTCTGGCTGGCCTCGACCTGCATCGTCGCGCCGTAGGTCTGGCCGGCCGAATACTGATCGCCGCCACGCACGATCGCGACTCGCTCGGTCTTGTACAACGAGCCGTTTTCGCCCTTGAGCTCCAGGTCGTCGATGGTCAGCTTGCCGGTGGTGGCCTGGGCGACCGGGTTGCCCGGTTCGAAGGTGCCCAGCGCGACCGGGGTCAGGGTCGGCGGCGAAGCGCGCGCCACCGGATCGGCGTCCGGATCGGGCACCGACTGTTGCGGCGGCGGCGGAGCGGCGGTGGTTTCCTGCGGGGCGGCAGTGTTGACCGGCGCACCCTGGCTGCATGCGGCGAGCGCCAATACGGCGAGCGCGAGCACGGTCGGGGCGGGGAACAAGCGTCGGTTCATTCGGGGTCCTCGTAGCTGATCGACTGGGCCTGCGCGGACGGCTCCACAAGGGTTACCGCTGGAACGCGAGGCCTGGCTGCATTCGCTGCGCGCGGGGGATCGGCGCGGGGGCGCCGGCGCGGTGCGAACGCGCAGCCTAACCGCTGGACCGGTTTGGACGGGTTAATAGTTTGTAATAAATGGCAAAAACGCCGACCGCTCAGGCGTCGCGATCGTGCAAGGGCTGCAATTGCGGATCGAGTGCGATCCGTTCGTCGAACACGAAACAGCGGCCCTGGTAGTGCTTGCCGCCGACCTGTTCGAAGTAGCTCAGGATGCCGCCGTCGAGCTGCAGCAGATTGTCCATGCCGTCCGCGCGCAGCCATAACGCGGCTTTTTCGCAGCGAATTCCGCCGGTGCAGAAGCTGACCACGGTGGCCTCGCGCAGTGCTTCGCGGTGTGGGGCGAGCGCTTCGGGCAGGTCGGTGAAGTTGTCGATCGGCAGGGTCAGGGCATTGTCGAAACTGCCGTAGCCGACCTCCTCGCGGTTGCGGGTATCGAGCAGCACCACGGGCCGGCCGTTGTCGTCGCTGCCGCGATCGAGCCAGCGCTCGAGTGTGTCCGGCGTCACGCTTGGCGCGCGCTGGAGCAACGGCGAGGCGTGTTCGCGCCGGAACGCGATGATCTCCTGCTTGAGCTTGACCTTGAGCCGCGCGAACGGTTGCGCCCGGCTGTGGCTGTACTTGACGTTGAGCCCGGCAAAACGCGGCTGCGCGCGCAGGCCGTCCAGCAAGGTCTCAACCGCGGCGGCGGCGCCGGCCAGGAACAGGTTGATGCCCTCGCCCGCGACCAGCGCGGTGCCGCGCAGTTCCAGGGCTTGCGCCTGTTCGCGCAGATGGGCGGCGAGCTGCGGCGGATCGTCGATGACGGTGAAGTGGTAGGCGGCGATGTTGACGATCATGGCCGCCATTCTAAGCCAGCGCCGTCGCGGGCCGGCTTTGCGGACTGGGCCCGGGCGGCGAACCGGCGGCGCCTTTGCGAGCCTGACACGACCCGGCTGGGCCGGACCTGAACCGCGCCGCGAACCTTCCGGGCACCCGGCTGTCCCAATGCTTGCGTGGCCGCCAAGCGAAAACGCGAGCCGCGCAAGGTGCCGCAGCGAGGGCCAAACGCCCGAGCTTGCGGGCATCGTCCTGATCTCACGCCACAAGGAGGCGTTTGCATGAAGGTACAGCTCAACACCGATCACCATCTGCGCGGCGACGCGTCGCTCAGCCAGCACGTCGCGGGCGTGGTCGATCATTCCCTGGCGCGGTTCCGCGATCAGGTCACCCGGGTCGAAGTGCATCTGCGCGACGTCAACGGCGCCAAGGCCGGCGGCGGCGACAAGCACTGCACCATCGAGGCGCGGCTGGAAGGCCGCCCGCCGGTGGCCGCGACCCAGGACGCCGACACCATGCGCGCGGCGATCAGCGGCGCGGCGCGCAAGCTGCAGCGGGTGCTGGACAGTTCGCTGGGTCGATTGTCGAGCTGAGGGTGCTGGTTCGCGCGCGGTCGGCCTGGTAGCGATCGAATCAATACGCCCGGGTGGATGCGTCGGTGAAACGAAGCCATCCCAGCCGATAGCGCTACGGGCGGACCGCCGTTTACGAATCCGCGAAGCAGATGCCGTGTTGGAACCGCGCCAGCCTGGGTAACCGCTGGCGCGTACGGACCCGATCCGATCGCATCGGATTTCGCCAGGCTCCATGCGAGCCTGGCGATCGCGGGGACCTCGATGCAGCCGTGCAGGATTTCGGCACCCGCGCGCATCGTTTCGATCCGCTGATCGCGGGCGCTCAAGACCGCGAAGTTCGCGCGACGACGCCGTCGTCAGGCCGCCTGCATCGGTCCTGGATCGGAATGCGGCAGCGCGCACCGGAAAAAATCGCCCCAGCCATCCGGCCCTGTTAGCGGCGGCGCACGGCCTTGATCGCACGACGATTTTTTCGCCAACGCGGTGCATCCGCGCGACGTTCCGGCACCGATCGCAAGACCGCCGTACGCACTCGCTCCACACGCGGTATTTTTGATACGAATCAGGTATTTACAAATAAAAAAACGAATCCGAAGCTGGCCGTTCCTTAAGCACCGCGGATGCCTGCCGTGTCGCGACTGGCCCAGCTTCGTCTGTTGTCGATGGCCGCTCTCGGCCTGATCGCTCCCTGCGCGCAGGCCCTGGACTGGTCGAGCACCGAACTGCAGTGGCAGCGCGGCCGGCTCGAGCTTCCCTATTCCGACAACGCCAGCGCGCAGACCACCGTGTGGACGTTCCAGCACGCCAACGGCTGGAAGTACGGCGACAACTTCGGCTTCATCGACTTCAGCCGCGGCCGCGGCGACCTGGATGCCTACGGCGAGTACTACGGCCACTTCAGCCTCGGCAAGATCCGTGGCGCGAAGACCGGCTGGGGCCCGGTCAAGGACATCGGCCTGCTGGCCGGGGTCAACGCCGCCGAAGAGGCCAAGGTGCTCAAGTACCTGCCGGGCCTGCGCCTGTCGCTGGACGCGCCGGGCTTCGCCTTCCTCAACCTGGACATCACCGCCTACCTCGACGACAGCCGCGGCGTGCGCCACGGCGGCGCGCCGAAGGAAGGCGACAGCTGGATGGTCGACCTCAACGGCGCGCGTGCCTTCAAGATCGGCAAGGCCGGCTTCAGCATCGAGGGCCACATCGAGTACGTCGCCGCGCGCCGCGACGAATTCGGCCAGCGCGTACCGGCGCATGTGCTGGCCCAGCCGCAGATCCGCTACGACCTGGGCGAACGGCTGTGGGGCTGGCCGAACCAGGTGTTCGTCGGCGTGGAGTATCAGTATTGGCGCAACAAGCTGGGCGATGCGAACACCGACGAATCGGCGATCCAGGCGCTGGTGGTCTGGCGTCTGTAAGCGCGCGGCTCAGCGCTTGGTGGTGATCGCGCGGCGCAGGTTGTTGCGCGCGGCCGCGTCGAAGCGTTGGTGGTAGTGGTCGCTGAGAAAGATCCGTTCGCGCTTGAGCAGCGCTTTGAGGAAGCGGCGGCGGTTGAGCCGGAACAAGGGACCGGGCACGTGGCCGCGGTATTCGGCGGCGATGCCGCGGTCGTAGGCGTCGAACGCGGACGGTTCGGCGCCGAGGATGGCCATGTCGCCATCGAGGAACAAACGGGTTTCTTCGTCGACGTCGTCGCGCGCGATCGCGCCGTGGCGCGCGGTCAGTTCGATCAGTTCGGCGACGCGGTCGGCGTCGATGCCCTCGCCCGCCAGCCAGCGCGCGATGTGTTCGCGCGCCAGCAGCGCCGAGCGGGCTTCGTTGTCGCGTCGGCCGGCGTCGTAGATCGCGTCGTGGTACAGCACCGCCAGCGCGACTTCGCGCGGCTGGCGCCAGCCCGGGCCAGCGGCGACGTCGGTGTAGTGACGCAGCACTTCGGCGACGTGGCCGATGTTGTGGTAAGCGCGCGTCGGGGTGGCGTAGGCGGCTTCGAGCGCGGCGCGTTGTTCCGCCGACAGGGACAGCGGCAACGAGGCTAGCGCTGTCTCGGGCAGGCGGCCTTGGGATTCGCTGGCGGGGTCGGACATCGCGGCATGCACGCTTGGGTCGGTGCGGGCATCTTGGCATTTTTGCGGGTTTGGCGGTTTGTGCTGGTTGTCGTAACCGTGGTGTGTGTTGGTCCTTCCGTGGCGCTGTGGTCGCCGATGCCGTTGGTTTGGTGTCGTTGTCTCGGTGTCGTTGGTCTGGTGCCGTTGTCTAGGCTTCGTCGGCTTGGTTTCGTTGGTTTCGTTGGCGCCGTCACTCTCTTGGTTTGATGTCGTTGATGTCGCTTGCTGTTGGCCGCGACGAAACCCCCAAGTCGTCATCCCCGCGAAGGCGGGGATCCAGAGACTTCAGAGCCATGCCGCGGTGAAGCCCTGGATCCCCGCCTTCGCGGGGATGACGGTCTTTGGAGAATCGCGTGGGAAATGGATGCACCGTTGCCGTTGCGGCGAGAGCAGCGGTTGCGGTGGTGCCGCAGCTAACTGGATACACCGTTGCGGTGGTGTCGCAGCTAGCTGGCTACACCGCGGAAAGTCACAGGATGTTCGGCTTCGCCGAAGTAAGGCGCAGCCCGCGTTCGCGGGAAGGACGACCTGAAAGAGACGCGGCGAAATAAAGAACGCCGTTGTTGCTGATGCGAAACGAGCGATTGCAGTTGGGTCGCGATGAAGTCTTGGATCTCCGCCTACACGGCGGTGATGTCGATCTCGAAAAAACGCGAATGGACAATAGATGCATCGTTGCCCTCCCGCTTCCCAACTCCCGACTCCCGACTCCCGACTCCCTACTCCCTACTCCCTACTCCCGACTCCCTACTCCCGATTCCCGATTCCCGCCACCCGGGCGCGGCCCAAAAGCCGCGCCCGGCACTTCGATCAGTACTTCTTCTCAAGATTGATCATGAAGCTGTTGTCGTCGTCGTTGCCGCTGCCGAACAGGCCGCGGTATTCGAAACGCAGGACCCAGTCGCGCTCGGTCTGCAGGATCGCGCCGAGGCCGAACACGAAGCGGTTGCGGTCCAGGCCGTCGATGCGGGCGCGGTAGAACGGGCCGCCGACCATGTCGGCATAGCTCATCGTGGCGAAGCTGTCGTCCTGGAAGTCGTGCTGGTATTCCAGGCGCAGCTGCGGCGCGAACGTGCCCCAGCGGACCGGGTAGCTGTAGTCCATGCGCAGGCCCAGGCTGGTGGTGGTCGTGTCGATGTCCTGGTCGCGATAGTTCAGCACGTACTGCGCGTCGCCGCGTTCGGTGTAGCCGTCCAGGCGCGCGCGGGCGACGTCCAGGCGGGCATACGGGGAAATCCGCAGGCGGTCGCGCTGGTAGTCGGCGCCGGCCGAGATCGAGACGAACCACTGATTGCCGTCGCGCGAGCCGGTGACCATGCCGCCGGTGTCGGTGACGAAGCGGCGCGAGTCGAACGACAGCCATTGGTAACCCAGCAGACCATCGAGATAGAAACTCTTGCCCGGGTGGTAGCTGGCGTACAGCACCGCGCTGTAGCCGTGGGCCTTGCTGCGGCTGCCGTGCTGGCCGACTTCGGTGTCGTCGCGGCCGTAGCCGATGCCGCCGCCCAACGCGAAGTCGTCGCGCAGGCGGTAGTCGGCGCCGGCGCTGATGCCGGTGGTCTCGAAGTCGATGCCGCTCGCGCCGCCGCTGCGGCCGTCGCGGTTACCGCTGTTCAAGGTACCGCCGGTCCACAGGCCGTAACGCGAGCCCGTGCCCTGCACCGGCGGCTTGGACTCGATCGCGGCGCGTTCGTCGCCGAGCATCGGCTGACGGCAGTCGTTGCCCGGGGTGCGCGGCGCGTCGTCGCGGCAACGCGGGTCGATCGAGAAGCTCAGGCCGTTGTCGAAGCGCGCGCCCTCTTCGCCGCCGCCGTGCAGGCCTTCCAGACGCTGCTGGAAGTTGCCGATCTGGGTGGTGGCGAAGCGACGCGTGGCCGAGGTCTGCGCCGACAGCACGCCGAGCACTTCGGCGTCCTTGGACGGATCGCTGCGCGGCATGACTTCGACTTCGATCGTCGCCACCGCCGAGGTGGCGAAGGCGTTGTTGAGGGTGAAGCTGGCGACCGCGATGCCGGAGTAGCCGATCACCGGGGTGTAGGTCAGCTGATAGCTGCCGCCCGAGCCGCTGACCGCCGCCGTGCCCGACGATGCCGGGGTCAGCGAGACCAGGTTCGCGCCGGTGAACGGACCGCCGGTGGCGCCGGCGACCAGGTCGACGGTGATGGTCGCGCCGGCGACCGTGCGCACCCGCCGCGACTGCGCGACCGGCACCGCGTTGACGGTGATGGTCGAGGTGATCGGCGCGGACGGACCGAAGGCGTTGTTCAAGGTGTAGGTCAGCGCGATCGCGCCGACGGTGGTGGCCGCGGGCGTGTAGACGATCTGGGTGCCCTGCACCACCGCGGTGCCCGAGCTCGGCGGATTGAGCAAGGTCACGCCGGTGAACGGCGAGCCGGTGGCGCCGGCGGCGGCGTCGATGGTGACCGGCTGGGTCGACAGCGTGGTCGCGGTCTGCGGCTGGCCCTGCGGAACCGGCAAGGCGTTGACCGTGATCGTGACCGTGGCCGGCGCCGAGGTGCCGCCGGGGCCGCTGGCGGTGTAGGTGAAGCTGTCGCTGCCGAAGTAGTTCGCGGCCGGCGTGTAGATCACGTCGGTGCCGCTGACCGTGGCGGTGCCGTGGGCCGGCGCGGTGCCGAGCGCGATCGAGGTGATGATGCCGGTGTCGTTGGCGGTGACATCGATCGTCACCGGCGCGTTCGACAAGGTGCTCGCGCTGTCGTCGACCGCGACCGGCACCGCGTCGGCGATGACGATCGTGTACGGCGCGGTGGTGTTGTAGCCGGCGTCGTCGGTCGAGCGGATGTTGGCGGTGTAGCTGCCGGCGGTGGTCGGAGTGCCGCTGAGCACGCCGGCCGAGCTGAAGCTCAGACCGATCGGCAGGTTGCCCGAGACGATCGAATAACTGTACGGGGCGATGCCGCCGCTGCTGCTCAGGCTCTGGTTGTAGGCCACGCCGACCGTGCCGCCCGGCAACGTCGCCGGCGCGATCGTGATGATCGCCGGGTCGATGGTGAAGGTGTAGACCTTCGACGCGGTCTGACCGTTGCTGTCGGTGGACCGCACGGTCACGCTGAAGTTGCCGTCCGAGCGCGGGATGCCGGAGAACGCGCCGGCCGAGCTGAAGCTCATGCCGATCGGCAACGCGCCGCTGAGCAGCGAGTAGCTGTACGGCGCGACGCCGCCGGTGCTGCTGAGGCTGGCGTTGTAGGCGACCGCGGCGGTGCCGTTGGGCAGGGTCGGCGGATCGATCGCGATGGCCGGGGTGGCGACCACGATGGTGTAGTTCTGCTGTAGGGCGAACGGCGCGCCGGCGCCGGTGCTCGAATCGAGCACGCGCACCGCGATGTTGTAGTTGCCCGGAACCGTCGGCGTGCCGCTGAGCACGCCGGCCGAACTGAAGCTCACGCCCACCGGCAACGAACCGGCGGCCAGGCTGAAGCTGTACGGCGCCGAGCCGCCGCTGGCGGCGAAGTTGATGGTCGAGGCGACGCCGTAGTTCATCGGCAGGTTGCCCGGCGCCGGAGTCATCGCCAGGGTCGGCGCGCCCACCGTCAGGGTGAAGATCTGGCCCTGGGTGAACGGGCCATTGCCGGTGCTGCTGTCGGTCGCGCTGGCGTTGAGGCTGAAGCTGCCGGCCGCGGTCGGCGTGCCGCTGACGGTGACGCTGTCGGCGGTGGTGCCGGTGACGCTCAGGCCGCCCGGCAGGCCGGCCACGTTGAAGCCGGTGTACGGCGAGGTGCCGCCGGCCCAGGTGAAGGTCTGGGTGTAGGCGGCGCCGACCTGCGCGGTCAACGGACCTGAGGCGGTCACGGTGATGGTCGGGTTGCCGACCGTGATCGTGACCGTCGCCGGAGCCGAGGTGCCGGCCACGTTGGTCGCGGTGTAGGTGAAGCTGTCGGGACCGGCGTAACCGGCGGTCGGCGTGTAGGTGATCGTGGTGCCGCTGGCCGTCGCGGTGCCGTGCGCGGGCGCGGCGGCGACCGCCACCGAGGCCGGAATGCCGGCGGTGATGTTCAAGGTGATCGGATTGGCGGTGCTGTTGAAGGCGACCGTGGCCGAGACCGGATTGGCGACCGGGACGATGTCGTTGACCTGCAGCGCATAAGTCTGCGGCGCCGAGGTGTACGGGCCGGTGCCGGTGCTGCTGTCGGTCGCGCGCAGGCTGAAGCTGTAGCTGCCCGGCGCGGTCGGCGTGCCCGAGATCACACCGGCGCTGCTGACGCTGAGGCCCGGCGGCAAGCTGCCGGCGCTGACCGCGTAGGTGTACGGCGCGGTGCCGCCGGTGGCGGCGTTGACGGTGGCGCTATACGGGTTGGTCACCGTCGCCGCGGCCAGGGTGGTCGGCGGCAGGATCACCGTCGAGGCCGCGATGGTCACGCTGTAGGCGCGCGAACCGGTGTACGGGCCGCTGCCGGTGCTGCTGTCGGTCGCGGTGATGGTGAAGTTGAAGGTGCCGCCCGCGCTCGGCGTGCCGCTGACGGTGCCGTTGCTGGCCAGGCTGAGGCCGGCCGGCAAGGCGCCGGCGGTGATCGCGAAGGTATAGCCCGCGGTGCCGCCCGACGCGGTCACGGTCTGGCTGTAGGCCTGGGCCACGCCGCCGCCCGGCAGGGTCGCCGGGCTGACCACGATCGTCGCAGCGCTGACGGTCAGGGAGTAAGCACGCGAACCGCTTTGCACATTGGCGTCGCTCGCGGTCACGGTGAAGTTGAAGGTGCCGCCCGCGGTCGGCGTGCCGGCAACGGTGCCGGCGCTGCTCAGGCTCACGCCGGGCGGCAAGGCGCCGGCGGTGACCGCGAAGGTGTACGCGCCGATACCGCCGCTGGCGCTCAAGGTCTGGCTGTAGGCGGTCGCGACCTGCGCACCCGGCAAGGTGGGCGGTGCGATCACGATGGTCGGCGCGGCCACCTGCATGACGTAGTTCTGGGTACGTGCGAACGGAGCGCCCGTACCGGTGGAACTGTCGCGCGCCCGCACCGAGAAGGTGAACAAGCCAGTCACGGACGGCGTGCCCGAGAGCACGCCGGTGTTCGCGTCCAGGCTCAGGCCGGCCGGCAATGCACCCGCCGACACGCTGTAGTTGTAGGGCGCGGTGCCGCCGCCGGCGACGAAGGTCTGGCTGTAGGCGGCGCCGTAGCTCGCGTTGAGCGTGCCGGCCGCGGGCGTCAGGGTCAGGGTCGGCGCGCTGACCGTCAGGGTGAACGCCTGCCCGACCGTGAACGGGCCGTTGCCGGTGCTGCTGTCGGTGGCGCTGGCATTGAGGGCGAAGCTGCCGGCCGCGCTCGGCGTGCCGCTGACGGTCGCGCTGTTGGCGGTGGTACCGGTGATCGACAGGCCCGCCGGCAAGCCGGTGACCGCGAAGCCGCTGAACGGCGAGGTGCCGCCGGTCCAGGTGAAGGTCTGGGTGTAGGCGACGCCGATCTGCGCGGTCAGCGGGCCGGACGCGGACACCGTGATCGTCGGCGCGGTCACCGTGATCGTGACCGTGGCCGGCGCCGAGGTACCGGCGCTGTTGGTCGCGGTGTAGGTGAAGCTGTCGGGACCGGCGTAACCGGCGGTCGGGGTGTAGGTGATGGTGGCGCCGGTCGCCGTCGCGGTGCCATGCGCGGCCGCCGTGCCGATCGCCACCGAGGTCGGAATGCCGCCGGTGATGTTCAAGGTGATCGGATTGGCGGCGCTGTTGTAAGCGACCGTGGCCGAGACCGGATTGGCGACCGGCGGGATGTTGACGACCTGCAAGGTGTAGCCGCGCGGGGCCGAACTGTACGCGCCGCTGCCGGTGCTGCTGTCGGTCGCGGTCACGGCGAAGTTGAAGGTGCCCGGGGCGGTCGGCGTGCCCGACAGCGTGCCCGTGCTGCTCAGGCTCATGCCGGGCGGCAAGGCGCCCGCGCTGAGGGCGTAGGTGTACGGCGCGGTGCCGCCGCTGGCGGGGTTGAGATTGGCGCTGTACGCGACCGCGACGGTGGCGGGAGCGAAGCTGGTCGCCGGCAGCAGCACGGTCGGCGGCGCGATCACCAGCGCATAGGCGCGCGCACCGGTGTGCGGCGCGCCGGTACCGGTGCTGCTGCCGGTCGCGGTGACGGTGAAGTTGAAGGTGCCGCCGGCGGTCGGCGTCCCGCTCAGGGCGCCGGCGCTGCTCAGGGTCAGACCGGCCGGCAAGGCGCCCGCGGTGATCGCATAGGTGTACGGCGCGATGCCGCCGCTGGCGGTGATCGCCTGGCTGTAAGCGGCCGCGACCGTGCCGTTGGGCAAGGTGGTCGGCGCGATCAGCGTGACCGGCGGCGCCACCACCAGGCTGTAGGCGCGGGTGCCGAAGAAGCTGTTGGCGTCGGTGGCGCGGACGGTGAAGTTGAAGGTGCCGGCCGCGGTCGGGGTGCCGATCAGGGCGCCGCTGGTGGTGTTGAGGCTCAGGCCGGCCGGCAGCGCGCCGGCGGTGATGGCGAAGGTGTACGGCGCGGTGCCGCCGCCGCCGGTGAAGGTCTGGCTGTAGGCGACGCCGACGGTGGCGCCGGGGATGGTGGCCGGGTTGACGACGATGGTGGGTTCGAGCGCGACGGTGACGTTATACGTCTTGATACCGAAGGCGATCGCGGGAACGCCCGGGCCCAGATCGCTGTCGTCGACCGACTTGACGGTGAAGCTGTAGTTGCCCGTGGTGGTCGGCGTGCCGGTGATCGCGCCGCCGGCGCTCAGGCTCAAGCCAGGCGGCAGCGCCCCGCTGTTGATCGTGTAGGTATACGGCGCATTGCCGCCGGTGCTGGTGAGCTGGGCCGAATACGGATAGTTGCGGGTCATCGCCGGCAACGGGTCCGGGCCGATGACCGGCTGATTGTTCGGGATGGTGATCTGGTACGACTTCACCACGCTGATCGCGGTCGGCGTGGTCGAATCGGTCACGGTGATCGCGATCGGGAAATTGCCACGCTGCCGCACCGTGCCGCTGAAGGTGCCGTTGCTGAAGTTCAGACCGTTCGGCAGGGCGCCGCTGGTCCGGACATAGGTATAGGGCCCGACGCCCCCGGTGGTGGTCATGGTCTGGCTGTAAGCCACGCCCAGGGCGGGATTGATCGTCGCCGGACTGACCGTGAGCGGGCTGACGCCCGGCGCGATCGTCACGTTGACCGTGATGTCGCCGCCGTTGCCGTCGGGCACGATGAACGTGTCGCTGAGCGCGCTGTCGCCGTTATGGGTATAGGTGAGCGTCTGCACGCTCTGGGCGACCGTCTGGACGGCGGCGGAGCCGTGCGGGGTCGGGTACGTAGCCACGGCCAGGCCGAAGTTGGCCGGTCCGTCGCAGGTACTCACGTCGATCGTCTGGTTGCCGCCGTTGGCGACCGACATGGTGAGCACAGGGCAGAACGCCGAGGGTCCCGCCGCGGCCGACCCGGCCCATAGGGCTATCAGTCCGCATAGCGCGAACAAGCCGGAGCGAAGTACGGTGTGCAGGCGCGAGACGAAAGAACCGCCCGCATGGCGCGCTGACTGCTGTTGCATGTTGGTCATCCCCTGACGGGGCGGCCCCGGGCGTCGTGCCCGGCTCCGCCACCGTGTACCCAATGATCGATCTGGTCCTGGTCTGCATGCCGCGTGCCCCTGGCATGCCCCTTTCCATGACCTGATACGCAGTTCGGCAGGAAAACCGGCCGCCTTCGCCGCCGATCTGCGTTAAGCAAGATCATGGCGCTCACGCGCCATGCCTGGCCCGGTCGGACCGGCCCGTTCCCGCCGTGCGCGGACGGGGCGTGCGGCGGAGGCACGGTATTTCATCCGGAAGCGCGCACGGCGCCCGGAAACATCCTCTGGGGGAAGAGATGACAGAAGTATTCCTGGGACAGATCATTACCGTCGGGTTCGGTTTCACGCCCAAGGGCTTTGCCCCGTGCAACGGCCAACTCATGCCGATCGCGCAGAACCAAGCGCTGTTTTCGTTGCTGGGCACCATGTACGGCGGCAACGGCACGACGAACTTCGCATTGCCGAACATGCAAAGCCGTACGCCGGTGGGGGCCGGCGCGTCGGCCGACGGAAGCTGGAATCCGTCGCCGTATCAGTACGGCGAAACCGGCGGCGTCGAAAACGTCACCCTGCTGACACCGCAGCTGCCGGCCCACAACCACAACCTGTGCGGCGTCACCACCGCCACCAACGCACGCAACCCGACCAGCAATTTCTACGGAACCACCTCGACCGCGATCTATGCGAACACCGGGAAGGCCCAGGTGGCGTTGTCGCCGGCGACCATCGGTCAGACCGGCAGCACCACGCCGCATCCGAACCTGCAGCCGTATTGCGCGATCAACTTCTGCATCGCCTTGCAAGGCATCTACCCGTCGCGCAACTGAGCGCCGGGCGGGCAACAGACAGAAGGTCGCGCGAGGCGGCCACACCTTTCAGAATTCAAGGTTCCGGAGTAACTACTATGAGTGAGCCCTTTGTCGGCGAAATCCGACTGTTCGGCTTCGGCCGCGTTCCCAACGGCTGGTTCGCCTGCGATGGCTCGTTGCAGTCCATCGCCGAATACCAAGTCCTGTTCACGCTGATCGGCACGACCTACGGCGGCGACGGCATCAGCACCTTCGCCGTACCCGATCTGCGCAGCCGGGTACCGATTCACCAGGGCACCGGACCCGGCCTGAGCAACTACGTGATCGGCCAGGCGTCCGGCACGGAGAGCGTCACCCTCACCCAGCAACAGATGCCGGCGCATGGCCACACCCTGCTGGCGACGACCGAACTCGCCGACGCGACCCAGATTGGCGCCGGCGTCGAGCTCGGCGCGCTCAACGGCGACACCATGTACGTCACCGACACCACCGATTCCACGTTTGTGCCGATGAATCTGGCCGCGTTGACGACCAGCGGCGGCAGCCAACCGCACAACAACCTCATGCCGACATTGACGGCGCTGTTCTGCATTGCCTGGGCCGGCATCTTCCCCCAGCAGAACTGATCCCATTCGCCACGCCCTGCGCCGCGTCGCGCGAGCGCATGGCAGATTCAAGAGGACATCGTCATGACCGAACCTTTCATCGGCCAGATCCAGATTTTCGGCTTCAACTTCGCTCCACGCGGCTGGGCCGCCTGCAACGGCGCAACGCTGACGATCCAGCAGAACACCGCCTTGTTCGCCCTGCTGGGCACTCAGTACGGCGGCAACGGCCAGAGCACGTTCCAGTTGCCGAACTTCGCCAACCGCGCGGTCGACAGTGCCACGCTACCCACCACACCTCCCCCGCCTGGTCTGACTCAGCGCTCCATGGGCGAGACTTTCGGCTCCAACTCGGTCACCCTGACCACCCAGGAAATGCCGAGCCACACCCACGGCGTGAACATCTCCAACCAACAGGTCGCCACCAAGAAAGCCGCTTCCCCCAGCGCCGGCAACGCGCTGGGCTCGCCCAACGCGAACGCGTTCGTAGCCGGCACCGCCGCCAACGCGCAATTCTCGCCGACCCTGGTCCTGCCCACCGGCAACAACCAGCCGCACGAAAATCGTCAGCCCTATCTCGCGATGAACTTCTGCATCGCGCTGGAAGGCATCTTCCCCTCGTTCCCATAAACCTTGCACGCAAACCCGACCACCGCGCCGCTGTCGTTCCCCGAGGAGCGCGGCGGCACGTTCGACCTTCCCGCGTCGCTATGGCGACGCGGGATCGGCCTGCGCGCGGCGCATAGCCAGGACATCGCCTGGCTGCGTCTGCTCTATCGGCAATTGCGCGGCGTCGAATTCGCGCCGATGGGCTGGCCCGAGCCGGCGCTGCATGCCTTTCTCGACCAGCAGTTCGCGCTGCAGCACATCCACTACACGCGCCACTATCAGGGCGTCGACTTCCTCATCATCGAACGCGACGGCCAGCCGGTCGGACGCTTCTATCTGCAGACCAATCCGCCCGATCATCTGCTGGTCGACATCAGCCTGGGCGACGGCGCGCGCGGGCAAGGCATCGGCACCGCGCTGATCGGATGGGCGCAGCAGCAGGCGCAGGCCGCGCGCTGCGGCATGCGCCTGCATGTCGAGCACGGCAATCAGGATGCGCTGCGCCTGTATCGCCGGCTGGGCTTCGGCGTGGTCGAGGCGATGCCGACGCATGCGCTGATGCGCTGGCGGCCGGAGTTCGGTTGATTCGAACTGGCTCGATTGAGCCGGTTTGATTGAGCCGGCTTGATTCGGGCTGACTTGGTTGAACCCGGCTCGATTGAGTCGGGCTCGATTGAGTCGGGTTTAATCGAATCGGGCTTGATCCGGCGCGAGCGCCGCATCGTCAGCCGTGATCGCATTTCGATGGGCGGCCGGGGATGCATGCGCGCAGCTGCCGCGATTTTTTGCCCGTCATTCCCGCGAAGGCGGGAATCCAGGACTTCACCCAGGCATGACTGTGAAGTCTCTGGAGACTCGGCTCCGCCGAAGTAAAGCAACGCACGCCTTCGCATGAATGACGAGCAAGCAACGAGTCGCCGCGCGCGCCGCTCGACGCAAATCGATCAGTTGAAAATCGCCTGATACAAAAACCCCTCGCGCTCGCGCGCGACCGGAACCAGGAAAATACCGACCTCGCCGATCGACGCATGCCGCATGACATAGGTCTGCTGCGGAAACAGGAACGCCGAGGCATTGCGGAACAGCAGCGAGAACGGCGCCCGCACCGCCTGCTGCGGCTGCGTGCTCAGCGCGCGCGCTTCGACCAGCACGAACGGTACTTCGCCGTCGTTGAGCACGGCCGAGTAGGTCTCGTTTACGTGCGAGCTGAAGTGATCGAGCGTCAACAGTTCCATCGCGGGGCCTCCCCAAGCCGAGGACGCATCGTCGTCGCGCGCGGCCTGCGATGCAAGCCCCATGACAGGTTTTTTGCACGAATGCGTGGCGGATGGACGTTCCATCCGGCCCGAACGGGGCCACGACCGGCGGCGAGGCGATCGGTTCGATCTGTCCGGGACCGGGACGACGCGGCCGTCCCACTGTGATCGCCCGGCAATGCGCAAACCGCGGCAACCAACACCGCACACCATCGCCGGCTCCGGCCGCCCCGCCGCAAGCCCAGTTGCGGCGGGACAACGGCCGGAGCCGCCAACAGCGCGGGCTTCCCTGCCCGCTTCGGCTTTCATCACTGACGGAGATGAAAGGCGTCCAAACCTTGCGTGGCGCCATGAGGCGTCACCTGACCCGCATGGCGGTCCGTGCCGGCCGCGGCGCCCGCCTGGCGAAACGCCGGCGAACGCCGCGAACCGGTCGACACCGGGGATCGCGCAATCCCGTCCCGGACGGCGCACGTCGCGCCGGCCCGATCGGCCAGGCCATCACCACGACGAGATGGCCGGCGGACCGGCCGCGCCATGCGCGCGGTCCGATCCGGGTACTGCGTATCGGCGCGCGCCTGTGCGCGGCCGTCCCCTACCCCTTTCCGAGGGGTACCGGTAGCGTCGCCGCGATCCGTGCGGCGACGGTGAAACCTGCGGCACGAGCCGCGTCGGGCGGGTTACAAAACGGCGGCCGCGGTCGCCGGCAGCACGCGGTCGCGGATCGCGGTCACCGCCACCACCGCTTCGGCGCTGTCCTGACCGGACTGCACGCGATAGGTGTAGGTGTCGACGCCTTCGAAGCCCGGATCGGGGATGTAGGTCGCACGACCGTCCCGAATCCGCACTTCGCCGTGCCGCGGCGCCTGCGCCAGGCTGTAATGCATGGCCGCGCCGTTGCCGATCGAGCCGCGCAAGGCGACGGTCGACGCGGCGCCGTCCAGGCTGTGGGTGACCAGATCGGCCGCGGCGAGCGGCTCGTAACGGCGCAGGCCCTGGATGTCGTTCTGGATCGACCGCGCCAGCGCCTGACGCCCGCGCTCGGGCGCGACCGCCTGTTCGAAACGCAAGCGCGCCTGGTGGTGCGGCGAAATCTCCTGGATCGAAGATCGCAGCGGCTGCGAAGCCGGACTGCGAGTCTGGCTCACGTTCGGGGCACCGGACGCACCGACGGCGGACGCGATCAGCGCCAGACTCAGTACGAGGGGCCCCTGGATACTCTTGTACGGCATGCCAACTCCTTCTGGGTTGCAACGATGGGGGATGTTCCGGATCGCGCGTCCTTGCGCCGCATCGCTTGCGCGATGCGAGCGAGCTCGCGATTGCCGAACTGTTGCTCGGCGGGTTCTTGAGGGGCGGGCTCTGCCGGGTTCCGGACCCGGTGCGACGTCCTGTCGCCACCGGGAAAACATGATCCCATCCGGGTGTCGCACAGACCGAGATTGGGCCGCCGCGCGAGCGCGAAAATCGCCTTCGTGACGGCTTTTCGATGGGCGTCACAGCGTCGTCGTCGACGCGATCGATCAGCGGCGAAAAGCGCGCGCGGATCGACAGTGAAAACACCACGCGGCGACGGCGAACAAGCAAGCGTTGTTCGCGAAATTCATGCAATGCGATGCGCTGTCGCGCTGGCGCGAATCGCGTGGTGTCGACCGGATCGGTGGCGGCGACCCGGCGAGAATAAACGCGGTTCGCCGCATGCCCGGATCGAGGCCCGCGTGCGGGTCTGAAACTGCGCGGCCAATGATGCGTTCAAGCGCTCGGATGCGCTCGCCGAACGCGGGGCTTGACGGCGCGAAAAACCGCGCCGACCCGTCAGGAAACCTGGGCCGGCAGGCCATGCGCAGTGAGGCGACGCCGGAAATCGAATCGATTGCTCAAGCAAGCGAGCGTTTCAGCTGCCCGCGGCGTACGCGGCAGACGATTCCTCTCCGCCGATCGCGACCGCGGCGCCGAAACGGCGCCGCGGTGGCTTCAACTCAGTACCTGTCGCCTCAGTACTTGCCCATGTAATCTCGCTTGCCGATGTTGACGCCGTTGCCGCGCAAGATCGCGTAGGTGGTGGTGACGTGGAAGAAGAACTGCGGCAGGCCGTAATGGACGAGGTAATCGGCGCCGCCGAAACGGCGTTCCTTCGGGGTGCCCGGGCGCAGCACGATCTCGCGGTCCTGCGCGCCTTCGAACAGCGCCGGTTCCAGGCTGCCGACGAAGTCGAGGGTCTTGGCGATCAGCGCCTGCAGTTCGGCGAAGCTGCGCTCGCTGTCGTCGTACACCGGCACTTCGACGTCGGCCAGACGCGCGCTGATGCCCTTGGCGAAGTCGCAGGCGATCTGGACCTGGCGCAGCAGCGGGAACATGTCGGGGAACAGACGCGCCTGCAGGTAGGCGTCGGGGTCGATCTTGTGTTCGCCGGCGTGGGCTTCGGTCTTGGCGAGGATCTCGGCGAGGCTGCCGAGCAACTGCTTGAGCACCGGTACGCTGGCGGAGTACATCGAAAGGGTCATGGCGATTTCGTCGTGCGGAGGGAAGCGCTCATGGTACGCCACGCGACTCGATCGCGACGGCGATAGCGACGCGTTATCCAGGCGCGCAACGGGCAGCACCCGCTTTTCGCGAGCACTCGGATCAAAGCAGCACGCGAGGTGTCTATTCCGCGCGCTTACCCCCACGCCGCGGCTTGGCCTGCTGCAACGCCGCCGCCCAACGCTGCGCGCCCGAGCCCTGCTCGCCCCAGGTGTCGTCCGGATTGGCCAGGCGGCAACGATCGATCGACAGACAACCGCAACCGATGCACTGGTCCAGGGTGTCGCGCATCAGGCTCAGGTTGGCGATGCGTTGTTCGAGTTCGTCCTTCCACGCCGCCGACAGGCGCACCCAGTCCGCGCGCGTGGGCGCGCGCGATCCGGGCAAGGTGTCGAGCGCTTCGCGAATCGTCGCCAGCGGCATGCCCACGCGCTGGGCGACGCGGATGACCGCGATCCGGCGCAAGGTGTCGCGGCTGTAGCGGCGCTGGTTGCCGGCGGTGCGCAGGCTGTGGATCAGGCCCTTGGCCTCGTAGAAATGCAGGGCCGATACCGCCACGCCGGAGCGTTCGGCCACCTGGCCGACGGTGAGTTCCATGTTCATGCGCATCCGCCCGGGGGGTTGACCTTAACCAATGTTGAGGTTTTATCGTGCGCTTCGACCTCTTTCGACGTCAAGCCATGGCCACCCCGCACGCCGATCCACGTCCACCCGATGCTTCCGCGCACGCCGCCCGCGTCAAGGCGGTGGTCTTCGATCGTTACGGCGCGCCCGAAGTGCTGCATGCGATCGAATTGCCGATGCCGCAGGCCGGTCCCGGCGAGATCAGGGTGCGGGTGCGCGCGGCCGGGGTGCGGCCCAGCGACATCGCCGCGCGCAGCGGTCTGGGCCGCGACAGCGAATCGGGCGAAGACGGCCGACCGGCGTTTCCGCGCCGCCTGGGCAACGAATTCGCCGGTGTCGTCGATCAGGTCGGCGCCGGAGTCGATGCGTTCGCGCCCGGCGACGAAGTGATGGGCTGGGCGGTGGCGATGAGTTACGCCGAGGTCCTGACCGTGCCCGCCGAACAGGTCGTGCACAAACCGGTCACAATGAGTTGGGCGGTGGCCGGCGCGTTGCCCTCGACCGGCCAGACCGCGCACGCGGCGCTGTGCGATCTGCGCCTGCGACGCGGCGAGCGCGTGCTGATCCATGGCGCGGCCAGCGGCATCGGCAGCGTCGCGGTGCAGTTGGCGCGCGCCTGGGGCCTGCGGGTGATCGGCAGCGCCGCGGCGGGCGATCACGACTACCTGCGCGCGCTCGGCGCGCAACCGATCGACGACGACCACCGCGGCATCGCGCAGGCGCGGGTGCTGGCGCCCGACGGCGTGGATGCGGTGTTCGATGCGCTCGGCGTCGATCGCTTCGACGACTGGCTCGCGCTGTGCGGCGATCCGGCCCGCATCGCGACCCTGTGCGATTCGCCGCGCGCGCATCGCCTCGGCCTGCGGACCGTACGCAGCCGACGCAGCCGCGCGCGCCTGGCCGAACTGGTCGCGATGCACGAACGCCATGGCCTGCTGGTGCATGTGCGCGAGATGTTTCCGTTGACCCGCGCCGCCGAAGCGCATCGCGCGGTCGAGCGCGGGCCGGGGCGCGGCAAGGTCGTGCTGATGGTGTACGCGCCGTTGACGCTGAGGTTCTGCGCATGAACATGGTGATCATCGCCGTATCGCGCTCGACCGCGGAAGGCGCTCCAGCCCCGATGTCCGACGAACAACTGCTGGCTAGGCGGAGCGGTCGCATCGGGTCTGGAGCGTCTTCCGCGGTCGAGCGTCTGGCGACGACAGCCGTATTTGCCCGATCGGGCGGCAACGGCTGAGGCCGTCGGCATGGAAACCACCCGGCTCATGATGGCGGACCGTCCGACGCCGGCCGGCGATGCGGACATGCGCGCGTCCGAATCCAGCCGCGTCGGGGCGGGTGCTCCGTCCAGTCACGATTTCGCGCAGGAGTTATGCGCGCAAGAGTCCGCGGCCACCAATCCATCCTTGCAGGAAAACCGCTCCATCAAACACTCCGCCGAAAACGCAAACGATCGCGAGCTCTCGAACACCGAGGCCAACACGGCCGACACCGCTGACAGCCTGTTCGCGCCGCGCTATCGCGGCCTGAGCCTCGGCGCCGTGGCCCTGGTCGCGCTGGTCGCGTTCGAAGCACTGGCCGTGACCACCGCGATGCCGACCGTCGCGCGCGCGCTCGACGGCTTGCCGCTGTACGCGCTCGCGTTCGGCGGCACCCTCGCCGCCAGCGTGGTCGGCATGGTCGCCGCCGGGCGCTGGGCCGATGCGCGCGGTCCGGCCGCGCCGCTGCGCCACGGCATCGCCTGGTTCGCGCTGGGCTTGATTCTCGCCGGGCTGGCGCCGTCGATGCTCGCGCTGATCGCCGGCCGCGTGGTCCAGGGCTTCGGCGGCGGATTGATCTCGGTCGCGCTGTACGTGGTGGTCGGCCGGGTCTATCCGGTCGCGCTGCGGGTCAAGGTATTCGTCGCGTTCGCCGCGGCCTGGGCGGTGCCGGCGGTGGTCGGCCCGGCGATCAGCGGCGCGATCGTCGAACACCTCGGCTGGCGCTGGGTGTTCCTGTCGGTACCGGTGGTGGCCTTGGTCGCGGCCTGGCTGGTGCTGCCGTCGCTGCGCGGGCTCGGCCCGTCTGCGCCTCGCGAAGCGACGCACAGCGCCGGCCAGCAACGCACCCGGCTGCTGTGGGCGCTGCTGACCACCGCCAGCCTGCTCGCGCTGCATTACGGCGGCCAGCAACGCGGCTGGCCCGCGCTTGCGTGGCTGGCGCCGGCGATCGCGCTGCTCGGCTGGGCCGCCTCGCGGCTGCTGCCGGTCGGCGCGCTGCGCGCGGCGCGCGGCCTGCCGGCCGTGGTCTCGCTGCGCGGCATCGCCGCGGGCGGGTTCTTTCTCAGCGAAGCCTACATCCCGCTGCTGTTGTCGCAGGAACGCGGGCTGTCGCCGACCTGGGCCGGGCTGGTGCTCACCCTCGGCGCGATCGGCTGGTCGACCGGTTCGTGGTATCGCGGCCGCAGCAGCGATACGGGCGCGCCGCAGCGGTTCCTGCAGGCCGGTATGGCGATGCTCGCGCTCGGCGTGATCGCGATCGCCGCCTTGATCTGGCCGCACACCCCGCTCGCGCTCGGCGTCGCCGGCTGGGTGCTGTCCGGGCTCGGCATGGGCCTGATCTATCCGACCTTGTCGGTGCTGATGCTGGAACTGTCGCCGCCCGAGCAACAGGGCGTGAACTCCTCGGCGCTGCACCTGGGCGATGCGATCTACACCGCGACCGCGTTGGCGGTCGGCGGTTCGCTGTTCGCCGCGTTGCTGGGCCGTTCGCACACGCTGGCCTATCTGTGCGGCTTCGCGATCGCTTTCGCGCTGGCGTTGCTCGGGTTGGTGCTGGCGACGCGGGTGCGGGTCGATGCGGCTTGAGATGGGTCGCGGGTCTTGAGGTTGATGAAGTTGTATTCCGCGGTCGCGGCTTGTGCTCCAAGGAAGTCCAGCAGGACGCCGCTCCTACAGGTAGGCATGTCGCTTTTGCTTGGGCTTGAAGTCTCGCAGTTCATCCAGCGCTGCGAGGCCACTGACTCGCGTTAGAAAAAGCACACCCGAAGGGCGGCGCACATGGATGTGCGCCGTGCGCCACCGGGACAGGATGTCCCGTGTGGCGCATGCCCGCGTCTGCTCCGCACTTGCGGGCACTTGATTCACAAAAAAGCATTTTTCTTTGGTTACCTTTCTTTTGTTGCTTTAGACAAAAGAAAGTGACCCGCCGCTTCAGCGGCGGAACGCTTTTGATCCTGCTTGCAGCTTTAAAGGCTTCGAAGCTTTGAAGCTCTAGAACTTTTGAAGCCAAAGGCAAGATCAACAGCTTTCGTCCGCAAGCGGCCGAGTTACTTTCTTTTGTCAAAAGCGACAAAAGAAAGGTAACCAAAGAAAAACGCTTTTCTTTGAATCAAAGGCCCGCAAGTGCGGAGCAGACGCAGGCATGCGCCACGCGGGACATCCATGTCCCGGTGGCGCACGGCGTGCATCCTGCACGCCGCCCTTCGGGTGTGCTTTTGCTAACGCGAGTTCGATGCTTCGCAGCGCTGGATGAACTGCGCGACTTCTGGCTCGAGCTGAAGCTCATGCCAAAGCTAGAGCTAAAAGCCAACGAAAGTAATTCGCTGCTTGCTGCTCCGCGCAGGCATGGGCGGCTCCGCGTTCGCCGCGTCGGAAAGGCGTCCCCCGCCACGATCGAAGCGGCCACGCCCGCCGCGCGCAAGAACGACTCGGCCAAAGGCGATCCCGCCAACGGCCGCTGCGCCCTCGGTATGCGGGACTTTTCGCCCTCGCCTCGCCCGCTCAGTCAGCCCGCAATCTCGGGTTCGTCCGCCGACACCGGCCGCGGCAACGACTTCGCCTGCGCCAGCCGCTGATACAGCGCCACCACCTGCTCCATCAAGCCCTCGGTGCTCCAGGCCCGCGCATCCACCGGCCCGGCCGCGGACAACTGCGCGCGCAGTTGCGGCGAACGCAGCACCGTGGCGAGGTGGCCGGCGAAGGCCTCGACGTTGTCCTCGCTGACCACCGCGCTGCGCGCGCCGCGCAACACCGTCGCGGTGCCCATCACCGCGGTCGACACGATCGGCACGCCCAGCGCCATCGCCTCGATCAGCACCAGCCCCTGGGTTTCGGTCGGCGAGGCGAATACGAACGCATCGCCGGCGCGGTAGGCATCGAGCAGGCTGGTGCGGCGGTCGAGATTGCCGAAGAAACGCACGTTGCGTTCCAGGCCGTGTTCCTTCGCCAAGCGCTTGAGCCGCTCCGCGTCCGGCCCTTCGCCGGCGATGACGAACATCAACTCGGGAAACTCGCCGAGCAGGCGCTTGGCCACCTGCAACAGGAACGCGATGTTCTTCTCGACCGCGAGCCGGCTGACCGTGACCACGGTCGGGCGATTGGCGGCGATGCCGTGCTCGGCGCGAAAGCGCGCGCCGTCGCCGCGCGCGAACTCGCTCAGGTCGATTCCGGTCGGCAGCACCGTCGACGGCGTGCGGATGCCGTAGCGATCGAGCACCTCGACCATCTGCGCGGTCGGCACGATCAGATGATCGACGCCGTGGCACAGCACCCGCGAGAGTTTGCGCGCGGCCATCCGCAACAGCGGCGCCGGCGCCCACGGCAGGTAGTGACCGATGTATTCCTCGAAATAGGTGTGGTACGTCTCCACCGTCGGCCGCCCGGTCTGCGCGGCCAGGCGCACCCCCAGGCCGTGCGCGCGGAACGGGGTGTGGATGTGGATCACGTCCCAATGCCGCCGCGCCAGTTGCGGCTGGATGCGGCGCAGCTCCGGCGCGCGGATCAGCCGATCCTCGGGATCGAAGAAGATCACCCGCGAGCCCAGCCGGATGATCTCGAACTCGCCGCTGTCGTGCTGTTCCTGGCCGCTGTCGGGCCCGTAATCGGGCGCCACCAGAGTCACCGAATGGCCCATGCGCGCCAGCGACTGGGCGAAGGTGCGGATCGAGCTCGACACCCCGTTGACCCGCGGAAAATACACGTCAGACAGCATCAGGATGTCCATCCGGCCAGCCTAGGCGGGCGACATGACCGATTTGTGGCGGTTATCGCGGCAAACGCCGCTTCGGTTCAGTCCGGACAGGCGCGCGCGGCGCGCGGCTGCGACAATGCCCGTCCCCCATCCGTCGCCGTATCGCTCATGTCAGAAGACGTTGCCGCCATCGACTCCCCGCCGCCGCGCCGCCTGCGCCGCTGGCTCAAGCGCGCGACCGCGTTGCTGCTGGTGGCCTGGATCGCGATGGGCGCCTACCAGGTCTATAAGCCGCTGCTGCCCGGGATCAGCCAGGCCGGCCCGCTGCGCAGTGCGACCGACGTGGCCCTGCTGACCGACATCACCTGGGTCGACGCGGCCAATCAACGCCACAGCGATCAGCACGTATTCGACGAAACCCTGCGCCTGATCGGCCAGGCCCAACGAGTGATCGTCGCCGATCAATTCCTGTTCAACGACTTCGGCAGCCAGGGCGGCGAGGTCGAATACCGCAAGCTGAGCCAGCAACTCACCGACGCGTTGATCGCGCGCAAACGCGCCGTGCCGCGGTTGCATGCCGTGCTGATTACCGACCCCATCAACACCGTGTACGGCGGCCTGCCGTCGCCGCGACTGGACGCCTTGCGCGCGGCCGGGGTCGAGGTGGTGACCACCGACCTGCGCCGCCTGCGCGCGCCCAATCCGGCCTGGTCGGGGCTGTGGCATCTGTGCTGCGGCTGGGCCGGCAACAACGACCGCGACGGCTGGATCGCCAATCCGCTCGGTCCGGGCAAGGTCACCCTGCGCAGCTGGCTGAGCCTGCTCAATCTCAACGCCAATCATCGCAAGACCTTGGTGGTCGACCAGGGCGACACCTGGACCGCGCTGGTCGCCTCGGCCAATCCGCACGACGCCAGCAGCCTGCACGGCAACGTCGCGCTGCGCTTCAGCGGCGCGGCCGCGCTCGACCTGCTCGCGAGCGAACGCGCGGTGGTCGCGCTGTCGGGCGGGTCGTGGCCGCAAGGCCTGCCGACCTCGGTGCCGCCCGACAGCATCGTCGACACCACCTCGGCGCCGCGCGTGCAGATACTGACCGAAGCCAGGATCCGCGACGGCCTGCAGGCGGCGATCGACGGCGCCCACGGCGGCGACCGGATCGATATCGCGGTGTTCTATTTCTCCCATCGCCGCCTGATCGATGCGGTCATCGCCGCGCACAAGCGCGGGGTCGGCGTGCGCGTGCTGCTCGATCCGAACGAGGACGCGTTCGGACGCAAGAAGAACGGCGTGCCCAATCGCCAGGTCGCCTCGGAACTGCACGCGGCCGGCGTGCCGCTGCGCTGGTGCGACACCCACGGCGAGCAATGCCACGCCAAGCTGCTGCTGCGCAGCGATCGCGACGGCGGCATCGAACTGATCGCCGGCTCGGCCAACTACACCCGCCGCAATCTGGACGATTACAACCTGGAAAGCAGCGCGCGCGTGGTCGCCGAATCCGACGCGCCGGTCGCGCGTCAGGCCGCCGAGTATTTCGAACAAAGCTGGAGCAACGGCGCCGGCCGCGGCATCAGCGCCGACTACCCACGCTACGCCGACGAATCGCAGTGGCGCAAGCTGTGGTATCGGTTCAGCGAGGCCAGTGGGTTGTCGAGTTTCTAGTCCTCGGCAACGGCGGGTCCGATCACTGCCGCCTGCTCGGCGATGTGCCTGTCCAGCCAGCCGAGAAACCGCTGGAAGTGCTCCACCATTTCTTCGTCGCGATACAAATAAGGCAGATTGCCTGGCGTGTATTGCGCCAGGCGATCCAACATGCGCGAAGCCGGGGTGTCGTGGTCCTCGCCGAACAAACGCAGAAGTTCGCCCTCAAGCGGATAACGCAGATCTCTACTGGTATTGCCGGCCAGAAATTGCACGACCATGGCACGCAGCGCCGAATAATCGTCCGCGATTCCGCCAGTCGTCATGGCTGCCGCGTCTGGCTCGAGGCCAAGTAGGTTTCCAGACTCGGCCGGCCCTGCCGATGCCAGTCGGGATAACTCATCTGGAAGTAAGCCGTCATCGTGCCCGGCAGGCTGTCGCGCGCGGCCTGCGCGCCACCGCGACGATACAGCTCGCCGATGCGCTGCTGCTCCTCTTTCAGCCGCTGTACTTGCTGCGGCGAAGGAGCGAGCCTGAGTGGCAATTGCGGCCGGGGCAAAGGGTCCAGCGCGGAGCGAATCCGCGCCAGCGCGATCAGCGATTCGGTATTCCCGATCTCGCCATCGCCCAGATCGGCTACCGCCAGGGCCAGCTCGATCGCCGACCGGCGGTGCTCGGTCAGCGCGCTCGCTTCCGACAAAGGCTGTCGATACAGTGGATGCGGAGCCAGCGCCGCGAGCCATGCCGCTTGGGTCCGCGCGCAATAGCCGTGCTCGAACAACAGATCGTGCAGCAGCCAGATATCGAGTGCGGCGATGCCGCGCAGACTCACATAGTAGATTTCCAGCTCGTCGTACTGCGCTTGCGGATACTCGCTCAGTCGCTCGGCATGCTCCTGCCCCTTGCGCACCATCGAGTCCAGAAACTGGGCCGTGCCCAGCTCGTGATAAGGCAATCCACGGACCGTCCATAACGCGTCCTGCGCCAGATAATGCATACATCAAGGTCCGTTGCGATCGAAGGCCGCCCCAGACTAGGGCCCGCCGATCCGCGATTCAACCGATTCGCGCATCGGCTTGCTGCAGCGCAATGTGCCCCATCGGACGATGGCGCCGACCTGCGCGCGGTGGCCCACTGCGGCCACGCCGGAATCGCTGCCGGCCTGGGGAGTCGACCGCATGTCCGTTCGCCTGAGCAGGACCCGTCCCGCATCCTGGTATCACGCCGTGATCGCATTGACCCTGGCGCTGTGCGGTGTCGGCGCCGCGCACGCGTCGACCGAAGTCACCGGCTTCGGCAGCAATCCCGGCAATCTGCGCATGTTCAAGTACGTGCCGCCTGGACTACCCGCGCTACGCCGACGAATCGCAGTGGCGCAAGCTGTGGTATCGGTTCAGCGAGGCGAGCGGGCTATCGAGTTTCTGATCGATCGACCGGCGATGCTCATGGCGTCGCGCGAACGCCTTGCAGATACCGCTCCATGCTGGGATAGCCAAGGCGTCGCCAAGCGGCATGGCTCAGGTTGAAAAAACCAATCACCGTTCCCGGTATCGCATCGCGTGCTGCTTGCGCGCCGTGTCGACGGTAGATCTGGCCGACCCGTTGGCGGTCCTCTTGAAGCTGCTGCAACTGCTCCGGCGTCGGCATGAGCCGCAGCAGCACCATTGGCTTGGGTAGCGGGGCGAGCGCTTCGCGGATGCGTTGCATGCACGACGCGGCCGAACCCGCATCGCCGACATCGTCCGATTCCTCGTAAGCGGAAAGGGCCAGCGCGAGCAACCGCGCCTGACCGCGCTGATAACGCTCGTCGTTCAGCACCCGCGCCTGCGCCTCACGCAGCAACGGCTCGTACAGCGGGTGCGGCGACAAGGCCGCGAACCACGCACCGGCCAGCAATTGTTGCGGCATGAGTTCGAACAACAGATCGTGCAGCAGGCACAGGTCCAGCGCGGCCATGCCGCGCAGGCTCAGGTAGTGCTGTTCCAACGCGTCGTACTGGCGTTGCGGATATTCGGCCAGTTCCTGCGCATGCTGTTGTCCGGCAAGATCCATGTCGGCCAGGAATTCGGGCCGGCCCAGGACACGAAACGGCAGCCCGGACGTGACCCAGAACGCATCGTCGGGCAGATAGTGCATTCAACGAGGCCCTGGGCTACGACGGGACCGCCAGCCTACGCAGCGCGGCCGCATCGCTCAAGCCCACGCCGCGCTGCGCGCAGGCGATTGCTGCGGCGCAATGTGCCCCATCGGACGATGGCGCGCGCTGCCGCGCGGTGGCCCACTGCGGCCACGCCGGAATCGCTGCCGGCCTGGGGAGTCGATCGCATGTCCATTCGCCTGAGCAGGGTTCGTGCCGTATCGCTGTATCCGTCGCTGATCGCAGTGACGCTCGCGCTATGCGGCGTCGGCGCGGCGCAGGCCTCGACCGAAGTCACCGGCTTCGGCAGCAATCCCGGCAATCTGCGCATGTTCAAGTACGTGCCGCCTGAGCTTCCGGCCGATGCGCCGCTGGTGGTCGCGATGCACGGCTGTTCGCAGAGCGCGGCTAGTTACGACGCGGAGAGTGGCTGGGAACTTCTGGCGCAGCGCTGGCATTTCGCCGTGGTCCTGCCGCAGCAGCAGAGCGCCAACAATTCCAGCGCCTGCTTCAACTGGTTCGAAACCGGCGACACCACCCGCGGCCAAGGCGAAGCGCTGTCGATCAAGCAGATGATCGACAAGATGCGCGCCGATCACGGCAGCGCCGCCGATCGCGTCTACGTCACCGGCCTGTCCTCCGGCGGCGCGATGACCGCGGTGATGCTGGCGACCTATCCGGAAGTGTTCGCCGGCGGCGCGATCGTGGCCGGCATTCCGTATCGCTGCGCGACCAGTTCCAGCGCGGCGTTCAGCTGCATGTCGCCCGGCAGCGACCTCACCCCGGCGCAATGGGGCGACAAGGTGCGCGCCGCGAGCACGCATACCGGGCCGTGGCCGATCGTATCGATCTGGCACGGCGACGCCGATTATGTCGTGCGTCCGGCCAATGCGGCCGAAAGCCTGCAGCAATGGACCAATGTGCATGGCATCGATCAGGTCGCCGATGTCGAGGACAGCGTCGCCGGTTATCCGCACAAGGTCTATCGCGACGCGCAAGGCCGCGCGCGGGTCGAAACCTACACCATCACCGGCATGGGCCACGGCACGCCGGTCGATCCGGGCACGGGCGAAAGCCAGTGCGGCAGCGCCGGCGCGTACGTGCTCGACGTCAATATTTGTTCGAGCTATTACATCGGCCGGTTCTGGGGCCTGGACGATCTCGACTCGAGCCTGCCGCAGGTCGCGCTGACCGCGCCGGTCGACGGCGCGGCGGTCAGCGGCACGGTCGCGCTCAGCGCGAACGCGAGCGACGACGCGGGCGTGGAACGGGTCGATTTTCTGCTCGACGGCGCGTTGATCGCCAGCGACGCGCAAGCGCCGTACACCGCCAGCTGGAACAGCGCGAGCGCCAGCAACGGCGCGCATACCCTGCAGGCGCGCGCCGAGGACATCGCCGGCAACACCGCGACCTCGGCGGCGGTGCACGTCACCGTCAGCGGCGGCACCAGCGGCCCGCCGCAGGTGCTGAGCTTCGACAACGAAGACGCCAACGACGGCTACGTCAAGGCCAACGCCGATGGCGGCGCGCCCGCGGTCGGCACCCTGGAAGCCAGCCTGGGGCTCGCGCTCGGCCGCGGCACCGACGGCAAGTTCAACCGCAGCGTGCTGTCGTTCGACACCTCGGCCCTGCCCGACGGCGCGACGATCGTGTCGGCCTCGCTCAGCGTCGCCTACCGCAGCGCCAACGGCGATCCGTGGAGCCAACCGGCCGGCAATCGCCTGTTGATCGACGTGCGCAACGGTTGCCTGGGCGGCTGCGCGATCGAGGCCGGCGATTATGCGGCCGCGGTGGATGCGTCCACGGTCGCCGAACTGGCGCGTTTTACCGGCGGGACCCAGAGCAGCAGCGTGTTCAATGCGGCGGGGCTGGGCGCGATCAATCGCGGCGGGCGCACGCAGTTGCGGCTGCGCTTCGAACAGTTGCCGGGGGCTACGAGTTATCTGTGGATCGATCGCGGCGCGAGCGCGAAGTTGCGGGTGGAGTATCTGCCTTGAGTGCTGTGTACGCCTGAGCCGCCCTCACCCCTACCCTCTCCCGCAAGCGGGAGAGGGAGTCGAAACGGCCACAAAACGCCGTGTCGGGCGAAATGTTCGGCCAACCTCGCCGCCCCGTCTCGCCCCCAGCCACACCGATGCCGTATCGTTCGCGCATGGACGAACTTCGCTACCTGCGCGGCTACGGCGAGCGCGTGATGGATCAGGTCCGCGCGCTGATCGACAGCGGGCGGCTGGCCGAAGTGCTGCGCAATCGCTACAGCGCCAGCCACGAAGTGCGCGACGACAAGGCCTTGTTCGAGTACGTGGTCGCGATCAAGGAGCGCTACATGCGCAAGGCCGAGCCGCTCAACAAGGTCATCTACGACAACAAGCTGCATGTGGTGAAGCATGCGCTGGGCACCCATACGGCGATCTCGCGCAATCACGGCGGAAAGCTCAAGGCCGCGCGCGAGATCCGCATCGCCACCTTGTTCCGCGATGCGCCGGCCGAATTCCTGGAGATGATCGCGGTTCACGAACTGGCTCATCTCAAGCATCGCGATCACGACAAAAGCTTTTATCAGCTGTGCGAGCACATGAGCCCGCACTACCACCAGCTCGAATTCGACCTGCGCCTGTACCTGACCCAGCTCGAGCTGGCGGCCGCGCCCTCGCGCGACCGCGACGGCGCGGCCGGCGCCGACTGATCCGCATCTCGTTATCCGCATCGTCACCCGAGTCACGGTCGCCGACGCGATCGATCGCCGATTCAGCCGGCATACGTAGCCGCGCCCGGCACGCGCTGGAGCGACCGGACACGGCACCGCCCCGGCACGCCGCAACACCGGCAACGCCGCGTTCGGGCAAATCCCGACAAATCGACCGGGCCGTCATGCGAGCCGGGCACCGACGAAGCGACCCGATACGCCCGCAGGCCCTCGCGCAAGGCCCAGCCTCATTCGCCCGACACGCCCCATATGCGAATAAACGCATAAACCGCACCCATCCCGTGCAGCATCGTTGCGGCGGAATTGCCGCGACGACCCGGGCGAGGCGCATCGGTTAGAATCCGCCCTGTTTCGTCCCCTTCAGCGGCAAGCAAGCTTATGGATCGCATCCAGATCGGCGCCTTGATCGAGCGCAAACTCGAACAGCAGGCCCAGCAACTCACCCAGCAGTGGCACCAGGCCGCGCCGATCCATCATTTCGTCATCGACGATCTGTTGCCGCCCGAACTGGCCACGCGGATTTTCGCGGCGTTTCCGCCAGCCTCGAAAATGATGCTGCGCAAGAATCTGCGCGAACTCAAATACGTGTCCGCGCAGATGGATCAGCACGATCCGCTGCTGGAGGAAATCGTGTTCGCGTTCCAGCAGCCGGGCGTGCTCGAGGCCATTCGCGCGATCACCGGGCTGCGCTCGCTGTACCCCGACGCGCATCTGTACGCGGGCGGGATTTCGGTCATGGGCCAGGGCCATTTCCTCAACCCGCATCTGGACAACTCCCACGACAAGGATCGCGAGCGTTACCGCGTCCTCAATCTGCTGTATTACGTCAGCCCGGATTGGGAACAGGCCAACGGCGCCAATCTGGAACTGTGGCCCGACGGTCCCGATGGCGAAGCGAATACCATCGTCAGCCGTTTCAACCGGCTGGCGGTGATGGTGACCAACCAGCATTCGTGGCATTCGGTGTCGGCCAATACCACCGATCGGCCGCGTTGCTGCGTGTCCAATTATTATTTTTCCGATCATCCGGTCGGCGCGGGCGAGTACTTCCATCCGACCTCGTTCCGCGGCCGTCCCGAGCAGCCGCTGCGCGACCGGGTGCTGCGCGCCGACGCGATGCTGCGCGGCTGGGTGCGTAAGCTCTTCCCCAAGGGCGTGCGCGCGACCAAGCACGTCTACAAGAAGGACGAGTGAACGCCGATCGGCGATCGCCTGTCAGGGCGATCGCGACCGGGCGAGCCGGGTTGATGTCCACCGATCCGGCTTGAACCGACAGCTCCGTTTCAAGGACGAAAACGGCAAGGCCGCCGTGGACGGCGACCTCAGCCCGAGTCGCC
This sequence comes from Lysobacter capsici, assembly GCF_014779555.2. NCBI lineage: Bacteria > Pseudomonadati > Pseudomonadota > Gammaproteobacteria > Lysobacterales > Lysobacteraceae > Lysobacter > Lysobacter capsici. The sequence goes on from NZ_CP094357.1 coordinate 3,527,268, forward strand.
CTCGCGCACCATCAACAGCGCGATCAAGGTCAACGCCCCGGCCGCGGCCAGGTAATAGCCGACATAGGCCAGGCCATACCGGTTCGCCAACTGGGTCGCGATCCACGGCGCGAACGAAGCGCCGAGAATGCCGGCGAGATTGAACGCCAGCGAGGCGCCGGTATAACGCACCGCGGTCGGGAACATCTCGGCCAGGATCGTGCCCAGCGGGCCGTAAGTCAGGCCCATGATGCCCAGGCCCAGACCGAGGAACAGCAAGGTGCCCCAGGCGCTGCCGGTCGAGAACAACGGCGCGAAGAAAATGCCGAAGCCGATCACCGCCACCGTCGACAGGATCATCGCCAGACGCCGCCCACGGCGATCGGCGAACAGTGCCGACAGCGGAATGGTGATGGCGAAGAACACCACGCTGCCCAGTTGCAGCAGCAGGAACTGTTCGCGGGTGTAGCCCAGTTTCGAAGTGCCCCAGCTCAACGCGAACACCGTCATCAGATAGAACAGCACGAAGGTCGCCAGGGCGCCGAAGGTGCCGGCGACCAGCGCGCCGGGGTGATTGCGCAGCACCTGCAGCATCGGCAGCCTGACCCGCTCGTGCTGGTCGATCGCGCGCTGGAACGCCGGGGTCTCGTTGATCCGCAGCCGCACCCACAGGCCGACGAACACCAGCGCCGCGCTGGCCACGAACGGAATCCGCCAGCCCCAGGCGAAGAAGGCTTCGTCGCCGAGGGTGTCGGTCAGCAGCAGGAAGATCCCGGTCGAGAGGAAAAACCCGATCGGCGCGCCGAGCTGCGGAAACATGCCGTACCACGCGCGCTTGCCGGGCGGCGCGTTCTCGGTCGCCAGCAGTACCGCGCCGCCCCACTCGCCGCCCAGCCCCAGGCCCTGGCCGAACCGGCACAGCGCGAGCAGCGCAGGCGCGAGGATGCCGATGCTGTCGTAGGTCGGCAGCAGGCCGATCGCGACCGTCGACAGACCCATGGTCAGCAAGGCCGCGACCAGGGTCGCCTTGCGGCCGATGCGGTCGCCGTAATGGCCGAACACCGCCGCGCCGACCGGACGGGCGATGAAGGCCAGGGCGAAGGTCGCCAGCGACTGCAGCACCGCCGTGCCCGGGTCGGCGCTGGTGAAGAACAGCTTCGGAAACACCAGCACCGCGGCGGTGGCGTAGATGTAGAAATCGAAGAACTCGATGGTGGTGCCGATCAGGCTCGCGAACAGCACGCGGGCCGGGGAGTTGCTCGGGGCCGAGGCCGGTGCGGCTGCGCTCATCGAGACGTCCGATTGGGGGGGGATCGGTGAATTGTTACCCGATCCGCACCCGCTTCGGCAAAGCGACCGCGCAAACCGTGCCGGCCGCATCCGGCGCTGGCCGCGCGCGCCGCGATCCGGCAAGGTGTGCCATCCCCCGCATGAGTTCGCAGCATGAGCGCGCCCGCTCCCGTCCGCGTGGCCCTGATCGGCTACGGTTTCGCCGGCAAGACCTTCCATGCGCCGTTGATCTCCGCCACGCCCGGCCTGTCGCTGGGCGTGGTCGGCTCGCGCGATCCGGCCAAGGTCCACGCCGACTACCAGTACATGAGCGTGGTCGACGACCCGTTCGCCGCCGCCACCGACCCGCGCGTGGAGCTGGTGGTGATCGCCACCCCGAACGACAGCCATGCCCCGCTCGCGCGCGCCGCGCTGGCCGCCGGCAAGCACGTGGTGGTCGACAAGCCGTTCACCCTGGACCTGGCGCAAGCGCGCGAGTTGATCGCATTGGCAAAGCACCATCGGCGCGTGCTGTCGGTGTTCCACAACCGCCGCTGGGACAGCGACTACCTCGGGGTCAAGCAGGCGATCGAGGAAGGCCTGCTCGGCCCGGTCGTGCATTTCGAATCGCATATCGACCGCTACCGCCCGCAGGTGCGCGAGCGCTGGCGCGAACAGGCCGGCCCCGGCACCGGCGTGTGGTGGGACCTGGGACCGCATCTGGTTGATCAGGCCTTGCAGTTGTTCGGCCTGCCCGAGCGCGTCGTCGCCAGCCTGGCCACGCAACGCCGCGACGGCCAGGTCAGCGACTGGGCGCATGTGCTGCTCGACTACGGCCAGCGCCGGGTGATCCTGCACGCCAGCATGCTCGCCGCCGGCGGCAGCGCGCGTTTCACCGTCCACGGCGAGCGCGGCAGCCTGATCAAACCGCGCGCCGATCAACAGGAAGCGCAGCTGCTGGCCGGCGTGGTGCCCGGTTCGCCCGGCTGGGGCGCGGACGGCGACGACCTGATCTTCCACGACGGCGAAGGCTCGCGCCGCCTGACCACGCCCTCGGGCGATCAGCGCCGCTATTACATGGCGGTCTTCGATGCGATCCGCGAGCGCGGCGACAACCCGGTGACGCCGACCCAGGCGCTGGCGGTGATGGCGGTGCTGGAGGCGGCGGTGGAATCGGCGGCGACGGGGCGCGCGACCGCGCCGGCGCTCGATGCGGACGAACGCGCGGCGTTTAGCGGCGGCGCCTGAGCCGCTGCGGGCTTCGCATGCGTCGCCGGCAATGCTCGTAACGATAGGTTACGGCTGTCGCATTACGGCCTGACCGGGCTGCCTTCAACTGGTTCTTACATTCATGACGCTACCTTGCGTACATGAATCCAATGAACCGACCGCAGTTTCATGTGCAGCGCCCGATGAGCCCCGCTCCTTTGAGCGTGTTTCCATGAGCGTGCTCCGATGAGCGCGCAATGCGAGTACAGCTTCGGCATCGAGGAAGAATTCTTCCTGGTCCGCCCGCATTCGCGCCTGCTCGCGACCCAGGTGCCCAGCCGCCTGCTCAAGCGCGCGCGCGCCGAGCTGGGCGAATCGATCGAAAGCGAACTGCTGCAGGCGCAGATCGAGATCGCCACGCCGGTGCAATGCGATATCGCCCAGGCCCAGCGGCAGCTCAGCGAACTGCGACGCGGTCTGTCGTCGCTGGCGCACGATCATGGGCTGGCCTTGCTGGCGGCGGGCACGCACCCGCTGGGGCAATGGCGCGAACAGATTCATACCGACAAGCCGCGTTATCGCCGCTTGGTCGAGGATTTCCAGATCGTCGCCCGCCGCAGCCAGGTGTGCGGGCTGCACGTTCATGTGCAGCTGCCCGACGACGTCGACCGCGTGCAGGCGATGAACCGGGCGATGCCGTGGCTGCCGCTGCTGCTGGCGTTGTCCACCTCCTCGCCGTTCTGGGACCGCTTCGACACCGGGCTGATGAGCTACCGCCAGGCCATGTACGACGAATGGCCGCGCACCGGCATCCCGGATTTCTTCGAGGATCAGGCCGACTACGACGCGTTCGCCGCGGTGCTGGTGCGGGCCGGCGCGATCAGCGATGCCAGTTCGTTGTGGTGGGCGATCCGGCCTTCGCCGAATTTCCCCACCGTCGAACTGCGCATCGCCGATGCCTGCACCCGGGTCGAGGACAGCGTGGCGATCGCCGCGTTGTACCGCTGCCTGATGCGGCATATCGCCATGCGCCCGGCCGATGCGCCGCCGTGCAACGCGAGCACGCGCCGGATCATCGACGAAAACCGCTGGCGGGCCAAGCGCTTCGGCCTGCAGGCGAGCTTCCTCGATGCGCAGGGCAATACCGAGCCGGCGGTCGATCAATTGCAGCGCCTGCGCGCGCTCTGCCACGAGGACGCGCAGGCCCTGGATTGCGTCGACGCGCTCAAGACCCTGGACGCGATCGTCGAACGCGGCAGCAGCGCGCACACGCAGTTGCAGGTCTATCGCGAACAACGCCAGCACGGCGCCACCCGCGCCAACGCACTCAAGCATGTGGTCGACTGGTTGCTGGAAACCACGGTGCCCGCCGCATGACCTCGCCACCTCGTTCATGCCCCGCTCCGACTGCCCCGCGAATCATCCGACTACGGATCCTCTGATTCCGAACCATTCCGTTCCGATTGCAAAGCGCCACCCGACCTCGCTCTGGATACCCCCGCCATGCCCGCTTCCGCCCGCAAACTGCTGATCGGCCTGTCGCCGCGCCTGATGCGCAACCTGCCGCCCGAATACGGCTTTCGCAACAAGACCCTGCAATACCTGGAGCAGTCCATGGCCCATTGGGTCATGGCCAGCGGCGCGCTGGTGGTGATGATTCCCACCGTCGACGCCACCGGCGCGGTCCAGGCCACCGATCTGGCGGTGCGCGACTACGCGAGTTCGCTGGACGGGCTGATCCTGCAAGGCGGCGCCGACATCGACCCGCAGGCCTACGGCGAGCGCCCCAGCGAAATGCTGATGACCACCGATCCGGATCGCGACCGCTTCGAGTTGAACCTGCTGCGCGCCTTCGTCGACGCCGGCAAGCCGGTGCTCGGCATCTGCCGCGGCATGCAGCTGATCAACGTCGCCCACGGCGGCAGCCTGTACCAGGACTTGGTCGGCGGCGGCGCGACCCGCGCGCAGCACTACATCCCGGCGCAGTACGACGAACACGCGCATTCGCTGCGCATGCGCGAGGACGGCTGGCTGGCGTCGCTGTATCCGCAGGCCGCCGATCCGCGGGTCAATTCGATCCATCACCAGGGCGTCAAGAGTCTCGGCGCAGGCCTGGACGTGGAAGCCTGGTCGGAAGACGGCATCCCCGAATGCATCCGCGGCAGCGGCGACAGCTTCGTAGTCGGCGTGCAGTGGCATCCGGAGTTCCACGATCATCGTTTCCCGGAATTGCTGCCGGGCCGGCCCTTGCTGATGTCGTTCATGGAAGCCGCGCGCAAACGCGAACAAGCCTTGGCCGCCTGAGTCATCACGCCAGCCCCCTGTAGGAGCGGCGCAAGCCGCGACCGCGAAACCACGCCTGCATCGCAAGCCGAATGTCGCGGTCGCGGCTCGCGCCGCTCCTACAGCCGGAGATGCGATGTCGACATGTGGCTGTGCAATACCGAAAACGATCAAGCGGCGTGAACCACCCGGATCGCCAATCGCATCCACCACGCAGCCGCACGCCGGCTGCGCAAGCCACGTATCCCCCTGTAGGAGCGGCGTGAGCCGCGACCGCGACATCACGCATTCGACGCAATCCGGATGTCGCGATCGCGGCTTACGCCGCTCCTACAGCCGGGGATGCGATGTCGACATGTGGCTGTGCAATACCGAAAACGATCCGGGCGGCATGAACCACCCGGATCGCCAATCGCATCCACCACGCATCCGCACGCCGGCTGCGCAAGCCACGTATCCCCCTGTAGGAGCGGCGCAAGCCGCGACCGCGACATCACGCATTCGACGCAATCCGGATGCCGCGGTCGCGGCTCACGCCGCTCCTACAGCCGGAGACGCGATGTCGACATGTGGCTATGCAATACCGAAAACGATCAAGCGGCGTGAACCACCCGGATCGCCAATCGCATCCACCACGCATCCGCACGCCGGCTGCGCAAGCCACATATCCCCCTGTAGGAGCGGCGTGAGCCGCGACCGCGAAACCACGCCTGCGACGCAAGCCGGATGTCGCGGTCGCGGCTCGCGCCGCTCCTACAGCCGGAGACGCGATGTCGACATGTGGCTGTGCAATACCGAAAACGATCAAGCGGCGTGAACCACGCGGATCGCCAATCGCATCCACCACGCATCCGCACGCCGGCCGCGCAAGCCACGTATCCCACTGTAGGAGCGGCGCAAGCCGCGACCGCGAAACGACGCCTGCGTCGCAAGCCGGATGTCGCGGTCGCGGCTCGCGCCGCTCCTACAGGGGGCCGACGAAACCACAAGGCCATCGAAACGAAACAACCCGGGCAGCCTGAGCCACCCGGGTCGCAAAGCGCATCAACCACGCGATCGATACGACGGCTTACAAACTCGCCGCGCAGTTGTAACAGACCAGCGCGAAATCCTGATCGGTATCGTCGCCGGCATTGGGCAATCCATTCGAATTGATGTCGGTCGCGCGCACCACGACGTTGACGCTGCCGCCGTGCTGCGCGGCCTGCAGGAACACGCCTTCGCCGTTGTTGCGCGCATCGGCGGCACCGCCGGTGGCCGACCAGCCGGCGCTGTTGAACACGTTGCCCAGGTAGGTGTTGCCGCCCGCGGTCACGCGCAGATCCAGGTTGTTGTTCCAGGCCGGCGTGGTACCGCCCAGGCCGTGACCGGGCGCGTCGGTCCACACCAGCATGACCCGCACCGGCTTGCTCGGATCGGCGGCGGTGAAGGTGCGCGTCCAGCTCTCGCCGGTGTTGTTGAACACATGGGTCTGATCGACGTACTGCACCGCCTGCGCCGGACGCAGCACCGGGTCGATCAACATGCGGCCCCAACCCTGCTTGCTGTCGGGCGCGGTCGCCAGGGTGCCGCCGTCGGCGTCGAGTTTGCCGACCAGGTTCTGCGCGACCGCGGTGAACGCGGCCTTGGTCAACGCCGGGCTGGGATCGACGCTGAAACGATTGCGGTAGTACTGCACGAACAAGGCACTGGCGCCGGCCACCTGCGGCGAGGCCATGCTGGTGCCGCACATCAGGCCATGACCGGTCGCGCTGTTGGCCGAATCGATCGAACACCCCGGCGCGACCATCGCCGGAATACGCCGGCCGTCCAGCGCCGGGCCGTGCGCGGTGTTGCTGGACAGATCGTTGATCGCCGCCAGTTGCACCGTCGCCGAGGTCTGGCCCTTGGTCGAGCCGATGGTGAAGGTGTTCTTGGCTTCGTCGGGCGAACCCTGGCTCTGGGTGCCGCCGTTGCCGTTCATGAACGACAGCACGTAGGCTAGCGGCTGATCGCCGGGCGCATCGGGATCGGCGTCGCGCACGCCGACATCGACCTGGCGCGTGTCGCCGTCGTAGCCGCGCGGCGAACCCGCCGGGCCCCAGCTGTTGCCGGAAATCACCGCGCGGTTGCGCACCGATTGAGTCATCAGCAACAGCATGCCGCCGGCCTGAGTGTAGAACGGCGAATAGCGCTGTTCGACCAGCTTGGCGCCGGGCGCGACGCCGAGGCCACGCAGGAAGCTGCCGGTCGACGCGGTGGCACGCACGTTCGAGGCGCCGTCGCCGGCCATGATCGCGGCGGTGTGGGTGCCGTGCGCGCTGCTCGCGCTGCCGCCGCAGGTGGTGCCGGTGCAGGCGGCCATGCGCGCGACCAGATCCGGATGGGTGTGATAGATGCCGCCGTCGACGTTGGCGATGATCACGCCGGTGCCGTTGACGCCCGCCGTGCTCAGATAACTCACATAACCGGGCACCGCGAGATTGCTCGCGTTGAGGTTGCCGGCGTTGATCTGGCTGCTCATCTCGCCGCGCAGGCCGCCGTCGGTGGGCACGCTCTGCACGCTGTACACGCCCGGCGTCTGCGCGAGCGCGGCGAGTTGATCGGCGGGCAGTTGCACGGTCTGCGTCTGCAGATGACGGTCGACGATCTTCGCGCCCAGGCCGGTATCGGCGATGCCGATCTTGGCCAGGTTCGCGCCGAGCGCGCTGCCGCGATGGCTGATCACATTGACCTGCACCGGCCCGGTCGCGGCCTTGCTCAGCGCGGCCGCGCGCAGTTCGGGCTGGACCCGGTACGCCGGCAGGAAATCGCCGCTCCAGCGCACTTCGCGCTGTCCGGCCAGACGCGCGAGCGCGTCGCGCTTGCCCCAGGCGATGTAGGTATAGGGATGCACGTACTGCACCGGTTCCAGTCCGGCGCGACGCAGCTCGTCCAGCCACGCCTGCTGCACGGGACCGGTGAACTGGACCATGCGCCAGTCCTCGCCGTCGGCGCGCGCGCGGCCCCAGGCGCTGGCGGCCTGCACCGGTTTGCTGGTGAGCGGATCGAAGCGCAATCCGCCCAGATCGAGTTCGAAACCGCCGGCGGGCGGCGCGGCTTGCGCGGCGAAAAGCGGCGCCAGGCCGATAGCCAGGACGATGGCGGTGTGCAGATGGCGACGGGTCATGGGAGTTCTCTTGGAAGGCCGAAGGAACGCCGCCCGAACGGGCGACGACGCGTTGAAGCGATCTGGGAAAAACACCGGAATGCGGCGTTCGGACTGCGGGCGTGTCGCGAGCGTCGCCGAACGCCCATCGACACTGCGCCCGCGCGATGGCCGCGTCCACGCAATTCCGAACGTCGCTTCGAAATGATCATTGAGAGTGATCACAGAATCCCGAACGCGCGCTCACGGCCCGATGCGTGCGTCGCATTCACACGCATGACCCGCGATCGCGCGCGCGTACCGCGCAGGCATGAGACCTGCGGAGAACATCGCGTTTTTTGCCGATTTCCGGTTGCGGCGACGCGACGCGGCGCAATCGCGGGCCTGCATCACATTCGCGATTCGCCATGCATCGCGCGCCGAATCACCTATTGAGGACGAACGACACACTTACGGCACGCTAATGACTTAAACATCTCGTCGTTTTTACGCGAATACCCGACCGCGAACGTGCAACGGCATTTTTAGTGGTTGATCCGGCCGCGTTTGTGTTCTTACATTCGTCCAGCGTCGCGTCGTTCTGCCCGACACGACCGCGCGCACCGAACCAGGGGATCAGCACCATGAACCATCGATCTCTATGCACGCTCGGCCTGTGGCTTGCGATCAGCGGCACCGCGATCGCGGCCAGTTGCCCCCCGGGCCAGCGCGCCACCTCGCGCGGCGCGAACGCAAGCAAGACGTCCTGCGCCACACCGTCGCGCCCGCGCGAACGCAAGCCCGTCGACCAGGCGCGGGTCGCACCGGCGCGCATCGAATGGTCCGACCGCTGGGGCGCGATCGCCACCGGCCATGGCAACGCGTTCGGCGTCGCCACGGAAAAGTTGAACAAACACGACGCCGAAACGACCGCGCTGGCGCAATGCCGAGGCGCGACCGGCGGCGACTGCGCGATCGCGCAGAGCTATTCCAACCAATGCGGCGCGGTGGCGCACCATGGCGCGGGTGCGTCCTCAGCCGGCGCGGCATCGGCGAGCGCGGCGACCATCGAGGAAGCCGAGCGGCTGAGCCTGCAGCGCTGCGAAAAAGCCGCGGCGTCCGCGGCCGCGGTCGATTGCCAGGTGGCGTATTCGGGCTGCAGCTATCCGGCTCGTGCCGATTGATCGCTCGCTGTAGCCGCAGCGGCCGCCCCTACCCCAACCGCTTCGTTGCGACGATTGCGTATAGGCCGTTTCCTTTAGGCCGGCCTTTGTTGGTCAGGAACCTTGTTCCGTGATCTGTAGTTGTCGCCGCAGAGACCGCAGAAGACGTTCTCGTCGCCATCGCCATCGCCAGTCCTCATCGCGACCAGCTCTAAGCTCGAAGCCGCGCAATTCATCCAGCGCTGCGAAGCCACTGACTCGCGTTAGCAACAGCACACCCGAAGGGCGGCGCACATGGATGTGCGCCGCGCGCCACCGGGACATGGATGTCCCGTGTGGCGCGTGCCCGCGTAAGCACCGCACGCGCGGGCACTTGATTTAAAAAAAAGCGTTTTTCTTTGGTTACCTTTCTTTTGTCGCTTTTGACAAAAGAAAGTAACTCGGCCGCTTGCGGACGAAAGCTGTTGATCTTGCTTTCGGCTTCAAAAGCTCTAGAGCTTCAAAGCTTCGAAGCCTTTAAAGCTGCAAGCAGGATCAAAAGCGTTCCGCCGCTGAAGCGGCGGGTCACTTTCTTTTGTCTAAAGCAACAAAAGAAAGGTAACCAAAGAAAAATGCTTTTCTTTGAATCAAAGGCCCGCGCGTGCGGTGCTTACGCGGGCATGCGCCACACGGGACATCCTTGTCCCGGTGGCGCACGGCGTGCATCCTGCACGCCGCCCTTCGGGTGTGCTTTTGCTAACGCGAGTCAGTGGCTTCGCAGCGCTGGATGGACTGCGCGGCTTCAGGCCGAAGCCGAAGCGGCATGGCCTACCTGTAGGAGCGGCGCGAGCCGCGACCGCGCCATGACGAGAACCTCGCAACCTGCGCCGTAGCTGCGTTCCCGCGGTCGCGGCTCGCGCCGCTCCTACAGTCGGATTGCGCGGCATACGATCGCTCCAACCGAACGACCAACGTCCCATCAACCAAAAATCGAATCACGCCCCGCCAAACCGTCCGCGACACATCACCGTCGCGGACGATCCCAATCGGATCAAACCGCCGCCGTCACCACGATCTCGACCCGAAACTTCGGATTGGCCAACGGCGCCTGCACCGTCGCGCGCGGCGGCGTGTGGCCGGGGACCACCCAGGCGTCCCACACCGCGTTCATGCCGGCGAAGTCGGCCATGTCGGCCAGGAAGATCTGCGCCATCAGGATGCGGCTCTTGTCGGTGCCGGCGCGTGCGAGCAAGGCGTCGATCGACGCCAGGGTTTCGCGGGTCTGACCGGCGATGTCCAGGTCCTCGCTGTCGGGCACTTGCCCGGCCAGATAGACGGTGCCGTTGTGGATCGCCATTTCCGACAGGCGCGCGCCGACGTCGAATCGCTGGATCATGTGTCACCTCATGCGTATGGGGCGCCCATTGTGGGTCAGATCGGCGCCGCGTACACCTCGGGCCGCGAGCGATGTCGCGCGGGCATCGCGGCATGCCGCATCGGCAGCGCAGGCCGCATCCTCGGCACGAGCGGCTTCGCCGATGCCCTATACCCGCTCCCCTATTCCCGATCAGCCCAAACCGCTACAACTCCGGCGTGCTGGAACGAATGATGCGCTCGTTCTCGGCGCGCTCGGCGCTGCGGTCCGGGCCGGCCAAGGCCGCGTCGGCATTGGCGCGATGCTGGGCGCGCACTTCCGGCGGCAGCACGTCGATCTGGCGATTGCGCTGCATCATCGCGCGTTCGCCCGGCGGCAGCTGGCAGTTGCGGCTGAGGATTTCCAGTTCGTCGCCGGTGCGGGCCGCGCGGCTTTGCAGATTGACCACCACGCCGAGGGTATCGCCGAGCGGTTCGAGCTGGGTGCAGATCGCATCGATGGTGTCGTAACTGCGCTGGGTGTTCTGGTTGACCAGCGCGAGCAGGTTCTCGCCGTCGATCCACACCACCGAGTTGACGCCCTTCACGCTCTTGGCGGCGACGCGCGCGTTCTCGCGATCGACCTTGCGCGCCTGATCGGCCAGACGGATCGAACGGCTGACATCGTGATTGAGCCCTTGCAGATTCTCCTGCAGGCCCTGCTGATCGCCGGCGAAGGCCTGGGCGCGCATCTTGACCAGGCGCTCGGCGGTCTTGGCCGCGTCCAGCGGTTGCCCGGCGCGTTCGGGCTTGGGCGGCGCGGCGGCCTGCGGCGCGCTCGCGCGGTCGCAGGCGCTCAGCGCCAGGGTCGAAGCCAGCAGCGCGGCGGCTGCGATTGCGCTTGCGTGGTTCATCGCTTCACCTCGTGATCTGGGAGGGCCGGCGTCGCGCCCTGCGTTGCCCGGGTTTTATACCGCGCCGCAGCGCGAAAGGGTTGCCGCATCGCAACGCGAATGCGACCGGGGTCGCGACTGCGCATCGCCGCCGTACGCCATCGCGCCGCCATCGCGCTTTTCGCGACCGCCGCCCGGATTCAGCCGCAAACGCGCCGCTACAGTCGCCGGCAGGTCGCTCGCGACCGTCGCCACCGCCGATCGTCCGTCAATGGCCCGCAACGGCCGGCAACGGGCGCGGAACCGCCCGGCTATCGCCCCGGTCGCGGCGACGGACCGCCATCGCGGCCGCCGCGTTCATAACCATAAGAAACATCGCTCGCAACACACGCATCCGTCATCGCTGCATGGCGTGCGTCGCCCGGGGGGACTCGCGCCCACACCCTGAGGATACGTAATGAACGCACGCATCAACCCGCGCGGCCCGCGCGCCTGGGCCGGACACGGCCTGCTCGGCTGGTTCGGCCTGCTCTGCATTCCCGCCGCCTACGCCGCGCCGCAAGCGCCGACCGATCTGGCGCCGGCCGGCTACACCAACTTCGCCGTGGTCGCGCCCGCGGCGACCTGCACCTTCGTCACCTGGACGCGCGGGGTCAACTATTCCCTCGGCACGATCGTCAAATACCCGCCGAACAATCAGTACTACAAGCTGGTCAACGTCGGCACCAACGGCAGCGACGGCACCGACCCGACCATCAGCACCTGGTACTGGCAACCGACCAACTGCGACACCACCACCCCGCCGACCGGCGGCTTCGTGGTCACCGAAGCGCAGTTCAACCAGATGTTCCCGAACCGCAATTCGTTCTACACCTACGCCGGCCTGGTCGCGGCGATCGGCTCGTATCCGAATTTCGCCAAGGAAGGCGGCGACACCATCGCGCGCCAGGAAGCGGCGGCGTTCCTGGCCAACGTCAATCAGGAAACCGGCGGGCTGGTGCATATCCGCGAATTGAACCAGGCCAACTGGGATCACTATTGCCAGCCGCAAGGCAGCTGCGGCGGCAAGCAGTACTACGGGCGCGGCCCGATCCAGTTGAGCTGGAACTACAACTACGCCTCGGCCGGCAGCGCGCTGGGCCTGGACCTGCTCAACAACCCCGACCTGGTCGCGACCAATTCGGCGATCTCGTGGCAGACCGCCTTGTGGTACTGGATGACCCAGCGCGGCGGCGCCAGCAACACCCCGCATCAGGCCATGGTCAACCTGCGCGCGTTCGGCGAAACCATCCGCGCGATCAACGGCGGCATCGAGTGCAACGCCACCGGCATCGGCCATCAGCAGATGCTCAATCGCGGCGCGTATTACCGCAATTTCGCCGCGATCCTGGGCGTGGCGCCGGGCAACAACCAGACCTGTTGATCCCACTGCGCGCCCGGCCGCGACAGGTGGCCGGGCGCGGAATTCGCAGCGGTTCGCGCAGCGACGACAGCTTCCTGCAGGAGCGACGCGAGTCGCGACCGCGTCATCGCGGTTACGACGAAACATTGCTGTTTCCACGCGATTGACCGTCGCGGCGTTAGCGAAACCTTCGTCACCCTTCGAAATTCGCGGTCGCGGCTCGCGCCGCTCCTACAGGTAGATTGCGTCGCCTACGGCGCGATCCGCGGCAACGGCATTCACATATCGAACGCCGCGCAACCGATCTCCTGCGTACCGGGCGTGTCGCCATCGCGCACGAACTGGATATCCGGCATCGGCGTGTCCTCGCTCGGCGCCGCGGTCGGTACGCCGAGCCGGTAATACTCGCGATAGACCTGCGCCAGCGGTCGCGCGCCGATCGCGGCGCGCGCCTGTTCGGCCGAGGCCCGCACCACCACGGCGAAGGTCGAACCGCTGCCGAAGTCGTAATCGACGCGCACGATCGGCAAGCCGAACAGCTTGGTCGGCGCGCGCGGGGTCAGGCTGCCGCCGCCGGGCCCGACTTCGCCGATGGTGCTGTCGGCGCTGACCTCGATGCCGGCCGCGCTCAACGTGCGCGCGAACGCGGGATCCTGCACGTCGGCGAAATACTCGCCCTTGCACGCGGCGTTGGCGGCGACCCAGGTCGCGAAATCGAAACCACCCGTTGCCGCGGACGCGCTGGCGTCGGATGCATCGGCCGACGCGCTTGCCGTGGCGGCGTCGGCCGATGCGCTCGCCTCGGACGCGCCGGCCGTCGCATCGGCCCCCGTCCGCGCCGCTGCCCGCGAAGCAACCCTGTCCTCACCGCCCGACCCGCCACAGCCAGACAGCACCAACGCCAGCGGCCACAGCGCCCAACGCGCGACCGAATGCTTCATGCCCGCCTCCCGGATACCCGATCGCCAGCCTACTACCGAAGCAGTACGCCGCGCCGCCGTCGCCACGATCAGCGCTCGGCCCGGCCCAACCCCGACCCGCGAACGAATACGAACGCAAAGCGAGCATCGCGCCACATTTCCGCGTCGGCCATCGCAACCGACTCACCCGCGCCGGCGTACAAGCAGCACACGAAGGCGAGCCGCGCGCCGCTTTCGCCTCCTGCGGGCCGCAACGGTCCGCCACTCAAACGCACCCGCATCGCCCAAGGAAAGGAGCCCGTCATGTGCACCAACTTCTTGCTCGCAGTGCCCACCGTTCCAGCCGTCCAAGGCAACCCGACCCAGTTCATCTCCACGCGCTGCATGGAACTCACCGGCGGACTGGCGACCAACCTGTACCTGGTTCCGGCGCAACAAACCTTTCCCATCGTCGCCAACCAGTCGAAAGGCTGGACCGGCAGCTACGGTTTCGTCGGTCTCGGCGATCCGCAGTCGATGGCGAAAACCCCGTGTTTCGTCGACGGCATCAACGAAGTCGGTTTGTCCTGCGCGGCGTTGTGGCTGCCCGGCACCCAATACCCGAGCAGCGCCAGCAGCAATCCGCTGGAGTTCTGCGATATCGCCGCATGGGCGATGAGCCAGTTCGCCACCGTCACCGAGGTGGTCGCCGCGCTGGCCGATGTCAACGTGATCGGCCCGGCGGTCGGCGTGCAGGGTTATCTGCCGCTGCATTTCATCGCCACCGACGCGACCGGCGCCAGCGTGGTGATCGAATTCGTCGGCGGCGCGATGAACGTGTATCCGCCCGACTACGCCAACGGCGCCACCAGCGACGGCGTGCTGACCAACGCGCCGCCCTACGACTGGCAACGCGTCAACCTCAGCAGCTACGTGCATCTGAGCGTGGAAGGCGCCGGCACCAGCATCTCCAACGATTCCGGCCCGCCGGTCGGCAGCGGCCTGCTGGGCCTGCCCGGCGACATCATGTCGGCCTCGCGCTTCGTCAAGGCCGCGACCTTCCGCCAGGGCTTCGGCCTGCTGCCCGACGACGGCGCCGGCTGGTTGCCGACGCCCGCGACCGCCGGCGCCACCGGCAGCACTCAGACCATCGTCAACGTCGCCCTGCAGATGGTGCAGATGATCCAGGCCACGCCTTACGGCACCGCGCTGCTGAGCCCGACCCACCCGTCGCTGCCGCAGTCGCCGCATCCGCACCTCAAGACGCGTTCGCCGAGCGTCGGCGACTGGACCATGTGGCAGGTCGCGCGCGACCACACCAACTTCGTTTACTACTACAGCACCGCGTTCAACAGCATCGTGCAGAAGGTCGACCTGGCCAGCGTGGATTTCGGCGGCGGCAGCGTCGCGGCCGACGCGCTGAAATCGATCCAGGTGATGCCGGCCAGCAGCGCCTGGTACAACGACGCGAGTTCCAGCTTCGCTTGAGCACGCCGCGCCGATCGCCATGGCGCGCCCGGCTGCAACGGAACGACGCCTCACCGCATCCTCGGAAACTACGCACCCGCATGCGCGGGCCCGCAAACGGCAAGCCCGGCGCGATCGGGCTTGCCTCATCCGTCGTGCCCGCCGCCCGCATGCGGCGGGTTCTTCCGAGGAGGTTTCATGCGCGTCGTTCCGCGGTATCCCGTTTTTCTGCGCAATGCACTCAAGTGCTCGGCGCTGCTGTGTCTGTCGCTGCTGTCGGCCGCGGCGCAGGCCGCCACGCCGTCGCCGCGCGCGACGGTCAGCGAAGTCGCCGATGCGATCCAGGCCTACTACTACGACATCGAACGCGCCAAGCAGATCGCCACCGCCTTGCGCGGTGAAGCCGCTCAGGGCCGTTACGACCGCTACGCCGATCCACGCGATCTGGCCACCGCCTTGAGCGAACGCATCCGCCCGCTGGACGGCCATTTCCGGGTCAACTGGCGCGCGCCCGATGCCGCCGGCCAAGCGCCCGGCCCGGGCATGCGTCCCGGTCCCGGTCCCGGTCCCGGTCCCGGCCCTGGCCCTGGCCCTGGTGCCGGGCCCGGCGGCCCCGCGCCGGTCGACTTCAGCCCTCGCCGCAATTACGGCCTGCGCCGGGTCGAAGTGCTGCCGGGCAATGTGGGCTACATCGACCTGCGCGAATTGCCGCACTTCGAATTCGGCGACCCGAACGAACCGGCGCGGCGCGCGCTGGAAGCGGCGCTGCAACTGGTGGCCGCGACCGATGCGGTGATCATCGACCTGCGCGACAACGGCGGCGGCTCGCCGGCCGCGGTCGGCTATCTGACCAGCGCCTTCACCCCGAAGAACGCCGACATCTACAACCGTTTCCGCCTGCGCCGCGGCGACAAGATGCTGTCGGAATCCGAAGCGCCGGCGGACTGGTACCCGACCCCGCGCCTGCAGGTGCCGCTGTACGTGCTGACCAGCGCGCGCACCGGTTCGGCCGCCGAAGCGCTGGCGTACACGCTCAAGAACGCGGGCCGCGCGGTGGTGGTCGGACAGGCCAGCGGTGGCGCGGCCAATCCTGGCGGCGACATTCCGCTCGCCGCCGGCTTCAGCGTGTTCGTCTCGTTCGGTTCGCCGGTCAGCCCGATCACGCACGGCAACTGGGAAGGCACCGGCGTGATACCCGATGTCGCGGTCGCGCCGGCCGACGCCTTGTCGACCGCGCAGCGACTGGCGCTGGAAGCGGCGCTCAAGCAAGGACTCAGCGGCGCCGCCGCGGTCGACACGCGCTGGGCCCTGGATGCGTTGCAGGCTCAGGCGACACCGGCCGACAGCGCGAACCCGGCCGATTACCTGGGCCAGTACGAACGCATCCAGATCGGCCAGGACGGCGGCCGGGTGATCCTGCGCAACGGCAAGCGTCCGCCGCAGCCTTTGGCGGCGTTGCAGCGCGATCTGTTCTACGTGGCCGCCGATCCGAGTGTGCGGGTCAAGTTCGAACGCGCATCCGACGGCCGCGTCGCGGCGCTGGAAATCCTGCGTTCGGACGGTTCGTCCAATCGTTATCGGATGCAGAACACGCCTTGAGGGCGCGAACGTCGAGGGTATCGCCGGCGCTGTGTGTCGCGGTCGAAGTTGCAGCGCGCGATTCACAGCGCCGGCTTCGCGGCGTTCTCCCCAATGCAGGGCGTCGCGGCCGTGGTCTGCCCCCTATCCGATCGCAGTTGCCATGGCCGTCGACGCCCTGCTTCATCCCGCCGCGTGGTGGGACCTCGCGCGCGGGAGCCAGCCGGATCGCGCGGCTCCCGCGCCGTCGTTTGTCGCGACCGGCGGGTTATGGCGAAGGCGTTGCATGGATGTGGCTTGCGAGCGGTTGATTCGGGCCAGACGTCGCGATTGCGAATCCGAGGGTGTCGCGAAGGTTGCGTCGTAGACAGGGTGTCGCGGTCGCGGCTTGCGCCGCTCCTACAGTCGGATACGTGGCGTCGATAGCCCCGTGTAGGAGCGGCGCAAGCCGCGACCGCGCCACCCCGACTACGACAACACTTCCCGCCAGCGGTAAAACCTGCGATCCGCCAACGCCAGCAACTCGCGATCCTCGACCGTGTCGCCGTACGCGTGCACGCTCGCATAATCCTGCAAGGCAATCCGCTCGCGCACCCGCCGCGATTTTTCCGGGCCGCAGCAATCGCGGCCGAGGTAACGTCCGGTCAGCACGCCGTTGCGCGCCTCCAGATGCGAGCAGATGTATTCCAGCCCCTGCTGTTCGCACCAGGCCGACACGAACAGTTCCAGATTGGCGGTGACCACCACCACCCGGTCGCCGCGTTCGCGATGCCAGGCGATGCGCTCGAGCGCTTCGGGACGGATCTGCCGCGCGACCACTTCGCGCAGATAGGCTTCGGCGGCCGCGCGCACCTCGCTTTCGCGGCGGCCGCGATAGCCGAACGCGACGATGCGACGGCGCACCGCTGCGCCCGACACCCAGCCGAGCTTGTAACCGATCACGTACGGCGCCAGCAGCACGCCGCCCCAACGCAGCCGGCGGCGATCGACGCTGGCGCGCACGAACCCGGGAAAAGTTTCGCGGTCGGTGATGGTGCCGTCGAAATCGAACAGGGCCAGATCCATGCACGGCGCAACCATCGCGGGCCACGGCGGCCCGCGCGGAGTCTAGCCCGCCGCGCTCATCCGGCGAAGACGCCGCCGCGCGACCGCCGCGCGACTCACTTGCGCACCGCGACCCGCGCCGGCTCGTAGCCGCGCCCGTGCTCGACGATGCCGCGGATCTGGCTCAACGAAATCAGGATGCAGCCGCAGGCGCAGAAATCGCCGTGCCGCGCCGCCGCCTTGCCGTCGAGCAGATGCGCCGGATCGCCGGTCACGATCGTGGTCGCCCCGTGCACGCCGCACTGCACCGCGTCGCCCAGGCGCGCGCAACGCGCATCGATGCCGGCGCCGGGCGCCGCATCCGGGCGCGGCCCGCCCAACACCATGCCGCCGCCGCTGGTCGTATCGCCGACCGTGATTGTCTGCCGCATCATGACCCACCTCCGCTACCGGCTTCGTCAGATTCCATGCGGGAAAACGTCGGCGCGCCGCGCGCGTGACCGAGCCTTCCGCGTTGTTCGACCGGGATCATGTCTAACGGCCTTTTCGGTTGCGATCAAGAGCAACTGATAGTTGCATATCACCCAACCTCACGCTTTGTGTGCCCGACGTCATACGCCGGCGCCGAGCGCGATCGCCGACCCGGTAAAGGGCAATACGAGGTCGTACGTGGGCGGATGCGGCGCGATCGCGCGAAATGCGACGGGCACCGTGGAAGCGGTGCCGAACTGGGTGACGCCGCGGCCGAGCAACTGCGCCAGATCGTAGCGGCGGCCGCCGAATTCGAACGGCCGGCTGTCGATCAACAAGGCACTGAACACGTTGTCGGCGAGCACCGGCACCGCACTAGAGCCGACCTGCGCGCTGAGCGTGGTGCCGACCACCAGGCCGGTGCGGCGGAAGGTCGCGATGCGTTCGCCTTGGGCGAACGATTCGGGCCAGTCGAAATTGCCTACCGGCTCGCGTTGCAGGTACACCGAAAACTCGCCGGCCGGGTCCAGGCCCAGTTCCAGCGCGCCGTTGCTGACGCCGCCGGCGAGGAACGGCTTCGCGGCGAAGGTGAAATGCGCGGTGGTTTCGCCGATCGCGCCTGCGAACAGGTGGGCGTCGATGCCCGACAGATGCAGGAAGTAGCCGTAATCGGCCAGCCACTGATCGGGGCGACGGTAGAAGCGGCCGGTGACGTACCAGGCCAGTTCGGCGGGAGACAACAAGGGCATGGCGGAGCTCGCTGCGTGGGGACGGCGTGGGCCGGGCGCGACGCGGGACGGCGTCGCATCCGGTCAACGCACGCGGGCGGCGATGGGAGGACACGGCCGCGGCCTCCAATATCGCGAACCGTGCGCCAGCGCTCACTCTGCGTGGCCGGACGCGTCGCGCCGGCCGCGCGGCGGCGCTCAGTCGGTCGCCGGCTTGTCGCTGGCGAGCTTGTCGCTGGCCCGACCCTCGGCCGCTGGTTTGCTGAGCGCCTGCTTTCCGATCCGGGCGACGAACTCGTCCAGATCGGTGGCGTCGGTATTGGCCAGCACGACCACCGTCAACTCGGCTTCGACGATGCGATACAGCTGCGCCTGCGCGCCCATGATCCGGCCGGGCCGTTTGACCGCGTGGTAGGTTCGGCCGTCGATGCGCACCGGGTACGACCACACGCCGAAACCGTAGTCGTCCAGGCCCGGCGCGATCATCGCCGCCAGCGCCTTGTCGCCGATCAAACGGCCGCCGAACCACGCGTCCGCGAACTTCGCCAGATCGGCCGGGGTGGAATACATCGCGCCGGCCGCGTACCAGTTTTCCGGGTACGCCGGCAGGTCCGGCGTCAGCGCCTTGCTGTCGTCGCGACGGAAATAGCTGTCGGCCAGGCCGGCGACGATGTCGCGCTGGTGCAGCATGCCGGTGTCCTTCAACCCCAGCGGACCGACGATGCGCTCGCGCAGCACCTGTTCGTAGCTTTGGCCGTAGATCCGCTCGACGATCTGACCCAGCGCGATGTAATCGCAGTTGTTGTAATCGAACTTGCTGCCGGGCGCATGCACCAGATCGCCGCTGCAGTAATCGTCGAGCAACTGCCGCGCGGTATGCGGCAGTTGGTAATTCGGCAGGCCGCTGCCGATGGCCTGCGCGGCATCGGTGACCTGATCGAAATTGACCAGCCCCGAGGTGTGGTTGAGCAACTGCCGCACGCTGACCCGGTCGCCGCCGCTGCCGCGGTAATCGGGCAGATAGCGGCGCATCGGCGCGTCCAGGTCCAGCCGGCCTTGTTCGTGCAGTTGCAGGATCAGCACCGCGGTGAAAGCCTTGGTGATCGAGGCGATCTTGTACTTGGTCGATGCGTCGTTGTGTATCGCGAACGCGCGGTTGGCCAGGCCGTACTGGCGCGCGAGCCGTGGCTTGCCGTGCTGGACGATGAGCACCGAACCGCTGAAATCGTGCTGGCGCGCGTAATCGTCGACGAAGGCGAGCAGCTGCGCGGGCTGGGCCGAAGTCGGCTTCAAAGTCGTCTGCTTCGAAGCGGCCTGCGCAAACGCGGCGTTAGCGGCGAGCATCGCCGCCAGGGCGACGGCCGTGATCGTCTTGATCCGCAAACAGCGCATGCCTGTGTCTCCCTGAAGTTCGCCGACGTCGGACGCTGCGCTGGCGCATGCCATCGGCGCAGGCCTGTTGCGAAGCAGGGATACGCCCGGCGCGCGAGCGGTTGCAAGCGAGATCGCGCGGCGTGCGCGAGGCGATCGGCGCATGCGACGATGCGGCCTGCGCCAAGGAGGCACTATCGATGCAGGTCTATCTCAACGACGAACGCGCCACGCCCGAGGGTTGGGTCCGGGTCTATTGGCCTGACGAGGCCATCGCCTTGTTGCAGGCCGGCGAAGTCACCCGGATCAGCCTGGATCACGACCTCGGCGACGACGCGCGCGGCACCGGTTACGACGTGATCGTGTGGATCGAGGAAGCGGTGATCGCGCGCGGCTTCCGTCCGCCGCAAATCGCCGTGCATTCGGCCAATCCGGCCGCGCGGCTGCGCATGCAGGCCGGGATCGAGGCGATCGCGCGGGCCTGGGCGGATCGGGCCACCCAAGCCGGGTGAAATCCGGCGCGGATGTCGCGGCCGCGGCGTTGCCTACAACACCTGTCTGAAACCACCGACAGACCGCATCGCGGATCAAGTCACCCGCCCTCCATGACAGATGCCACCTGTTGCCGCGACCCACGCAAAAACGGGACTTCCGGCCGAAGCAAGACGCAGCGCGCGCTGTCACAGTAGCCTCCAGCACACTTCGTTCAACGGACCCCGCCATGCGCCGACTGCTGTGTAGCCTGCTGCTGTGCCTGCCCTGGGCGGCATTCCACGCGGAGGTGCGCGCCGATCCGCGCAAGGACTGGGACGACTTCCGCGCCGGCCTGACCGAACAGGCGGCCGGGCCGACCGGCATGTACGCGATCCAGGACGTCGCCGTGATCGCGCCGGGCGAAGCGGCGCATCTGCCGGCGGCGGCGCGTGCGGCCGACCTGCGCTGGGCCAGACAGCGCGGCGATGCCGGCGCGGTCACGCTGAGCTATCGCGACGGCAAGGCCATGCTCGAAGGCAAAGGCGTCGCCGCGATCGACCTGATGCAGGCCAAGGACCATCAACAGACGCTGCCGAACGGGCTGACGGTGCGGATCACGCCCTACGAGGATTCGCTCAAGGCCTGGCTGTACAACCCGGCGCTGACCGCGCAGCGCTTCAAGGGCTTGTCGTTCTTTCCCTACGATCCCAAGGGCGTGGTCACCGGCCGCTTCACCCGCAAGGACGTGCCGGTCGCGGTGAGCCATCTGGATTCGCGCAATCACACCGGGGTGATGTACTGGGTCGGCGACGTCGCCCTGCCGATCCAGGGCAAGACCTACACCCTGCGCGCGTTCAACAAGCAAAAGGACTGGAAGCGGATCGACCACGTGCTGCTGTTCTTCACCGACAAGACCTCGAAGAAGACCAGCTACGGCGGCGGCCGCTCGCTCGAGACCCACTTCCCGGCCGGCGCCGCGCCGTCGTCGATGACGTTCAACTTGAACACGATGTACAGCTTCCTGTGCGCGCATTCGCAGTACTACAACTGCCCGATCAACCTGACCACCTTCGTGCCGGTGGAGTTGAAGTACGGCGAGAAGTATCCGCCGTCGGGGAAGTAGGCGCAGGCACACGTTTGCCGCGCCGGGGTTCCCCCCTTTGAAAAAGGGGGGTTAGGGGGGATTTGCTTTGGCTGTTGCCTTTGAGCAGCAGCGCAGAGCAACTGCAAAAGCAAATCCCCCCTGCCCCCCTTTTTCAAAGGGGGGAAAAGCACGGCGACTTTTAGGATTTGTCGGGCACAGACACGACATAACCGCTCAGTCGTAAAGCGCCTTCGGCCGACCGGAAAGCACCAACAGATGAGGCCGTTCAAGCAGCAAGGGCAACTACAGCCTGCGTTAGCATGAACTTCTCCCCGCAAACCGCCAGCACCCTGATGCCGCAGCAACATCCCGACCGAACCCGTCTTGCGCTGTCATGGATCGGCGGCGTACTGCTGTGCTGCGCAGCGCTGCTGTCGATCGCGTACGCCTGTTTCGACTACAGCCAAGGCGAAATACGCCTTTCCAGCAACTCCTATCTGCGTGTGCAAGGGCCATGGTTCGACCTGATACTGCCGATGGCCGGCGTATGCGTGGCCCTGGGCGCGACGGCATTGATTTATTCGCGACTCCGCCGCGCTGGCTGATTGCGACCGAGGCGATCGACTCGCGACGCCTGGCGACTTGGCCACGCATTGGCTTTCGCCCAACCCGTCAAACCGGCAACGCACTCGCCTCATACTGCTCGACGAACTCCCCGCTCGGCGCGATCGGCGTGATGATGTCGATCAGCACGCCATTGGGATCGGCGGTGATGAAGTGGCGCTGGCCGAAGGCTTCGTCGCGCAGACTCAACAGGATCGGCAGGTCGGCGGAGCGAAGCCGCTCATGCACCGCATCCACGTCCTGCACTTCGAAGTTCAAAAGCAAACCGCTGACCCGTCCGCGCGCCGCCTCGGGAATGGTGTGGTGGGCGCCGTCGAGCACGGCCAGATTGATCGAGGGGTCGGCGGCCGACTGCAGATGCACGTACCAGTCGGCGGTGAACAGCGCGACGAAACCGAAGTGAGCCTGGTAGAACGCGGCGGTGCCGGCGACATCGTGGGTCATGATCACCGGGTAATAGCTGGTCACTTGCATGATTGTGAGCCTCGATTGAGTGACATACAGTCTGTATGTAGATAGAAATTAACATACAGGCTGAATGTATGCCAGGCCCGAACCGTACCAACCCACCCCGAACCAACCTCGAACGCACCCAGGCCACCCGCCACGCCTTGCTCGAGGCCGCCCGTGCCTTGTTCGTGGAAAAGGGCTACGCCGACACCTCCACGCCCGAGGTTTCGGCCGCCGCCGGCACCACCCGCGGCGCGCTGTATCACCATTTCGTCGACAAGCGCGACCTGTTCCGGCACCTGCTGCTGCGCGAGGCGCAGGCGGTCAAGGCCGACATCCTCGCCGCCAGCGTCGATGGCCTGAGCCCGCGCCAGGCGCTGATCGACGGCGCCCAGGCCTACCTGCAGGCGATGACCGTCCCCGGCCGCACCCGACTGATGCTGATCGACGGCCCGGCCGTGCTCGGCCTGAGCGAAGCCACCGCGATCGACGACGACAACGCCGCCGACACCTTGCGCGAAGGCTTGGCCGCCGCGCTGGATCGCGACCCCGCCCAGATCGACGCCCTGGCCAGGCTGCTGTCGGCCGCGTTCGACCGCGCCGCGTTGGAAATCGACGCGGGCGCGGAACCGCGGGCGATGCGGGAGTCGATGCTGTGGTTGTTGCGGCGGGTGTTGGGAGAAAGCGACGAAGCGGCCGATTGATTGCGCTGCGGCGTCAGTGCGCGTCTGCAGTTTCTGTATCAACGCAAGCATCTGCGCATTCGCTCGTCGCGCCGTCGCATCTCTACTGACAAACCCTGTCAGCGGCGCCGCCTAACGTGATCAGGCACCGGGCATCTCCCCTGCCCGCGCCTTCCATCACGCCGGAGCTTCGCCATGACCGATCCCAACTTCGTCCTGCTCTACGTCGACCGTCCCGAGGCCAGTGCCGACTTCTATGCCGGCCTGCTCGAGAAAACCCCGGTCGAACGCTCGCCCACGTTCGCCTTGTTCGTACTCGCTTCGGGCATGAAGCTCGGCCTGTGGTCCAAGCACACGGTCGAACCCGCCGCGCCGCCGGCGTTCGGCGGCGCCGAGCTCGCGTTCCAGGTCGGCGACTACGCGCGGGTCGATGCGATCCATGTCGACTGGGCCGCGCGCGGGCTGCCGATCGCGCAGGCGCCGACCGATCTGGATTTCGGCCGCAGCTTCGTCGCGCTCGATCCCGACGGCCACCGTCTGCGCGTGTATTCGCGCGCGCCGGAGTAAGTCGCATGCGTGTCGGCGGCCTGCGTCATGCGCGGCCGCCGGCACCTCGTCGCGCGCCGAAGCTTAAGCCGCCGCGCGCGCGATCCAGGCCGCGAACGCGTTCGCGCCGTCGCCGACCGGCTTCAAGACCAACCGCGTCAGCCAATAGCCGCCCGCATCGAGTTCCACCGCGAACGGCTGCACCAGCCGCCCTTCGGCGAGCTCGCGTTCGAACATCGCCGGCGGCGCGAGCGCGATGCCCAGGCCCTGCAGCGCGCACTGCACCATGGTCAGCGACGAATCGAAGATCGGGCCGTTGATCGGCCCGTCGGGCACCGCGTCCGCGGCTTCGAACCACAAACGCCAGTCGTCGACGAAGTACGAACGCAGCAGCGGGAACCGCGACAGGTCGGCGGGGTCGCGCAACTGCGCGGCCAGTTTCGGCGTGCACAAGGGCGAGAGCGGCGCGGGCATCAGGAAATCGGCCTGCATCCCGGGCCAGGTGCCGCGTCCGTAGCGGATCGCGAAATCCAGGCCCTCGGCGGCGGGATCGACGCGGTTGTTGTGGGTGCTCAAACGCACGTCGACCTGCGGATGCAGATGCGCGAACTCGGCCAGCCGCGGCAGCAGCCAGCCGCTGGCGAAGGTGCCGACCGCGCCGACATGCACCACTTCGCGCGCAAGGCCGTCGCCGACCCGATCCAGCGCGGTGTCGATGCGCCCGAACGCTTCCTGGATCGCCGGCAGCAGGCTCAGGCCCTCGTCGGTCAGGGCCAGGCCGCGCGGCAGACGCCGGAACAGTTCGACCCCGAGCTGATTTTCGAGCAGGCGCACCTGATGGCTGACCGCCGCCTGGGTCACGTTGAGTTCGTCGGCGGCGCGGGTAAGGCTCAAGGCCCGCGCCGCGGCCTCGAATGCCTTGAGTGCTCCGAGGTTGATCCGTGTATGCGCCATTGCCGCTCCAGTGCCAAACAAAAAGTGAATGCAGCCGCGCGGCCGCGCCGTCGCGGTGCGAATCAAGAGACCGCGACGGACCGCATCGATGAGGCGCGTGCAACCCGACAACGCAATGCCAGCTTCGCAGCACCGCGTCGCGCATCATCGCGCGTATCGAATCCGAACCCGCATTATCGCCGCGATCGACGCAGGCGACGACACTTCAGTCGCGGCGATCGGCAGCCTTCGCCGCGTCGGCCACCGGCACCCGCCATCCGACCTCCGGCTCGCCGCCGAGCTCGGCTTTTTTCTCCAGCAGATAGCCGTACCACTCGGCCTGTACGCGATCGAGCGGGCCGATCGCCGCTTCGAAGGCGGCGACCGAGCCGTCGCCGCGCAATAGCTGCCGATAGCCGCGCGCATATTTGCCGCGTTCGTAATGGAACAGGAAGTGCGACAGGCTCCAGTACTCGATGTAGTACACGTTCAAGTGGCGGCCGGAAATCGGCGGACCGGTATTGGCGATCAGATCGCGCAGCCCGATCAGCGCGCCTTGTTCGAGATCGCGCTGCAGCGCGCCGCTGAGCGGCATGTCGGCCACCCACCAGATCGGATAGGCGTCCGCATCGATGCTGCCGGGCGCGAGCACGCCGTCGCGCAGGCGGCTGGCGCCGAAATAGCTCGCCAGACCTTCGTTCATCCATTTGGCCTTGGCGATCCCGGCGACCTCCGCGTTCAACTGATGGGTCGCCTCGTGCAGCATCCAGTGGTACGGGTTCGCGACGCCATGGGTGTAGTAGGCATGGCAGTACGGCGTGCGGTAATAGGCCTCGGCCCAGGGCATGCTGGTGTTGTAGGCGGAAAATTCCTGGCGGTCGCGATACAGGATCAGCTTGAGTTTGCGCGCGCGGCCGGCGTCGGCGGGCAACTCGAAGAAGGCGTGATACGCGCCGTACAGGCTTTCCACCGCGGCGGCGACCGCCTGCGTGGCCGTGTCGGTCGTGGTGCTGGAAATCGTGTAGTGCTCGGTTTCGAACGGCTTGGCGTGAGCCGGCACGATCGCTCGCGCGGCGGCTTTGGGCGCGGGCGTCGGCGATGCGCTCGTGGGCTCAGGGGCCTTGCCGCAGGCGACACAGGCCGCCAGCACCAGCCACACCGCGGTCGGACGATTCCATCGCATCGCATTCTCCCCTGCCCATGGCCAAGCTTGCATCACCGCGAGCTCGCTCGAAACCCCGAGACCGGGGCGAGCGCCCTGCTTCGAGCACAAGTGGCCTGGCCCGCGCGCTCAGACTGGCCCTGTCCCGCGCGCAGCGCAGCGCGCAGATTGCCGCGATACCGCTCAATCGAGCCATCGAGGTCCGCCATGACCATGACCGCCCGGATCGCCAGACTGTTTCGCGTCGCAGCCACGCTGTGCGGCTTGATCGCCGCGTTGGCCGTTCTCCCCGCGAGCGCGCAGCGCCCGTCCGAACCGGCCGCCGCCGGCGAACGCAAACCGAGCTTGCCCGACGGCCCGGGCGGCTTCGACTTCGAGATCGGCCGCTGGAACAGCGTGATCAAACGCCTGAAGCGCCCGCTGAGCGGTTCGCACGAATGGGTCGAACTGAGCGGAACGACGGTGGTGCGCAAGCTGCTCGACGGCCGCGCCAATATCGCCGAACTGGATATCGCCGGACCGTCGGGGCGCATCCAGGGCGTGTCGCTGCGCCTGTACGACGCGCAGTCGCGGCAGTGGAGCATCCATTACGCCAATATCGCCGCCGGCGCGTTGACCGCGCCGATGCTCGGCGACTTCAGGCACGGCCGCGGCGAGTTCCACGGCGACGACACCCTGGACGGACGTCCGATCAAGGTCCGCTTCGTGATCGAGTGCGACCGCCGCGAATCGTGCCGGTTCGAGCAGGCGTTTTCCGCCGACGCCGGCAAGACCTGGGAATTGAACTGGCTGGCGACCGACACCTTGATCGAAGCGCCCGATCCTTCGCCGCGCTGAACCCAGCGCCCGCCACGACGACCGATTCGGCAAAGCCCAACCCAGGCGCCGCTCACCGCGCCCGTGCGATGCCGCGTGCCTGAAAACCGCGCTTGTCAACGCCTGACGCGGCGCGCGCATCTGCCTACAATGCCGCCCCCATTGCAGCAACGCGGCCGGTTTCATGGACATCGTCATCAACGAATCGCTCAAGGCCTATATCGACCCGTTGACCGCCGACGAGTACCAATCGCTGGAGCAGAGCATCCTCGCCGAAGGCTGCCGCGACGCCCTGGTGCTGTGGGGCGAGATGCTGGTCGACGGCCACAACCGCTACGGCATCTGCCGCAAGCACGGCCTGCCGTTCCAGACCGTGCAGAACACCCGCTTTCGTTCGATCGAAGACGTGCATCTGTGGATGATCGACCAGCACCTGGGCCGGCGCAGCGTCTCGGATTTCCAGCGCGGCATCCTGGCGCTGCGCAAGCGCGAGATCCTGGCCGAACGGCGCCGCGCCGAGGCCGAGGCGCAGCCCGCACAAGAAAGCCAAACGCCGGCGGCCGTCGAAGAGCACGACGACAGCCCGCCGTGGTCGACCGATGCAAGCGCATTCGACAGCCGCGAAGCCCTGGCCAAGGCCGCGCGGCTGAGCAGCAACCAGGTCGGTCTGATCGAGAAGATCCAGAAACAGGCCACGCCCGAAGTCGTGGCGGCGGTCAAATCCGGCGCGATCTCGATCAACGCCGCCGCCGCGGTCGCCACCTTGCCGGCGGAGGAACAACGCGCCGCGGCGATGGCCGGCGGCAGCGAGCTCAAGGAAGCGGCCAAGCGCGCGCGCGAGTCCAAGCGCAAACCGCGCGAGCCCAAGGAACCCGCGCCGCAGCCGCGCGACGACGCCGCCGACAACGAACTGCACGCACTGCGCCAGCGCGTCGCCGAATTGACCGCCGAGAATCAGGCCTTGCGCGACGAGATCGCTCAGTTGCAGGCGGCGCTGGCCTGAACCTTCAGCGCCGCGGGTGACGCCGAGCCGTGCGCATTACTCCGCCGGCTTTTCGCACTTCCCATCGCGGAACAACGCCCACTCCTCGCATACGCGTCCATCGGGCAGGTTGCATAGACCGTACTGGCCGCCGTCCTTGCCGGTGCGGATCTCGAGTTTGCCGCCGAGCGTGGTGCAATGCACCGAGGCCGGGTTGGCCATGCCGACGCGGGGTTCGACCGGTTTGGCCTCGGCGGCGGGCGCTGGCTGAGTCGATGAGGGCGCGGTCGGCGACGCCTGCTTGGATGCATTGCATGCGGCCAGCCCCAGCGTCAGGGCGATCAGCGCGAGCGGCAGGCCAAGGCGGTTGGTCAGGCGATAGCGGTTCATGGCGAGGGCACCGTTGAAGTGGCGATCACTATAAATACGGCCGGCGTCATGGCGCGGTGACGCAGCCACCGCCATGAATCGGACCGATCGCCGGATGGTTCGCTTCGGCGCAACCCCACGATGGCTGACAGTGCCCAGGCCGAGCATTCACCGCATCACGCCGTCTTCGACAAGGATTGATACGCACCGAAGCCCGCCATCGCCCCGGCCGCCAGCGCCAGGGTCGCGCTCTGCATGGCCGCGGCCGCATCGCCGGCGGCGAACACGCCGCTGACGCTGGTCGCCTTCATCGGATCGACCCGCACGTAACGGCCCAGCGGCCCGTCCTCGAATTCGCAACCCAGTTGCTCGGCCAACGGGCTGGCCATGCGGCTGGTCGGCGCGGTGAACAAGGCCGCCAGTTCGATCACCCGGCCGTCGGCGAGCCGCACGCCGTCCAGATGCGGCGCCGAGCCGAGCAGTTCGACCACCGGCACGCGTTCGATCGTCACTCCGCGTCGGGCCAGATGCGCCGCTTCGGCTTCGTCGGGCTCGAACCGGTTCTGGGTGAAGTAGGTGGTCGGGCCCCAATCGGGAATCATCCCGGCCTGATGCGCCGACAAGGGATGATTGGCCAGCACGCCCAGGGCGCGGTCGGCGTATTCGAAACCGTGGCAGAACGGGCAATGCAGCACCGTCGCGCCCCAGCGTTCGCGCAGCCCCGGGATCGCCGGCAATTCGTCGCGGATGCCGGTGGCCAGGATCAGGCGCGATGCGTTGCGCTCGCTGCCATCGTCCAGAATCAGCGCGAAGCCGCCTTCGTGTTCGCGCGCGGCGGTCGCGGTGGCGTTGACGAACTCGACGCTCGGATACGCCAGCAACTGCGTGCGCCCTTCGTCGAGAATCTGCGCGGGCGATTTGCCGTCGTGACCGAGCATGCCGTGCGCCGCCGACGAATAGCGATTGCGCGGCAGACCGGCATCGACCACCAGCACGCGACGGCGCGCACGCGCGAGCTGTAGGGCCGCGCTCAGGCCGGCGAAACTGCCGCCGACGACGGCTACGTCATGACGCATGGCCACTCCCTCCGATTTTCATATGGCGCCTGCCGTGCAGACGTTGGGCATGAGCGGCCAGATCGGCCAGCGTGAGCGTGGCGAGGCGGCGATCGAGCACCTGCTCGGCTTCGCGCATCGCCTCGTCGAGCACGTCGACCACGGCGCGCACGATCAGGCACTGCGGCGCATCGTGCTTGGCCGCGAGCGGCACCATGCGCTCGCCGAGCGCCTGCTGGATCTCCGCCAAACTGACCTGATCGGGCGCCCGCGCCAGCCGCCAGCCACCGCCGTGCCCTTTCACCGAACTGACCACGCCGGCCTCGCGCAAACCGGCGAAGCTGCGGCGGATCACCACCGGGTTGGTGCCGACACACGCGGCCATTTCTTCCGAGGTCATCGGCTGTTCGGGCCGCTCGGCCATGTGCAGCAGCACGTGCAGGGCGACGGACAGGCGTTCGGGTGTTTTCATGTAACTTACATTATTACGTGAAAAGACCCGCGTCAACCGGGGCGCTCATGGCGTCGTTATCCAGCCCCTGCCCTGCGGCAACGATGAGTGCGTACGAGCGAGCCATGCGCGAACGTGTTCGACGATCAGAGCCGAGGTCGGTGATGCGCACGAAGCGCTGTTCGCTACACAAGCAAACGCCGCGCAGCTCGCGCCGCGCGGCGTGGTCACAACCTCGACAACGCGGCCGCGCTATCGCATCACGACGCGGCCTTCAGCGATGTCTCCAGGGCCATGTGCTGCTGCATCTGATCGGCCCATTGCACGTCCGCCGAGGCCGGCGGGAAGGTGCTGATCATGGTCAGCGAGGCATCGACGTAATCGGGAAACTGCCCGGCCCACTGCTGCGGGTTGTTGGGCAAGGCATTGCTCAGCACCGTGGTCAGATTGACCAGGGAGTGGCGCGACAACAGATGCGGGAACCACTCGCCGGCGACATAGAACGCAGTGCGGAACCCGATGCCGACCGCGCGGTAGTCGAACTGCGACGGCGGCAGCGACGGCACGTAGTCCCAATAGTTGTAGACGCGCAGGCTGGCGCTGTCGGCGATGGTCTGCTCGTACGCGGTCTGCCAATCCTCGGTGCCGACCATCGGGCTGGAGAAATTGAGATTGAGCGAGGGCAGCGGCTGGCTGATCGCCAGGTCGAGCGAGAACAGCTGGCTCAGCGCCGCGCCCAGGCTGTGGCCGGTGACGTACACGTAATTGGGCGCGTACTGCTCGAGCAAGGCGAACAACTGCTGGCGCATCGATTGGCTCATGCTTCCGCCGACGCCGTCGTAGATGCCGTAGAACCCCGACGACACCCGCGGCGTGGGGCTGATGCTGCCCTGGGTTGGAACGAAATCGGTCGGAATGAAATGCACGTCCTCGTAGGCGTCCATGTCCGAGTCGGTGCCGCGGAACGCGAAGATGTAGGTGCCCGGATCGTCGATCGCCTGGAACACCAGGCCGTACTTCTCTTCCGAACCGCTGAACAGAATCGAATCCCAACCGGTCCACGCGCCGACCTGCTGGTAACCGTCGGGCGAAGTGAACGGCAGGCCCTGGTAGTAGTCGTAGGCGGCCTTGGAGGCGATCGCCAGGGCGATGGTCAAGGCAGGATCGAGTTCGGGCTGGGCGTTGCTGACGGTGTTGGGGCTCATGAAGTTTTCCTCGTCGAAGGGAAGACGAATGCATGACCATGCGTGCGACGCATCGGCGATACGCGCGACGGCATACGCTCCGCGGTGTCGCCGCATCGCGGCATCGAGCATGCCGCCGGGCCGCGGCGCGCCGCCTCCCTTACAACGCGAAACCGTTGGACCTCAGGCCAAGACACGCACAACGAAAAGGCAGGCATGGCGGTGCACGCCGCCAGCCTGCCCTTGCTCGCCATCGCGCCGGCTCATACCGGCGCAGCGGCTTGCTTTGCAACCAATCAAGAACCGGGCCCTGACTTCGAATCCCGAATCCCCAATCCGGGCCGTTAAAGCGGCGTGTCCTGCAGCACCAGATCGTCGAGATAGAACGAGGCGCCGATCCCGGCCGAACCCGAACCCACCACCACGATCCATACGCTCGCGGTCGCCGGCGGCGGCACCACGTCGCTCACCACCTGCTGCCAGTCGCCGCTCAGGGCCGGCAGATAGACGTTGCTGACCGAGGTGTCCGGGTCGCCGGTCGCGGCGCTGCCGTCTTCCTTCGCCCAGCGCAACTGCACCCGCGCATTGCCGGTCGGCAACGGCGTGCCGCTGGCGTGCTTGACCCAGAAGCTCAGGCGCTTGCTGCCGCCGTCGGAGCGATAGCCGGGATGATTGGCGACCTGCACGCCCCAGTAGCTGTCGTCGACGGTCACCTGCAAGCCATAGGCGCCGCCGTGGGCGACGCCGACGCGGGCGAGTTGCGCGCCGTACCAATCCGACCACAGGCCCGCCGAGGCTTCCAGCGTCGCGGTCGGCGTATCGATCACGTTGAACAGCGCGCCGTCGGTGGTGCTGCCGGCATCCTGCAGATACGGCGCGGCCCGCCAGACCGGAAAGCTGATCGCCTCGCCATAGCGCTTGGCGAAGCGCCACGGGCCGTAGTAGTGATTGTTGCTGAAGCGGTTGTTGTTGTTGAACATCACGTCCTGCTGCACCTGCTGCACGGTATACGGCGACCAGGCGATGTTGTCGGTGCCGGTCGCGTACAGCGCCTGCGCGCCGCAATAACCCGAGCTTCCGCACGGCACCACCGCGGGATCGAAGTAGAACTCGTTGTTGCTGACTTCGATGTTCTGCGCGCGCCAGCGGCAATTGGCCTTCAAGGTCGCGTCGCCGCCGATGTCGGTGTAGCACGGGTGCAGGTTGCTGACCGGGTCGGGATAGACGCTGGGATGCGCGGGATCCGGACGGGTAATCACCGACGGGTGCACGAACGGCGTGCAATAGGTCGAACTGGTGTTGCCGTTGGAATTGCAGAAGCGGTTGGCGTTCTCGTAGATGGTGATGCCGGAGAAATTGTTCTCGAAATAATTGTCCTGCACGCGCAGCTGGGTCGAACCCGACACCGCGCTCGCCAGCCGGCTGTCGCCGCCGGATTCGGACAGATAGATCGCCGGCGCCGGCGAACCGGTGTCGCGGTTGCCCGAGGCCCAGGCGTTGTTGATGAAGGTATTGCTGCGGATGGTGGCGTTGTAGCTGATCTCGTACCACAGCCCCACGCCGTCGTTGTCCTTGATGTAATTGCCTTCGAACAGGAAATCGATGTTGTTGGTGTCGGCCCACAGGCCGGTGCCGTGGTTGCCGTGGACGTAGTTGCTCACCACCCTGGCCCCGCCCACGTCCCAGAACTTGCCGCCGCCGGTGCAGCCGCACTGGGTCGAGGTTTCCCAGTCGTCGGTGTTGTTGCCGGTGATTTCGTTGTGGCTCAGCTCGATATCGACGATCGCCGAACGGCCCGGCACCTGCTCGCCGGGCTGAGGCGCGGTGCTCGGCACCGGCGGCTTGTACATGCTGAAACCGTACTGGCCGTTGTCCTTGAGGCAGTTGAAGCGGACCGTGTTGTGGCTGCCGAGGAATACGCCGGCGCCGTCGTTGTCGATGATGGTGTTGTATTCGACGGTCCAGTGGTCGCCGGCGTCGTGGTTGACCACCGCCTGGTCGAAATTGTCGCGGCCGCGGCCGAAATTGCGGATGGTCAGGTAACGGATGGTGACGTTGCGGGCGGCGTTGGTGAAGGCGTACAGGTTCTTGTTCTGGCCGTCGAGGATCGCGCCGGGCGCGCCGAGGTAGACGTTGTTGTCCTGGGCGATGATCTGGCCGTAGATATCGTCGCTGAAGGTATGCACGCCCGGTTCGAACCAGAACGTGGTGTTGGCGCGGCGGAAGTCGATGTTGCTGTTATCGCCGGCCGGCACCCGCACCGCGTTGGCGGGCATGGGGTCGGGATTGCTGAGCAAGGCGGTGTTGCCGCAGATCCGCGCCGGCGGTTCGGCCGGCCACAGCGCGCCCAGATGGGCCTGGCCCTCGCCGCCCACGCGTTGCGCGGCGGCGGGCATGGCGATCAGCGAGCCCAGCAGCAACGCCGGCAGGCTCAGCCGGGCAAGGCGGGTGTGGAAGAAGCGTTCGGGTCGTTCGGTGGCCACTGCGTGAGTCCCCATGGTGACGAGCGTTGCGAAGATGGAAGGCCGCGGCGCGACGACGCGCGGGCGCCTGGATCGCGCTACGCGCGCCCGCGCGGGTCGGGCCTGCGCGATATCCCATGCCGTGGCGGCGGCCGATAGTGGTCGCTGTCATCCCTCGCGGGTGATAGCGGCGAAGCTGTGACCCGAATCGCAATCCATTGCGGCCTCGGTCGCGATCGTCGTTCCGCGCCGCCATCGCAGCGAGCTCGCATCGATGAGGTCATCGCGCCGAAGCGCCCGCGATTGGCCTGGATTGCGCTTCGAATCGTCCGCGATCGCGAGCAGGGTCAATTGTCGGCGTCGAGCAGGCGGCTTCGCGATGTCGGCACATCGCCGGCCGATCGCCTTGGTTACCGTGCGTCCACCCTCAGCAAGCACACAAAGGAATGGCCATGACCCACCGCATCACCCGCACCCTGCTCCCGTTCGCCCTGTCCGCGCTGGCCGTGTGCATCAGCGGCGGCGCATTCGCCGCCGGTCCGGGCAACGCCGCGCCGCAGAGCCTGAGCGGCGACAATATCCTCAGCCGGATCTGCGCGCGCCAGTTCGAAATCGCCCAGCGCACCGACATGGAGTCGTTCCGCGACTACGACGCCGAAACCTTCCGCGCCGTGCACGACGATCGCGCCATCACCGTGTTCGACAGCGGCGCGACCCGCATCGGCATCGACGCGATCATGACCGCGCTGGCCAGCCACTTCTCCGGCCGCGAAGCCAAGTGGAGCTGGACCGAGCGCTACCGCGTCGTCGACGGCTGCAGCTCGGCCTACATCCTGTACGAAACCACCTACGAGATTCCGCGCATCGGCTACAAGCAGAAAGCCTTGACCGGGGTGACCTACAGCCATAACGGCCTGCGCTGGCTGGCGATCGCCGATCAGGGCACCAAGTTGCCCTGAGCCGGCGCACGCGTCGCGCGTATTTCGACGCGGGCATCGATGCAAAGGCGGCTTCGGCCGCCTTTTGCTTTGCTGAAAGTATCCGTCGGGCGCGGTCGCATTCTTCTATCGCCGGTATCCGGCGGCCCCGGCCGCCTTCTCCCGCATGACATGTGTCAGGGGGCCGCGGCCGGTTTTTTACCTAATCTGTATCAGGCGGCTTCGGCCGCCTTTTTGCTTGTGATGCACACACTCGTCAGCGATCTCAAACCATGATCCACCTGCATGGCCCCGGGCCGCGCCAATGTCGAAAGTAACGCCCGCCTGCGTGCAACTACCGCGCGCGTGGACGCATCACCTTCATCAACGCAAGCCAATACTCGGATCGCCGCCGCCATCGCGATGATCCACCTGCCCCACCGCCCCGCCCCGAACCCGCGCACGGAGTCCCCCATGAAGACGATGCATCTGCTGATCGCCCTGCTGTTCTGCCTCGCGCCCGCGGCCCAGGCCGCCGAATGCAAGGACACCTCCGGCTACGCCAAGGCCCGCGCGATCATCGAAGACTTGAACCGCATCGTCGCGCCGAACGGCATCCAGGAGTCCTACGCCACCCGCATCGGCGGCGTCGACCAGTGGATCAGCGTCCGCGGCCAGGACAAGGCCAATCCGATCGTGCTGTTCGCCCACGGCGGCCCGGCGGCGCCGCTGATCCCGGCGATGTGGCAGTACCAGCGCCCGCTCGAGGAATACTTCACCGTGGTCAACTGGGACCAGCGCGGCGCCGGCAAGACCTTCGCCTCGCACGACCCCAACGCTTACGCCGACACGCTGAAGATCGACCGCTACGCCGACGACGCGATCGAAATCGCCGAATACGTGCGCAAGCGCTACGGCAAGCGCAAGCTCATCCTGATGGGCCACAGCTGGGGCACGGTGGTGGCGATGAGCGCGGCGCTGAAGCGGCCGGACCTGTTCTACGCCTACGTCGGCATCGGCCAGGTCATCAACGTGCGCGAGAACGAACGCATCAGCTTCGAATTCGGCCTGCAACAGGCCAAGGCGCGCGGCAACACCGAGGCGGTCAAGGAAATGGAGACGATCGCGCCGTATCCGGGCGATCAGCCGATCACCCGCGAACGCATCATCACCGCGCGCAAGTGGGCGCAGTACTACGGCGGCATGACCGCCTACCGCAACGAATCGCCGTATTACTTCCGCGCGCCGCTGCTGTCGCCCGAGTACGACGACTGCGACCGCGCCGGCGTCGACCGGGGCAACGAATTCAGCCTGGGCAGGATCCTGCCCGAATTTCTCGATGTCGATTTCAGCAAGGTCAAGGCCTTTCCGATCCCGGTGGTGATGTTCATGGGCCGCCACGACTACACCACGCCCTCGCAGCCGACCGCCGACTGGCTGGCGCGGACCCAGGCGCCGTTCAAGCAGGGCGTGTGGTTCGAAAATTCCTCGCACATGATCATGTGGGAGGAGCCGGGCAAGACCCTGGTGAGCCTGCAGCAGTATGTGCGACCGTTGACCGACGAGGCGAAGGCGGAGACGAAACGCCAGTCGGGCGCGGACTGAGCGCGATCGGGCGGGCGTTGGACGCGCATGCCGAGTCAGGCATGCGCCGCCTGCGGCTCGGGCTGTGAAGACGTTCGGGCCGGGCTCTAGATCGGTGCGAAGATTTTCAACGGCAGTCGGCGATGGGACCGCGACTGGGCCATGGCGCGGTGCGAGTTTATTCCCTCACCCCGGCCCTCTCCCGCAAGCGGGAGAGGGAGAATGGTTCGCTGGCGTGCGCAGGCGTCCGCCTTGACTGCATGACGCCTCAACGCTGGCTGTCGCGCTCGCGGCAACTCAGACTGGCGTACTTGCCCTTGGGCAGGTCGTTGGCGATGTCGAAGCCCCGCAACTCCGCGCCGGGGTCGTCGATCTCGCTGTAGCCGCAGGCGTTGTCCTTCGCGAACGCCTTGAGCTTGTCGGCGCTGCCGTCCAGCCGCACCGTCACGCCGACGCCTTCGCTGACGCAGCAGCCGATGTAGGCGGTCATGTACTCCTCTTCGATCACCACCAGCGGATGACCCATCAGGGTCGCCGGCTTCTTCAACAGCCGGTAATCGGTGTAATCGGCACGCGCGTTGGGCTTGGCGTCGAGGTAGCCCGCGCGGATGTAGGCCTGCAGCGCCGGACCGGAGGGCGCGACGCGCTCCTGACGCTTGGCGTCGAAGCGCAGGGCGTCGATCAGGCCGCTCTCCATCGTCTGCCCGCCCTGCGCGCTGGCGAGGGGCGAGGTGGCGATGAGCAGCGCGAGGGCGGTCGAAGTGATTGCCTTGATTCTGGATTGCATGCGAGGTTCCTGCCTTGGAAGATCGCGTCCGGACCAACGGGTGGCGGACGGCGTGTCGGGGCGGCAAGCGCGATCGCGCCGCCGCCTGGTGAAAAGTGGGCGATGCCGTCGCGCTTACGCCGCCGCGAAGAACATCAGATAGACCAGTCGGCCGTTGTGCAGACTGTCGCCGAAGCCCTGCCCGGCCGTATGCCACAGCCAGGGGCGCAACAACAGCAGCCGGTTGAAACGCATCGGCACGCTCATCGTCGTTTCCCAGCAACTGTCGTCGAGGCCGTCGCGCTCGATGATGTCGCGGTGGGATTCCTCGATCGAGCTATACCCCATGTCCGCGAGCTCTTTCTCGTTCATCGCCCGGCGGTCGGTGTTGGTGCGGCGGTGACGGAAGAAGTCGGTGCCGCCGCGGCAATCCTCCGGACGGCTGAGGTAGAGCACGCCGGACCAATACCCCGGGTCGACGTGAACCTTGCCCTTGCCCTCGTCGCTGGCCAGGGTGATGCGGAACTTGGCGTGCGAGCCCGGCGGCGTGATCAGCTTGAGCCGCTCGCCGACGATGTTGGATATGTGTCCGGCCACGCCTTCCAGTTCGATCCGCTCGAGCGAATTGCGCCCCGGAAACGCGCCCTGCTGCTCGGGATAGGTCAGGCGCAGCGCCGCTTCGCGCAGTTGCGCCGCTTGTTCGAGGAAATCATCGACGACGATCAGGGAAGTGGTCATGGGCCGGCGGAGACAGGACGGGAAGCGACGAAAGTCCCGCCATGGTAGGCGAGCGGCGGCCCGCAGGCGATGCCCCGGCGATGTTGCCGCCGCGCGGCGCACATCGCGGCATGGACGACGCGCGACCTGCGGGCGCGCCGCGAGTCCGCCATCGCGCATGAAAAAGGCCGGCGCCTCGCGGCAGCCGGCCTTCGTCGTCCATGGCGCCGTGCTCAGCCGCTGGACTGCTGCAACTGGATCTTGTGCTTCTTGGCGTAGGCCATCTGGGCGTCGTTCAAGGCCGTCATCTGGCTGTCCAGCGCCTTGCCCAGACGCTCGAGTTCGGCGCCCAGCGGCGCGAACTGTTCGTCGGCGAAACCGTCCGGCAACGCGGCGACCTTCTGCATCGTCTCGTAGAGGCTGTCGGCGGTCTTCAGGTAGGTCACGGTCATGTCGCGCAGCGCGACCGCATCCTCCGGCGGCGGGAAGGTCTGCACCTGCACCAGCACCTGCGCCAGTTCGGCGCGCGCATGGCCCAGCGGGCTGGCGTACTGCTTCAGGCCCTTGCGTTCCTGCAGCGACCGGGTCAATGCCTCGCCCTGCTCGCCGCCGGTCCAGCGGTTGACGTATTCGGTCACGCCGTTCCAGGCCGAGACGTTGTGCAGCAGGTATTCGTCGGGGGTCATGGTGCTGCGGCCGCCGCTGGAACAGGCGGCGACGAGCAACGACAGCAGGCCGATCAGTACGAGGGAACGAAACTTCTTCAAGACGATGTCCTTTCAGTGAGGTGAATGCTTCCGATGCCGGACCGCGCCCATGCGCGATCCGCGGGTATCGAAGCCGATGACGAACGCGGCCGTCCTGACCGATCGCGCGCGGCCCCGCGCCGCCGTGAGTCACGGCGGCATCGATGTCGGCGGAACGGTGCGCGAGCCGCAAGCGCGGATTCGCGGGAACGAACACAAGGGCGATGAAATCGCGCGGGCATGGTAACCCGCGGCTGTTCGGCGACCAAATCCGGGCACGGACACGGCCGACTCGGCAAATGCGGCGATCCGCGGCGACGGCGGCCGGCGAGGTCGATTGGGTCGTGCGCACGCCGTGACGAATGAGCTCGAACGCACCATGACGCAAGCCATGTCGTTGCTCCGCATCCGCCCAATGGCCGCGCCACACTGCCTCTTCGCACTCGCGACGCGACGGTTGCGGATGGCGGGCCGCGACTAACCGTTTCTCACCATCCGCCGATGTTTTCAGCCGTCCGTCGCCTGCTCGCCAGTCAACGGCGCGCGCGATCGATCGCGCTATCGCGCATCACAGTTCGCCGGACCATCCGGGACTAGGCTGGCTCCAGCAACAGGCCGGCGTGGACGACACCCGCCTTTCCGGACAGCGCCCGCGCCCGCCCCAACCTATTGGCCTGCGCTCGCACGAGCGCCAACGGGAGCGTGCGATGAAACCGATCCGCCGAAGTCCAACGACCCACAACCCTGCGTTTATCCGCGACACCTCACCCGCCCGTCGCACGCCGCGACGATGCATCCTCGCCGGCGTTTGGCTCGCCGCGTTGCTCGCGCCGACCGCCGTGGGCGCGACCTGCTCCGTCGCCACGATCAACCAAAGAACAGTGGTCACCGCGACCGTCGTGCTCGGCCTGAGCGAACACTGCGAAGCGACGATCCCGGCGTTTCCGGCGCCCTTCACCTGCGAGACCGAACTGATCGGCACGCGCTCGGGCGGCAGCGACTCGTATCACCTGTACGACACCGGCATGATCGATCTGGCCGAATGCGTCACCGGCGACGACATCGCCTACTGCTACGCCGACGGCGCGGCGCCGCCGTCCGGAGTCACGTTCCAATGCGTCGCCGAAATCCACCGCTCCCTGCTCGACCTGTTTCCGGCGACCGCGCAATCGTGGTGCGGCTGCGCTTCGTTGAAGCAGGCCGGCGAGTAATGCGACAGCGGCTGCGGTTCCGGCCGCGGCCCTCGCCCATAGGTGCAATACCCAAGCCGTCCCCCCAGGCCCACCATCGGCGCGATCCGATCCGTTGTCGTCGAACAGCCTGGGGAGGCGCTCATGTTCCGCAACACGCTTACCGATACGCTCACGCTCGTATCGTCCGCTCTGGCGGACGTTCGTCGCCGGTCCGCGCTCGCTTCGGGCTTCGCTCTCGCCGCGCTGTTGCCGATGGTGGGCGGCGGCGCGCTGCTGATGCCGTCCAGCGCGCAGGCTCTGGATTGCGGCAGCAACAACGGCTACACCTGCCTCGGCGCGGCCAGCCAGTACGCCGGCGGTTTCAGCCCCGGCGTCGGCAGCGGCGGCTTCGGCGGCGGCGACTGCATCGCCACCCGCACGCCGGTGGTGTTCGTGGCCGGCAACGGCGACAGCGCGATCAGCTTCGACATGCCGCCCGCCGCGGTCAGCGGTTACGCCACGCCGGCCAACTCGGTCTACGACGAACTCAAGGCGCGCGGCTACAACGATTGCGAACTGTTCGGCATCACCTACCTCAACGCCGACGAACGCGGCTCGCCGCAGAACAACTACCATCAGCCGGCCAAATACCAGATCCTCAAGACCTTCATCGACAAGGTGAAGACCTACACCGGCCGCGGCCAGGTCGATATCGTCACCCACTCGCTGGGTTCGTCGATGACTCTGGCGATGTTGAAGTACCACGGCTACCAGGCCAGCGTGCGCCGCTTCATCAACATCGGCGGCGGCCTGCGCGGCCTGCAGACCTGCCTGAGCACCGGCTACCAGTCGCCGTACGCGCCGACCTGCAACGCCGAAGCCTATGTGTTCCCGTACGACTACTACACCTTCGGCCTGTACCCGAGCAGCGGCGTGGCCTATTACGGCTACAACCGCTGGACCGGCAGCGGCAGCAACAGCCTGCGCGCGATGCCGACGATGTACAGCTCGATCTCGTTCTACACCATCACCGCCGGCCTCTACGATCAGGTGCAGTGCTTCACCACCAGCTACTCGGCCGGCTGCAGCAGCGGCGCGCTGTTCAACGCGGCGAGCAACGTCAAGGCGCAGGTCGACATCGGCGTGGGCAGCAGCGCCTACGCCTACGACTGGAACTGGAGCGACGGCAGCCCGTACAACGCCGGCGGCGGCGACACCAGCAACGGCATCGGCCATTTCCGCTCCAAGACCAACGCCGGCCGCATCGTCTACAACATGCTCGCCACCACCTGCACCACCGGTTGCGCGAACGGCTACGTCGGCGTCAACGGTCCGGCGGTGAATCGCTGATACCCGCGCGCTCGCATCGCGGCACCGGCGCGCTCATTCGCGCCGATGCCGCGATCGCCGCTCAGCGGGTCATCCGGATCGCCAGCAGCAATACCGACAGGCTGTTGACGTACGGGGTCATCTGATCCTCCGGCGAACCGCCGGCCGCGGCGAAGGCGTCGCAGCCCCCGGCCGGGTAGGCGTTCGCGCCGAAGCCGCTTTGCACCACGCCGTTCGCGGCGCCGACGACCAGGGCGCGATACGGCGCCAGCAGCGCCGGATCGGCGTCGTACGCCTGCAGTGCATAGCGCATGAACACCGCCACGCCGGTCGCGTAGTTGGCGTAATCGT
Source organism: Lysobacter capsici (assembly GCF_014779555.2). NCBI lineage: Bacteria > Pseudomonadati > Pseudomonadota > Gammaproteobacteria > Lysobacterales > Lysobacteraceae > Lysobacter > Lysobacter capsici. The sequence continues at coordinate 3,568,319 of NZ_CP094357.1, forward strand.
CTCCGGGCGGCGACGCGGTGTAAGCATCCCCGACGCCGATGTCCAGCCACGGCAGCGGATAACGGCCCGGGATCGCGCTGTAGCTGCGCGGCTGGTACACGTTGTCGAATACGCCCTGGACGATCTGCGGATACAGCGCCAACGATGCCGGCGGCGCGCCGTTCCAGGCCGCCTTCGACTCGCGCAGCGCCCCGAGCAGCGTGTTCATGAGAGGCCCCTTGTTGCGTCGGGAGTTGATCTGCCGGGCATGAACACGTAGGTGGCCGCCGTGGATCGCGGCATCGCGGCGGCGACCGCCGGCGAGCCAACATGACGAAGCCGTCGCCCATCCGCTTGATCGTGTCCGGCGCAATCTCGCCGCAACGCGCCAGCGTCGCCGTGCAAGACCACGATAAGCACGGCAAACCCGCCGGGTTACGGCCACCGAAATGAAATACGGCATTCGTCGCGACATCGCCCCGCGACCGCGCAGCATCGCTGCGCGGTCGCGGGGCTCGTCAAGACCTGAGCGTGCCTGCGATCAGCCGAGGGAGGCCGGTTCGATCCAGTCGATATCCACGTTGGTCAAGGCCAGCGTGAACGAGTTCATGATGGCCGGCGCGCTTGTCTGGTGATCCTTGCTGGTGCCGTGCCAGGCGTACAGCGGCTGCGCGCGATGCCCCGATTCGGGATACGGCAGCGGGCACGAACCGGTCAGCCCGTTGGGAGTCGGCCTGGGGGACACCATCACGCCGCCACCGATCATCACCGAGTGATGGACGCCATCGCCCGAGGCAATATGCTGGATGTCGTGATCGTGATGGGCGCTTTCGCGGAATTCGTGCACGCGGTATTCCCAGGTGAGCTTCGCGCTGCCGCGCGGACGCAACCCGATCGCATACGCGGTCAGGTTGTGTGGGCATTTTTTGATCACATGATGACTGTAGACCGCGTAGTGGCAGCGCTCCTGCGGCGGACCGGGCTTCGCGCCAACGGGGCAATAGCTCATTCCACCCAGCACCGCGGTATCGGTCACGGCCGTCTCCTCCACCCTGCCGCCGCCTCCGGTAAAAAGATAGCCGTCGTTCGGTGCGAGCTTGAAGTAATGATCCTCCTTGAGCGCATCACTGGACTGACTGAAGATCCGCACATCCCATTCGTCGTTCGGATCGTACAAGGCGATCACCCGGACGACGTGCTCGACCGGGGAACTGTCCTTGATGCTCTTCATCAGCACCTGCCAGCTCCAGCGCTGGTCCTTGCCGGTGCCGGCCACCGACGGGTGGCTGGCGATCAGGAAATTGCCGGCCTTCTGCTTAACCGCCGACGCGCCGCCACCAAGGATCTTGTAGCCCGCCGGCAACTGCACGCTGGTGTCGAGACGTTCGCTCGGCTGGCGGAAGTATTTCTCGAACAAGGCCAGTTGCATGTTCGGCATCTGGGTCATGCTGCGGATCTCGCGCGCCAGCGCGGCGGCGGTCTTGAGCGCCCGGTTGATCAGATGCTGGCGCAGGCCCGGCAGTTCGACCGAGGGGATGAAGATATCGTTGACCCACACGTCTTCGAGCAGCTCGGCCAGCGCCGCGGTGGCGATCGGCGCATTGCCCTTCGCCTCCTCCTTCACCTGCGCCAAGGCCTGCGGCAAACGTAGGATCTCCCACACCGCCTTGTCGTAGGACCGATCGATCACCTGCCAATGCGCATCGGGCTTGAGGCTCGCCAGCCACAGCTCGCTGGGCAACTCGGCCATGCCGCCGAGCACCGACACCGACAAGGCGACGCTCTGCTCGTTGAACTTGTAACGCGTGACCGAGGAACCGGCGCTCGCCTGGCTGTCGCTGCCGCGCCCGGCGCCCGCGGCCGAACCGCCGCCGCCCAGGCCGTGGTAAGACGCCGATGCCGAAATCGCCCAATCGGTGGCGCGGCTGACCGCTTCGTCCAGGGTGCGCTGACTTTCGGTCGACGTGCTGCTGGCCTTGGCCTCGTACTTGTACCAGCCGCCGAGCAGCACCCGGCAGAACACGTGGCTGCCGAAGGAACGCAGGAAGAACTCGGCCGCGGCGCGGCGTTGCGCCGTCTGCGCGGCGGGAATCGCATCGATCACGCGCAGCCCGGCCAGCGCCGCGTCGCTGAACGCCAATTGATCGCTCGGCAGGTCCATCGTCGCCTGCTGCGATTTGCGGTAATGGGTCTTGATGCGGGTGGCGATCTGGCGCGCGGTGGTCGAGCTCTCATCGCGCTGGCTCTGCTGGGCCGCGGCGTAGCTCGCCATCAGGCTGAAGGCGCCGATGCCCGAACCTACGAACGCCGCGCCCTTGGCCGTGGCCGAGGCGGCGAACGCCGACGCCGAGGTCTCGAAGCGCTGCGCCGCCTGCTTGCTGGCCTGTTCGCTGGAATAGTCCAGCTGCACATTGCTCAGCGCCGAGGCGCGCAGCAGACGGCCGCCCATGTTGAGCACGTCCGAGCCGGTGGCCTGCTCCAGGCTCGCGGCGGTCACGCAGAAGCCGCGCAGGATCTGCTTCTCGTCCAGCAGCTCGGCGATGCTGCGCGGCCGCTTGTCGAGAAACTCCTCGAGCTTCTCGGCGATCTTGTTCTGCAGCCCGAGCTCGATCTGTTCCAGCGTGGCGCTGAGCTTGTCCAGGCTGGCGAACGACAGATCGACCGAGGCCAGCAGGTCCTTGGCCTTGCATTGGGCGAGGATGCGCTCGAGTTCGGTGCGGCTGAGCTTGATCAGCGCATCGCGCTCGGCGCCGGTCGCGGTCAGGCAGGCCTGGCGCAACGCGTCCACCTCGTCGATGGCCTTGGTCAGCTGCGCCTTCTTTTCGTCGAAGACCTTGCTGTCCTGCGCCGCGCTGCGGCCGTTGGCGCGATCGATGCGCGCCTGCACCGTGGCCGCGTCCAGGTCCTCGATCGCCTCGGCGGTCTGCTCGTGGGCCAGATCGGGCTTGTCGCCGCGGATCTTCTTCAGCAGCGCGAGCTTGCGCTCGGGCGTGTGGCAGGCGCGCTGCAGCGACATCAACGAACCGATACCCGCATCGCGCACCAGCTTGATCTGTGGGCTGCGCAAGCCCAGTTCGCGCAGGAAATTTTCCAATGGAATGACTTGCGATTCTTCTGCGATCGCGACCGGCATACAACGTTCCCCTGTGAGTGCGCCGCCACACGATGTGGAGGCTGCGTCCTGATAACGGCGACGACACGAGGATGTGAAGCCGTCGATAGGAAGCCGTCGACGCGAAGCGGCGCAGCGCGGAATGAGGCCTATCTCGACGGCGCGCAGGCCCGGCTTGCGATTCGCCCGGGCATCGCGCCCACCCGCCCGCTTTTGTGACTTCAATTGCAAATCGAAAGCGCGCGCGCGATCGGTGTCCGTTACCCAGCCGACGCGCCGTTCAAACAAACGACGCTCGATCCGGATCGGCGCGGGCAACCGTCCACAGCGGCGATGCGCCGTCGCGACGGATCGCCGATCGCCACCACACAGGGGAGCACCGCCCGATGCGCTACACACGCCGCGACTTCATGACCACCGCCGCCACCGCCGTGGCCGGCACGATGCTTCCGCTGGGTTCGCTGCTCGCCGCCGGCCCCGGCGCGCAGGGCTCGGAGCCGACCGCGCGCTATCGCCGCCACGACGTCGCCACGCCCGAAGGCCAGCGCATGTTGATCAGCTATGCGCGCGGCGTCGAGGCCATGCTCAAGCTGCCGGCCGAACATCCGCACAACTGGTTCCGCAACGCCTTCACCCACTTCCTGGATTGCCCGCACGGCAACTGGTGGTTCTATGTCTGGCATCGCGGGTATGTGGGCTACTTCGAGCGCAGCATCCGCAAGCTCAGCGGCGACGCCAGCTTCGCCATGCCGTTCTGGGACTGGACCCGGCATCCGGAAATTCCGGCCGGCATGTTCGACGGCGTGCTTACGCCCACCGACAGCGCCTATGCGCCGTTCACCGGCAACCTGCTCAAGTTCACCGAATTCGTCAAACCCTCGCTGCTGAAATACTGGAACAGCCTGAGCAGCGATCAGCGCGCGCAGTTGAACTCGCGCGGCTACCCGACCTTCGACGACGCCTGGAACGACGTCACCGGCTACAGCGTCGCGCACAAAGCCGGCCTGTCGGGCAACCAGAGCTACGCCATCACCTGCGGCGCGCGCTATCTGTCGCGCTCCAATCCCAAGCTCGACGCGAAGACCGCCTACGACGTGTCGCCCGATATCGTCAGCTCCGGATTGACGCCGACGCTGTTCTACGATCCGAGCATCAGCAACAGCTTCGCCAGTTCCAAGACCGCCACCCACCTGGTGCAACCCGACGGCTCGACCAACTTCTCGATCCTCGAAGGCTTCCCGCACAACAAGGTGCACAACTACATCGGCGGAGTCGGCGCGATCGACCCGGGTCCGTACGGCAACATGACCAACTTCCTGTCGCCGGTCGATCCGATCTTCTACCTGCACCACTCCAACATGGATCGCTTGTGGGACCTGTGGACCAAGAAACAGCTCGCCGCCGGCCTGCCGTTCCTGCCGACCGGCGCGGACCTGGCGACCTTCATGGCCGAGCCGTTCCTGTTCTATGTCGACGGCGACGGCGGCTTCGTCGGCCCCAGCAAGGCCGGCGACTACGTCAGCACCAGCGTATTCGACTACGACTACGGCCCGGGCTTCGGCAGCGAGCTGACCACCGCGCCCAAGCGCAAATCCGGGGCAACGAAATACGGCGTGATCAAGGGCGGCATCGAGGCCGGCGCGGCCTCGGTGCTGCTGCCCAACGCGATGGTCGAACAGCACTTGGCCAGCGCGCAGCCGGCTTCGTTGATCGCCGAAGTCACCCTCGACCGTCCGGAAGGTCTGGCGGTCACGCGCGAGTTCGACGTGCTGGTCAACGCACCGGCCGATGTCGAACGTGTCGATGCGAACAGCCCCTACTACGCCGGCACCCTCGCCTTCTTCGGCCCGACCATGCCGAACATGGCGATGTCGCATTCGGCGACTTTCGCCGTTCCCTTGCCCAAGACCCTGCGCGCGTTCTCCAACGCCAAACTGCTCGGCGCGAACGCGCAGTTCAACATCCGCCTGGCGCCGTCGGGCCAGCAACCGGCCGATCCGGTGCCGGTGCGCGGCGTGTCGATCAAGCCGGCCGGCTGATCGCCATGCAACGCGGCGCCATCGCCCTCGCACTCGCCCTGCTGATCGCGCAGGGCGGGTGCGTGGCGAGCGGCGGCGTACGCACGCTCACCCTCCCGAGTGCGCTCGATGCCGCAGGCAGCGTTTATCTGGAAGTGCGGCTGGGTGCGCTCGCCGGCGGGCAGGAGATCGAACTGAGCACCGATGACGGCCGCCGTCTCGGCGTGATCTCGCCGCACGGCATTCGCCCCGGACGCAACGCGGGGACCTATACCGTGCCCGTGCCCGCCGACGCGATTCGCGACGGCCGGGTGCGCATTCGGCTGATCACCACGCCGGCCGGTGGGGCGGCGCGGGATGCGAGTGCGGATGAGGTGCTGGAGGTTCGTTTGGTCGTAAACGCAAACAAGGCAAATCGACAACAGAATCCGTGACGACCACAGCCGGATTCATTTCCGAAAAAAAGGGTCCGGCCGTTCGGAGTGCTGTGTTTGAATTTTCATGAGCGAGGCCCGCGCCAGATCCAGACTCGCGTACTTCAGTAATGCCTCGGATGGTTCCGCCGGGTCACGGCTCACGAGCGCTTCGAAGTTCGACAACACCACGCCGATATTGCGGAACAGGCCGATCGGCGACCACCAACCCCAAAGAGCACTGACAATCAGCGCGGATCGCAACTCTCTTTGATAGCAGCGCCGGCAACTGCAACGGTCGTAAGACTGATACATAAAGACCACTATCATCGACACCAGCCGCTCAACTCTGCGCACCTCCACTACATCTCCCAAACGCATGCACTTCGGGCAACGATCATTCCTGATATGCCGGGCGTGTTCGGCGATGACCTGAGGTTCGAAATCCAGCGCGATCACCGACAGCTCCGATTGGTGTCGGCAAGCATCACTGCAAAATTTCTGTCCATCCACGACGACCAACTTCTGGCGAATCACCTCGCCGCAGTAGTCGCAATCGCGCGTCACTCCCGTTCCTTGCAGATGCGTGCGCAAGACTTCCTTTGTCTTCTCTCGCACAACCTCCCCGGTCAACCCACGTTCGGCCAATATCTCCGACGTCGCCGCCATCGCCTCTTCAGTCAGCGGACGCGATGCGTTGAGAATCAGCTCCTCCGTATCCATGGCACGGAAGCGCTGCTTGAATTCTTCCTTCGTGTACATCGTGTCCCCACAACCCCTGTCGCCGCCGTAAACGGCGCCCCGGGTACGAATACTAATCAAAACAGGGCGGCCGACACATCCGGGAACGCCGTATGCCCATTCATCGCATCGGCAAACGTTGCCCTGGACGAAAAGACATGCGATACGGCAGTTGGACCGCGCCTTCCCGGCCGAGAACCTGCCCGCCCCGTCCAGAGACCGCCGCCATGCTCAGACACCCCGCCCTGGCCTTGCTCCTGCTCTGCCTGCCTCAGCTCGCGCTGGCCCAGGACGAAGTGTTCGACGTTCACGTCCATGTCTGGCAGGGAGAAAAGTCGCTGCGCGAGTACTACGACCAGTTGCAGACGACCCACCAACCGGTCGCCCGCCACAGCGGCATCCACATGGCGGTCAAGGGCGAACTGGCGCAGACCCGGGCGAAGAACGACGAACTGATCGCGCTGTCCAAGCGCTACCCGAAGCTGATGCCGATCGCCTCGGTGCATCCGCTGGACGATCAGGCAGCGACCGATGAGCTGAAGCGGCTCGCCGGCCTGGGCGTGAAAGCGATCAAGCTGCACCCGCACACCCAGAAATTCGACATCGCCGACCCCAAAGTGCGCGCGCTGTGCAAACTGGCCGGCGAGCTGGGCGTCGCGGTCTTGTTCGACAACTTCAACATCGTCCCGGGCGACAGCCAGCACCTGTTCAATCTGGCGGTGCAATTGCCCAAGACCCACTTCATCTTCGCCCACATGGGCGGCATGGACTTCCGCTTCTGGAACTCGCTGTTCATGGCCAGGACGGCGAAGGATTTCTTCTTCGACAACATCCATTTCGACATCTCGGCCACCGCCGTGCTGGTGGCCGATTCGCCGCTGGAAGCCGAATTCGTCTGGACCATCCGCAACGTCGGCATCGACAACGTGATGCTGGGCTCGGACTATCCGCAGCTGTCGCTCAAGCAGGCGGTCGATGCCTTGGAGAAACTCGACCTGACCGCGGAGGAGAAGCGCAAGATCCGCTGGGACAACGCCAACCGCTTATTCGGCGACAAGCGCTGATGCTGGTAAATGACTGCGCCGCGCCCCGCGCCAGGGGGCGCAGCGGTTCGCGATGTCGCGTATTGCGGCCGTTGCGACATCGATACCCCCGCGATCACCCGCGCCAACCTCATGCTTTTCTCGTACCCTAGCGAAAAGGGGACATGATCATGCGAACGATTCCAGGCGCACTGCTGATCGCGGTGCTGACGCCGACCGCCATCGCCGCTGTCAACCTGCGGGTTGAGACACATCAAATCTCGCAAGACCGATACGATCTCATCGTGCGGTTGCCGTCCGGCATCGACGCCGTTCGCGTGCAATCGATGCTCCGCCCCGCCGCAGACCAGGTCTGCGAAGGCCGGGCATGGCAGTGGGGCCCGCATCGATTCGAATCGACAGCGCGACTGGGTCCCGGAGAACCGCAGGCCGGCGAACAGACCTTCACTCAACAGGTGGATTGCGGCGCAACCGCCACGCAGGACCTGACGGCCGTTGCGGCGCCCGACGCCCCGGCCACGGCGGACGACGAGCGTCGAGTGAAGGAAACCACGCTGGCTTACCTCTTGGCCAAGGACACCGGCGATTTCGCCAAGGCGCGCTCGATGCAGACCGAAGAAGCCAAGCTCTCCATGCCCCCGGACTGGAGCGAATCGCGCGCGGCTTTCAACCAGCAGGCCGGCCAACCGGCCCAGCGCCAGGTCGTCCGCCTGACCTGGTACGACAATCCGCAGGGCGCGCCGCGCAAAGGCCGCTATGTCGCAGCCGACTACCGCGGCGATTACCGACACGCCGGCTTCTACTGCGGCTACGCGATGTGGTATCGGGAAGCCGACGGCAGCTACCGCCTCGTGCGCGAGGAAGAGGGCCAGGTGTCTGACGAAACCGCCAGCAAGATTGCAGCGGCCGACCTGCCTGCGTTTCGCAAACCGCTCGGTTGCCGCGATTGAAGCGTGATCGAGGCGCGCCAAGCGCCTCAATCATCGGGCGCGCCGCGATCAGCCCTTCGCCAACGCGAAATCGATCGCCGCGCACACCGCCGCCGCCTGCGCGGCATTGCACTGTTCCGGCGTCGCGCGCGGGCTGTCGGGATAGACCTCGGTGGTGGTGCGGTAGCGCGCATCGGTGATGCCGGCGCACAGGCCCAGCGAACGCACCGGGTAATTGATCACGCCCGGCGCGACCACGGTGGCGCCGATGATCTCGCCGTTGGCGTCGGCCGGCGCGATGTGGGTGACCAGCGCCACCGCCGCGACCACCGCCTGCTGGAATTCGGGCTGCGGGTCTTCGCTGTCGCCGACCAGGTAGAACCCGTCGGGGATTTCGCCCGGCTCGTACGGCTTGCCGTCGCGCGCGGCCAGCGCCGGACGGAATTCGGATTCGTCGCTGTCGGTGGTCTCGTGCAGGTCGATATGCATCAGCACGCCGGCGCGCAGCGGCGCGATCAGCTGCATCAGCGCGGCCGATTCGCGCGCCGGGCTGTCGTCGCGGAACGAGCGGTTCGGATCGATCGCGTCAACGTTCCAGCGGTGAATCCGCTCGTAGGCCCAGGGGCTGATGCACGGCGCGATCAACACGTTGGCGCGGCCGGCGTAGTCGGCGGCATGGCGCTGCGCGAACAACAACGCGCCGTGCACGCCGCTGGTTTCGTAGCCGTGGACGCCGCCGGTCACCAGCATGGTCGGCAGGTCGTCGCGCCAGTCGCGGCTCTTGAGCGCGAACAGCGGATAGCTGTCGGGCGCGTAGTCCAGGCGACCGTACTGCAGCACCTCGAAACGCGGGCGCAGCGTGTCGATCACGCTCAGCACGTCGGCCTCGTAGCTGCGCTGGCGGACCTGCGTCGATCGCCACTGCGCGACCTCAACGGCGGTCCAAGGCTGGCCGGGCGTACCGATCGGATAGAAGGCTTGGGCGGTCATCGCGTCGCTCTGGGTGGATGGCGGGAAGGCCGGCATTTTAACATCGTCGTCGCGGCCGCCCGCGGCGTGGCCGAAATGCCGGCCCGCTTACGTCATGATTGAGGCCGGACGCGCATTCGCAGGGACGGGCGACAATGAACAGAGCAGTGCTTTTGATCGGCGTAAGCCAGGCCGGCGGCTTGGGCAAGCTCAAGGCGGTCGAGCCGTCGATCGACAAGATGGCGGCCTGGGCCAAAAGCCAGGGCATTCCCGACGATCAGATAATCCGCCGCACCGACGCCGGCGGCCTCAAAGTGACCGTCGCGGACTTGTTCAACGACATCAAGGCGCTGGCCGATCGCGACACGATCGAGCAGTTGATCGTGTATTTCTCCGGCCACGGCGTGGTCAACAACCGGCAGGAATACTGGCTGCTGTCGGACGCGCCGGTGAATGCGGCGGCCGCGGTCAATATCGAAGGCAATGTCTCGCTGGCGCGCGCCGGGGCGTTCGAGCATGTGGTGTTCCTGTCCGACGCCTGCAGGACGCCGACCCAGGGCGTGCAGTACGGCCGCATCATCGGCAGCGACATCTTCCCCAACATCGAAGACGCCGAGCTGGAGCGCTCGGTCGATATCTTTTTCGCCACCTCGCTGGGCGCGCCCGCGCTGGAGGTGCGGCAATCCGAACAGGGCCAGCAATATCAGGCGATCTTCACCGAAGCCCTGCTCGACGCCTTGAACGGCAGGATTCCCGAGGCCATCCGCGACGGCCGGGTGCGGCCGCGCCCGCTCAAGAAAGCGCTGCCGAAAAAAGTCTGGGACAAGTTGAAGGCCAGCGGCCTGTCGCTGTCGACCTCGCAGACGCCCGACGCGCGCATCACCTCCGAAGACGAGGCCTGGCTGGCCAGCCTGCCGCCGTCGGTGCCCGCCACCGCGACGCCGCCGGATATCGACGTGACCAGCGCGACGCCGCCGGATTCGGCCGCGCCGTTGTCGACCCGCGAAGTCGCGCAACTGGTCGTGGAAGAAGCGCTGCGCAACGAAAGCTACGGCCGCGCCGCGACCACGCCGGTCGAGGTCAAGACCCTGACCGGCCGCGGCGTGTCCAAGAACGCCACCGCGATGCTCAAGAGCATGGCCCGCGTCGTCGGCAACCGGCTGCCGCAGCCGCTGCCGGAAAAACCCGGCTTCGAGATCCACGGCCGCGGCGTGACCGGCGTGACCTGCACCGACGGCGCCGCCCATCTGGGCCAGCAAGGCGATGCCGTCACCGTCAGCGTGGACACCGACGAACGCCAGAGCCAGGCGCTGATCGAATTCGACGACGGCAGCGGCGTGTTGCTGCCGGTGATCGCCGGTTTCGTCGGCGTGCTGCGCCTGCACGAACGCGGCCTGGACGAAGTCTGGTACGAACCGGCCGACGAATTCGACGCCTCGCTGAGCCGCGAGGAACTCGACTATCTGCGTCAGGCGGTGATCAAGGCCTCCTCGCTCGGCGTATTCGCGCTGGAATCCGACGATGCCGATGCGCTCGCGGTGCGCATGCAGAACCTGAAGTTCCAGGACCCCGCTCTGGCCGTGTATGCCGCTTACGCCTATCACGACATCGGCCAGCTGAGCCGCATCGCGCAGATGCAGGGCTACCTGCAAGATCGCCTGCACGTGCGCTTGTACGACCTCGCCCTGCTCTCGCGCGGCCTGCTCAAGGACGCCGATCTCGCCGCGGCCGTGGTGCCCGCGTTGCCGATGCTGTCGCAAGGCTGGGCCCTGACCGGCGCGCTGAGCGGACGCATTCCCACCGAACTCGACGGTCTGCGCCAGCAACTGCGGCCGTCGTTGTGGTCGCTGTACACCCCCGAAGGCGTCCAGGCCATCCGCGCATGGATGCGCCACGCCGCCGAAACATCCTCTTCCCTCACCCTGGGAGCTGCGTAATGAAGCAACTGGTGTTCATTCACGGACGATCGCAAGCCGGCAAGGACGCGGTGACGCTGAAAGCGACCTGGATCGATGCGTGGAAAAAGGGCCTGGCCAAGAGCGGCCTGGAACTGCCGATCCCGGAAGAGCGCATCCGCTTTCCGTATTACGGCGACACGCTGCAGCAGATGGTCGACGGCGCCAGCGCCGAAGAGGCGGCCAAGATCATCGTCAGGGGCGCGCAGGACGACACCGCCGCGCAGGCCTTTTTGTCGGCGATGCTGCAGGAGTACATCGACGCGGCCAATATCAGCGACGAAGAGATCGAACAGGAACTCGACCCCGCCGACGCCGCGGTGATCGAACGCGGACCGCAGAACTGGCGCTGGGTGCAGGCGGTGCTGCGCGCGATCGACAAGCACACCGACGGCGGCAGCGCGATGATCGCCCTGCTGACCAACGACGTGCATCAGTACCTGAGCAAGGCGAACCTGCGCGCGCATATCGAAGACGGCGTACTGCAGGCCATGGACCTGGCGCGGGAAAACGTCGTGGTCGCCCACTCGCTGGGCACCGTGGTCGGTTACACCCTGCTGCGCCGGCTGGAGAAGGAAGGCCAGGCCTGGCGCGTGCCGCTGCTGGTCACGCTCGGTTCGCCGCTGGGCATCCGCGCCCTGCGCGGCAAGCTGCGCCCGATCGGCCATCCGGCCAGCGTGACCGCCTGGTTCAACGCCTACGATCCCAACGACGTGGTCTCGCTCAATCCGCTGGACAAGGACAACTTCGCGATCACCCCGGCGATCGAGAACAAGGGCGACGTCGACAACTGGACCGATAACCAGCACGGCATCATCGGTTATCTGGACGACAAGGTCGTGGCGAAACGGATCTACGACGCGCTGGTCTGACCCGATGCCTTGAACCGAGCGGTTGCGCTTAGACGTAGCGCAGCGCGATCGCCGCCACGACCGCGTAACGCGCGGTCTTGGCGATGCCGACCAGGATCAGGAACGTGGACAGACGCTCGCGCATCACCCCGGCGGCCAAGGTCAACGGATCGCCGACCACCGGCAGCCAGCTCAGCAACAGGCTCCATTTTCCGTAACGGCCGTACCAGGCCCGGGCGCGCGCCAGCGCCCCGGGCTTGACCGGAAACCAGCGCCGGTCGCCCAAACGCGTCAGCTCGCGGCCGAACCACCAGTTGAGCAGCGAGCCCAGCACGTTGCCGACACTGGCGACCGCCAACAACGCCCACACCGCGTAACCGTCCACGATCAAGCCCGCCAGCAGCGCTTCGGACTGCGCGGGCAGCAAGGTGGCGGCGATAAAGGCCGCGACGAACAATCCCAGGTAGACCATCGAATACGTCCAGTGGCGACGGTGTTTGGATGTCGCGGTCGCGGCTCACGCCGCTCCTGCAGGCAGGCTCATATGGGAGCGGCGTGAGCCGCGACCGCGAACCCACAACCACGCCGCAACTGCCTACTCCCGCGTTCCCACAAACCACCAAAAACGAAAGGGCGAATCCACCGCCCCACCGGCCGGCAAACCCGCCCCCTCGCCTTCACCCGCGGCCCGCAACCGCGGGCCGCGCCCGAATCACCAGATCCGCACCCGCTGCTCCGGCGCGACGAACATCTTGTCCTCCGGCTTCACATCGAACGCCTTGTACCAGGGGTCGAAATTGCGCAACGGCCCGTTCGCCCGGTACTGCGACGGCGAATGCGGGTTGGTCTTGATCAGGTTGAGCAAGGCCTCATCGCGGTACTTGCCCTTCCAGATCTGGCCCCACGACAGGAAGAAGCGCTGATCGCCGGTCAGCCCGTCGATCACCGGCGCCGGCTTGCCGTCCAAGCTCAGCTGATAAGCGGTGTAGGCCATCGAAATGCCGCCGAGGTCGCCGATGTTCTCGCCCATGGTCAGCGCGCCGTTGACGCACTGGCCCGGCAACGGACAGAACGCGTTGTACTGCGCGCCCAGCGCCTTGGTGCGCTGCTCGAAACCGGCACGGTCGGCGTCGGTCCACCAGTTGCGCTGGATGCCGGCCGAGTCCGACTTGCTGCCCTGATCGTCGAAACCATGGCCCATTTCGTGGCCGATCACCGCGCCGATGCCGCCGTAGTTCACCGCCGGATCGGCGTTGAGATCGAAGAACGGCGCCTGCAGGATGCCGGCCGGGAACACGATCTCGTTGAAGGTCGAGTTGTAATAGGCGTTGACCGTCTGCGGCGTCATGAACCACTCGTCGCGGTCCGGACGCGTACCGATGCGACGGACCTGATCGTTGCGGCCGTAGCGGCGCAGCTGCATCACGTTGGCCATCAGATCGCCTGGCACGATGCTGACGCTGCCGTAGTCGCGCCACTTGTCCGGATACCCCACCTTCGGACGGAAGGTCGACAGCTTGCGATAGGCCTCGGCCTTGGTCGCATCGCCCATCCAGTCGATCTTCTCGATGTTGCTGCGCAGCGCCTTGCGCAGGTTCTCCACCAGCGCCTGCATCGCCGCCTTCGACTGCGGCGAGAAATGCTTCTCGACGTAGAGCTTGCCCATCGCATCGCCCAGACCGTCGCTGCCGGTGACCGCGGCCACCGCGCGCTTCCAGTCGTCGCGCTGCGCCTTCTGGCCGCTGAGCACGGTGCCGTTGAAGGCGAACGCCGCGTCGTCGATCTCGCGGCTGAGCAGCGTGGCGTTGTTGCGCACCGCGTGGAAGGTCAGGTAATCGCGCCACACCGGCAGCGGCGTGCGTTCGATCACCTGCACCACCGGCTCGACCGCGCTCGGGGTGATCACGTTGACCCGGTCCAGCGCCGGCAGGCCCTGCGCCTTCGCCTGCGCGGCCCAGTCGTAGCCCGGGTACTGCTTGCCCAGTTCGGCGAAGCTGGCGACGTTGTAGGTCTTGTCGCGATCGCGCAGTTGCGCGCGCTCCCACTGCGGCTTGGCCAGCTCGGTTTCCAGCGCGAGCACGGCCTGCGCGCGAGCCTTCGCGTCCTTGACCCCGGCGAAACCGAGCATGCGTTCGATATGCGACACATACGCGGTGCGGATGCCGACGAAACGCGCATCCGGGTTGAGGTAGTAATCGCGGTCCGGCAGGCCCAGCCCGCCGACGCGCAGACCGACCAGGTACTTGTCGGGATCCTTGCGGTCCAGATCGACGCCGAACCGCAGCGGCGCGGTGGTGCCGTCGAGGTCGCTGGCGCCGAAGGCATCGATCAATGCGCCCTTCGAATCGATCGCGGCGATCTTGTCCAGCACCGGCTTGAGCGGCGCGATCCCGGCCGCATCGCGCGCGGCGCGGTCCATGTAGCTGGCGTAGTAGTCGCGCAGCTTCTGCGCGTCGCTGCCCGGCGCCAGGTCCTTGCGCTGCCGCAGCGATTCGATGATCGCGTGCACCTGCGCCTCGGACTGATCGCGCAGCATGTTGAACGAACCGAAGGAAGTCTCGTAGTCCTTCAACTGATACGTGTCGAGCCAGTGACCGCTGACATAGCGATTGAAATCGTCGCCGGGCTTGACGCTCTTGTCCTGCGCGCTGAGGTCGACGCCGAAGCTCCCCAATTGCGGCTTGCCCTTGGCCCCGCTGCCGGCGGCATGGACGGACGAAACGGCGAGCGTGGCGGCCAGCGCCAGGCTCAGACTCAAACGTGAAGGCTTCATGGGCGGTCCCCGGTGGAAAGACAGGAGCCTAGCTCAGTGGGTGCGGGGGTGTCGTGGGCCGTTGGTTGGGAGCCAGGCTCTGCCCTCGCCCCCAGCGATATCCTTTGAACCGGTCGGTTATTCGGGCCGGGGCGCAAAGGTCCCGGACGTTGGACTCACAAAAAATGAGCCCTATCCCCCAGGTTTCCGCGGCATTTGGCGCTTCCAGCAGCCGATCTGTGTACCCGGAAACCGGTTGGCTGTATGGTCTGGTAAGCCAACAGGAAGGCGCCCAGCGCAGGGAGAAATCGATGGGAAAGCTCATTCCCAACCGCAGTGCGTGTCTGCCCAGGATGAATCCGGGCGAACGGCGTCT
The DNA here is from genome assembly GCF_014779555.2 of Lysobacter capsici. NCBI lineage: Bacteria > Pseudomonadati > Pseudomonadota > Gammaproteobacteria > Lysobacterales > Lysobacteraceae > Lysobacter > Lysobacter capsici. The sequence continues at coordinate 3,583,457 of NZ_CP094357.1, forward strand.
GGCGCACCGCCTGGAAGACAAGCTCGATGAGGACTACTTGTGCTGGTATGACGTGCCGGTGGGGCCCCGTCAGCGTTATCCCGACTTCGTCGTCCTGCATCCCAGTTGCGGCTTTCTGATACTGGAAGTGAAGGACTGGAAACTCGACACGATCGCGGAGATCGACCGCTCTAGGGTAACCCTGCACACCGAGCGCGGCCGATCGGTGGTCGAGAATCCGCTGATGCAAGCGCGCGCCTGCGCGATGGAAGTCAAAAACCTGCTCGAACGCGACGCGGCTCTGCGCCATCCCGAAGGTCACCGCCACGGCGGCAAGCTGATCATTCCCTGGGGCTGGGGCGTGGTACTGGCCAACATCACCCGCCGCCAGTTCGATGAAGCCGAGCTGGAAAACTTCATCCCCGCCCATCTGGTGTTGTGCAAGGACGAAATCACCGAGTCGGCAAATCCCGAGGGCTTTCAGAAAGCCTTATCGGATATGTTCATGATGCCGTTTGCCTGCCAGCTCACCCTGCCGCAGATCGATCGCTTTCGTTGGTCGCTGTTTCCGCAACTGCGCGTCCCCGAACAGGGAAAGATGTTCGACGCGCCGGCCGAACCCGCCGCGGAACTGGCCAGCGTTCCCGACCTCATCCGGGTCATGGACCTGCAGCAGGAACTTCTGGCCCGATCAATGGGCGACGGCCATCGCGTGATCCATGGCGTGGCCGGATCGGGCAAGACGATGATCCTCGGCTATCGCTGCATCGAACTGGCCAAGCGCCACGGCAAACCGATGCTGGTGTTGTGCTTCAACAAGACGCTTGCCGCCAGGCTCGAACAATTGATACGCGCCGCGGGCGTCAGCGACAAAGTGACCGTGGCGCATTTCCACGGCTGGTGCGGCCAGCAACTGTCCGCGTATGCCGTCAGGAAGCCGCTGCCCAATCTGCCGCCCGGCGAATACGCCGACGCGATGGTGGAAGCGGTCATTCGCGGCGTGGACACCAAGGCGATCCCACGCGCGCAGTACGCGGCGGTAATGATCGACGAAGGCCACGACTTCAAACCCGAATGGCTGCAACTGATCGTGCAGATGGTCGATCCACAGACCAACTCCTTGTTGCTGCTGTATGACGACGCGCAGAACATCTACGAAGGCCAGGGCCGCAAGAAATTCAGCTTCGCCAGCGTGGGCATCCAGGCGCAGGGCCGTACCACGATTCTGCGTCTGAACTACCGCAATACCTTGGAAATTCTCGCAACCGCGAAAGCTTTCGCCCACGACCTGGTGAGCGAGCACGAGAGCGACGACGACCACGTTCCGCTGATCGCCCCGGAAAGTGCCGGCCGTCGCGGGCCTATGCCGGAACTGCTGCAATGTCGGACGCCTTGGGACGAAGCGGCGACCATCGCCGATCGCATCGGCGCGGCGCTTCGCGAGGGCGCCAGTCCCGACGACTTCGGCATCGTATGCCGATCTCGCCACATCGGTGAACGGATCGCCGGCAAGCTCATCCAAGCCGGCATCCCTTGCGTGCTGGCTGGCGGCGACGCCAAGCGCCATCTTTTCGACGGCCCAGCCAGGGTCAAGGTGATGACGATCCATTCCAGCAAGGGTTTGGAATTCGACACCATTTTCGTCCCGGGTCTATGCGGGATTTCGACCAGCGAAGATCTCGAAACCCGGGCCAGTGAAGCACGCTTGCTCTACGTCGCGATGACCCGAGCCCTGGGCAAGCTCGTCATGCTGCACCACCGGCCGGCTCCGATGGTCGAGAAGGTACGCAATGCGATCGCCCAGGTCCGACAGCATCTGGAAGCGGTGTGAGGTAAGACCGGAAGGAAGCCGAAAGAGAGCGTTCGCGACGATAGTCGCCGCGACCGTCATGGCGTTAAGCCGTTGAACTCCAGCGAAAGCGCCAACCGCGGCAAATGCAGCTGCAAATCGGCGAACGCGGCCCGCAGCGTTTCTTCCCTGAGCACCGGATCGGCAATCACGCTCGTATCGAGGCTGAATTCCATCCAGGTACCGTCCGGGCGATCGGCAGGCTGCACGACACAAGGCCATTGCTGGACACCGCGCTCGAACCGCAAGCGCGTCCAATGGCCCTCATCGACGATCTCGACCTCCATTTCGGCGCACATTGGATTCAACACGCCCAGGCCGATCTGACAGAATTGCGAACCGATCTCGATATGTTTCTTCCGCGAGCTGCAGGCGCCCAGAATCCGCAGGAACGTCTCGGCCACGGTCCGACCCGGGTATTCGTGGTCCACATGCAAAGGCATGCCGCAGTCATAGTGAACGCTGACCCTTTCTCCATCGACCTGCATCCGGATCGAGGTACAACGCCCGTCCATAGCCTCATCGACGGCATGGCACAGCGACTGCATCGCCAGGACGCTAGCCAGCCCGGGCAACTCCGGATCCATATACATGCCGGGACGCCTGCGTACCGCTTCCGAGGCCGACAACACTTCGATTCGGTTCGGGTCAAATTCACTCATCGCCGTATCCATTGGGATTCGACAGGTATTATGCGCGCGGATTCACTGGACGACGCCCTGCACGCACGCAGTTCCACGGCACCCCCGAACAAAGAGGACGCTGTTTTTGTAGCGACAGGAATCTGCCCGTTTTACGCTCGTGAACACTCTACCCTTTAAAGGAACCACCCGCCGTGCCGCATTACTCAGGCCCCCTGCTCACCCGCCCCATCGCCGAGGAACTGCAGGCCGCGCGCGATGCCGGCAGCGGCGCGTGGACCGGTTCGCTGAACCTGGGCCGATCGGACGGCGAGGCGCTGCTGGAGGCCGAGGCCTGGATCTGGCGCGAGCAGCGCTACCCGTATCCGGCCAAGCTCAAAGACCGCACGATCTACCACTGGGACGGCGAGGAATTCGCGCCGGTATCGCGCTTCTCCGGCTCGCTGATCAAGCTGGTGCCGACCCAGTGGGGCGCGCCCACCTTCGAGATCGACGGCATCAAGATGCTGCCCACGATGAAGGCCTCGCCGATCGAGGACGCGCGCGTCAAGGTCGCGCTGGTCGAACCGCGCGGCAAGGTCGTGCTCGATACCTGCGGCGGCCTGGGCTACTTCGCCGCGTGCTGCCTGGAAGCCGGCGCGAGTGCCATCTACTCGTTCGAAAAGAACGAAGACGTGCTGTGGCTGCGCACGCTCAACCCGTGGTCGCCCGACCCCGACGCGGCCAGCAGCGGCGGACGCCTGCGACTCACCCATGCCGACGTGTCGCAGGCGATCGCGCAAATCGGCGACGCCTCGGTCGATGCCCTGCTGCACGACCCGCCGCGCTTCGGCATCGCCGGCGAACTGTATTCGCAGACGTTCTACGACCACCTGGCGCGCGTGCTGCGTCGCGGTGGACGCCTGTTTCACTACACCGGCAGCCCGAACAAACTCACCAGCGGCCGCGACGTGCCGCGCGAAGTGGCGAAACGGCTGGAGAAGGCCGGGTTCAAGGCGCAGCAGGCGCTGGACGGCGTATTGGCCAGCAAGCGCTGAATCACTCGCTGCTCATAATCCCGCGCCGCCTCAAGGCACCTCGCAGGTCCAGATCGAATCGGCGAGCCACAGATTGGCGCGGGTGACATGGCTGTACACCTCCTGGATCGGCGTTCCCGCTTGCGCGGCGCATTCAGCAGCCGCGTCGGCGCGTGCATCCTCGAGCGCAATGCCCGGGTCGTAGCTCTGACCGTGCCCGCTGACGTGCACCACGGCGGCCAGGGCCGAGCTTGAGATCAAGAACAACGACGCGAAAACGACCATGGAACGCTTCTTCATCGCCATTCTCCCGACAGGATCGAGCGTCCATTCGACCATGCCACCCGAAGGTGGCCGTGAAGACAAGGTAATCGCGCGGTAAAAACCGGACCCACGTCGCTTCGGTCACAAGCCGATGCTGAGAATGACACCGCCTAGTTGCCCGACGACGGCGTTGCCCAGTCGATGAAAGCCCCTATAAAAGAAACGAGGGATCAGCGCTTTCGTCAGCATTCTCCGGCGGCGGGCCGCCAATCATGCCGGCAGCCGATTGAGTTCATCCGCGCGCTTGCGCAGGCGGTCTGCGCAAGCGCGTAGCGTGCCGCCCTCGGATCTTATGGATTTCGCAGCGCCAAGCCGAAACCCAGGACGATCAAAAGCAAGGACAGCGCCTTTATCCCGACCGGTGCCGCAGCTATGGCCGCAACCGACGCTTGCGACATGGCCTTGCCCTTGTCGAGCGCGTCGACGAGCAGCGTGAAGGGAAACGCCCGCGTTGCGGCTCCTTGCGCGGGTGCGGATGCGGATGCTTGCGCGGCAAGCGTGCCGCCTTCATTCCCGCCGGCCGGAGCGACGGCCACCGTGCTATCGACCGGAATGCTCACCCGGATCGGCACGTTGGCGTAGAGCGCTTCCTGGTAGCCAAGGCTGGGACCGTCGTCGGCATCGGGCAGCGGCACGCGGATATGGGAAATTCCTGCCGATGGCCGAGTCACGCTAATGGGCTTGCCCGCGCGGGGGACTATGCCCGGCAAGACATGCTCGTACATCCCCGGCTTGAGCGCGACCGACAGCGTGATGTTGAGTTCCTTCGCGGACAGGTCGTGGATCGGATCGCTGGCGCTCAGATCCCAACTCGTTCCATTGTCGTGGAGTTGGATCAGCGCCGGCTGATCGACCGTGACCGTCATGCCCGCGCCCCAGGTCGCGGCACCCTCGGCATGGAAAGCCAACTGCAGCGTCCGCGTGCCGCGATCGTAAATTCCCTGGAGCTTCTCGTCGTTGGCCACCACCTTGATCCGCTCCTGCAGCGCGAGCAGACGCGCGGGCATCTGTTCGATGCCGATGTTCGGCACGATTTCGTAGTGGTAGTTCGCTGCTTGCGGGTGGGTGCCGTGATCGATCGCCAGGTGGATCAGATTGACCGCGGGATCCGCGTCGGTGTCGGTCGGGACGATGGCGCTGCCGCCGCGGATGCGCACCTGCTGGGCCTGCGTCGGAAACACGAAATAACCCGTTCGGCCCTGATGGAACCAGGAAGGCGCGTTGACGGCGAGGGTCTGATCTAGCGCGGCTCCCTGGGTCACCGTCGTTTGCGCGCCGCCGCCGATCGAATAGGTCAGATTGCCTGCCCAGCGAGTCTGATCCAGGGTGGTGAGAATCGCACGACCTTGCCCGGCGGCGCGGCGCGCGATGCCGCTGCCGAGCGCGATCGCTTCATCGCCCGGAAAGAACCAGGCCTTGTCCGCGCGCGCGCTCGCGTAGGTTTGGGTGTCGGCGGGACGGTAGTGCATGGCGGCGAACCCGCGCACGCCATCGGAGGCCGTGCCGGCATAGGCGCTGCCATCGATTTGATCGGCATGCGCGTCGCCGGGGATCGCATCGGTGCGCAGTTCTTCGGTCAATCCGGGCAAGGCATGCCAGTCCCAGCGTTTGCGCGCATCGAGCGCATATTCCGTTCCCGCCGTCCTGGCGAACAACAGGCCGCTGGAGGCATGGAACAGCTTGGGCGGATCGTCGAAATCGTCGGTCGCCCCCATCGCGTCATTGCCCATGACCACCGAGAACATATAGGAGCCGGCATCGCCCGCCTGCCCGCCCTTGCGGTGCACCATGTAATTGCCGACCCAAAACGGAAAATTGCCGCTCGCCTGCTGGGTGCCGCCCTTCAACGCGGCGCCCCAAGCCACCAGTTCCTGCTCGCGATCGATCGGTGTGGTCGCCGGCCTGGCGGCGATCATCTGGTTGATGGTGGCGGGCATGGCGGCGGTGAACTTCTTCACATCGCCCAGATAACTGCGTCCCAGCAGCGCTGCATCGATCTCTCCGCGGTAGATCAGCTTGTCGTAGGTGTACAGGTACATATTCGAAATCAGGCTGAAGTCGCCGCCGCCCGCGTCCAACCCCAGCCGCTTGAACAGCGCATTGCCGTCGATGGGAGCGACCATCCACTCGTAGCCATAGGCCCACATCGCGCGGCCGTCCACGCCATCATCGTAGTGATGGGTGATCATCCCGTCCGGATGAAATCCGGACTGCGGATACAGGTGCGCGGGCACCAGAATGTTCGTCGTCCAGAACCGCAAGTCCTGCAGCGAACCGCGCGGCGACCAGCCCGGGCGGAGCTGAAAGCCCGGATAGGCCGAGAAATATCCGTCGTACCAGTACGGAACATAGGTGATCGGGCGGTTGTAATCGGCCCAGATCGTCGGCAAGGCCAGCCATCCGCGCAAGCGGTGGAAGTGATTCGCGTCGGCGAACGCGCCTTCGGTGTAATTGGCGTTGACGAGTTGGCCCCAACGCGCGGAAGGATCGTTGACCTCGCGATTGTCGATCGGCAGGCCGTACCCGATCTGCAGAAATCGCACCAGACTCTCATGCAGCGCCTTCGCCGCGGCGTCGCCTCGGGCGATGTCGTTCAGCAGGTCGGCCTGTAGCCATACCGCCGGCCCCGTCACCGCGTCCGTCCATATCCACGAGTGCGTGGTGTCGTTGTAGCTCAGGATCTTCTTTTCCCACAGACGCATGATGCCGTCGCCGTAATCGCCGCCGATCGGCGAACCGTTGACGATCACCTGCGCCGGATCGATCGGCACCTTGTCGAGGTATTCGCGCAGCGCGGCATACAGCGCATTCTTCAGGCGTTCGTGATTCGCCGGCGTTCCGTTCGGGCCGTAGGTCAGCGGATACTTGCTGTCGGTATTCTGATAGGCAAAACCCAGTCCACCGATCTTGCTGGCCACTTCCTGCCACTGCGTCGACAGCGTTTTTCTCCCCTGCCCGGTCCCCGGCCCGCCGGGAAGGTAGTCGGTGATCGGCCGGGTGTAGAACTCGTAGCCGCTGAAGCGGCCGCCGTTGGTCTCGGTTTCGACGATCAGGCGGGTAATCTCGGCCTCGGCGTAGCGAGCGCGGCCGAACAGTCGATCCTGATTGACGCAATAAGCCTTCGTGTACGCCAGCATCTTGTCCAACTGGGTCTGCGCCAGGGCGCGCACATTGAAGGACGCGGTCGCCAGCGTCACGCCTCGCTGCTGCAAGGCGACGGTCAGCGGATAGTCCGCGGGTGCGGCGGGCACGGTCTGGCCGGCTTTCACCCGCAAGGCGCCGAACAATCGGCTCTGGGCATCGCGCTGATTGACGATCTGGAAAAGATTGGAAGGATCCGAGGCGATCGCCAGCGTGTAGTCCGCCGGCACCGGCGTCTTGTGCGCATCCTTGTTGCTCAGCAGATTGACCTTGCCAACGACCTCGGTCCCGGCGGCGCTGCCGGTCTTGATGTCGAAGTACTCGGCGAGCAGCGTTTCGCCGGCGAACGCCGTGGCACTGAGCGAAAGCAGGCAGGCCGCCAGCGCCGGCAACAGCACGCGTTGGATGAGTGTATTCATATCGATCCTCGCTTGTGATGACCGCTACCGTATCGATGGGATCGTGCTCTTGCCGCGCCGCGACGAACACAAAAGCTCCACTGCTTTCATTCGCCTGATCCGCCGGTGGGCCGCCAATACGTTGCGGCCGAATGACTCAACTGCGGACTTGCGTAATCGGCCTTGGTGGCGAGGCGCATTGCGAATCGTCGCTCCGGCAAGCCGTACCTGTACAGCCCTACCGACGGCTTCGAACCGACGCGGCTCACAATTTGCGCTTGTATTCCACGTAACAGTAACTAGCCGGCATGCCTAAACTGCGGCTGCAGCCGACGTTTCCGCAATGACCGCGATCCTGCCGGCGCCCTGTCGATGCATGCGGCAGACAACATCGTCATCCATCGGTGCCGGATGCACGGATGACCCGGTACGCTGCTGACGGGAAACGAAAACCCCACCGAATGACGCGTCCTCGGTATCGCGAGGCGGCGGTGCCAGTCGACGACCGGCAATATGAAAGAATCGTGGATCACACTGCGGCGTCATGACCAAGAGTAGCCACGTGAGTAACAACCCCGACACCAACTCATCCATCTGGAACGTTCCGGTCTTCCTGCCGTCACTTCAGCCCGACCTCACCGACGATGCGATCGCCGACGTCGAGAGCCGACTCGACATCGTATTGCCCGCGGCCCTGATCGCGGTGCTGCGAGAACAGAACGGCGGCTATCTGCGGCGCACGCTCGCCGACAGCGGCAACCGGATGATCTGGGGCATCGGCCCGCGCGCGCCGAGCATCGGCGACAACTACTGGTGGTCGCTGCTCGACGAACCCGAGGCCTGGTATCCCGCCGATGGCTGGCTTCCGGAACAACCGCGTCGGCTGGTTCCGTTCGACAGCGATGGGCACTGGTACCTCTGCCTCGATTATCGCAACGACGGCGAGCCCTGCATCACCTGGTTCGATCTCGACGAACAGGCGGAGCAATCGGTGGCCGCGAATATGACCGCGTTTCTGGCCATGCTGCGGGCACACGACAAGACGAAACTGGGTCTGGTCACGGATCTGTCGCTGGACGATTGCGCAAGCCGCCTGAGCGATATGTTCGGCCGGCCATCAGAACCCCGCGAGCCCGACGATCTCTATGGGTATGCGTTCTTTCGCTGGTTTATCGAGGACGGCTGGATTCAGCTGGAACCCAATCGGTTCGCACGCGGCTTCGTTTCCAGACAGGACGAAGCGACCTATCAGGAGCTCAAGGATCGACTTCCCGGCACCGCCCTGCGTTTCCCCGAGCATCCGGACGCCGCCTTGATCGTCCATTGCGGCAACGAACGCACGGCCGTGTCGACCGAAGCGGCGCTGGTTCGCGCGGGATTCGACGTTCGCCGTTTGCAGACGCCCAAGACGCAGGGATAAGAGCGCGCATCCGCTCGACCGGAATGCGCGAATGGCATTCGCCAGTCGCCCGCCCCGCTGCCCGTTCCTCTATCCACCGCGCATAATCGCCGCCATGCCCAGCAACGTCATCGAAGAATCCCGACGGCTACCCGCGCTCAGCCAGCTCGGCGTGTCGCCCGCATTGCTGCAGATGGCCTCCGGCCAACTGCCCCATCCCGCGCTCGTAAGCTGTTCTTCCGGAGCGCCCTATTACCTCTACCACGGCGCGGAGGCCCCCGACGGCCCGCAAGTGCTTCCCTTGTGGGACATCGCCGATCAGGTGATCGCGATCCGCGCGCGGGCAAGCGGCCTGGAATATATCTGCTTCAGCATCGAAGCTCCGGACGAGGTCGAGCAGCTGGCCAGCACAGAGCAAGGATTCTGGGCGACCCAGTTCGATTTCATGTACGAACTGGACATGGAGATCGAAACGCTTCACGCCGTTGCCCAGGCGGTCGGTTATCGATTCCTGCAGATGCAGCTCGACAGCCGGGAGGCCGTGGAATCGCAGCTCAGGTCCTCGTCCCGCCACAGCGCGTGGTTGTCCGGGCTGGTCGCGTCCATCGATGCAACGCGGTAGAACGCACCCTCAAACTCGACCAATGTCGCAAATAAGCGCACACGCGTTTCGCCGATCGCGGCGCCAGCATCCGCGCATCAACGAAAGCAGCCGGCCTACCCAAAGACCGGCAGCTGTCGCCCGCTCAACTCAGAACTGATACTTGACCGTAGCCAACAGCTCACGCTCGCTGCCCGGGTAGTAACCGCCGTAAGCGCGCGAGGAGGCGTACTTGCGCTGGGCCAGATTGTTGACGTTTAGAGCGAAACGCCACGACCCGAATCGGTAATGCGCGCTGGCATCGAGCAAGGCGACGCCGCCCTGCGCGCTGGTGTTGGCCTCGTCGTTCCAGCGGCGACCGATGTAGCGCACGCCGCCGCCGAGGCCGAAGCCGTTGTCCATCGTGTAGTCCAGCCACACCGCGGCATTTTGCTTGGGCACCTGGATCGGGGTTTTGTCCAGTTCGACCGTGTTGGCGCTGTCGGTCACTTTCATATCCAGCCAGGTGTACGACGCGGTCAGGTCCAGCCCCTGCGCCAGTTCGGCCTTGGCCTCCAGTTCGACGCCGCGCGAACGGATGCGGCCGATCTGGCGGCCCTCGAAGGTCTGTTGATCGTAGGTGACGACATTCGACTTGCGCAGGTCGAACACGGCCGCGGTAACCAGCATGCGCGCGCCGTCCGGCTGAAACTTCACGCCCGCCTCCACCTGCTTGCCGCGGCTGGGCTGGAACGGCCGCGCATTGGCGTCGGCACCGGTGGTGGGCAGGAACGATTCGCCATAGCTCAGGTACGGCGCCCAACCGTTGCCGACCAGATAGGTCAGGCCGGCGCGCGCGCTGAACTGATCGTCGGTCTGGGTGGTGCGCGTGGCGCTGAGCTGATCGCGGGTGACCGTCTCGACGCGATCCTGCCGCCCGCTGAGCGTGACCACCCAACGATCGGCGATCTTGATCTGATCCTGCGCGTACACGCCGGTCTGCCGGGTGGTCTGCTTGTAGTAGGTGCCGAGCAACGACGGCTCGGCGATGGGCTGGCCATACACCGGCGCCAGCAGATCGATGTCCGGCGCCGGGCCGGAATAGGATTTGGTCTGATAGCCGATGCGGGTCCAATCGATACCGAACAACAAGGTGTGCTCGGCGCCGCCGGTGCTCACGCGGCCTTGCAGATTGGTATCGACCGTGACCTGGTGGACGCGGTCGGCATCGTAGCGCGCGGTGCGCGTACGGCTGAGGCCGTTGCCCGACAAGCGCGACAGCATATGATGCTTGTCGGTATCGAAGGCGTTGTAACGCAGGTTCTGATGCACGGACCACGCATCGCCGATGCGGTGTTCGAACAGATAACCCAGCGCGTGCTGCTCCTGTTCGATCCAGCTGTAGCGCGGCTCGCCTTCCTTGACCTTGGTCGGCCTGCCGTTGGCATCGACCACGTAACCGGTGTCGTCGCCGGCCTTGCTCTTGAAGTACTCGCCCAGCAACGTGAACGAGGTGGCGTCCGATGGCTGCCAGCGCAGCGAAGGCGCCAGATAGTGGCGCGTGATATCGACTTCGGCGCCGTTGGGATAACGCTCCTGCGTATGCGTGTCCAAGGTGGTGCCGACCACGCGATAGCTCAGCGTATCGCTCAACGCGCCGCCCACGTCCGCGGCCAGGCGCTTGCGCTCGAAACTGCCGAGCTGCAACTCGATCTCTTGCGCAGCGGCGGGATTAGGCGTCTTGCTGACCCGGTTGACGACGCCGCCGGCGTCGCTCTGGCCGAACGTGACCGATGCCGGGCCGCGCAGCAATTCGACCCGTTCCAGACCATAGGAATCGGTCAGCGAATACGCAGGCATCAACAGGCCATCGCGGAACATCGCATTGGTGGCGTCGAAACCGCGGATCAGCAGCCAGTCGATGCCGCGCGCGTCGTAGCCCCAGTTGCCGACCGCGACACCCGGCGCGTAGCGCACCGCTTCCATGATGGTCTGCACGCCGCGCGCATCGAGTTCCTCGCGACCGATCACTGAAATAGATTGCGGCGTTTCCAGCAAGGGCGTGTCGGTCTTGGTGCCGGTCGCGCTGCGGCGCGCCACATAGCCGGGCACCGGCCCGTTGGCGGTTTCGTCGATGGACACGCCATGCACCTGCACCGCCGGCAACGTGCTGCGCGCCTCGCCCGGCGAGGCCGTTGCCTCAGCCGATGCGGCCTCCTGGGCAATGGCAGGAGCGCTGGAAAGCGTAAATGCCGCCGCGATGGCAGCCGCAAGCGTGGCCGTCGGCAAAGCGCCGGGCCGGGAAGGTGAAGGCATGTGGGGGCGTTCCAAACCGAGAAGTCGCGCCCATAATAGTGAGAACCATTCTCATTTCAACCCGGTCCGCCATTGGAGCGACTCGCGGCAGCGAAGAACGCTTACGCGAATCGGGCGGACGAATGGATTGCGCCGACTGTGCGGGACCTTCTATCCCGCCACCACTGACACGGCATGTCCCCCCGCGCGCAGCCGCTTAGTCCTCCTTCGGCGCATCCTCGCCAGGCAACGGCTGATGGCCCTCGCCTTCCGGCAGATCCGCGTTCTGGACATGCTTGCGTTTGCTGCGCCCGTCATCGGCGGGCGGATTCTCGCCCGGCAGCGGTTGATGGCCCTGGCCGTCCGGCGGTCGCGCCTGATCGTCCGGCTTGCCGTGCTGCGCGGCTTGTTTGGCGTCGTGATCGGGCCGGTTCCGGCCCGCGGTGTCGTTGCCCATCTCAGTCGCCCTCGTTGGACGCCGGCCCGACCATCGGTATCGGCGATAGCCCACGCTGGGCGCCGGACGGTTAACGGCGAGTCGTGTACGCACGCCGCCATCGTCACGTGCGCCGAACATCGACGTATTCATCGACGCGTTTCGCGATGCCGGTGTCTTCGGTCATCGGTGAAAGCCGTTTCGCCTCGGGCGCTGTCGTGCTCGCCGAAAGTCGATGCGTATGCCATCTGCGCACCATGCTTCGCGCGCGAAGACCGTGACGAATGCGAGCGTGCCGCGAACACATGCGACCGCGCGATTCGCCGAAGCGAGCCGCATCGACAACGCGCTGCGCCGCTGATCGCGCAGCGTCGCCACACGGAATCGCAAAACAGCCGGTGGCGGAAAACACACCGAACGCGGGTCGCATAAGCGCGCCGCGAAGCAGCACTACACGCAGCACGCAGCGCCGCGATCCACTCGACCCGGCCGATGCCCGCCCCCCCCACCAACCTTGCCGCCCACCATTCACGCCTCGCGCAATCGCAATGGCTTCACGCCCCCAAAGCCATTCATGTACCCAAACGCACGCCACTCACGAAACGCAGCTCACATCACGATAAAAAGAGCATGAAGTCGCACTTCACAGGTAGGGACACGCCGATTGGTGCCCGTTGTAACCATTAGGTCCGCCCAAGCGCCGCCCCTACGCCGATCCACCGGCGCCGGCGTTGGACGTGCCGCACAGCAGTTCGCGTCCCTCTCGCCCAAGGAGTTTTGGAATGCGTAAGTTCAGTTTGTCGATCCTCACCGCCACCGTCGCCATGACCGTCTCCGGCGCGGCCCTCGCCGCCGACGACCTCGCGCCCGGCCTGAAGGCGGCCATGCAGCGCGACCTCGGCCTGTCCGGCGCCCAAGTCACCGAATACCTCAAGGCCGAGCGCTTCGCCGCCCAGCAAGAAAAAGCATTGGAGAAGCAGCTCGGCCGCAACTTCGCCGGCACCTGGCTGGAGCGCAAGGCCGACGGTTCGTTCGGCGTCGTCGCCGCGACCACCTCGATCAAGGCGGCCAAGGCCGCGGCCGGCGTCGAGACCCGCCAGGCCCGCCACAGCCTGAGCGCGCTCAACGCCGCCAAGGGCCAGCTCGACAGCCAACTGGCGCGCAACGGCAAGGCGCCGAAGGGCGTGTACAGCTGGGCCGTGGACCTGCCGAGCAACAGCGTGATCATCGGCGTGGCGCCGGGCGCCGAAGAGGCCGCCGTCGATTTCGTCGCGCGCAGCGGCCTGGACACCACCTCGGTGCGTTTCGAAACCATGGCCGAAGCCCCGCAGCGCCGCATCGCCATCCAGGGCGGCCGCGGCTACCTGCGCCAGCCGGGCGACGGCTACCTGTACGCCTGCTCGGTCGGTTTCCCGGTGACCAAGGGCACCACGCCGGGCTTCGCCACCGCCGGCCACTGCGGCAACGCCGGCGAAGTCGTCTACAACGAAGACTCGCAGTGGGTGCCGGGCGTGCGCCTGGGCTCGTTCGCCGCGTCGAGCATGCCCTCCGGCAACGGCACCGGCCCCGACCGCGGCTGGGTGCAGGTCGACAGCACCCACACCCTGTCGGCCAGCGTCTACGGCTACGGCAGCGGCGACGTCACCGTGCGCGGCAGCACCGAAGGCGCCGTCGGCGCCGCGCTGTGCCGCTCGGGCCGCACCAGCGGCTGGCGCTGCGGCGCGATCCGCAGCAAGAACATGACCGTGTCCTACGTCGACGACGCCGGCAACCCGGACGGCACCGTGACCGGCCTGACCCAGACCACCGCGTGCGCGGAAGGCGGCGATTCGGGCGGCTCGTTCATCACCACCGCGGGCCAAGCGCAGGGCGTGCTGTCCGGCGGCAGCGGCAGCTGCAAGGGCAAGCAGGGACGCACCGGCGGCGGCAACAGCTACTACACGCCGATCAATTCGATCCTGAGTGCTTATGCGTTGACGTTGCGGACCAGTCCGTAATTCGAAGCGGTTGGAGTTTGAGTTGAAGCGCCCCGGGATTCCGGGGCGCTTTTTATTTGCGCGGATGCTTTTCGCCAAGATCACCGTTGGTATCGATCGGGACCAATGCGTGGCCTCCTACCGCGCGATCTTCCGCATCAAATGTGCCGCAATGGATAGCGAGCGCAACTCCTGTTTGCCCTTGCGGTTAATACGCAAATCGGGAACTCTTCGGACATCCGCTCAGCCCCTCAGCAAGAGATCGCTGCATGGCATTGCTCCCGGCCAAACTGCATTCGCATTACCTCCACACCGGCCGCGCTTTATGCTGACGTTCGCTTGTATTCGCCAGCACCCTTAAAAGGACGCCAGGCATGTCTCACCTGCAAAAGATGGTTCCGCTGCTGGCGCTCTCCTTGATGTTGCAAGCCTGCGGAACGACCAGGCCTGGCAAGCAGTCTCCGCAAGAAGAGGCGATAGCGCCACCCGCAGCTAAGACGGGGTCGATCACCGTTGAAAATCTATTGCGATGGCCGCTTGAAGGGACCGGCGGAACGGAAAAAATCCTTGCCGCGCTGGACCAAGTGTTCGAGATGAAACCCTTGCGCGCATCGCAGTCATCCGGACAAGGCCCTGTGCGGCTCGCCGACGGTCACGTGCTCAGCTTCGCTTACGTGCGAAAGCTATCCGGCGACATCGATATCGGCATCGACCAAAACGCCTGCGTGTCGCCCGACTGGGCCGTCAAGGTGACTGGCGCGGTATTGAATCCGGTGTATCAGGATGCCCATGGCGTCGATCGCGGCAAACAGTACGACGCTACCGGCAATGGAATGGCGTTGCGTATCAATACGACGCCTGAAACCTACCGCTGCGTGACCGCACTGCATATCTACCCATCGCCGAAGGAACGGCCGTGAACGCAACGCTTGACCGCGACAACGCTCATCTCAAGAAGAGCGCTCAATTCGAGTCCATGCCCGAACACGTTCAACGCTGGGTTCTGGCGTCGCCACATGCCACAGAAGCGTTCTCGGAATTTTTCGACAAGGGTGGGCGGTTCGCTCCCAATCCAGACAATGGACTTCCCTACTACACCCCGACGAACCCACCCACCATCGCGGTCGATCAGGCCCAATGGACGCAACTGCAAGCACCCGATGCAGCCGAGTATCCGCAACGCCATCTGTTCGGCACATTAGCTCACGAGATAGGCCACGACCGCTTCAACACCGGCAACATCCTGTTCAAAGGCGGCTCCGCCGACGACTACGTGCAGTACCGGGCCGGCCTGGAAGCGCAAGCGATTTTCACCGCCTTCCCGATCTTCAAGGACCTGGAGAAAGATCCCGCCTTCGCCAAGGAGTTCCCATTCGGCTCAATCGGCTACCTCAACGGGCTGGAACTGGGCACGCTGTACAAGTCCTGGCGCAGCGGCGAGCTGGACGACAAAACCGTCGTCGACCGGATCGCGGCCAAGGTCCCCGCCTCCACGTACACACTCGGCAACCCACCCGCGGATTTGAACCAGGACGGCGCCATCACCCATCGGGATGCCTATCTGCGCGACTACCAGCGCATGATCGACCAGCGTCCGGAAATGGCAAAACCGCCTCAGGCCCAGTCCCAGATTTCCGTGGCGGCGCCCACCCACCTCAATGAGCACGATCAGAGGATGCTGGACCAGATCCGCAGCGGCGCGCTCACCGCCCTGCAAGGAACCGGGCGGACCCTCGACGGCGAAACACTTGAACGCCTGAGCCATTGCCTTCTTGCCGAATGCAAGGACGGCCGAGACAGACATCCCGGAGCGCACGACTATTCGTATTCAAGCAATGCCTTGAACCGAGTCGACCACGTAGTCACGAGTAAAGACGGCCACAACCTGTTCGCGGTCGAAGGCCGATTGGGTGATCCGGCCGCAAAGTTCGCCGTGGTGTCGGTCGACAAAGCGATCCAGACGCCCATTGAACTGTCAGATCAAAAACTCCTTGCCGCGAATCAAAGCATCGCTCAAGAACGCGCATCGATACAGCAACAAGGCTTAGGACTGGACCAGGGTGATCCAAGTCGAGGCGGGCCGATGCGATAGCGATCCAGGTTGCATCCCTCGCACCCAGCTCGATTGTCGCCTGCACTACGAACTGCGACACGACAGGCTAGAACGCACCGATGACATGAACTTAAAGAATTTCACCGCAATCATTGTCACAGCACTGGGTTTGACCGCGTGCCAGCAAGGGAACGCTACGGCAGATCGCTTAGATGGCGGCAATCCCATCAGCGTCGCGAAGCAGGCCGCGCCATCCGAAGCGAGCGACTTGCAGACCCTCGCCACCGTGTTCGCAAGCGACAAAGGCCGAGACTGGACTGCGTACCGCTCGCTGCCCAGAATCGACTGGGCCGATGCCACTCACACGCAGCGCCAAGCCGGCCGTTATTCGCAGCGCGCAACTATCCTGTTGCGGGGGTTCTCCGTTCGGGAGATACCCAATGGAAGACCTGGGTCGGACTACAAAGTCGTCGAACGCAACGAGGGCGAATCCACGCTCTCCATTGATGGGTCTGAGTCGGAGGTGGAATCCATTTCCATCAGCAAGCCCTTCTACTCCGACGACTACTTGAACATCCTCAAGACGCAGTTCGGCGCTTCAGCCGCGGTCTCCCTGGTTGCCGACCAATGCGCCCCTGGCGAATACGAAGAAGGTGCGGGAAGCGGCGCCTTCTTCGCAATTTCTCTCGGCGACGGCAACAAGCTCTATGTCGAGGCCAGCCAGCAGGATGGTGGCAAATACACTGCAGGCTTTACCGTGTTCAAACTGACACGAGCCCCGCCATCCCAGGCCATAGCCCAATTGAACTGCAAGCAAGGCAGATAGCGACGTGGAACGGGGGATCACCATGTATTTCAACGAAACCACCACGTCGGCACTGTGTGGATCTACAAAGTCCGGTCCCCGAAGCCTGCCTAAACCGACACCCAGGTATCCGACGCGTACGCGATCGGCCAGTCTCGCATTGCTATGCTTCGCCTGCCCTTCTACATAACACAGCCATGGATGCCGAGTCGTTCCGCAGCACATTCGAAAACTTTCTAGGCACAGAGCGCTTCGTCAAATTCGTCCGCCAAGGCGCGGTGCCGCGCCTGCTGTACTGGCAGGAGCGCGAGTGGGATCGCTTCATCGAGAAACACCCGGAGTTTGCCTCCGCGTTACCCCAGTTGGAGGTGCTGCTGCGCTTCTGTTTTCTGCACCGACAAGAGTTGGTACAGGACCGCATCGAAGTGTTTCACGGCACCGTCCGATATGACGATGCATACATGGCCGAGCATAAACGTCTGTTTCCCTACGCAAACGCCGCGCCTTACATCACTCACGGCCGCAACTATCCAGACGACACCATCGAAGTATGGCATTGCCCGCGCTGCCGGCAGCTCGCGGCTCGCTATACGTTCGGAAGGGAAGATTAAGTTCCTGCTGACGACACGTACGATATCGGCCCTGCAGGCTCTTTTAATCCGCTGCCGAAAAATTCGCCATCTGGTCCGCATGCGCTTCCACGAACGCTGGGCGACTCGTGCCGCGGGCTATGTAGTCGCGGCAAGCCGAGGCTCAATCAGTCGTTCGACCAGAGACAGCATCTCGCAGATGAGGGGGCGGCGACGAAGGACATCCGCGCCAGCCCACGCGCGCTGCACCAACACTGCCTCCACGGGCTCCAGCGGCTTATTGACGGTAGAACAGGGGGCAGAGTGCAATTTTTTCAGCAGCTAAATTGCACTCTGACCCCTGTTTTCGATCAACTCGGGCATGCGGCGTCTCCCGGTGTGGAGCGCCGTAATGTGCCGGCGCTGAAAATTGTGCCAACGGTAACGGTTGTGATTCGCGCGCTGTTAGCGCTAATGCATTTTGGGACCGAGTGCACCGATGCTAGGACTCCAACGGCGTCACCGCCTGGGCGACGCAGTCGATCTCGTCGGCTAAGCGGTCGAAGCAGTGAGCCAGGGCGTCGGCGGAGAGGTAGACGACGTCGAGGCTGTTCCCGCCTTGGGGTTCGGTGAGTTGAGCTAGGAGGCGGAGTTGGTCGCGGATTTGGGTTAGAGCTAGGTGGGCCGCGGCGGGGAGCCGAAAAGTCTGAATTAGCGCTGGCATACGGCGTCTATCATTCATAAATGATCCTATGAGTCACGGTGCGCCTAATGCTAACCGTAGCTCGAGAGCATTCAAAATTCGAATAAACCGGAACCTTTCACACCCACCCGCACACCTCACGGCATCAATTAAGCCGGTGATCCCAGGATCCAGATTTAATCTTAAAATCGATTCCAACCGTGGCCCCCAACGGCCAGCCACTCTCATCTCGCCAAGTATCATCACGGACGGAATTAAGCAATTGGACATCTCGCTGCCCCGCCCTGCAAGACAACTCATAAACAACTTCTGTTTTCCAATTGACCCCCTCGAGACTGCGATAAGAAGTTATTATTTGCACATCAACTGACCGCCTCGCTGTCAACTCACTTAAAAAATAATCCAGATCCGCATCACGCAACTTCAATTCAATCGGCATTTCTTGAACACCGCCCTGCAATAAAGGCTCATCGATAGAAAGCGTGCAATATACTGCCCGCGTCCGAATTTTTATTTTTGCCAAAACATTGAGAGCGGCATCTGTAGTTTGATTTTGTAACCCTAGACTAAATTTTATAGACATGGGATTTCCTTCAACATGCACATCAGGGCGGAAAGCTTCAACCCCCCCTTCTCTAGATAGCGACCCAAGCACTAATGGCTTCCTGGACTCTCGCCTAGAGCGCGACTCCACCCACAACGTGAGCGCAATTGCGCCCAGCGCCAAGCCAGAAAAAAGTGCGTTAATAGCACCGAACATATCTCCGACAGCGCCGAACGCCGATAGATCAGCGCATTTGTTTGCATCGCGCGTTGCGGCAACACAATCGGAAACTCCAGAACTCAAATAGGATGCAATGTGCGGAATAAGCAGCAGTGAGCCAAGCCATATACCAAAAACTGCAGCCACCGCAGTAAGCACCAAGAAAAATCGCAAAAGGCCACTCATTAGACTCCTCCTGGAATCACACGCCCGAACATCTCCGCATACTTATCCGGCCCTCGCTCAAGGGAAGGCAAATCGATAAACTGGGTCTCATAGCGATCTTGCAATGCTTCTTGGCTAATCCCGTACGCCATGGGGCTATGCTGAACCTTGGTGAGAGTACGATCGGACTCTCCAGACAGGACGATTAACTTATTGAAGCTGTCATGCACTCCGACTTTGACAAGTCGATTTCCCTCGATAATTCGAAAAGCAACCGAAGTTGCTTCATGAAGGGGGCGACCTGAAATAGGATCTATCGCGCCAGCACTAGCTAAAAGGCAAGCAAACGCTTTCATTGCCAAGCCGTTGCGCTTGGCCGGCTGTTCATAAATCGAGAAATCAGCTGCATATCTTTCTCTAGCTAAATCGCTTCCACGGCCTTGGAAAATTTGATCCGCGTCAGAGACTACTTTAGTATTTGCAGCCTGTGAATAAGTCTGAGTAAATGCACTTCCCCAGAACCATCCTTTAAGCGCGTACTCATCCATGCCGTAGCGATCGCTAGCATGGAGCCATGCCGCCACCCCAAGGATCATTGCTGCGGATGGAATCACATCTGCGCAAAAAACCCCTAATTCTCTCTTCGCATATTTTAGCGCAGCTTCGTAGAGATTAACTGCAGGCCCCCACGCGTCGCGAATCCGCTGTTTATCGAGCTGTAACAAGTCCCCTTGGCGTACGCCTCTTGACTCATTGCGCCCCGCTTCGCCGCGAATGAGTAATGCCACCAACTTAAGTACCTCCAAAGGATCCACACCGAACAGGCTAATAAGATCACAGCGATCTTGAGCGGCTTCCCATTCATCACGGAGATGAAAGCCAGTGGGATACATGATCGCAACAATCAAATCAAACGCATTAAGCTTTACTCCTGTTCGATTCAAAGTCTCAAAAATCCTGGCCAAGGCCTCCAACTGGATCTTCTGATCCAACTGAATACCCATAACCTTATAAACTTTTGCCTGGAGCCCAGCAAGCGAAGTTTCTCGCTGTTTCACATACAATCGTTGCAAGCGAGGATCTTCAATCTGCTCAAGCCAAGAGTAAAAATTATCAAGCTCCCAGACATCCGAAATAAGGGCGATCCGAGCATCTGCGCGAGAAACAACCGATCCAAACTGCTTCTGAAAAGATTGTCGCCTATCCCACTTTATGTAATCTTCGCCATATTGCGTAAGAATATTAAAATCAACATAGTAGCAAAAATCGGAAACATCATTGACGGCATGAAAAAGAGACGTGAGCCGTTGCTGGCCATCTAGGACATACAGATCTAACTCGCTATCTCCAACTGGAGGCGCACTCTCGATGGCTCGTACACCAAAAGGCTGAGGCCCACTTAATAGCAGAAGCGAGCCGATCGGCCATTGTTTTGCGACGCTATCAAGTAGCTCTACGACGCGAGAGGGGTTCCAAACGAAATCGCGCTGAAAATCCGGAAGCGCCAAGCGCCCGGTACGAATCCACTGAATTAATTTATCTACAGAATACTGTACCGACTGGAACTCCATCTCTCCCCCAATAGTTCTGCTTAAGTGAAAAATTCACTCATAGCAAAAAGCAATAGCAACAAACTCCTATTAAAACTGATCCAACAGAATTCAACGATAAACGTTAAAAACGGCTATTCCACAATCTCATATTCAGACATTTCCTTTGCCGCAGACGGAAAGTCCACCGATCTCACCACCGACAAAATGACTGATCCTTGCCTGATCAAGAGTCTTATCCACTCCGCCGCAGTTTAAGACAGCAGCAGGATCACAACTTTACCACCCAGAGACCTCAATCTGATCTCTATTTTCTGCACACCCATAATCTCAAACAATCATAATGCTGCGAAAATTCTATTGAAGATCTCTGAGTTGCTCAATTCGTTGCTGCAACTCTTTGCTCGAAGCATTTAGCACGTCGAATTCAAAAATTGAGGCCATAGTTTTATCGGCTCGCATTCCACCGAATTTCAAACCCGCCTTATTAACAAGTGCCACGGCTTGCTCCATGTTCCCGAGTCTAGCTTCCTCAGCACTTTGGAAAAAAGTTGAAACCAATGCCGCAGTACGATCCTTCCTTTTCTCAATCATGTCACTAGATTTTGCGTAACTAGCTCTACCATCTTCAATCAATCCTTGCCTATACAACAACAACCCGTTAGTAGCCAGCCAGACTACGTAGTTTGCCGCATCCTCATTAGGCATTCCCAACCGAGTAAATTCTTCCAATGCGTCGCCGACCTTACCTAGCGACGCCAAAGCAACCACCTTATTATTCTTCAAACCCCAAGATTCAGGATTGGAAATCAACCCAAAATTAGCAATATCTAAACACATATGGAAGTCGCGAAGATATGTTGCTGCAATGAAGGAACCATGAATCGCGGGCTCGACCGAGAATGGCTCGTAGCTCAACCACTCAATCGCATATTTTGCTGACTCAGCCCAAGCCCCCTTGTAGTACGCTTCCCATGAGCGAGCCTCAAACGCCAAGCTTGCTGATGCGACCACATCCTTTTGCACAATATCCGCATGCAGTTTCGAAGCGAGCCAAACCCCTTGCGCAAGAGCATTTTCCGTCGGTAGAAAGCTAGCCTCGCGAGCAATTACCTTTGCTTTTTTATTTCTTCCCAGAAGCATTTCTTGGGTAGCGAGCGCCATGCCCAACTCGGATGACTGGAGTCTATTCGTCAATTGCTCATACAGCCGACGAGCAACAGTAAGCTGACCGCTTTCTTCCCCCGACGCCTGCGCTACTGCTACATGAGCGGCCAACAGCCAGGGATCCTTACTGAAACCCTGAGCTCGGCGCAGTACTTTCGAAGCTGATTCAGGGTCACTTTGGTGCATATAGAATCGCGACGCGCTCCTTGCAATAACTCGATGAGATGAGCTGACTCTAAGAGCAACTAGCATGGCGCGCTCTGCCTTCCGTTGCTCCCCTAAAAGGTTATACATATAAGACAGATCATGCCAAGCAAAGGCATTCCCTGGAAACTCGACAACCCGCTTTCGCAGTCTAGAGACATAGCGACTGACGGCCTCCTTCTCAACTTTGACGCTCAAATCAAATTTAGCATTAGAAACAACTTCCGCGTCATCGTGGAGTACATTAAGAGCTAAGCGCTGCAATCCTTTCGGAATCCTGTCACCCAGATCAAGAATTTCCCTTGAAAGATATGGCAAGTCATCTTTCTTGTCTTCTACCAAGGCAGTCGAAAAAAGATCAGCAAGATATCCGGCCGATCGATTATTTAGCCAATCCGCGCGTGCTTGTTCATACCAACCACTCAACGGTGACCTTGATTTTCCTACACCTAACGGAGAAGCTTCAGCTGAAGTAGAAAAGGACGAAGAAGTCCGCCATCGAGGCAAAATTGACCTCTTAACCCCAGTCCATATGACGCTCATCTCAACACCATTTTTGATTGAATTTCCGCTTTACGGCGCAAGTTGCCAAATCGGGAGACATACTTTCTAACATCATATTGCTCATCGGTCCGGCCAATGTGGCGTGGATCACCTCGCCTCAACGGATTTGGCTCACACAACTGCTTAATGATGGCAAGCACTGACACTGCTACATCTCCATCAAAGCAATCGCTCATTTCTTCAAATGCCGAAGAATATGCGTCAACAATGAACGGTAGAACTTCTCTGTACGTCCCCCGCCACGATAGGTAGTCATGTTCTGCCGGGATGTGTCGTTTGACAATCGCATTCATGCTCGCACCGGTGAACAAAAAAACCGCTAGGCTACCGAGTGAATAAAGATCCGCAGCAACCCGAGAAATTACCCAGTCGGCATTTTTCTCCCCATAAATTAACTCTGGCGGGGCTACCGACCATGCACCGGGCACCCGATTTCCATCTCTTGGGCAGGAAACGCCTTTACGAGAAGCGCAGCCAAGATCCGAAACCTTAAACCGAGAGGCGGATTCAAATGTCAACACATTCGAAGGCTTAATATCCTGATGCGCGACTTGCGCATAATGCAATTGCTCCAACCCCAGAGCAACCTCATGCAATATACCCAAGGCCCAAGCAAGTTGAACCTGTCCAAATTCGACAAGAGCCTTGCGAAGATCCCCCTCTGCCGGCTCGAACAACAAATAAGGAACGCGACCGAGTTGCGAATCATCTACCTTTATATATCCACTATCCAGCGCAGTAACGACACGAGTCATTTTTCGATTTGCACAGAAGCCGAGAAGCTCTTGTTCAAACTTAAACGCACTGACGGCTTCTTGTAGTGCGTGAAGAAGATCTTCCTCCTGCAATGCCTTCGAAAAATCTAGCGCTTTTAAGAAAGCAATCTCACCATTTTCTGAATTCTTTGCCAGATAGCCAATCGAAAAGAATGATCCGGTCTGACCATCCAATCGCTCTATACGATTAACGACGCTCCAGCCTGAATCTAAATTCAACCCAGCGAGTCTCGCAGCTGGCGGCAACTCACCGTCATCTACACTCCCAAAGCCCATTTTAAGCCCCTGTCATTTTCTATGTATCGTTAATATCTATTAGGCGAAACATAATACAACAAAGCCACATTATTGTTCGGCGCGGCGCTTTTAAAAGAACATGTAGACGGCTCGGATTACACATTAATTATTACATAATGAGTGGAGCCATTGAGAGCCTTAAACACTCCTGTGATGCTCAAACGCAATAGGGTGCCGAACTAGGCCGCGAATTGACGAGTCGTGCGTTCACCATGGATTCGGCGCGGGAAAAAGGTGGTGTTCTTAACTAAAGACATCTACGAAAATTCACCATACACCCGTTAGCGGCGCGCATCCTCTTGCGAAAGGAGTGGCGGCAGCGTCTACGGCTAAAGCAAAAAGCCCCGCAGAAGCGAGGCCATCGATGAATCGACTCGTTGCCGTTAGTGAACCCGTTTCGCCCTATCACCGCCAATTGGCATGCGTCCGCCAAAATTCAACGCTGCGCAAATAAGCCGCCCGATCCAACCCCACCCCAGACCCACCCTCTTCCACCCCAAGCGCATTACGCATCATCGTAATCGGCGCCATTGGCGTCTCGACCGGTTCGGCGGTGTACATGCAGCCGACCACGCCCCAGTCGGCGGTGGTGTCAGTGCCTTCTTTCGCCAGTTGTTCGCGGCTGTAGAGGATGACGATGAGGTAGTCGGCCACGGGCGGGTCGATGCCTTCGAACCAGCGCACCAGCACGGGCAGTTCGTCCTTGGTGCGCGCCTCGTAGTCGCTGCGCAGCAGGTGGCGGTTGGCGTCGGTGATCGGCGCAGTCAGGCAGCGGGTGCTGGTCCAGTTGCGGTGGACGTGCAGTTTGCAGAACGGGGCGTAGCCGTCGAGGACGGTCAGCGGCGGGACGTCGTTGAGGTGGCGCTCGAATTGCTCGGGCGTGATGTCCTGGATGGTGTTGCGGCGCGGTTCGCGCGGGAACAGGCGGGCGCGGGCGAAGTCGGTGAGGATGATGGTCATGGGGGGATTATCGGGCAGCGCGCGCCGGGCCGTCTGGGGCGGGTCGACTGCTCTGTGTTTTCGGGCGACGGCGCGTTTGCGTCCGCGGATGGGCTTGTGCGGAGGCCGCCTTTTCGGCGGCGGCTGCGGTGCTGTCGCGGCCCACCCGGCGTGGCCCGGTATCCGCGGCCACCGGTCAGATCGCTCCGGAGCCATCGATCCATGCGTACAGTCCGCTGATTTCGCGATCCGGCGATTGCTCGGCGTCCATCGAGAACAACTGCCAATGGGCTTCGCGGCCTGGCGGCAGCGGGATGCATGAAATCCCGGGGGCCTTGATCGAGCAAGGCCGCTATGCGGTTGGCGGTTACGCGACGGCCCGGCTCGTGGGGTTGTGTGAAATCGGCGGGTGGGGTTGCGCCGGCGGTTGTGGGGGCGTGGTCGCGGCTTGCGCCGCTCCTACAGTCGGGTGCCGGGCTGTGTCGTGGTTGCAATAAAAAAGGCCCGCGGGGGCGGGCCTTTTTTGGATGGCGATGGGGTTACATGTTGCGTCGGTATTCGCCACCTACGTCGTACAAGGCGTGGCTGATCTGGCCGAGGCTGTGGGTCTTCACCGCTTCCATCAAGGACGCGAACACGTTCTTGCGGTCGCGCGCGGCGGCCTGCAGGCTGCGCAGGCCTTCGCTGGCGTAGTCGTTGCGGCCTTGCTGGTACGACAGCACGTTGTCGATCTGCTGGCCCTTTTCTTCGGGGGTCGAGCGGATCAGTTCGATCTCGGTGACGATGTCGCCGCCGTGGTCCTTCGGCAGGAAGGTGTTGACGCCGACCAGCGGCAGGCTGCCGTCGTGCTTCTTGTGTTCGTAGTAGAGGCTTTCTTCCTGGATCTTGCCGCGCTGGTACATGGTGTCCATGGCGCCGAGCACGCCGCCGCGCTCGCTGATGGCTTCGAATTCCTTGTACACGGCTTCTTCGACGATGTCGGTGAGGTAGTCGACGGCGAAGCTGCCCTGCCAGGGGTTTTCGTTGAAGTTGAGGCCCAGTTCCTTGTTGATGATCATCTGGATCGCGACCGCGCGGCGCACGCTTTCTTCGGTCGGGGTGGTGATGGCTTCGTCGTAGGCGTTGGTGTGCAGGCTGTTGCAGTTGTCGAACAGCGCGTACAGGGCCTGCAAGGTGGTGCGGATGTCGTTGAACTGGATTTCCTGCGCGTGCAGGGACCGGCCGCTGGTCTGGATGTGGTACTTCATCATCTGGCTGCGCGGGTCGGCGCCGTAGCGCTCGCGCATGGCGCGGGCCCAGATGCGGCGGGCGACGCGGCCGATGACGGTGTACTCCGGGTCCATGCCGTTGCTGAAGAAGAACGACAGGTTGGGCGCGAAGTCGTCGATCTTCATCCCGCGGGCGAGGTAGTACTCGACGATGGTGAAGCCGTTGCTCAGGGTGAAGGCGAGCTGGCTGATCGGGTTCGCGCCGGCTTCGGCGATGTGATAACCGCTGATCGACACCGAGTAGAAATTGCGGACGTTCTTGTCGACGAAGTACTGCTGGATGTCGCCCATCATGCGCAGGGCGAATTCGGTGCTGAAGATGCAGGTGTTCTGGGCCTGGTCTTCTTTCAGGATGTCGGCCTGGACGGTGCCGCGCACGGTGGCGAGGGTCTTGTCCTTGATGCGCTGGTAGGTTTCGGCGTCGACGACCTGGTCGCCGGTGATGCCCAGCAGGCCCAGGCCGAGGCCGTCGTTGGTTTCGGGCAGCAGGCCGCTATATTGCGGGCGCTTGCGGTCCTTGAAGATGGCTTCGATCTTGTCGTGCGCGGCGTCCCAGCGGGCGCCGTCTTCGCGCAGGTATTTCTCGACCTGCTGGTCGATGGCGGTGTTCATGAACATCGCCAGCAGCATCGGCGCTGGGCCGTTGATGGTCATCGACACCGACGTGGTCGGCGCGCACAGGTCGAAGCCGGAGTACAGCTTCTTCATGTCGTCCAGGGACGCGATGTTGACGCCGGAGTTGCCGATCTTGCCGAAGATGTCCGGGCGCACGGCGGGGTCTTCGCCGTACAGGGTGACGCTGTCGAACGCGGTCGACAGGCGCGCGGCGGGCTGGCCGACCGACAGGTAATGGAAGCGGCGGTTGGTGCGCTCGGGCGTGCCTTCGCCAGCGAACATGCGGATCGGGTCTTCGCCGGTGCGGCGGTACGGGTACACGCCGCCGGTGTAGGGGTAGTAGCCGGGCAGGTTTTCTTTTTGCAGGAAGGTCAGCAGTTCGCCCCAGCTCTTGTAGGTGGGCGCGGCGATCTTCGGGATTTTCTGGTGGCTCAGGGAGTCGCGGTAGTTTTCGACGCGGATGGCTTTGCCGCGGACTTCGTATTCGGTGATGTCGTCGGTGATGGATTTCAGGCGCGCGGGCCAGTCGCGCAAGAGCTTGAGGGCTTCGGACGAGAGGGTCTGGACGGCGTCGTTGTAGCGTTGGCGCAGGGTCAGCAGGGTGCGGTCTGCGGTGATCGGGCTGCCCTCACCCGCGCCTTCGGCGCGACCTCTCCCGCTTGCGGGAGAGGTATTCGACGCAGTTTGGGTGTTCGAAGCAGTTGGGGTGTTCGACGCGACGGAGGTATTCGACGCGGCTCCTGCTCCCTCTCCCGCTTGCGGGAGAGGGCTGGGGTGAGGGTGCGAAGCCAACAACGCATCGGCGGCGAACAAGTCCAGCGCCTTCGGCAACTCCGGATCGTTCAGATCGTGCAGCGACTGCCAATACGACTGCGCGCGATCGGCGACTTCCGACTGGCTTTCGATCTGACGATTGATCGACCGGCCCTGCTCCGCGATCTCGGCGAGGTAACGCACCCGCGCGCCGGGAATCAGCACGGTCGCGCGCGGCTCCTTCAACGAAGTGTCGACGTCGGGCGTCCACTTCTCGGCCGGCAGCGAGAGTTTCTCGCGCAGCAGGCGGCACAGGTTGACGAACATCCAGCTGATGCCGGGGTCGTTGAACTGGCTGGCGATGGTCGGGTAGACCGGCACGTCTTCGTCGGGCGTGGCGAAGGCGACGCGGTTGCGCTTCCACTGTTTGCGCACGTCGCGCAGCGCGTCTTCGGCGCCGCGCTTGTCGAACTTGTTGAGCACGACCAGTTCGGCGTAGTCGAGCATGTCGATCTTTTCCAGCTGGCTCGGCGCGCCGAAGTCGCTGGTCATGACGTACATGGGGAAGTCGACGAGGTCGACGATTTCCGAATCGCTCTGGCCGATGCCGGCGGTTTCGACGATGACCAGGTCGTAGCCCAGGCCGCGCAGGAAGCCGATGCAGTCCTTGAGCACGGTGTTGGTGGCCGAGTGCTGGCGGCGGGTGGCCATCGAGCGCATGTACACGCGCGGGCTGCGCAGCGAGTTCATGCGGATGCGGTCGCCGAGCAAGGCGCCGCCGGTGCGGCGACGGGTCGGGTCGACCGAGATCACCGCCATGCGCATGTCGGGGAAATTGGCGAGGAAGCGGTTGAGCAGTTCGTCGGTGACCGAGGACTTGCCGGCGCCGCCGGTGCCGGTGATGCCGACCACCGGGGTCTTGCCGCCGGCGAGCTGCCACTGCTTGCGCAGGTGCGCGAGCTGGCTTTCGTCGAGCAGGCCTTCCTCGATCGCCGAGAGCATCTTGCCGATGGTGATTTCGTCGTCGATCGCGGCCGGCTTGTCGGGCGTGGTGTCGGCCTGGCGGCCTTCGCTGGCGCGGCGCACGACGTCTTCGATCATCGCCACCAGGCCCATGTGCATGCCGTCGTTGGGATGGTAGATGCGCTCGACACCGTAGGCCTGCAGTTCGCGGATTTCCTCGGGCGTGATGGTACCGCCGCCGCCGCCGAACACGCGGATGTGGCCGGCGCCGCGCTCGCGCAGCATGTCGACCATGTACTTGAAGTATTCGACGTGACCGCCCTGATAGCTGGACAGCGCGATGCCGTCGGCGTCTTCCTGCAGCGCGGCGCGCACGACGTCTTCGACCGAGCGGTTGTGGCCGAGGTGGACGACTTCGGCGCCCTGCCCCTGGATCAGGCGACGCATGATGTTGATCGCGGCATCGTGGCCGTCGAACAGGCTGGCGGCGGTGACGAATCGCAGCGGGGTGGCGTCGGCCTGGGCGGCGGGAAGGTTGGCTGCAGTCGTGCTCATGGCGGTCTCGATACGCAGTACGGGCTGTGCGTATTGTAGCTCCGTGAAGCAGGCACGGTTTGGCGGGTGGCCGTGCGGTGCAGGATGGGCGGCTGCGTTACGGCAGTCGGGGTGGCGGCGTCAATGGGGTTTGGGGCGGCTGGGATGGGTGGAAGCGTGGTGGGGTTGGCGGTGAGGGAAGTCCGACCGCTGCGTTCGCTGTCGGTGGTTTGGGTGCTTGCGTCGGTGCTCCGCCGAGAAGGCCGTGGGATGCCCGCATCCTCCGGACCGTCATTCCCGCGAACGCGGGCTCCGCTTTACTTCGGCGTAGCCGAATATCCAGTGACCTCAAACGCACTGACCAGAAAACTTCGGACCAAGCGCGTTCTGGGGAGTCATGGGCCGAGCCGACTAACCCCACTCTTGCTGCGGCGTTGAAGTCACTGGATTCCCGCGTTCGCGGGAATGACGGTTGGGATGTTTCGCAGACTGTCGGCAGGTTTCGCAACGACCTCAATGTCGCCCGTCATGCAGCCGGCCTTCAGCAATCTGGCGTGGTCATGAACGCGTCCCGCGCCTGCGTCAACAGCGCCGCGGCCACGACGTTGCCATCGACACAGGCGGGTGGCCGCCGAGTCGAGGAGAAGGGTCATGGCAATGCGTCCTTTGGTGTTGGCGGCGATGATCGGCGTGGCGTCGCTGGCGGGTGTGCATGCGCCCGAAGCGCAGGCGCGTACGTATGTGGGCGTGGATGTGCGGGTGGCGCCGCCTCCGCCGCGCTACGAGCGGGTGCGGGTGCGGCCGGGCTATGTGTGGGCGCCGGGGCATTGGCGCTGGGACGGTCGGCGTTATTACTGGATCGGCGGCAGCTACGTACCGGCGCGTCGTGGGTATGTGTATGTCGCGCCGCGCTGGAATGCGTATGGGCCGGCGTGGCGGTTCAATGAGGGGCATTGGCGTCGGCGTTGAGGTTTGCGCGACGCGTTGGGTTGGGTTGAGGTGGCGTGCGCTGAGGTCGCGGTCGAACGGATGTCGCGGCCAACGTCGCTTGCTTGAGCCCTGCCCGCTTTTGTCTGAGCTCTGCTTTAACAGTACTGCGCGCCGCTCATGAAAGCGGCCGTTCCCCCTTTGAAAAAGGGGGCCCAGGGGGGATTTGCTTTTGGCGCTTTGGCGCGAAAAGCGAATCCCCCGGCGCAGTCGTAGTCGTTGGACTTCGTGCTTGCGCAGGCGCCGCGCCCCCTTTTTCAAAGTGGGCGATTGTTTGCGCTGTGGGCGTTGGGTTGGGGCGTTGGGTTGGGCTGTGGTGTCGGAGCGTTTGTATTGGGGAGTGTTTTTGCTGCAGGCGTCTGTGTCGGGAATGGGAAACGCCACTCCCGCGAAGCGCTCGGTCTCCACGAAAGCCTTCTGCGCCCGCGAAGCCTTCGGCCAGTCAAGGCCGGCGTCATCCACGACCACCTCGCCCAACCCGTTTGGATCGTGGCAACCGCCCATCCCGGCAAAGCCGCCGATGCCGCATCCGGCCGCCGCGGCACGCATACCTAGCCGTATTGCCCGATTGCTTTAGACTAGCGCCCCTGCGACGGGCAGCACGGCGCCGCCGCACAGGCGAATTCATTTCTTTTCAACGACTTAACCACACCCAGGCGTGACGCGCAGGCGGAAAATCCCGCGCAATCCCGCCCGGTCCGGAGCACCCGATGATTTTCGAAACCCTCGACACCTTCGGCCATGAGCAGGTCGTCTTCTGCCATAACAAGGACGCCGGCCTGAAGGCCATCATCGCGATCCACAACACCGTGCTCGGCCCGGCGCTGGGCGGCCTGCGCATGTGGCCGTACAAGACCGAGCAGGACGCGCTCAACGACGTGCTGCGCCTGAGCCGCGGCATGACCTACAAGAACGCGGTCGCCGGCCTGAACATCGGCGGCGGCAAGGCGGTGATCATCGGCGATCCGTCGGCCGACAAGTCCGAGGCGCTGTTCCGCGCGTTCGGCAAGTTCGTCGATTCGCTGGGCGGCCGCTACATCACCGCCGAGGACGTCGGCATCGACGTCAACGACATGGAATACGTGTACCGCGAGACCGAATACGTCACCGGCGTGCATCAGGTCCACGGCGGTTCGGGCGATCCCTCGCCGTTCACCGCCTACGGCACCCTGCAGGGCCTGATGGCGGCGCTGAACAAGCGTTTCGGCGATGAGGAAGTCGGCAAGTACAGCTACGCGGTGCAGGGCCTGGGCCACGTCGGCATGGAATTCGTGAAGCTGCTCAAGGAGCGCGGCGCGAAGATCTTCGTCACCGACATCAACAAGGGCCTGGTCGACAAGGCCGTGTCTGAGTACGGCGCCGAAGCGGTAGGCCTGGACGAGATCTACGACGTCAACGCCGACGTCTACTCGCCGTGCGCGCTGGGCGGTACCGTCAACGAGCAGACCCTGCCGCGCCTGAAGGCCAAGATCATCTGCGGCGCGGCCAACAACCAGTTGGCCAACAACGCCATCGGCGACGAAGTCGCCAAGCGCGGCATCCTGTACGCGCCGGATTACGCGGTGAACGCGGGCGGCGTGATGAACGTGGCGCTGGAACTCGACGGCTACAACCGCGAGCGCGCCATGCGCATGATGCGCACGATCTACCACAACCTCGGCCGCATCTTCGAGATCGCCGAGCGCGACAGCATCCCGACCTACACCGCCGCCGACCGCCTGGCCGAAGAGCGCATCACCGCGATCGGCAAGCTCAAGCTGCCGATGGGCCGTTCGGCCCCGAGCTTCCGCGGACGAATCCGCGGCGGTCACTGAGTAAAACTTCGACGGGGCCAACGGCCCCGTCGTCGTATCCGGCGTAGGGTTTTCGCGCCGGCCCGCGTTGAAAAGAATGCGCGGGCGCGGCGCGACCGATGCGCGGTAGTGCGATACATCTCCCAATGTTGTGCAAATGTAAGGACATTCGACATGCGCAAACACGCACTCGCCACCTTCGTGGCACTGAATATGGCCTTCGGCGCCTATGCCGCCGAGCCGGCCAAGCCGGCCGCGCCGGCCCATCACGATGCGCTCGATTACGAACACCAGGAGCAGTGGCAGGCCGCGCACGACAAGTCGCAGTCGCCGATCGACATCGTCACCGCCGGCGCCGTCGACGCCGCCGACAACGAGCCGCGCGCGCTGCAGTTCGAGCACACCCGCGGCGCGGTGGATTCGGTCGAGGACAACGGTCACGCGGTGCAGGTCGACACTCACGCCACGCAGGCGACGATCCGCGGCCGTCATTTCACCCTGGCCCAGTTCCACTTCCACGCCGCCAGCGAGCACACCCTGGACGGCAAGCATTTCCCGCTCGAAGGCCATTTCGTGTTCAAGGCCCAGGACGGACGCCTGGCGGTGGTCGGAGTGATGTACGACGTCGGCGCGGTCAACCCGGTCGCCCAAGAGGTGCTCAACGACCTCAAGCCGAAGAAGAAAAAGGCCAAGCCGGCCCAGCACGAGATCGACATCGAGGGCCTGCTGCCGAAGTCGCGCGGCTACTACCACTACCTGGGCTCGCTTACGACTCCGCCTTTGACCGAAAATGTCGAGTGGTACGTGATGCCGGCGCCGGTGACCATGTCGAAGAAGCAGATCGACGCGTTCCTGAGCCACTACCGCCGCAACAACCGCAACATCCAACCGCTCAACGGGCGGCCGCTGATTCGTTACGAGGGCTGATATGCGCAGTTTTCCCCTGGGTGAAGAGATCGACGCGCTGCGCGATGCCGTGCGCCGTTTCGCCGACGCACAGATTGCTCCGCGCGCGGAGCAGATCGATCACGACAACGCGTTTCCGCAAGACCTGTGGCTCAAGCTGGGCGAGATGGGCCTGCTCGGCATGACCGTGCCGGGCGAATTCGGCGGCAGCGAAATGGGTTATCTGGCGCATCTGGTCGCGATGGAGGAAATCTCGCGCGCATCGGGTTCGGTCGGTCTGTCCTACGGCGCGCATTCCAACCTGTGCGTGTCCAACCTGTACGCCAACGGCAATCAGGCGCAGCGCGAGAAGTACCTGCCCAAGCTGTGCACCGGCGAATGGAAGGGCGCGCTGGCGATGAGCGAACCCGGCGCGGGCTCGGACGTGGTCGGCTCGATGAGCTGCCGCGCCGAACTGCGCGACGGCGTGTGGGTCGCCAACGGCAACAAGATGTGGATCACCAACGGCCCCGAGGCCGACGTGCTGATCGTGTACATGCGCACCGCGGGCAAGGATGCCGGCAGCAAGTGCATGACCGCGTTCATCGTCGAAAAGGGCATGAAGGGGTTCAGCACCGCGCAGAAGCTCGACAAGCTCGGCATGCGCGGGTCCAACACCTGCGAACTGGTGTTCGAGGACTGCGAGATCCCGGCCGAGAACGTGCTCGGCGAGGTGCATCACGGGGTCAAGGTGCTGATGAGCGGCTTGAACACCGAGCGCCTGGTGCTGACCGGCGGCCCGATCGGCCTGATGCAGTCGGCCCTGGACATCGCCCTGCCCTATGTGCGCGAGCGCAAGCAGTTCGACGTCGCGATCGGCACCTTCAGCCTGATGCAGGGCAAGATCGCCGACATGTACACCGCGCTGCAGTCCAGCCGCGCGTTCGCGTATCAGGTCGGTCGCGATTTCGATGCCGGACACAAGAGCCGGATCGATTCGGCCGCGTGTCTGCTGCATGCGTCCGATGCCGCCGTGCAGGTGGCGCTGGAAGCGATCCAGACATTGGGCGGCAACGGCTATATCAACGAGTACCCGACCGGGCGGATTCTGCGCGACGCGAAGCTGTATGCGATCGGTGCGGGTACGAACGAGATCCGGCGGATGTTGATCGGGCGGGAGTTGTTTGACGGCAAGAGCTGAGGGATCTTCGGCTTGGGTTGTCTGGAAACGCCGTCGCGGCTTCGCGGCGGCGTTTTTGTTTGGGGATTCGGGATTCGGGATTCGGGATTGGGGTTCGAGTTGCGGGATGCGGGATTAGATGCTGGGAATTTTGAGTTGCGGTGCTGGGCGTGGGTCTGCGATGCGCTGCTTGGGGATTGTCGGCGCTTGAAAAGCGAATCTCCCCCAACCCCTCTTTTACAAAGAGGGGAGCTGATTTTGGTGATCGGGGTGGTTCGTCGGCGCGCTTACGCGCGAGCGGGATTTCGCTGCACATACAGCACAATCGCCGGATGGACACGATCGCCGCGAATGCGCTCCCCTCTTTGGAAAAGAGGGGTTGGGGGAGATTCGCTTTTCCTGTCCGAAGCTGCGTATCAGCACGCAAGCCAAACAACCGCCCGACGCCGTCCTGACAAATCATCCAGCAGGCTTCAACGAACCCGCCTCGCTCCCATCCGACTCAGAACGAAAACGACCAATTCGCCAACGCGCGCGGATACGGCTGCCCGAACTCGTAACGATTATCCAAGTCCAGGCTCAACACCCCACCGCGCGCAAACCGCGCGCTGAGCCCCAGGCCCAGCACTCCCGCCTCGCGCGCGAACGGATCGCTCGCGATCGGCGACCACACATCCAATCCGGTGAAACGCGCATCGATGTAACGACCGGACTGGGCCAGCGTGCGTTGCCATTCGGCGCGGCCGCTCAGGGTCAACGATGTCGAGCCGAGCAGCCACTCGCGCTGCACCCGCGCGCCGGCCAGCAGTTGCGTCGCGCTCAGGCTGGAATCGTCCGCGCTCAGGCCGAACCCGGCCGCGCCGTCCTCGGCGAAACCGCCGCGCTGCAGACGCAGGCTCTGCACGCCGATATACGGCGTCAGCAAACCGTTGCGCGATTCGAAGCGATGACCGGCCTGCACGCCCAGGGTCAGATAGCGATCGGCGTAGTTCGAACCGGTGCCGAACTGGCTGTCGCCCAGCCGGATGTCGCGGCGCATGTCGCGATCCATGCGGCCGAACGCGGCGCGGCCCAGCAAGTAACTGCCGGCGCGGTCCCAACTGGCATAGAACTGGCCTTCGATCTGGCGATTGCGTTCGCGATCGCCACGCAGGCGGGTGTAGGCATAGCCGTCGGTCTGGCTCAACGCCGCGCCGACGCGCAGCGAATTCAAACGCTGGTCGTGACCGACGATCCAGCCTTTGGCATCGAGGTCGAAACGTCCCGCCGCCGCGCGCTGGGCGTCGATGCGGTCGGCCCAGGCGCCGTCGCGAGGTTGCAGGGATTGCGCATCCAGACGCGATTCCAGCGCATGTCGGTTGCCTTCGATCGCCATCATCGCGAAGGCGACATCGGCGCTATGCAATTCGCCCGACAGGCTGGCCAGCGATTGCTTGGCGATCTGTTCGCTCGCCGACTGCTGCAAGGCACCGGCCGCGGCGCCGAACGCACCCGGCGCGCCGCCCGCCGCCGCGCCTTGATCAAGCCCGCGCAAGGCGTCGTCCACGCGCACCGCGGCCGAAGCCGCGGCGCCCTGCACGCCCATCGCCTGCGCGGTCGCGCTGATGCTCAGGGCGGAGATGTCGAGCCAGGCCTGGGTCGCGCTGTAACCCACCGTCGCGGTCAGGAACACGCCCGGCGCGGTCGACAGCGAGCCGAATTGCCCGCTGACGCTGCCGGCGTTGAGAAACACCTCGCGACTGGAACGCACATAGCCCGGCAATTGCCCGAGCACGCGCGCATCGCCGGCGAGGCTGGCGCTGCCGCCCACATCCAGCTTGGAGCCGATGAAGAACTGCAACTGGCCGGCGGCGGATTGTGCGTAGTTGCCGTCGATGCGCAGGCCAGCGCCGTCCAGACGCAGCGCGCCCTGATTGTCGACGCGATTGCCGATGCGCGCGCCGTTGCCGCCAGCGAAGGTCGCGCCGTTGCGGATGGTCACCGCCGAGGCCAGGCTGCCGCCGTCGTTCAAGCGCAGGCTGCCGGCAGCGACATCGGTCGCGCCGGTGTAGGTGTTCGCGCTGGTCGCGTCCAGGCGCAGGGTGCCGCTGCCGTCCTTGATCAGGCCGCCGGCGCCGCTGATCGGGTTCGACCAGGTCGATGCGCCGTCGAAACTCACCCGCACGTCGCCCCAATCCAGCCGCCGCAAACCGCGCACGGCGGCGCCGACATCGAGCAGGCCCTGGCCGAACACCGGATCCACCCCGGGCGCGCCCAGGTCTTTCGCGTTGCCGAGCAGCGCCTGCCGCACCAGGTCGTTGTTGAAATACGGAAACGCCTGCCACACCAGCGCGGCCGCGCCCGACACCTGCGGCGCGGCGAACGAGGTGCCGCGGATGATCCAGTAACTCGGGCTGCCGACCGCGTCGTTGACCCCGGTCGCCTGCACGTTGCCGGGCGCGACCAGGCAGTAGTTCATAGCGATGCCGCAGGCGTTGGAGTAACTCGCCAGTTGCGTAGGCGTGTTGGTGTCCAGCGCCGCCGCTGCGATCCAGCCGCGTTCGAGCACGTTCGCGCCGGCGCCCTGGCTCGGCAGCGAGGCGTTGTCGGACGGCTGCGGCTTGGCTTCGTTGCCGGTGGCGAACACCACCAGGCCGCCGTTGTCGATGAAGGGCTTGTAGGCGTCGATGAAACTGCGGGTGACGTTGTCGCCGCTCCAGTACAGGCCGCCCCAGGAGTTGTTCATGATCCGCACGCCGGCGTTCATGAGGTCGCGGCTGACGATGTCCAGGCCGCCGTTGCTGGTGGCCAGGTTGCCCTGGCCGGAGCCGTCGTCGGGCGGGCTGACGTCGTTGAGGATGCGCGCGGAGACGATGCTGGCGCCCTGGGCGATGCCGCCGGGCCAGGCCCCGACCGGCGTGCCGGCGATGATCTGCGAAACATAGGTGCCGTGACCGAGCACGTCGTCGATGCGATGGTTGTTGCTGCGCGGATCGGTGTAGAGCAGATGCGGTCCGACCCGCCCGCTGAGCGCGGGATGGTCGCGACGCACGCCGCTGTCGACCACGCCGATGCGCACGCCCTGCCCGGTCAGCCCCAACGCCTGCGCCGAGCGCGCATTGGTGATGTCCAAGTGCGCGCCGATCGGCGGCGGCGGCGAGGTAGGCGGCGGCGGTGTGGTGGGTGGCGGCGTCGTGGTCGGCGGCGGCGTGGGTTTGACGCCGCCACCGCCGCCCCCACCGCCGCAGGCGCTGAGGATGGCGACGCTGAGTACGCACAGCGTCAATCGCGAACTACGCCGCACTGCCGATCCGTAACCGTTCATGGCTCACCCCGCTGGCGGCGCGTCTCGTCCGCTCCCCAGCGGATCGATCGCACCTCGCATTCGTTTTAATCCAAGCATCGCGAACCGACAATCGATTCGTTGGTTTATTACGCAGAACCGGGAGAATCCGGATGCGCGTGTCGGCGCGGGGCGGCTGGCGCTGCTGGATTGCCGGGGCAAGCGCCGAGGTTCGAGCACGGCATGGGCGGCCCGATCGGTCGGCCAAACCCGCATCCGGATGCGATTCGCCCGCAAACACGCCGATGGGCGGCCGCGGTATCCGCGCAAAATCCGACCCTCGCCGCCGAGCGCCGCCCCTGTAATCGGTTTCGCAGTACCGCCGGGAAATCTCCCCATTCAGCTGAGCGCCGGTTAGCGACCGCCCCAAACCGCCGATTCGTTAACTTTCCGCTAATCCAAATCCATCCCGCAGCGGATGTTTGCGGCACCGCAGCATGGCGCCGCATAATCGATGGGTTCCGGCCACCACCCTCGCGGGCCGGCCCTCACGCCACAGTTTCGGAGTTCCGCCATGAGCGATGTCGTCATCGTCGGTGCCAAGCGCACCGCCATCGGTTCCTTCCTCGGCCAATTCACCGGCGTCCCGACCCCGACCCTGGGCAGCGCCGCGATCACCGGCGCGCTCGAGCAGGCCGGCGTGGCCGCCGACCAGATCGACGAAGTCATCATGGGCTGCGTGCTCCCGGCCGGCCTCGGCCAGGCCCCCGCGCGCCAGGCCGCGCTCGGCGCGAACCTGCCGGTTTCGGCCGGCTGCACCACCATCAACAAGGTCTGCGGTTCGGGCATGAAGGCGATCATGCTGGGCCACGATCTGATCAAGGCCGGCTCGGCCAAGCTGGTCGTCGCCGGCGGCATGGAGTCGATGACCAATGCCCCGCACGTGCTCAACAATTCGCGCACCGGCATCCGCTACGGCAGCGCCGAAATGCTCGACCACATGGCCTGGGACGGTCTGACCAATCCCTACGACGGCAAGGCCATGGGCGTGTTCGGCGACGCCGCCTGCGCCAAGTACGATTTCGACCGCGCCGCGATCGACGCCTACTCCGAAGAGAGCGTCAAGCGCGCTCAGGCCGCGCAGAATGGCGGCCATTTCAAGGACGAAATCGTTCCGGTGACGGTCAAGGGCCGCAAGGGCGACGTGGTCGTCGACGCCGACGAAGAGCCGGCCAAGATCGATGTGGCCAAGATCCCGACCCTGCGTCCGGCGTTCGGCAAGGACGGCGTGCTGACCGCCGCCGCGTCCTCCAAGATCTCCGACGGCGCCGCCGCCACGCTGCTGATGTCGGCCGAGGAAGCCGCCGCGCGCGGGCTCAAGCCGCTGGCCCGGATCGTCGCCCACGCCGGCCACGCGCAGGCCCCGGAATGGTTCACCACCGCGCCGGTGAAAGCGATTTCAAACGTGCTCGAAAAGGCCGGCTGGACGGTCGCCGACGTCGATCTGTTCGAGATCAACGAAGCGTTCTCGGTGGTCGCCATGGCGCCGATGAAGGACCTGGGCATCAGCCACGACAAGCTCAACGTCCACGGCGGCGCGGTCGCGCTGGGTCACCCGATCGGCGCCAGCGGCGCCCGCCTGGTGGTCACCCTGATCAACGCCCTGCGCATCCGCGGCGGCAAGCGCGGCGTCGCCTCGCTGTGCATCGGCGGCGGCGAAGCGACCGCGATCGCGATCGAACTGCTGTAAGCAAGAAGTTAAAAACGCGTTGCACAAAAAAAACCGGCATGCCGCTTGACACACGTCACCGGCTTGTCATCATGTTATCGGCGCGCAACTGCGCGTTGCCTAACTAAACGACGAGGAATCCGACATCATGAATTTCAACAAGGCGCTGATCGCCCTGGCTCTGGGCCTGGCCCTGGCCGCTTGCT
Organism: Lysobacter capsici; assembly: GCF_014779555.2. Taxonomy (NCBI): domain Bacteria; kingdom Pseudomonadati; phylum Pseudomonadota; class Gammaproteobacteria; order Lysobacterales; family Lysobacteraceae; genus Lysobacter; species Lysobacter capsici. The sequence goes on from NZ_CP094357.1 coordinate 3,622,221, forward strand.
CGAACCAGAAGCAGGCCGAAGAAGCTTCCGCCGACGCCGCTGCCGCTTCGACCGAAGCTCAGGCCGCTGCTGACACCGCCGCTGCCGCTGGCGACGCCGCCACCGCCGACGCCGCTGCTGCTTCGGCTGACGCCGCTGCCACCGCTGCCGACGCCGCTGCCACCTCGGCCGATGCCGCTGCCAACGCTGCGACCCCGGCTGCTGCCGACGCCGCTGCCGACGCCGCCAAGAACGCTGCCGACGCCGCTGGCCAGGCTGCCGAAGCCGCCAAGGACGCTGCCGCTCCGGCGGAAGCTGCCAAGGAAGAAGCGAAGAAGTAATATCGCGCAAGCGATACTGCTAGTTCCGACGCGAAAACCTCGTGTCGAACGGGAAAGCCGCCGGTTATCCGGCGGCTTTTTCCGTAAGGTCAGTGAACGATCGAAGCCGGCTTGCCGGACCGCTGCGAGCACTGGCGTTGCCTGACAGATCCACTAGACGTTTTATCTCAGACAACTCCTCAGGAGACATCTCATGAAGACCCATCTCTACGTCCTGCTCGCCGCCGCCGTCCTGGCACTGTCGGCTTGCGCCCAGAAGTCCGAAGAAGCCAAGGACGCCGCTGCCGAAGCCTCGGCCGCCGCCGAGCAGGCGGGCGATTCGGCCGCCAAGGCCGCTGACGCCGCCGGCACCGCCGTCGCCGAAGGCGCCAACGCCGCCGCTGCTGCCGCCTCCGACGCCGCCGCCAATGCCGGCGCCGCCGCCGACAACGCCGCCGCTGCCGCGGGCAACGCCGCCGATTCGGCCGCCGCCGCCGCCGGCAACGCTGTCGACTCCGCCGCTGCCGGTGCCGCCGACGCTGCCGCCAAGGCCGCCAACGCGACCGCCGACGCTGCGAACAAGGTCGCCGACAAGGCCGACGCTGCCGCTGCTGAAGCCAAGAAGGAAGAAGCCAAGCACTAATCGGCTTGCGTTTCGTTCACTGAAAGGCCCGCGCAAGCGGGTCTTTCTTTTTGTGGGCGTGGCTTTGTCGCAGATACCAGACCCGCGAGAGCGGGTTTTTGTTTGGGTGGCTTTGGTACGGACGTGCGGCGACGCTGGCGCTTGCGGACCCTCACCCTAGCCCTCTCCCGCAAGCGGGAGAGGGAACACGTCGCAGTTACCCAAGCAGTCGCCGAGATCCGCTTCGCGCACAGTTACATGCAATTCGCGAACACGCTCCCTCTCCCGCTTGCGGCGACCGAAGGGAGTGCAGAGCTGAGAGGGCCGGAGTGAGGGCGTCAGGCCGATGGACTGATTCAACAACTCCATCACTCACTCGCGCAACACGGATCGCCCACACGCCACCCCAACCGCATCTCATCCCCACCAGACACACGCTCCGTGCGCATACGCTTGCGTGCGTTGCGAAATTCGAGGCGAAAGTGATTGGCCCGCGACGGCGCTTTATGCTTTGATGCCGCGTCCAAGCATCCGGCCGTCACGCAATGCCCGCGATCACTTCCCAACTCGACCCGCGCTCGCAGGATTTCCGCGACAACGTGGCTTATCACCAGGCCCTGGTCGAGGAACTCGATGCGCGGCTGGCGCGCGCCACGCACGGCGGCGGCGACAAGGCCCGCGCCAAGCACACCGAACGCGGCAAGCTGCTGGCGCGCGACCGCATCGCCGCCCTGCTCGATCCGGGTTCGCCGTTCCTGGAAATCGCTCCGCTCGCCGCCGAAGGCATGTACGACGGCGCCGCGCCGGCCGCGGGCATGGTCGCCGGCATCGGCCGGGTCCAGGGCCAGGAAGTGGTGATCGTCGCCAACGATGCCACCGTCAAGGGCGGCACCTACTTCCCGATGACGGTGAAAAAGCATCTGCGCGCGCAGGAGATCGCCCGCGAGAACCACCTGCCCTGCATCTACCTGGTCGACTCCGGCGGCGCGTTCCTGCCGTTGCAGGACGAGGTCTTCCCGGACAAGGAACACTTCGGCCGGATCTTCTACAACCAGGCCCGGCTGAGCGCGGAGAACATCCCGCAGATCGCCGTGGTCATGGGCAGCTGCACCGCCGGCGGCGCCTACGTGCCGGCGATGTGCGACGAATCGATCATCGTCAAGGAACAAGGCACGATCTTCCTCGGTGGCCCGCCGCTGGTGAAGGCCGCGACCGGCGAAGTGGTCGACGCCGAAGCGCTCGGCGGCGCCGAAGTGCATACCACCGTGTCGGGCGTAGCCGATCATTTTGCGCAAGACGATCGCCACGCGCTGCAGATCGCGCGCGAGATCGTCGCCAACCTCAACCGGCGCAAGGTGTTGCCGGTCGCGGTGCAGCCCTCGCGCGAACCGCTGTACGCCGCCAACGAGCTGTACGGCATCGTGCCGAAGGATACGCGTCGCCCGTTCGACATCCGCGAAGTGATCGCGCGCATCGTCGACGGCAGCGAGCTGCAGGAATTCAAGGCGCGCTACGCCAAGACCCTGATCACCGGCTTCGCCCACGTGCACGGTTATCCGGTCGGCATCGTCGCCAACAACGGCATCCTGTTCGCCGAAAGCGCGCTCAAGGGCGCGCACTTCATCGAGCTGTGCAACCAGCGCGGCATCCCGCTGGTGTTCCTGCAGAACATCACCGGCTTCATGGTCGGCAAGAAGTACGAGAACGCCGGCATCGCCAAGGACGGGGCCAAGATGGTCACCGCGGTGGCCTGCTCGCACGTACCCAAGTTCACCGTGGTGATCGGCGGCAGCTTCGGCGCCGGCAATTACGCCATGTGCGGCCGCGCTTACGGCGCGCGCTTTCTGTGGATGTGGCCGAACGCGCGCATCAGCGTGATGGGCGGCGAACAGGCCGCCTCGGTGCTGGCGACCGTGCGCCGCGACGGCATCGAAGCCGCCGGCAAGGTGTGGACGCCGGAGGAAGAAGAAACCTTCAAGTCGCCGATCCGCGATCAGTACGAGAGCCAGGGCAATCCCTACTACGCCAGCGCGCGGCTGTGGGACGACGGCATCATCGATCCGGCCGACACCCGCCGCGTGCTCGGCCTGGCCTTGTCGGCCAGCCTCAACGCGCCGATCGAGGATCGCACCCGCTTCGGCGTGTTCCGCATGTAATGTTCCGCCTGTAACCGGCTGCAAGAGACCGCTTGGCATGATCGTCGGGATAGACCTGGGTACGACCCATTCGCTGATCGGCGTATACGGGCCCGACGGCCCGCGCCTGATCCCCAATGCGCTGGGCTCGTTGTTGACCCCGTCGGTGGTCAGCGTCGGCGACGACGAGGAAGTCATCGTCGGCCGCGCCGCGCGCGAACGGCTGGTCTCGCACCCGCAGCGCAGCGTCGCCGCGTTCAAGCGCTGGATGGGCACCGACCGGGTCACCGCGCTGGGCACGCACCGGTTCCGGCCGGAGGAACTGTCGGCGCTGATCCTCAAGTCGCTGATCGCCGACGCCGAGGCCGAACTCGGCGAGAAGGTCGCCGAAGCGGTCATCAGCGTGCCGGCGTATTTCTCCGACAGCCAGCGCAAGGCCACGCGCATCGCCGGCGAACTGGCCGGGATCAAGGTCGAGCGCCTGATCAACGAACCCACCGCGGCGGCGCTGGCCTACGGCCTGCAGCAACGCGAGGGCAGCGGCCGCTATCTGGTATTCGATCTGGGCGGCGGCACCTTCGATGTCTCGATCCTGGAATTGTTCGAAGGCGTGATGGAAGTGCATGCCAGCGCCGGCGACAACTTTCTCGGCGGCGAGGATTTCACCCAGGCCCTGCTCAACGCGTTTCTCGCCGACAGCGGCCTGTCGGCGAGCCAGCTGGCATTGAGCGAACTGGCGACGCTGGAGCGCCGGATCGAAACGCTCAAGCACGATCTGGCGCGCGGCAACGAAGCCACCCTGGAACTGCCGCTGGCCGGCGAGCCGCGCCAATGGCGGATCGACGAAGCCGGCTTCGCCCGGGTCAGCGAACCGCTGGTGCAGCGCCTGCGCGCGCCGCTGGAACGCGCGATGCGCGACGCCAAGCTCAGCCCCGGCCAGCTCGACGAAATCGTCCTGGTCGGCGGCGCCTCGCGCATGCAGCTCAGCGCGCGCCTGGTCTCGCGCATGTTCGGCCGGCTGCCGCTGCGCCACGTCAATCCCGACGAAGCCATCGGCCTGGGCGCCTGCGTCGCCGCCGGGATGAAGGCGCGCGATCAGTCGCTGGAGGAAATCATCCTCACCGACGTGTGCCCGCACACCCTGGGCGTGAACACCACCCGCGAATCGCAGGGCGGTTACACCTCCGGAGTGTTCTCGCCGATCATCCATCGCAACAGCACCGTGCCGGTGAGCCGGGTCGAGCGCTATTACCCGACCCACGACGGCCAGCGCCAGGTCGAGATCCAGATCTATCAGGGCGAGAGCCCGCGGGTCGAAAACAACGTGCGCCTGGGCGCGATCTCGATCGACCTGCCGTCGCGGCGCCGCGACGAGAACGCGATCGACGTGCGCTTCACCTACGACATCAACGGCCTGCTGCAGGTCGAAGCGACCCTGGCCTCGACCGGGCTGCGCCACGAAGTGCTGGTGGAAAAGAACCCGGGCGTGCTCAGCCAGGAGGAAATCCGCGAACGCCTGGCCGCGCTGGCCGCGCTCAAGGTGCACCCGCGCGACCAGCAGGAAAACATCGCCCTGATCGCGCGCGCCGAGCGCCTGTACGAGGAACTGCTGTGGGCGCGCGAACAGTTGCAGGCCGCGCTGGTGCAGTTCCGCGGCGTGCTCGACCTGCAGGACAGCGCGGTGATCAGCGAGCACCGCGGCGAATTCGTGCGCTTCCTCGACGCGGTCGAATCCCAGGGCTACACATGAACCCGTTCGTCCGGCTGGGGCTGTCGGCGGACGCGGACGAAGCGCAGATCAAGCGCGCTTACGCCAGATTGCTGCGGATCACCCGGCCCGACGACGACCCGGCGGGTTTCCAGCAATTGAACGACGCCTATCAACGATGCCTGGCGCGCGCGCGGCAGCGCGCGGTTGCGACGGCCGAGGTCGGTTTCGATGCGCCCGATCGGCGGGGCCACGAGGACGACGCGCGGGCCGACGATGCCTGGACCGCGGCCGATGCGTTCGAGTTCAAGCCGATCGCGATCGAACCGCGCGTGCAGGCGCCCGAGGTCGGTCGCGAACCGCGTATCGTCGCGCCGCCCGATCCGTTCGCCCGACCGAACGCGGCAGCGGGCGCGTCCGCGCACACCGCCACGCATCCCAATCCGCTACTGGCCGACCTGTACGCACTGGCGACGGCGACGGCCGTGCATGCCGAGCCCGCGTTCGATCTGGCCGGGTTTCTCGACGAGCTCAGCCACGCCGCTCAGACCAAGCCCCCCGAAGCGCTGCAGCGCTGGCTCGATCATCACCCGGAGCTGTACTCACTGACCCAGCAGCAAGCCGTGGCGCGCGAGTTGGTCGCCCATCTGAGTTATGCGCCGTCGCTGTACATCGCCCAACTCGACATAGTGCTGCGATTCTTCGGCCTGGACACCGTGGGCGAAGGCGTCGCGTCGACGCAGATGCGGATCGACGAACTGCGCGCGCGGGCCAAGGCGCGCGGCGGCGATTTTCGCGAGATCAAGTTCCAGCACGATCCGCGTCCGAGCGAACGCGGCGACCACCCCATATCGCTTCCCTGGGGAGCCATCGGTTTTTTCCTGGCGATGCTGGTGCTGTCGATCGCCATGACGATGCGGACGGCCTACGGCGGATGAGTCCGTTCGAACGCCTCGGCCTGACCACGGACGCCGACGAGCGCGAGATCAAGCGCGCCTACGCCCGCGAACTCAAACGCGCGCGCCCCGATGAAGACCCGCAGGGTTTCCAGGCGCTGCACGACGCCTATTCGCAATGCCTGGCCTGGGCGCGGCGAACGCCGGGCGACGCCGACGACGATGAAGACGACGAAGAGGTGTTGAGCTTTCATCTGGACGAAGACGAATTCCGGCGCATGCTCGACCGGGTCGCGCACGCCGAATTCGAGCCCGAAACCATCCGCGCCACGATCGATCCGACAACGCCCGCGGCGCCGTTGCCGATCGATCCCGACCTCGCCGAACCGATGCCGTCCGCGCCGTGGCGTTACCAGCGGACATCGCCCGCGCCCGGCCCCGAGGCCTGGCCGCCGCTCGATATTCCCGTCGCGAACGAAGCCCCCGCCATCGCCTGGCAGGGCGAATTCGAATCCACCGGACTGCTCGAGGAACTGATCGACCTCGCCCGCCGCCGCCCGGTGCAGGAGATCCAGCGCTGGCTGCATGCGCATCCGGACTTGTACTCGGTCCAGCACAAGCAGGCCGTGGCCAACGCCCTGGTCGAGCATCTGCTGGACGAACCACCGCTGCCGCTGGCGGCGCTGGAAACCTTGCTGCGGTTCTTCGATCTCGACGCCATCCACCCCGGATTCCCGCGCCGGCACGAAGACGTGGCGGTGCTGCGCACCCAGTCGCTGCACCACGGCATGGTCGTCGATGAATTGCGCCACGAAGGTCGCGGCCCCGCCGCGCATCGCCGTTATCGCAGCGGCGAAGTGCGCTGGTTCTGGTTCTGGATCGCGGCGATGTTCGCCGTCGCCATCGTGCGCGTGTTCAGCGCGGCGCGTTCGCTATGAATCCGTTCGAGCATCTGGGCATCGAGGCGAGCGCGGACGAGCGCGAGATCAAGCGTGCCTATGCGCGCCGGCTCAGGCAGGTGCGTCCCGACGACGATCCGGCCGGCTTCCAGGCCCTGCACGAGGCGTATCAGGCTTGCCTGGGCTATGCGCAGCATCTGCGCTGGCAGGCGATGCAAGACGCCGAGGCCGGATCGGACGAACCGGCGCCCATCAGCCACGCACACGAACACGAACACATCGCCAGCGACGAAGCCCCGGCGTCGCAAGCGCAGGATCAACCCGATCGCGCGCGCGCAACACGAACCGACGACGAGCCCGGCCACGCGCCCGAGCATGAGCATGAGCATGAGCCGGACGAGCTTGCGCCATCGCCGAACGAGTTCGACTTCAACGCGTTCATGCACGAACTGCTGCAACGCGCCGCCTGTCAACCCAGCGCCGGCCTGGCGCGCTGGCTGCGCGAATCCGAGCCGCTGTACTCGCTGGACCTCAAGCTCGCCCTGCGCGCGCCGGTCTCGCAGGTGTTGGCGCAGATCGAACATCCGCTGCCGGTCGAAGCCACCGCGGTGATCTTCGAATTCTTCTCGCTCGACGTGGTCGGCGAGCACGACGCCTGGCTGCACGAACACGCGGCGCGGGCGCGCGACCGGGCCGAGTCCAACCAGCGCTTCCACTACACCCTCCAAGCGCTGCAATCGCCGCGGGTCAAACCGGTCGACCGCTTGCTGACCCGCGAACTGGCACGGCCGCGACACTGGCCGCGGCGTGTGTTCATCGCCCTGGTGCCGTTGCTGCCGATGCGGCTGATCGGCGCGCTCAAGGCGCTGCAAGGCATCGATGCGCAGCAGGCGGCGCTGCAACTCAATGGCGAAAGCGTGAGCTTCTGGCAGCGCGCGACCGATCCGCTCCGGCTGTCGCGGCCGCGGCTGGCGATCGCATCGATACGGATCGTGGCGTATTACCTCGCCCTGATCGGCCTGATGAATCTGCTGATCGCCGATCTGGCGCCTTCGCCCGTGCGCGATCTCAGCGTCGCCTTCGCGATCTGGGCCGGCTGGGCCTGCGCGCAGGCGGCGAGCCTGCGCTGGTGGCCCACCGTCCTGGTCGAGCGCCTGGATCGTCGCACCGTGTTCTCGACGGTGGCCTTGATCGGCGCCGCCGTGCTCGCTCCCATCGATCCTTTCGTCGCCAGCGGGCTCGGCCTGGTGATCGCGCTGATGGCCGGCTCCGAACGCAGCCCGACCCACGGCAGTCTCGCCCAATACGCCACTTACGCGATGTGCGCGGCGCTGGGCACCGTGCTGCTGCTGACGACCGGCTCGTGGCGCGTGACCATCCCGTACGCGCTGATCGGCACCGGCGCGCTGCACATCATCCATTCGGTGGCTTATGCGTGGTACCGCGGCATCAGCGTGCCGCAGGCGCGCACCCAGGCCGGCTGGTACTGGTACCTCGTCGGCGCCTCGGGCGTGGCGATCGCGGTGGGGTTGTACAAGATGGCGAACGGTTAGCGCCGCATCGCGCGCCGTGCATCGCAACCCCGCTCGCTCCGCGAAACCGGTTCGATCAGCCAGCTCAGCCCGTTCATCGTCCTGAAAAATTTCTGAATTATTTTCGCCATGGGCAAGTCGTCGCGATTGGCTGAACACGCGTCATTGCGGGTGCTTTCGCATTCGCGCCGTTGCCTGCGAAAACTGAATCGGAGTCGCCTTTTTCCGCAACTCAGAATGGTGAGATTCATCACAGTGGGCGCTTCGTATCAGCGTGTTAGGCTCCAAAGTTCACGCGTGTCATCACCTGATCCCCCGACCTGAGGAACACCGCGTCATGGCCATCTTCAACCAGCCCGCCCCGCCCAAGCGCGACAATCCGGTCCCGCCGCCGCAGCCCGAAACCGCGCTCAAGCGCGAACCCGACACGCTCAACGAATTCTCGTTCGGCCAGCCCGCAGCGCCGGCGCCCGCCGCGCCCGCACCGGCGCCCTCGCCCGCGCCGGCGCCGCGTCAGGCCGAACAGCCGGTGGTCAAGGAGTCGCTGATCGCCTCCGACCTCACCATCGAAGGCAAGATCCACGGCTCCGGCCACATCCGCATCGCCGGCCGTTTCAAGGGCGACGTGCAGGTCGACGGCGATCTCACCGTCGAACTCGGCGCCAAGCTCAACGGCGGCGTGCGCGCGCGCAAGGTCGTGATCGCGGGCGAACTGGAAGGCAATATCGACGCGGCGCAGCGGGTCGAGCTGCTCGAAAGCGGGGTGATGATCGGCGACGTCAAGGCCGGCGTGGTCACCGTCGCGGCCGGCGCGCGGGTGCGCGGCCAGGTCGAGTTCGGCTGGGAAGACAGCGGCAAGGCGGTCGCGCGCAACGACGGCGGCAAGTCCGACAAGTCGTCCGACAAGGGCGACAAGAACGCCAAGACGGAGACCAGCGCCGACTCATGAGCGCCGTTCGCCAGGGCATGCCCGGGGCGACGCGCATTTGTCCGCATTGCAAGGCGACGATCCTGGAAACAGCGAGCGTCTGTCCGGCCTGCCGGCACCATCTGCGTTTCGATTCCGATGCGAACGCGCGCGCGGCGGCGAGGTTCTCGCCGCTGCACGTGGAGGGCACGATTCGCCATCCGCCCAGCGATGGCGCCTGGGAATATTCGATGGTGCTGTCGATCAAGAACGAACGCGGCGAGGAAATCACCCGCCAGGTGGTCGGCGTCGGGGCCTTGTTCCCCGGCGACGAACGCACCTTCACCCTCTCGGTCGAAGCATTCGAAGCGGTCGGCTACAAGGCCGCGAACAAAGGACGGCTGCGTCGCTGAAGCCCCGCCACGCCGCACTCCAGGAAAGGACCCCACTCGATGTCGGAACCCGCTTCGTTGTATGCGCGATTCACGCTCAGCCATGAGCAGTACGAAGCGTTCATGAATTCCACGCCGGCGCGTCCGGCGTCGTTCGACGACTGGCAGGCCTGGTTCGATCGCCGTTCGATGGCCGGCGACGGCCGGGTCGGCGCGGACATGCTGGCCGAGCTCGACGCGGCCACCGTGGCCGACGTGATCAAGGCCTGGCGCGAAGACCCGTGGACCGGCACACCGCCGGTCGAATACGACGAGCTGCGCCGCACCTTGCGCATCGCGATGCTGCAGGCCTCGGAGAACTACATCGAGATGCTGCGCCTGCTCACGCCGCTGCGCGGCGCGGCCGCGTTCAACGAGGCGAGCGCCGACGATTTCGTGCTGATCTTCGATTACCTGTGGGGCGACAGCGAGATCAGCGCCTATCTGCTGCTCGACCAGGGCCGCAGCCGTTTCGCCGATGCGTGCGCTCCGCAACATATGCACGAAGCGCGCGGGTATCTGGAAGAAGCCTTGGATTACATGCAGAGCCGGGGTGGCTGAGTCGCGCTCGACGGGTTATCCGCACATTGGGCTTGCGGCGCGAACCCAACCATGACGATCGCGGCTTGCGCCGCTCCTACAGTGCGATACGCGTCCTGCGCGACAAACGACCGGCACGTTCGTGCCCTACCTGTAGGAGCGGCGCAAGCCGCGACCGCGACATCGCGCTTACGGCGAAATCCCAACCGCGACCGGCGACGTCGCGAGTACCGCGAAAATCCAAACGTGATCGCGACATCGCGCTTGCGACGCAAATTCGGACATGACGGTCGCGGCTTGCGCCGCTCCTACAGTGCGATACGCGTCCTGCGCGGCGAACGACCGGCTCGTTCATGGCCTACCTGTAGGAGCGGCGCAAGCCGCGACCGCGACATCGCGCTTACGGCGAAATCCCAACCGCGACCGGCGACGTCGCGAGTACCACGAAAATCCAAACGTGATCGCGGCATCGCGCTTGCGACGCAAATTCGGATATGACGGTCGCGGCTTACGCCGCTCCTACAGACAGTGCGATACGCAACGTCCGCGGCGAACTCAGGGCTTTATCGCGGCCCGACTCCGTCTCAATCCGACGGCCCGCAATTATCGCAACCGCCGCAATTCGGCCCGCCTGCGCGCGGCGCGGGCGCGATGCGTTTGCCCAGTTCGCGCATCCAGCGCGGCCGGCCGTCGCGCACCAGCGGCAAGGCGCAGGCGATGCGCAGCCGGCGCACGCCGCTCGGGAATTGTTTGCGCGCGACCACCACCGCGCTGACCAGCACCGCGATCGCGATCACCACGTACTGCGCGAACAGGCCGGCGTCCATGCCGATCAGCCCGCGCCCAGCGCGACGGCGACCTGATAGGTCAGCAGCGAAGCCAGATACGCCAGCGCGAACAGGTAGCCGGCGCTGATCCCGACCTGCTTCCACGAATTGGTTTCGCGCCGGATCGTGGCCAGGGTCGAGATGCACTGCGGCGCATAGATGAACCACACCAGCAGCGACAGCGCGGTCGCCAGCGACCAGCCGTCGGTGATGATCGGGGTCAGCGCCTGCGCGGCGGCTTCGTCGTCGGCCGCCGACAGCGCATACACCGTCGCCAGCGAGGCCACCGCGACTTCGCGCGCGGCCAGCCCGGGGATCAGCGCGATGCAGATCTGCCAGTTGAAACCGATCGGCGCGAACACCGTGGTCATCGCATGGCCGATGCGGCCGGCGAAGCTGTAATCGATCGCCGGCAAAGTCGCGCCTTCGGGCGCGCCCGGGAACGACAGCAGGAACCACAGCAGCACGGTCAGCGCCAGGATGATGCCGCCGACCCGGCGCAGGAAGATCCACGCGCGTTCCCACAGGCCGATCAGCAGATCGCGCGGATGCGGGATGCGGTACGAGGGCAGCTCCAGCAGCAGCGCATGCTCGCTCTTGTCGCGACGCCACTTCTTCATCACCCACGACACCATCAACGCGCTGAGGATGCCGGCCATGTACAGCGCGAACAGCACCAGGCCTTGCAGGTTCAGCAGGCCCCAGACCTTTTGCTGCGGAATGAACGCGCCGATCAGCAAGGCATACACCGGCAGACGCGCCGAACAGGTCATCAGCGGCGCGACCATGATCGTAGCCAGTCGGTCGCGCGGGTCCTGGATCGAACGGGTCGCCATGATCCCGGGAATCGCGCAGGCGAAACTCGACAGCAGCGGAATGAACGAGCGGCCCGACAGCCCGGCGCCGGCCATCATCCGGTCGAGCAGGAACGCCGCGCGCGGCAGATAGCCCGATTCCTCCAGCGCCAGGATGAAGGCGAACAGGATCAGGATCTGCGGCAGGAACACCACCACCCCGCCGAGGCCGGCGATGATGCCGTCGACCATCAGGCTGCGCAGCGGCCCGTCGGGCATGTTGGCGCCGACCCAGCCGCCGAACCACGCGGTGATCGCCTCGATCCCGTCCATCAGCGGCGTCGCCCAGGCGTATACCGCCTGGAAGATCAGGAACATCACCAGCGCCAGCGACATCAGGCCGAGCACCGGATGCAGCAGCCAGCGATCGAGCGCGTCGTCGATCTTCGCCGTGCGCGTCGGCATGGTGACGGTGAGTTCGAGCAGGCGCCGGGTCTCGGCGTGCAAGTCGGCGCCTTCGCTCAGCTGCACGGTCGGCTCGTGCGGTTCGCGCGGCGCCACCGCGATGCGGTCGAGCATCGCGACCAGCGCCCGCGCGCCGTTGCGCTTGACCGCGACGGTCGCCACCACCGGCACGCCGAGTTCGCGCTCCAGCGCGACCAGGTCGATGTCGATGCCGCGACGCTTGGCCGCGTCCATCATATTGACCGCGATCACCATCGGCCGGCCGAGCTGGCGCAGTTCCAGGGCGAAACGCAGATGCAGGCGCAGGTTGGTCGCGTCGACCACGCACAGCAGCACGTCGGGCGCGCGTTCGCCGGGATAGAAGCCGCGCAGCACGTCGCGGGTCACCGCTTCGTCCAGGCTGGCCGCGCTCAGGCTGTAAGCGCCGGGCAGATCCAGCACCGCGTAGCTGCGTCCCGACGGCGCATGCAGCCGGCCCTCCTTGCGCTCGACGGTGACGCCGGCGTAATTGGCGACCTTCTGCCGGCTGCCGGTCAGCAGATTGAACAAGGCGGTCTTGCCGCAATTGGGATTGCCGACCAGGGCCACGCGCATCGGCTGCGCGGCGGTGTTCGACGGACCGGCGACAGCGGGGGCGGCGGCGCTCATGCGGACTCCTCGATCAGTCGTACTTGAACGCGCGCGGCTTCGCTGCGGCGCAAAGCGAAGCGGGTGTAGCCGATCTGCACCAGCAACGGTTCGGCGGAGATCGGACCGGCGGCCATCACTTCGACCCGCTCGCCGGCGACGAAACCCAATTCGCGCAGGCGTCTTGCGATGGTGTCGTTGGACGTGTGGTCATCGACGGTCTCGACCGTGGCGGCGGTGCGGCGCGGCAGTTCGGACAGCTTCAAGAGGCGGCTTCCACGAAGGGTGGCGTCCCAAATGGGAATTGTTCTCATTCTAGCACCGACCGCCGTACAGGGGCGGATGCGATGGGGGCAACGCTATGATTCGCCAACTCCCACAAACTCCCCCTTCCTGATGAGCCACCCGCTGCTGAGCCTGCGCGAAGGGCCTGTCGCCCGCCTGCGCCTGAACCGCCCCGAATTGCACAACGCGTTCGACGCCATGCTGATCGCCGCGCTGACCGGCGCCCTGGACGCGGTCGCCGCCGACGACAGTGTGCGGGTGGTGGTGATCGAGGGCGAAGGCGCCTCGTTCTCGGCCGGCGCCGATCTTAACTGGATGCGCGGCATGGCCCAGGCCGGCGAGGACGCCAACCGCGAGGACGCGCTGGCGCTGGCGCGGTTGATGCGCACGCTCAACGAACTGCCCAAGCCGACCCTGGCCCGGGTCCAGGGCGCGGCGTTCGGCGGCGGGGTCGGCCTGGTCGCCTGCTGCGACATCGCCATCGCCGCGCCGGAGGCCAAGTTCGGCCTGACCGAAAGCAAGCTCGGCCTGTTGCCAGCGGTGATCTCGCCGTACGTGATCGAGGCGATCGGCGCGCGCGAGTCGCGGCGCTGGTTCGCGACCGCGGAAATCTTCGACGCCGCCACCGCGCTGCGCATCGGCCTGCTGCACGAGGTCGTCGCCGCCGATCAGCTCGATGCCGCGATCGACCGGCAGATCGGCCTGCTGCTCAAGGCCGGCCCGCTTGCGGCCGCGCAGGCCAAGACGCTGGTGCGCCGGGTCGCCGGCGAACGCGACGGTGCGCGCCTGGACGCCGACAACGCCGCGCTGATCGCCGGCCTGCGCGTGTCTGCCGAAGGCCAGGAAGGCCTGTCGGCGTTCCTGGACAAGCGCAAACCCGCCTGGTGCCCCTGATCCCATCGCCGTCGTCCGTCTAAATCGTCCGCCACGCCCGCTCGCGCGGGCGCGCCCTGCCCCGCCGCTTTCGCAAGGTGTACGCCATGTTCGACCATATGGGTTTCGCCGTTTCCGATCTGCAACGCAGCCACGATTTCTATCTGCACGCCCTGGCCCCGCTCGGCTACGGCCTGGTGATGTCGATCGGCAAGGAACAGACCGGCGGTTACGAAGGCCACGCCTTCGGCCCGGCCGGGCAACCCGCGTTCTGGATCGGCACCGGCGAGGTCACCTCGCGCGGCCTGCACGTCGCCTTGCGCGCGCAAAGCGCCGAGCAGGTCGAAGCCTTCCACGCCGCCGCCCTGGCCGCGGGCGGGCGCGACAACGGCGCGCCGGGTCCGCGCGAACACTACGCGCCTGGTTATTTCGGCGCGTTCGTGCTCGATCCCGACGGCAACAACGTCGAAGCGGTATACCGCGGCCCAGCCGCGTGACATCGCTCGCGGCGGCCGCGACGATGCGCACCAAAAAAGCACGATCGATGCTCCGCGGCGTGCCGCAAACCGATTCCGCGACCGCCACGCGCTACAAACCCCACTGATTTCGGCGAGAATCCGCTTATCGCGCGCGCCGTTCCGCGGTCCGCACCTCCTTCCACCGCGCCCCGGCGCGACTGACTTGCGACCCGACCTGACATGTTCGAAAAGATCCTGATCGCCAACCGCGGCGAGATCGCCTGTCGCGTCATCCGCACCTGCCGCAAGCTCGGCATCCGCACCGTCGCGGTCTATTCCGAAGCCGACGCCGATGCCCAGCACGTGCGCCAGGCCGACGAGGCCTACCCGATCGGCGGGCCGCGTCCGGCCGACAGCTACCTGCGCGGCGACGCGATCATCGAAGTGGCGCGGCGCAGCGGCGCGCAGGCGATCCATCCCGGTTACGGCTTCCTCAGCGAGAACGCCGATTTCGCCGACGCGGTCGAAGCCGCGGGCATCGCCTTCATCGGCCCGAAAGCCGCGTCGATGCGCAAGATGGGCAGCAAGGCCGGGGCCAAGGAACTGATGCAGGCCGCCGGCGTGCCGGTGGTGCCCGGTTACACCGGCGAAGATCAGGACCCGGCCCATCTGCACCGCGAAGCCGATCGCATCGGTTATCCGCTGATGATCAAGGCCGCGCACGGCGGCGGCGGCAAGGGCATGCGGATCGTGCGCGACAGCGGCGACTTCCTCGCCAATCTGGAAAGCTGCCAGCGCGAAGCGCGCAACGCCTTCGGTCGCGACCGCGTTCTGCTGGAGCGCTATGTCGAACAACCGCGCCATATCGAAATCCAGATCTTCGGCGACGCCAACGGCCAGGTGATCCACCTCAACGAGCGCGAATGCTCGGCCCAGCGCCGCTATCAGAAGGTGCTGGAAGAATCGCCCTCGCCGTTCCTGAGCCCGCAGCAGCGCGCGCAGATGGGCGCGGCGGCGGTGATGGCCGGCCACGCGATCGATTACGTCAACGCCGGCACGGTCGAGTTCATCGTCGGCCAGGACGGCGGTTTCTATTTCATGGAGATCAACACGCGCCTGCAGGTCGAGCATCCGGTCACCGAACTGGTCACCGGCCTGGACCTGGTCGAATGGCAGCTGCGCGTCGCCGCCGGCGAGCCCTTGCCGCAGCCGCAGGACGCGATCGTCCAGCGCGGTCACGCGATCGAAGTGCGGCTGTACGCCGAAGATCCGGAAGCCGGGTTCCTGCCCGGCTCGGGCAAGCTCGAACGCCTGCGCCTGCCGCAGGCCGATGCGCACGTGCGCCTGGATTCGGGCGTGATCGAAGGCGACACGGTGACGATCTTCTACGACCCGATGATCGCCAAGCTGATCGTGTTCGACCTCGATCGTCCGCGCGCGCTGGCGCGTTTGCGCGCGGCGCTGGCGCAGTGCGAGATCGTCGGGCCGAAATCCAATATCGAATTTCTCGAACGCCTCGCGCGTCATCCGGCGGTGGTCGGCGGCACGATCGACACCGGCTATCTGGATCGCCATCTCGACGAGTTCATGCCGGCGGCGAAGGGCGACGACGACGACGGCGATCGCGACCTGCTGATCGGCGCGACCGTGGCCGAACTGCTGAGCCAGGAACAACGCACCCGCGAAGCGGCATCGGCGTCGAACGACCCGAGCTCGCCGTGGGCGATCGCCGACGGTTGGCGCCTGGGCCACGGCGGCCGCCGCAGCCTGGCCTTCGTGCGTCGCGACGAACGCCTGGAACTGCAGGCGCAGGGCAGCGGCGGCGAATACCGGATCGAAATCCCGGCGCAGTCCGAAGCCGCTTACGTGGTCAACGGCGCGCGCCTGCGCGGCAGCGAACTGAGCCTGCGCATCGACGGCCGCGCGCGCCGGCTGAGCGCGCTCGGCGACGGCACCCGCGTGGTCATGCATGACGGCGAACGCCGCCTGCGCCTGGACGCGGTGCCGAGGTACCACCACCAGCAAAGCGCGGCCGCCGGCTCGGGCAACCACGTCAACGCGCCGATGCCCGGCCGCGTGGTCGTGGTCAAGGCCGCGCCCGGCGACAGCGTCGAAGCCGGCCAGGAGGTGATGGTGATCGAGGCGATGAAGATGGAGCTGAGCCTGAAGGCGCCGCGCGCGGGGACGATCGCGGAAGTGCGCGCGGCGGCTGGGGATTTTGTCGAGGCTGATGCGGTGTTGGTGACGTTGGAGATTGTTTGAGTTTGCGAACGCACGCGCGGACCGCTGTGGCGGTCTGCGCGCAGGGTTGCGCCGTCGGCAGTGAGACGAATGGCTTAGATCGCAACTTCAAGATCTGCACGTCCTTTCCTACCGTCATTCCCGCGTTCGCGGGAATGACGACCTGAAAGATCACGCTGAAGTCTCTAGATATTCGACTGCGCCGAAGTAAAGCAGAGCCCGCCTTCGCGGGAACGGCGGCCGCCTCGAAAGACCGACGCAACCCCACCCGCTTGACCGCAACCCCCATCCGCGCCGAATAATGCTCGCGCAAACGCTTCAATCCCGGCTGGGAGCGCCGGATTCCTCGGCCGCCGAACCATGGCGGCCCCTGGTCTGTGTGTTCTATGGAGGGACGTCCCATGCGTTCATGCGCGCTATCGTCGCAAGTACGAAAGCTGTTCGCCGCCGGCCTCGCGCTGGCCCTGCTGAGCGGATGCAGCACCACCACGTTCGAATCGCCGCCGAGCGGCACCCAGGTCGCCTGCGACCCTCGCCTGGTCGGCCAATGGCTCAGCGGCGAATGGACGGAACGCGACGCGCGCGAACCCAGGCGGGGACATGAAGACACCGATCGGATCAGCATCCTGCCCAAGGATTGCGGCTTGATCCGGCGCGACACCGGCCAGTGCCCTTCCGATCTGATCGGCTACCGGTTCTCGTACTTGCCCGATGCTGCCGGCGGCTACATCGTCGCGACCCAGGCCACGCCCGCGACGCAACCGGCGTCGTGCCGGCGCATGCAGGACGACGACTCGGAAGACGACCGCGAACCGCGGCAAGACGGTTACATGATCCTGCGTTATGCCGTCGCTCCGGACCGGATCGCCATCCACAGCATCGACACCGTGCGCGTGGCGCGGTTGATCGCCGAGGGAACGCTACCCGGCAGCGTCGAGAACACCGAGTTCGGGGTCGAAGACCGCAAGATCGCATCAGTCAAGCAACTCGACGCGTTGCTACGCGAAACGAAAGCGAACGACGAAGAGCCGCAGATCGGCGCAGCGGTGAAAGGCAGCAGCCGGCAGATAGACGCGCTGTTGGCCTCGCGCAAGGACCTGTTCTTCGCCACGCCGGGCGTCATCCTGCGCCGCGACGGCAAGACGCCGCCTGCGCCACCGCGCAAGCCGGCGACGAAACCATCGCCGCGCGCAAACCGCTAGCGCATCGAACACGAATCTGTAGCGCGCCCACCGAGCCGGCTTGCGCGATCGCACCGATCCGCGCAACGCCGCGCACCCGTTTACGACCGCGATGCGGCTTGAACGCCCGTCGCGAGCCGCCATCTTTTTACCGAGACTCTGCATGCCTGCCTACGTCCACCCGATCGCCCGCTTGCGCGCACTGACCGCGGCCGTCGTCCTGTCCGCCTCGCTCGGCGGCTGCCTGATCGCCGAAAATCCGCCGTCGGCCGCCCTGCCCTGCGATCGCGCCCTGGTCGGCGACTGGGGCCTGATCGAGGGCGAGGGCATTCTCGGCGCGTCCACGGCGGACGCCGAGGATGGCGATTTCAGCCAGGACGACGAACGCCGCCTGCGCATCGATGCGCAGTGCCGCGCTCATCTGCCGCCCCGATTCGAACCGCGCCAAGTCCAGTTGCAGGTGTTCAAGGTCGACGGCCATCGCTATCTGGGCCTGTCCTTCGCCGACGTCGCGGTGCTGCTGGCCGGCAAACAAGGTGCGCGGGACGTGGCCGACGACAGGCTCAACGCGGAATTCCCGCACACCGTGAGCCTGCTGCGCTATCAGGCCGACCCCGGGTTCCTGACCGTCGACGTGGGCAATCCCGATCAACTCAGGCAAGTGGTGACCGAGCGCAACGCCCGCGACGGGACCGCCGAAGCGGACGCGCCGGACTTCCTGACCGGCGACCGCCGCGCGATTGCCCGGCAATTGCGCGATCATCCGCAACTGTTCGAGGCGCCCGGTCGCAGTACCCTTTACCGTTTCAAGCGTATATCCCCTGCTGCGCGCTAAGAGGCTGCCATGACCCTGCCGGATCTCCGCCTCTCCATCGCCGCCGCCCGCCTCGCCGATCCTTGCGTCCCGGCGCCCGGCCCCCGCCAGGGCAACCGCGGCCTGCCCAGGCCCGCCCGCCTGCTGCGCGCCGCGCTCGTCGTAGCGCTGGCCGCGCTGAGCGGCTGCGTCGCCTTCGAACGCGCCCCGGTCGAGGAACTCGCCTGCGACCCCGACCTGCCCGGCACCTGGAAGCTCAAGGCCGACGGCGTCGCCAAGACCATCCACATCGACGCGCGCTGCCACACCGAGGACTGGCCGAACATGGGCGAGCAGACCATGGCGCTGGACCTGACCGGCTTCGTCCTGGGCCGCGACCGCTACATCGTGGTGCCGCCGTCCGTCGCCCAGCGCGCGATCGGCGCGCCGGGCGATGCGCTGATCAAAGGCACGCCGGCCGGCTCGGTGTTCCTGATCCTGTACCGTATCGACGACGGCCGGGCCCGGGCCTGGCTGCCCGATTCCCAGCGCGCGCTGGAGGCGATAGCGGCCGGCACCCTGAGCGGGCGTAAACTCGACGAGAAATTCGCGCTGATCGAAGGGTCGGCGCAGGACATCGGCGCCGCGCTGTCGCAACACGGCGCGGTGTTGTACGACACCCAAAAGGAGGCGATCGTGCTGCAGCGCGCCGCCCCTGCAAGCGCAGCCCCCGCAAGCAAGGATTCCAGATGACTCAAGCCGCTTCCGTACGCATCGTCGAAGTCGGTCCGCGCGACGGACTGCAGAACGAGAAATCGCAGATCGCCACCGCCGACAAGATCGCGCTGATCGACCGGCTGTCGGCGACCGGGCTGCGCAGCATCGAAGCGACGAGTTTCGTCAGCCCGAAGTGGGTGCCGCAACTGGCCGACGCGGCCGAAGTCTTCGCCGGCATCGCGCGCCGGCCCGGCGTGCATTACCCGGTGCTGGTGCCCAACGAACAAGGCTACGAGCGCGCGCGCGCGGTCGGGGTCGAGGAGATCGCGGTGTTCACCGCCGCATCCGAAGCGTTCAACCGCACCAACATCAACGCCAGCATCGACGAGTCGCTGGCGCGGTTCGCGCCGGTGATGGCGCGGGCCCAGGCCGACGGCGTGGCGGTGCGCGGTTATGTGTCCACCGTGCTCGGTTGCCCGTACCAAGGCGAAGTGCCGGTCGCCGATGTGGTGCGGGTGGCCAAGGCGCTGCACGCGATGGGCTGCTACGAGGTTTCGCTAGGCGACACCATCGGCGTGGGCACGCCGGGCAAGGCGCGCGCGATGTTCAAGGCGGTCGCCTCCGAGGTGCCGGTCGCGGCGCTGGCGGTGCATTTCCACGACACCTACGGCCAGGCCCTGTCGAACATCCTCGCCTGCCTGGAAGAAGGCGTGGCGGTGGTCGATTCGGCCGTCTCCGGCACCGGCGGCTGCCCTTACGCCAAGGGCGCCAGCGGCAACGTCGCCAGCGAGGACGTGGTCTACATGCTGCACGGCCTGGGCATCGAGACCGGGGTGGACTTGAACGCGCTGGCCGACACCGGCCGCTGGCTCGCCGGCCTGCTCGGACGCGAAACCGGCAGCAAGGTCGGCAAGGCGCTGGCGGCCGCGTGAACGCCGACGCGCCCGCCGATCGCCCGCCCCCGCCCGCCACCGAGGCGGCGACGGGCTCGACGGACGCAACGATCGCGGCGCTGCGGCGCGCGCTCGACGAACCCGGCCTCAGCGACAGCCTGCGCGCGACCTTGACCGACGCGATCGACGCGCTGCGCCGCAGCGACGACTCGCTGTACCGCGCCGCCTTCGACGCGATTCCCGACCTGGTCACCGTGCTCGACGAAGTCGGCACCGTGATCGAGATCAACCGCGAAGGCACCCGCGCGCACCGGCGAGTGCGCGAGGAAATCGTCGGCCAGCCGATCCACGTGCTCAATCCCGAACTGCCGCGCGAGCACCTCGCGCCGGTGTGGGAAACCTTGAACCGCGGCGAGAGCTACATCATCGAGGTCACCAACAAGCGCGGCGACGGCACCCGCTTCCCGGTCGAAGTGCATTCGGCCGGTTTCGAACACGACGGCCAGCGCCGGATCATCGCGGTCGCGCGCGACCTCAGCAGCCGCGCCGACACCGAGATGCGTTTCCGCGAACTGGTCGAATCGATCGATCGCGGCGTGATCGTGCAGGACCACTCGCTGCGGATCATCTACGCCAACAGCGCGGCGATGCGCCTGCTGTCGCTGCACAGCGGCATGAGCATCGCCGACGAACTCAGCTCGGGCGACTGGCTGCTGGTCGACGAACGCGGCCACGAACTGGCCACCGACCAATACCCCTCGCAGATCGCGCTGACCACCGGTTGCGTGGTCGACAGCACCGTGCTGGGTCTGTATCACCGCGAGCGCCGCGAACTGATCTGGCTCGCGGTCACCGCGGTGCCGCAGTTCCCGCCCGGCGGCGACCGCCCGCACCAGGTGTTCGCGCTGTTCTCCAACGTCACCGCGCTCAAGCGCGACAGCGCCCTGTTCGACCGCGCCCAGGCCCTGGCCCACATCGGCGGCTGGGAATGGGACGCCGGCCGCGATCGCCTGTACCTGACCTTCGAAGCCGCGCGCATCATCGGCCGCGAAGCCGAACCCGAGCAGATCGACGACCTGCTCGAATGCCTGCTGCCGCTCGATCGCCACCGCCTGCGCAACGCGCTCGAACGCACCCTGGCCGGCGGCCGCGGCATCGACATGGAACTGCAGGGCATGCGCGCGGACGGCAGCGGTTTCTGGGTCCGCGCGATCGGCGACGCCAGCGCCGCCGATCCGGTCCGGCAGGTGCTCACCGGCACCTTGCAGGACATCACCGAACGCAAGCACGAAGAAGAGCAACTGCGCATCCAGGCGCGCAGCGATCCGCTTACCGGCCTGCTCAACCGCGACGCGGTCCAGGCCGAACTCGAACGCCGCCTGGACATCTACCCGCACTCGCCGCTGGCGGTGCTGTACATCGACCTGGACCGCTTCAAGGTGGTCAACGACGTGCTCGGCCACGCCGCCGGCGACCGCCTGCTGGCCTCGGCCGCGCGCCGCATCCGCCTGGCCGCCGGCGATCAGGCCTTGATCGCGCGCTTCGGCGGCGACGAATTCCTGCTGGTGTGCTCGCTCGACGACGATCCCCTGCGCGGCGAACGCCTCGCCGACGCGATCCTGGAGATCTTCGGCGACAGCTTCCGCGTCGACGGCGAGGAATTCAGCATCACCGCCAGCATCGGCATCGCCCAGGCGCCGCTCGACGGCCGCACCGCGCAGCAGCTGATCCAGAGCGCCGACGTGGCCATGTACGACAGCAAGCGCCGCGGCCGCAACAGCTGGCAGGCGTTCACCCCGGAACTGGCCGAACAGCAATTGCACCGCCTGCAACTGGAAACCCATCTGCGCCGCGCGGTCCACAACGACGAATTCCATCTGGTCTATCAGCCGCAGGTCGATCTCAGCGACGGCCGGGTGGTGGCGATCGAAGCGCTGATCCGCTGGCGCAACCGCTCGCTCGGCGAAATGCGCCCGGACCGTTTCATCGACCATGCCGAAACCACCGGCGACATCGTCGGCATCGGCGGCTGGGTCCTGCACGAAGCCTGCCGGCAACTGCGCGCCTGGCGCGACGAGGGCCTGCAAATCGAACGCGTCGCGGTCAACGTGTCCTACCGCCAGTTCCTCGGCGACGATCTGGCCAACAACGTCGGTGCCGCCCTGGCCGAATACGGCCTGCCCGGCAGCGCGCTGGAGCTGGAATTCACCGAGCGGGTGTTGATCGAGGACGCGCCCGACACCGTGCGCACCTTCACCCGCCTGCGCGAACTCGGGGTCAGCCTGTCGATCGACGATTTCGGCGAAGGCTACAGCGCCCTGAACTATCTGCGCCGCCTGCCGATCCACGGCCTCAAGCTCAGCCAGTTGTTCGTGCAGGGCGTGCCCGACAACCAGTCCGACGTCGCGGTCTGCCAGGCCGTCACCGGCATCGCCCGCAGCCTGGGCCTGGGCATGGTCGCCGAGGGCGTGGAAACCGAACGCCAGCGCGTGTTCCTGCGCGAGCTCGGCGTGCTGATCGGCCAGGGCTTCCTGTTCGCGCCGGGGCTGGCGCCGGACGACCTGCGCGATTACTGCCGGGCGCAGAAGCGACTGTGACCGGATTGGGTGGCGAGCACGCCATCGGCTGACGCCTCGGCATCGATCGGCGGCAATGGGGCGAGTCTCGCTTGCGCCAGCATGATCGGCGCTCACATGCATCGCTGCGGACGCGGCCGCGATCATCGATGAAGGCATTGCGCGTAGACAACGCGACGGCCTACGGCTCGCGCCTGCGGTCGTGAGTCCAGCAGCCGGCGCCGATCCAGGTTGAACTCGGTCCTCCGACAGCGAGTGCAGGTTCGTTCAACCCACTTCACGACGTCGCGATCGCGACGTTTGAACTCTCGTGCATGACACGAATGCGCGCGCGATCGACGCGATCGGCGACGCCGTGGCCGCGCACACGTTCCCTCCCAGCCGCCCGCAACGCCGCGCGTTGCGCATCCGCGCACACGTCCTGCAGGTTTCGGGACATCGCATCCATCAGGAGTTCCAACATGCCCATCACTTTGTACCGCGGCGATTCGCGGCCACCCGATCCGCTCAACCCGGCCGATCCGCCCACCGCCGCCAACAGCATCCGCGGCGCCGGCGGATTCCAGCCGTGGGTGATCACGCCGCTGGCGACCGGACGCGAAGTCATCAACCGCTGCATCGTGCCGCGCGGCCCGGTCCCGGCCCTGCCGCCGCCGGCCGACCAGACCAGCCTGCAGGCGCTGCTGACCACGTCCAACGTCAGCCTGATCGACGTGTTGCGCAACATCAAGGCGGAAAAAACCCGTCGCACCATCCACCTGTCGACCGACACCACCATCGACTCCGGCGGGTATCCAACGGGCTACGTCTATCAGATGCAGTTCAATCTCAACGTCCAGGCCCTGGGCCAGGGCGCGGTCACGGCGGTCAACGCCGACACGCAACTGGCGTCGGCGACCAAGGCCAATGTGTTCTTCGACGGCGCCACCCTGGCCACCTCGACCCTGTTCGGCATCTCCGGCGGCCCGGTCAACCCCGGCGTGGAAGCCGCCTTCCTCACCGTGATCCCGATGGCCTACATCACCCACTACTGCATACCGGGCAAGGCCGATGCGGGCAGCGCGACGAGGCCGTGGATCGCGTTTTGACGCGATGAGGTGGGATGCGACGCGATCGACAAAATCGAGCGATAGCGCGCTAAGCGTCGATGCTTTCGGAGCGTGCGGGCTTGCAAGCAGATCGCGCTTCGGTCCGAACCCGACGGTGCGCATTGAAAAGCGCACCGTCGGCCGTGTGCTTCGCTCAGCCGGCTCGCACGCCGGCGGCCATCGCTCAGTACCGCTCGTCGAACTCGCAAAACAACTCGCTGCGCCCCAGTTCCGCGAGCCGGGCTTCGACCTCGGCTAACCACTGCGATTCCGGCCGCCGGCTGGCCCAGGCATAAGTCCGCGGCACCACAATGGGACGGTCGTCGAAGGCGGAGATAAGCGTGGTGTTGAGCGAATCGGTCGCGATCGCTTTGCGACCGGGTATCCCGAGCGCCAACTCATCGGCATGCCGTTGGAACGAGGCGAGTATCGCCTGCTGAGTAATCGGCTCGTCTGCGATCGGGTACTCGTAGGCCGAACACGCCACTAGGAAATCGGGCGGGCGATCTTCCAGCAACGCCGCCTGCAGACGATCATGGCCATCGACGATCACATACGCCTGCAGGCAATCCAGCCGCCACAGCAGTATCGGCGGCAGCGCGCCTTCGCGCGCCTTCTTGCGCCACCATTTGACCCGGCCGTCGTCGGGCGGCGACGGCGCGCGCAGATTCAACAGTTGATCGATGGGATGCTGGCCGCCCCAATCGATGAAGAACACCGGATCGGCACGCAACGCGTCGCGCACGCCGCTGATCGGCCAGTGCCAATGATTCAGACGCAGCTTTCCGGCCTCGAACTTCCAGGCGTCCGCAAGCGGACGCGCGCCGATGAACATCCACGGGCCCGCATGCAGGAACGACGCGGGACCTTCGCCCAACGCCTGGGCGAACACGCGGCTCCAACTCGCCAGCCGCTGCGGCTGCGGCAATGCGGCATGCCGTTCGACCACTGCCGAATCCAGCGCCGAGGCAGGCACCGGCGACTCGACCGGCGCATCGCTGCGCAACAGATGAACCCCGTAATAGTCGCTCAGCGGCGTGGCCCAAAACCGCGTCACCGGTTCGCCGCCATCCGCTCGGTCCTGCACCAAGCGGATACGAGCGTTGTGCCCGCTCTCCAGACGCAAGGCCGGCTTGCGATGACCGCCATCGTCCTCGCGGCATTCCAGCGCCAGGCCGAACCAGCGGCCCGCATCGGTTTCGATGTCTTTCCAGTACACACTCATGATCGCGCTTGTTCCGTGAGCGGGCGCAGACCCGCATTGATCCTTATCGTGGCGCCAGCAACCGCTCGATCTGTTCTCTTTCGTCCATCGAACGCTGAAACCGGCCGCAAGTATCCCTGTTGCGGCGCGGACTGTCGAAGCACCCAGCGCCCCCAATCGCGACGCCGCCGCGACACCCCCTGTAGGAGCGGCGCGAGCCGCGACATCGCAACCGCGCCCACCGCGCCGCCCGCATCGCGCATCGCATCCACCCGCGAAACCATGCGGCCGCGTTTCCGGCGCAGCAACCAGACATGCCCCGCCGCCATTTGCGAACGGTCGAAGCCCCCCCAGCGAATCGGTATCATCGCCCGCACAGGGACCTGTCCGTTGGAGCACACACCATGCCCGGCAAGACAACGAAACCGTCAGCGAAGAGCGCAGGCAAGACCACCGCGAAGAAAGTCGCGAAAAAAGTCGTAAAGAAAGTCGCGAAGAAAACCGCCGCCAAAACATCGAAACCGCGCAAGGCGCCGGCCGAATCGCAGCCCGAAAAAACCGCCACGCCGCGCCTGCTCTCCGGCGGCAATCCGCAGATCGCCAAGGCCTATGGCGATGCGCCCGTGCAGGCCTACATCGCGGCGATGCCGGGCTGGAAAAGCGCGATCGGCCGCCAGATCGACACCCTGGTCGAGCGGGCCGTTCCCGAGGTCTACAAGGCGGTCAAGTGGAACTCGCCGCTGTACGGCATCGAAGGCGAAGGCTGGTTCCTCAGCCTGCACACCTTCACGAATTACGTGAAAGTGGCGTTTTTCCGCGGCACCTCGCTCGATCCCATGCCGCCGGGCGAATCCAGGACTCCGCACACGCGCTACCTCGACGTGCGCGAGCGCGAGCCGATCGACGAAGCCCAGTTCATCGCCTGGGTGAAGCAGGCCCGGAAACTGCCCGGTGAGAAAATGTGAGCGGCCCCGGCCGGACGCATGCGTAGCATGTGCGCGCCGGAACCTCCCGTCGCACCCGACACCTCCTCAAACGAAGCCATCGCCATGAAGAAAACGACCACGCTCGACAAGACCGCGGACGCCGGCGCGCAAACGTCCGCGTCCGAACAGATAGACGCGAAAATCCAGGAACTGGGCGATTGGCGCGGCGAGACCCTCGCGCGCATCCGCATGCTGATCAAGCAGGCCGACCCCGACGTGATCGAGGAAGTGAAATGGCGAGGGGTGCCGGTGTGGTCGCATGACGGCATCGTGTGCACTGGCGAGACCTACAAGGCCGCGGTGAAGATGACCTTCGCCAAGGGCGCGTCGCTGGACGACCCGGCCGGGCTGTTCAACTCCAGCCTCGACGGCAACACCCGGCGCGCCATCGATGTCCACGAAGGCGACAAGCTCGACGAGAAAGCCTTGAAGACGCTGATCCGCGCCGCGGTCGCGCTGAATACCGCCGCGCGCGCCAAGCCCCGCGCCACCAGCGCCGCGAAGAAAGTCACGAAAAAAGCCGCGAAAAAAGTCGCGAAGAAAACCAAAAGCGAGTGATCGCCTCGAGCGGCCCGCTTAGCCCGCTCGCAGCATCAACACCACACCGGTGACGGCCTGCACGGCCGTCCATGCGCGAGCGGGCGTGCGTCCGCTCATCCAGCGCGGATGCAGCGCGATACCGCGACACACACCGGTCGCGATGGCGCCGGTCGTGACCAGCATGGCCGCCAGATGCACGCCGACGGCGGCCAGTCCGAGCACGAGGGAGCCCGACGCGGTAATGTCCCGCGCCGGCGTGCCGCTCATGCAGATCGGCACCAGAGCCGGCACCAGCATCAAGCCGGCGCCGTGCGCGGTGGCCATCAGGCACGACCACAGCGCGATGCCGATGTGGCCGGTGGGCGTGCGGATACGAAATCGACCGGCAAGCGCCGCGCCTGCCGTATTCGCCGCGGCGCCGCGCAGCCAGCGATGGACCGCCACGCCGATCAGCAAGGCGCCAGCCACACTCTGGACCCATGCGCGATCCATCAACATGCCCTGAGCGACGGCGCAGACCACGATCGCGACCGAGACCGCATGGCCGATCGCGATCGGCAGCAAGGCGCGTCGCGCCTGAGCGTCGTCGCGCGCATGCACGCCGCAGGCGGCGGCGAACATCCAGCCGTTCGCCGGGCTCGCGCCATGCAAAGCGCCAAGTCCGGCGATGCTCAGCCATGCCCACCCGATGTCCATGATCCGTCCTCGCCAGGGCGCCGCGGACTCATGCCTTCGAACAGCACGCGGCTGTCGTCGGCGCCGTGCTCACGGACGCAGCCGGTTCGTAGCGATCGTGATGGCGCACCCATGCCATCGGGTAATCCAGCCCGTCCTCGTCGCGGCCCTTGGGCGTGAGTTCCAGCAGCGCGTAGGTGTGCATCATCGTTTCCACCCCGCGGCCGTAACGCGAGTAGGTGTGGAAGACCGCGCCCGTTTCGTCGCGATGGAACACGCTGATGCCGGGCGCCTCTTCGTGCGGAAACGGCTGGCGCACGTAGTTGTAGTCGACCTTGCCGCTGGACAACTCGTCGTGGCTGAAGCTCACGCCGAAATCGCGGTTGAAATCGCTGCCATGCGATGACACCCATCCGAACCGCCAGTCCATGCGTCGACGAAAACGTTCGATATCGGCCAGCGGCGCGCGCGAGACCGCGAGCAAGGTGACATCGCGCTGGGCGAGATGAAGATTGGCGCCGTCGTTGTGATCGGCCATGTAGGAGCAGCTCTTGCAGCCCTGCTCCCAGCCCGGCGCGAACATGAAGTGCTGCACCAGCAACTGGCTGCGTCCGTCGAACAGGTCGGCGAGGCGACGCGGCCCATCGAGGGTTTCGAAGACGTAGTCCTTCTCGACCCGCACCCATGGCAAGGCGCGGCGTTCGCGCGCGATGTCGTCCTGCAGGCGGGTCAGTTCCTTCTCGCGTGCCAGCAGAGTCTTGCGTGCGGCCAGCCATCGTTCGCGGGACACGACCGGGTGATCGACGATGTTCGTTTCGGCTATCGCGGTATTCATGAGGTGCTCCTCGGCCCGATGGGCCTTCGTGATGCGATGCGTGCCCGACAGCGGGCAAGGCATCGCCGTCTCCGATCGTTCGACCGGATGGACAGGACAGGTTGGGACGCCGCCCGACAG
Source organism: Lysobacter capsici (assembly GCF_014779555.2). Lineage (NCBI taxonomy): Bacteria > Pseudomonadati > Pseudomonadota > Gammaproteobacteria > Lysobacterales > Lysobacteraceae > Lysobacter > Lysobacter capsici. The sequence continues at coordinate 3,650,368 of NZ_CP094357.1, forward strand.
GCGCATGCGCGTCAGGATCGGCGACGAATCGCGCCTCAGCGCATTCGTTGCGATGGCCGGCCGCGTCGCACGCGGCGCATCGCGTGGACCGTTATCGCGTCGCCGATTTCGGCCGGCGCACGGCGCGGACCTTGCCGCTGGATCCGCCGCCGCAATAGAACAGATCCGCGCCGTCGGATTCGAGCCCGCTGACGCCGATGCCGTGGGGGAGTTCCAGGCGTTCGAGCACCGCGCCGTTGTCCGGATCGATGCGGCGCAATTCGTTGTCGTCGCCGTCCCAGGTCGCGTGCCACAGCTCGCCGTCGACCCAGGTCACGCCGGTGACGAAGCGGTTGGATTCGATCGTGCGCACGATCGCGCCGGTGGCCGGATCGATCTGATGGATCTTGCGATCGCGGTACTGCCCCACCCACAAGCTGCCCTCGGCCCAGGTCAGGCCGGAATCCCCGCCGTTGCCCGGCGCGGGAATCGAGGCGACCACCGCGCCGGTGGCCGGATCGATCTTGTCGATGCGCGTTTCGGCGATCTGATACAGATGGGTGCCGTCGAACGCGGTGCCGGCATGCGCGGCGCAATCGAGCCTGCGCACGACCTGGCCGCTGTCGGGGTCGAACGCGAGCACGTTCGCTTCGGTGGCGGCCCACACCCGCTGGCCGTCGTGGGTGACGCCGTGAATCCGCTCGGCGCCGTCGAACGGGCCGTATTCGCGCACGATTTCGGCCGCGCGGGTCGGGACTTGCCGGGTTGTGTCGTCGTTGCTGCTCATCGTCCAGCTCCTGGGGCGCGCGTAGCGGCGCCGTGAGGACAATCTACTCAGGCGGCAGCGCGGCCGGGAGTAACAAGATCGTCGTGAATCCCACCAGCGGCGGCGCCAGCCAGCGCTGCGCGCGCGCATGCCCGATCGAACGCACCTGCGCGGCCGCCTCCAGTTCGACCAGGGCCCGCTGCACGGTGCGCTGGCTGTCGCCCAGGGCCAGCGCCAGCGCCGAGGTCGACCACGCCGCGCCATCGCCGAGCAAGGCCAACAGCGAGGCCTGATCGCCATCGATCGGCGGCATCAGCACGACCACGGCGCGGCCGTCGCGCGGGACCAGTTCGAAACCGCGCGTGCTCGCCTCAACCGCCGCCAGCGGCGCGATCAAGGCGCGCAGCCGGCCGATCTCGACCCGCAAGCGCGCGCGATGGGTTTCGTCGGGATGTTGGGTCCGGAACACGCGGGCGATCAGCGCCCCGCGTTCGACATCGCCGGGCCAGCCTTCGGCGAGTGCGCACAATAGCGCGAACAACACCGGCCGCCGTGCGAGCGACTGCCAACGATCGCCGGCGCGCAGGCCTCGACGGCAGGCATCGACCACCAACGCATCCGAGGCCAGCAACGCTTCGACCTGATCGAGCCGCAGCGGCTGCTCATGACCGGCGTGAATGGTGCGCGCGGCGCTGCGGTCGAGCGCGGCGCGCGCCTCGGCGACTTCGGCGATCAAGGCCGGCACGCGGGCACGCTGCGCCGCATCTAAGGCGCGCTCCATCGCCGCCCGCGCCACGACCGTGCGCAGCGAGCGCAACGCCAGCTCGGCGGCCGCCAACTCGGCCACCGCCGCCAACGAGGGCGGCAGGCCCGATGCATCCAGTCCGGCCAACGAAACCGCGGCCTCATCGAGCCGGCCGAGCAGAAGCTGCCGGCGCACCGCGATCAGACGCGCCTGCATGGCATTGGCGCGATCGTCGCGCGCCTCGAGCGCAGCCGCGGCCTGCGCGAGCAGTCGCGGCGAGCCGCCCAGGTCGCGCATGGCCAGCGCCACTTCCGCCTCGGCGACGACGCAACGCGCGCCGGCCAAGGCTTCGCGCGCGCCGAAGCCGCGCGCGGCGCGGCGCAGCAACTCACGGGCGCGCGGGTACTCGCCCAACTGGGCCATCGCGATCCCGCGCAAGGCGAGCGCCGGCGGGTCGTCGCGCAGCGCGACACGGTCCAGCGCGCCGAGCGCGTCGCCGACGGCCAGTGCGCGCCCCGCGGCGGCGATCAGGGAGTCCATCCGGGCAGTCTACTGCGCGTCGCGCCGCCAGCGGGTAGGCGAGCCGGCGACCGGCTCATGCCGCCTCTGGCCGCCGCGTGGATGCAGAGGCCGAAGAACTCCCCTGCCCTGTGCGGCCTGATCGTTCAACGGCAGCTGGTATTGCCGTAAGCATCCGTGCTGCATCGCCGGGTGCTGCCGTCGCTATGGCGATAGGTCGTGTTGCCGTAAGCGTCGGTGGTCGCGCGCGTGGTCGTGCCGTCGCTATGGCGATAGGTGGTATTGCCATAGCCGTCGGAGCGGCCGCGCGTGACCGAGCCGTCGCTGTGACGCAGATAGGTGTTGCCATAACCATCGGCGCTCGCGCGGGTGCTGGTGCCATCGCTGCGGCGATAGGTGGTGTTGCCATACCCATCGGACCGCGCGCGCGTGGTGGTGCCGTCGCTGTTGCGGCAATCGGTCCTGCCATACCCGTCGCTGGAGCAGCGCGTCTGCCCGGCCATCGCGGCGTCCGCGGCGAACACTAAAGACAAGACCAGTACGAGTCGTTTCACGCGATTGCTCTGTGAGTGGATGGCAGCAAGTGCACAGTGAAGCAGATCATCGGTCAAGTCGACATCATGGCCGGCTGGCTTTGCCAAACTCGGCGATTGCGGCCTTGAGCCCCGCATCGCCCGGATGGCTGGCGAGCAAGGCGTCGGCGAATTTCGCGACCGGCACGGACGGTCCTTTGAATACATCCGTCGCCGCGACCAGCAAGGCATACCGGCCGTTGTCGTCAAATGCTCCGGGACCTCCATATCGCCATGCATCCTGAGGTTTCGCTCCATCGAGCCGATACCGGGAAAGTAACGGAGTGTCTTGCGCGGCGCCAGTCGGCGTCCACGGGCCGGACATTCACGCAAACGACAAGACAGACGACACGCAGCGCGCGCGACCGCGGGAGCGCGCTTGCAAGCGGATTTTCTGATTCAATGCGCCGGCACGTCGCGCCTGATCCAGGCGCCGAACCACAGGAGATTGATCGTGGGCTGGGCCAAGAACTACATCGCCAGACTGCAGGCCGGCGAGACCGTGGCGTTTCGTCCCACCGGCGGCTCCATGACAGGCAAGATCGAGTCCGGGCAACTGTGCACCGTAGCCCCGGTCGATACCGCCACGCTGCGCGTCGGCGACATCGTCCTGTGCCGCATGGACAGCAACGACTACCTGCATCTGGTGAAGGCGATCAATTCCGGGGAATTCCAGATCGGCAACAACCGCGGCTTCATCAACGGCTGGATCGCGGCTTCGGAGATCTTCGGCAAGTGCGTTCGGATTGAGCCGTAGATCGCGACGACACGGCGGCTCGCTCGGCCCGAGCCGGAATACCCTGCCCCACGCCGCGCTCAATCTTCGCCTTGCTGTTCAAGCGTTTGCCTCTCGCGGATCGCAATGGCCTGCTGGTTTTGACTCCGCGGTCCAGGTGCGGGATCAGGCGTCGTTCCGCACGCGCTATTGCCCAGGGATCGGCCAGACATAGACCAGTCGGACCCCTTGCTCCCCGCCGACTTCGATCTGGTAGTCGCCTTTGGGAAAGTCCGCAAACATGCCGGCCTCAAGGCTCACGCTCCACGCCCCCACTGTTTTGACGCAGGCGCCCGACAGTACGTAGAGCCTGCCTGCGATGCTTGCGCCGGGAACGACGCTGTGGGCCTCGTAGCTTTTTGGGCTGATGCGATAGTGCGAGGGCGGCACGTGAAGCGCGCGGATGGCCTCGAGCGTGAGCGGGATCGAGTAGACATCGCTCCAACGTTGAGCATTCTCAGTCATGGGCGCGTTGTGCCTGGTCATCGAGCGAAGGCAAAGCGCACGACGAGTGCGACAGATGCAAGATCGGGTCGCTGCTCACAGGCCCTCACCCGACTAGAGCTGCCACAAGCCGTGATCGTTGCCGCCCTGCAGGTAAATGGCGAAGGTTCCGTGCCCGGGGATCAGCATCGGCTCAACGGCGATCTGACCGCCAGCCTCCACCACGGCGGCGACGGCGGCTTCGATGTCCTTCACCAACCAATAAGGCCGAACCACCGGCGCCTCGGTCGTGCGCAACGGCGCGCGTACTCCGACGAAGCCGCCGCCCGCCAACGGCGCGGTGCGCGCGTTGCCGAGGCTCGCGTCGGGTTCGCCGAACTGCACGCCATGGGTCGATGCGTAGGCAGCGCATACGGCATCGACTTCGTTGCTTACGATTTCGAGGTAGTGGATTTGCATGGGGTTGCATCCTGCGCTAGTTGGGATATCAGTCGCTTCTGACCCCAGTTTTCGCCTTATGTAGGGCAAGGCTCCGCAGCGAGCGAGCATACCTGCAGGACGGCCGCCCTCGGCTCTGCGTGCTTGGGGAGCGCGCAGCCGTCGAACCAAACCAAGACGTGCTGTCCCGGCGCGAGCTCTTCGGCATCGACGCCGCCACCGTACACCGTGAAAAGCTCCGTATCCGGATCGACCAGGATTCGAACAGGCTTGGACTTGCCGGCGACTTTGACCATGACCTGCCCCGGCTCGGCGCGGACGATCTTGCCGGTCAACGAGGCCGCGGATGGCTCGACGTCAGCCCCATCGGCAACCGGCAGCACGCACTCCTTGGCAGTCGCCATGCCCGAAGCGACGGCCAATGCAATTGCCAGGGATGAGAGTATTTTGCGGCGAGTGAACGCCATCTTCCGCTCCATCCGAAATGTCGTCATGTGCTTTTTCGCAGATGCCTTCGGATCATGCAAGCGCTATGCATTTTTCGCGAATGAGGCCGCGAGTTCGGCAGGCGCGGGCGGAACCACGTTGTACCAATCATAGGCATAGACCTGCTCGCGCGCGCGATCCATGATGCTGGGATTAACCGGAATGTCGGCTCCCGGCGTACCGCGCCCCTTGCCCACGACGATCGATGTCAAGGCAGGCAGACGATGATCCTTGCAGAAGAACGCGACGTGTCCCAGGATCTTGTCCAGCACACCCGCCGCGTCCTTCTGGTACATCAGGCGCGACAGGCCCTTATAGGTAAGGGTCTGACGGCTCATGGCGGCGGAGATGAGAATCTGCCAGGCCTGTAAGGCGCGATCGGGATGGTTGGACGACGGGTTGAATTTCCTCACCGACGAAAGTCCTTTATCGAGTGTGGAGCGGGTGCCGATACATACTTTACTACTCGCATGCGACAAGGACTGAGCTGCGTCGTCGGACGCTTGAACGACCGCAGCAGTACGTTGGCTATCGCGCCCTCATCCGCCCCTTCGGGGCACCTTCTCCCGCGAGCGGGAGAAGGATTCCGCAATTGCAAGGCTCAACCGGTCTGACGTTCAACGGGCGTGAGGCTCAATCCGCGTCGCGGGCGACCTTCGGCAACGGCTCCTCCGCCTGCAATTCCTTCGCCGCCATCGCCGACACGCCGCGTGCGTGCAAGGTCTTCATGACCGGCTGGCTGCGCAGATTCTGGTAGAAGTTGCGGATGCCGCCGGTGAGTTGCAGCGAGTAGTCGGTGGTCACGAAGCGTTCGTTGTTCTGCGTTTCGATGTGGGCGCCGCCGGGGATCGGTTTGAAGAATTCGTCGAACTGGCTCAGCGGGAAATCGCTGGGTTTGCTCGCGGCGAAGTACGCCATCGCCATCGGTTGCCCGCTCTTGGGGCCGATGGTGGTGTCGGCGTGGGTGCCGGCGCGGCCGTGGCAGGAGATGCACGAGGACACCGGGCTGTCGATCGGGCCGTTGACGCGGCCGCCGAGGCCGTGATGGCGGACGTAGGCGCGGTTGCCGTAGTCCCAGCCGGTCTGTTCGACCAGTGAGGACGTGATGCGGGCCTGGGTCAGCGAGGTGTTGACGAACACGCCGTCGCGGTTGGCGTCGGTGCGATCCTGCCGGTCGTCGCCCCAGCTCAGGCCGACCGGCACCATGCGATCCCACACGGTCTTGCCGGCGCCGCCGCCGTCGTAGACGAAGGTGCCGTAGATCCAGCCGGTGGTGTCGGCCACGCGCGGGTCTTTGACCGCCACGTCCAGTTGCAGCAGGCGCATGGGTTTGTCGACGCGCGGTTTGTTGTACGCGGTGTCGGGGTAGATGTTGGCGGTCCAGGTCTTGCTGCCGACGAGGTAGGGGATCTGTTCGACGCTGGCGTCGGTGAACAGCAATTTGCAGGCGACGGAGTTCTCGGGGAAGGTCGAGGCATACGGATCGGGATAGCCGCTGGCGGTGCGCCAGACCTTGCCCAGCGCCGTGCCGCCGCGGTCGTTGTAGAAGCCGACCGCCCAGTTCTGCCCGGGCGCGCTCTGGCTGCGATGCAGTTCGAACGGGCGCGCCTTGCGCTCGCGGGTCAGACCGTGGTGGTACTCGCGGCCGGCGCCGAATTGATCGCCGTCGTCGTGCAGCCACGGGGCGTGGTACCACTTGCGCACCTTGTTGTCCTGCACCTTGAAGTCGACGTCGACGTTGCCTTCCAGGCAGTAGCTCAGCACCGCGCCCATGTATTCGGTCGGGAAGGCCTTGAAGTCGATCGCCGACCACGGGAAGGTTTCTTCCTTGAAGGTCTTGGGGTAGTCCTGGCTGAGCTGGAAGACATCGGGCGTCCCCGGCGGCGGCGGGTAGTGCGGGTCGAAGCTCGGAAAGCGCGAGGGCGCCGGGTTCGGCGTGGCGAGCAGCTTGCGCTGCAGTTCGGTGCCTTGATCGGCGGGCTTGTTGACCTCCAGTGGCGCGGCGGCGGCCACGACGCACACGAGCATTCCCACCGCGGCTATCGCTGTCTTCATGTCCACTCCCCCTGTTTCGGCATCCAACGTTGCCATTGCTAACGCGATTGGGCGTGGCCAGGGGCCACGGCCGGGACAAGCGTGACGCAGCGCAGGTTTTGATCCGCGCGGTGGCCGCGCGCTTCGTCGACGCGGGCGGACGACTGCGCGCCGGGTCGTTGACGGCGCGGATCGGTCGGCGAGGCATCGCGCGTTGCGTCGGATTTGCGTCGGTCGTATTGCGGATGGATGACCGCTGCATGCCTAAGCCAAGACACCAGGCCGCGTCGGCAAGCCAGTCTCGCGATCGAAGCGAGACCACGCAGTTGGTCATCGATGCCATCGCGGTTTCGATGTTGCCAGGCGACACGGATTCGAGCGACTCATCCGATGAGATGTGGATGCGCAATCATCCAACGCCGCAACGCTCATCCATCGCCTTTCATCCATATGCAACGACGACGATGGCGACCGCCGCGAAGACGCAACGACCTACGCATTTTTCATTCGATGTCTTTCGATGTTTGCCGCATACGCCTACGCATCCACCTCGCGTATCGCCGCATGCATTCGCCGCATCGACCCCATCGCGTTTCACCCATGCAACCTGCCGACCGATCTCTCACTCGCACCAAGACCATGAACGCTTTCGCGCAAATCTCCGGGAAAAAGATGCTTATTCATGCAAACGCTTGCGATTGAGTGAGCGCGATACCGTTCGTAAGCACAACCGATGCACAACTATTTTTTGTCTACGACGAATGATCGATATGCCGTCACAGTTCCCGAATTATTCGGTGGCATATGAAAATAGCGCGAAGTAACTTTCACGCCGCTGCGCAACTGGCAGTATTCGCAAGAGCAAAGGACAGACTCGGCATGGCCGAACAATGACAAGGAACGTTATGTCCGCAAGACCGAAATCCACCGAACCGATCGCGTCGCATCGCCGTCGGTGTTGACCGCAACCAACGCGCAACACCGCGCCTGAGCCGCAAGGCTTGGAGCGCGCTCCCCCGCCACATCCCACAGACCTACTTCGTACTCATGAAGTCGGCGGCACCGCAGTGGCCGCTCGACCGGGAGATCGCACGTCATGGAAGCCGTATTTGAAACCCCGTTGAAGACGCTCGACGTCGCGACGGCGCTGTTCGCACCGTTGCAGAAGAAGCTCGACGAGCTGCGTGAAAACGGCCTGTATCGCACCTTCTACGAGTTCTCGCACATCAGCGAGCACCCCGGCCATACCGCTCACGGCGGCCGGGTCGTGCAGGTGTGGAGCGGCAACGATTACTTCGGGCTGGGTCAACATCCCGACCTGATCAAGGCCCAGATCGAGTCGACCCAGCTGCACGGCACCAGCAGCGGCGGCTCGCGCAACATCGGCGGCACCAGCGTCTCGCACGCCGAGCTGGAAAAACGCATCGCCGCATGGCATGGCAAGGACCGCGCGCTGGTGTTCTCCAGCGGTTACGCCGCGAACTTCGAAACCTTGAGCACGCTGATCGCGGCCATCCCCGACATGGTCGTGTTCTCGGACCGCAACAACCATCGCTCGCTGATCGAGGGCATCGCCCGGACCGGCTGCACCAAGCACGTATTTCCGCACAACGATCATGAGGCCCTGGACCGCATGCTCGCCGGTTACGAGCGCGAGCGGCCGAAGCTGATCGTGTTCGAGTCGGTGTATTCGATGGACGGCGACGTGGCGCCGCTCGGCGCGTTCTTCGATCTGGCCGAAAAGCACGGGGCGCTGACCTTCCTCGACGAAACCCATGCGATCGGCCTGATGGGGCCGACCGGCGCGGGCCTGGCCGAGGAGCTCAACGATCACCGCGCGACCTTCGTCCAAGGGGTGTTCAGCAAGGCGCTGGGCACGCTGGGCGGCTATGTCGCCGGCCCCGACAGCGCGATCGACTACGTACGTTCGCATGCGCCGGGCTTCATCTTCAGCTCGACCATGCCGCAGGCCGTGCTCGACGCCACCCTCACCGGACTGGACATCGTGCAGCGCGGCGACGACCTGCGCCGCGGAGTGATGGACAACGTGATCCGGCTGAAGAACGCGCTGCGCAAGGCCGGGCTGCGCTTCCTCGACGGCGGCACCCACATCGTGCCGGTGATCGTGCCCGGCGGCGAGCGCGTGCATCGGGTGTCGCGGCGCCTGCTCGACGAATTCGGTATCTACGTCGCGCCGGTGACCTACCCGTCCGTGCCCAAGGGCACCGAACGCTTCCGCGTCACCATCGCGCCGTTCCGCACGCCGGAACAGATCGAAGCCTTCGTGAGCACGCTGCAGCTGTGCCTCGAACAGGAATGACCAACCGATCGCAAGGAGAACGACCGTGGCTTTGACTCAGATCACCCCCTTCATCGGTGCCGAGTTCACCGGTTTGACCTATGAAGACTTCCAGCAACCCGAGCTGTGGAACCAGTTCGTCGAGCAACTGCACCAGCGCGAACTGGTGGTGGTGCGCAGCATCGCGCTGACGCCGCAGCAGCAGCTCGAACTGGCCGCGCGGCTGGGCCGGCCGATTCCGTTCGTGCTGGACAAATACCGCCATCCCGAGTTCGAGGAGATCATGATTTCCTCCAACGAGGTGCGCGACAACAAGCCGATCGGCATCGCACGGGTCGGCAATTTCTGGCATCAGGATTCCTCGTTCGTCGCCAATCCGGCGCCGTACACCCTGCTGCACGGGATCAAGGTGCCCAGCGACAGCGGCCACACCCTGTTCGCCAATGCGGCCGATGTCTACGATCGCCTGCCCGAGGAATGGAAGAAGCGGATCGAGGGACGCAAGGCGCTGCATACGGTGTCCAAACGGCTGCGCATCCAGGCCGAGCATGTCGGCCTGTCGGTCGCCGAGTTCAAGGCCTGGATCGAGACCAAGCATCCGAAGGTCGAACACGATCTGGTCAAGGTCGATCCCGACACCGGCCGCAAATATCTGTACGGCGCGCCGGAGTACCTGGACTCGGTGATCGGCCTGGACGCCAACGACAACGCGGCGTTCTTCGCCTTGATCGACGAACTCATCCAGACGCCGCAGCGGGTCTATACCCACGAGTGGAGCAACAACGATCTGGTCGCCTGGAAGACCCAGACCACGCTGCACGCGGTGACCGACGTCGAGCCGGGCGTGGACCGCACCGTGCATCGAATCAGCATCGAACTGCACTGACGCCATGGCCCGTGCGATGAACGGAATCGTCGACTTCGACCTGAGTTATCCCAGTGCCCGCGCCGAGGTGTCGAGCATGCACGCCGCTTGCGGCGTGCCGGTGGACGACATTCTGCAGATCACCCATTGCGATAGTTTTCCCGTGCTCGGCGACGACGAGCGTTCCTGGGAACTGGCGCTGGACGCGGCGCGCGCGGTGATGCGGCGCAGCGGCGTGGACCCGGCCTCGATCGCGCAGGTGATTTACGCCGGCGCCGGCGAATGGGAGACGCCGTTCTGGTCGCCGGCGGCCAAGGTCGCGCACGAACTGGGCATCGAGCGGGCGCATTGCTTCGAGGTCGCCAACTTCTGCAACGCCGGCATGGCCGCGGCGCAGATCGCGCTCGACCGGATGGCGCGCAACGAAACGGCGCGCGATGGCAGCGGACGCGAACACGGCGGCTATGCGCTGGTGCTGCTCGGTGACCGGCTCAGCCGCATGGTCGACTACGCCGACCCGCAGGCCAAGGCGCTGTTCAATTTCGGCGATGCCGGTGGCGCCATGCTGCTGGGCGGCGGCGAGCGCTGCAGCTTCGCCCTGCTGCATTCGGCGATGCGCACCGATCCGAGCTGGTCGGACTATTACTTCGGCGAACGCCGCGACGGACGCATCGTGATCCGTCGCGGCGAGCATCGCGAGGGCCTGGCGGCGGCGTATGTCGACAACTTCGTCGGCCTGCTCGACGACACCTTGAAAGCGCTGGACCTGACGATCGACGACTTCGCCTACCTGTTGATCAACCACGGCGACAAGAGCATGCACGAACGCCTGCTGGCGGCGATCGGGCTGCCGCGCGAGAAGAGCGTCTTCAACTACCACCGCCTCGCGCACATGGGCTCGGCCGACACCTTGATCGCGTTGCGCGATCTGGTCGACGCGCGCCGCCTCGCGCGCGGCGACCGGGTCCTGCTCGCCACCAGCGCCATGGGGTTCAGCTGGGGCATCACCGCGCTGGAGTGCCGGCAATGAAGATCCTGATCATTCACCAGGTGCCGTATCGGAAAATCCATTACCACTTGGGCATCGATCATCAACGGCACGAGGTCACCTACATCGGCCAGCCGGCGCGGATGGCCGATCTGCCCGCCGATCTACGCTGCACGCGCCTGGTGCTCGATCCCGGCGAGGACTTGGTCGCCGGCATCCTCGCCCGCACCTCGCGCGAGGACGGTTTCGAGCGGCTGCTGTCGCTGTCGGAATTCGGCATGATCGAATCCTGGCACGTGCGCGAACACCTCGGGCTCGGCGGCGCCTCGCTGGCGCAGATCGAGCGGGTGCGCGACAAGGTGCGGATGAAGCAGGCCCTGGCCGACTCGGGCCTGCGTTATCCGCGATTCGTTTCCGCGCCCGACGATGCCGCCGAACTGCCCTGGTCGGGCAAGACCGTGGTCAAGCCGCGGCAAGGCGCATCCAGCGAAGGTGTCAGCGTGCATGCCAGCGCCGCGGACGCGTTCGCCGCCTGGCGCGAACTGGCGCAGCGCGAGGACTACCAACTCGAGGAATACATCGAAGGCGAACTGCTGCATGCCGACGGTTTGATCCACGACGGCGCGCTGGTCGACCTGGTGGTCAGCCGCTACGTCAACAAGCCGGTCGACTTCGCCTTTGGCGTGCCGCTGGGTTCGTATCAGTTGCCGGACGAGCCGCGTTATCGCGAGTTCGCCCAGCAGGTGATCACCCAGTTGGACATCCGCGAAGGCTGCCTGCATCTGGAGATGTTCGAGACCGCCGACGGCGAACTGGTGTTTCTGGAAGTCGCCAATCGCATGGGCGGCGCCGGCGTGGTCGATGCGCACCAGCGCCATAGCGGCCTGCACCTGCCGTCGCACGAGATCGCCATCCGCCTGGGCCTGGAACGCCCGCCGGCATTGCCGCGCTCGGGGCGATACCACGGTTGGCTGGTGTTTCCCGGCCACCATCTGCCGCGCGAGGCCGGGCATCGGATCGACGTGCCGGCGCCGCTGCGCGAACACGCGTGCATCGATCGCCTGCATCAGCTGGCGCCGGAGCAACCCTTGCCCGATCACATCACCTATCAGGAATGGCTGGCGCCGGTGTTCGTCGAGGCCTCGCATCACGATTCGCAAGCGCTGGGGCATTTCCTGCACGAATGCGCCCAATCCATCTCGATCCAGGCCGGAGCGCCGCAGTGACCCGCCCTTCCCCATCGCCACGCTATTACCCCACCGACTTGCTGCTCGCGGTCCAGCGCGCCGAGCGCGCGCTCATCGACCCGGATTCGGCGCTGACGCGGTTGCTGCGCGTCCACGACCTGAGCTCGGTCGGCGGCCTGTTCGCCGCCGCTGAACTGACCGAGGCGCTCGACCTGTGGTTCGGTGGTCTGAGCCAGTACCCGTGGCAGCCGCTGATCGACAGCAACGACGTCGATCAGTTGTCGCCGGTGGGCACGATCGTGCTCGACGACCACCGCGTCGCCAACACTCTGCGCGGGCTGCTGTTCGCCTGGGCCGCAGGCAACCACGTGCTGATCCGCTCGCGCCGCGATACGTTCTGGCAGGGCCTGACCACGATCCTGCGCGACTACGGCTTTCCGCTGCCGGAGGCGTCGGTGCTCGACGAGCGCGCGCAGTCCGAGCATCGGACGATTCATGTGCCCGACCTCGTGCCGGTCTCAGCGTCGGGCGCGGCGATCTGGAACGAACCCGATCTTTACGGCGACGACCTCGACGACGCGGGCAATCTTCCGATCCGGCTGGGCGTTCCGGTGCGCGAGGATGCCGCAAGCTTCCTGCGCACCGTTGCAAGTCTGGATGCGCGCGCGTCGTGGACGCGGGCGCTGATCCGTCGCGAGTACCTCGCCGGCACCCGCCTGGCCGATGCGCGCGAAGCCGACGACGCGCACGGCAGCGGGCGTCTCGACGCCAAGCTGCGTTATTTGATCGGCCAGGCCCGGCGCACGCCTTATTACCGCGACCTGCCGCAGATCCACGGCGTGGCCGAGCTGGCGCAACTGCCGATCCTGGAGAAGCGGCAACTCGACGCCAACACGCTGCCGCTCAACCGCAACCTGTACAGCGACGCGCCGCCGAGCGGCGAGGTGCTGCGCAGCGGCGCCACCTCGGGCGATCCGCGCTATATCGTTTACTCGCGCGGCGACTGGGCCAACATGGTGCGCGAGGCGATTCCGCTGTGGTCGGTGCTGGGCCTGCGCAAGGGCGACCGGGTGATCAATACGCTGTTCGCCGGCAGCCTGTACGGCGGTTCGATCACCAGCAGCTGCGAGTTCTCGCAGATGGCGGTGGAGTGCTACACCACCACCCAGGCCTGTACCGTCGACGACCTGTTGATGCTGCATCACCGGTTCCGCGCCAATACCGTGATCGGCCTGCCGACCCTGTTGATGCCGCTGCTGCGCAAGGCCAAGGCGCAGGACCCGGCGCTGCGCATCGAGAAGGTGCTGTACGGCGGCACGCCGATGGCCGAGTCCGACAAGGCCTGGCTGCGCGAGCATCTGGATACGGACGTGGTCGCGAGCGTGCTGGCCGCCAACGACGGTGCCCAGCTCGGCTTCCAGTGCCCGCACATGGGCGGCACGCTGCATCACATCTGCGACGACTACAACCTGCTGGAAGTGGTCGACGACGACGGCCAGCCCGTGCCCGACGGCGAGGTCGGCCACTTGCTGATCACCAGCCTGCAGAAGTTCGAGGCGCCGCTGGTGCGTTACCGGATCGGCGACATCGGCCGGGTGTTCCATCGCGACTGCGCCTGCGGTTTGTCGGGTCGGGTGATGGAATACCTCGGGCGGTCGGACGGCATCATCAAGTTCCTCGGCTCGACCGTGCGCCACCGCGAACTGCACGACGCACTGGAGACCTTCGAGGTGTCGCAGCTGCAGGTCGAGATCGACAAGCGCGACGGGCGCGAGGCCTTGATCGCGCGGATCGAATCGGCGCGCACGCTGGACCCTGACCAGATCCGCGCGCATCTGATCGCGCAGTTCCATCAGCTGCGCACCCTGCTCGGCTTCGGCGACAGCGTGTTCGGGCTGGTGGTCGAATGCCATCCCGAAGGCGCGCTGCGCCGCGACGCGGTCAGCGGCAAGGTCAAGACCGTCATCGACCGCAGGCTGGGCTGATGATCTGGCGCAACCCTCCGGCCCGCGCGCTGCTGGTATCGATCCTGCTGTCGAGCATCGGCATGGGCGTGTACGTGCTCGCGCTGGGGCAGATGCTGTTCGCGCTGACCGGCAGCGCGCAGGCGTTCGCGATCGTGCTGACCTTGCAAGGCATCGGCGCGGTCTGCGTGCTGCCGTTCTGCGGGCCGCTGGTCGACGCGCTCGATTCCCGGCGGGTCTATGTCGGCTGCGGCCTGGCCCGCGCCGCGACGGTGCTGGCGATCGTGCTGGCCGACATCGCCGGCACGCCGGCCTCGGTGCCGATGATCGGCGCGGCCGCGCTGGCCCTGGCGGTGTTCGACAACATGCAGCGCGCGGCGTTGTTCAAGTTTTCCGCGCGCCATATCGACGACAGCTTGCGGGTGCGGGTCAACGGCCTGCTCGGCGCGGCCATCCAGGCCGGCGCATTGACCGGCATGGCCCTGCTCGGGGTGATCCTGAGCGTGGCGCCGCCGACGCGGGCGCTGTTGGTCGACGTGGCGATGGCCTGCGCGGCGGCGGCGGTGATGGCGTCGATCCGCCTGGACGCCTCCGACGCCAACCGCGCGCTGTTGGCCGGCAGCCGGCTGCGCTCGCTGTTGCCCAACGCGCTGCGCGACTGGCGGCAGATGCTCGCCCAGTACCGCAACGAAACCGTGGTGCTGGGCATGGTCGCGCTGTGCGCGGCGGATTTCTTCTTCGCCAATGGCTTGAGCACCCTGGTGGTGCCGCTGGTCCATCGCTCCTACGGCGGGCAAAGCTGGTACATCGCCGCGCTGGAAGCGACCTTCGGCATCGGCATGCTGGCGGCCTCCACCCTGACCCGCCACACCGTGCGGCAATCGCTGCTGCCGCTGTGGCTGCTGGTCCAGGCCGGCACGGCGCTGCTGCTGGCGCTCAGCCGCGATCCGTTCGCGCACTTTCTCGCGTTCTTCGTCGGCGGCTTCGCCAACCTCAACAGCCTGACCTGGCTGCTGACCACGCTGCAACAACACGCGAACCCCGGCGACAAGGCGAAGATGGCCTCGCTGCGGCTGCTGGCGATCGGCATCGGCACCATCGCGCTGATGCCTTGGCTCGGCCATGCCGCGCGGGTGTCGCTGGACAGCGCGTTCTTCAGCGTCGGCGCGGCCATGGCGGCGTTCGCGCTGGCCAGCGTGTGGATCGCGATCGGATTCCGCCCGCATCAACGCACGATCCTGGCCGCGAGCCAGCCATGACCTTTTCGCCAGGAGCCTTTGCATGAGTCCTTCCCAAGTCAGTCACTCCGGATCGCGCGCGGTGCATCAGGTCCGCCGGCCGCAAGGCGAGCCGGTCGCGGACGACTTCGCCTGGGTCGAGCAAGCGCTGCCCGAGCCCGGCGCGGGCACCGCGCTGGTCGAGAACCTGTATCTCTCGGTCGATCCGTACATGCGCGAATGCATGGACGCGGTATGGCCGCTGCACGCGCCGCTGGAAGGCCGCTCGGTCGGACGGGTGATCGCGTCGCGCGAGCCGCGATTGGCGGTCGGCGATCTGGTGTTCCATCGCCAGGGCTGGCGCACGCATGCGCTGGTCGGCTACGACGAGGCGCGGATTCTGCCGGCGCTCGACGGCGTGCCGCTGAGCCATTGGCTGAGCGTGCTCGGCGGCACCGGCCTGACCGCGTACGTCGGCCTGACCCGCATCGCCGAGTTGCGCGCGGGCGAAACGCTCTACATCTCGGCCGCGGCCGGCGGCGTGGGCAGCATGGCCGGCCAGTTGGCGCATCTGCTCGGCGCCGGCCGGGTGATCGGCAGCGCGGGATCGGCGGCGAAGGTCGCGCAGTTGCGCGACGTGCTCGGCTTCGATGCGGCCTTCAACTACCGCGACGGCCCGATCGCCGAGCAACTGGCCCAGGCCGCGCCCGACGGCATCGACGTGTATCTGGACAACGTCGGCGGCGATCACCTGGAGGCGGCGATCGGCCAGATGCGTCCGCACGGCCGCATCGCCTGGTCGGGCGCGATCGCGCAATACAGCACGCAGCCGCCGCCGGCGCCGCGCAATCTGTTCGAAGTGGTGGAGCGAAGCCTGCGCCTGCAGGGCTTCCTGGTGCGCAATTACGGCCACCTGCAAGGCGAGCTGCAGGATTTCGTCGTGCCGCATCTGCGCTCGGGCCGGCTGCTGCCGGTGGAAACCGTGGTCGAAGGTTTCGATGGCATCGTCGATGCGTTCCTCGGGGTGCTCAGCGGCCGCAATCTCGGAAAGATGCTGGTCAAGGTCGCCTGACCCGTCGCCGTGCTTCCCCATCAAAAGGACTTGATCATGCGGTTGCTGCCGTCGCTCGCCTTGCTCATCTCGCTCACCGCCGCGGTAACGCCGGCCCGCGCCGACACCCTGGCGGTGGTCCGCGACGGCCGCACCCAACCGCAGTATTCCTATGCCGACGCGATCCGCGAAGTGGTGCACGTGGAAACTTCGGTGGACAGCGACGGCGACGGCCGTCGCGATCGCGTCGCGGTGTTCGTGACCCGGCCGCGCCAGTCCGATGGCGCTCACAAAGTGGCGGTGATCCTGGAAGCCAGCCCGTATTTCGGCGGCCTGATCGAAGCGCCGCACCATCCCACCGAAATCGTCGATCAGCCGCGGCTGTCGCCGTGGACCCCGCCCACCCACGCCAAGCCCGCGGTCGATTACGCACGTTCCAACTACGACAATTATTTCGTCGCCCGCGGCTATGCCGTGGTCGCCGCGAGCAGCCTGGGCACCGGCGATTCCGAAGGTTGCCCTTCGCTGACCGGGCCCGATGAGATCGAGGCGATGAAGGCGGTGGTCGACTGGCTGAGCGGCCGCGCCCGCGCCAACTACGGCGATGGCCGCGCAGCGCGGGCGGAATGGTCGACCGGCGCGGTGGCGATGGTCGGCAACGCCTACAACGCCACGCTGGCGCTGGGCGTGGCGCAGACCGGGGTCGGCGGGCTCAAGACCGTCGTCGCCAACGTGGTGACCTCCAACTGGTACGACTACTACCGCGCCAACGGCGGCGTGGTCGAACCCGATGGGTTTCCCGGCGAGGACGCCGACCTGCACGCGAAGGTGGTGCTGACCCGCGCGCGGCCGGCGCAGTGCGCGGCCGCGATCGCGTCGATCGAGCAACGCATGGATCGCGTCAGCGGCGACTACAACGGGTTCTGGGCGCAGCGCGATTTCACCCGACATATCGACCGGCTCAGGCGTCATGGCATCAGCGTGTTCCAGATCGCCGGCCTATCCGACTGGAACGCGCGCACCAGCCAGTTCGCGCAGTTGTGGGACGCCTTGGGTCGGCATCGGGTCGATCGCCGGCTGTGGCTGTATCAGGCCGGTCACGCCGACATCCTCAACGTGCGCCGGCAAGCGTGGCTGGATGCGGTGCAGGCGTGGCTGGACCATGCGCTGTACGGCGTCGACAGCGGCACGCAGGCATGGCCACAGGTCCAGCTCGAAACCGCGCCGGGCCAGTGGCAGCCGTACCCGCAGTGGCCGCGTCCGGGCGCGCGCGTGGTCACCTGGCAGTTGCATGCGCAGGCGGACGCGGATTCGGCGCATACGCTGCGGCGCGCGCCCGACCATCGCAGCGGCGCTCAGGCCGAAGAACGCGCCTTCGTCGATGCGCCTTCGCGCAAGGCCGCCGAACTGATCGCGCATCCCGATCGCGACGATCCCAATCGATTGATGTTCCTGAGTGAACCGCTCGCCGACGACGCCCAGTTGTCCGGCACCGCGCAGGTCAGCGTGCAGGCCGCGCTCGACGGCCCCTCGCCCTATCTCACCGCATTGCTGGTGGACTACGGCGAGGACGCGCGCGTCACCGGTTTCGCCGCGACCGCGCAGACCTGGTGCTTCGGCGACAGTCTGCCGAACAACTCGGGCTGCCGGCCGATCTATGCCTATACGACCGCGCCGACGCCGTACCAGGTGGTCACGCGCGGCTGGATCGATGTGCGCAATCGCCATGGCCGCGAGCGCAGCGAAGCGATCCGCGCCGGCGAGTCCTACGCCTTGCGCTGGGCGCTGCAACCGGGCGACTACCGCTTCAAGGCCGGCCATCGCATCGGCTTGGTGCTGCTGTCCAGCGACCCGGGCTACACCTTGCGCTATCGGCCGGGCACGCGGGTATCGGTGCGGCTGGATGCATCGTCGCTGAGCCTGCCGCTGGTCGAACCGGAGGTGCCGTCGCGGTCGACGCCGACCGCCGCGCGCTGATCTTCGCTCGCACACCTCGCGTTTCGTTCGCACGTTTCCCATCGCTCGTGCCCATCGCCCGCGTCGATGCGGCCGCGCGCGCCACCCTTCTGTCTTCGATTCCGATCCCCATGCGCACCCTGCTGATCTTCGCCACCTTGATGGCTGCACCGATACCCGCCTGCTGCGCCATCCTCGTCGACGGCCGGCTCGATCCGGAGGAATGGCGGGAGGCGCGCAGCATCACCGATTTCCGCCTGACCCAACCGCTGTCGCGCCTGCCCGCGCCGCAACCGACCCAGGCCTGGGTGCTGGCGACGCCGCAGGGCCTGGCGGTGAGTTTCCGCAATCTGCAGGACGCCTCGGTGCCGCGCACGCGCCAGCGCACCCAGCGCGACAACAGCGAGGCCGCGGTCGACCGGGTCAATCTGTACGTCGACTTCGACGGCGACGGCCGCGGCGGCTACAACTTCACCCTGACCCTCGCCGACGGCATCGTCGACACCACGGTCAGCAACGAAAACCAGTTCAACGACGACTGGGACGGCGACTGGCACCACGCGGTCAGCGAGGACGAAACCGGCTGGTCGGCGGAAATGCTGATCCCTTGGCATATCGCGCCGATGCGCGACGGACGCGACGGCAAGCGCCTGCTCGGCATCGCCCTGGACCGGGTGATCGGCGCCACCGGCGAGCGCGCCTCGTGGCCGGCGGTCAGCCTGACCGAAACCCGGTTCCTGTCGGTGTTGAACAAGATCGAAGTGCCCGAATACGGGCAGTCGCTGCTGACCATCACCCCCTACGTCAACGGCGTGCGCGATTTCGTCGGACGCGATTCGGATTTCGACGCGGGCGCCGACCTGTTCTGGAAGCCCAACGGCCGCTTCCAGCTCAGCGCCACGCTCAATCCCGACTTCGGCCAGGTCGAAAGCGACCGGCTGGTGGTCAACTTCGGCGCGGTCGAGACCTTCTTCGACGACAAGCGCCCGTTCTTCACCGAGAACCAGGGCTTCTTCGAGGTTCCGTTCGGCTCGCTCAATCCCAACAACCGGCTGATCTACACCCGCCGCGTCGGCGGCCTGAGCGACGACGCGATCGGCTCGGGCGATGTCGCCGCGGCGGTCAAGCTCAACGGCAGCGCGGGCGGCGTCAACTACGGCGTGTTCGCCGCGAGCGAGGCCGACTCGGTCGGGCGCGACTTCTACGCGGTGCGCGCGAGCCGCGACTTCCTGCGTCACGGCATCGGCGCGATGGTCACCCAGGTGAAGCGGCCGTTCCTCGATCGCGAAGCGACCGTCTACGAATTCGACCACCGCTGGACCCCGAACGAACGCTGGGCGGTACGCAGCACCGTGGTGGGCTCCAGCGTCGACGAGCGCGGGCGCCGGCTGCGCGACAGCGGCGCGCAAGTGCGGGTGGACTACGACCGCGGCAACGGCTGGCGCCATCAGTTGTATGCGCTGCACCTGGGCGGCGACCTGCAACTCAACGACTTCGGTTATCTGGAACGCAACAACTACAACTATCTGCGCTACGACCTCGGCCGGCGGGTGACCGCGCTGCCGCCGGATTCGCCGTTCACCGCGCACGACTGGCATTACTCGGTATCGCATCGGGTCAACGACGACGGCGTGCATATCGCCGACGCGCTCGCCGTCAACCGGCGCAGCGAACGTCGCGACGGCGGCAATCAATTCATCGAAGTCGGCACCCTGAGCCCGGGTCACGACGATCTGATCACCCGCGGCAACGGCGTGGTCGACATGCCGCGGCGCGTGTTCGCGGTGTTCGAACGTTTCCGTCCGCGCCAGGGCGACAGCCCGTGGGCGTTCAACCTGGAGATGCAGTACGACGCCGATGGCCTGAGCGGCTGGAATCGCGGCCTGCGCAGCGTGTATCTCGAACCGAGTTATCACATCAACGACCGGCTGAGTCTGTTCAGCGGGGTACGGGTGGAACACCACCCGGACTGGACCTTGTGGCGGCGCGAGGTCGGATTGCTCGGCACCTACCGCTCCAACCAGCTCATGCTCAACGCCGGCGCGGCCTGGCTGATCAACGATCGGCAGGAACTGCGGGTGCGGCTGGAGGCGATCGGCCTGGAGGCGCAGGCGCGCAAGGCCTGGCGGGTGGCGCCGGACGGGGAACCGGTCGCGGTGAACAACCCGCTCGCCGACTTCGCCCTGCGCAACCTCGGCTTCCAGATCCGCTACCGCTACGAACTGGCGCCGCTGTCGTATCTGTACGTGGCCTACGTGCGCGGCGGCTCGCTGCTGGAGGACGGCAGCGGTTCGATACGCGCCGCCAGTTCCGCGACGCGTTCGAACTGCGCGACAGCGAACAGTTGCTGGTCAAGCTGTCGTATCGCTTCGAGATATGAGCCGGCGCGGGCTCAGCCTTGCCACAGGCGCAAGGCTTCCTGCGCGATCACCTCGGGAAACTCCTCCTGAAAGAACAGCTTCGCCCCGGCGACGCGGCGTATGCCGCGCGAGTTCGGCAACAGCCGGTCGAGATAGTCCGCGTCGGACTGGGCGAAGATGTCGTCGCTCGCGCCCCACACGATCCGCACCGGCGCGCGGCAGCGCCGCAGCGAGGCCTCGATGCCGGCCAGCGGGTTCGGCGCGAGCGCGATGTGGAAGGCGTGGTATTGCGCGCGCCGCAGCGGCGAGGCCACCAGCGGGCTGACGTAGTACTCGATGGTTTCGTCCGCGAACCCGGCCGGATCGCGGAACACCGCCGCGCCGAAGGTCGAACGCGCCAGCGCCTTGTCGGTCAGCCATTGCGCGGTGGCGTCGGCGAGGGTGCCGGCGCGTGCCATCTCGATGGCCGGCATCACCTTCGGCGGCGGGCTGTCGGGTTCGACATCGCAATTGCTCAGCAGCATCGAGCGAACCCGCCGCGGGTAACGCACCGCGAACAACTGCGCGACCGCCCCGCCGCTGTCGCTGGCGACGAGGTCGACCGCATCGATCGCCAGCGAATCCAGCAACGCGGCGAGCATCGCGGTCTGGGCGTCGGCGGCCAGCGATTGCCCGGCGTGAATCTCCGAATAGCCCAGGCCCATGAAGTCCGGGGCGATGCAGCGCCGATGCGCGGACAGGCGATCGATCGCGCCGCGCCATTGGTAGCCGTTGAGCGGCGCGCCGTGCAGGAACACCGCGGCCGCGCCCTCGCCGCGTTCGATATAGGCGATGCGGCCGAACGGCAATTGGGCGAAACGCCGCGAGGCGCGGTACGCCGCCGCGTCCAGCGGCCGGGCCGGGCCGGTCGCGGCCCCGTCGAGGCGCGCATCGCGCAGCGACGCGCAGCCGCCGACGGCGCCGATCACGCCCCCGGCCACCAATGCAGTCGCGGCGGCGACCATGAACTGTCTGCGTTGCATTTCCACTCTCCTGGCGGGCGATGACCTGACCCCATCCTGGCGAGACGCCCGCGAGCCGGCGCGCACCCACGGCCGGCGACGGACACGCGCGTATGATTTTCGTCACTTGCCGCCGGCGCGGCCGAAGCCAAGCATCGTGCGATGAGCGACCGGCCCGCCTGTTACCCCCGCCCCGCGACCGCGCCCCCGCCGGCGATCGTCGGCGCCGACCGCGCGCCCTTGCTCGACGTACTGACCTCACCGGTGCCGGGCGGGCATTTCGATTCGCCCTTGGACGGCCGCCACGTGCTGTGTCTGCATCTGGGCGAGCCGGTCCCGGTGTCGTATCGCCGTGACGGGCGCGAGCATCAGGGCCTGCGCCTGCACGGACGGTTCTGCGTGGTGCCGGCGGGTTCGTCGACCCGCTGGATCCTGTCCCGGCCCGCGACCTCGCTGCTGCTGCGGCTGACGCCGTCGCTGCTGAGCGCGACCGCCGACGCGATGGGCGTGAGCGCGCGCAGCGACGGCCTGGCGCCGTCGATCCATGTGCGCGATGCGCAGATCGAACGCATCGGCTGGATGATGCAGGCCGAGGAGCACGACGCGTACCCCGGCGGACGCCTGTTCACCGACAGCCTCGCCGGCGCGCTGGCCGCGCGCCTGCTCGCCTTGCAGACCCGCGGCGCGCCCGCGATCGAGCGGCCTGCGCGCGCGCTGCCGGCATGGCGATTGGGTCACGTGCTCGACTACATCGAGGCGCATCTGGATCAGCCGCTGTCGCTGGCCGAACTCGCGCGGGTGGCCGGTTTCAGCCTGTCGCACTTCAAGCCCTTGTTCAAAAACGCCACCGGCCTGCCGGTGCATCGCTACGTGCTGGAGCGGCGGGTGGAGCGCGCGCGCGGCCTGTTGCTGCGCGGCGAACGGCGCATGGGCGAGATCGCGCTGGACGCCGGGTTCTCGCATGCGAGCCACATGGCGCGCTGCATGCGCCGGGTGCTGGGGGTGAGTCCGGCGCAACTTATCGCTTCGTATCATTGATCGATCGGCCCGGCGAAGCGGCGATCGGGCGGTGTTCGCTCGCGGCTCGCGAGGTTGCTGCATGGAATCAAAGAGCGGTGGCACGTACCTACTCGTCGTAGACCGACTCGCTTGCGGCGCCGCAACGTCAAAACCACGCAGGCCCGGCCAATGCCGCGCATCGACGCGCAGAATGCGAATGCCGTCGAAGTCCGGGTCTCGATCACGGCGCAGTGACGCGGCGCCACCCTTCGCAATCGCCTTGGCTTGAGCGAGGATGCGGCATCCGCGATAAGGAAACCGCCATGACCCTGCCGCCCGGCGTCGTACTGCGTCCGATCCAAGCGCGCGACGATGCCACCGTCGCCACGTTGATCCGTCAGGTGATGGCCGAGTTCGGCGCGGGCTCGATCGCCGACAGCGAAATCGACGCCATGCAGCGTTCTTACAGCCTGCCGCGCAGCGCGTACTACGTGGTCGAACGCGAAGGACGGCTCGCCGGCGGCGCCGGGGTCGCGCCGCTGCTCGGCGGCGAAGACCGGGTGTGCGAACTGCGCAAGTTCTACCTGCCCCCCGCCTCGCGCGGACTCGGACTGGGCCAGGCCTTGCTGGAGCGCTGCCTGCTGACCGCGCGCGGCTTCGGTTTCGCTCAGTGCTATGCCGAAGCCCTGGACCGCATGAGCGACGCCCAGCGCCTGCTGGAAAGCAACAGCTTCCAGTTGCTGGAAGCCCCCATGGGCTACGGCGGATTGCGCGGCTGCAATACCTGGTATCTGCGCACGTTGTAGGGCCTGGGGCGCCCGCAGCCGCGCCACGGCGGCCAAAGTGATCGCGACCACCCCGGCCCTGCAGAACCCGCCCACCGGCCCGGCGGCAGCAAGCCTGCCCGGCCCGGGCGGCGATCGCCCCCGCCCGCCATCGGCCACGCCGTCGATTCGCCCGGTCCTTTAGAATGGCGACTTTTCCGCCTTCAGGACCGCCCATGCAACTCGACAACGCCCGCGCCGTGATCACCGGCGGCGTCTCCGGCCTCGGCCTGGCCGTGGCCCAGCACCTCGTCGCCCGCGGCGGCAAGGTCGCGCTGTTCGATGTCAACGACGACAAGGGCGCGCAGGCCGTGGCCGCGCTCGGCGCCGACAAGGCCCGCTATTTCAAAACCGACGTCACCGACGAGGCCGGCGTGGTCGCCAACCTCGCCGCCGCCCAGGACTTCCTCGGCGGGCTCAACGCGGCGATCAACTGCGCCGGCATCCTCGGCGCCGGCCGCGTGCTCGGCAAGGAATCGCCGATGCCGCTGGCGCAGTTCCAGACCACGGTCATGGTCAACCTGATCGGCAGCTTCAACGTCGCCAAGGCCGCGGCCAACCTGATGCAGCACAACGAGGCCGGCGACGACGGCGAGCGCGGCGTGATCGTCAACACCGCCTCGGTCGCCGCCTTTGAAGGCCAGATCGGCCAGGCCGCGTACTCCGCGTCGAAAGGCGGCGTGGTCGCGATGACCCTGCCGATGGCGCGCGAACTGTCGCGCTTCGGCATCCGGGTGATGACGGTCGCGCCGGGCATCTTCTGGACCCCGATGGTCGACGGCATGCCCGAGTCGGTGCAGCAGTCGCTCAGCGCCTCGATCCCGTTCCCCTCGCGCCTGGGCCAGCCGGAAGAATTCGCCGACCTGGTGGCTTACATCCTCGGCAACCGCTATCTCAACGGCGAGACGATTCGTCTGGATGGCGCTACTCGGTTGGCGCCCAAGTAACGGCGGGAATCGGGAATTGGGAATCGGGAATCGTCAAAGCGATTCCGTCCTCACTTCACGATCTCCACGTCACCACTTTACCGATTCCCTATTCCCGATTCCCCATTCCCGGCCAGAACCCATGAAAGCCTACGACGTAAAAAAAGGTAACGTAATCGAGCACAACAACACCGTGTACCAGGTGCGCGATATCGAACGCAGCTCGCCGCAGGGCCGCGGCGGCAACGTCAAATTCCGTTTCACCATGTACTCGGTGCCCGGCGGGACCAAGTACGACCTCAGCGTCGGCGGCGACGACGAGTTGAAGGAAGTCGAGCTCAGCCGCCGCCAGGTGACCTATTCCTACAAGGACGGCGATGCGTTCGTGTTCCTCGACGACGAGGACTACACGCCGTACACGCTCGATGCCGACGTGGTCGGCGACGACGCCGGCTACATCATCGACGACCTCAGCGGCTGCTACGTGCAGATCATCGACGAACAGCCGGTGGCGCTGCAGTTGCCGGCCAGCGTGGCGATCGAAGTGATCGAAACCCCGCCCGAACTCAAGGGCGGCACCGCCACCAAGCGGCCGAAGCCGGCCAAGCTGTCGACCGGCCTGGAGATCATGGTGCCCGAGTACATCAGCAACGGCGAACGCGTGCTGGTCAATACCGCGACCGGCGAGTTCGCCGGCCGTGCGGACTGATTGGCGTCTGAGCGTCCGCGTCTGCGTTTACACGCTGACGCTGGCGCTGCTGATCGGGTGCCAGCGACCGGCACCCGATGCGTCCGGCGACACCGGCGGTTGCCGGACGCCGGCGCAATTGCCGCAAATGCATCGTTCGGGCTGGTGCGCGCTGCCGTCCGAGGTGCGCGCGTTCGCGAGCGAACACGAAGACCTGCGCGGTTTCTCCGGCGGCGAGCCGTTCGACCACGAGTCGATGCAACACCTGCAACAACAAGCCGAGCAGCGCCTGCTGCACGAACGCGCGCAATGGGCGCGCCTGCGCGCTCGCCATCAGCACGACAAGGCCACGGCCGCGTGGCTGGACCGCTACGGCGAGGAGACCGAACTGCGATGAACCCCACCGATTCTTCCGCCGTCGACAGCGGCGGCTACGTCTTCGCCGCCGCGACCGAGGCCGACCTGCCGCGCCTGATCCCGGTGCTGCGCGCGTTCTACGAAGTCGAGCACCTGCCCTGGAACGAACCGGCGTTGCGCCGCGCCTTGTCGGTCTTGATCGGCGATCCAAATGCCGGGCGCCTGCGCCTGATCCTGCGCGACGGCGAGATCGCCGGTTACTTCGTGCTGGGCTTTTGTTTCAGCCTGGAATTCGGCGGCCGTTTCGGCCTGCTCGACGAATTGTTCGTGCTGCCGGCGCATCGCGGCGGCGGCCTGGCCAAGCGCGCATTGTCCGAAGTCGAAACGCTGTGCCGGGCCGAAGGCCTGGACGCGCTGCGATTGGAGGTCAACGACGACAATGCGCATGCGCGCGGAATCTACGAGCGCGCCGGCTATGTCGCGCATCCGCGGCGATTGATGACCCTGTGGCTGCAAGCCTGAACCGAGTCACCGCCGCGCCGCCCCACCGAACGAAGAAAGCTCGCTATCCCCTGTAGGAGCGGCGCAAGCCGCGACCACGAAACAACACAAACCCCGAACCCCGAACCCCGAACCCCGAACAGCCTGCGCAAACCGCGAAATCCGCGGCGTCACTGAATTGGCGCAATCAACACGATCGCAACTCACAACGCTTCCGCATCGGCATTCATCGCGCCAACCCGCGCACCGAAATACGAAAGAATTCGCGGCGACAAGGTTTCGTTTCATTGTTGCGATCATGCAGGCCGGCAAGCGACGCAACCCACGCGCAATGCAACGCCGCGGCGATCATCATGCTGAATCGCCGCGACAACGCGCGTCGCAATTTCCAAAGCGTGACTGGCAACGCTCACGGCAGTGCCACGATCCTGCAACCTGCGATCCGCACGCTGATGCGCTTTCCGACGGCACGATGCCGTACCCGCCCAGCTTCGGAGCAAGGCCTTGGTTTCCTCGAATCGTCGCGACTTCCTCAAACTCGCCGGCGGCGCCGCCGCGCTGAGCCTGCTTCCGCCCTCGATCCGCGCCGCCCTGGCCACGCCGGCCGCCCGCGTGACCGGCACCATTCAGGACGTGCAGCACGTGGTGATCCTGATGCAGGAAAACCGCTCCTTCGATCATTACCTGGGCGCCTTGCGCGGCGTGCGCGGTTTCGACGACCCGCGGCCGATCCCGCTGCCCGGCGGCAAGACCGTGTGGGAACAGCCCAAGAGCGCGACCAACCCGAACAACGTGGTGCTGCCGTTCCACCTGGACACCGCGAACACCGCCGCGCACTGCCTGGCCGACATCGATCACAGCTGGAAGGGCGCGTATTCGCGCTGGAAGGACTACAACGCCTGGATCTCGGTCAAGGGCCCGATGTGCATGGGCCACTTCACCCGCGAGGACATGCCGTTCTATTACGCCTTGGCTGATGCGTTCACCGTGTGCGATGCGTACTACTGCTCGCATCACGGCCCGACCAATCCCAATCGCATGCATCTGTTCGCCGGCACCAGCGGCATGACCGTGGGCGATTTCGGCGCACAGGCGGTCAACAACGCCGACGACGGCAACTGGACCGCCGACATGGCGCGCGACAAGCCGACCTTCGCCGGGCACAAGTGGACGACCTACGCCGAGCGACTGCAGAACAAGGGCATCACCTGGCGGGTGTACCAGGAACACGACAACTACGGCGACAACTCGCTGGCCTACTTCGCCAACTTCCGCAAGCTCGATACGAATTCGGAGCTGTACAAGCGCGGGCGGGCGTGGTCGCCGGGTTCGACCGCCGAGAACGCGACCGCCTCGCGCGGCGAATACTTGATCGCCGACTTCGCCAAGGACGTACGCGAGAACAAGCTGCCGGCGGTGTCGTGGATCGTGCCGTCCTACATCATGAGCGAGCACCCGGCGGCGACGCCGGCCTACGGCGAATCGCTGACCTCGCGCCTGCTCGAGGCGCTGGTGGCCAATCCCGAGGTCTGGTCGAAGACCGTGTTCATCATCAACTACGACGAGAACGGCGGGTTCTTCGATCACCTGCCGGCGCCGCTGCCGGCGATCAACGCCGACCTGGGCAAGAGCACGGTCGACACCGCCACCGAGAACTACAACGGCATTCCGGTCGGCTTGGGCGTGCGCGTGCCGATGTTCGTGATCTCGCCGTGGAGCAAGGGCGGCTGGGTCAATTCGCAGGTGTTCGATCACACCTCGGTGTTGCGTTTCCTGGAGGCGCGCTTCGGCATCGCCGAGCCCAACATCAGCGCCTGGCGCCGCACAGTGGCCGGCGATCTGAGCACCGCGTTCGACTTCGCCAATCCCAATGCGGCGTGGCCGGCGCTGCCGGACACCGCATCGACCATGGCCAACGCCGATGCCAGCTGCAAACTCGCCAAGCCCAGCGCGCCGGCGCAGCCGCGCATGCCGCGCCAGGAGCGCGGCCAGCGCCGCGCGCGCGCGTTGCCGTATGAGTTGCGCGTGGATGGCCGCATCGAAGCGTCGAGCGGCCGTTACTGGCTGGACTTCGGCAACGACGGCATCGCCGGCGCCTGCTACAACGTCTACGCCGGCAATCGCAGCGACGGGCCGTGGTATTACACACTCGATGCCGGCACCGAACTGTCGGATTACTGGAGCGCCCGGCAATACACCGGCGGCGTCTACGACCTGTCGGCGTTCGGCCCGAACGGTTTCCTGCGCGCGTTCCGCGGCGACCTCACCAAGGCGCTGAGCGCCAGCGGCGCCAATCCGGAAGTGTCGGTGCGGCACGATGCCGCCGGCGAGCGTCTGGTCCTGGAGTTCGTCAACACAGGCAAGGCCGCGTGCCGCCTGACCTTGAAGCCCAACCGCTACAGCACCGCCGCGGCGCGTCAGTACGCGCTGGCGCCGGGCGCGCGGCTCAGCGACCACTGGCCGCTGGCCGCGAGTCAGCACTGGTACGACCTAAGCATCACCTCCGATAGCGATACCGGTTATCTGCGGCGCATCGCCGGGCATGCGGAAAACGGCGCGGCGAGCTTCAGCGATCCGGCGATCGGGGCTTGACCGCATCTCGGATCAATTGCACTACGACCCGCGGCGCGGCACCGCGGGTCGTAGTGCGTCGACGCAGACCACAGACAGCGTCCAACGCGCAAGATCAGGGCATCGGCTCGGCCACATGCGGATACGACACTCCGCCCAGGCAGGTGCGTTCGGCTATCTTTTCCGAACTCAGCCCAAGCAACTGGTGCCCTGGCTGAGAATCAGGGTGAAGACGCCCGTACCGAACGGCCACCCGGTGCATGGGCACGCTGAAGTAGCTGAGGGAATACCGACGCTTCAGCCATATTCGATAGTCCGCACGTTGGTAGCCCTGGCGCGCCGATACGACGCTACGCGCGTAACCGCGTATCTCGGCCATGTCAGGCATCGAGCTGTAGCGGATCTTGCCCGCCAGCCTCCCGCCCGGCGGCTGACAGACGTCGATGAGGTGCAGCAGGAACCGATTGAGCAGATACGACTTGGTGAAATAATTTTCCTGGAACACGTGGTACACCACGCCGGTTCCGGCGAGCAGGATGTCCGCCACCGCTTGATTGATGCCCGGCTGCTCCGACAGCCGGCATGCAATCGCGCGACAACGCTGATCCAATACTTCATCCAGCACACCGCGATGAAAACGCGGCTTCCCTTTTTCCTCACTGACCTGGGTCCAACTTGCGGCGAGCCAGTTCTGCCGGTCGATCGCGGCGAGCTCGGGTTCGACCGCGGTCAGCGCCGCACGCGCCCGCGGATCGCGGCGAATCGCATGGATCGTCATCAAGGGATGCTTATGCCCGGTCAATGCACGCAGCGCGTCCTGCAGCGCACCGTCGCCGGCGCCAAACACGCCTACGTGATCGTCGGCCGACGCACCCAGCCAGCCGTCGTTGTCCCAGAACGACAGGCCGGCAGCCGGTCCCACGGCATCGAATTTGAAAGGATAGGCGTCCAGCTCGACCCGCTCTGGACCCGCGCCGCCGCCGAGGATCACCGCATCCACATCGCACGGCACGTTGTGTTCGGGCTGGCTGGTCAGCCAGTCGACGCCAGTGGCAACCCGCAAGTGCTGCCAGGGCCGGTAGCTTCCCGGAATCGGCGGCGAGCTCATGGATTGATACCAGCTGCCCATTTGCTTCGCAAATGCGCCTACGAAGCGCTTGATCGCGTCTGCATCGACCCGGGTCAGAATCTTGAGTTGCGCAGACGTCGGCGGGATCGCGGCCAGGTGCTCAAGCAGTCGCGCTCTGGCACGACGTGCCAACTCCTTGGCGGGCAGCGGCACCTGGCCTCGCAGCTCGCGCACGAACCACTCGTCCCAGTGGGGCGGCTCGGCCGGATACGGACCGTGGGAGCGCACGCCATGCAGGCGTTTCCAACGCTTGCGCCATGCGCCGCGGTCGCGTCCGGCTTGTTTCAAGGTCGCGATCGCGGGAGCGTCCCATAAGCCGGCCAGGATCGAATCGTCCGACCAGGCCGGCGCACCGGCGGGAGGATAGCTTTGGTCGTCGGCGTTGTGGCTGGGCCATTCGTACATGAAAGGGGCGACGTAGCGGTCCGACACCTTGCTCTGCAACTGAAAGGGCTGCCGGTTCACTTCGACCACCAGCACCTTGATCTTTTGCGCGGCCAACGCCATCGCAACGGAGACACCGGCGAAGCCGGCGCCGACCACCAGCACCGATTGCGGCGGCTTGGGCAGCTGGGCCAGATCGCGGGCGAGCAAGCGCGCGCGCACGACCTGATCGCGGATGCTGGCGTGGGTCATGTCGCTGGATAAATCAAAGACGTTCGGCGCGCACTTGAGCGCTATCAGAGCCAAGCTATTGATCGCGGTCATCAGTAACGCTCCAGCGCGCGTGCGATGGCGGCGTCGAAATCGTCCTGCGCCACGCAGAAGAGGACCGGATGGGCGATGACTTCCGCGACTCCGGAACCGCCGTCGTCACCATCACCGGGCTGCCTGGATCTCGGTGGCCCATCGGGCGGCTCGCCGTCGCGGCTGGCGCGGTACCGTGGAGGTTCGCTGTCATCCGTGGAAACGAGGCCGATCTGCGCGTAGTCGGCGAGGATGCTCACGGCCAACTCGCGAAGATTATTCCTCGTCCCCAATGACGCCGTATTGGCCTGGGGATAGGCGTCCCGCATCAAGGCTAGAGCCCGGTCCAACAATGTTGCAAGATCGAAACTGTCATGCCCGGCTTGACGTAAGGCGTGCAGCAGCTGAATCGCAAATGCCGCGGTCAGAAACGGCGGAGTCGTAAAGGCCATCGCGGAAACCCCCTTTCCGTGGGATACGGCAGTGTCACATCAAGCATCGTGGCGACACAACACGTCGCCGCGCGCGTGACCTCGCCGGACAGCGATCAAGATGCGACGATTGCGGGCTCGCGCGGCCAACCGATCAACGCAAGCTCGTCGATGCGCCGTAGCTATGACAAGCGCGTATCCGTGGGCACTTGCTCGAACCGGTCGTTACCGGCTTCAGCGATAGGCGCGACTGCGAGTTCGCCCTCAAGCATCCGCATCCGCACGGCGGGCACGACCATGCGGAAAACGGTTCGGCGAGCTTCAGCGATCCGGCGACAGGGCGGTAAACAAGCCGGACGACATCAGGTGGAACCGAACAGTCACCATCGGCACCGCCGGGCTCGTCCCTTCACATCCTGGGGTCGGCCCACTGCGCATGCGCCCAACTATCCAACACCTCGGGCGACAGGAACCCAAGCTGGCCGGACTCGGCGCGAAGGTCATGCATAAGCTCGAACATGGGATCGAAACTGGCGAGCAACTCCGCAAAATTCCGCTTCCGCGCAGACTTGCTCCAAGTGCAAAAAAGCGCGCCACGACTGCGCAGCTTTTCGAAGTCGGAGGAGTGCCTTGGAGTCAAACGCCGCCATTGGTCGACAACGGATTGTCCATTCGAGCCAAAATCCGCTCTCAGGCCCTGCTCAATCACGGACTCCAATGCATACGTTATGGCCTGATGACTCGCGGCGTGATCGAGGTACGCAAGAGACACGCGGAGCATTCGCTGCTGCAGCAGAAGCACCGGCCAAAGAATCTTGACCCCATAGCGCACCCCCATTTGCGGACAGTCGTCAGGCGGCACGATGATTTCACGCTCTTGTTCGTAGGCCTTGCGCGCGTCGAAGGCCAACGCGAGGAACGGACCATCTTGTTCCTCGATCAATGGAGATCGCAGATTTACGTCATGCACCACTTCGTGCAGCAACCGCAGCGAGGTGTAGTCGCCGATGAGCATGATGCCGGCGTGATTATTGGCCAACTGATACGAGAGCAAGGGGGACTCCTGTCCGCCAATCACGGCGCCGGCAAGAAGATTTGGATGATTTTATCGCTCAGCCGCCCGACCCGCCCCGCGCCAACCACTTCCCCGCCATCCGCCGCATCGACTCGTCGCTGCCCGGATCGTCGAGCAACTCGGAAATCTCGCGCCAGGCCAGGTCCAGCGATTCCTCGCTGATCACGTAGTCCTCGTTGTCGCCCGCGCGCACCACGTAGCGCAGGTCGTAATGCCAGTGGCCGGGCACGTCGCGGCGCTCGGGGATCCAATGACGGTCCACGTCGAACAACTGCGGGTCGACCGACAGCCCGGTCAGGCCGGATTCTTCCTCGGCTTCGCGCAGCGCCACCTGGGCCAGGTCGCGGTCGCCGTCGGCGTGGCCGCCCAGTTGCAGCCAGCGGCCGAGCTTGCGGTGGTGGGTCAGCAGCACCCGCCGGCCGGCGCGATCGATCAGCCAGGCGCCGCCGGTGAAATGGCCGGCCAGGCGCTCGCGCAGAAACGGGTCGGCCGGCGGCGGCGCGTCATGTTGCACCGCGTCATCGGCGCGACCGATGGCGTTGGATACGTGCTCGCCGGCACGCACGGCTTCATCGAGCAACGCCAGAAACGGCAGCGTATGTTCCGCCTCCGCCGGCCAACGTCGCGCATATTCGATGAGATTGGAACGAAGTTCGCCGATGGCGTCGGAATGTTTCGCTGGCATGCGCAAACTGCAGTGTGGCTGGCGGTGTGGGGCGCGATTATGGCGGCAAGAACCATGACGATGTGAGCTTGCCGGTGATTTCCACCCTGGGTTAAGGTGGCCCGCCGCCCCGCTCTGGGGTCGGTGATCGTCGTCATCAGAACGGCGGGCACGTAGATCACTTCTTACGAGAGAGAGGGGAGTTCGATGTCGAGAGGCCTGTTCATCACCAAACCCGTGGCGCCAGCCGGCCACGTGGACGCCGGCGAACCCGTGGAGGGCGGCCTCGAAGGCGAGGCGACACTCAAACGATCGTTGACCGCGACTCAACTGGTGATGCTCGGCATCGGCGCCGTGATCGGTGCCGGTATCTTCGTCCTGTCCGGCCACGCCGCGGCCGAGCATGCCGGTCCGGCGATCGTGCTGAGCTTCGTCGTCGCCGGCATCGCCTGCGCGCTGGCCGGCCTGTGCTACGCCGAGTTCTCGGCGATGATGCCGGTCTCCGGCAGCGCCTATTCGTATTCCTACGCCACCCTGGGCGAGTTCGTCGCCTGGTTCATCGGCTGGAACCTGGTGCTGGAGTATCTGTTCGCGGCCTCGACCGTCGCGGTCGGCTGGTCGGGCTATCTCAACAGTCTGCTCACCACCTTCGGCATGGGCCTGCCCGCCTCGCTCGCGGCCGCGCCGCTGAACGTGGTCGACGGCAGCATCGTCTACACCGGCGGCCTGATCAATCTGCCGGCGGTGGCGATCATCGCGGCGATCAGCGGCCTGTGCTACGTCGGCATCACCCAGTCGGCGTTCGTCAACTCGATCATCGTCGCGATCAAGGTCGTGGTGATCACCCTGTTCGTGGCCTTCGCCGCCAAGTACATCAACCCGGACAACTGGGTGCCGTTCATTCCGGAAAGCCAGGGCCCGGGCAAGTACGGCATCGACGGCATCGTCCGCGGCGCCTCGGTGGTGTTCTTCGCCTACATCGGCTTCGACGCGGTCTCCACCGCCGCCGGCGAGGCCAAGAACCCGCAGCGCGACATGCCGATCGGCATCCTGGGCTCGCTGGTGATCTGCACGATCATCTACATCATCGTCTCCGGCGTGCTGACCGGCCTGGTGCCGTACCACATGCTGAGCACGCCCAAGCCGGTCGCGACCGCGCTGGAAGCGTTCCCGGCGCTGGGCTGGCTGAAGTTCGCCGTCGAGATCGGCGCGATCGCCGGCCTGAGCTCGGTGATCCTGGTCATGCTGATGGGCCAGCCGCGCATCTTCTACTCGATGTCGAAGGACGGCCTGCTGCCGAAGTTCTTCGCCAAGGTCCATCCGAAGTTCCAGACCCCGTACATCGGCACCATCATCGTGGGCATCTTCGCCGCGCTGCTGGCCGGCTTCCTGCCGATCGGCCTGCTCGGCGAACTGGTGTCGATGGGCACCCTGCTCGCCTTCGCCACCGTCTGCATCGGCGTGCTGATCCTGCGCAGCACCCGCCCCGACCTGCCGCGCCCGTTCCGGGTGCCGCTGGCCGTGCTGGTGTGCCCGCTCGGCGCGATCGCCTGCCTGTACCTGTTCTGGAAGCCGTTCTCCGAGCATTGGCACCTGATGACCGGCTGGACCGTGATCGGCATGGTCATCTACTTCGGCTACGGCTACCGCAACAGCAAGCTGCGCAAGGCCGCCAACGCGGCCTGAGCGGCGCGCAGTCATCAAGGCCGGCGGAGTTTTCCGCCGGCCTTTTTCCTTTTCACAGTACTAACGCTCCACTGCGATCGGACTTCGAGCGCGCATTCTTGAACTCGTCATTCCCGCGAACGCGGGATCTGGTTTTCCCGGCGTAAGCCGGGTATCCGGCGAGTTCGGACGTTCTCGCACGAAAGGCACCGGATTCCCCCATTCGCGGGAACGACGAGCTGGAAGATACGCAACGCGGGCCGCAAGCAGCACCAGGAAGAAACACATGCTGGGACAACTCTGGGCGACCAAACACCCGCACGCCGCGCACACCGAGGCCGAGGGACTGAGCCTGCACCGCACGCTCGGCCCGTGGGGCCTGACCGCGCTGGGCATCGGCGCGGTGATCGGCGGCGGCATCTTCGTGATCACCGGCAAGGCCGCGGCCGAGCATGCCGGCCCGGCGATCATGCTGTCGTTCATTCTCGCCGCGATCTGTTGCACGTTCTGCGCGCTGGCCTATGCCGAGTTCGCGGCGATGGTGCCGGTCTCGGGCAGCGCCTACACCTACACCTACGCGACCCTGGGCGAGCTGGCGGCCTGGTTCATCGGCTGGATGCTGATATTGGAATACGGCGTGTCCGCCTCCGCCGTGGCGGTCAGCTGGACCGGGTATTTCCTGAGTTTGCTGGAACACTTCCACATCACATTGCCCGCGGCGCTGGTGCAGGCGCCGCTCGACGCCAAGCTGCGCCCGACCGGCGCGATCGCCAACCTGCCGGCGGCGGCGATCGTGCTGCTGCTGACCTGGCTGTGCTATGTCGGCATCCGCAAGTCCTCGGCCATGAACATGGCGATGGTGCTGCTCAAGTCGGGCCTGATCGTGCTGGTGATCGTGGTCGGCTGGAAGTACGTCAATCCCGAGCTGTGGACGCCCTTCATCCCCGAATCGCAGGGCCCGGGCAAGTACGGCTGGGAAGGCGTGCTGCGCGGCGCCTCGATGGTGTTCTTCGCCTACATCGGCTTCGAGGCGGTGTCGGTGGCCGCGCAGGAGTCGCACAAGCCGCAGAAGGACATGCCGATCGGCATGCTCGCCTCGCTGGCGATCTGCACCGTGCTGTACATCGGCATGGCCGCGGTCATGACCGGGCTGGCGCCGTACGCCACCCTGGGCACCGACGAGCCGGTGGTGACCGCGATCGCCGCGCATCCGGCGCTGGGCTGGCTGCGCCTGGTGGTCGAGATCGGCGCGCTGGTCGGGCTGTCGTCGGTGGTGCTGGTGATGATCATCGGCCAGCCGCGCATCTTCATGATCATGGCGCGCGACGGCCTGCTGCCGCCGGTGTTCACCAAGATCCACCCCAAGTACCGCACCCCGCATATCAACACCGTGATCACCGGCGTGGGCATCGCCCTGCTGGCGGCGCTGTTCCCGCTCGACATCCTCGGCGACATGACCTCGATGGGCACCCTGATCGCGTTCGCCGCCGTCTGCGCCGGCGTGCTGATCCTGCGCCGCACCCAGCCCGACCTGCCGCGCCCGTTCCGGATCGCCTTCGCCTGGCCGGTCTGCCTGGCCGGCATCGTCAGCTGCCTGATCCTGCTGTCGACCATGACCGCGCACAACTGGATGCTGATGGGCATCTGGACGGTGATCGGCTTCGCGATCTATTTCGCTTATAGCGTTCGGCATAGCAAGCTGCGTAAGAGCCGGGAATAGGGAATAGGGAATCGGACAGCGGCTGGGAGTCGACTGGCTCCGGCCAGCTCGCCGCGGCCTTTGCTCTTCCGATTCCCGACTCCCCATTCCCGATTCCCAGCCCCACAGACAACGCTGCGTTGCCGCAAAAACGAGGCAAGCGACACAGCGGGGCGCTAAACTCGCTCCATGAACAGCGCCCTGCCCTATGACCCGCAACGCCTGTCGCACTGCGCCGGGGAAATCATCGTCAACGTGCGCGAACTCGCGCAGCGCGGCTGGACCCCGGCCACGAGCAGCAATTTCTCGACCCGGATCGACGCCGGGCATGTCGCGATCACCGTGTCCGGCCGCGACAAGGGCCGTCTGACCGAAGCCGACATCATGGTCGTCGACCTCGACGGCACCCCGGTCGCGACCAGCCATCGGCCCTCGGCCGAGACCCTGCTGCACACCCAGCTGTACAAGCGCTACCCGCAGATCGGCTGCGTCCTGCACACCCATTCGCAGACCCAGACCGTCGCCTCGCGCCTGTACGCCGGCCGGGGCCATGTGCATCTGGAAGGCTACGAACTGCTGAAGGCCTTCAGCGGCAACACCACCCACGAAATGGCGCTGGAGTTGCCGGTCTATCCCAACACCCAGGACATGCCGACCCTGGCCGCCCAGGTCGACGCGACCCTCGACCAGCAGCCGATGTGGGGCTATCTGATCGATGGCCATGGCCTGTACGCCTGGGGCCGCGACATGGCCGAAGCGCGACGCCATCTGGAGGCGTTCGAATTCCTGCTCGGATGCGAACTCGAACTCAGGAGATTGCAGCGATGAGCCGTCTGCGCATTTTCGCCGAAGACCAGACCGACACGCCCCGGCTGACCACCTCCGATCAGGCGCAGATCGCGCGCGAGCTGGCCAAGATCGGCGTGGGCTTCGAACAGTGGCAGGCCGCGCAACCGGTCCAGCCCGGCGATGCGCCGGAAACGATCATGGCCGCCTACCGCGCCGACATCGACCGGCTGATCGCCGAGCGCGGCTTCAAGACCGTCGACGTGGTCAGCATCGCCCCGGACAACCCGCAGCGCGAGACCATGCGCGGCAAGTTCCTCGACGAGCACTACCACAAGGAAGACGAAGTGCGTTTCTTCGTCGCGGGCTCGGGCCTGTTCACCCTGCACGTCGAGCCGAACGTGTACGAGATCAAGTGCGAACAGGGCGACCTGATCTCGGTGCCCGACAGCACCCTGCACTGGTTCGACATGGGCCCGGAACCGAGCTTCGTGGCGATCCGTTTCTTCACCGAGCCCGACGGCTGGGTCGGCCATTTCACCGGCACCGACATCGCCCGGCAGTTTCCGCGCTACGAGAAGGGCCAGGCGGGCTGAGCCGCCTGGCTCGCGTCGAATACCGGTTCGGCCTCAGCCGCCCAGGCGCTTGAGCTCGATCACGTCGGCCAGCACCAGCGGGTCGAAGCGCCGCAGCTTGGTCACGTCGTCGAGCTGCCAGGCGGCCACGTCGCGGTTCATGCGCAGGTGCAGCTTCAGCTCGGGGCTGATCTCGTCGGACGGGATCTTGATCAGCACCTTGCCCGGCGCGATCCCGAACTTGCCGATCAGCTCGACCGCGTCGTTTTCGTTGATGGACCGGTTTTCCGGGGTGTCGGCGATGAAAACGAGCGCTTCGAGAGTCATGCGAATGGTCCGTTCGGACCGGAATGGCCCGCGTATGCACAACAACGTCGCCGCCGCCGCGGTGTGAACCCCGCCGGCCATCGTCCAACGCGCTTTTTTGCCTGAGCGTCGCGGTAAAGGCGACAATCGGCGTCCCCGTCTCGCCCCATCCCCGCCCCCATGCCCATCCGCGCCATCCTCACCGACATCGAAGGCACCACCAGCTCGATCTCCTTCGTCAAGGACGTGCTGTTCCCGTACGCGCGCCGCGCCCTGCCCGGCTTCGTCGCCGCGCGCGGACGCGAGCCGGGGGTGCGCAAGTGGCTGGACACGGTCGCGCTGGAGAACGGCGGCGCCTGCCAGGACTCGGTCATCGTCGAGGTGCTGCAGGGCTGGATCGACGAAGACCGCAAGCACACCGCGCTCAAGGCGCTGCAGGGCATGATCTGGGCCGACGGCTACAAGAGCGCGGACTTCACCTCGCACATGTACCCGGACGCGGCGCCCGCGCTGCGCCAGTGGAAGGACCGGGGCCTGCGCCTGTATGTGTACTCCTCCGGCAGCGTGCCCGCGCAGCGGTTGTTGTTCGGCCACAGCGATGCCGGCGACCTGACCGAGCTGTTCTCCGGCTGGTTCGACACCGAGGTCGGCGGCAAGCGCGAGGCGGCGAGCTATGCGCGCATCGTCGAGGCGATCGGTCTGCCCGCCGACGAGATCGTGTTCCTGTCGGACGTGGTCGAGGAGCTCGATGCCGCGCGCGAGGCCGGCGTCGGCACGGTGCTGGTGGATCGTCTCGACGATTACCCGCAGCCGCGCGAAGGCGAGGCCACCCATGGGCATGCGCGGGTGACGGGGTTCGATCAGGTCGCGGTTTGATCGATGGCGGTTGATGCGATCGTCTGATCGCTACGGTCGCAGCATTCGAGGTTTCGCGGTCGCGGCTCGCGCCGCTCCTACAGGCAGCCCATGCAGGAACGGCGCGAGCCGCGACCGCGCCGTTTCAACAACGGCGCAACCTAACGCAGGCAACGCACCCCGCAACCGCCGTCGACCGGCATCCCCTGCTACAACCGGCTCAAATTCCGCACCCGCACCTCATCGCGCTCCACCCCGTGCTCGTTCGCGGCGCGCTGGCGGATCAGGTTCAGCAGTTCGGCCGGATCGAACCCGCCGGCCTGAGCCGGCGCGTAGTCGAGCGTGGTCTGTCCCCACACGATGAAGCGGCCGCCGACCAGGATTTCGTAGTCGGCGAAGTAAAAATAATGCGCGCTCATGCTGCGGCCGCGGCTCAGGTGCCGACGTGGACGTCGTTGCCGCTGTCGGCGCAGCCCAGGTGCTCCAGCGCGATCGCCAGGGCCAGGGTGTAGCTCTGCGCGGAATAACCGTGCACCCGCCGCAGACGCTGGCCGCAGTGCGGCGCGATCGACAGTTCCGGCGCGCTCATGTCGTCGTCGTGGACCTCGATGTACGGCACCGGCAACCGCGCCAGGGCGCCGCGCAGGTCGGCGCTCGCCGGCAGGCAATCGCCCGGATCGAGCAACAGCAGTTCGGTGTTGGCCGCGCGCATGCCGCGCAGGCATTCGACCAGTTCGTGCTCGTTGCGGCAGCTGCGCACGCAGATGGCCTTGCCGGCGCTGGCCGCGCGTTCGACCAGCGCGGCGCGCACTTCGCCGGACAGCGGGGGCGCCATCGAATCGACGGCGGCATCGGTACCGGCTTGGACATTGGGGCCGCGCACAATCAGGATCGACACGTCGGGACTCACTGCGCACTCGGAGCGGTGCGCCTGGAGTCACTGTAGGAAGCGAGGGCGTAAAGGCGCTATTCGCGCGGCCGTGGGCGGCGTAAAGCCTGCGTCAATTCCTGGTGGCGGGTGTGGGTATGGTCGTGGCGATGCGTCTGGCGATTGGCGGCCCTCACCCGCGCCTTTGGCGCGACCTCTCCCGCTAGCGGGAGAGGTATTCGGATTGGCTCGATCGTTGAGATCTCCGGGACGGATTGGCTTGATCGCCGAGACCTCCGGGGCGGATTGGCTCGATCGTGGAGATCTTTGTGGGAGAGCTTCAGGCGCGATGCTTCTCTCTCCGATCGCCGCGAAAAATTCAGCTCGCGGATCCCCGGATCAATCGCCGCCTGAGCCCGAAGCGTCGGCGCTGAAAGCCCCCGCCCGCAACAGACCTCGAACGCCGAGAAAATTCGAACACCTCTCCCGCTCGCGGGAGAGGTCGCGCCGAAGGCGCGGGTGAGGGCCACCGGTCGTCGCCGATCCAGAACAAACACGAACCCGCAAAGTGTTTTACATGGGGCTTCGGCCCCGACGCTTATCTATCCGATAGCCGCGCAAGCACGAGCGCCGTCCCGAAAGATCAATCGCGACCCGAGCCGAAAGCACCGAGGCGGCGGCTCATCCCAGACCTCAAACGCCTCGACAACTGACCTATCGAGAAGTCAAAACGCACCAAAACAACAAGCCCCACCGATCACCCGTGAACCTTTTCCCCGCTCGCCAGCATCGCCACCAGCTTCTCGATCCGGCTCGCGCGGGTCTTGGGCGTTTTCGCGGTCATCACCCGCCACAGCACGGCGTAGCGGTTGGTCCGGTCGATCTGTTCGAAGAACGCGCGCGCCTCGGGCTGCGCGGCCAACGCCGCGGCCAGGTCGTCGGGTATTTCCGCGGTCGAGGCCGGGTCGTAAGCGGCATCCCAGCGGCCGTCGGCTTTCGCCGCGGCGACCTCGCGCAATCCGCCTTCGCGCATGCGGCCTTCGGCGGTCAGCCGCTCGACCTTGCCGATGTTGATCTTCGACCACAGCCCCTTCGGCCGACGCGGCGTGTAGCGCTGCAGGAAATAGCAGTCGTCGAAACCGCGGCGCTGGCCGTCGATCCAGCCCGTGCACAAGGCCACCTCGATCGCCTGATCGTTGCTCATGCTGGCGACGGTCTGGCCTTTCTTGGCGATCTTGGCCCACACGCCCTTGGCCTCGGGGTGAGCGAGTATCCAGCGTTCGAACGCGACGGCGTCTTCGAATACGATCACCGGCAGATCGTCGGCGGCGCCCTTGGGCGTCGTACTAACGTCACCCTTGGGCGCCGCGCTCGTACCGCCCTTGCGCGTTGCCCTGACACCGGCCTTGGTCTTCGCGCTCACATCGCCCTTGGACGCCCCGCTCACCCGTCCCTTCGGCGTCGCGCTCACGGCGCCGCCTCCAGCAACCGATACGAGCTGCGCAGACGCTGCTCGCCCTGCCAGCGGTCGAACACTCGCACTTCGATCGCATGCTCGCCGACGGCCGTATCGGTGGGCAGCGGCGCGTTCCACAGATGCGGGGTCGGCGTGGCGATCGCGGCGCGATCGTAACCGCGCAGCCGCTCGGCTTCATCGTCGCGCGCGTTCTCGGCCAACAGCGCCGGGTCGGGCTGTTCGACGCGCTTCATCGGCTTCCATTCGCCGTCGTCCAAACGGTACTCGACCCGGCTGTCGTCGGCGCCCATGTAGACATTGGCGTAGATGCCGCGGATCGGATACGAACCGCGGCGCAAGGTCTTCGGTGCGTACAGGCGCAGGTACTGATTGGCGACCGCATTGGATTGCAGCGCCTTGCCCGCGCCCGGCGCCGGATGCCAGCTCAATGCGTACTCGGCGTTCGCCCGCACCGACAGGCGCGCATAGCCGTTCGGCGTGCCGTCGCTCATGGTGCTGTCGGGCAGACCCTGCGCGTCCTTGACCCCGGACCAGAACGCGCCGCAGGCCGCGCCGACGTTGTACTCGTGCAAGGGCGTCGCACCGTGCCAGCCGTCGGCGGCATCGTGATAGACATGGCGCTGGGCATGGCTGTGTCCGCTCAGCACCAGCACATGCGGGAACTCGCGCAGCAGCGCGAACAGGCGATCGCGATCGGCGTGGCGGAAGGTTTCGCGCCCCGGCGCGGCGTCGAACAGCGGGATGTGCATCGCCAGCACCAGCAGGCGCCGCTTGTCGGCGCCGGCCAGATAGCGTTCAAGAAACGCGAACTGATCCGCGCGCAGACCGCCGATGTAATCGGGCTTGCTGCCGGGCTGATAGACCACGTCGTCGAGCACCACGAAATTCGCCTGCGGCTCTTCCCAGGCGAAGGTGTCGGGGCCGTAGACGTGGCGGAAGCTCAGCAGCGAGTCCTGATCGACGCTGGCGTCGAAGTCGAGATCGTGATTGCCCGGCGCGTGCAGCCACGGCACGCCCAGGCGCGCGGTCACTTGGTTGAGCTTCGGGTACAGCGACAGATCGTCGTGGGTGATGTCGCCCAGGCTCAGGCCCAGGTCGGCGATGTGCTTGCCGCGGCTTGCGGCGCGCAGGGGATCGACGATGTCGCGGCGGTAGTACTCGACATCCACCGCGCTCTTGGTCTGCGGATCGGCGAACACCAGCACGTCCAGGTCGGTGTCGCGGGGTTTGCGGTCGATCGTCAGCGGGTAGTCGCGGCAGCCCGCCGAACCTTCGGGCATGCCGCCGTATTTCAGTTTCGCGGTATCGCGCGCCAGGCCGTCGGCGGTGCGCAGGTTGAGCCAGTAATCCGGCAGGCCGCTGTCGCTGCGCGACGGCGTCGTATACCCCGCCGGCTTGATCAGGAACTGGCTGGTTTTGTCGGCCATCGGCAGGCGATAACGGCCCTGCGCATCGGTCGCGACGATGCGTTCGCCGTCGGACACGCGCTGATTCGCCAGGCCCGGCTCGCCGGCATCTTGGCGGCCGTTGCCGTTGCGGTCCTCGAACACCCTGCCCTCGCAGGACGGCGCGGCGGTCTGGGCCGCGACGGCCGGGGCGATCAGGGTCAGCAATAAGGCGGCGGATGCGAATGGGCGCATGGCGGGCTCCGTGGGTCGGGGGCCATTATGCGGCGGCTGTGTGTATCGCGTGCCTGCGCGGGTGTGCACAGGTGGGCGGGCGGCGGGCGGCGTTGTGGATGGGGTTGCGCCGTGAATGCGGTGTCGCGGTCGCGGCTTGCGCCGCTCCTACAGGGGGCGCCCTGTTGTCCTCGCGATCCGGCGTTTCAGACTGTAGGAGCGACGCAAGTCGCGACCGCGCCATGACGGCTACGGCGAAATCTCGTTTCGTCCGGATGGGAGTTGCGTCGTAGCCGCGGTTGCGCGGTCGCGGCTTGCGCCGCTCCTACAGGGGGCGTCCCGTTGTCGTCGCGATCTGGCAGTCAGACTGTAGGAGCGACGCGAGTCGCGACCACGCCATGACGGTTACGGCGAAACCTCGTTTCGC
Source organism: Lysobacter capsici (assembly GCF_014779555.2). NCBI lineage: Bacteria > Pseudomonadati > Pseudomonadota > Gammaproteobacteria > Lysobacterales > Lysobacteraceae > Lysobacter > Lysobacter capsici. The sequence continues at coordinate 3,693,143 of NZ_CP094357.1, forward strand.
CCGGATGGGAGTTGCGCCGTAGCCGCGATTGCGCGGTCGCGGCTTGCGCCGCTCCTACAAGGGGCGCCCCGTTGTCGTCGCTATCCGGCAGTCAGACTGTAGGAGCGACGCGAGTCGCGACCGCGCCATGACGGTTACGGCGAAATCTTGTTTCGCCCGGATGGGAGTTGCGTCGCAGCCGCGATTGCGCGGTCGCGGCTTGCGCCGCTCCTACAAGGGGCTCCCCGTTGTCGTCGCGATCCGGCGTTTCAGACTGTAGGAGCGACGCGAGTCGCGACCGCGCCATGACGGTTACGGCGAAACCTTGTTTCGCCCGGATGGGAGTTGCGTCGTAGCCGCGGTTGCGCGGTCGCGGCTTGCGCCGCTCCTACAGTTTGTCTACGAGACTAGCGGCGTCTTGGGAGCAACTCCGGCGATCAACCGGCCGGCTGCGATCCGCGATGCGGCTTGCCATGCCGTTCGCGCAATACCGCGACCGCGTCGCCCAGCGACAGGCCGCGTGCGCGCAGCAGCACTTGCAGGTGAAACAGCAGGTCGGCGGCTTCGCCGCACAGGGCCGCGTCGTCCTGGGCGACCGCGGCCAGCGCGGTTTCCACGCCCTCTTCGCCGACTTTCTGCGCGATCGAGCGCACGCCCTTGTCGAACAGCGCGGTGGTGTAGCTGCCCTGCGGCCGCTCGCGTTCGCGGATGGCGATCAGCGCGTCAAGTTCGCCCAGGAACGCCAGCGCATCGTCGGGCGCGCCAGACGCCCCTGCCAGGCCCGACACATCCGGCGCGTTGGGAAAACAGCTGTCGCGGCCGAGGTGGCAGGTCGGGCCGTGCGGCTGCGCGCGCACCAGCAAGGTGTCGCGGTCGCAGTCGGTTTCGATCGATACCAGGTCCAAGAAATTCCCCGAGGTTTCGCCCTTGGTCCACAAGCGCTGCTTGCTGCGGCTGTAGAAGGTGACGTGGCCGCTGTCCAAGGTGACCCGCAGCGCGGCGCGGTCCATGTAGCCGAGCATCAACACGCGCAACGAGGCCGCGTCCTGGACCACGGCCGGGATCAGCCCGTCCTGCTTGTCCCAGTCCAGGGCGTCGATCTGTCGCGGCGTCAGCGACGCGCTCGCCGGGATCGTGGGTTCAGTGGAGTTCGCGGACAGTGACACCGTGTTCTCGCAAGGCTGCCTTGAGGACCGGAATGCGGATGCTGCCGGAGTGGAACACGCTCGCCGCCAAGGCCGCATCGACGTCGGCGTCGCGGAACACCGCGCCGAAATGCTCGATCGCGCCGGCGCCGCCGGACGCCACCAGCGGCACTTCGCAGATCGCCCGCACCGCGCGCAGTTGTTCGATGTCGTAACCGCTGCGCACGCCGTCGCTGCCCATGCAGTTGAGCACGATTTCGCCCGCGCCCAGTTGCTGCGCTTCGATCACCCAGTCCAGGGTGCGCTTGGCCAGGGCCTGGGTGCGCGAAGGATCGCCGGTGTACTGGCGCACGCGCCATTCGCCGTCGTCGTCGCGCAGGCTGTCGATGCCGACCACCACGCATTGCACGCCGAATTCGGCGGCGATCTCGCCGATCAGCTCGGGCCGTTCCAGCGCCGGGGTGTTGATCGAAATCTTGTCGGCGCCGGCGTTGAGCACGCCGCGCGCGTCGTCGACCGAGCGGATGCCGCCGGCCACGCAGAACGGAATGTCGATCGCGCGCGAGACCCGCTCGACCCAGCCGCGGTCGACGCTGCGGCCCTGCGGGCTGGCGGTGATGTCGTAGAACACCAGTTCGTCGGCGCCGTCGTCGCGATAGCGCAAGGCCAGCTCGACGATGTCGCCCATGTCGACGTGATCGCGAAAACGCACGCCCTTGACCACCCGGCCGTCGCGCACGTCCAGGCAGGGCACGATCCGGCGGCTCAGGTACGAGCCGCCGCGATCATCGGTGGTTGCGGCATTCAACATCGACGTACCTGTTTGAGTGCATCGGTCAATTGGAAGCGGCCTTCGATCAGCGCCTTGCCGAGCACCGCGCCGCTGCAGCCCACGCCGTCGGCGGCGACGATGTCGGCGATGTCGCGGATGCCGCCGGACGCCTGCAACTGCACGTCCGGAGCGATCGAATGGATATGCCGGTACAGATCGAGGTTCGGCCCGGTCATGGTGCCGTCGCGCGACACGTCGGTGCACAGCAGATGGCGCAGGCCGGCCTGGGCGTAGCGTTCGAGCAGGGTTTCCAGGCGCACGCCGCTGTCCTCGGTCCAGCCGGCGACCGGCAGTTCCCAGGCGCCGTCGGCGGTCTGGCGCACGTCCAGGGCGATGGTGATGCGCTCGGAACCGAAGCGCTTGAGCCAGCCGATCACCAGATCCGGGTCCTTGACCGCGAGCGAACCGACCACGACCCGGTCGGCGCCGGCGTCGAGGATCGCCTCGACATCGGCCTCGCTGCGCACCCCGCCGCCGGTCTGCACGCGCATCCAGCTGGAGGTGGTGATCGCGCGCAGCAGCGGCGCCAGGGTGTAGCCGCCGTAGCGCGCGGCGTCCAGGTCGATCAGGTGCAGCCACTTGGCCCCGGCCTCGGCGTAACGCGTGGCCAGCGCCAGGGGTTCGGTCTCGTAGCGGGTTTCCTGGGTGTAGTCGCCCTGGTGCAGGCGCACGACCCGGCCGTCGCGCACGTCGATCGCGGGGTACAGCGTGCTGTTGCCCATGTTCACGCCTCCAGCGCCAGGAAATTGGCGAGCAGGCGCGAGCCGACGGCGGCCGAGCGCTCGGGATGGAACTGGGCGCCGAAACAGCGCCCGCGCCCGGCCACGGCGGTGAAGCGCGCGCCATGCACGGCGCTGGCCAGGGTGTGTTCGGTCAACGGAGCGGCGTAGCTGTGGACGAAGTAGGCGTGATCGCGTTCGCCGATGCCGGCCAGCAGCGGCTCGCTGCCGGCCTGCGATTCATGCTTCTGAAGGAGATTCCATCCCATATGAGGCACACGTACTCCTGGCGCTGGTTGCAATCGGGTGATCCGGCCCGGCAGAAGTCCGAGGCATTCGACCTCGCCTTCTTCCGAGGATTCGTACAGCAACTGCATGCCCAGACAGATCCCGAGCAAGGGTTGCCGCAAGCGGCGGATCGGATCGACCAGTCCCAGCGCGTGCAATCGCGCCATCGCGGGGGCGGCGGCGCCCACGCCCGGCAGGATCACGCGATCGGCGGAGGCGATCGTTGCGGGGTCCACGCTCAGGATCGAACGCGCCCCCAGCCGCTCCAGTGCATAACGCACCGAGCCGATGTTCCCCCCACCCGAATCGATGACAGCTACGACCGTCATCACAAAACTCCTTTGGTACTCGGCAGTTCACGGCCTTGACGGGCGATGGCCTGACGCAATGCGCGCGCTACCGATTTGAAACACGCCTCGATTTTGTGGTGATCGTTATCACCTTCCACGTTCAGGTTCAGGTTCAGGCCCGCGGTTTCGCACAGCGAGCGGAAGAAATGCGGCACCAGCTCGGTCGGGACGTCGCCGACCCGCTCGCGCGCGAAGCTGCCGTTGAATACGAAGTAAGGACGCCCGGAGAAATCCAGCGCGGCGCGCGCCAGGGTTTCGTCCATCGGCAGCACGAATTCGTGCGCCGACGCGGCCGCCGCCGAGATCGAATTTGTCTCGATCGAATCTGCCGCAGACGAGTCCTGCGCGGACGAACCCACCCGATCGGGTTCCCCCCTTTGCAAAAGGGGGGCCAGGGGGGATTCGCTTTTAGCTTCTATCGCAACGCCACCCAACCCCGCACGCGGATCAAACCCATACCGCCCGATCCCGCGCTTGTCGCCCAGCGCCTCGCGCAGCGCCTGCCCCAGCGCCAACGCGCTGTCCTCGATGGTGTGGTGCTCATCGATATGCAGATCGCCCTCGCAACGCAGCTGCAGCGCGAAACCGCCGTGCTTGCCGATCTGCTCGAGCATGTGATCGAAGAAACCCAGCCCGGTATGCACCTGCGGCTCGCCGGCGCGGTCCAGATCGACCACGACCTCGATCCTGGTCTCGCGGGTATTGCGCTGCACGCGCGCGGTGCGCGGCCGATCGGCCAGCGCATGGGCAATGCCGGCCCAATCCCACTCACCGCCGAACTGCGGCGTGCGCAACTGGAACGCGCGAATGCCGAGGTTGGCGGCGAAGCCGTTGTCGGTCTCGCGATCGCCGACCATCGCCGAGCGTTCCCAATCGATGCTTCGATCCTTCAACAACGGCAGCGCCAGGCCGATGCCCGGCTTGCGCGTGGGCAGGTTTTCGGCCGGGAAACTGGTGTCGATCAAGACATCGCGGAACACGATGCCCTGGCTTTCGAACACCTGCATCATCAACTGGTGCGGGCCGTCGAAGCTCCAGCGCGGATAGGCGTCGGTGCCCAAGCCGTCCTGGTTGGTGACCATGACGAACTGATAGCCGGCGTCGCGCAGCTTGAGCATCGCCGGGATCACGCCCTGGACGAAGCGCAGCTTGGCGAAACTGTCGATCTGGAAATCGGCCGGCTCCTCGATCAAGGTGCCGTCGCGATCGACGAACAAAATCGGCGTGAGCGCGCTCATGCCGCGACTCCGCGCACCCGCGCCAGGCGGGTCAATACTTCGATCACCGCGGCGTTCTGCTCCGGCGTGCCCAGGCTGATCCGCAACGCATCGCCCAGCCGCGGCGCGGCGCGGAAATCGCGCACCACCACGCCGGCGTCGAGCAAACCGTCGAACGCGGCCTGCGCATCGTCGAAACGCGCGAGCAGGAAGTTGGCCTGCGAGGGATAGACCTGGCGCAGGCCCGGCAACACGCGCAACGCTTCGAACAGTTTCTCGCGCTCGCTGCGCGCTGTGGTCACCCGCGCCTTGGTGGTGTTGCGCGGCACCTCGGCCAAGGCGCGCAAGGCCAGTTGCACGCACGGGGTCGGCAGCGGATACGGCGCCTGGCAGCGTTGCAGCACGGCGATCAGGCCGGCGTCGGCGATCACGCTGCCGATCCGCGCCGCCGCCAATGCATGCGCTTTCGACAAGGTGCGCAGCACCGCGATATTGCGCCGGCGCGCGAGCAGCGTCGTCGCCGATTCTCCGTCGGCGTACTCGATATAGGCTTCGTCGACCACGACCAACGCGCGGCCGCGCAGGCGCTCGGCCAACGCGTCGATCTCGGCCAAGGGCAACAGCGTGCCGGAGGGATTGCCCGGCGAACACAGGAACACCAGCTTGGCGCCCTCGCTTTCCGCGGCCTGCGCGACCGCGGCGAAATCGCAGACGAAACCGGCCGGGGTGTCGCGCAAGGCGACCTCGACCGTGCGGGTGCCGTGCAAGCGCGCATTGACCGCGTACATGCCGAAGGTCGGCGGCGTGATCACGATCGCGTCGCCGCCGGGGCGGCAGAACGCGCGCACCAGCAGATCGATCGCCTCGTCGCTGCCGCGTCCGGCCAGCAATTGCTCGGGCGCGCAGCCGTACAACTCGGCCAGCGCCTCGCGCAGGCGCTGCGGCTGCGGATCGGGATAGCGGCGCACCGCGCCCTCGCCGTCGGCGACGCTGGGCCAGGCGGCCTCGTTGGCGTTGAGCCAGACCCGCCCGGCGCGTTTTTCGCTGCGCGCCGAGCTGTAACCGGCGAAATCGCGCAGATCCTCGCGCAGCAGTTGCATGGGGTTGTCGTCGATCATGGTCTTGCTCGTCCTGCCTGCGGGTTGCTGCACGATGCTCGGGCTGCGGTCTAAATATTCGGTCGCGGCGATCACACGGAGTGCGACGGTACGTCCTGACTGGATGCGTGCGAGGCCAGCGCGCGCTGGCGGATCTGCACCGCCTGGCGATGCGCGTCCAGCCCTTCGGCGCTGGCCAGTTCGACCGCGCACGGGCCGATCGCCTGCAAGCCTCGCGGGGTCACTTCCTGCACGGTGATCGCGATCTGGAAACTGGCCACGTTGAGCCCGCCGGCATAGCGCGCCGCGCCGCTGGTGGGCAGAACATGATTGGTACCGCTGCAATAGTCGCCCAAGGCTTCGGGCGCCCAGTCGCCGAGGAACACCGAACCGGCCGCCTCCACCGCCGGCAAGGCTGCGCGCGCATCGCGCAAGGCCAGGATCAGGTGCTCGGGCGCGTAGCGGTTGCTGACTTGCAGGGCCTGATCGATCGAATCGACCCGGATCGAACGCGACGACTGCAAGGCGCTGCGCGCGGTCGGCGCGCGCGACAGATCGGCCAGCTGGCGTTCGAGCTCGCGATCGACCGCGTCGAGCAGCGCGCTGTCGTCGCTGAGCAGGATCACCTGCGAATCCGCGCCGTGCTCGGCCTGCGACAGCAGATCGGCGGCGACGAAATCGGCGCGCGCGCCGCGGTCGGCGATCACCAGCACTTCCGACGGCCCGGCCGGCATGTCGATCGCCGCGCCGCCTTCGATCAGCGCGACCTGGCGCTTGGCCTCGGTGACGTAGGCATTGCCCGGTCCGAACAATTTGTCGCACTTGCCGATGCTGGCGCTGCCGAAGGCCATCGCCGCGATCGCCTGGGCGCCGCCGAGCTTGAACACGCGCTCGATGCCGCAGCGGCGCGCGGCGTACAGCACCGCCGGATCGGCGCTGCCGTCGCGACGCGGCGGCGTGCACAGAATGACTTCGCGGCATCCGGCCAGTTGCGCCGGCACGCCGAGCATCAACGCGGTCGACGGCAACGGCGCCGAACCGGCCGGCACGTACAGGCCGACCCGCTGGATCGGCCGCAGGATGCGTTCGCAGCGCACGCCGTCGGCGGTGTCGAGCGCATACGCCGGGGTCATGCCGGCGCGGTGAAACGCGGCGATGCGTTCGGCGGCTTCGTCGATCGCCGCGCGCAACGCGGGCGCGAGCTCGCGCTGGGCGGCGTCGAATTCTTCGATCGCGACCGCGAAGGCCTCGGGTACGCGGCCATCGAAACGCTCGGCGTAGACGCGCAACGCGGCGTCGCCGTCGCGACGCACCGTGGCCAGGATCTCGGCGACCGCGTCGGCGGTGGACTGGCGCGTCTCCTGCGCGGGCCGGCGCAGGATGCGCTCGCGCTCGCCCTCGTCCAGCGCGCTCCATTCGTAGCGCTGCATCAACCCGCTCATGCCAGCATGCCCTCCACCGGCAGCACCATCAGCCCGCGCGCGCCGGCGCGCTTGAGTTCCTCCAGCCGCTGCCAGGTCACCGCGCCGTGGCACAACGCCTGCAGGGCGATATCGTCGCCGTTGTCCAGGCGCATCACCGTCGGCGCCTCGGCGTCGGGCAGCATCGGCAGCAATTCGGCGAGCAAGGCGCGCGGGGCCTGGAACATCAGCAGCTTGCTGTTGCGCACCCGCATCGCGCCGTCGAGGCGGCGCAGCAGCAGGTCGGCCAGTTCGCCGCGCACGTCGTCGAACTTGTCGACCGGCCCGGCCAGCACCGCTTCGCTTTCGATCAGGGTCTGCACCGGCTTGAGCTGGTTGGCGACCAGGGTCGCGCCGCTGGACACCAGATCGCAGATCGCCTCGGCCTGACCCAGCCGCGGCGCGATCTCGACCGAACCCGACAGCAGCACCACCTGCGCATCCACGCCCTGCTCGGCCAGCCATTGCGACAGCAGCGCCGGGTAGCTGGTGGCGATGCGCTTGCCGGCCAGTTGCTGCGGGCCGTCCCATTGCCAGGCGTCGGGCACCGCCAGCGCCAGCCGGCAACCACCGAAACCGAGCGAACGCCATTCGCGGAACGCAGGCGCGTGGCCGCGGCCGCGGCGATCGCCGTCCTGCTCGAGCAATACGTTGCGGCCGACCACGCCCAGGTCGCAGACGCCGTCGGCGATCAGGCCGGGAATGTCGTCGTCGCGCACCAGCAGCAGATCGACCGGCAGGGTTTCGCCATAGCAGAACAGGCGGTCGCGGCTTTCGCGCCAGCTCAAGCCGCAGGCGGCCAGCAGCGCGCGCGCCGGCTCGGCGAGACGGCCGGACTTCTGGATCGCGATGCGCAAGCGGTCACGCGCGGCGGCGCTGGCGGGAGGGCTCATGAAGAAAGTCTCGAAAGGAAGTCGGTGCGGGGCGATGGCGGTGCGGTGGGCCGGTCGCGGCATCCGCAAGGAGAATCGGGGAGGGCGTCGGGGGCCGGACAGTCGGTATCGGCGTCAGCGATGTCGCGCCGCGCGCCGCTGCAGCGCCGCCGCGTAGCCGCCGGCGCCGCGTTCGAACACCCGCGCGACCCGCCCGATCGTGGTCACGCTGACCTGGGTGCGGTCGTGGATTTCGCGGTACGGCACGCCCTCGCTGAGCAAGGGCACGACCCGCCAGCGGTCGCTCATGGCTTCCAGCTCGGCCGGCGTGCACAGGTCTTCGAGGAAGGCGCGGACCTGCTCGGCCGTGCGCAGGCCGGCGAGCGCGGTGGCCAGGTCGGCGAGCGCGTCTTCGCTGTGGTCGGTGTCGGTGGAGCGGCGCTTCATCGTGGAAAACCTGTGCCTTTGTGCGTAGTGATCGTCGTGGCCCGGGCATAGTCCCGGCCGCGAAAGCTGAATGAACGCGTTAATGTACTAACGCGTTAATACATTAACGATCCGCCGAACGGTCGTCAAGCCGGCCTGAGCGGGGCAGGATTTGCGTTAAGAAGTCAGGCATGCCTTTCGCCCCGCGCCCCGCCCCATCGCCCTCCCCCACCTTGCCGCGACGCAATGGCCTGCGTCCGTTATCGCCACGGAAGATGAATACGAACCTCTGCCGCGCTCCGCGCCCGACCGACGCCGCCTCGCCGCGGCCACGCCCCCGCCTGCGCGATCGCTGGCGCGGCCTGCTGTTGCTCGTTCTGGCCGCGCTGGCCGCGCTCGCCTGGCCGGCCGCGGCGCAGAGCACGCTGGAACTGGACGGCGCCAGCCGCGAGGTCGCGCTAGCGCCGTTCACCGCCTACTATCACGACCGCGACGGCAAGCTCGACCTGGACGCCGCCCGCCGGCTGCAGGCGCAGGGCGGGTTCCGGCCGGTGCCCAACGGCAACAGCTCGTTCGGCTTCCAGCCCGGCGCGTTCTGGTTCCACATCACCACGGTCAACCACAGCGCCGAGGTGCCGCGCTGGCTGCTGGTGCAAGGCTTCGCGCTCAGCGACCGGCTCGATGTCTACACCCAACCGCGCAACGGCGGCGCGCCGACCCATCAGGCCGGCGGCGACAGCCAGCCGTTCAGCGCGCGCGCGATCCGCTACCGCCACCCGAATTTCTGGATCGACCTGCCGCAGGGCGAGCCGGTCGACATCTACGTGCGCGTGCGCAGCGAAAGCTCGATGCAGGTGCCGCTGACCCTGTACACGCCGACCGCGTTCACCGAACTGGCGCGCGACGCCCAGCTCGGCATCGGCCTGTACTACGGCATCCTGCTCGCGCTGTTCTTCTACAACCTGGTGCTGTGGCTGACCCTGCGCGACGCCAGTTATTTCTGGTACCTGTTCCATATCTGCGCGTTCGGTCTGGTGCTGCTGACCCTCAACGGCCTGGGCTTCGAATATCTATGGCCGCGCTCGCCGTGGCTGGCCGACCACTCGGTGCCGCTGTCGATCTGCCTGGCCCAGGTCGGCATGCAGCAATTCGCGCGCAATTTCCTGGGGCTGCAACAGCGCTGGCGATTCGGCGACCGGGTCGGCCTGGCGATGATCGGCTTCTTCGTCGTGCTCGGCATCGTCGCGACCCAGGCGCCGTACCGCATCGCCACCCCGATCGCCTCGGCGGCGGTGTTCGTCAGCATCGCCTGGATCGCGGTGGAAACCATCGTCGTGCTGCGTCGCGGCTACAAGCCGGCGCGATTGTTCCTGCTGGCGTGGTCGGCGTTCCTGCTGGGCACCGGCATGTTCGCGGCGATCGCGTTCGACCTGCTGCCGAAGATCTTCATCACCGAATACGGCGTGCAGATCGGCTCGGCCCTGGAAATGCTGCTGCTCTCGGTCGCCCTGGGCTATCGCTACGCGGCGCTGCGCAACGAGAACGAACGGGTGGTGCGCGAAGCCAAGGACCAACTCGAACACAAGGTCGAACAACGCACCACCGAACTGCGCAGCGCGCTGGCCCAGCTCGAGGACGTGCATGCGCGCCTGCGCGAGACCGCGCAGCGCGACGGCCTCACCGGCCTGCACAACCGCAGCCATTTCCGCGAGGCGTTCGAGGCGCTGCTGCATCGCTCGCGCCGGCAAAGCCGGCCGCTGGTGCTGATGATGATCGACCTGGATCACTTCAAGCAGATCAACGATCACCACGGCCATCTGGTCGGCGACGAATGCCTGCGCTGGGCGGCGGGCCTGATCGCCCAATGCCTGATCCCGCAGCACGCGCTGCTGGCGCGTTTCGGCGGCGAGGAGTTCGTCGCGGTGCTGCCCGACCACGACCTGAGCAGCGGCGCGCGCGTCGCCGAGGAACTGCGTGCGCGCCTGAGTTCGCAACCCTGCCCCAGCCGCAGCCACGACATCCCGGTCACCGCCAGCATCGGCGTCCACGAAATCACGCCGGACTCGGACATGGGCGTGGAAGCGGCGCTGCAGTTCGCCGATCAGGCGCTGTACCTGGCCAAGGCCGAGGGGCGCGATTGCGTGCGGGTGTGGGGCGCCGCGGCGACCGGCGCGGTCGCCTAGACGCGCGGACGGTCAGCTTCGCGGCGCGTACATCACGTCCGAGCGCAGCGCGTACTTGACGCCCTCTTCCACCGCCGCGCCCTCGTGCCAGGTGTCGTGCACGAACAGCAAGGCGTCGCCGGTTTTCGGGGTGACCCGGAACTGGCGGAAATCGGTATCGCCGCCGACGAAGCCGTCGTTGAGATAGACCAGCAAGGTCAGCTTGCTGCTCAGTCCGTCTTCGAGCCAGGGGCCGTCCTTGTGCATGCGAAAACGCTGGCCCGGCCAGTATTTGTAGAAACGCAGCAGGCGCGGCAGGCCGATCGCGACCTGGCCGTCCAGCTCGGGCAGATCGACCTGGGCCAGGCGTCGCCACAGCCGATCGACCCACTCGACCGACTCGAACACCACGCGTTCGTTGTTGCGCACATGCGGCATGGCTTTCTGCGCGCCGGCGGCGGTGCGCACGCCCGCGGATTCGAAGCCGTTGTGTTCGGCCAGCGCGATCAACGCTTCGCATTCGGCCGGCGACAGCATGGCCTGCAGCGTGAACGCGCGATCGGAATGGGCAATCAGGTTCATGGCGGTGGTTGGCTGGATGCACACCGCGCCAGCGTATTGGAAAGCGTCGCCATTGGCACGGGCGATGGCGTGGCGGCCCTCACCCCAACCCCTCTCCCGCGGGCGGGAGAGGGGCTTTGGTCTGCGCGGCGGCCTGGGCCGCACGCGCAGCGATGTCGCACTCGCTGGCGGACTCAGTCCCGCAGACCGGCCCGCACCGCCGACAGCACGATGCCTTCGCGCACCAGCATCACCGCCGTCGCCACTTCGCCGTCGAGGGCGCGATCGCGATCCAGGAACGGGATCGACTCGCGCAGCTTGGCGTGCGCGATCGCGACCGCGCGGCCCGGCCGGAACTCTTCGGCCGCCGACAACTCGGCGCGCAAGCCTTCGACCTCGGCGATGAAACCGGCATGGTCGGCCGCATCCGCGACCGGGCCGCCGAACACCTTGCCGGCCAGCACGTTCGCATCGGCGCGATCGGCCAGATCGCGCGCGGCGTTGATCATGTCGCGACGCAGGTCCAGCGCCTGAGCGGCGGTGTACAGCTCCAGCGCCAGCACCTTGCCCAGATCGTCGGCCATCGCCAGCACGTGACGCGCCTCGTTGGCGCCCATCGACACGTGGTCCTCGGCGTTGGCGCTGGTCGGAATCGAATACACCGACGCCGGGTGCGCGCGGCTGGCCAGGTCGTTGACGATCGCCGCGGCGGTGTACTGCACGATCATGTGACCCGACTCGGTCGCGTCCTCGTTGCCGATCAGGAAGCCCGGCAGGCCATCGTTAGTGGCCGGATCGACCAGCTTGTTGAGACGACGCTCGGAAATGCTCGCCAGCACCGGGATCGCGGCCTTGACGTAGCTCATCGCCAGCGCCAGCGGCATGCCGTGGAAGTGGCCGGCCGAGATCACCTGCTGTTCGACGTGTTCGGCCTGCGCATCCGGGAACACGATCGGGTTGTCGGTCAGCGAATTGAGTTCGACCTCGAACACCCGCGCGGCCTGCGCGATCGCGTCGCGCACCGCGCCGTGCACCTGCGGAATGCAGCGCAGCGAGTAACTGTCCTGCGGCTGATGCTTCTTGCCGCCGCGGAACGGACGGAAGCGCTGATAGAACTTCTCGCGGCCGTGGCGCTGGGTGAACGGCACCCAGTCCCAGCCGATGTCGAAGCTGAGCTGTTGCGCCGCCGGCGTGTCCCAACTCTGCGGCAGCCACGGGCGGAACCGCGGCACCAGGTGATACGGAATATCGGCCAGGGTCGAACCGTCGAGCAGGCGGCGCAGGTTCGCGGCCACTTCGACTTGCCCGGGATGCGGACGCAGCGCATGCACTTCCTGCGCGAACGCGCCCAGGCGGCCGGCGAAGGCGTCGATGGTCATCGCCGCGGCCAGATCGGCGGTGTCGGCGAGGTCTTCGAGCTTGGCCAGCGCGAGCACGCCGCAGGCCAGCATCTGCGCGGTGCCGTTATTGAGCGCCAGGCCTTCCTTGTACGACAGCTTGACCGGCGCCAGGCCGGCGCGTTCGAGCGCCTGCGCGCCCGGCATGCGCTCGCCTTCGAAGAAAGCTTCGCCGCCGCCGAGCAGCACGATCGCCAGATGCGACAACGGCGCCAGGTCGCCGCTGGCGCCGACCGAACCCAGTTGCGGCACCACCGGCACGATCCCGGCGTTGAGCATCTGCGCCAGCGCCTGCAGGGTCTGCACGCGGATGCCCGAGTGCCCGCGCATCAGGGTGTTGATGCGGATGCACAGCATCGCGCGCACGATCTCCGGCGCGAACGGATCGCCGACGCAGACCGCGTGGGTGACAATCAGGTTGCGCTGCAATTCCTCGTGCAGGGTTTCGGTTGCCGGCGTCGCGCCAGGCAACTGATCGCGCAGATGATGCGCACCAAGCAGACGGTCGGCATTGCTGCCAAAACCGGTGGATACTCCGTAGATCGGTTCTTCGCGGCGGACCTGTTCGGCCAGGAAATCGGCCGCGCGGGCCACCGCCGGCAGTTGCGCCGCGGCCAGTTCGACCTGTGCGCCGTAAGCCACGGCAACGAGCTGCGACCGCGTGAGCGAACGGCCATCGAGTTGGATCTTGTTCAAGTTGTAACCTCGCCTCGCACCCTGGCGATCATCTGAACGGCGGGCTTCACCGCGAACGGTTACACCCGGCCGAGCGTACTCGGGAGTCGGTGCGTCAATGACACATTGAGAACCGCGACGGCGGATGCGCGCCGCGGGGTGAAAGCGGTTCGCCGCGACGCCGGATTCCGCTCCGGCGCGCGGCGAACCGTACAGCGGACTCCGGACGCGAACTCCCGCGTCCGGCTCCGCGATCCATGCGCGCGAACGGCTGGCATCGGGATCGAACGATCCGCGCCGCCGATGCCGCTCGCACGCGGCATGCTCACTCCGCCGCGGCTCGCGGCATCACCCGCGACTGTTCCAGCTCGATCCGCAGCGTCCGCGCCAACTCGCCGCGCGGCACTTCGAACTGGTCTTCGCGGCGCAGGTCCTTAACCGTGGCCGTGCCCTTGGCGATTTCGTTCTCGCCGAGCACGACGACGAAACGGATGCCGGCGCGGTCGGCGTACTTGAACTGCTGCTTCAGCTTGGACGCCTCCATCACCACTTCGGTGTTGAGGCCGCCGTGGCGCAGCTCATTGGCCAAGGCCAGGCAATGCGGCAGGTGCGCGTCTTCCATCTGGGTGATCAGCACCTGCACGGTGCTTTCGGCGGTGCTGACGATGCCGGCCTTCTGCAACTGATAGAACAAGCGGGTCAGGCCGATCGAGATGCCGACGCCCGGCAGCTTGGACTTGGTGTAGTTACTGGCCAGGTTTTCGTAGCGGCCGCCCGAGCAGATCGAGCCCAGGCCCGGAAAGTCGTTGAGCGTGGTCTCGTAGACCGTGCCGGTGTAATAGTCCAGGCCGCGCGCGATCGAGAAGTTCAGCGCGTAGTTCTGTTCCGGCACGCCCAGCGCGCGGATCAGTTCCAATACTTCGCGCAACTCGGCCACGCCTTCGCGCAGCGTGTCGTTGCCCTCGCCCAGCGCATCCAGCCGCGCCAGCGCGTCGGCGTGCGAGGTCGAACGCACGCCGACGAAGTCCAGGATCGTCGCGACCGCCTGGTCACTGAGGCCGAAGTCCGGACCGGTCAGGGTCTCGCGCACGTAGTCGGCGCCACGCTTGTCGAGCTTGTCGACCTCGCGCAGCACCAGCGCCTGCAATTCGCCCTCGGCCACGCCCTGGGCCTGGAAGAAGCCGCGCAGCAGCTTGCGGTTGTTGAGCTGGATGGTGAACGCACCGATATCGAGTTCGGAGAACACCGCGTAGATCGTCGCCGGCAGTTCGGCGTCGTAACGCACGCTGAGCGAATCCTTGCCGACCACGTCGATATCGCACTGGTAGAACTCGCGATAACGGCCGGCCTGCTGACGCTCGCCGCGATACACGCGCTGCATCTGATACCGGCGGAACGGAAACGCCAGATCGTGCTCGTGCTCGGCCACATAGCGCGCCAGCGGCACGGTCAGGTCGAAACGCAGCGCCAGTTCGGGCGTGGCGCGCTCCTCGGCCTTGTTGTTCTTCGCGCGCGAACCGGTGGATTCGACGAAATACACCTCGCGCTCGGTCTCGCCGCCGCTCTTGGTCAGCAGCACCTCGGTCAGCTCCATGACCGGGGTTTCCACCGGCAGGAAGCCGAAACGCTCGAAATTGCGGCGGATCGTATCGAGCATGCGCTGGAACGCGATCTGGTCACGGGGCAGCAGCTCCATGACCCCGGGTGGGGTGCGAGGCTTGATCAAGCAAAACTCCAATACAACGTCGGATGGCGGGCTAAAGACACCATTAGCGGTGCTCATGGAGCAGCTAATGACGCAAGGCCGATAGTCTAGCGCCCGCCCGCTGTCCGTGGCTTGCGCCATCGAGCCGCCGCGCCCGCCCGGAAACGCCGCAGCGACGGCCCGGGACCGGGATATCGCAAATTTCTTTGCGACACCCCTTGCGCCGGCCCGGGGGTCGCCGCTAGAATTTGCGGCTCACGAAGTCGGGGTGTAGCTCAGTCTGGTAGAGCGCTACGTTCGGGACGTAGAGGTCGCAGGTTCGAATCCTGTCTCCCCGACCAATCGTTGAAAGCAGAAAGCCGGCCATGTGCCGGCTTTTTTGTTGCCCGGACCCGAGCCTCGCACCGAGGCGACTGATCCGGCCGACCACCTCGCCGCTGCCGGCGACGCGTCGACGAACCCGCCGATTCGGGCAAAGTCGCCGCCATCCAGGCGCAAGCCCTGCATTTGGGCCCGGTCCGCGCGCGGTGCTAGATTCGCCTCAGCTCCCAGATGGACAGGCGCATGACACGGCGACCGGCCTCTTTCCAGGAATTGCCCAAGCACGACCCGTCCCTTACCGGACCTCGGCGGCCTCGACCCGAATCCCCGCGCGCGCCCTTGAGCGCGCAACAACTGCGGGCCGCCGAAGTCGCGCAAGCGCAGGCGCAACTCAAACGCGAGTTGACCCGGGTCTACGCACAAGCCTGCAAGGCCTGCGTGCGCAAGGACTGATCCCGCGAAGCCCTTTCAGTGCGTCGTCACAACAAGGCGGTAGCGATGAACGCGATGTGGCACGACCCGGCAAGTTCACGGCTGATGTTCCGGCTGAATCTGGCGATGGCTTGTTTGTGCGCGCTGGAAAGCCTGTTCCTGTCGTCGACCTACGACTTGTACATGCCCCACATCGTCGGCCACTACATCCCCGCGGCGAGTGTGGTCGTGGTCGTGCTGTACGGCCTGCACTGCGCGCTGCTGTACTGGACTGACCATGGTTTGCGCCGACGATGGGAATTCAACGCGCTGAGCCTGCCGTTTGCAGGGGCGGCCGTGTCCGCCTGGATCTGCTATCAGCGCTACTTCGAGCAACTGTGACCAACACTGCGCCGCAGGTTGAACCTCACTCGGCGCGGAGAAACCGCCCCGCGGTGACGAACTCGTAACCCTGCCCGCGCAAGGCCGGCACCAGCCGGCGCACGATCTCGACGATGCCGTCGCGCGCCACGCCCTGCTCGTCGTCGCCGTCGTGCAGCAGCACGATCGCGCCCGGATGGATGCGCGCCAGCACCGACTCGACCACGCACGACACATAGCCGGGGGCCTGCGGCTCCAGCCAATCGCGCGGATCGACCGACCAGCCGACCACGGCATAGCCCTCGCCCGCCAACGCCTGGAACTGGGCTTCGTCGATCTCGCCGTACGCGGGACGAAACAGCTCGGGCGACCGCGCCAGGCCCGCCTCGCGCAACGCGACGGCCGCTGGCAGCACTTCGCGCGCCAGCCAGTCCTGGGCGGCGAAGCCGCGCGCGTCGGCATGGGTGAGCGAGTGATTGCCGATCTCATGACCCTCGCGCTGGATGCGCGCGATCAGCTGCGGATGCGCGCGCGCCGCCTCGCCGGTGCAGAAAAAACTGGCGATGACTTCCAGTTCGCACAGCAGATCAAGCAAGGCCGGCGTCGCTTGGCCGGGGCCGTCGTCGAAGGTCAGCGCGAGCGCGCGCCGGTCGGTCGCGCCACGGCCTAGATAGGCCTGTGGCGCGGTATGCAGGAATCGATGCCAATCCATGTCCGCCCTCAGCGCGTCATCCAGGTCTTGCGCTGCCCGCGCAATTCGTCGATCAAGCCGATCACGTTCGCCGGCAACAGCAGCACGTCGATCACGGTGTTGCAGATCGATACCAATACCAGATCCAGCGGCCCCAGCTGCAAACGGATGCGCGCATGCAGCACGGCGATGAAGTTGAGCGTCGCCATCAGCAGCCAGTTGAGCGCGGCCACGCCGAGCAAGGCATGGCTTCGATACAGCAGCGCGCCGGCGATCAGCAGCAGCAAGGTCGGCACCAGTGCCGACTGCGCCCACAGCAGCCACCACGGCAACATCTTCATCGTGCGCGGCCAGGAGATGCGCCAGGCGACGCGGAACGATTCCAGTCGCCCGCGCGCCCAGCGGCGGCGCTGACGGAACAGGCCGGTCAAGGTGGTCGGGCAGATCGTGTAGGCGACCGCATCGGGCGCGTAGGCGATCGAATAACCGTGAGCGAGCGCACGCCAGGTCCAGGCGATGTCCTCGACCAGCCATTCGCCCCAGCCGCCGAGTTCGCGGATCACCGAGGTGCGGTGCAACGAAAACGCGCCGGCCACCACGTTGACCACGCCGATCTTGCTCTGCACGTAGCGGATCGCCGCCAGCGCGCCGACATGTTCGTAGAACTGCAAACGGTGCAGCCACGAGTCGTGGCGACCGGCCGGCACGATCAGGCCGCAGGCGGCGGCGTGGCGCGGCGAGGAATACAGCGCCTCGACCGCGCGGCGCAGCGCGCACGGCGCGATCACGGTGTCGCTGTCGATCACCGTGACCACGTCCGAATCGGCCGCCAGCCACGGCAACGCCGCATCCAGCGCCAGGCCCTTGGCGCCGCCGTTGCGTTCGATCGACAGCAGGCGGTAGTGCTTGCGCCGCGGCTGCGCCAGCCATTCGACCACGCTCGCCGCGGTGGTGTTGGTCGAGCCGTCATCGACCAGCAGCACTTCGATACGGCCGGGATAGTCGCTGCACTCGATCGCCTCCAGGGTGGTGCGAAACGAGGCTTCGGGCTCGTTATAGAACGGCACCAAGATCGAGACGAAGGGATAGTCGGCGAGGGTCGGCGACGACGGCCGCCGCAGCATCCGATAGAAGGCCCAGCCGGCGAGAAACAGCAGGCAGCACAGCAATACGAGGGTCGAAAAACCCACGACCAGGGTCAGGACGAACTGGCTCAGCATGAGGAACGCGCATCCGGCAGCGCGACACGCGCAAGCCCGGCGCAAGCCGATGCGTTGCCGCGAATCGCTGGGTCTGATTGGCAGACCGGACGCGTCGATACGGGTCGCCGCGCATCACGCGGGCCCGCACGCCAGGTGCTTCATTGGGGGAGAGAACGGGTGGAACGTTTGCGTGGATAAGGTTGCTTGCGAAACCGTCGAACGACGAAACACGGTGCATAGCCGCGTTTTCGCAAGAAAGAATGAAAGCCGGGACGGATTTATTCTGTGACGACGCCGGGCAGTTCCGCGATCGTCATGCGTCGCATCGCTCGACACTTGCGCGAGGATCGTTGAAGAATCGAACACGCACGATCGCGTTCGATTGTTTCCCGCGCCCCGCCCTGGATGCCCTCCCCCATGAACGATTCCGCGACCGCTGCCGCGGCCAGCGCCGCCGCAGCCCATTCCGCCTCGCTCTCGTTCCGGCCGCGTTTCGATATCGGCGCGGCGCGCATCGATTGCGGCCATGAACCGCGGGTCGACACCCACGAGGCCGCCGACCAGCATGCGAGCTGGCCGGTGCTGGACTATTCCGAATGCGAGCCGACCGAGGACCAGGCCGCGATCAACCGCTGGCTGGCCTCGGCCGATCTGCGCGGCCGCGACATCTTGCACGTGGGCACCGGCAATTCCTCGGTCGCGCGCCTGCTCGCCGGCACCGCGCGGCGGATCGAGTCGGTCACGGTGGCGCGCAACGAATGGCAACACGGCAACGCGCTGAACCTGCGGGACTACCGCGTCCATCTGTTGAACAAACACAGCCAGACCTTCGCCGAACAGTTCGAAGCGGCGAGTTTCGACGCCATCCTCGACAACAACCTGGCGAGTTTCGGCTGCTGCCAGCGCCATGTGGAGCGCTATTTCGAAACCCTGGTGCGGCTGCTCAAGCCCGACGGCTTCGTGCTGACCCATTGGCTGGGCATGCAGTGGACGCTGGATATCGGCGTGGACGACGTCGAGCCGGTTTGGCGCCTGGACGCGGGCAAGTTGCGCGCGATCGCCAGCGCTTACGGCCTGGCGGTCGAACGCCAGGACGAATTGTTCTTCCTGCGGCGCGCGCGGGGCGCCGCGGCGGTCGCGCGGCTCTGATTCTCCGGGTCGTATCGAAGATACACGCGTGCCGGTGTCGGCCACGGTGCTGAGCAGGTCGCGCACAGTCGTATCCAATCGCCTGCACACGCTGCTGCGGATCGGCCGCATCGGCCTGCGCGATCGACGCTTCGGCTGGTTGCTGCTCGACAATCTGATCACCACCTTCGGCGCGAGCTTCACCCTGATCGCGCTGCCGTTCCTGGTCATGCGCCTGACCGGCAGCGCGCTCGATCTCGGCCTGACCGCGGCGATCGAAGCGCTGCCCAGTGCGTTGCTGCTGTTCTTCTTTCGCGGCGCGCTCGACCGCGCCGATCCGGCGCGGGTGCTGTGGTGGTGCCGCGCGCTCTACGTCGCGATCAATGCCGCGCTGGCGATCACCACCTGGTTCGGCTGGATCAGCATCGAGTTGATCTACCTGCTCGCGCTGATCAGCGGCCTGGTGTGGGCGGTGGCCTACCCGGCCGGACGCGCGGCCTTCGGCCTGTACATCCGCAAGGGCCTGTTGGCCGCGGGCAATGCGGTGTTCGCGGTTGCGTCGAGTCTGGCGACGATGGCCTTGCCGGTGCTGGCCGGCAGCCTGATCCTGGCGTCCAGCGGCGATCACGGGCTGGCGCTCGCGTTCGCGATCGATACCGCCAGCGTGGCGGTGTCGTTGCTGCTGATCGCCGCGGTGCGGCGGCGCGGGCCGGTGCGGCGGCGCGAGAGGTCGGTCGAGACGGTCGCGATCGATAGCGATGCGGTCGCGGCCACGCAGATTCCTCGTAGCTATTACCTGTACCTGTTGATCAGCACCGTGCTGGTGTTCGGACCGGTGCAGATCCTGTTGCCGGTGCTGCTGGTCGAACGCCAGGACCCGCGCTATTTCCTGATCTACGCCGGCCAGTTCGTCGGCATCGCGGTCGCCGCCGGCCTGGCTTCGACCGTCGGCGCGGCGATGCACGGCGTGCTGCGCAAGATCCTCGCCTGCTGGAGCCTCGCCGCGCTCGCCTACGGCCTGCTGGCCTGGAACGCGAACCTGGCGGCGACCTTGCTCGCGTTCTGCCTGCTGGCGGGCGCGTCCAATTTCTACGGCATCCAGTCGCTGTCGTGGCTGCAGCGCAACGCCGACGCGAGCCGCATGGGCCGCGAGATGACCTGGTTTTCGGCCGCGACCATGGGCGCGATGCCGCTGGCGACGCTGATCGCCGGCTGGCTGATCGAACGCGAAGGCCGGATGCATGCCGCGAAGTGGCTGGCCGTGTTGATCGTGGCCGCGGCGCTTGCCGGCGCGATCCACCTTTGGCTGCGGCGATATCGAACCGATCAACGAACCGCGCAGGCCGATGGCCTGCGCGGTCCGATGGCTTCATCGATGACGATCGACGATTAACGCGTCTGCAAGCCGTACATGAAGGTGCCCGGCCGGCCGTTGTCGCGGCCGTCGATGCCCGGCAACGGCGCGTTCCACGGACTGGACCCGTCCCAGTTGGCCTGACCGAGCGAATACAGCCCCGCGTTCACCAGGCCCAATGCGTTAAGCGCATCGCGCTCGGTCGGAGCCGCACCGTAGTACGTCACGAACGAACGTGTCGCGCCCACCGCCAGCGAACCGAGCCGGAAGTCCATATGCGAGCCCCGGTCGCTCGGGCCGCTGTCGGTCACCGCGCCGCTGCTGGGGTGGATCGCCAACGGGTCGAGCGAGGTGAAACCGTTGGTGTTCCATGCGAACAGCAAGGGCGAGCTGCCGGCCAGGGTGATGTACTCGGAGAAGGTATTGGGCGGCACGTCGTAGTCGATGCCACGGGTGTAGCGCAGATCCTTGATCGCCTTGCTGCTGACGTTCTGAATCGACACGTCCACGCGATACAGATACGGCGTCTGCGGCGCGGGCGTGAACCGGTGGGTGACCCGGAAGGTGTTGGCGACGGTGACCACCGAATTGGCCGTGTCGATCGGCGGCGAGGCCGGCGTGGTGAACGAATTCACCACCATGTTGACCGTGCCGTTGCAGCGCGAGGTGTGGCCGCTGACCGGCGCGGCCGGGTCGGCATTGGCGACGCCCCAGCCTTCGCAGGGCGTGCCCGGCGCGGAGGCTTCGCCGTTGGTGGGCAGGAAACGCAGGCCGACCAGGGTGGTGCCGTACAGGCCGCTGGACATCGGAATCGCCGGGCACTCGATGTTCAAGTACGCGGTCGGATGCACGCCGAGCATGACCGTGCCGTTGTCGATCACCCCGGGGCAACCTTCCGGCGGATCGAGTTCGCAGGCGTAGCCCCATTTGCTGGCCTTGTCCGGCGGCGTCTGGGCGGCGAAGAATTTTTCCACCCGCTCGTACTGCGGCCACAGGTCCTTGGGCGGCAGGTCGACGTTGACCGCCTGCGGATACCACTGGTCCGCGCACTGCGTATACAGCGCCGCATCCACCTGCACCAGATACAGATCCTGCGGATCGCCCTCGCCGGCCCAATCGGCGCCGGTGGCGCCGGCCATGATGAAGCGGTCGGCCTTGCGGTCGATCGCGTACAGGCTTTCGCGGAAGTTGTCGCCGTAGCGGCGCTGGACCAGCGCGCCGTATTCGCGCAGCGTCGCCGGATCGGCGGCGAGCACGAAACCCTGGCTGGAACCGATGGTGCCGACGACCGCGAGCGCGCCGTTGAGACCGTCCAGCGTCGCCGCCTCGACCACGTCATACGCGGTGAAGCTGGCCTTCTCGCGATCGTTCCAGACCGCCTGCACTTTCGGGCTGCAGCTCGCGCGCGAGTAACGCACCAGGTACGGCTGCGACGGCGCGCCTTCGCTGAAGCCGGTGGCCGCGCCGACCAGCACGGTCTCGCCCAGGAAGTTGCGTCCGAGCAACGGGGTCAATCCATTGAAGTCGCGATGCTCCTTTTCATCGCCCAGGGTCGTGCTGCACACCGGCGCGCCGACGCCGGTGGCGCGGAACATCAGCGCGTTGCGCACGCCGTTGGCCGAGGTGGCCGTGCCGGCGATCACCAGGTCGGTCCAGGCGCCGGTGTTGGCGAGGTTTTCGGTGACCGCGCGGAACTGCAAGGCCGGCCATTCGTGGCCGTCGTACTGATGGTCCCAGACCACGTTGCCGGTCAGGTCGACGCGCGCGATGCGGCCGACGGTGCGGCCGTTCTGGATTTCCTCGCCGACCATGACGATGTCGCCGCCCGCGGCGGCCCGGCTGGGCATCACCGATCCGCTCTGGATCAGGTCGTAACCGGTGGCGCGACTGGTCTGATCGCGGTTGTCGAGCAAGGTGGTCCACTGCGGATTGCCCTTGCAATCCAGGCGCATGACGAAGGCATAGCTGCCCTCGTCGGTGCGCAGGCTGCCGGTGACGGCGAAGCCCGCGCCGCCGGCGAGTTCGATGATGCCGTAGCCGGCGGAGTGTTTGCCGCCGCCGACGTAGTACGCCTGCTGCCAGGTGTTGAGCCCCGCGTTGTCGGTGACGCCGGTGTCGCTGACGCGCGTGACCAGCACCTGATCGGCGTCGCTGTTGCGGCGCGTGCCCACGGCGATCGAGCCGTTGCCGGGGCAGTACTTCACCGTCTTCACGTCCTCGCCGATATCGCGCCACTCGGTATTGCCGTAGTAGCCCTCGTAGTTCTGCGCCTGCGCCACCGGCGCGGCGAGCAACAAGCCCGATACCAGCACCGCGGCGTAACGCCTCAACGTCGCAACGCCAGGTCCTTTGCTTTCCAGTTCCATGGTGAGCCTCTTTAGCAGAATCGTTCTGCGTGGATGGGTCGACTGCATCGCCGAAGCTAGCGCGCGCGGAAGCGGGTTCCGAGGACGATTCAGGGGCGATACCGGGACACAACGGGAACGATTCGCGCAAGCGGCCGGCGCGATTTGCGACATTGGCATGAGGTTTTCGTAAAAACGTTAGGCGCGTCACAACCGAAGTGAGCGCGTATGCCGATCGCGATTCATCTTGCGCGGCTGGCCGACCGACGGCGCTGCGTGGTCGCCGATCGATCCCGCGACGACACACCAGGCGAGACCGAGGCTGCGATGCGCGGCTGTAGGTGCGCCGTAAGTCGCGACCGCGGGATCACGCTCGCGACGATAGTTCCGGCGTAGTTGCGCTGCCGCGGTCGCGGCTCACGCCGCTCCTACAGGGCAAGCCCGAAGCCACGATGTGCCGCTGTAGGAGCGACGCGAGTCGCGACCGCGGCATCACGCCTGCGACGAAATTCCCCCGTAGTTGCGTTGTCGCGGTCGCGGCTCGCGCCGCTCCTACAGGGCGAGTCCGAAGCCACGATGAGCTGCTGTAGGAGCGCCGTAAGTCGCGACCGCGGCATCACGCCTGCGACGAAACTCTCGTCGTAGTTGCGTTGTCGCGGTCGCGGCTCACGCCGCTCCTACAGGGCAAGCCCGAAGCCACGATGAGCTGCTGTAGGAGCGCCGTAAGTCGCGACCGCGGCATCACGCCTGCGACGAAACTCTCGTCGTAGTTGCGTTGTCGCGGTCGCGGCTCACGCCGCTCCTACAAGGCGAGCCGGAAGCCACGATGTGCCGCTGTAGGAGCGACGCGAGTCGCGACCGCGACATCACGCCTGCGACGAAACTCTCGTCGTAGTTGCGTTGTCGCGGTCGCGGCTCGCGCCGCTCCTACAAGGCGAGCCCGAAGCCACGATGAGCCCCTGTAGGAGCGACGCGAGTCGCGACCGCGGCATCACGCCTGCGACGAAATTCCCCCGTAGTTGCGTTGTCGCGGTCGCGGCTCGCGCCGCTCCTACAGGGCGAGTCCGACACTACGCTGTGCGCTGCAGGGATACGGCTCAGCGCGCCTCGCCCAGCAACTCGACTTCGGCCAACTCGATCCCACCCTGCCCCTCGCCGTCATTGACCAGACGCAATCGATACCGCGTAAACGCCCGTGGTTCGTGGATCGCGAACGCGCGCGTCTGCCGACGCCAGGCGAACGCCTCGTCGCGACGTTCATCTAGCGTGGTCCATTGCGCGCCGTCGTTGGAGCCCTGCAAAGCCCAGGCCTGCGGATCGCCGCGCTTGTTCGACGAGGTCAGCGTGTACAGGCGCACGCTGGCGGCGGTCTTGAAGCTCCAGCTCAGCAACGGCATCGGCGCGTTGAGCCGCACCGAGGTGGTCGCATCGTTGTCGAACAAACCCGCGGCCTGCTTGGCGTTGAGCCCGACCACCGTCGCGTTGTCGCGCCGGCTCAGATCCCGCAGCGGCGCCGGCATTTCGCCGTCGGCGCTCAGCGATTCGGGCAGCGCCTGCGGCGTGCTGGCCCAGTTCGACGGCGACGGGCCCATGCGGAAATCCAGCACCGCGCCCTGCGCCAGCAGCTCGTGCGGCAGGCTCAGCCGATCCCAGGGCTGGCCGTTGACCTTGAGCGACTGCACATAGCGATTGCGCTCGCTCACCTTGGGTGCGTTGATCCGCAGCTCCTTGCCGTTTTCCAGGCGAATGCTCATGTGCTCGAAGCGCGGCGCGCCGATCACGTACTCGGGCGAGCCCATGCGCAAGGGATAGAAGCCCGCGGCGCTGAACAACCACCACGCCGACATTTCGCCGTTGTCCTCGTCACCCGGATAGCCCTGGCCGATCTCGCCGCCGACGTACAGGCGATCGAGAATGTCGCGCACCTTTTCCTGGATCCGCCACGGCTGCCCGGCCGCGGCGTACATGTAGGGAATATGGTGCGAGGGCTGATTGCTGTGGCCGTACTGGCCCATGCGCACATCGCGCGCCTCGATCATTTCGTGGATCACCCCGCCGTAGCTGCCGACCTCGAACGTGCCCGGCGTGGCGAAGAACTGATCGAGCTTGTTGCCCAGCGCGGTGCGGCCGCCGTACAGCGCGGCCAGGCCGGCGCCGTCCTGCGGTGCGTGGAAGGCCATGTTCCAGGCATTGGTCTCGGTGTAGTCGCCGCCCCAGCGGGTCGGGTCGAATTCGCTCGCGGTGTAGCGCCAGCGGCCGTCGCGATGGCGGCCGACGAAGAAACCCACAGTCGGATTGAACAGATTGACGTAGCCCAGCGCGCGGTTGCGGTAGTACACCGCGTCGTCGGCGTAATGCTCGCGATACGGATCGACAACAGCTGGATCGTCGCCGGCCGGCTCGCGCGACAAGGCCGAGGCCAGCCGGCCGATCGCGAAGTCGTTGATGTAGCCGTCCATCGACCACGACAGGCCTTCGTCGACCGTGCTGTCGGCATAACCGCTGAAGATCGCGCGTTCGATGCCCTTGCGTCCGGCGCCCGGCACGGTGCTGACGCTGGAGGCGTTGCGGATCGCCGATTGATAGAACGAGCGCACATCGAAATTGCGCACGCCCTTGAGCCAGGCATCGGCGAAGGCGACATCGGAACTGGTGCCCACCATCAGGTCGGCATAGCCCGGCGAGGACCAGCGCGCGATCCAGCCGCCGTCGCGGTACTGCTGGACGAAGCCGTCGATCATCTCGCCGGCCGCGGTCGGCGTGAGCAGCACGTAGGCCGGCCACGCGGTGCGGTAGGTGTCCCAGAAGCCGTTGTTGACGTAGACCTTGCCGTCGACGATCGCCGCGCCCGTGCGTTCGCCGTCGCTGACGCCGGTCGCGGGCGAGAACGGGCTGGCGTATTGATAACGCGGGTTCTCGGCGCTGCCGGTGTTCTCGTAACCGCTGTTGGGGTACAGGAACAATCGGTACAGATTCGAATACAAGGTCGCGCGTTCGTGTTCCGGCGCGCCGTCGATGCGCACGATGCTCAGCTTCGCGTCCCAGGCCGCGCGCGCGCGTTCGCGCACCGTGTCGAAGCTGTCGTCCTGGGCGATTTCCAGCTCGAGATTGCGCTGCGCCTGTTCGACCGAGATCAGCGAGGTCGCGATGCGCAGACTGACCTGACGTTCGCGCGCCCGCCCCAGATCGAAATCGAACCAGGCCGAGACGCGGTCGCGGCCGGCGCTCGGCGCCTCGCGCTTGCTCTCGCGCGCCGGCTGGTCGAAACGCGCATACAGATACAGCCGGCTCGCGCCGGTCGACAGCTTGCTCTTGCTTTCGGTCCAGCCGCTCAGGCCGCGGCCGTCGGCATGCGCGACGATATCGCCGTGTTCGTCGCGCTGGTCGAACAGCAACCGCGCCCGCGCATCGGGATAGGTGAAACGCAGGATCGCGGCGTGGTCGGTCGGGGTCAGTTCGGCGATCAGGCCGTTGTCGAAACGCACCTTGTAGTAATCCGGGCGCGCGGTTTCCTGATCGTGGCCGAAGCTCAGCGCGCGCTTGCCGCGATCGAGTTCGACCGCGCCGGCTCCGAGCGCCGGCAGGATGTGGAAACTCTGACGGTCGCCCATCCACGGGCTGGGCTCGTGCGACAGCGCGAACGCTTCGATCCGCGGCCGGTTGTCGTCGCCGTTGCGCTCCTGGTACTGGTAGATCCAGTGGGAACCGGCGTTGGTGGTCGGCGTCCAGAAATTGAAACCGTGCGGCAAGGCGACCGCGGGAAAGGTATTGCCGCGCGAATAACGGCTGTTGGAATTGCTGCCGCGGCGGGTGTCGACGTAATCGCTGGGATGCTGCGCGGCCTGCGTGTCCGATACCGGCGTGATGGTCGCCGGCTCGATGCGCAGATCGTCCAGATACCCGCGATAGGCCAGGCCGCGATCGCCGTCGTGCACGACCAGAATCTGGCGGATGCGCCGTCCGGCCGCGACTTCGCCGATGCGGCTGGCGACCGCGTTCCATTGATCCGGATACAGCAGTCGCGCCTGGCCCTGTCCGCGCGCGGTCAAGGCGAAACCATGACGGTCCAGTGGCGCGCGCTGCGACAGGCGGCTGCCGTCGTCGAACAGCAGATCGATCGCGACATAGGTCGAGGCGTTGCGCAGATTGTCGAGCGGCGATACCGCGGGCTGTCCGGGCACGCCCGGCTGATTGGCGGCCGACAGCGGAAACACTTTGTAGGACAGCTCGCTGTCCTTGCCGACCGCGATATCGACATTGAACACCTGCGCCTGCTGCTCGCCGCCGCCGATGCCTTCATAACGCAGCGAACGCAGCCCGCTGAAACCGACCTCGGGCTTGGCGGTCAAGGCCGCGGCCGCGGGCGGGCCGCCGTCGGCGCTCAGGCGCGGGCTGTCGGCCGGGCCGAGCGCGAGCGGCGGATCGGCCGCTTCGAACGAGGTCCAGAAGGTCCGCGCCGGCTTGGCGACCGCGCCCTGGGCCATGGACATACCGATCAGACCGATCAGGGCCAAGGCGCCGGCGCGGTTGCCCGCCCTGCCGCCACGGCGATTGCTGCTGTAAGCCGACATGCCCGCTCCCGTTCGCGCGGGCGATCTCGCCCGTGATTCGCCGTGGCACTGAAAACGTTACCACCGCCCCTTGACCTCGATTTGAATCGATCTAAATCGGGCTTGTCAAACCGCGACGCAGCATCCGCAGACCGTTTCGCACTGCAAAAAAACCAATTCAGACAAGCACTTGTGGCATGCGATCAGGGCCGTGTTCACAGAGCTTTGGCACAGCTTTTGCGTCAATACCTCGCAATGTGATGCAAATCACATTTCATTTGGAACTGCTTCACCCTCTGCAACCTCCCCCCGCCACACGGAACTCGGTCGCCCATGCCGATACAGCATCGTCTTGCCCTCTCCATCGCCTTGGCGACCGCAGCCGCAACCTGTCCTGTTACGTCAGCTTTTGCCGTTACGCGTCACGAATCCACCCCCGACCCCCTGCCCGAAATCGAGCGCCTGCGCTCGGATCGGCAGTGGCTGGCCGCGCTTGCGCATATCGAACGTGCACAAACCCAGCGCCCGGATGATGAGCAACTGTACCGGCTGCAAGTCCTGACCCTGGCCGACCTGGGCGGCGCCGAGCGCGCCTGGTCCCTCGCGCAGGCCCGACCGGGCTTGTTCAGCGACGCCGAACGCCAACGCCTGAGCTCGGACCGCCTGGCGCGCCGGGTCCTGTGGGGCACCCTGTTTCCCGAGAACGAAGCCCAGCGCCTGTCCGAGATGCGCGATGCCCGCGGCATCCTCGAACAGCACCGCGCCGGCCAGACCCCGGCGCAGCAACAGGCCGAGCTGCGCACGCGGTTCGACGAACTGGTGATGCTCAACCATCTCGAGCGCCACGCCGAGGTCGTGCAGCGCTACCGCGCGCTGCAGGCCGAGAACGTGCAACTGCCGATGTACGCGCTGGCCAAGGTCGGCGCGTCGCTGCTCGCCGACAAGCATCCCGAGGAAGCCGCGAGCGTGCTCGAACACGTCGTGCGCGAATGGCCCGACGACAACGACTCGCAGCTGCAACTGGCCTACGCCTATTCCGAAAGCGAGCGCTTCGACGACGCCTACGCGCAACTGGACAAGATCAAGGCGGCCGAACCGGCGTTCGTGCGGGTCAAGGGCGCCAAGGAAAGCCACGAGAACTGGCGCCACTACGACGCCGACAGCCACCAGACCATGATCCGCCTGTACGGCGAAGACACGGTCGGCGCGCAGCGGCGCCTGGAGGAAATGGCCGCGATCGGGCCCAACAACGCCGGCCTGCAGAGCGACCTGGGCGTCACCTATCAAAAGCGCGGCTGGACCGATCGCGCGCTGGAACGTTTCCAGATGGCCAGCACCATGGAACCGACCAATGTCGGCGCGCGCATCGGCCAGATCGGCGCGTACCTGGAACACGATCGGGTCGACCTCGCCCGTCCGATCCACGACGAATTGCTGGCCAATCGCGCGCGCGACGTGCAGGTCAAGCAGATGGCGCAATCCTGGGATCAACGCCTGGGCTGGCAATGGCTGATCGGCACCGCCGGCGGCCGCAGCGACGCGCGCGGCGGCGGCGCGACCGCATCGCCGCTGGGCTCGCGCGATGGCGAGCACCGTTTCGAAATCATGAGCCCGCTGATCCACGACCGCTGGCGCCTGACCGCGCATGCGCGCGACGCCTGGGCCGATTACCCCGACGGCGCGCTGCGCACCGAGCGCGTCCACGACCGCCGCAGCGGCGTCGGCGGCCTGTACGCCTACGATCGCCTGACCGTCGGCTTCGGCGTCGATCGCGCCAACGATCGCTGGCTCGACCGTGGCGATCGCACCGGTTACTACCTCGATGCCGGCTGGCGCTTCAACGATCTGTGGCGCGGCACCGCGTCGTGGTATCGCGGCACGCCGGAGGCTTCGCTGCAGGCGCGCCGCGCCGGCATCGATGCCGACGCGTTCAGTCTGGGCCTGCGCTACACCCCGAGCGAACGCACATCCTTGAGCGCGAGCGCGCAGCAACTGCGCTACAGCGACGACAACACCCGCACCGCGTTCGGCCTGAGCGGCGCGCAGCGCCTGTACACGCAGCCGCATCTGCTGATCGACGGCCTGGCTGATCTGGCGACCAGCCGCGCCAGTCGCCGCGACAACGAGGTGCCCTACTTCAATCCCAGCCGCGACGCGTCCTTGAACCTCGGCCTGCGCATCGATCACCTGGCCTGGAGACGTTACGAGCGCCACTTCCGCCAGCGCCTGACCGTACAGGCCGGGCCGTATTGGCAGCAGGGCTACGGCAGCTACTGGGTGCCGCAGGTGCGCTACGAACACGAATGGCGTTTCGCCACCGGCCGCACGCTCGACTACGGCATCAACTGGTCGCGCCCCGTCTACGACGGCGTGCGCGAGGACCGGCTGGGCTTCGATATGACTTTCCGTTGGGGTGAGCAATGAGCGGTTCGATGGGCGGCGCGATGCGGCGCTGGATGATCTTCGTGTTGGTGCTTGCGATGACGAGCGTGGGTTCGGCCTGGGCCACGGATGCCGGCACGGCCGCGCAAGCGCCGGATATGACCCGGGTCGAGGTGGGCAACGGCGAACTGCTCGTGCTGAGCTACCACGACATCCGCGACGACGTCGCGCGCAAGGGCGACCCCGACGCCTACGCGGTCAGCACCCAGAACTTCGCCGCGCATCTGGATTGGCTGTCCGGCCACGGCTATCGCCCGGTGCCGCTCAGCGAGGTCATCGCCGCTTCGCGCGGCGGCAAGCCGTTGCCGCCCAAGGCCGTGCTGCTGACCTTCGACGACGGCCTGCGCAGCATCTACACACACGTGTTCCCGCTGCTGCGCGCCTATCGCTATCCGGCGCTGATGGCGGTGGTGACCGGCTGGGTCGATCTGCCGCGCGAGCAGCAGGTCGACTACGGCCCGCGCATGTTCACCCACGACGATTTCGTCACCTGGGACCAGCTGCGCGAAATGCAGGCCTCGGGCCTGATCGAGATCGCCTCGCACAGCGATAACCTGCACCGCGGCGTGACCTCCAACCCGCAGGGCAACACCATGCCCGCGGCGATCACCCGCGAATGGGACAGCAAGACGCAGCGTTACGAAACCGAGGCGCAGTACCTGGCGCGGGTGCGCAAGGACCTCACCGACAGCGCCGCCAGGATCAAGCGCGAACTCGGCGTCGCGCCGCAGTCGGTGGTGTGGCCGTACGCGGCCTACAACAGCCAGACCAACGCGATCGCCGACCAGCTCGGCATGACCGTGACCTTCGATCTGGAAGGCCGCCACCAGAAGATCGGCGCCGACCTGCACGGGCTGGCGCGTCTGCTGATGTTCGACAACCCGACCGTCAACGACCTGGCCTATGAACTGCGCCACGACGAAGAGCTCGACGGCGTGCGCGCGCTGCAGATCGATCTGGATTACGTCTACGACGCCGACCCGGCCCAGCAGGCGCGCAATCTCGACAAGCTGATCGAGCGGGTCAAGCAGATCGGCCCGAGCCACATCTTCCTGCAGGCCTTCGCCGATCCCGACGGCAACGGCTCGGCCGACGCGCTGTATTTCCCGAACCGGCACATGCCGATGCGCGCCGACCTGTACAACCGCGTCGCCTGGCAGCTCAAGACCCGCGCGCACGTCAAGGTGTTCGCATGGTTGCCGGTGCTCGGTTACGAATTGCCCGACGCGGCCCTGCGTGATCGTCTGGCGATCAAGGCCAGCAATCCGAAGGAAACCTTCCGCCTCAATCCGTTCGAGCCCGACACCCGCCGCATCGTCGCCGACATCTACGAAGACCTGGCGATCAGCGGTTACACCGAAGGCCCGCTGTTCCACGACGACGCCTTGCTGCGCGAGGACGAACTGCGCGGCCAGGCGCCGGCCGATCCGGCCGCGCGCACCGCCGCGCTGATCGGCTTCACCCAGGAACTCGCGCGCGCCGCCGGCAAGTGGCGGCCGAAGCTGATCACCGTGCGCAACCTGTTCGCCGCGCCCGTGCTCGATCCCAACAGCGAGGCCTGGTTCGCCCAGGACCTGGCCGCGTTCAACCGCGCCTACGACTACACCGCGGTGATGGCGATGCCGTGGATGGAGAACAGCCGCGATCCGCAGGCATGGATGGATCATCTGGTCGCGCAGGTCAAAAAGTCGCCGCGCGGCCTGGCGCGCACCATCTTCGAATTGCAGACGGTCGACTGGCGCCAGCGCGACAAGCCGATCCCCGCCGCGCGCCTGAAGGCCATGGCGCATCGCCTGCAGGCCGACGGCGCGCGCCACCTGGCCTGGTACCCGGACAACTTCATCGACGATCAGCCCTCGACCCGCGACGCGCGCGAAATCATGTCCGCGCGCGGCTTCCCTTACCTCGAGCGCTGAGCGGCGCCCCGCCGCCCAGCGCATCGGATCGATCGTCCCGAGACCGTCATGAATCAAGCCGCCAGCCCGCTGCTCGCCTTGCTGTTCCAGTTCGCGTTCTTCTACCCGATCGTGATGTCGTTCTTCTGGATTTCCGGCGGGCTGTACTACTACTTCCGCCGCGAACGCGGGTCGCTGCCGCGGACCACGCCGCCGGCGATGGACGACGCGCCGTTCGTGTCGATCCTGATCCCGTGCCACAACGAAGGCGACCACGTCCACGAAACCATCGCCGCCGCGCTGGCCCAGCGCTATCCGCAATTCGAAGTGATCGCGATCAACGACGGCAGCCGCGACGACACCGGCGACAAGCTCAATCGTCTCGCCGCCCAGCATCCGCAACTGCGCGTGGTCCATCTGGACCGCAACCTCGGCAAGGCCAACGCGATGCGCATGGGCGCGCTGGCCGCGCGTTCGGAGTATCTGGTCTGCATCGACGGCGACGCGTTGCTCGACGAGTACGCGACCCACTGGATGGTCTGGCATCTGTGCCAGGGCGCGCGGGTCGGCGCGGTCACCGGCAACCCGCGCATCCGCAACCGTTCGACCTTGCTCGGCCGCCTGCAGGTCGGCGAGTTCTCCTCGATCATCGGCATGATCAAGCGCGCGCAGCGCGTGTACGGCCGCATCTTCACCGTGTCCGGAGTGATCTGCGCGTTCCGACGCAGCGCCCTGCACCGGATCGGTTACTGGTCCGACAGCATGGTCACCGAGGACATCGACATCAGCTGGCGCCTGCAGATGGACCATTGGGACATCCGCTACGAACCCAATGCGATGTGCTTCATCCTGATGCCCGAAACCCTGAAGGGCCTGTGGAAACAGCGCCTGCGCTGGGCCCAGGGCGGCGTCGAAGTGCTGATGCGCCACACCCGCGATCTGTTCTCGTGGCGCAAGCGACGGATGTGGGCGGTGCTGGCCGAGTATGTGCTCAGCGTGATCTGGGCCTACACCATGGCCTTCATCATCGCGCTGTGGGCCATCGGCCTGTTCGTCGAACTGCCGGTGCAGTTGCGCGTGACCACGCTGTTGCCGTCGTGGCACGGCGTGATCCTGGCGCTGATCTGCCTGCTGCAGTTCGCCGCCAGCATCATCATCGACCGCCGCTACGAAACCGGGGTCGGGCGCAATTACTACTGGATGATCTGGTACCCGATGGCGTACTGGCTGTTGAGCTTCGCGACCACGGTCACCGCCGTGCCCAAGGCGCTGCTCAAGCGCCGCGGCACCCGCGCGACTTGGGTCAGCCCGGATCGGGGCATCCGATGAGTACGGATCAAATGAATACGGATATTCGCAACGCCGCCGGCGCAGGCGGCTCCGGCCGCCCGGTCAAGATGCCTCCGAACGCGCACAAGCACGACTCGCGCCTGATCCAGAAACCCGGCGCGCAGCGCGCGTTGCCGCGCACGATGTGGGGCGTGATCACCGGCGCGTTCTGGCTGGCGTACCTGTATCTGTGGACGCCGGTGGTGACCCTGGTGATGTGGCTGCTCGGCATCCGCAGCGTCGCCTCCGAGTTGTACCTGCGCAAGCACGAAGTCGACCCGTTCCTGATGCTCGCCCTGCCCGCCACCGCCGGCGTGGTGGTCGCGTTGCTGCTGATCTGGGCCGAGTACAACCGCTGGCGCTTCGCCGCCAAGAGCAGCGAACGGCGCGGGCAACAACGCGAAGTCGGCCTGGACGAAGTCGCGCGCGGGCTCGGCGCCGACGCGCAGGTCGCCCGCGCGCTCAACGCCGGCCGCGTCAGCGTGCTGCACATGGACCCCAACCACGCGGTGCCGCTGTCGGTCACCGCGGTCACGCCCACCCTGCCCGCGCAGCCGTTCCCGCCGACCGCGCCGATGCCGCGCTTCACCCGCCAGGCCGCGCCCGGCAACGGCTGGATGGTGGTGCTGGCGTTGGCCACGATCACGCTGGTGGTCGGCGTGCTGTTGCTGGTGTCGCAGGCGTATCGACAGATGGAAAGCAGTTCGCCGCTGCAAAGCATCGAAGGCACGCCCGGCATGGACCGGCCCGCATTGAGCGCCGAACAACTCGCCGAGCAGACCCAGGCGATGATGACGCGCCTGTCCGACGAACCGATCAAGCTCGCCAGGGCGATCGCTGCGGCGGTGGAAAAGGCTGAAGCCGAGCGCGCCGACGCCGAGCGCTCGCGCACCAAAACCCGCGCGAACGCCAAGCCGCTGGCCACCAACGCCAAACCGCGCCCGCTACCGGGATTCAGCCCGAAACCGCCGTACCCGCTGGAAGCCCAGCGCCATCGCGAAGGCGGCCTGGTGAAATTGAAGGTGCAGGTCTCGGCCGACGGCCGCGCGCTCCGGGTCGACCTGCTCAAGCGCAGCGGCCATCGCGACCTCGACCGCGCCGCGGTCAACACCGTGCGCACCTGGCGTTTCGCGCCGGCGGTGCGCAACGGCAAGGCGATCGCGGCGGTGGTGATCGTGCCGGTGGAGTTCAAGCCACGGGACTGAACATAAATCCAACCACCAGACCAACCGAAGAAGCGACAAACCCACCCCGCTCTTCCGCCCCCGGAGCGGCGCGATTTACACCATCGCCTATCGCATCACTCCACGGCCGTGGCCCGCCACAGCCGCAGCGCCGCATCAACCGCTACTTCGCCAGCGGCACCTCCAACCAACTCCCACCCAACCACTCGATCCGCAACGGCTCCCCCGCATCCGCCAGCGTCTCATCGCTGACATCCTTGCCGCTGCCGTAATTGATCTGGTCCTGCGGCGACTTGCCCGGCCACAGCAGCGCCACGACCCGGCTGCCGGGCTGGAACTGACGGCTGCCCAGCCGTCCCGCGCTGAAATCGAAACGCTCGCGTCGGCCCGGCGTGAGCAGGCGGCGGTACTCGGGATGCCCCTGATAACTCAGTCGCGACTGATACCGCGCCAACTCGACGTACTCGCCTTTCGCGGTGAGTTCGTACAGATCCACGTGCAGGTCGAGATCGCGCTTGTTGGTCTTGAGCTCCAGATGCCCACCGAACAAACCGCTGTATTCCACCGCCTGCGCGAACGGTTCGCTGACCAGCACCACGCTGCCGACCGTGTCGATGACCGTGTCGACCGCATTGCCGCCCGGACTGATCCGATCGACATCGCCGCGATCGGCCAGATTCAAGGTCTGCACGATCGGCGCCACGCCCTTGGACTGCTTCTCGCTGAGCACCCAAGTGCCGTCCTCGCGCGCCGCGCCGAAATGCAGGCGCAACCTGCGCGGCCCCATCGCCGCCAGCGACGGCGCATGCTTCCACACATTCGCGCCCATCACCTCGTAGTTGATCCGGTCCTTCAGCAACGCCGGCTTGGGCGCGCCCTTGAACACGTAATCGAACCACTGGTAGCGCAACTGACCGATGTCGATATGCGCGACCGGGTCGACGGTGTAACCGCGCACGCTGTTGCCGGCCACCACGGTGCCGCGCTGGCCGCTGAAATGATCGTACGGGCCGACCACCAGGTAATGCTCGGCCTTGGGCCGATAGCAATAGTGTTCGCGCAGATGATGCAGCGCGCCGATCTGGGCGCCGTCGAAATAGCCGGTGGTGGTCAGCACCGGGATATCGATCGCGCCGTACTCCTGGCGATACGGAATCATGCTCTGCCAATAGGCGTCGTAATCGGGATGATCGAGCCAGCGCCGATACAACACGTTGGTGGTTCCGTCGAGCTTGTCGCGTTCGCGATACGCACCGCCCTCCACATACCACTGCCGGAACATGCGCCGCCAACGCGCGTTGTCCTCGTACGGCGCATTGTCCAAGGTTTTGTTGTTGGCGACATAGAACGGCCAGTAATGCTGGAAGCCGTAGAAGATGCCGCCCTCCATCGGCACGTCGATCCCGGGCGCGCCGGTCACCGACGGCATCATCGCCTTGAGCGCCTTCGGCCGGTGCTTGGCCGTGGCCCATTGAGTAAAGCCCTCGTAGCTGCCGCCGAACATGCCGACCCGACCGTCGCTCCAGTCCTGCGCGGCGATCCAGTCGATCAACGCCGCCGCATCGGCGCCGTCGTGCTCATACGGCACCGGCGTATCGGGACTGCAGCCCTTGCCGCGGCTGAGCCCGGTCACGCCCGCATAGCCGTTCGACGCACTGCGCCGCGCTTCGTTGAGCATGGTCGACGCATTGGCGTAGATGGTGAAGTTGAGCAGCGTGGGAAGCCTGGCCGGCGCCTCGCGCTGGCGCACGATCAGCGCGCACACGGTCGCGCCCTCGGGCGTGCGCACCGCCACATCGCGCTGGATCAGGTAACGCCGCGCATCGTCGGCCGCCAGCAGGTCGGCGGCCTGCGCTTTGAAGTCGCCGTAGACCGTGGCGATCATGTAGAGGCGAACCAGCGCCAGCGCGGCCGCCTGATCGATGCGCGGCTTGTCCTTCTGCGCCGACAGCGCGGCGTCCACCGCCTGCTGCTGCGAGGCCAGATCGAACTGATCGCCGCCGAACCCGCGCATCGCGATGGCCGCGGCGCGATCGTCCATCGACCCGAACGCCGCCTGGAAACTGCGCCGGAACGCACTGTCGAAATCGACCCGTTCGCGCGCCTGCAACTGCTTGCTGGCCGCGTAGATCTCGTACTGCGCCATCGTCGCGCGCTGCTGCGGCGGCCCGCCGAGCGGCGACAATCGCCGTAGTTCCTCGATCGACGCCAGCGCCTGCGGGTACTGCCCGGCGACGATCTGCAAGCGCGCGGCGTTGCCCAGATAGCGGACCCGATCGGCATCGGCGTAATCGGCGAGGACCTGGCCGGCGAGCTTGGGCATGGCCCGATCCAGCTCGGCGCGGTTGTCGATCGCGGTGGCGGGGAATGGATAGTCGGGGGCGGCGAACGCCGGGCTGGACAGCAACGACAGCACTACAAGACAAACCGCGACAGCGCGAAGCATCCCTTTCTCCCCTGGCCGCGAAGGGCGGCCGTATTGCCATGGATGAGCGAACGGGCCAAATGGTCGCATGGCGGCGACGCGAACACGCGAATCGGGGTAACGGCGATGGGCCGATGCGACGGAACCGGCCGCAGGCGGAGCGAAACCGCCTGGAGACGGTGCGACCTCGGGGAAACACGACTGGCTGGCCCTTGAACACGGCACGGCGCGACGACGGCCGTTGCGGCGATGTCAGGCTGCAGCGCGCATGAGCCTCACCCGAGCCGCCTCCGTGTCCGATGCTCACGCCGATCTTCGTAGAAATACATGTCTTCCCAGGCGAGAGACGGTCATGACTCGAATATGGATGTCGATATTGATGGCAATCGCGCTGCTCGGCTGCGACACGCAGGCGTCCCCCGCGCACAGGCCCGGAGCCTCGTCAAAACCCGAGCGTCCGGCCGCGGCCGTATCGGGCAAGGCGCCGCAAGTCGTCAAGGCGATTCGAATTCCCGCGGGCGTCAAGTTCAATGAGAAGCTGGATGCGTCGGGAAAACTGCAAGGGCTCACGATCGTCGCTCGCGACAACTCTGTGCAGACGCTCGCTTGCGGCTGCAGCGGAGCCTGTAGGCCCAGCGGGTCCAATCCCTGCAAGGCGACCAAGCAAGAGCCCACCGGTTCGACGATTTACCAATGCTCGGGAAGCTGCGTCGGCAGCGAGCAAGGCCCATGCGGCCGATGCTCCATGCAACCCTCCGGAGACATCCTGACGCCTCACGATTTCAAACGTGTGCTGGGTGTCGAGGTCGTCGGCAACGCTCGGCCCGCCGTGCAACGCGATCCCGAACGGAACGAGCCGTAGCGCCGCCGTTTGCTTGGCGGCGAACCGATCCGCACGCTGACTGTCATGATTTCCAAGGTTCCCGCGCACGACTC
Source organism: Lysobacter capsici (assembly GCF_014779555.2). Taxonomy (NCBI): domain Bacteria; kingdom Pseudomonadati; phylum Pseudomonadota; class Gammaproteobacteria; order Lysobacterales; family Lysobacteraceae; genus Lysobacter; species Lysobacter capsici. The sequence goes on from NZ_CP094357.1 coordinate 3,730,622, forward strand.
GAAATAAGCCCACCGCTGCCGCCCATTGCATTCGCCGCGGGCGGCCGCGGTCTGCTGATCCGCGAACCGGATCTCCAGAACGTCTCGTGCTGCCCAATGCGGTTGCGCGGCGTCCAGGCTTGCCGATGGAACCGATGCCGAAAGCATCCAAGCCTGGCTCCAGAACAAAACCGAGTCCTGAAGCAGGCAATGAACCTGAGCCTTTTGCAGGTTTCGCTTCTACCCAACCAAGCCAGCGCTACGGGACTGAGGTCAACCTGAGCGTGTCGTATTTCTGGCGATACAGGTAAAGCATCGGACGCACGACCCGCACGTATTCCTCCATCGCATCGACATTGACCTGGTCGATGTTGCCCGCGTTATTTCCGGTCTGCACGAAGCGTATTCCGTACTCGCCGATATCCAGCAACTGCTCCGCCCACTGCGCGAGGGTTTCGTCCTGCTTCCATGACGCGGGATTCAGCATTCCCAGGATCGCCAACTGCTCCTGCGACAGCGCGCGGGGCTGGATCTTCTCGTTGACCGCGTTGCGGTAGCTTCCGATGTAATCCTTGGCGACTTCCGCCGCCATCGAGATCAAGTCGCCCACGCTGGCCGGGCCCGAGGTCGGTACGAAGGCAGTCATCGCCTTGACCAGCTCGCCCATCGACTCCTTTTCGCTATGCATTTGACCGTACACGCCCCAGACCAAAGCGACGCACTTCGCGCACTTCTGCAAGTTGCTCATATAGGGCTGCTGAAGGGTTTTCTGCACGGTGTTGATCTGCGCCGTCCACTGATCCGCGGGGATGTCCTGAACCCGCCTGAGCTGGTCGTACACCAGGACCTGGATGCTGAAGTTGCGCAAGGGAGTCTTTCCCTTGGCGTTGCTCGGATAAACGTTTTCCCATCCCATTACATTCTCCTTCGTGATAAATGAGCGCGCGGCTCGCTTGCGGCGCAAGAGGCGCCGCGCACCGGTGTGAATTCCCCGAAATATTCATGCGGCCATGTCGGTATCGACATGCATGGCGCGCGATCGCGCCGTGGCCCGAGGTGATGTTTCGCAAGGTTTGGATCCTCGCGCTCGGTCGCACGCCGACGTGGCGGCAGCCTCGCCCCCTTCGCCAGCTTGCGCCGCTCCCTGGTTAAACGTCGCGGCCGCGCCGATGTGAAATCGCAACGGATGCAGTCGTCCGAAAGAGATCGAACGATGCCCGGCTCCGTGGCCGACCGAGCGGAATCCACACGGCATGCATCGGCTTAGGTTCGCAGCCGACGGGGCCTCATCGCGGTCAAGAGCCGGCCTGCGGCCCGACCGCTAGTCCTGTTTCTCGGGAAACTTGAATCCGATATAGGTGCCCGAACTCAGGCCCATCAGTCCCAACAGCGTGGCGCTGAATTCCGGCATGGCCAGACTGTTGTAGACGGACGACATGAACATGATTCCGAGCACGATCGTCCAGGCGAAGATCTGGAAGCGATGGAAGGAATAACCATGGCGATCGGCCATCACATCGCGAAGAAACCCGCGTGTCGCGCGCGCCGACTTTGTCGACTCGAGCGATGAGAACTGCTGGTCTGTCTGGGCGAGCCGCATTCGGCCCTGCTGGATCTGCTGGTCGAGGCTGTCCCGATTGACCCGGTCGTCGGACGAGCTCGCGGTCGCCGAGTCCAGCCCGGCGCGCCTGGACTGCAAGTCGGCGACGCTCTGCCCGAGCGCCTGCCGTTCCGCCGACAGCTCCCGTCGTTGTTCCGAGCGCGCGGTGTCCTTGCTGGAATCGATCAGCGCTTCGCTCAGCGCGGTGCCGGCGCTGATTCCCATCAATCCGAGCAGCGATGGCGTGATCGTGTCGAGCCTGTCGGTGACCAGCCAGATCACCAGGTAGGAAACGTAGATAAGAAAAAACCAGAAGGCCATCTGGGTGCGGCCCAGGTTATAGGCCTTGGCTCGTCCGTCGGCCGGATCCGGGCCCGGGTCGCGAATGATGCTGGTCTTGCGCGCCAGCCGGACGAACAGCACGAGGGTGAGCAAGGCGACGATGGTCGCGGTCGCGCCGGACACGGGAGGGACGACCATCATCTGGACCCGATGGCCCTCGTCGTAGACGCTGTCGAACGGTGAGTGATCCTCCAGGCCGACGCTGAACCTCACCGGCCGCTGGATGCTGTCCGGCGCGCCGAGCAGATCCGTCCACAGCTCCGTGTTCGCGGCGGTGATCTTCAGATGGAAATAGAGACGGCCGTCATGCGGGTGGATTTCCTCCGGGTAGTTGCCGCGAATCGCCCTGCCGTCGATGAAAGGAACGAGCTTGGCCGGGTCGTGCGTGGCCGACCACTCTTTCAAGTTCGCGACCGTGACCTTGGCGATGTCGTTGAGCTGGATGATTTCATTCACGGTGGTCACTTTCGGGGCCACGATCGGCTTTGTCGCGGGGTTGCCCGCGCTTGCGCTTGCCGGAGCGGTGGGAACCGCGTCGGCGGATGTCGTGACGTCGGGCGCTTCGGCATCGCGTGCGTGCGCCGGTTGAAAGCTTGCGCACAGCAGCGTCAGCGCCAACACAGGAACGACGGCAAGCTGATTCGATACCCTGGTCGACATGATCGTTCTCCGCGCGAATCCTTGAAGCCCAATCCCCAGACATCCCGGCAAGCACGACGATCCGGTCATTGGCTCTGCGCGGCGAACCGCGCATAGGCCGTCGCGAGCTTGGTGTCGTAGCGATTCTTCGCAAACTCCGGTCCGTTGTACGCCGCCGCGAAGCCTTTCCAGTTTCGCCCCCGCAATGCATCGAGGAACTTCGGCCGCGAGATGAAGTGGGCGAAAGCGGCCAACTGGGCGTCCGCGCTTTCCTTGTGCGCGGCGACGAAGGCATCGACATCGTCGAATCCGCAAGCGGCGTAGTTGAAACCCATGATCTGGAACGCGCCCCAGCTCGCGGACTCCAGCGCGGCGACGCGGTCGAGCGCGCTGGCGGCGTCGAGCCGCTTCCATTCGCCCGCCATCGAACCGGAGTACTTGCTCCGGTCCCAGCGCGGGTAGCTCAGCCCGGGATGGCTGGCGCCGAAACGCCCCTTCGTCCGGCGATGGAACACGTGGCCTTCGAAAAGGATCTTGGGCAGTTGCGAAGGCGAGCGCATGAAGCCGCCGCCGGACGATTCGACCTCCGCGACTGCTTTCAGACAGGCCTCATCCACGCCAAGCGTTTTCGCTATCAGCTTCCACGCCTGTGGCGAGATGATCCGGTTCATGGCGCTCTCCTGCGAGATGGCGTTGATGCGAAGGGCGGACCGCGCGACGGCGCGGGTGGCTGGCGACGATGCGGGCGGCGAAAGCGCGAATCCCACGATCGACGCCTGCGGTCGCACGCACCCTCATCCAACGCCGCGGGGGTCGATGCGTGAACCTCGGCGTGTTCGGGCGCCGCCGACGACGGCCGCCGCGGCGATGGCGGCGGCCGCGCCCACGAGGTGGTCCGTGGCGAGTGCAGCGAATGCGTCTTCCGCAGCCTGCTACCGGCGCATGCCGGGCGAGGCGATGACGGCTTCTCGCGCGCGACGCGACGCATCTGAAACAAGCACAAGAAAACGCCCGCGGGACACGCGGGCGAAATTCGAGCGAAAGCCGAAGCATCGACGCGGGCCTGGCGCGGATGCCGGATGCGGCGCATCGCCCTTTGCCGCGAGTTCAGGCCAGCTTGATCTTGTCCAGCACCTTGTCGACCAGGCCCAGGAACTTGCTGGCCGCCTTGATCACCGCGGCGATCCTGGTCGCGGATGCGATAGCCGATTCCAGATCGCCGGTCGCGTCGATCACGCTTTCCACCTGCGTATCGATCTGCGCGCTGGTCTGCTTGAACAACAGGCTGCCGCAGGTCATCACGCGGAAGTTGATCTCGTGCATTTCGCGAACCAGGGCATCGGCCTCGTCCGAGGATCGCACCCGGCTCAGGCGATCGACCAACGCCTGCTGCTGCGCGATCAGCGCCTTATGCAGGTCCTTAACGCCTGCGTTGATCCGCGGCGCGGTGGTTGCGGTGTCGTTCATCACGATTCCCCCTCATGCTCGGCCGCTTCTTCGCGGCGCGCTTTCTCGATCTGTTCCTGCCGATCGGCCCATCGCGCATGCTCGTCCCGCAAGAGGGCGAGCAGATCGCGCGCCCCCTTGGCCCGCCCGGCCGCGAGCTCCGCGTGCGCGTCGGCCAGCAGACCGAGGGATCGGCGCAACGAAACCAGCGAAAGGTCGCGCGCATCGCGCTGATCGAGCGTGGCGATGAAACTCAGGCTGATCGCGCGCTTGTCGGCCTCGCTGGTGGCGCGAAGGAACTGCGCGGACTTGCCGGCCAGGACCACCTGCCAGGAACTTCGAACCGTGCCGCGAATCGCATCGTCCTTGTCTTCGCCGATGGCGGCCATCATGGTCTTGAATACCGCCTGGACGCCGGGGTCGGCCTTGCGTATCGCCGCCATCGCATCGCGCTGCGTCTTGATCTGCACCAGCAGGCCGCCCAGCGTCGAAAAGCCCGCCGCGACGCCGCTGGGAAGCTGATCGTCCCCGACTGTGCCGATCGCCGCTCCCAGACCGGCGAGTTCCTGCTCCACGCCCGCCCTGATCTTCGGATCCAGCAGGGCCTGTACGGATTGCGCGTACTTGTCCATGAGTCCGAAGGCGCGATGCCATTTCTCGACGTCTTCCGGCGCCAGCACCGTGACGATCTGGGTTTCGCTGATCGACGGCTGCAGCATCACCCGGTCGATCTGCCGCTCGCGCAGGAACGAATTGATCTCCACGAACGCCTGCGTGGTTTGTTGATCCGCGATCACCACGCCTTGGCGAAACGGCGGAATCTGCTCGACGTTCGGCGCCGTGGCGCATCCGGCCAGGGCCAATAGTGCTGATACGAGGCAGACGATTGGGCCGCGTCGGATACGAGCATCGGAAGCGAATTTTTCGCGCCTGTTGGACTGGAATACTGCTTGCATGTTGCTTCCCTATCGAGTGACTGAGCCGTCCGATGAGCCTGTGATGCGGCAGTGCGCATCGCCGCTACTGTGTGGGCCGCCCACGGCTCTCTAGATGACGCAACCCGCGAGTGATGTCCATGCGGACTGTGGACCCACGTAGAAACCAGTGCCTTCGGCCGGTTGCGTATTCAACCGAACTGCAAGGAGATAAATGCTCTCGGTGAATTCGAGGATCGTTCCGCGCCTGGGATGTACTGCAGTCGTGGAAACGAAAGAGCCCCGCCAGTGACGGGGCTCGACTGATCATGGCCCGAATTAGGCTCGATGTGAGTTCGCGGGACGTTTGGCCTCGTGGCAGGCACGGCTGAACGTCGTCGATGGGATTGTCGCGACAACGCGCTGAAGTCTCTGGATCCCCGCTTTCGCGGGGATGACGACTCCGTGGGCGGCGCCGTGGATTGGGGAACCGAAGTCGCGGGTGGAAACGGCCCCGCCGTTGTTCAATCGCGACCCGTCAACGATTCCGCATGCCGCACCTGCCCTTCCCCGCGCACGACGAAGCGTTCGATGGTCAGCGATTCCACGCCCATCGGCCCGTAGGCGTGCAGGCGCGTGGTCGAGATGCCGATCTCGGCGCCGAGGCCGAGCTGGCCGCCGTCGTTGAAACGCGACGAGGCGTTGACCATCACCGCCGAGCTGCGGGTGCGGCGCACGAAGGTTTCGGCGGTGGCGGCGTCGGCGGTGGCGATGACTTCGGTGTGGTCGGAACCGAAACGGGCGATGTGCGCCAGCGCTTGCTCCATATCGTCGACCACGCGCACGGCGATGATCAGGTCCAGGTATTCGGCGGCGTAGTCGGCTTCGTCGGCCGCGCCGATTCCGGCGGACGCCGCGCCCGCGAGCGCGCGCGTGCGTTCGCAACCGCGAACCTCGACGCCACGCGCGGCCAGCGCCGTCAATGCGCGCGGCACGAAGGTCCCGGCGATATCGCGATGCACCAGCAGCGTTTCCAGTGCGTTGCACACGCCCGGACGCGAGGCCTTGCCGTCGACCAGCAGGTTCAAGGCCAGTTCGGGATCGGCGGCGCGGTCCACATACAGATGACACACGCCCTTGTAGTGCTTGATCACCGGCACCCGTGCATGCTCGGCGACGAAACGGATCAGGCTTTCGCCGCCGCGCGGAATCGCCAGGTCGATCAGGTCCGACAACTGCAACAGTTCGAGCACGTGCTCGCGCGCGGTGTCTTCGATCAACGATACCGCCGCTTCGGGCAAGCCGTGTTCGCGCAAGGCCGCATGCAGGCAGGCGGCGATCGCGGCGTTGCTCGCGCGCGCCTCGGAGCCGCCGCGCAACAACACCGCGTTGCCGGCCTTCAGGCACAGCGCCGCGGCGTCGGCGGTGACGTTGGGGCGGGCTTCGTAAATCATCGCGATCAGGCCCAGCGGCACACGCTGGCGTTCGATCACCAGGCCGTTCGGCCGTTGTTCGCGCCGGGTCACCTCGCCGAGCGGATCGGCCTGCGCGGCCACTTCGCGCAGGGCGTTGGCGATCGCGCCCAGTCGCGCCGGGTCGAGCTTGAGCCGGTCCAGCATCGCGTCGCTGAGCTTCGCTTCGACGCCGCGACGCAGGTCCTCGGCGTTGGCCGCGAGCACGCGTTCGCTCGAGGCGTCGAGCTGCGCGGCCATCGCCTCGATCAGGCGGCGGCGCGTGGCGCCGTCCACCGACGCCAACACCGCCGAGGCTGCGCGCGCCTGTTCCGCCAACGCTCGTACGTAGCCGCTCATTGCGACAGCTCCTGTGACGGTCCGATCCGAGCATCGGATGCGTCGTCGTCGAAGGGTTGGGTCGGTCCGGGCGAAGCCGCCGCCGCGTCCGCGCGTTCGAGCAGCACCAGATCGTCGCGATGGACCAGCGATTCGCCGTAGCGAAACCCAATCAAGGCTTCGATATCGCGGCTGTGGCGGCCCTTGAGGCGGCCGACCTCGACCGAGTTGTATTGCACCAGGCCGCGCGCCAGTACCGCGCTGCCCTCGCCCAGCGCGCGCAGTTCCACCACGTCGCCGCGGCGGAATTCGCCTTCGACCGCGACCACGCCGCCCGGCAGCAGCGATGCGCCGCGCTCGTGCAGCGCCGCGATCGCGCCCGCATCGATGCGCAAACAACCGTTGGCCGGCGCATGCCGCAGCCATTGCTTGCGCGCGCGCAGGCGATCGGTGCGCGCGGCGACCAGAGTGCCGTGCAAGCGGCCCTCGCTGAGCGCGGCCACCACCTGCGCATCGCGACCGCAGAACAGCGCGGTCGCGACGCCGGCGGTCGCGGCTTTCGCCGCGGCTTCGAGCTTGGTGCGCATGCCGCCGGTGCCGAGCGCGCCGGCGCCGCCGCTGGCGGCGAGCAGCAATTCGGGCGTGACCGCGGCGACCTGCGAAATCGGCCGCGCATTCGGATCGCGCTGCGGGTGGCCGCTGTAGAGGCCGCCGATGTCGGTCGCGATCAGCAGCAGATCGGCATCGACCAGCGAGGCCACCGCGGCGGCGAGGTTGTCGTTGTCGCCGAGCTTGAGCTCATCGACCGCGACGGTGTCGTTTTCGTTGATGACCGGCAGCGCGCCCAGTCGCAGCAGCTCACGCAGCGAGGCGCGCGCGTTGAGATAACGGCGGCGGTTGCGCAGATCGTCGTGGGTCAGCAGCACCTGCGCGACCGGCACCGGCGACAGGCCCTGCCAGAACGCGATCAACGAAGCCTGGCCGAGCGAGGCCAGCGCCTGCCGCAGCACGATGCCGTTGCCGCCGGCCTCGATGCGGCTGCGTCCGGCCGCGACCGCGCCGGACGACACCAGCACCACTTCGCGCTGCTGCGCACGCGCATCGGCGATGAAGCGCGCCAGCCCGGCGGCGTAACGCGGATCGAGGCCACCGCCGCTTTGGTCGGCGAAACCCGCGAGCAGACTGCTGCCGACCTTGAGCACGGCGCGGCGCCAGGCGGGCAACGGTTGCGCCGGAAAGTCCGCTGCCGCGCTATGCATATCGGCGCCTGTCATGTCAGGTCCCGCAAGCGTCGTTGCAACTCGTCCAGGCGCAGATCGGCGGCCGCGCCGGGCGACACGCGCGCGGCCAGACTGGCTTCGGGATCGCCCTGCGCCCAGCGCGCCGGATCGGCGGCCTGCTTGTAGGCCTCGCGGAACGGCAGGCCCTGGCGCGCGAGGTCGACGGCGAGATCGGTCGAGTACATCGACGGATCGAGCGCGGCGCGCAGCTTTTCCGGCTTCCATTCCAGGTTGCGCAGCAGATCCGGCAGCAGTTCCAGCGCGCCCAGGCCGCGGCCGAAGGCGTGGAAGATCGCGCCCTTGGAGAATTGCAGATCGCGGTGATAGCCCGACGGCAGCGACAGCAGATGCTCGATCTCGCTGCGGCCGGCGGCGATGCTGGCGTAACTGGCGCGCATCAGCTCGATCACGTCGGGGTTGCGCTTGTTCGGCATGATCGAACTGCCGGTGGTGTACTCGGCCGGCAAGGCGACGAAGCCGAACTCGGCGCTGGTGAACAGGCTCAGGTCCCAGGCCAGCCGGCGCAGGTCGAGCACCGCGGTCGACAGCGCGTCGATCGCGCCGAGTTCGAACTTGCCGCGCGACAACTGCGCATACGCCGCCGACACCTGCATGCGGCCGAAGCCGAGCGCGGCGGTGGTGTGATCGCGCGCCAACGGCAGATTGACGCCGTAACCGGCGGCGCTGCCGAGCGGATTCGCGTCGACCCAATCCAAGGTCTGGCGCGCGCGCACCGCATTGTCGATGAAGCCTTCGGCCCAGGCCGCCCACCACATGCCGGCGCTGGACACGACCGCGCGCTGCAGATGGGTATAACCCGGCAGCGGCAGCGCGCGTTCGGCATCGGCGCGGGCCAGCGCGACTTCGGCGGTTTCGCGGCACAGCGCGTACAGCTTGCCCAGACGATCCTTCAACCACAGGCGCGTCGCAACCAGGATCTGGTCGTTGCGGCTGCGACCGGTGTGGATCTTGCGGCCGGCGTCGCCCAAGCGTTCGATCAAGCGGCCTTCGATCGCCGAATGGCCGTCCTCGAAACGTTCATCGAGCACGAAGCGGCCGGCAGTGAAATCGTCGGCCAGCACGTCCAGTTCCCGCGACAGGCCGTCGAGTTCCTCGCTGGTCAGAATGCCGATCTGCTGCAGGCCCTGCGCATGCGCGCGGCTGGCCTGGATGTCGAACAGGAAGAATTCGCGGTCGAGAATCACGTCCGCGCCGGCGAGGAAATTCTGGATGCGCGCGTCGACCTTGACGCCGGGTTTTTGCCAAAGCAGATCGGACATGGGGGCGTGCTCGGGAGGAGGAGAAAATAATTCACAGGAGTGAAGAGTGAGCAAGAGCGGTCGCGTCGGGTTGGCCTTTACTCGCTCCTCACTCCTCTACACTCGTTTTTCCTTACGCCGCAGGCGTAAGGACATGGGCCAAGGCATCGGCCGGCGACAGCTCCAGGCGTTCGCCGCCGGCGCGGCGCTTGAGTTCGACCACGCCGCGGCTCAGGCCGCGCTTGCCGACCACGATTTGCCACGGCAGGCCGATCAGGTCCATGCGCGCGAACTTGACCCCGGCGCGCTCGTCGGCGTCGTCGTGGAGTGCGTCGAGGCCGTGCGCCTGCAGGCCGGTCACGAGATCGGCGCAGACTTGATCGATCGTCGGGTCGCTGGGATCGAGATTGACGATGCCGACATTGAACGGCGCCACTGCGTCGGGCCAGACGATGCCGGCCTCGTCATGACTCGCCTCGATGATCGCGCCGAGCAGGCGCGACACGCCGATGCCGTAGGAGCCGCCGTGGATCGGCCGTTCCTCGCCTTCGGGCGTGGTCACCAACGCCTTCATCGGCGCGGAATACTTGGTGCCGAAGTAGAACACCTGGCCGACTTCGATGCCGCGGGTCTGCACGCGTTGCTCGGCCGGCACTTCGCGTTCGAAACGCTCGATGTCGTGGACGTCTTCGGTGGCGGCGTACGGCGTAGTCCATTGCCGGACGATGCCGCTCAGGTCGCCGTCGTAATCGGTGTCGGCGGCGGGAATCGGCAGGTCGAGCACGGCGCGGTCGCAGTACACCGCCGATTCGCCGGTCTGGGCCAGCACCAGGAACTCGTGCGACAGATCGCCGCCGATCGGGCCGGTCTCGGCGCGCATCGGGATCGCGCGGATGCCCATGCGCGCGAAGGTGCGCAGGTAGGCCACGAACATGCGCTGATAGGAGCGTCGCGCGGCGGCTTCGTCCAGGTCGAAGGAGTACGCGTCCTTCATCAGGAACTCGCGCCCGCGCATCACGCCGAAACGCGGACGCTGTTCGTCGCGGAACTTCCACTGCACGTGGTACAGGTTCATCGGCAGCGCGCGATACGACTTGACGTTGTTGCGGAAGATCGCGGTGATCATGTCCTCGTTGGTCGGCCCGTACAGCAGCTCGCGCTCGTGCCGGTCCTTGATCCGCAGCATTTCCGGGCCGTAGGCGTCGTAGCGGCCGCTTTCGCGCCACAGGTCGGCCAGTTGCAGGGTCGGCATCAGCAGCTCGAGCGCGCCGGCGCGGTTCATCTCGTCGCGCACGATCGCTTCGATCTTGCGCAGCACGCGCAGGCCGGCCGGCAGCCAGGAATAGATGCCGGCAGCCTCCTGGCGGATCAGCCCGGCGCGCAGCATCAGGCGATGCGAGGCGATCTGCGCGTCGGCGGGGTTTTCCTTGAGAGTCGGCAAGAGATAACGCGACAGACGCATGACTTTCCTCGATTTTCCGATTTACCTGCGCAGCACCCACACGCCGCGCAGCAGTTCCCCCCTTTGTAAAAGGGGGGTTAGGGGGGATTTGCTTTTGCTTGTGCTCTTTTGAATCAAGCAAAAGCAAAAGCGAATCCCCCACGCCCGCTTCGCGGTCGTTCGCCCCCTTTTCCAAGGGGGGCAAAAGCAACAGCAATCAACTCGACAGCAAAAATCGCTCAGGCCGGATCGATCTCGATCCCGGCCAGCTCATCGAATCCGAACGCCACATTCAAATTCTGCAAGGCCTGTGTCGCCGCGCCCTTGAGCAGATTGTCCAGAGTCGACACCACCACTACCCGGCGCCCGTCCTCCGACATCGTGAAGCCGCCGATATCGACATGATGCTTGCCGGCGATCCCGCTGACCCACGGCGCTTCGTCCAGCACCCGCACCATCGGTTCGCCGTCGTAATGGCGGTGATAGTGCTCGACCAGCTCCTCGCGATCGAAACGCCGCGACAGGTGTAGATTGGAGGTGATGGTCAGCCCGCGAAAATGCGCGGCCACATGCGGCATGAACTCGACCGGATGGCCCAGGTGGCGGGTGACTTCGCGTTCGTGCATATGCCCGGTCAGCGCGTACGGCATCAGGTTGTCGCGCAGTTTTTCGGGATCGTTCTTGTCCGACGGACTGGTGCCCGCGCCCGAATACCCCGACACGCCGAAGCATTGCACCGGGCCTTCGAGCACGTTGAGCAGCGGCGCGATCGCCAACTGCATCGCACTGGCGTAGCAGCCCGGATTGCTGATCCGGCGCTGGCCGTGATAGCCAGCGCGGGTGAGTTCCGGCAGGCCGTAGTACCAGTGATCGTCGAAGCGATAATCCGCCGACAGATCGATCAGCACCGGATCGGCGCCGGCCGCGTCGAACGCCGCCACGCAATCGGCGGCCTTGCCGTTGGGCAGCGCCAGCACCACCGCGTCGGCGCCCAGGCCCGGCAGTTCCTCGTGGCTCGGCGAGCCGTAGCGCAGTTCGGGATTCTTGGCCGCGTACTGCGGGATGTGATCGGCCAGCTTTTGCCCGGCCAGTTCGCGCGAGGACACGAATGCCAGCTCGAACCGCGGATGCGCGGCGATCAGGCGAATCAGGTCGGCGCCGACGTGACCGCGCGCGCCCACGATGCCTATGCTCTTAGCCATCTTGTCCGGCTCCATGCTGTTGCAGCTTGTATTGAAGATTACGCTTCACCGCCGGCCATTCGCCATCGATGATCGAAAACGCGACGGTGTCGCGCGCGCTGCCGTCGGCGTGGCGGCGGTGGTTGCGGATGATGCCGTCCTGCTTGGCGCCCAGACGCGCGATCGCCGCGCGCGAGGCCAAGTTGAACCAGCTGGTCTCGAAGCCGACGCTGATGCAGCCCAGCTGCTCGAACGCATGGCTCAGCAGCAACAACTTGGCCTGGGTATTGAGCCCGGTGCGCTGCACGCGCGGCGCATAGAAGGTATAGCCGATCTGGACGCGCGGAACGCTCGCGTCCATATCGTAGTAACGGGTGCTGCCGACCACCTCGCCGTCCGCGTCGAGCACCGCGAACGCCCAGGCCACGCCCTTGGCCTGCATCGCCAGCGCCGATTCGATGTAGGCGTCGACGCCGTCGGGCGCGGGCACGTTGGTGAACCAGATCCGCGCCAGTTCGCCGCCGGCCAGCGCCGCGCGCAGGCCGGCGGCGTGGGCGCGCGTCAACGGTTCCAGCGCGACGTGCTCGCCGCGCAACCGCGGCTGTGCGTCCCAGGCGCTGCCGCCGTGCTCGCTCATCTCAGTCCTCCAGGGTCGGTGCGCGGCGGCTGGAGTAATCGACGCAGGCGGCGATCTCGTCGAAGCCGTCCATGCCGTACCAGAACACTTTCCACTTCTCCTGCTTGAGGCAGCCGTCGGATTCGGAGTAGTAGAACGGATTGACCGAATTGCCGTGGCGCGAACGCCAGAACACGCTCGGGTTCTGCTCGCGCATGACTTGCCACACCGCGCGGCCGAGACCTTCGCCCTGGGCATCGTCGAGCACCGCGAATTTATCGAGGTAAGTGCGGCCTTCGGCCTCGATCAGGATCACCGCCGCGCGATAGTTCTCGCTGACGTAGGCCTGCTTGAGCGTGGTGCGTTCGAAGTAATCGTCGACCAAACGACGCCCGAACGCCGAA